>JAGBGX010000016.1 GCA_017935745.1 Treponema sp. | reverse complement strand
GTGGGGCGCGCCGGAAGCGGACTGGAGCGGAAAGCTGCGGAGCATAACGGACGGCAGGCGCGGCGTGTTCATCAGCGATGTGTGCGATGAAGTGATTGGCGCGGAGAAACTCGGGTATGAGACGGCGGAGGCTGCACGTGCGTGAGGCACATATCGGGCAATGTACACCGTACAGCGTTCGGTATGCATGGCGGAGGTGCCGCAATAGCTGTGTCATAGCTGTCGTAATAGCTGCGTTAGTGTTGTCGTAGTAATTACGTCAGTGCTGCCGCAGTAACTGCGGCTGATGCGCCGTACTGCTTGCGATGCAACTCCCGGGGAGTGCGCGGCGATGTCTGTTCCAATGAACAGGAATGTCTGTACTGTAGAGACAGAATAAATTTCCCTGTTCGTCATACAGTGCGTTCCTTCGGGAAACGGAGTCTAGGGCGCGGGTGGGGAACAATCTGGTTCCGGGGAGAAGCATACTTGATTTTTGGAGGATGGATTCCGTGTTGGCAGGTTGTTTTCGGCTGTTGCTGTGTGGCTAGGGAAAATTCTTTATTTAGGGAATGGATTTATAAATGAAAAATAGAGCTTTAATCCTTGCAGGCGGAATTGGAAGCCGTACTGGGGAGAATATACCTAAGCAGTTCATTGAGGTGAATAAAAAGCCTGTTGTTTGTTATACGATTGAAAAATTTCTTGAAATTTCCGAAATATATGAGATTTTTGTTGTCTGTCTGGATTCTTGGATTCCCAAAATGAAGCACTATATAAATTGCTTCAAATATCAAAACGTTCATATATGCAAGGGAGGAATTACAGGCTTGGATTCTGTATATAATGGTATTTCGGCTATGAACTCCTATGACGGAAGTGATTTTGTTTTAATCCATGATGCCGCCCGTCCATTTATTGATGCAGAATCAATAAGGCAAAATATACAGACAGCACAAAAATATGGTTGTGCTGTCTGTTCAGTTGACTGTGTTGAGACTTTAGTGTTTTCAAAAGATGGATTGCGTTCTGAAAAAATTGTACAGCGAGATTGTTTAAAGAGAATCATGACTCCGCAAACCTTTCAGTTAAAAATTTTGCGGGAGCTTTTTTCTGATCATACTAAAATTCTAGCTTCAAACAGTCCGTCAGCATTTTGTTTATATGCTGACGCTGGCTATCCTGTGTATTGCTCAAGAGGGACTGAGCGCAATGTGAAAATAACATTTCCTGAAGATGTGGAATATTTTAAGAACTTATTTACAGTGAAAATATGAAATGCCAATTGTCCCTTTTTCATTCAAAATTCCTCGAAAATGCGACTATGCTGCTGCTTTTGAATATAACGAAGCTTATTCTGCCGTTTGTCTCGCTTCCATATCTTACCAGAGTTCTTTCTACAGATGCTTATGGTACAGTTGCCTATGTAAAATCCGTAATAGGATATATGCAGGTTCTTGTTGATTTTGGATTTATACTTTCCAGTACAAAGGATATTGTGGCATCTCTCGATGATAAAGCGGAATTAAATAAAACCGTTGGAAATATATTTGCGGCAAGGCTTCTGATATCAACAGCTGCATTTCTGCTGCTTGGTGTTCTTTTGCTTGTGCTTCCCATTTTACGGGATTGCCGGCTTTTTGCTGTCCTATCGTTTTTGCCTGTTTTTTTATCAATTTTTTTGTTTGACTTTGTATTTCGCGGACTGGAAAAAATGCACGTCATAACAATCCGGTATCTTGTGATGAAAAGCATTTCTACTGTGCTGATTTTTTTCATCATAAAAAAAGATTCAGACATTATAAAAATTCCTTTGATTGACAGTTTTTCTTCTTTGCTGGCCGTTTTTTTAGTATTTGCAAATCTTAAAAAAGAGCATATCAATTTGCGGATTTCTGCTTTTTCGGACATTCTTAAAAAAGTTCACGAATCATTTCTGTATTTTTTGTCAAGCGTTGCGGCTCAGTCATTTAATGCCCTTAACACTATTGTTGCAGGAATTTTTCTTGCAAAGACGGACATCGCATTTTGGTCCGTGTCATTGCAGATTATTGGAGCAGTTCAGATTTTATATTCTCCAATAACTGATGCGATTTATCCGGAAATGCTGCGGACAAAAAGGATTTCTGCAATCAAGAAAATTCTTTGCATCTTTCAGCCGGTTGTATTTATAGGCTGTGCAGTTGCATGGCTTCTTGCTGAATTTGGAATGAAAATAGTTGGTGGAAGCCAATATGTAATGGCAGCTCCCGTATTTCGGCTGCTTATACCAGTCTTGTTCTTTTCATTTCCGGGAATGGTTTTGGGCTGGCCGGCGTTAGGTGCAATAGGAAAGGTTCGTGAAGTTACAATATCAACCGTGTTTTCAATGATTTTCCAAATCATGGGGCTTGCGGTGTTAGTCTTTTTTAGAAGATTCTCGCTTGTGTGCATTGTGGTTTTGCGAAGTATTGCGGAATTTGTGCTGCTTGCAATCAGGTTCTTCTATTGCATGAAGTTTAGAGATGAATTCAGCAGGTAGCATTATGAAAAAAATAGAATCAATTGATGAAATCCATCAGCTTGAACTGCAAATTTTGATTGCATTTGATGCATTTTGTGTGGACAAAAATCTTCATTATTCTCTTGGTGCAGGTTCCTTGCTTGGTGCTGTGCGGCACAAAGGCTTTATTCCTTGGGATGATGATATTGATTTGTTTATGCTTCGTGAGGAGTATGAAAAATTAGTAAAATGTGCGGAATCAGATGAATTAGTTGCCGGGCGGTATAAAATAATGAGTCCGTTTGATTCCGATATGCCGTATCCCTTTGTAAAAATTATCGATGTGAAGACGAAAGCTGTTGAAAATAAAAAAGACACTGATTTGGGAATATGGATTGATATTTTTCCAGTTGATTTTTGCGGAAATACACAGAAAGAAGCTGAGCGGGAAAGAAAAAGACTTCGTATTTATGCGGATTTTTTATTCAGCTATTTTGATAATGACAAAAAAAACGGCGTATCTGCAAAATTATTGCTCAAAAGACTTGCCTTCTTTGCAGTAAAAAAAATACTTTGTATAAAAAGAGATTATTTTAAGAATAAAATTATTCAACGCAGACAGCCTGTGAATCCTACGGAATTTGCAGGGACGATTGTAAACAGCATCACGAAAAAAGATATATATCCTTCTCATTTTTTTACAAGCGGATATGAAAAGCTTGAATTTGAAGGCAGGCTGTTTCCAGTCTTTGCTTATTTTAAAGAAATACTGTTGTGGCGTTATGGAGATTTCATGACGCTTCCAAAAGAAGAGGACAGGATATCGCATCTTTCAGAGGTATATATCGATGAATGATTTTAAAGAATTTGTATTTGGAGTGTACAAAATTTCTATGAGCTTTTTTATGTGGATTCCGCTGCGCTTTCTCAGGCACTTTTTTTTACGCTGCTGCGGCATGAAAATCGGAAACAAAAACTTTATATCCCGGATAGTAAGCCCTGCGACGAGTCCCGTCTACCGGGAAATCCTTGACTCATACAAGGAAAGCTCGTTCCTGCGGAAGGACGGCTCGATGGACCTGACAACCGTCGTGGAGCGTGTGAGCGGCATATTCCGGCGGCATGGGCTTTCAGGCAGGAACGAGATTCAGGAAGTCGCCGGAGTTACCGTGTACCCTGCGGAATACTTCTGCCCCAAGGATTTTGAAACAGGCGAGCTTCATATTACGGACAAGACGTGCTCAATTCATTGGTTTGACGGCAGCTGGGTTAATGAATATGACAGGCAGCTGCGAAATCAAATTCACAGAATATATAAAAAATATGGAGAGAATGGACTTGCAAAATTTCTAGTTATTTTGTCTGGAATAAAAAAGCGACTTGAGTATTTTGGCATAAGAACAACTGTTCAGCATTATAGATAAATATATTGGAAGAAAAATGAAAACTGGAGAAAAGAGATGATAACTAATGGCGGAGAAGAATTTGATATTGCCAATGATGAGGAAATTTTGAAAATTGATTCCCCTCAGAATAATATCGGCGGTCCATACAAGGTTTTATACAAGGATATACAGGAGCGTTGGGCTGTTGTTGTTTTAAAATGGGATAAGAAGCCGAATCTTGGAATCAGGTGGTTCTGGGATTCCTGCGGTGAGCCTAATTCCAGAGGATATTCCACTTGGTTCGTTGTTCCGCCAAATTTGTCTATTGCAGTTTTAAATGGTTTGCCGCTTGCTCATGATATAAGGTTGCTTGTGGAGAATTTTCTGTGCGGGAAAGTACAGGAAGATATATTTCAAGAAGCGGAGTAGACTGATGTCTGAAACACAAAGCTATGCTTCATATCCAAAAGTTAGCATCCTCATTCCCGTGTACAACATTGAGAAGTATGTTGCGCGATGTCTGCGCAGTTTGTTTGCAAATACAATTATTTCAGACTGTGAGGTGATTGTTGTTGATGATTGTTCGCCGGACTGCTCGATGAAAGTTGTAGCAGATGTTTTGAACGAATTTCCTGCTTTTTCTAAAAATGTTATCCTGCGCTCCCACGATTATAATCGTGGGCTTGCAGCAGCACGTAACACTGCGTTGCTGCAAGCCCATGGAAAATATATTGTCTGCGTGGATTCAGATGACTGGGTAGAACCTGATTACCTTGAAAAACTGTATGCTGCTGCGGAAAAAGACAATGCAGATGTTGTCATGTGTGATTTAATAAAAAAAACAAAAGAAAAGTCTGAAATGATAAGTGAAATACCATTTTATGGTGATTGTTTATCAAATTTGCTTTTAGGAAACCTGCATGGCTGGCTTCATGAAAAACTCATCAAGCACTCTCTTTTCATGGAGCATAAAATCAGCTGGATTGAAGGTCTTAATATATGTGAAGATTTGCTGATAATGACAAAAGTCTTTTTCTATGCAAAGAAAGTCGTCCATGTTCCTAAGCCGCTCTATCACTATGACTGTACAAATCAAAAGTCTTTAACTTTTAGTCTGAATAGAAATAAGGTTGAACAACTGAAAAAAGTGATTTTGGAAATTGAAAAGTTTCTTCCGTTAGAATATTCAGATTATATCAATGTTCAAAAATCAAGAACAAAGATTTGGATTTTAAAAGGACAGAAAAATCATCAAAAAGAGGATTTTATGCTTTACAATTCTGATTCTCTTTCAAAATGTAAATTAAATCTAGTTTCATCAAGATTGTTTTTTTTGCTTTGTGAAAAACATTTTTTCTTTCTATTAAAGTTTATTCTAATTTTTAAGAGATAACAATGGCTTATATGTTTTTATTTTCTATTGAGTTTTTTTTCTTATATTTTTTGAAGCCAAAAAAATTATCTGGCAGGTTAAGAAAATTCAAAACGCACGAAATTTTGGTATTATTTGTGTTGATTTTATTTTTTACACTGTTTTATGGGCTTAGATATAATGTCGGTATTGATTATATGTCATATTATAACAATGCTGTTTTCAATTTGTGGAATAAACCGCAACGAGGAACTGGACAATTTTTTGAACCCGGTTTTAGAAGTCTATATGCATTTTCAGCGTTTTTTGATTTACCAGCTAATACAGTTTTTTTATTTGGTGGATTTTTGATTTATTTTTTTCTATTCTTTGGAATTAAAAATTATTCAAATTCATTTTTGCTGTCAATTTTTGTTTTTGTTGCATCAGGACTATTCTTTTTTTTCTTTTAATGAATTCAGACAGTTTATTGCTGTATGTATTATTTTCTGGGATATAAATTTTGTGTTAAAAGAAAATGTATAAAATGGATTTTAATTGTATTTTTTGCAATGCTTTTTCATAAATCTTCCTTTATTGTCTTTCCTATGTATTTTTTTGCAAAAATCACATTTTCTCGTTTTTTTGTAAATGTAACATTAGTCTCGTGTTTGATTTTAAAAAAAATAGATCTGTTGAATGTTTTGTGTTCTGTATTGGCTTTTGTACCAGGTCATTATGCAGAATATGCAGAAACCTTGAAATGGCTTTCGACAAGCAGCGGCAGTGGAATTATTGGATATCTGTATTTAGTAATCATATTTATTATAAATAACTTTAAATTTCGAGATATATTTTTTTCAAATGTAAAATTAAAAACTTATACAAATATCTTTTTGTTTGGTACTTTTTTTATAAATGTTTTTTCAAATATTTATATGGTCATCAGATTGATGGAGTATTTTGTCATTGCCATTGTAATTATCTTTCCTTTTTATTTCACATTTTCAAAAAAAAATAAATATCTGTATATATTCTCGTTGTTCATTATAAGTTGTTATTTACTGAATATCTTGAAGTATGCCTTTTTTTCAGCACCAGAAAGTTTACTGGCTTATCAAACTGTATTTTCTAAGTAATGAGGAAGTGTTAAATGAAGTTTTTTGAATTTTTGGATTTATTAAATAGTGATAAGGAAGCATGGAGAATAGAACTTGGTAGAGAGAAAATAAATTTTTTCTTTTTGTTTTTAACTTTACGTGAATTTAAAATAGTTTTTCATTTTAGATTGTGTCAGTTTCTTCGGACGAAAAAAGTATTGTTTCCAATTTATTGTATGGAGCGATTTTTATACAGATATATCTCATTAAAGAATGGTTGTGATATTCCTTCAAGAACAAGAATTGGTGGTGGTTTTGTAATTCATCATTGTACAGGGGTTGTAATAAATGGAAAGACTGAGATTGGTAAAAATCTTGTAATTCGGGGGGGGTGATTGGTGCTGGTAATTTTGGAGTTCCTGTAATAGGTGATAATGTGAATATGGGAGTTCATTCCATTGTGATTGGAAATATAAAGATTGCTGATAACTGTGTAATCGGTGCCGGTGCAGTCGTTACAAAATCAACTGAACCGAATTGCGTATATGCAGGTGTCCCGGCTAGAAAAATCAAGGAGCGTTGTTAAATGAAGTTGCTTTTTGTGCATCCGTCTGTTGAGCTTTATGGTGCCGACAAAATAATGCTGTATATGCTCAAAATGCTGAATGCAAAGCATGAGATAACTGTCCTCCTTCCTAAAGATGGAGTTCTTGTTGAGTACATAAAAGCAATTTCTACAAAAATAGAGATAAAAATTTTTGCGAAGCTTCCGATTGTTCATTCTAAATTGAAGCTGCTTGACTATGTGAAGCTCCCGTCTAAAATTTTTCAGTGCAGAAGATTGTTTTCAGGAAAGAAGTTTGATTACTGTTTCTGCAACACATTGGCAACAGTGCTTCTTTTATTTGCACATTTTTCAAGAAAACGTGTTTTATATGTGCATGAAATTATTTCAAATACATTTTTGAATTTTGGTTTTTCCTTTCTTGCTAAAACAGGAGCGAATGAAGTTGTGTGCGTTTCAGAACATGTAAAACAGAATTTGTTTTTTTCTGGAAAGTATCCAGTTGTTCATAACGGAATCCCGGATATAGCTGCTGTTTTTTTGGAAAACAAAATCAATTCTGATGGAAAAATCCGTTTTGTTCTTCCGGGACGTTTTATGCCGCAGAAAGGGCAGTGGTTTTTGCTGTCAGCCTTACATAAATTGCCTGAAGAATACAAAAGAAAAATTCATATCGATTTGTTCGGAAGTGCGCCGCCATTTAAACCTGAATTGTATGCACGTTTGCAAGATGATGTAAAATCGAAAAATTTGATAGGACTAGTTTCAGTACATGATTTTTCACAGAATATTGATGAAATGTATAAATCCGCAAATGTAGTTCTTGTTCCAAGCCTTATGTCCGACCCTTTCCCGACTACCGTTCTTGAGGCAATGATGTTTTCCCGTCCGGTAATAACCACAGACAACGGAGGTGCAGTCGAAATTCTTGATGAAACCTTTTCCAGAACAATAAAGCCGAATGATGATATGTCATTTGTAACTGCAATAGAATTTTTTGTAGATAATGTGAATTTGCTTGCTGATTATTCAAAACTGGCAAGGAATGCATTTTGTTCGTACCTGACATTGGAACACTATGAGAAAAGATTTTTTGATTTATTTGGAGAATTAAGGTGAAGTTTCAATTTTTGGCCTCATGGACAACCATTCTGAAATTTCCGAACGGAAAAAACTGGTTTTCGAACATTGGCATTGTTGTTTTTTTTGCTTGCTTTGCCGATTGATAATAACACCCTAGGTTTCAGCTTTGCTGAAATACAGGGCGCGTTCTTTGACATTTTTATTTTTGAAAATCAGTTTCTGATTATTCAGTTAGAACTCCAAGCTTGCGGCAGAGGATTTCTTGAAGAGCCTGGCTGAAGTTGATGTTTTCCGCCAGCGCGCGCGCATTGAGCCATGAGGGGATTGTTACTGTCCGGCTTACGGACTTGTTTTCGTGCGCGAGCCGGACGGCAGGCATATACACATCAACAAGGACTGCTCGCTCATTGGATTCAGTCCTGATGTCGGAAAGCCGGGAAGGCTTTGGAATTGCTTCTCCGTCCTGCTCAAGGCCGAATATGACACAGCCCAAAAGCTCCCTTGCGGAAAGAAAGGCATCATCTTCGTTCACGCCGGAAGTCGCGCAGCCAAGGTCTGGAAACTCAACAGCAATTTCTTTTCCGGCTTCGTAGGTAAATACCGCTGGATAAAAAATCCGCTCGCTGTTCATTGCTTCACCTCATTCAAATTTCAGTCCGCTCTGCCGCTCAATGCTGCGAAGCGTTTTCGGAGGAATATCCTTGTCAGGATGCTTGACAGTTGTTCTTCCGGGTTTTGACGGGTGCTTGAACTGGTGGTGGGAGCCTGTGCAGTCAACTTCGTACCAGCCGTCTTCTTTGAGCAGTTTTATGACTTCCCGTGAAGAATAGCTTTTCACTCATCCCTCCTGCATATAAAGTAACACATATAATAGTATGTGTCAATTTGGTTTTCTGCTGTCAGAAAATTGAGTGCTGAGCTTTCATAAGAAAACCGCTTTTCAAAAATAAGAATGTCCGGCAGTACTTTTGTGCTGTGAAAAATGTTGTGAGGAGGCTGTATGACAGCAACAAGACAATATAACCTTTTCCGATTCCTGCGCCGATTTATTTTTGCATGGTGCTATAAGTCGTTCTTTTTGACAAGCGCACTGCGAGTAAAGCTGCTGCGCCTTACAGGCATTCACATCGGGAAAAACTGCTTTATCGGGCATTCTGTCCTGTTTGATGATTTGTATCCGGATCATATTTTTGTAGGGGACGGCACAACTATTACCAGCGGAACAAAAATTCTTACTCATTTTTATAATCCCGCAACACTTTCCTATGATGTCGGTGAAGTACACATCGGGAGCAACTGTTTTATCGGCATGAACACGCTTGTCTGCAAGCCTGTAACGATTGGGGACTTTGTGTGCATTGGGGGGCAGCGTAGTGAATAAAGATTTGCCAGATAATTCGGTTTGTGCGGGCGTTCCCTGCCGGGTAATAAAAATTCGGAGCAAAGAATGATTCTACATCCCGTTTCTGCAAAAATAAATTTCTTTCTCTATAATTTCGAATACTTCCGCAGGAAGTCCGTTTGCTTTTTCATATTTGTGCTTGCTTTCGGGATCATCAAAGCCGTAGTATTCGCGTTTTGCTTTCCAGCTTTTGCAGGTTTCAAGTTCGTGGACGAGTTTCTTCTGGCAGTCGGTGTTCTGCGTTTCGGAATTCTGCATATTATTGAGTTTGTCTTCAAGAAAGCGTATATGCTCGTCAAGTTTTGTCGGAATCAGCGCGGAAAGTTCACATGGAATCGCTTTCCCTTTGTTGTTGAGGTTAAGAATTGCGTCTTCAATTTCAGAAAGTGTAAAAGCTGCGTAATCCATAAAGCAACCTTATTTGTAATGCTCCCTGCAAGAAAGAATGTACAGCATATTGTCGGTAATCTTGTAAACAATTCTATGTTCGTCATTTATTCTTCTGGACCAGTAGCCGGAAAGTTCGTGTTTGAGCGGCTCCGGTTTTCCGATTCCTTCAAACGGATTGCGGGAAATGTCTTTGATGAGTTCTTTTATGCGTTTGAATATTTTCTTGTCAGTTTCTTCCCAGACGTTGTAGTCTTCGTAGGCAGTTTTGTAAAAAGCGATTATTGTAATCATAACGCTTCCAGTTCGATTTTTTTGACGTTGCCTTTTTCGATTTCTGCAATTCCGTCAAGCAGAAATTTCTTATTCGCCGGGTTGCTCAAAAGATATTCCGTTTCGTCCATGTCTGTTTTGGTTTGCGATTCCGATGAGCCGTCAAAATTGTCGCTGACTGTAATATCCAGGACATTTCCAGAGAACATTTTCTTCAGACTTTTCAGAAAGTCTATTGTTAGTTCGTCTTTTCTGACTGTGAATGTACCTTGCATTCTTGCCTCCGCTTTCATATATAACTATACACGAATTCATCGGAATTTTCCATATAAAAATACTTTTGCGCGAGGAGCGTTCAAATGAGCAATTCGTTTTCTTGTAATGCCGTCAGTTCTTCTCCAAAAATCCGCGTTTCCGTCATCGGCACGGCGGGCGTTCCGGCCTGCTACGGCGGATTCGAGTCGCTTGTGGATAACTTGCTGGACTGGACGCCGCCGGGCGTTGCGTACACGGTTTTCTGCCCGGCGAAAAAATATGAGACGCACCTTGAGTCGTACAAGGGCGCGCATCTTGTCTACCTTGACCGCGATGCGAACGGCGCGGAAAGCATCCTCTACGATTTTGACGGAATGAGGCGGTCGCTCGGCGCGGACGTCATGCTGATTCTGGGCGTGTCTGGCTGCCTGTTCCTGCCGTACATCAGGCGGCGGTTCAAGGGAAAAATCATCACGAACATCGACGGGCTTGAATGGAAGCGCGATAAATGGAGCTGGTTTGCACGGCGGCTTTTGAAATTCAGCGAGCGGATGGCGGTGCGCTGTTCCGACGTTATCATCGGCGACAACCGCGGAATCACGGACTACGTTGCGTCGGAGTACCGGGCGGCGGCGAAAAAGCGTGTCGAGCTGATTGCCTACGGCGGCGACCATGCCGCAAAAGTCTGCGACGGTTCCCTGTATGAATCGTATCCGTTCTGCAAAGAGCCGTATGCCGTTACCGTCTGCCGCATTGAGCCTGAGAACAACATCCACGTGATTCTGGAGGCGTTCTCCCGTCTTCCCGGGAGGCAGCTTGTCGCCGTCGGCAACTGGCAGAATTCAGCCTACGGAAGAAAGCTGAAGGAAGCGTTCTCTGCGTTCGGGAATCTTCATCTGCTTGAGCCGGTCTACGAACCGCATACCGTGAACTGGCTCCGCTCGAACGCGGCCTTGTACGTTCACGGACATTCTGCGGGCGGAACGAATCCCAGCCTTGTGGAGGCGATGAACCTTGCGCTGCCGGTGCTTGCGTTCGACTGCGTGTACAACCGCGCCACCACCGAGGATAAGGCGCTCTACTGGAAAACGGCGGACGACATTGCGCGTATTATAATAGAAGAAAGCGGACGTTTCCCTGAAACCGCTGCGGCCATGGCGGAAGCCGGGAAGCGGCTCTACACGTGGGAGCGGATTGCGGGGCAGTACAACGCGCTGTATTAGCGTGTCGGGCTAAAAGGCGTTTCTGCCGGATTGCGTCAGATGAAAAAATCCGCGCTCATCTTTTTCGGCAAAGTTTTTTGCACGGCAGCCGTCGAGCGCAGCGGAAACCGTTTTCAAAGCGGCGGCAATTTCCGTTTCATGAACAGGACGCCCCTTTTCCTTGAGAAATTCCAAAACTGCCTTTTCCCGTTCTGTCGGCACATACATTTTCTTACTGTAGCAAAAAAATACATTCTGTTCCAGTCGCGCGTCCTAGGCTTTCCTTTTTCCGCAAAATCTGATACAAAAGGCGCATGGAATTCCTTTTGCCGGGCAGGGCGCCGCGGAAAGATGCGCATCGGTTTTTCTCAGCCGTCATCGCGGCGCTGCTTTTCTGCCTGGCTCCGTCGGCATCCGGCGCGGAACAATCTGCCAACCGCCGCATCCTTTCGTTCGACCTGGGCTATCTTGGAACCGGGCTGAAGAACAACGGCTGGGGGCTTGGGGTTTCCTACGAGGCGGCGCTGCTCAGCCGTCTTGCCGTCAAGGGCGGGTTTTCCCACATGACCATGATGCCTGCGGACACTGGCATGACCGTTACGACCGTCGGCATCCAGCTGGAGGCGCTGTGCTATCCGTTCGGGCGCGGGCTTGACTGGCTGTACGTGGGCGCGGGGTGCGGAACGGACTTCCTGATGTACAAGGGGGACGGGCTTTCGGACAGCGAGCGGAAGGACACGCTCATCTCGCTGTTTGGCGAAGTCGGCTGGAAGCAGAATTTCTTCGGCTACGTCATGGCGGACGCGTTCATCGGCTACCGCCATCCCCTGAGCAACGGCGGCAACGCGTTCAGCAGCGAAATCATGCGGCAGGGGCTTGAGTACGGCATACGGGTCAAGCTGAACCTTCCCGCGATTTTCAGGCTGATTTTCCGCCGGAAGAATGCAGGAACGGAATCCGCCGCCCGGACGGAATTTCCCGAAGAAGAGAACGCTCCGCCGCAGGCAGAATCAGCAGAACCGCCCGGAGAAAACCGCTAGCTGTAGTAGTGTGTGCCGCATCATGCCAGATTTTTTTCATGCTTCTATCAGGTCGTGTTCCGAGCAGTTCACGCCATGCTCCATGTCTGCGATTCGTTGCGCCAGCCTCTCCTGGTTTTCCGCGCTGTAGAACGGATCTTCGTTAGTGATGTCGAACGGAATCCTGTGCTCGCGGACAACTTTCTTCGCAAAGATGTTGAACGCCGCCGAAATAGAAAGCCCCGCGTCCTTATGCGTTACGATGATTCTTGCCCGGCGTTTCCCGCTCTTCAAGCATCCGCCGGATTTTTTCGCGTACCTGATCGAGGTTCGCATTGCACAAGTCCGGCAGGAAGTCGGCGAGCTGTTCCGGCGCGAAGTCCCACCACTTGAGGCGCAGGAGCAGTTCCGCAAGCTCCCCGTCGAAGCGCGGCTTGATGGGGCGGCAGGGGTTTCCGCCTGCGACGGTGTAGGGCGGGATGTCCTTTGCCACGACCGAGTACGCCGCGATGATTGCGCCGTCGCCGATGTGGATGCCCGGCATGATGCGGCACTCGCGCCCGAGCCACACGTCGTTTCCGATGACGGTGTCGCCCTTGCGCGGCAGCTGCGAGAGGTGCGGCGGCGTGTTCTCTTCCCATCTTCCGCCGAAAACGTTGAACGGATATGTCGTAACGCTCGAAAGCCGGTGGTTCGCGCTTCCCATGATGAACTGCGTGCCGCTCGCAATCTGGCAGAACTTGCCGATGATGAGCCGGTCGCCGAACTCGGGATAGTTGAAGAGGACGTTGCGCTTCTCGAACAGCTCGGGCGCGTCCGCATCGTCGTAGTAGGTGTAGTCGCCCACAAAAATGTTCGGCGCGGTGATGACGTTTTTAAGGAACACCGATGTCTTGTACTCGTTCGGAAAAATCTGGTCCGGGCTTGGGATCCCGCTCATGCTGTCCTCCTTGATATGCGGATTTTTGGAAATGCGATCGCAGAAAGTATCCATGCTTTCCGGCTGAAAATCAACAGCCTCGACGCAGGCCGTCGGGGTGTGAAGTCCTCCGCACGAACCGGGCGCGCGCCGCACGGGCCTTCACTTGTACCGCTCCACCGTCTCGCGGAAGACTGTGCTGATTTGGTTCAGGACATCGTCGGAAAACGCCGAAAGCAGCTCGCTTTTTCCGGACTGCCGCGCGTTCTGGACGGGCAGGAAGAAGTGGTAGGGCTGGACGTCAAGCGCCGCGCTCAGCTTGGAAAGCGTGTTCGGCGAAACCCATTTCTTTCCGTTTTCAATGTCGTTTATAAAATTGAACGTGAGGTCGGCCTTTTCCGCAAGCTGCATCTGCGAGATGTTTTTTTCCTTTCTGAAAAACTTCACATTTTGTCCAAACAATATCCGTATTTCGTGTTCTGTCATAATAATAGAAACGTTGCTTAACTATCAGTGTGTAAATTATAACTGGCGGATTGACAGGAAATCAAAATGCTGTCAGTATGTAATTACAAACTGATGGTTGTGCATTTTATGGAGGTGAGCATGAAGCGATTTGTCAAAGTGCAGCTGCTTTTGGCGTTTGTCCTTGGATTGGTGCTTGCCGGGTGCGATTTTGTGTCCGACGACGAGGATGAAAAGTCCGGCGGAAGCGGGAATTCCAGCGGAAATGAAGGCAGCAGCCAGGGCGTTCCCGTTCTTGTCGAGGGCGCATGGACGGACGGCACGATTTCCAAAGACGGCCAGACAGACAGATATTCTATAAATGTTGCTGCTAGGACCCGGTATTTTATTCATTTGAATGATATAGATGACGGAGACGGCACGAAAACCGCCGATATAGGCTTGAAAATATATCACAGCGACGGCACGACAATCAGCGGCAACTACAGCAGCGTACAAGACTGTTGGAAAAAACCGTTTACATTTCTTGCATCGGGCAGCGGTACTATTACGATAACCGCGGCAGCTTATGCCTCTGGATGGGAACATGGTGTTGGTACATACGCAATAAAATATACAACCCGCCCGGAATATGACACTCTTTATGAAGGAGTGTGGAAAGATGACAGCATAATTGTTCCTGGACAGACAAACAAATATTCTATCACAGTTCAAAAGGGTATGAAATATTTTATTTGGCTCAATGATGCAGGCGATGGAAACGGTACAAAAACCGCAGATGTAGGGCTAAAGATTGTATATAGCCAGGAATATCACAATGAAAATTCTGTTATTTGTGGAAGTTATGGTGATGCTGATTGCCTTTGGTCAAAACCATTCATATTTGAGGCACCGATTGATGGTGTAATAATCATAACTACTGCGGCTACCATTGTTAATAATAGTATATGGCATAACTATAAATGGGGTGAACATACTGGCACATACGCAATCAAATACACGGCCGGCAGCTGATTCGGCAGTGTGGAGAATTGGATGAAAAAGAACGCCGTTTTTATAAGCTGCTTTTTTCTCTGCCTGATGTGCCTGCCTGCCGCGGCAAAGGAGCGTCCGCCTGAGTGGGTGATCGGCTGGAAGTCGGTGTTTCCTGATTCGGCGTATATTGCGCAGCGGGGAACGGGCAGGAGCGCGGAGCTGGCACGGACGGACGCGCTTTCGGCAATTGCACGTTATCTCAAAAGCAAAGTGCAGGCAACGCTTTCCACATCGCTTTCAACATCCGGCGGAACAGAACTGGCGGAAACGCAGGACGATGTCCTCATAACATCGCAGGCGGAACTGTACGGAACGGAATTTACGGAGCCGTATCAGCACAAAAAAATATGGTACTGCGTGGCGTACATCGACCGTGACAAGGCGTGGAAGCAGATGCTTCCCGACATTCGTGCCAAGGAGGCAGTGTTCCTTTCGTTCATGGAAAAGGCGCAAAGTGAAGCAGAGTCATTCCGTGCGTGCGCCTTCTACAAGGACGCGTGGGACAGCGCGCAGGATTTCTTTTCCTCGCTCGCATACGGAAGGCTTATATATCCCGAGGCGGATTCGGTTTTTGCCGAAAGCAAGGAACGCGCCCTTTCCGTGCCGTCGCTGCTCGCCGCAAAAAAGAAAAGCGTGTCCGTGCGGATTGTGTGCGCGGAAGACGCGGACGGAATCATTCGGAGCGCAATCGCACAGAAATTCGAGGAGGCGGGATTCGCCGTCTCAGACAACGGACGCTGCATTGCTGAGGCTGATATTAACCTGAACGCGGAAGGAAATGACCCGGTTGCCGTGCGCCCTTCGCTCATCGTGACGGTGCGGGGCAGGACCGGAGAAGCCGTTCATTCGTTCCAGTGCCGGGCACAGGAAAAGACCGCCGCATATTCGCTTGAAACCGCAAAACGCCGCGCGCTCCCCAAGCTTGCGGAGGAAGTCAGCGGGCAGTTTTTGCAAGGGTATGAGGGCATACGCCCATGACATATTGTTCATATCAATAATGGAGGAAAAAAATGAAACGATTGATGTACAAAGCGGCCGCTGCCGCACTGGCTCTTGCGTTTGCCGGATGTGCTTCCACAAAAGGAAGCAATGCGCCGGTTGCCGACAAGAACGACATCGACAAAGTTGCCGTGGTTGACTGGGAAGACAGGACGCTTGGTCTGGATGCCGCACCCGAATGGCTTGTCACTGCACGCAAAGGAAATTCCGACAAGGCGAAGCAGGACTTGAATATCGAAAGCAGCCGCATTGTAAAAGTCAGTCCCGCGACAGGAAAAACGCAGGCACAGGCGCAGGCGTTTTCCCGTGCCGGATTCGCGTACTCTCAGGCGGCGGAGCTTTCTCAGAAAGTCATCGGACGCGTGGGGCAGGGATTGAACGATGTGAATCAGCTTGAGGCAGTGTATCTTGCCGCGAGCGAGACAAAGGCTGATATGAGCGGTCTCCGCGAGGAGCGCGGCTTCTGGCAGAAAGTGCGCCGGACGTCTGCGGATACGAAGGAGCGCGAGGAATACTACGTGTACTACACCGTGTATTCGATGAGCCAGGAAGCATGGGACGCACTCTGCAAGAAATATCTGATGGATGTGATGGGCGGCGCGAACCTTGAGACCGAAACGCAGAAGAAAATCGGTGCGCTGTTCAGCGAAATGAAAGAGGACGCAGACAAGAAGGAGCTTAAGAAAGCGCAGGAAGAAGCAGCCCTGTACCGTGAGCAAATTGCCCGCCTTGAGGCAGAAAGCGCGCGCTACAAAGAATCGCAAGCCGCAGAAAAAGATCCGGCAAAACAAGCAGCCGAGGATGCGAATCTTACGCTTGAACTGATGCTTAAGTAAGGCAGCCAGTGAAAGTGATGTGGCAGATTATAATCTGCGCTATATGCAGAACGAGTGCTGCATCAGATGCGGGGCATGGACTGCTATCGGATTTTATTTAAGGAGGTATTTTTATGAAATTAGGAAAATTTATCGCTAAATTTGGATGGCTTTTGGTAGTCATAGGATTTTTTCAACCAGTCGCATGCGATATGAACGGCGCACAACTTGCAAAAGAATGGCTCGCGAAAAGCGAAACAGCAGGCTATGGCATTTGCATGTGGGCGGTGCTGATAATAGCCATCATTGCGTTGCTCGGCATTTTTGCCTTATTAGACAAAAAAGAGAAAAAAGACAAAAAGTTCACAAACGATTTAATCTTTCTTGTTCCGGATGTGATCTGTGGACTTATCCCTTACTTCAAATTTATGGACGAAGGTGATACCCAACGAGGTGCAACTATAATTTTTACAGGATGGATGCTTGTTTTGCTGGGCTCGATTATTGACATATACATCAACAAAAAGTTCGTGCAGCAAAGCGGTAATAATTCAGGTGAGTCATAGGTGGCGAAAAGAAAACTATTACGATATTTTGCAGAACATTGCGAATAAAGAATAGGCGGGCATAATGTATTGTACCCGTTTAAAATAAATAGGAGCTTTTTATGAATTATAGAGAAAAAAACGAAAGTGAAGAGATGGAAAAAGATAAATTCGTCTATGCTTGTACAACTAATGATGTTGCTTACGTAAAAACCGCATTAGAAAAAGATAGACAACTAGCAGATATTAAAAAAGAAAATGGTATGACTGTATTACTTATTGCATCTCTTCAAGGCTATAAAGAAATAGTTGAGTTGCTTATATCGCATGGGGCAAATGTAAATATGCAATGTGAAACAATGCAGAATGAAAATGCTTTGATTTGTGCAAGTTATAAAGGGCATAAGGATATAGTGGAATTGTTACTGGATAATGGTGCGGATATAAATGCAAGAAAAAATGATGGTATGGATGCACTTATGTGGGCAAGTAGTAGAGGGTATAAAGATGTTGCAGAATTGCTTATAGACAAAGGTGCTGATGTGAATAGAAAAGACTATGACGGTTTTACACCACTTATGTTCGCTGCCCAGGAGGGGCAAATACATTTAGTTGAATTTCTTATAAGTAAAGGTGCTAAAGTAAATGATGATAATGATGGTACCACCGCAATAAAACTTGCATATAAAGGAAAACATTTTGATATAGTGGAACTTTTAGAACAGCATGGTGCACGGTGGTAAAATAATGCAAGTTTATTGTTTTATTGATAATCAATAGGCGCATGTAATTGTGTCTGCTTGAAACAATAATCAGGAGGAAAGAATGTTTGAAAATCCAAATGAGACCATCGGAGGCGGAATTACGGCACTCATGGTTGCTTGCAATCAAGGCAATGTCGCATTGGCGGAAGATCTTATAAGTCGTGGTGCGGATGTCAATGCGCGTGACAACGAAGGTTTGACAGCTTTAATTTACGCTTGCCTTGAAGAAGCAGGAAATTATGAAATTGTAGCATTGCTTTTGAGAAATGGTGCGGATGCTGATGTAAGAGTGCGGGGCTTAAAAGCAATTAATTTTGCTCGTGCGGCAGGACATCATAAAATTGTAGATTTGCTAGAATTTGCATAAGTTTAATAAATTCAAGGAACGGGAAAAATTGTCTATGATTTTTTATTAAGAGGTAAAAATGACGCAAGATGAAATTGAACAACTTTCGTTCAAATGGACAGGAAAACGGTCTGCCAAAAATGTGGACTCGGACACATTTATTGAAGCGTGTGAACGGGGCTACATTGATTTTGTGTATTCCGCCTTGGAGTATAACAAATCTCTGGCGAATGCAAAAAACAAATACAAAAAGACCGTATTGATGCGTGCAGCACATGAAGGACAAAAAAGCATTGTAAAACTGCTTATAGAAAATGGTGCGGATGTAAATGCTTCGGATGAATATGGACTTACTCCGTTGATGTGGGCGGTTGGTGGTAACAAAGATTTTTCTGATGTGGTGAAACTGCTGTTAGAAACAGGCGCAGATGTAAATTGTATAAATTATTGCTCGCAAACTGCTTTGGATATGGCGGAAATCGGAGGACTTGAAAAATCCATCGCAGTTTTGAAAAGTTGGGGAGGAATGTCAGCCAACTAATGAAATTCTTTATCTTGGTAAAAAACGTGAGTTTCACGTTTAAATAAATTTACTGCTGTGGAGGCAAAAATATGGCACGAATCGTACTTGATTCAAATGGTAACAAGTTGGGATCTTATGATGGTACTAGCGACATAGGCAAAGTGTACGACAAAGATGGTAACTATGCAGGCGAGTATTTTGGAAATGAGATTTTTAACAAAGATGGAAATAGCCGAGGATATCACAACGGTGATCCTGAAAAAACCGTAAAAATCTTGTTGGAAAAATAATGATTTTTAACAAGTTAAAAGTCCCAATTGGGACTTTTACTGATGCAGAATCAAAAATGAATGTATAAGGTAAAATATATCAGGATTTTGTAGATGTTATACAAAAAAGACTTTGCAATAACTTCCGTTGCAGATGGACTAATTTTTGCGCCAAACGAAACTGATGGTGATTTTTCCGATTTCTCGGAGATTAAAAAATGGGCATTTAGAGTTAAGAGGATGAAAATGGCAGTAGTGGGTGTTATTCTTTTTGGTATTATTGGATTATTCTGTGGAGTGGCGTTAACAGCAGGAGCAACAGGTTTTTGGCTTTGGTTTTTTGCGCTTGGATCAGAAATTATCATTCTTTTTTTTGTCAGTTCTTTTTCAGCAGAAGAGTTTGATCCAGATGCAACATCTACAAAAGTAATGAACATTATCGCAACTATATTTTGGGGGATCGGATTGTCATTGTCATTTTCAGATGTGGGAGTTGTTGCAGGGATGTTATTTTGTTTTGGAGGTGTTTTTATAGCTCCCTATGTAATCGTGGCAAGTTTGAATGCTTTGTTTGGTGAATCATTATGCACAATGATTCTTATTGGGATTGCAAAAGTGGCCAGTTCAGTTTTGTTGTATACAGCTGATTTAGATAGTTTGGAAAATGTATCTTCTGAATTTCCTGGAAAAATGATTGCATATATTTCTATTATTTTGTTGCTCGTGTTATTGTTCTGGATAATGATAATTTCAAAAAAAATTGCTGCTAGCAATAAAGAAAGACGCAAACAAAAAAAGGAAAAGTATACATATCGATTGATTTCTGCTGTGGCAAAAAGTGATATAAAAACAGTTGAGTTTTTACTGAAAAAAGGTGCAGACGTAAATTATAAAGATTTTTCTGCTCAAACACCGTTGCTTATTGCTGTGAAGAATTGCGATAAAATCATAATTTCGTTTTTATTGGAAAAAGGTGCAAATATTGAATGTATTGGTGAAAACGGAAGAACTCCATTGTTGAATGCAGTGCAAAATGGAAATATTGATATAGTTGTTCTTTTGCTGGAAAAAGGTGCGAACATTAACAGAATTGATTCAAGTTATAGAACAGCATTGGATTTGGCCATTCAAAATGAAAATGCAGACTTAGTTTCACTTTTATTAAAAAAAGGAGCAAACATTGGCAATGATGATTCTAGTTTAAAACCGGCATTGGATTTTGCCATAAAAAATGAGAATGAAGATTTGCTTTCACTTTTTGCAAAAAAAGCTGCACATACCAATTTTTATTATGAAGGAAAGCCGATTTTATTCTTTGCGATAGAAAACGATGATAAAAATCTTGTAGAGCTGCTTATAAAAAATGGAGCGGATATTGAATGCAAGGGCAAATACGAAGGCACACCGTTATTCACGGCAGCTTGTAATGGAAATCTTGACATGGTTTCTCTTTTATTAGAAAAAGGTGCGAACATCGAATGTGAAAACGAAGACGGAGTGACACCGTTATCATCAGCAGTTGTAAATGGGCATATTGATATGGTTTCATTTCTGTTGGAAAAAGGCGCGGATATTGAACACGCAGACAAGAAAGAGAATACACCATTGGAATGGGCTATTCATGAAAAGAATAAAGAAATTATTTCTCTCTTGATAGAAAAAGGAGCAAATCTTGCACATGAAGCCAAGTACGGAGTTACACCATTAGATCGTGCTATTATAGAGAAAAATAAGGAAATTATTTCTCTTTTAATAGAAAAAGGCGCGGATGTCAACCATATATCAAATAATACAGCACCATTATTTACGGCTATCAATGATGAAGAAATTGTTTCTCTTCTGATAGAAAAAGGTGCGGATGTCAATTTGACGATAATGGATGAATTTACTGTGTTGCAAAAAGCTATTATTAAAAAGAACAAAAAAGTGGTTTCCATTTTATTGAATGCCGGTGCGGAAATCAACAGAAATTCCTATAAGATAGAAACTGCATTGATGTCTGCTATTGATACAAAAAACTTCAAAATTGTTTCGCTTTTGATTGAAAAAGGCGCGGATGTCAATTTGGAATCGGCATATAACGGATACACTCCTTTGACTTTTGCCGTTAGTCAAAACAATAAAGATGCTGTTTTGATTTTGTTGAAAAACGGTGCAGACCCGAATAAAAAAAGCAGAAAGTTCGGTTCGCCCTTGATGATTGCGTTTCAAATGATAAACAAGGAAATGTGTTCTCTGCTTATGGAAAACGGCGCGAATTCTGACGAGGTGCTTTGTGTTGCCGCCGTTATGCCGACGACTGAAGTTGCACAGTTTTTTCTTGATAGAGGAGCAAATGTCAATTGCGAAGATTCCGATGGCAACACGCCTCTGACTGCAGCTATTTGTTTCCGCCAAAAAGAAATGGTTTTGTTCTTGATTTCAAACGGTGCGGATGTCAATTTTGAACGCTCGAATTCAACCGAAAAGAAAATCCCGCAAACTCCTTTGGAATCTGCTATTAACATTGGCGATGCGGAAATAGTTTCACTTCTGATTACCTACGGCGCGGATGTGAATTATAAGACCAAGAACGGAAACACGCCATTGCTTTTTGCCGCACTTCACGAAAAGCCAGAACTTGTTCCCATTTTAAAAGAAGCAGGAGCAGTGTTGAATATCATTTGAGAAAACATGCAAATAGAAGTCCCGTTACGACGAACTATGTGTGGGTTCTGATGTGAAATTGGTCGCGCTTTCTCTCGACTGGGATTTGGAAAATTTGAATTTGCAGTGAGAGAGATTGTTTGCTAAAGAGGTTTGCACGGATATGTTTCAAGAATTATTTATCACCATAAAAAATTTTGATATGGAAACTATTCGCCGTTTTACAAGATATGGCTACATGGCGATGTGTTCAAAAAATTCAGACGGCTTCACTCCAGTGCATTTTACGATACTGAAATTCGGCGGAAAGATTTCTTCGGTTTTGCTTGAAGAAAATTCCAATGAAAATCAGATTGCCGCCATCACAAATATTACGGAAAAGACAAAGGCCGTTCTTTCGTTTTTGCCAATAGCAATGGACGGAAAGGCGGAGGAAAAAAAGAAGTTATGAAAACAGTTGCACAAATATTCGATGACATCACTTAGGTTTTGGTTGAATCAGGCGCGAACGAAAACCGCAAAAACAAATTCGGCGAAACGCCTTCAGAATATGCCGACAGAATCATGATGGGCGGAATCGAAAAACGATTGTGAAAAAAACAGCTGCTCGTATGAGCAACTGAAAAATAATACAGAGGCTGAAAAGGTTAGTCAAAGGAGTAAAAGATGAAACGTATTTGCGTGTTGAAGAAGTCTGTACTTGTTGCCGTTGTGTATATGGCGTTTTTTGCAAGCCTTTATGCACAAACAACAGATGTAGAGAAATGGTCTATAAGAGGCGATGAGTATTATGAAAAACGCGATTATGAAAATGCAATAAAGGCGTATACACAGGTTATTGATCTTCGTTTAAAAGAAGAAGATGAAGTTGAGCAAAAAGCGAAGTCCTGGGCGATGGCGACTAATTCCGATTTTTATGAGTTTTCTCGTACCTGGACTGGAATTGAGATCAATGCATATTTACAAAGAGGTCATTCGTATTATCGTCTTAAAAATTATGATGCGGCAATTGCAGATTATAAGGTGGTTGCAGAGAATTATGATCCTAATTTTTATCCCATCTATGTATCACTTGGCGATGCTTATGGTGCAAAAGGCGATTTTACAAATGCCGTTTCAAATTGGAAAAAATATATTGAAAATAAACCTGGTACTAAAGTAATGAGTTACAATGTTGATAAATCATATCTCGCTGATATGTGGTTTTGTGCAACACTTTGGGAGAAAAAACTTCTTTCAGATGATCCTAAATATGAAAAATGGATTCAGGAAATTTGCAATAATAACCATGTTACACGTGCTGAAATAGAGACTTTTTATAAGGAGAATAGAGGTTGGTAAAAATTTACACAAAAAAATGTGTGATTTTTAACGTTCATTTAAATTTTCAACAACGAAAATTGCAATTCAACCAAAGGAGCCAGAAGAAAATGCTTTCAAAACGAACGTTCGCGGTCATATTCCTTGCGGCGGCTGGTCTTGCCGGATTCGCGCAGCCGGCGGGAAATGTCGTTGTCCTTCAGACGGAGCTTCAGAACATATCGGGGAATGCGTGGCTTCCCAATCATCTTCAGAGCCTGCTTGAAGAAAACGTGCAGAAGTACACCGATTTTTCGACTGTGGTTGACGAGGCGGCGGAACGGAAGGTCAAGGAGCAGCAGCGCAGGTCGGAATCAACCGCGCACAGCGAAAGCGACATTATCGAAATCGGAAAGCTGGTGAATGCAAAGTACGCGCTGTTTTCTTCCGCGCGGAAGGCGGGGAGCGCATACACGCTGAGCATTGACTTTACGGACCTGACTACGGGCGTTCACCGGGTAAGCATAACGAGCAAGCAGTACAGTAAACTTGAGGAGCTCTACGCGCGTCCCGGCGCAGTCGACGAAGTGACGCTCGCTTTGTGCGGACGGCTCGACATCGCCTTGAGCGCGGCGGAGCGGTACGTTCTCCAGCACGGCGAGGCAGACCTTTCCGTGAGCCAGCAGCTCGAGCTGGAAAAAAAGGAGCAAGAACGCTTCAGCCAGCAGATGAAGGAACTTGACGCGCAGATAGCGGTGTTCAGTATGTCTGTGAAGGCGGACGCGGAGACGCAGAAGAAGAAACTGGAAGCGCAGAAAGCCTTGAATGCGCAGAAACTCAAGGCGGCGCAGGAGCGCGAACGGCGTCTTCTTGACGAGCAGAAAAAGCGGCAGGCTGATATGGTGGCTGAGGCGAACCGCAAGGAAGCGGCAATCAAAAAGCGCAACAGCATGATTGATGAAATCGAGCGGAAGGTGAAGGATGTGCGCGCCGCAAAGGTGCAGGGGTCCGGCATCATGGAGCGCATCGCGTTCCTCGAAATGAAAAAAAAGACGTTCAACGAGCTTCAGGCGGAGCTTTCCAAGCGGAAGGAAGAAATTGACAGCGCGGCGGACGCAGAATTCAAGGTGAAGAAAGCCGAAGTCGAAGCGCGTCCGTGGCGCGCCGCCGAACTTTCGGGTGGAAAACCGACTTCTGACGCAGCTGAGCGCAGAAGCCGGGAAATTGAAACGCTTCTTGCCAAACTGCGTTCTCAGGCGGACAAGGAAAAAGCCGCCGTCGAAAAAGAAATGCAGCCGGCAAGCACTTCGCTGCTTGCGGAAATCGTCAGCGACTACCAGTTCCTCGAAAAAACGACCGTCACCATTTCTTCAATAAAAAACGAAAAGGATATGCAGTACAGCATCGGCGCGTTCGACGGAAACACAAACGCATGGCCGGTTCTCCTGTATTTCTACAATGACGGAAAAGAAAGCCTCGGGCAGTATCAGGCTTCTATTTCGTATCAGGATCTGACGGGAAAAAAGCCGTTTTCGGAAATGCAGGGAAGCTTCCGCAGCGCAGAGCAGGAAGACGATGCGTACAATGAATTTCTTGATGCCGTCGATATGTACAATTCGCTTTTTGCGCGCAGCGAGCCTGTCTTAACGTTTGAAGTCGATTACACCGTGGAGCCGTGGAGCGTTCCGTCGCAGTACCAGATTCGCTTCAGGAATCTGCGCATAAAGGACACGCTGAACGGAAAAATCCTGCACAGCGAAGAAACGGCCGGTCTTGAAAAAATCGTGTCGTTCCCTGAATGCTATATTCCGGCGGAATACTATGCTGGAATTGTCCCGTCTTCGGGCAAGAATGTTCCGTCATATCTGCTGTATGAATTCGCGCTTTCAGCAGACAAAATCGGAAATGAATCGGCTTCCTCGAGCTTGATGCGCCGCGCCGCCGAAAAAGGATACGCGCCTGCCTTGAATTATTTTGCGCAAAAGGACGCGGAAGAAAAAGAGCACCAGCGCACCGCCGCCGAGGCGAAGGCGGCAGAGGAAGAGCAGCTGCGGCAGGAAAAAGAAGCCGAAAAGCAGATGAAAAAAATACGGAATGACGGATTGTATGACTCCAGACGGCTGGGCTTTTCTTTAAGCGGAGACTTTTCTCCGGCGGTGCAGAACTACGCGCTTGAACTGAAGTACTTCAGCGCTGGCGCTTTTAATCTGCTGGAAGCAGTGTTTCCTCCGATGAGTAAGTTATTTTCAGGAGGATATATAGGAGGCGGTGCAAATACATGGTTAAAAGATAATGACTGGGATTCACTGTTCGCCTATATTCTCTTCGGAGTTTCAGTTCCGTTTAAAAGAATCCGCCCGTATATCGAATTGGGCGGCGGCATAGGCAGCGTGAAAATAAGAGAGGATGCTGACTTTGGCTGCTATGGATATGTCAAAGGCGGGCTTGAGCTGAGAGTCTCTCCGCGTGTTTCAATAGATCTTTTCTGCAAGCCGCAGGGCTATACTTACAGCAAGGATGTGGAAGGCGAAGAATCTTCAAAAAATCAGTATGCCGGCGCTGTTTCCGGCGGCGCAAGCATCACGCTGTGGAAACTGTTTGACAGATGACTGAAAAGAGCCACGGCGCCTCTGGAGCCGTGGCTGCGGCTGTTTCCGGGCGCATTTTGAGGCTGTTACTGGCAAAAACTTACCATTCCGCCGCCGGCTTTCTTTGACTTGTACATCGCGTTGTCCGCCCGTATGTACAGCGAGTCAAATGTTTCGTTTCCGCTGCTGCGGCAGAATGCGGCTCCGATGCTCAGCGAGACAGAAATGCCGCTGAATGCAGGGAACGTCAGTTTCTTTGCTGCGTCTGTGAACGCCTGGATTGCGTGCAAGGCTTCCGCTTCAGTCTGTATTCCGGCAGAAAAAACAGCGAATTCATCTCCGCCCAGACGGAACACAATGTCTTCCGGCCTGAATGATTCCCTGAGCGCGGCGGCGATTTTTTTCAGCACAAGATCTCCGGCGGAATGTCCGTATGTGTCATTTATCGGCTTGAATTTGTCAACATCGATTATGCAGAACATTCCTTCTTTTTTGCGGCTCAGAAGCTTTTTCATTTTCGTTTCGCCGAAGCCGCGGTTAGGAATCCCGGTGAGGGCGTCTGTTTCGGAAAGGTGCCGGAATTTTTCTTCAGCCCGCGCCTGTTCCGTTATGTCAGTCAGGGAAATGAGGACAAGGACTTCCTTTGACTCAAGCTCAATCATTTTTGCCTGGGCCATGATGTTCACCTGCTCTCCGTTGTCATGGCGCATTGTGAATTCAAACTGAAGCGGCTTTTCGTCTGCCCTGATGTTCATGAGGAGATACAGAATTTTCCGCGGGTTCTTCATTGTCCATCTGCTGCTCAGCCGCGCGATGTCGTCCTTGATATTGCTTGCGCCTTTTATTCCGAGGATTCTGCATGCGGCATTGTTTATGATGGTGATTTTTTTTGTGTCGTGCTGATATGCAATGATGCCGCTGCTTTGGAGCCGGAGGACTTCCTGATATGTCTTGTTTGTGTCGTTAAGCGTCTGCTTGAGCAGCTTCTGGTATTCAATTTCCTTCTTCATTATGTCATCAATGCATCGCCACGCAAGAATCATGATATGCTCGTCCGCTGATTTTGATGCATCGATAAACGAAATTTCAAAGTACACCTGGTTTTCAGGATTTGGCTTTACACTGTATCGTATTGAAAAGCTCGGCTCTTTCTGGAATCTGCTCACTATGTAAGAACGGTTTATCACTGATTCAAGGTATTCCTGCTCTTCGCTCGAGGCGAATACCTGTATATACGTTTTTATTGCGGAGAAAAACCGCTGCGGCGCGTCTTGGACGAATTCCGCTACATCATTTCTAAGCCCGGTTGTTATCTGCTGAATAGTAAAGAGATCCTTGTCCAGATCAACGTGATAGATTGAAATATATTTTGTGCTGAGCGCGAATGCAATGTCTTCCTGGATTTTTGAACGCTGTGTTTCCTTGTTGTACCGCTCTATGTTCTTGTAGCTGTCCTGAATAAAAAGAAGCAGGGAGCGCGCTGCTCCTTCCGCATCGTATTCGCACGGCGCAAGGCTTGCAAGCGACCATCCGCCGTCAAGACGAAGGTACTCGATGCTTATGAATTTTTTTCCGTTAAGCCTGGCGGCCGCTGTGGCAGGCTCAAGAAATTCCTTGAGTTCTTTTTTAAAGGGATATGCCGCGCCGTTTTCAATTATGCCGAGAACTGTTTCCGCGCTTTTTTCTTTTCCGTAAAACTGAAGCAGCTTTTCTGCCTTTTCATCCGCGCTTATAGGAATACACGTGTCCTGCGAGGGAATGATTTTCAGCACGCAGGCATACATTCCCAGCAGTGACGGCATGAGAACGGCGCTTCCGTGCGCCGTATATGTAGTTTCCATTATGTCTCCAAAAACAGAAAACGCTTTTCGCTGGCGCTGCCGGCTCAGTGCGAAAGGTATTCGTTTATGGCCGCGGCCGCCTTTCGTCCTTCTCCCATTGCCAGAATTACGGTTGCAGCTCCAAGAACAATGTCACCTCCGGCCCATACTTTTGTCATGCTGGTAGCCTGATGTTCATCAACTGAAATATGTCCGTGTCCGTCAACCGTGATTTGCGGAGTTGTTGCCGGAATCAGCGGATTTGAATTGTTTCCCAGGGCGACAATCACTGCATCGCACGGAATTTCATGCTCGCTGCCTTTTATTTCCACAGGCCGCCGCCGTCCTTTTTCATCCGGCTCGCCAAGCTCATATGACAGAGCCTTTATTCCGGTGACTTTTCCTGTCTCTGCATCGCCCAGAATTTCCACAGGATTTTCAAGGAATTTGAAGATAACGCCTTCTTCTTCCGCGTGGTCAACTTCTTCGCGGCGGGCAGGCATTTCCACCCGCGAGCGGCGGTACACAACATACACTGTTTCGGCTCCGAGGCGCAGCGCCATGCGGGCAGCGTCCATCGCGACATTTCCTCCGCCGCAGACGACAACGGTCTTTGCAGGATAGTACGGAGTGTCTGATTTTTCGCGGTCGTAGGCTTTCATCAGGTTTGCGCGGGTAAGATATTCGTTTGCGCTGAACACGCCGATGTAGTTTTCCCCGGGAATTCCGAAGAATTTCGGCAGTCCGGCGCCTGTTCCGACAAACGCCGCATCGAATCCTTTTTCACTCAGAAGCTGCTGGACAGAGGCAGTCCGCCCGACAAGGAAATTCAGCTCGAAGCGGACGCCCATTTTCTTCAGGTTTTCAACTTCAGCCTGAACGATTGATTTTGGCAGGCGGAATTCGGGGATTCCGTACACCATGACGCCGCCCGCCTTGTGGAATGCTTCAAATACGGTGACATCGTGTCCTGCTCTGCGGCAGTCAGCGGCAACGGTCAGTCCTGCCGGCCCTGAGCCGATGACCGCGACTTTTTTTCCTGTTGAAGGAGCTGCCTGCGGCACGGTTGCCAGTCCTTTTTCGCGCTCCCAGTCTGCCACAAACCGCTCAAGCCGCCCAATGCTGACTGACTTTTCAGGATTCTGTAAGGCCTTTCCGACGGTGCACTGACCCTGGCACTGCTTTTCCTGAGGGCAGACGCGGCCGCAGATTGCAGGCAGCAGGTTTGTCTGCTTGATAGTGTCTGCCGCCGCCTTGAATTCGCCTTTTGCAACCTGGGCAATAAATGCGGGAATCTGGACGTTTACCGGGCAGCCTGAAACGCACGGCTGATTTTTGCACTGAAGGCAGCGGTTCGCTTCCACGATTGCCTGCTCTTCTGTGTAGCCTAGGGCAACTTCCGTCATCTGCCTCGCCCTGACCCGCGGCTCTCCCGAGATCATTTCCATCTGGGGAATCGCCATGCGGTCCTTGTTTGTCAGCTCTTTTCCCTTGATTTTTGCATATTCGTCTCTTGCAGTCTGAGCCAGTGTTTCTGCGCTTTTATATTCCATACTTTCAACTCCGCAGTGTAATGGGCAGTCTTGCGTGCCTCTCTATTTCAGCCCGATATGGCACCTGTGCTTTGCTTCTTCTTCCTGAGGCCTGAAGCTTTTCATTCTCGTGAGCATATTGTCCCAGTCCACCTGATGCCCGTCAAAGTCAGGGCCGTCAACGCAGACAAACCGTGTCTTTCCGCCGATGCTTACGCGGCAGCCGCCGCACATTCCCGTTCCGTCAATCATGATTGTGTTCAGCGAAACGGTTGTCTTGATTCCATATTTTGCCGTAGCCGCGCACACGAATTTCATCATAATGGGCGGGCCGATTGCAATCACTTCAGCAGGAGGCGTCTGCGACTGGCACAGCTCTTCCACAGGAACTGTTGAAACTCCCTTGCGTCCGGCGCTTCCATCGTCTGTCATGATTATGACTTCGTCCGCGATTGCCTTCATTTCTTCAACAAAAATCAAAAGATCCTTTGTGCGCGCGCAGATAACAACGATGACTTTGTTTCCGGCTTCCTTTAGAGCCTGGACAATCGGGTAGAGCGGGGCAGTTCCGATTCCGCCGCCGACGCACAGGACAGGCGCATCGTATTTTTCTATGCGGGACGGAGTTCCCAGCGGGCCGAGCACTGCTGCAAGGCTGTCTCCCGGCTCGAGCTGCGCAATTTTAGCCGTGCTTGCGCCGACAGCCTGAAACACAATTGCAATCCAGCCTTCCTCTGCGCTTGCGTCAGCGATTGTCAGCGGAATGCGTTCTCCCGTCTCATCGTTATACTGGACAATTAAAAACTGTCCGGCCTTGCGGTTCCGTGCAATATCGGCCGCCTCGAATTTCATGTAGTAGACATTTTCTGAAAGCTGCTTCTTTTCTAAGATTCTGTTCATTTTGCAATCCTGTTATAAACTGCTTTTGCAAAATCTGCTTGGCAGTAGAATGTATCTTATCACAAATGAAGCGTTTAGTGAAGCGGTGCCGGAAAATTGTATTGCCGGAACGTTTAAACACAGCCGCTAAAACGGCGTATCTGAAGGGCAAGGGCATGCAGCCTTTAGTCAGCGGATTTTGCTCCGATTGTGTTTGCTGAGCCTTCCTGAACGTATTTTTCAAGCTGAATTTCAGCCTGCTTTACTGCCGACACAACGGAAGGGCCTGCAATGCAGCCGCCTTCGCACGACATGACTTCAATCAGGTTCGGAGTGTCCGGCTTGGCAGGAATTTTCCCGGCGTTAATCATGCCGTAGGCATTCAGCATTTTCATTCCGGCCTTGCTCAGCCCGTTGATTTTTGCCGGACGCAGGATAGACTTGTCTGTGAGCCTCAGTGCCACTGCGTCAAGCACGCCGCCTGACTTTGCGAAATTCCGCCCGCTTGCAGTCGGAATGATTGACTCATGGCGCCTGTCCATCTGTGCCGGGTCAATTTCCCGTGCTTCAAAGAACGCTGAAATTTCTTCCGCTGTCAGAACATAATCAACAAGATCATCATCAAGGCCTTCCCGCTTTTTTGCAAGGCACGGCCCGATAAAGACCGTGATGCAGCCGGGATCTGCTTTCTTGGCGATTTCGGCGGTGTAGTGCATGGGGCTTCTTGTCTCAGAGACGCATTCCCGCAGCGCAGGAACATGCTTGTGCACTGCCCGCACATACGCGGAGCAGCAGGAAGTCGTCATCATTTTGTCGCCGCGCGCCATGCGCTCTTCAAATTCCCGTGCTTCGTTGTCTGCGCAGATGTCGGCTCCGACCGCAACTTCCCACACCCGGCTGAATCCGGCTGCCACAAGCGAAGACTCAAGCTGCCCCGGAGTGACTGCGAACTGGGATGCGATTGCCGGCGCATACAGTGCCACGACTTTTTTGCAGTCCATGATGTGCTTTATGACATCGACAAGCTGGCTTTTGTCCATCATGGCACCGAACGGACAGCTTCTCATGCAGTTTCCGCAGAAAATGCACTTGTGGTAGTCGATTTTTTCGTGCCCCTTTTCGTCCTTTGAAATTGCACCTACCGGGCATGCTTCCTCGCAGGGAACAGGAATTTTTATGATGGCGTGATACGGGCAGTTTTCCATGCACTTGCCGCAGTTTATGCAGAGCTTTTCATCGATTGCTGCGCGGCGGTCAACAGTTATCGCCTTTTTGGGGCAGTTTATCATGCAGGGGCGCGCATAGCAGCCTTGGCATGCGTTTGTAACCATGAAGTGCGCCTTGACGCAGCCGTTGCACGCTTCATCGAGAACGGTGAGCATGGGCCATGTCGGCTTTTCGCGGCTGACAGCCTGCCGTGCAAAGGAGCCTAAGGTTGCCTCTTCGTCTATGTTTTCCACGGAAATTCCCATGCCCGCAACAACGCGCATCCGCAGAATTTCCCGGTCATGGAAGATGCAGCAGCGCAGCGGAGGCTTGTCGCGCGGAGCCATTTCCCGCGGAATAAAGTGGACGCCTTCTTCAAGCTTTCCCTGAAGCTGGAGCCGCGCAATGCGCACAAGGATTTCCCTTTTGATGTTGGATGTGTTGTTATGTATATTGAGCATCTTTCACTTCCTGAAAAATAGACGGATTGTAACGCAGTGCGTTCCTTGCAATTGTATATTTCAGCCGGAAGGCGGATATGGCTCTCCGCGCAAATCAGCGCCGCTTTCTTTCAATAATATATGTTTGCCGCAGTTTCTTCAACAGAAAATTTTCATAATAAAAAAATATTTTTATCTGAAAAAATGCTTGACAAAATGGCGGGGGGGGGTAATCTGATTTCAGATTTTTATACTTTTAAGGAGAAAACGTATGAAAAAAGCAATGGTTGCCCTCGCGGGCATTGTGTCGGTGATGATGCTTGCATCTTGCCAGAAGGAAGTGGAAATCGATGGTGATGTCGATACGACTACCACAGACAGGAGTTATAGTTATAGGCTTACAGCGGAAGGAGATGTCAGCTATATTGAAGCTGAGGAGAACAAGAACACAAGAAAAATCATAGCAGCAGAAGATGCGAGGACTGTTTTGTGTGCTGTGGATGCAGGCCAGATTTCTTGGGAAGTTTCAGCTTATAATCAGACAAATGAGAAGAAATATAAATTTGAAGCTTCGTGGAGTGGTGATTCAAATATTCCGATGGGAAAGGAATCAATAACATTTAGTAGTGATATAATAAAGTATAAAGATGCCTATTACTGGGGTACGGTTGCGGCTTCAAATAAAATTGAAATGACAAATCCAGAAAGCAGCACTTTTACTATGAAAGGCACTGTTCCTGTTAAGAAGAACAGCACGGACTATCGTTTATTAACCTTTGACTTGAAGTTCACCAGATAACCGCTTTTGTCTCAAGCGGCACAAGCCTCCTGAAGCTCCTTTTATGATGCAGATTACTGTATCGCAGGAGGAGCTTCTTTTTGCTGTCTTTTCAGAGGTGTTCAGTCCGCGATTGAAAATTCGCTGAGGGTTCCGATTGCCTTCAGGGATTCAATAAGCGTTGAAAAGTCGTCTTCCTTGGGAACTTTCACCAGATAGCGGATGACAGTCTGCCTTTCAGAAATGATGCGGCTCACGTTCATGTCGATGATAATCAGGCCGTGCGCCTGGACTGCTTCCTTGAGCTTTTTCATGTCGGGCGGTTCATTTGCAAAGCAGAGCTGAAGCGTCTTGTTCTTCTGCGCCGGAAACCATTTCGCTTCGACCCGCTCCAGAAAAATCAGCAGGAACAGCGTGAGCGCGAGCGCGATTCCGACCTGCACGTACAGCCCGGCTCCAATCGCAAGCCCGAATGATGCCGCGGTCCAGATTATGGCAGCCGAAGTAAGCCCCTTGATGTTCATGCCCTGCTTCATGATCGCGCCGCCGCCAAGGAACCCGATTCCGCTGATTACGCCCGCCGCAATCCGCGCAGGATCTCCTCTTCCTGCCAAAGCCATCCAGACTGAAAGCTCGGAAAGCAGCGTTGAGGAAACGCATATAAGAATCAGCGTGCGCATTCCGATGGCCCGGTTGTGGCTTTTCCGCTCGAATCCGAGAAGCGCGCCGCACAATGCTCCTGCAAGAATCTTTATAATGCTCTCAAAAAGAAAACCGGCTTCCGTCATGAGCGGGCTTGCCTTTTAAAGAATTTGAATCCGCCTGAAGACGGCTGCTTTACACCGGGGCGTATCCATTGCACCGTTTTCTTTCCCGGCTTTTGCGTTCCGTCCTCCAGGCTGTTCAGGTACGTGCACAGCCATCTTCCTGTCTCATCATCGCGGCGGTATCCTTCTGCTGCGCTTGAGTCGCGCACGAGCACTACATTTACAAAGGCGGAGTCTGCGCAGACGGCCGCAAGATTTTCGGCAAAAGACACAAATGCTGCGGCACCGGCAGACACGAGCGGAGATGCAATTGAGCGCAGCCCGTTGTTCAGCGTGGAGTCATGCAGAACATCAGCCCGGGAAGGAGTTTCCTTGAGCAGGAAGACGAGCGTGCCGGGAGCTTCCGATGCGTCTTTTTTCTGGAATGTTGAAATGATTTCTACTGCAAGATACTGATAGCCTGCAATCATTTCATCGCAGCCGCGGGAAATTTCCTCGCTGTCCATTTTTTCAGCCCGGGAAGCGAACCATTCCTCGTCAAAGAAAAGCACGGCTTCGTCCATCCGCCCGAAAATCGTGATTGTCTGCAAAACGAGCGAGCGTGCGGAAAGCGGAGAAGACTTGTTCCATTCGATTGTGCAAAGCCCTGATTTTGCCTCCTGATTTTTTTCCTCTTCATACGCCGCCTGATTTGACTTGCGCTCGGCAATTGTAAGCTTCTTTGGCGGCTCGTCAGTTCTGTTTTGCGGCCCGGTTACAATAATATTCCTGCCCGAAACTGAAATTCCGTCTGTGAACGTCCCGGCATCCGGCATGTTTTTTCCTGCGATGAGAATCGTTTTTTCCATGCAGGAAGTATAGCACAAAACGCCAGGTAAAAAAAGGCTGATTCCTGGCAAATAAAGCTGTTATTTTTCCGCAGCGCACAGTTCCTGCTGGAGCTGCTCCACCTGCTCAAGGGGAAGTCCGGCAATATCGGCAATCTGTTCCATGGTGCCGATGTTTGTTTCCAGCATTTTCCGCGCGGTCTCGAATGCTTTCTGCTGCGCGCCCTCTTGCAGGCTCCGCGCGCGCTCCTGCTCAACGGCAATCTCCACCGCCTCTTCAACTGCGGCATCTACCGCATCTTGCATTGCTATGCTCCATGTCATAAACTGATGCCTCCACTGTGCGTTGTGTTTTGCCCGCTCCACCATGGCATCAAGCTTTTTTGTGAACGCCGATTCGGACGCGCCGCAACGCAGAAATTTAAAGAATGATTTCTGTTCCCTGTCTGCCATTGTATCATATTTCTCCGCGTTGAAAAAGACTTTGTAGGCGCGGTCGTTGAGCGCGATGCCTTTGTCTTCGCGGCAGATGTTCTCGAACGTGCTGACGGGAAGCCCGCTCCCGATAAAGTCGCCCATGCACAGGAAGATGACGTAGCTGTCCTTGAGCGCGCTGTACGCTTCGCCTGCCTTCAGCGTGTCCACGTCCATCAGCCCCTGGTAGTAGCGCGCCCGCTTTGCGAGGTTCTGGCGGCCGGCTGTCTGCATTTCGATATCGAAGCAGCGTCCTCCGCCCTTGGTGTACACATCGAAGCGGATACCTTTCGAGTCGTAGTCAACCTTGGCATTCTTTTCTGCGATAGGTTTTTCGAGGCGGTCAATTTCGATTCCAAGCAGGATCTCCAGAAGCTCCTTGCAGACGCCGGGATTTTCCGACATGATCTTATAGAAGATGAAGTTGTCCGCGAGTGTTGCCCGCTCCCATTTTTCTTCGAGCGTGAGCGGGCAGGGAGCGGCAGATGCTTTTGTTTCCATATGTATATGCTGTTGTTTTTTCCTCTTCACTTCATATATACCTGAAAAAATACAGAAAATGCTTGACAAAATGGCGGGGGGGGGTAATCTGGTTTCAACTTTTTCTTATGTGGAGGATTACATGAAAAAAATTGTAAAAATTTCAGCTGTTATTACAACAGCGGTGGTTCTCACAGGGTGTTCCGTCGGAAGCAGCACGAGTAACGACAATTACTACGAAGAACCCACCAATCCCGTTAACCCCGGCATTGACCCCACCGAACCGACCAACCCCGTTAACCCCGATCAATACCCCGCATACTACATCGACGAAGAATTGGGTGGTCAAAAATTTGTTGCCGAAGATACTGAGTGGTATTACGAAGAACAAGCGGTTAAGAATCAAAAATTTACCGATGCCTACACCATGGCTCAAAAATTTATGCGCCAAAAAGTTACTGAATTACAAACGGCGGTTACTGGGCAAACCGACAATAATTATTACAAAATGATTGACACGGTGTTACAAAAATACAACAGCGAACAAAACATTGCCGATAATATTAACGCCAATTACTACGCCTTTGCCCCCCTTTTCGATAAAATGGAAAACGTTCTTTTAAGTAATTATACTACCGAAGATTATCACGCCTATGTAGCCAGTTATTACAAACTGGCACATAATGCCTACAATGAATCGCTGGGAATGGGTAAGGGTTCTCTAGCGTTGCAAGCCAATAGAGACATGAAGGACTTACCCGAAAATACTTATGTCTCCGAGTTGGCTATGGCTAACCTTAGTTACAATGAACTAACCGTGGACAAAGCCAAAGCGATTATGAACAAATCGTTAAACAACATTGCTGGTATGACCAACACTGATTCGGCAGTGTTAAAGAAAGTCATCGAGTTAGCCTTGTATAACGAAAGTTTATATGGGCTAAATGATATGGTCTCTAATGATAAAGTTAACAATCAATCTTTACGTTACGAACGTAGAGCAGACGAATTCAAGGTTATCATCAACAGCATTGCCGCTACGCAAAGTATTGATGACCGTACGATGTAAACCAAGTGTTGACGACCACAAAAAACGCTCCTTGAACATTGCTTCCGTGTCTCCGGGCTTTTATTCATCATTCGCTTTTTCCCGCTTTTTTTTGCGATTGAAGTTTTGCATTCGTTTCGGTATACTGTAAGAATCATCACAATTTTTACTATAATATAACCAGAGGAAATCATGCCCAAAATCGAAGTAAACGAAAAGCTCTTTTTCAATCTGCTTGGAACAAAATATGACTGGGACACGCTTGAAAAAAAACTCACGTCTGCAAAGGCGGAGCTTGATGAAAAGCCGGACGGTTCCGCGCCGGAAAATGAGCGTGTCATAAAAATCGAGCTGAACGACACAAACAGGCCTGACCTGTGGTCTTGCGGCGGTGTTGCCCGGTGTCTGCGCGAGCATGAAGGCGCTCCGCATTCCGACTACAGCTCGTTCATGTCGTCAGCCGGAAACATACAGAATGCCGGAAACAGGCTTGCCATTGTGGATGCCGCCCTGAAAGATATCCGGCCGTTTATGGTGGCGTTTGTTATCAGCGGAAAGCCTGTTACAAATGAAATGCTCATTGACATCATGCAGACGCAGGAAAAGCTCGCCTGGAACTTCGGGCGCAAGCGCAAGGCTCTGTCTATGGGCGTGTACCGTGCCGCCAGCATCAGGTGGCCCGTCCATTTTGTGGCGGCGGATCCTGACGCGGTGAGCTTTGTGCCGCTTCAGGGCGGGGAAAAGCTTACGTGCCGCCAGATTGTTGAAAGCCATCCGAAAGGAAAGGAATACGGCTGGATTCTGAAGGATTTTGACAAGTATCCTGTCTTGCAGGATGATTCAGGCGAAATTATGAGCATGAGCCCGATAATCAACAGCGCAACGCTCGGCCAGATTGAAGTGGGCGACACAGAGCTGATGGTTGAGCTTACCGGCTCCGACATGAAGGATCTTATGCTTGCGGCAAATATCGTTGCCTGCGATTTTGCTGACGCCGGGTATGCGATTCTCCCGGTGAAAATTCATCACGAGTATGACACCGGGTTCGGGAATGATGTGACTGTTCCGTATTATTTTCAGCCTTCCACAGAAGCCCGGCTTTCAGCGGTAAACAAAAAGCTCGGATGCAGCCTTGGCGAAGAAGAGGTGAAGGATGCCCTGAGCCGCATGGGAAGCAGCGTTTCCTCGCGGAAGGACGGAGCCGACACTGTGTTTACGCTCACCCCGGCTCCGTACCGCAATGATTTTCTGCACGAAGTCGATGTGATTGAAGACGTGATGATCGGAAAAGGGCTTGAATTCTTTGCGCCTGAAAAGCCCGGCGACTTCACCATCGGACGTCTGCTTCCTCTCACAAGGTACAGCCGCAAGGTAAAGGACATCATGACGGGAATCGGCTATCAGGAAATGATTTTCAATTACCTCGGCTCCCGCAAAACGTACATTGACAACATGGGAACAGACGGCAGCAAGGTTATTGAAATAGCAAATCCGATGAGCGAAAACTATCAGTTTGTCCGTCCGTCAATTATTGCATCGCTGTTTGAAGCTGAAGCCCAGAGCGCAAATGCCGTGTATCCGCATAAAATTTTTGAAATCGGGAAGATTGCCTTTATTGATGAAGCTGAAAATTCCGGCACAAGGACAGTTCAAAGCCTCGGCTTCCTTACCGCGTCCAGCAGCGCAAATTTCAACGGGGCCGCAAGCGAAGTCAGCACGATTTTGTATTACCTTGATCATGAGTATACTGTCCAGGAGACAAGCGACCCGCGCTTTATTCCGGGGCGTCAGGCGGGAATCATGGTGAACGGAAGGCAAGCCGGCATCTTTGGTGAAATTCATCCGCAGGTTCTGGAAAACTGGCAGATTGGCGTTCCGTGCGTTGCCGGCGAAATTGACTTGGAAATCCTTATGCAGCCGGATTCAAAGAGCCATAGCGTGCAGAAAGCTCAGGCGGCAGAGGCTGGAGCCAAGGCCGCAAAGCCGGATGCAAAAAAGAGCGTGCCAAAGCAGGATGGCGGCACAAATTTTGCGGAAAATCAGGCTGAGCATTTCAACAGGTACATTGAGCTGAAGGTTGCAAAAATCGTGAGCGTGGAAACGAATCCTCAGGGCGACAAGCTGTATATAGAGCATCTTGACGACGGAAGCGGAACCGAGCGCATTATCCAGTCCGGGCTTCGTCCGTACCTGAAGGAAGAAGAGCTTCTCGGAAAGCACGTTATCATCGCCGCGAACCTTGCGCCGCGCAAAATGAAGGGCGTTGAAAGCCGTGGAATGCTTCTTGCCGCTGATTATACTGAAGGCGGAAGTGAGCGGGTGGAGCTTCTGACTGCGCCGTGGGCTGCGCCGGGAACCCAGGTTGTCCTTGAAGGAAGCGAGCCGTGCGAAAAGCCTGCAAAGATTGACATAGACCGCTTTTGCAAGGTTGAATACAGAACCGTGAACGGGCTGGCTCAGGCCGCCGGAAAAAATCTGACTGCCGCCGGAAAGCCGATTACAATGGAAAAGGCTGTCAATGCGCGTATAGAATAAGGCTGCTGCCGGATTTCCGGCGGTTTTTGCGTGTGCGTTTTTTTTGCGCCCGCAGTGTTCGCTTTTTTACAGAAAAAAAGCCGCTTTCCGTAATGGAAAGCGGCTTTTTGCTTCCTGCATGCAGCCCGGAGACTGCCGCCGGGGCTTTTGGCTAGTACATTCCGCCCATTCCATCCATTCCCGGCTGAGGTGCTGCGGCCGGAGCAGGAGGCTCTGGAATGTCAGTAATAGCGCATTCTGTTGTGAGGAGCATTCCCGCCACAGAAGCTGCGTTCTGCAAAGCGCAGCGCGCAACCTTGGCCGGATCAATGATTCCTGCATCCATCATGTTCACCCATTCCTGAGTTGCGGCATTGAATCCGATGCCTTTCTTTTCATTCTTTGCCTTGTCTGCCACGACTGCGCCGTCAACACCGGCATTTTCTGCAATCTGGCGGATCGGCTCTTCAAGCGCGCGCTTTATAATCTGGAATCCGACCTTTTCATCTCCTGTAAGGTTCTCTTTGGCTGCGTCAAGGACTTTGCTTGCTTCAATGAGCGCAATTCCGCCGCCGCAGACAATTCCTTCCTCCAGGGCAGCACGGGTAGCGGCAAGTGTGTCTTCCACGCGGAATTTCTTTTCCTTCATCTCTGTTTCGGTGATTGCGCCGATGTTGATTACAGCAACGCCGCCTGAAAGCTTTGCAAGGCGCTCCTTGAGCTTTTCCTTGTCGTAGTCGCTTGTAGATTTTTCAATCTGATTCTTGATTTCAGCAATGCGGTCTGAAATGCTTTTTTTGTCTCCGGCACCGTCAACAAGCGTTGTGTTGTCCTTGTCAATCTTTACTGACTTCACCTGTCCAAGGTCAGAGATGTCCGCTGACTCAAGCTTAAGTCCCAGATCCTTTGTAATGACTTTTCCGCCGGTCAGGATTGCGATATCCTGAAGCATTTCCTTCCTTCTGTCTCCGAATCCAGGAGCCTTTACTGCGCAGCACTTGAGCGTTCCGCGGATGCTGTTTACTACGAGCGTGGCAAGCGCCTCTCCGTCCAGATCTTCCGCAATGATGACAAGCGGCTTTCCTGTCTGGGCAACTTTTTCAAGAACCGGCAGAAGGTCTTTCATCGTGCTGATTTTTTCATCATGAATGAGCACATATGCATCGCTGTAGTTCACTTCCATGCGCTCGCGGTCGTTTACAAAGTATGATGAAATGTATCCGCGGTCAAACTGCATTCCTTCTACAATCTTTACTGTTGTGTCCATGTTCTTTGACTCTTCAACAGTAATGACGCCGTCCTTTCCGACCTTTTCAATTGCATCAGCGAGAATCTTGCCGATTTCCACATCATTATTGGCGGAAATTGTTGCAACGTGGGTGATGTCATCATTGCCTTTTACTGCGCGGCTGTTTTTCTTGACTTCTTCAACAGCGATTGCAGTCGCCTTGTCGATTCCGCGCTTGATTTCAATCGGCGTCATGCCTGCTGAAACTGCCTTGAGTCCTTCGCGTACAATTGCGTATGCAAGAACAGTAGCTGTCGTAGTTCCGTCTCCGGCAACATCATTTGTCTTTGAAGAGACTTCGCGCACAAGCTGGGCGCCCATGTTTTCAAACGGATCCTTCAGTTCGATTTCCTTTGCAACAGAAACACCGTCCTTTGTGATTGTCGGCGCGCCGTACTTTTTGTCAAGCATGACAAGGCGTCCGCATGGTCCGAGTGTCACTTTTACTGCGCGGGCAATCTGTTCTACTCCGCTCAGCATCTTTTTGCGTGCTTCTTCACTGTAAATCAACTGTTTTGCCATTTTTTCTGCTCCTATTAAATGCCTTTTCAGGCTAAAATGTAATTTATTTGAAATAAAAGATACCAAAAATAATGAAAATCGACAACATTTTTTTCGATTTTTTTTCTTCTATTATTTATATTATAAGCATGCCGAAATAGCCCGCTGTTTTTTTTTCTTGAAAATAATGCTTTTTTTTGAAAAACTGCTTGCTATTTTCTGTAATTGTATTATAATCAATATTGTAACTATTACAAATATTTTCTGTTATATTGCTGGCTGGAGACAGATAACAATTGCATAAAAAACGGCAATGGTTTATACTGGTTCCAATGTTTCTTGCTGACATGATTCTATTAACAGACAAAAGAGGTTTTATATGAACATGAGAACTGAATGGGAGGGCTTCAACCCTAAAGGCTTATGGACAAGCGAAGTCAATGTCCGTGATTTTATTCAGGCCAACTATACTCAGTATAGCGGAGACGAGTCATTTCTGGCGGGGCCGACAGCCGCTACAAAAAAGCTTTTTGACGAGCTTCAGAAGCTTCAGAAAGCCGAGCATAACAAGAAATGCATCGGTCTTGACGGAAAGGAGCGCTCCGGCGTTCTCGATCTGGACACCGATGTTGTGACCGGGCTTACTTCTCATCCTGCCGGCTATATCTGCCCGGAAGGAAAGGAGCTGGAGCAGGTCGTCGGACTTCAGACTGACAAGCCGCTCAAACGCGCGTTCATGCCGTACGGCGGAATCAAGATGGCAGAGCAGTCAACCCAGATGTACGGCTATGAGTCGAACAAGGAGCTGCACCGCATTTTCACCGAATATCACAAGACGCACTCTGACGCTGTGTTTGATGTCTATACGCCGGAAATCCGCGCGGCGCGCAAGTCCCACATTCTGACGGGACTGCCGGACACATACGGCCGCGGACGCATTGTAGGCGACTACCGCCGTGTTGCTCTGTACGGAATCGACTACCTTATCCAGTGCAAGGAGCAGGACAAGCTGAACTGCGGCAACGGCACGATGACTGAGGACATTATCCGCCTCCGCGAGGAAATCGCCGAGCAGATTAAGGCGCTCAAGGGCATCAAGGCGATGGCTGCAATCTACGGCTACGACATTTCAAATCCGGCAAAGAATGCAAAGGAAGCGTTCCAGTGGCTGTACTTCGGCTATCTTGCGGCAATCAAGACGCAGAACGGCGCGGCTATGTCAGTCGGACGCATCTCAACGTTCCTCGACATTTACATCGAGCGCGACATCAAGAACGGAATTCTTACGGAGGAGAAGGCGCAGGAGCTTGTTGACCATATCGTCATGAAATTCCGCATGGTGCGCTTTGCTCGTATCGAAAGCTACAACCAGCTGTTCTCCGGCGACCCGATCTGGGCGACGCTTGAGGTTGCAGGTCTCGGACAGGACGGACGCGACATGGTTACAAAGAACGACTTCCGCTTCCTGCACACGCTTGAGAACATGGGGCCGTCCCCGGAGCCGAACATCACTGTTCTGTATTCAAAGCGGCTGCCTGAAAAGTTCCGCCGGTATGCGGCCAAGATTTCCATCGACACATCTTCAATTCAGTACGAGAACGATGATGTTATGCGCCCGATCTGGGGAGATGACTATTCAATCTGCTGCTGTGTCTCGGCAACGCAGACAGGAAAGGAAATGCAGTTCTTCGGAGCGCGCGCGAACCTTGCGAAGGCGCTTCTGTACGCCATCAACGGCGGAAAGGACGAGGGCGCGGGGCTTACTCCGTATGTGCAGGTAGGCCCTGAGCTTGCGCCGATTACTTCCGAGTATCTTGACTATGACGAAGTGATGCGCAAGTACGATGTGATGCTTGAGTGGCTTGCAAAGCTGTACGTGAACACATTGAATGCGATTCACTATATGCACGACAAGTATTACTACGAGGCCGCGGAGCTTGCCCTCATCGACACGAATGTGCGCCGCACGTTTGCAACGGGAATCGCAGGCTTCAGCCATGTTGTTGACTCGCTGTGCGCAATCAAGTATGCAAAGGTGAAGGTTATCCGCGATGACCACGGGCTTGCAAGCGACTTTGAGATTGAGGGCGACTTCCCGCGCTACGGGCAGGACGATGACCGCGCTGACGAGATTGCAACGTGGCTTCTGAAGGCGTTTATGGCAAAAATCGAAAAGAACCCGACATACCGCAATGCCGAGCCGACGACATCAATTCTGACAATCACGTCGAATGTTGTGTACGGAAAGGCGACGGGCGCGCTGCCGGACGGACGCAAGGCTCATGAGCCGTTCTCGCCGGGAGCAAATCCGTCGTACGGCGCGGAGACAAAGGGTCTTGTCAAGTCGCTGAACTCCGTTGCAAAAGTTCCGTACAAGTATGCGCTTGACGGAATCTCCAACACGCAGACAATCAATCCGAATGCGCTCGGCCATGATGAGAACGAGCGGATTACAAACCTTGTAAGCGTGATGGACGGCTACTTCGACAAGGGCGCGCATCACCTGAACGTGAACGTGTTCGGCGTGGAGAAGCTCAAGGACTGCCAGGCGCATCCTGAGAAGCCTGAGTACGCGAACTTCACCGTGCGCGTTTCCGGCTATGCCGTGCGCTTTATCAACCTGACAAAAGAACAGCAGGACGACGTTATCGCCCGCACCTGCCACGCAAGCCTGTAGGCCGAAAGCCGAAAGTGTGCGTCATGCGCCCTGTTTCCAATGTGGAGGCAGGGCGTTTTTTTCAGTCCTTTTTCTGAAATCGGCGTCCGCTTCCGACAGGGAGGAGCGGCGGTAAAATTTATGTTGAATATTGCTGAAAATCAGTTATAATTTCAGACATGTTTAATAGAAAGAATAAAAATGCCGCTGTGAGCGATGACCGCGCAGCCGAATCAGAGAAGATTGACAGAAAGACGGTCTATGATGATGCGAGAAAGATTACCGATGCAACAGAGACACTTTCGCTTGCGTTCCGGGAGTCGATAGAAAATTCGTCGCGGACAATTTCCGACATTCTTGTCCAGCAGGACAGGTTCATGACGTTTGCCCGGAACACAAAGGAAGCCGTCGATGCGATTGTCGGCATAAACTCGCAGATGAAGGACGTGAACGAAAGCGTGGAGAGCCTCGGCGGAACGATAAAAACTTCCGTTGAGCATATATCGGAGTCAATCCGGACAGTCGCGGGCATTGTCTCGGACAAAATTACGCTTGCAGGCGAGCTTTCCTCCGCTGTTGACGATGCCTCCGAGAAGACGGACCGCGTCCTTTCGGTTATCGGAGTGATGAGCGAGAACATCGACGTGATGAAGAACATCATCACCGTCATAAACGGCATCAGCGAGAAGACGAACATGCTTGCGATGAACGCCGCGATTGAGGCTGCCCATGCCGGAGAGGCGGGAAAGGGATTTTCCGTCGTCGCCGAGGAAATCAGGAGCCTTTCTGAAGTTACAAAAGAGAACGCGGGAAACATCGGAAAGACGCTGAAGAACATGATTGACACGCTGTCGGACGCGCACAGCATAGTCGATGCGACCGGCACAACGATGAAGTGGCTGAGCGGAACAGTCGGCGAGACAGCGAAGGCGTTCACTGAAATAACGTCGGAGATGGAAAACCTTTCGGCGGGAAGCGAGGAGATTCTGAATGCGTCCCGGCTTGTGGCGGAGACGACGGAGAATCTCAAGCGGAACTGCGACGGCGTTGCGGAGAATGTGAACAAAATCGTCTCGTCAAATGAAGAGAACAACCAGAGCTTTGAAGTCATCAAGAGCAACTCGGATGAAATCAACTCCCTGATGACCTCCGAGCTTTCCGATGTGGACAAGATGATTTCTCTGACGCTCGACATTGACACGATGGTGAGCGAGATTGCCGGAAAGACGCGGCCGGAGGCGGAAAGCGCGCAGCTGTTCCCGTTCACGCTGGTCGTGCTGCGCCACCTAAGCTGGATTACAAAAGTCCGCGCGCTCATTGACGGAAAGATGAGTCCCGGGATGGTGTCGCTTTCCGACCACCATGCCTGCGCGCTCGGAAAATGGCTTGACAACGAGGCGGAAAAGTACGGAGTCACCTCGTCTCCGGTGTTCGCCGGCATTATGAAAGACCATGCCGAGCTGCACGCGCTTGTCAAAACCGTCTTTGAGCGCAAGGACTCGATGTCGAAGATTGAGCTTGAGGACAGCTACAAGAAGCTCGTCAAGATTTCAGAGTCGGTGATTGACGGCGTTGTAAATCTGCGCTCCATGGTGAACAGGGCGGAGGGAAGAGCGGGTGCATAAAAAACTGAACCGCCCTGCTGTTCTCCTGGCGGCAATCTGCCTGTTTGATTTGTGCATGTCTGCGGCGGGAGGCTGACACCTTTTTGAATCTGTGCTATACTGTACGGTACACCATTTTATCAGGAAAACGATATGACAGGATATATTCATCAGCTGGAGTCGTTTGGCTCTGTGGACGGGCCGGGAGTCAGGTTTATTATTTTTTTTGCAGGATGTCCGCTGCGCTGCAAGTACTGCCATAACCCGGACACTTGGGACATAACGAAAGGAAAGCCGTATACAGCAGATGAGCTTCTGGCGGAAGCCTTGACATGCCGGGAGTACTGGGGTGAAAAAGGCGGCATTACTGTTTCCGGCGGAGAGCCGCTCATGCAGATTGATTTTCTGCTTGAGCTTTTCACAAAGGCAAAGGAACAGAAAATCAATACATGCATCGACACTGCGGGCGGCCCGTTTACGAAGGAAGGCGCGTGGTTTGAGCAGTTCCGGCGGCTGATGAGTGTGACAGATCTGCTGCTCATGGACATAAAGCATATTGATGAAGATGAGCATGTGCAGCTTACCGGGCATACCGGCAAAAACATCCGGGAAATGTTCCGCTATCTTGATGGAATCAAAAAGCCGATCTGGATCCGCCACGTTCTTGTGCCGGGCATTACAGACAATGATGAATATCTGATGCTCACCCGCGACTTTATCCGGACGCTCAGCAATGTGCAGCGCGTGGAAATTCTTCCGTACCATGGGCTTGGCGCAATGAAGTACAAGGATCTGGGAATCGATTATGTTTTAAAGGACACAGAAAGCCCGTCTGCGGAGCGTGTCGCCCGGGCAAAGGAAATCCTTGAGTGTGAAAAGTACGATGGATGGAAACAATGATGAGTGCAAGGGCTGAAAAAGAGAGCTGCTCTTTAGGGGAAGCGAATTCAGTTTTCGGCTAAAAAAAGCAAAAACATGTTGACAAAGAAAGGCGGGATGCTTTATAGTTAGTTATAACTAATTTTAATTAGCACTAAATAACCTCTAAGGAGTATATATGAAAATCAATAAGGCTGCCGCGGTTCTTGTTCCGCTGCTTTTTGCCGGCTTCAGTCTGTCTGCCCAGACGGTTGAATTCACAAGCGAGCTTTCGTCTGATGTCGCGTCAATAAAAAAAGGCGGTTCCTACGGTGCGGACGGCACGGAAACAGATTTTGCCGGAATTGAAGAAAATGCGGTCGTTCTGTTTACATCGGAACGGCTTGACGCCGGAATTGATGTCACGTTTATACTGGATGACTGGAACGGCAGGAATTTCGGCGTGGCGTGGGATGACATTGACTGGTTTGTTGAATTCCGCCCGGTTGAAAAGCTGTCGCTTGGATTTCATGAGGACATTTATTCAGACGGTTCGTATCTTCCGATTTATGATGACAATCTGAGCACGGGAAATTTCGGCTCGGACGGATTTACAGTTATTTTCCGGCCGATAGACGGACTGAGCGTTTCTGCAACAGCTCCGTTTGGCGGGGAAGACGATGTCAATTTCTTCAGCGGAAAAAATGAAGATGATTCTGACATGAAGTTCAACGTTGGCTTTGGAATCAGCTATGCATGGGGCGAGCTGTTTTCTGCGGGGGCTTCTGTTCAGGATGCTGCTGACAGCGACCAGAGGGCGTTCGGCATTTTTGCGCAGGTTGCGCCGCTTGCAGAGCAGGAGCTTGTTATCCGGGGGGGGGTACTCGTACAGCAAGGAAAAGGCTGCCGGATTTGATGACCTGAGCATTTCAGAGGAATTCGGTGTGTTCGGAGAAAATCTTTTGAGTGCTGCGGCCGAGTATTCAGCTGGCGCATTTGGCGTGGCTGCGGAAATTCTTGCGAACTTGGATGACAAGGATTCAGACTATGACTTGTATGTGGCTTGCACGGCTGCCTATGATTTTACAGAGTCGTTCACGGCAAATGTCACGGGAATCCTTCTTGTTGACAATTCTTCCGATGGAGAAAAGCCTGTTATCGGCGTGAATCCGAATATCGGCTATGCGTACGGAAACCATTCTTTTGAGGCAGGCGTAAATTATGAAACGGTTGACGGAGACACATTCATTTCCTTTCCGCTGACATATACCTATTCATTCTAGCCCGGTTCGTGCGGAATGGTTCATGCCCGGTTTTGCGCCGGGATCCGCTCATTTTTCCTGTGCCGGGCGCGGTGTGTTTCTTTTGGAGGACGCGGCGTTTTTTGCCTGGCACAGAATTGCATATTCCTGCCATGCATGGTAAAATAGCGCGATGAATGAGAGCAGCGGAATTCAGGCAGAAATTGTTCCTTTTGTGCAGGATCTGGTTCCGGGAGTTTCTGCTGCGGCGCTTGTTTCTGTGCTGCTTTCAGTTCTGTTTGCAGGCGTGCTTGTGATTTTGTGCGCCGCCTTGTTTTTTGCCGCTGTATACATCAGAGAAAAAATCGCTGCAAAAACATATTTAAGGAATCTTCCGCTGATAAAGGACTTGGAATCGCTTTCCGTTCCGCCTGAAGAAAAAAAGCGCCTGCGGGAACTTGTGGAAGGCTGCGTGCTTCTTGGCTCTGTAATCGACACGCATACAAACCGCCGGAACAATTCCAAGAATGTCAGCCAGCTTGTCTACGAAATCCTTCGGTTTACAGACGCGGCGCCTTTGGACTGCATTTTGTTTTCGTGTGCGGCAATGGTGCGCGATGCAGGCTTTCTTGATGTGCGGCCGTCGCTGTTCCATTCGGAAGTGCTGTCCAGGAAAGAAAAGGAGAGCATGAAAAGCCATGTTTCCCGGAACCTGTATTATATTGATTTGATTCCTGAGGAATATCTTTCGGTTTTTATGGAAGCGTTTTTGTGCCATCATGAAAATCAGGACGGCTCAGGCTATCCTGAAGGTCTGCGGGGAAATGAAATTCCGTATGTGGCGCGGCTGATTCATGCGGCGGAAAGCTACATTTCGCTTGTCAGCCGGAGAAGCTATCATAAAGTCCTGAGCAAAAAAAATGCCTTGCAGGAAATGCGCTCGCTTGCTGAAAAATATGATCCTGAAATTCTTGATGCCCTTGAAAAAGTTGCCGGCAGGATTTATTATAAGTCATGACTGAAACAATCTCTGAACTGAAGAATGAGCTTTTAAGCCGGTTCTTGCAGTATGTGCAGACATACAGCGAAAGCTCTGTCTCGTGCGCTGACTCGCTTGTTATGCCGAGCACTCCGCAGCAGCGCGACATGGCTGCCATCCTGCTGCGTGAGCTGAAGTCGCTGGGGCTTGAAAATGCGCAGACGACAGAATTCTGCTACACATACGGGCTGCTGCCTTCAAACTGCCAGAGCAAAAAATCGCTCTGCCTCCTCGCTCATATTGACACATCTGAAGAAGTTTCCGGGAAAAATGTAAAGCCGGTGATTCACGAGTGCTATTCGGGCGGAATTATCAGGCTTGCCGGCGGAGCTGCTCTGGATCCTGAAAAGGACAAGTTTCTTGCAGCCGCTGCACAAAACCGGGAGACAGTCATTACAAGCGACGGCACAACGCTGCTTGGCGCGGACGACAAGGCCGGCATTGCGGAAATCATGACATGCCTTGCCTATTTTAAAGAGCATCCTGAAGCAAAGCACTGCCAGATAGAAGTGATTTTTTCTCCTGACGAAGAAACTGGCCATGGAATGGACAAAGTGCCCCGTGCACTCTTGCAGTCAGAATGCGCGTACACAGTTGACGGCGGCCACATAGGCGAGCTGGAAACAGAATGCTTCAATGCCTTCAGAAGCGATGTAACATTTGCAGGAACAGCATGCCACACAGGAACTGCCAGGGGAGTCATGGTGAATGCAATCAGCATGGCTTCCCAGTTTGTTTCGGGTCTGCCGTTTGCCGAGCGTCCTGAAACAACAGACGGCAGGCAGGGATTCTATGCTCCAGTTTCAATTGAAGGCTCCATTGAAGAAGCCAAGGTTTCGCTGCTGCTGAGGGATTTTGACTTTGACGGAATCAGCCGGCGGAAGTCAGCCGTTGATTTGCTTGCGCGCTCTGCTGCTGAATCGGCGGGCGGAACAGTGTCTGTTGTGCATACGCAGCAGTATCTGAACATGAAGCAAAAAATGGATCAGCACCCGGAAACAGTGGAACGTCTTGTGAAAGCTTACCGGGCATCCGGCATTGAGCCTGTCTTTACGCCGATCCGCGGCGGCACGGACGGTTCGCGGCTCACGGAAATGGGAATTCCCTGCCCGAACATTTTTACCGGCGGACACAATTTTCACTCCCGGACAGAATGGGTCAGCCTGAACCAGATGGAAAAGGCTTTGGAAGTGCTTGTCAGGCTGTGCTCGCAGGAGCCGTCAGAATGACAGAAAGCTGCATGTTCTCTTCCGCTTCAAAATTGCAATTTTTTTTGATTCCCTTTATAATGCCTGTATGTATGAGTATAGAATAGAAGGCGGATTTCCTCTCAACGGAACCGTCAAGGCGAGCGGAAATAAAAATGCCGCGCTTCCGTGCATTGCGGCTGCGCTGCTCACTTCCGGGACAGTTACGCTTCGGAATGTTCCTGAAATTGAAGACACCCGCGTGATGCTTTCGATTTTGGAGTCGTTTGGCGCAGCGGTAAAAAAAATCTCGGAAAATGTCTGGGAAATTGCGGCCTGTGACATTGTGCGCACTGACATTCCCGCGGAGCTGAGCAAAAAAATCCGGGCTTCCATTCTGTTTGCAGGGCCGCTTCTTGCCCGTGCCGGAAAGGCTGTCATGTCTCCTCCCGGCGGTGATGTCATAGGAAGAAGAAGGCTTGACACGCATTTTCTTGCGCTTCAGGAGCTTGGCGCGCGGGTTTCAGTTGACGGAAAATTTGAATTCAGCGCGAACAAGCTTGCGGGAGCTGATATTTTTTTGGACGAAACATCAGTCACCGCAACAGAAAACGCCGTGATGGCGGCAGTTCTCGCTGAAGGGCACACAGAGATTACAAACGCAGCGAGCGAGCCTCACGTTCAGGACTTGTGCAGCATGCTCAATGCAATGGGCGCGGACATTCGCGGCATCGGCTCCAATATTCTTCAGATTGACGGCGTGGAAAAGCTGCACGGCTGCGACTTTTCAATCGGCCCGGACTTCATGGAAATCGGCTCGTTCATCGGGCTTGCGGCCGCCACCCGCAGCTCGCTGAAAATAACCGGCGTCAGGGCAAATGACTTGCGTCCGCTGAAAGTTTCGTTCGGAAAGCTTGGAATACGCTGGGAAGTTGAAGGCGATGTCCTTTCCGTTTCATCTGATCAGGAGCTGAAAGTGAACATGGATCTTGGCGGCATGATTCCGAAAATCGATGACAGCCCGTGGCCGGGATTTCCGCCGGATCTGACTTCGATTATGACCGTTGTTGCAACGCAGGTGGAAGGCACAGTCCTGATTTTTGAAAAGATGTTTGAAAGCCGGATGTTCTTTGTGGACAAGCTGATAAGCATGGGCGCGCGGATTACGCTCTGTGATCCCCACCGTGCCGTTGTGGCAGGCCCAAGCTCTTTGCACGGCGAGCATCTTGTTTCTCCTGATGTGCGGGCCGGCATGGCAATGGTGATTGCCGCGCTCTGCGCCCGGGGAAAAAGCAGAATCAGCAATGTGTACCAGATTGAGCGCGGATACGAGCATCTTGTTTCCCGGCTTCAGTCGATTGGAGCGCACATAGAAAGAGTCGGTTCATGAATTCCTGCCGTGCGCTATGTTGAAACATAATGAAAAAAAGACTATCCTACTATTATTATTTTTGCAAGGAATGACTTATGGCAGTTGATGAAAAACTTCAGACAGTGCGCCACAGCTGTGCCCATGTTATGGCTGAGGCAGTGCTCCGTCTTTTCCCCGGAACAAAAACAGCAATCGGGCCGGCGATTGAAAACGGCTTTTACTATGACTTTGAGTTTCCGTCTGACAAAACTGTTTCCGCAGATGATTTTTCTGCAATTGAAAAGGAAATGCGCAGGATTCTTTCCGGAAGCCATGATTTTGTCCGCAGGGAAATTTCCCGGGAGGAAGCGCTTGAGCTTTTCAAGGATCAGCCGTACAAAGCCGAGCTGATAAAAGAGCTTCCTGAAGGCGAGGTGATTACAGCATACCAGCAGGACGGATATATTGACTTGTGCCGCGGCCCGCATGTTGCAAACACAAAGGAAATCAATGCGCAGTCGTTCAAGCTGATGAGTGTTGCCGGCGCATACTGGAAAGGAGATGTGGCACGTCCGATGCTGACACGCATATACGCGGCCTGCTTTTACAAGCCTGACGATTTGAAGGAATACCTTGCCATGCTTGAAGAAGCTGAAAAGCGCGACCACAGAAAGCTTGGCGTCCAGCTTGACCTGTTTCATCTTGACCCGGAGGATCCCGGGCAGATTTTCTGGCATCCGAACGGCTGGACAATGTATGTTGCGCTGCAAGACTACATGCGCGAAAAAATCCAGAAGGACGGATATCAGGAAGTGAACACGCCGGCCATCATGCCCCGCTCTCTGTGGGAACGCTCAGGACACTGGGGGCATTACCAGAAAAATATGTTTATCACTGAAAGCGAAAAGCGCATTTTTGCAGTCAAGCCCATGAACTGTCCCGGCGCGCTTGAAATCTTCAATTCAAAGATCCGTTCCTACCGGGAACTGCCGCTGCGCCTTGCAGAATTCGGGCACTGTGTGCGCAACGAGCCGAGCGGAACGCTCCACGGAATTATGCGTGTGCGCGGATTTGTTCAGGACGATGCTCATATTATCTGCACGGAAGAGCAGATTGAAGCGGAAGTTGCAAAGTTCTGCCGCCTGCTGCTTGATGTCTACAAGGACTTCGGCTTTGACAAGAATCTTCTGATAAAGCTCAGCACAATGCCTGAGGATCATGTTGGTGAAATTGAAACATGGCAGCACGCCGAAAAAGCGCTTGCCGCCGCCTGCACATCAGCCGGAATGAAATATGAAATTCAGCCTGGGGAAGGCGCGTTCTACGGCCCCAAGCTTGAATTCACGCTGACCGATGCGCTTGGCCGCCAGTGGCAGTGCGGAACAATTCAGCTTGACTATCAGCTTCCGAGCGCGGAACGGCTTAATGCGCAGTACATCGGAGCGGATAACCAGAAGCATCATCCCGTCATGCTGCACCGCGCGGTGCTCGGATCGCTTGAGCGGTTTCTTGGAATCCTGATTGAAAACTACGCAGGCGCGTTTCCTGCCTGGATTTCGTTTGAACAGGCTGCGGTTGTTCCTGTTTCGCCTGAATTCAACAGCTATGCTGAGCGTGTTGCGCAGGAACTTGCGGCTGCCGGACTGCGTTGCCGCGCATATACTGATGACAGCAATATGAAAACCAAGATAAAGACTGTTTCGACAGAGCATCGGACGCCGTATATTCTTGTTGTAGGCGCAAAGGAGCAGGAAGAGAACACGGTTGCCTGCCGCTTCCGGTTTTCATCTAAAATTCCGCAGCGGACATTTTCTGTGCAGGAATTCAAGGAATATGCTGTGGAAAAAATCGCGTCCCATTACAACGGCATTTAGGCTTACCAGCTCACGGTGTATGTCTGCTTCTGGCTGAGCGTAAGAAAGTCTGCGAGCGGAATTGAAAATGATTTTGTCTTTCCCGCAGGAGATGCGAGCGTCAGCTGGACGGCAGATTTTTTCAGTTCCTCTGCAAGGCTTTCTCCATAGATGACGGAAACCAGCTCAGCATATTCTTCCGCTGTCATTTGCTCACCGGTGAAGACAGGAGCCATAAAAAGGTCAATATAGCTTCTTGTTTCCTCAGGAACGTAAGACAGAAGCGCGCCAACTGTCTGCGGGCTGAGGTTTACAGCAAGGTAATTCTTTCCCTGCTTGACAAGCCCTTCTATTGTTCCGCTTGCACTGATAGAAAGCTGCGAAAATTCAGGGCTTGAAACCTGAGCATTTTTAAACCCGGACTGTTCCAGCGCATGCCTTATTTTTTCAGTTTCAAACAGAACTGTGCTTCCTGAAGTCTGTGCCGCGCCGCTCATTGCGCTCAGTCCTTCCGCTGCGGACTGTATTGTCTGGGAAAGTGTTTTTCCTATGTCTACGGAAAGAGCATAGCTTTGGCTTGCGTCCGCGCGCGCGCTGATTTTTAGTGCGGACGAGCAGCCGGCAAATGCCAGCAGCAGCACTATATATGACGTTGCAAAAAAATACTTTTTCTGTGCCATGAAAAGCTCCCGTAAAAACTCTGACGCGATTTTAGTCAGAATTTTTATCATGTCTCCTTGTGAATTATCTGCGACATAGATAAAACCAAAAATGGCGGCTGTCCGTTACAGAAATGGGCGTTTATTTTTCTGTTGTACGGGGCCGCTTTACTTTTCTGTTGTGCGGAGCCGCTCTATTTCTCTGTTGTACGGGGCAGAATACGTCCGTAGGCAAAAAAATGGTTTTTCCAGAACCGCTCGTCAATCAGCGTAAGCTGAACGCCGGTTTTCGGGCCGTCGCTGACAGCTGAAATAAAGACGCGCCTTCCTTCAAATTTTTTTACCGGCCCGTGATAAACGCCGCAGTAAATGCCCACGTGTGTAATCCTTTCAGCGCTCATATCGTTTTTAAAGAACATCAGGTCTCCCGGCTCGCGCTCGCTCGGCTGGATTTTTTTTACTTTGTCCGAATGGTATATTGCGTTCGCGGATCTAGGAAGCTGAATTCCGGCTGCCGTGCGCACAACGTATGTGACATACCCTGAGCAATCAAATCCCTGCGCGGGCTCTTTTCCGCCGTAAACATATTTTGTCCCCTGAAACTGAAGCGCAAGTGTAATGAGCTTTTGCCGCCGCTCGGAAACTTTTACCGCAGAAAAAGCGCTTTGCAGAAGTACGCACAGGAACGCGATGCAAAAAAAAGGGACATACAGATTTGCTTTTTTCTTCATAGTATATATTTTCGGAAATCCGGCGCGCAAAGTGAACAGTGCCTGTGACGCTTTTTGCCTTTTATACGCTTTTTTTTCTGTATTTTAGATTTGACATATTGACGCAGAATATCAAAGCAGTTAGACTTTAAAGACAATCCTTTATTCACTAATGCAGGAGATATGTAAATGATTATAAAACCGATGATCCGCAGCAATATGTGCATCAATGCTCATCCGGCAGGATGCGCGCGGGAAACAGAACATCAGATTGACTATGTTGTTGCTCAAAAGGCCAAACGCGGAACAAAGACGCGTGCAGAAGGCGGAAATGCTCCCAAGACTGTTTTAGTTCTCGGCTGCTCCACAGGCTACGGGCTTGCAAGCAGAATCAGCGCAGCCTTTGAGTACGGAGCCGATACGGTCGGTGTTTCCTTTGAAAAGGAGCCTACAGCGGTAAAAGGCGGAACCCCGGGCTGGTATAACAACCGTGCGTTTGACCGTGCCGCAGAAAAAGCCGGGCTGAAAACAAAGACATTCAATGCTGACGCGTACAGTGATGAATGCCGCGCGTCTGTCATCGGGCTTTTAAAGGAATGGGGCGCAAAGGCTGACCTTGTGATTTATTCATTGGCAAGCCCTGTGCGCACTGATCCTGACACAAAGGTGATGTACCGTTCTGTCATCAAGCCGATAGGGCAGGTGTATTCAGGCGCCTCGCTTGACATGATGAGCGGAAAAATCGTTCAGGCTTCTGCGGAGCCTGCTTCTGCGGACGAAGTTGCCCAGACGGTGAAAGTTATGGGCGGCGAAGACTGGGAGCGGTGGATTACGCAGCTTTCTCAGGCTGGAGTTCTTGCGGACGGCTGCCGCACACTTGCGTATTCGTATATCGGTCCGTCACTGTCCCATCCGATTTACCGCGACGGAACAATCGGCGAGGCAAAAAAAGATCTGGAAAAGAAAGCCCATGCAATCGATTCTCTCCTGAAGAAAACGGGCGGGGCTGCATATGTAAGCGTGAACAAAGGCCTTATCACCCGCTCTTCTTCTGTCATTCCGATTATCACACAGTATCTCGGCATCCTGTTCAATGTGATGAAAAAGCAGGGAACGCATGAAGGCTGCATTGAGCAGATGGAGCGTCTTTTTGCTGAGCGTCTGTACACGGCTGACGGAACTGTTCCTGTTGATTCGGAAAACAGAATCAGAATGGATGACTGGGAAATGGATCCGAAAGTTCAGGCCGAAGTGGACAAAATTATGCCGGCAGTGACAGAGGATACTGTAAACGAGCTTGTTGATCTTGCCGGAATCCGCCATGACTTTCTTGCTATCAATGGATTTGATATTGAAGGCGTTGACTACAGCAAGGATGTTGCGGACATGACAAAAATCGACTAGCTGTGAAAAAGGCTTTCTGAGGGGGTGCTGCTCCTTTGGAAAGCTGTTTTTGCAGAAAAGCCAGAAAAAACTTGACATCTGGAAAAAAGACATATATACTGATTTATAATCAACACGAGTTGCTTTTTGTGTTGATTCGTGCGGAGGGTTTCATACCTCGATGCTTGCATTGCAATGAAAGGTATGAAACCCGGCTGCGATACCTTATGAGAACAGCAGCCTCAACGCTTGCGTCGAGGCTGCTGATTGCCTCCTGATTTTTCCATAAGGAAGCCCTTGCACTTCGGCTGAGGCAGTTTGCCTGCTGAAATGCAAGGGCTGTCTTTACATCAAGCCTGAAGCTGTTTATAATCTGAAAATCATAAGCTGATATTCATTTTTATGGAAAGGGAATGCAGATGAAATCATCAGTTACACAGAATGATGTTGCACGGGAAGCCGGCGTTACACGCAGCATGGTAAGCTATGTCATAAGCGGAAATTCCGACAGATCCGTTGCGCTGGAAACCCGCAAAAGAATTCTTGATGCGATAGAGCGGCTCGGATACCGGCCGAACAAGGCGGCGCAGGTTTTGCAGCAGGGAGACGTTGCGTTCGCGTCTAATAAAATCGGAGTTGTGCTTTGCTCAGCGGATGTGTTTTTGCGTCCGTACTATGCTGAAATTATTTCCGGCATTCACACTGAAGCCCACAGGCAGAACTGCCAGGTGAGCTTTATACGCTTTTTTTATGAGCTGAAAAATCCCGTTCTCTGCAATGCCCTGATTCACGAAGAGGAAATCGGCGCGCTGATTCTGGTGGCTGTGGATCAGTGCCTGAAGACAGAAGAAGACCTGAAGATAATGGAAAAGATAAAGGAGCGGCTTTCACGGATAGTCTGCGTGGAATTTCAGTATGAAGGACTGAGCAGCGTTATGTTTGACCGGCGTGAAACTGCGCAGCGTGCGGCGGAATTTCTGATAGAAAAAGGATACCGTGACATCGGCTATATCGGACAGAAGGACGGGCGCATGGACGGAGTCCGTCAGGCATTTTCCAGAAACGGAATTGAACTGAAGGAGCCTGATTTTTTTCTGGCTGAAACGTTCGACATGAGGGAAAGCTTTCGGGCGGCTGACTCGATTGCGGAGGCAGGAAAGCTTCCGCGCGCGCTTATCTGCGGCTCTGACGAAGTTGCAATCGGCGTGCTTAGCGCTCTTGGAAAAAGGGCAGTTGCTGTTCCGTCGGACGTTGCTCTGATCAGCATAGATAATATTGAAAGCTCCGCCTATACATGCCCGCCCTTGACAACGATGAACGTCCAGAAAAAAGCCATGGGAGAGCGGGCCGTTTCAATGATTGTAAGCGGCTCGGCAGGAAAAGGCGCGGACGCGATTACGGTTGTTCTTCCGTCGTCGCTTGTTGTCCGTGACTCATGCTAGAGCGGTTCATGGAAAAAATGCAGCCGCAGTACTGCTGCCGGTACAGGCCGAACTGCGCGCTCAGCTCAAGGCTCCGCAGGAATCCGCCTTTCTTTTTAAAGTCTGAATACAGCCATTGTGTTTTTCCGCCGGATGATGCGGCAAGCTCGGCTCCGATTTCATTTATTTTCTGCGCATCTTTAAAGGGACTTATGGAAAGCGTTGTGCAGAAAAAAGTGAAGCCGTGTTCTGTTGCAAAGCGGCACGCATGCTCAAGCCGGAGCCGATAGCATCTTGCGCACCGTTCTCCCTTTTCTTTTTCAGCGGCAAGCTCCGGGTTTTCCTTGATGCGTATTCCGCTGAAGAATTCCTCACTGTGATATGTTTCTTCAGCAAGGCTGACTGAATTCTGTGATGCCGGCGGAAACCGGGGCAGAAACTGCCGCAGCTCAGAAAGACGCCTGCTGTATTCAGCCTCGGGATAAATGTTCGGATTGTAATACAGGAGCGTTATATTGAAGCGGGATGCAAGAAATTCAATTACGTGCGATGAGCAGGGCGCGCAGCAGGCATGGAGCAGAAGTGAAGGACGGTTTGCGGCCGGTGCGTCTGTCGCAAGGGAGGCCAGCGTTTTTTCAAGCTCGCGGTGATACTGCATTTTTTTTCCATTCATGAATGCCTTCCTTGACATAAGTTAGAATAAGCCGCAATGGTTTGGCAGTTTGCTTTAAACAATTATCTTCAGTTTTTTTTCAAAAGTGCGGACTGTTATCTGCGAAGACTTCTGCCAGACTTCGCCGTCAGTGTGAAGCCACAGCGGCACGTCTGATGTGATTGTTGCGCTGTCAAATTCAAGAAGGTGAATGCCCTTGAACAGTCCGTGAAGACCGAAAAACGCTGTGGGCAGCGCAAGCAGAATTCCCGGGACTGACTTTCCGTTTACTGCGCACAGGTTCATCTTGCCGTCAGTGCAGCTGGCCTTCGGGCAGAACTTGAAGCCTCCTCCTTCGTAGGAGTGAACCATGGATGCTGCAAACAGAAATTTTTTCAGGAGCAGTTTTTCTCCGCTGCTGAATTCAATCTGGCAGTCAGACTCTGGCGCGCTGAGCAGCTGGCGCAGGGCGATTGCAAGGTATGTGAGCTTTCCAAGTCCGAATTTGTTGAGCGTTTTTTTTACGTATGAATGGGAGGCGCGCTGGCAGACAGCGGCATCAAATCCGATTCCGCAGCTTACTGCAAACCGGCGCTTCGTTTTTTCAGTTGTGACTTCTCCGATGTCCAGAAGCTTCGGTTCCTGTCCTGACAGAATGCGCTCAAGGGATTTTTTTACGGATTTTGAAAGATGCATGTCGCGCGCAAAGTCATTGCTGGAGCCGGCGGGAATATAGGCAAGCACTGTGTTTTCAAAATCTTCAATTCCCTGAACAGCATCATTCAAAGTTCCGTCTCCGCCCAGAATCACAACTGTGCAGTTTTTTTCCTTAGAGGCGTTTCTGCTGAGGCGCGAGCAGATGCTTGTAACGTCTCCGTGTTCCTTTGAAAAATCAAGGCTGTAACCGATATCTTTTGCCCGCAGCACCGGCTCGATCCTGTTCTTCCAGAGCTTCAGGCCTTTTCCTGACTTGGAGACAGGATTTACAATGAAATGAATCATACAAAAAAAGAATAGCATAAAATAAGAAACGCGTATACAGAAGGCGCCGGATTTCATGCCGGATGTTTTGCGCAAATCATGTTGATTCGTGCGGAGGGGTTCATACCCCGACGTTTGTGTCGAGGTATGTTGATTTTATTTTTTATTTGTGATATAATTATTTCACTGAAAATTCTGTTTTCGATGACTGTCGGCAAAACTCTTGTCTAACGGGCCTACGAGCGCTCCTATCACTTCATCAATACAAAAAGACTGTCTCTGAAATTTTGCATTGCAAATTTTTTTGTGGAGGAATCATGAATAAGTATGTAAAGCGGTATTGCATTGATGCAATGAGCGGAATGGCTCAGGGGTTGTTTTCATCGCTCTTGATTGGAACCATTATAAAGACTCTCGGACAGCAGCTTCTTCGGCTTGGTGAAAATCCTGTCTTTTCGTTTCTTGTGGAGGCGGGCAATTTTGCTTCGGAAGTTCATGTAGTGGGAGCGGCAATGGCTGTCGGAATCGGCTATGTGATGGGAGCTTCTTCGCTTGTGCTGTTCACTCTTGCTGCGGTTGGCGCGGCTGCAAACAGTACGGGCGGGGCGGGAGGACCGCTTGCGGTTCTTGTTATTTCGATTCTTTCCTGCGAGTGCGGTTCGCTTGTCAGCAAGAAGACAAAAGTCGATATTATTGTAACTCCGCTTGTTACTATTCTTGCAGGCGTTCTGTTTACAGTGCTTCTTGCAAGGCATATCGGGGCGGCGGCCTCTGCATTCGGCAGCCTGATTGTGTGGGCTACAACGCTGCGTCCGTTCCTTATGGGAATTCTGATTTCAGTCATTGTCGGAATTCTTTTGACGCTTCCAGTCAGTTCTGCCGCAATCTGCGCTGCGCTCGGTCTTACCGGCCTTGCAGGAGGAGCCGCGGTTGCAGGCTGCTGCGCCCAGATGGTCGGGTTTGCCGTCATGAGCTTCAGGGAAAACAGATGGAGCGGCCTTTTGTCCCAGGGACTTGGAACTTCGATGCTTCAGATGCCGAACATAATAAAGAATCCGCGGATATGGATTCCGCCTGTTGCAGTCTCTGCAATTACAGGCCCGGTTTCAACATGCATATTTAAAATGCAGATGAACGGCGCTGCTGTTTCAAGCGGAATGGGAACGTGCGGGCTTGTCGGCCAGATTGGTGTTATCACAGGATGGTTTGAGCCGAGCAGCGTTGCTGTTTCCCATGGCGCGCTTGCCGTTTCTCCTTCGCTGTCTGACTGGACTGGACTTGTCCTTGTCTGCTTCGTTCTTCCGGGAATTTTGTCGTGGATATTCTGCACGGGACTGAGGAAGCTCGGCTGGATAAAGGAAGGCGATCTTGTTTTGCAATGAACGGTGCCCGGTGCAAGCATCGGGGTACTGCCTGCAGCCCCGAAGGTATAAAATCCTCCGCACGAATAAAAAGTAAAATTCTGTTTTAAAATGCCGATAAAAAGTTCATGCGAACTATCTTTTTAAAATTGTGCATTTCAAGCCGCTTGAGGTTCGGTGTAAGAGGCGCAGGATTTTTCAGGTGCGGACTGGCGCTGGCGCTGTGCTCCCTGCATTTTTTATATGCCCAGACAAAGCCCCTGTATCAGCTTCCTGATATTCAGGCTGAAAAAAAATCAGCGGAAACGGATGAGCCGTTTTTAATTGGAACGGACGCGGGACTTTTCAGGATTATGCCGAGCGGAATGGCAGATCCTGTGTGGACGGAAGGAAAAGTAGAGCGCATTTTAAAAACTTCCGCACAGTGGTTTTTCCTCACTGAAAAGGGAATCGTTTCATCTTCGGATTTAAAGACATTCACGTACCGCAACACCGGGCTTCCGTCGCTTATTGTAAAGCAGTATGACGGGCAGAAAAAATCGCTTATTGAAAAAACATCTCTCCTCAAGGATATCTGCGCAGATCCGTTTGATCCTGATGTTCTTGTCACTGCCACAAAGGATGAAGTGTTTATAACACGGAACGGCGGCGTATCATGGGCTTCGCTCGGCTCTGCGGGAGACGGCACTCCGGGAATGAAGGCTGTTGCAGTTTCCAAGATGCCAGTCTACGGAAAAGACGGCGGAATTGCCGGGAGCGAAACTGTTGTCTTTATGTCGCATCCAATCCGCGGCTTCAGCTATTGCCGGGCTGATGCAAGCCGTCCTGCCTGGATATATGTGAGCGCAGGTTTTTCGGCGATGGAAAGCCTTACGCAGATTGATGAGATTGCAGACATTCTTCCTGTTCTGTGCAGGCGTTCCGATGGAACTGTGTATGCTGAAATGTATCTTTCCCAGTCATTTCTTCCGAACATCTACCGGTTCAACTGGAAGACAAAGCGCGGCGAAAAAATATATCAGGGCGCGGATCCGTGCGGCACGATTGACGGGCTTTGCCAGGCAGGCTCTGACATTGTGTTTTCAACAGTCGGCTCGCTTGCTTCATATTCTCTTGCGGACGGAACTGTGCAGAGGCTGAAGGGATTTGACTCGTGGAAGAGTCATCTGAATGCGGCGCGCTCAATCGTAAATGCTGCGTATGTTCCTGGACGGTTTTCCGGCTTTGACTCAGCCCTTGAGCTGAAGGAGCTGTTCCTCTTGAATCCCGATGTGATTCTGACTCCGTGGGGCGAAAAGGCGGACAAGCGGAAGGCTGTCTATGCGTCTGTATATCAGCTTAGAAACAGCAGCGGAATCAGCAAGTACCGGAATATTATTTCGGACAACAAGCTTAATGCGGTTGTCATCGATATGAAGGACGACTACGGCCTTTTGCGCTTTGAGCCTGAAAATTCCATGCTCAGGCAAAAGGGAAAAGTCACCCAGTATAAAATAGATGTGGAGCAGGTTGTCAGCGAATTTAAAAAAGACGGAACGTACCTGATTGCCCGCATTGTCGTCTTTAAGGACAGAAACCTTGCTTCATACAGCGGCGGAAAATATGCGGTCTGGAATTCGCGGACAAATGCGCCGTGGGTCGGAATCCGCGGAACAGAGGAAGTCAAGAACGAGGCGGGATCTGTCACAGGCACCAGGACTGTGTATTATGATGAAAACTGGGTTGATCCGTACAGCGAGGAAGTATGGGAATACAATGTTGAAATTGCAAAGGAGCTGATTGAGCGCGGCTTTGATGAAATTCAGTTTGACTATATACGGTTTCCTACTGACGGTACAAACCTCGGCTCAGCTTCCTACCGCTGGAAGGACAAAGGCATGGACAAGGAAAGCGCTCTTGTTTCATTTCTGTCTTATGCCAGAAAAAATATAAATGCGCCGATCGGCATTGATATTTACGGTGCAAACGGATGGTACCGCAGCGGAACACGGACCGGGCAGGACGTTGAGCTGATGAGTGAATATGTTGATGTCATCTGCCCGATGTTCTATCCGTCTCATTTTGAGCAGAGTTTTCTTGACTATGCTCCGCGCGAAGAGAGGCCGTACCGAATTTATTTTTACGGCTCGTACAGGAATACGGTCATCGCCAGAAACAGGATTGTCGTGCGTCCGTGGATTCAGGCGTTTTATATGGGAGTCCGTTACGACAGAGCGTATTACGACAAGAAGTATGTTCTGCGCGAAGTGTTCGGTGTGCGGGACGGACTTGACCGCGGCTATATGTACTGGAACAATTCAGGCGGATATTACGAGGATATCAGCCCGGATCCGCAGGACAATGAAATTTCACCGTGGCACAAAAACGAGTGCGACTTGCAGAAGCGCCTCCCGGCTTTCAGTTCAGGTGAAAAGGAAAAGCAGCCCGCGCCGGAAAATGCAGAGGAAGAAGAGCTGCGCTCAAAGGAAATGATTTCTATATGGCATTCTGTTCTTGAGCAGGATGCTGACTATGAAGTCAGAGCGGTGCCGTCGCGGAATCTTCTGCGCATCAGGCCTTTTTCCGCAGGCCGCCATGAATAGGCCCAGGTATGTTCCTGACGAGCCGATTGCTGCCATTGCGACAGCCTTGGCTCCTGGCGCGATTGGAATTGTCCGTGCGAGCGGAAAGAACAGCATCACTCTTTTCAGCAGGATTTTTTCACGTGCGGAAGCTGTCATGCGCGCGCCGGGAAATTCGCTTGTTCACGGCTGGATTGTAAATCCGGCTCTTCCTGAAAAAGAACGCAGAATTGACGAAGTGATGGCAGCGGTCTACAGAAGCCCCAGATCGTTTACCGGCGAAGACATGGTTGAAATTTTTTGTCACGGCGGAATAAGCGTTGTCACAGCAGTTTTTTCACTTCTGCTTGAAAACGGCTTTAGAAAGGCTGAGCGCGGCGAATTCACTTTCAGGGCGTATGTCAACGGAAAAACTGACTTGACCAGAGCTGAGGCTGTAAAGGAAATTATCGACAGCAAGACGGACAGCTCCAGAAGCCGTGCGGCCGGCCGTCTGTGCGGTTCTCTTTTCAATCAGATTGATTCAGTCAAGAAGCTGATTCTTGACACGCTGAGCGCCATTGAAGTTGAAATTGAATATCCTGAGGATGAAGAAACTGTTTCAGATTCGTTTGATCCGTCTTTTCTGGAGCAGGCGCAGAAACAGCTTTCGGATCTTGCTTCCTCGTGGAGAGCTGAAAAAATATATCAGGACGGCGCAAAAGTTGTGCTGTGCGGAAAAACGAACGCCGGAAAATCGAGCCTGTTCAATTCGCTTTTAAAGGAAGAGCGGGCGATTGTAAGCAGCACTGAAGGAACAACACGCGACTGGCTTGAAAGCTGGGCGGACTTTTCAGGAATTCCAGTGCGGCTTTTTGACACTGCCGGAATTCGCAGCACTGACGATGCGGTAGAAGCGAAAGGCGTGGAGCTTGCAAAGGACTTGAGCGCGGGCGCGGATGTCATTCTCTATCTTGTTGACGCTTCCGCCGGAATTTCAGCCGATGACATCAGCTTCATGGAGTCGCATCCGGCAGTTCCGCTCATACTTGTTCTGAACAAATGTGACAAGGCTGAAATTTCAAATGTAACTGAGATGAAGAAGGCGTGGCGCGAGACTGCTGCCGTCTCAGCAAAAAGCGGAGCAGGAATTGAAAGCCTGATTCTGAAGATAAAAAAACTGATTCTCGGCACGGAATTCACGGAGCGGGAACAGGCCGGCCTTGGTTCAGAACGCCAGAAAAACTCAGTTGAAGAAGCCTTGGAGCGCATAACTCACGCCCTGGAAATTTCCCGCACTGCCAGCTACGGGCTTGATGCCGTTGTTCAGGATCTGGAGGACGCGCTTGCAAGCCTCGGGGAAGTTACCGGCGAAGTTTCTCCTGACGATGTGCTTGAAACTATTTTCAGCCGTTTTTGTGTCGGCAAATGACATTGCGTGCTTTTTCCTGTATAATCAGCTGAAATGAATGAAACTGATTTTTTAGCGGAAGCTGTTTTTCTCCGCTACGGAAATGTAAAGCGTGCGCGCGGGCCGTTTTTGTATACACAGAAGGGGCGGCGGCTGACTGACTTGTATCAGGAAAACGGGCGGGCCATTTTAGGCTGGGGCGGAAGTTCTGCCTTCACTATGCTGAAAAATGCGCTTGACCGCGGCGCAACGGGAAGCTTTAAAACCTGTTTTTCCGGCCGTCTGGAAAAGGCAGTAAACAGTCTGTTTAACAGCAGCTTGTTTTTCGGCGCGCACCGCTGTGTCTTTCTGTTTTCGCACAGGCAGGACTGCCTTTCCTGCGCTCTGTCCATAAGTCCGCACAGCACGCTGTTTTGGAAGCCATGGGCAGCCCAGGTTGACTTTGACAGCATTGACTGCATTATGCTTGAGCCGCCGCTGCCGTGGACAAGCGGAATTTTTATTCTTGCAGTGAAGGATGAGCTTGCGCATGAAAATCCCGGCGCTTTTAAAAGAAACATAAAGCTTCCGTCTCCTGTTGAAGCTGCCGTTGCCCGCTCGCTGTACAACCTTATTGCAGCAATTCAGGAGCGGCAGGAAAAAGACTGGTTCATATACGACAAGGCTGTTGTGCCGTACTGGGAGCGCACGGGGCCGTACCTGCATCCGAAAGTTCCGCAGGAGCGGTATCGGGAATTTTTGATTCACTGCCTTGACCTTGGCATCGTCATAAGCCCGGTGTATGAGCAGCCAAGCATTGTTCCGTTTGGAGCAGACAAAGGCGTCCTTGAAATCCTCAGAAAGAAGCCGTTCCCGTTATAAAGCCTCCAGGCCTGTTGCACAGTAAAGGACAGGAAACTGACGCAGGGGGCTTGACAAAAATCGGGGGGGGGTAGAATGGAAGTGAAATTTCATTCTACGGAGGCTTTTTATGAAAAAAAGCGCGCTCTCATTTGTTTCGGCCCTGATTATGGCAGCGGCGGTGTTTGTTTCCTGCTCGGACGGCTCGGATTCAGGCTCAGGCAGTTTTGGTTCAAATACTGAAGCTTCAGGAAATTCCAGTGCAAATGGTTTTCAGCCGGAAGGGGCAGTTTCAGGCGAGCTGCTTTCATCTGACGGCCGCAAGGCAGTGACTGCATGGGCGGAAAGTGACGGCATTCACTTTAACATAAGAGTTCCTGACAGCATCGAGAAATTAGGCGGCGTGGGGCATATCAATATTTGGTGTAATCCGGCAGAATCTGATGGCACTATTACGCCGGAAGCAAGTCCTGTTGATATGGAAGATATGGACGGTCTTGTGTATCCGCTTGTTGAGCCGGGAAAAACATACACAATTGATGTAGACTTTGATCCTTCTGATCATAGTGCTCTTGACTGGAGAAAGAATATTGTCACTGATCATGTTACCGTTACAGCAGTTGGCGGCCTTGGAAGAATCAAAGCCAGCAGGAGCGATTTTAAGCCTGTGGTTACAATGTATTCTCCAGAAAAAAATGGTGACTTTACGGATAGTGAAGGCAATTCGGAAGAAAAACCTGTGATTTTTATTCACTTTAAAGATCCTGATATACAGTTCGCCTTTCCTCAGGGAGCCAAGAAGGCGGAAAACTGTGACGGTGCTGCTGTTTGTGTAGGAGATCCTGATCACTGGCGTTCATATACACAGTGGATTGGAGGCGATCTTTATTATAGTTATATAGATAAAAGTGATAATAAAATATTTGATACAATTGGTCTTATGGACGGCACTTTAGGCGAATACAAAAAGTGGCTTGAAAATGCAAACAGGTACGACTGTAACACTATCATGGTGCAAAGAAGATGGTCTCTATCAGTTCCTTCTTCAAAAAGGCTTGGTTGGATGATTACATCAATGAGTGATCCTGTTGATTTGAAAGATCTCGATGTTGACTGATTCTCAGACTTCTGCCGGAAACTAGCAGTTCCTGTTTTTTTCAGCTGCCTGCTGTACGTTTATACGGCAGGCGGCTGTGCCATCTTCCGTCTGGCAGCTCTGCAAAAAAAGGAAAAAAAACTGCATTTATATGTTGAATTTTCATGAAAGCCTGTTATATTTTTAAAGATATAAACAGGAGGTTTCTATGAGAAATGAAAAAGGAACGTGGTCAGCCGCGCTTGTAATCTTGCAGCTTGCAGTCGGCGTGATGCTTGCAGTCGGCGGAATTTATGCCTTGCAGGGCGGCGGCGACTTTGCGGTAAAATCAATTAAGTCTGTTTTCTCAGGCGATCTGGCAAGCATTCTTGCAGTTGTGTTCGGCGTGATTGAGCTTTTAGTCGGAATCTTTATGATTCTCAAGCTGATTATCGGCGACAGGTTCGGCAGTTTTGGCTCTGTTCTTGCCTTTATAGCAATCATTGTCTGGGTGATTGCAATTGTGCTTGCTGACATTGTCGGCTTCAGAGGAATTCTTTCTGGCGGTGCCGGGAATTTCCTTGGCTGGCTGTATATGCTTGCCCAGCATCTTGTCATTCTGGGTGCGCTTCTTGCTGTAAAATAGCTTTACAGAGCAAAGCTATGGTCTGTCCCGCTGTGTATTTTTTCGAGGGCAGGCTGTAGCTCTGCAAGCCAGAACCTGTCTTCAATCTGCATATCTCCGGCTGTAAATCCTATTTCCCGGTCTGCTCTGACTTGCTTTCCGTGAAAGTCGCTTCCGGCTGTTGCAATCATGCCGAGTTTTTTTGCAAGGGACTCAAGCCTGGCTGATTCTGCTCTGCGTATTGCCGGATGGTACGCTTCAAGCCCTTCCACTCCCTGAGCGCGGATATCTGCCAGCGTTTCTTCCATTTTTCCCCATGAAACATACATGGAAAGCGGATGTGCCTGCACGGGAATTCCGCCGGACGTTTTTATTGCGTTTACCGCATCATTCAGGTCGGCGCCTGTCCTGCTTACGTAGCACGGCCGCCCTTTTGCAAGAAAGCGGTCAAAAGCCTCCTTGCGTTCCTTCACGATGCCTTTTTCCGCCAGAATACTTGCAAAGTGCGGACGCCCGACTGTATTTGTTCCTGCCTTTTCAGCAACTTCTTCATACGTTATGCTGATATGCTGTTCCCGCAGTTTTTTCGCTATTTTTCTGTTCCGGGAATCCCGTTCCGCCCTCAGAAAGCGGATAAGCTTTGCGAGTTCTGGAGAAAGCGTCTTAAGCCCCAGTCCGAGCAGGTGGAATTCTCCCGTCGGCCATTCCACAGAAATTTCAATTCCTGGAATAAAGGCAATGCCGCACCTGCGCGCCTGCTCCTGCGCTTCCAGAATTCCGTCAACGGTGTCGTGGTCTGTAAGGGCCAGCGCAGTCAGGTTTTTCTGCGCCGCGTAATCTATCAGCTGGGAAGGCCCGTATGTTCCGTCTGATGCTGAAGAATGAGTGTGCAAGTCTATCATTGTATGTCCGCAGTTTTTAAATGTTCCTAAAATCAATAAGACAGTTTGTTTTGCAAACTGCAAGTTAAAATCAGCCGCGCCATTTCAGTAGCTGATTTTAAACATTCCTTAAAAAACATCATTGAACGATTCTTCAGAATCGAGAAATGATGTTTTCATGTGCGAGGCAGTGTCTGCCTCGCACATATGTCAATAGGACAGTTTCGTAAGAAACTGTAGTTAAAATCAGCCGCGCCATTTCAGCGGATGATTTTAAACGCTCAATAATCACTGTAAAATGTAGAATAAATTTAAAAAATATGCTAGAGTGAAGCGATATGCTTTTAAAAAGCCGCTTTTACGGGAGTGCAAAGCAGTTCTTGGGTCAGGCTTGACATGGAGTCAGCTTGATCTATGAAAAGAAAGCCTGGAGGATGTGATTTTCATGCCGCGGACAGTTCAGTTTACCAAGGGATCGATTATATTTTTTGAAGGCGACAAGGACGAAAACATTTACATTTTGCAGTCAGGCGCGGTCGCCTTGAGAAGCATGGACTTGGAAACAGGAACGCAAATTTCAGAGCAGCTTCGGATCGGGGAATTTTTCGGCGTGAAAAGCGCACTTGCCCGCATGCCGAGCCTGGTGACCGCATCGGTGCTTGTTGACTCAGTTGTCGTTCAGCTGACGGTTCTTGAATTTGAGCAGATGTTCGGCTCAAAGAGCATTATTACTGAAAAAATGCTCCGTGTCTTCAGCAAGTCGCTGCGTGAAATCCACAGGAAAATGGAGCAGTTTCTGCACAGCGACATTATTGCGATTTCCCCGGAAGTCGGAATGATGATGGTGGCGCAGGGATTTTACAATGACGGGCAGTTCAAAAGCTGCTGCGATGTGCTTTCGCGGATTCTCAAAATCAATCCCAGCCCTTCAAACAGGGAAAGCATACTGAGGCTTTTTTCTGACTCGCGCGGCCGTGCGGAAAAAGCGCGGCTGAGAAATCAGTATCCGCAGGAGTCCGCAGCAGGAGCTTCCGCTTCTTCCTTGAATCAGTTTTCCCTGCCTGCCTTTGGACGCTTCACCAAGCAGTATAAGGCGGGAGATGTCATCATAAGCGAATTTGAGCCTGGCGAAACATTCTATCTGATTACCCAGGGCGAAGTCCAGATTACAAAGTGCATTAAAGACCATAACAAAAGCCTTGACATTCTCAGCAGCGGCGCGTTTTTCGGGGAAATGGCAATCCTTGACAATTCGCAGCGGAGCGCATCGTGCATAGCCAGAACTGATGTTTCCTGCCTTGAATTCAACAAGGAAAATTTCAAGACGCTTGTCCTCGGAAATCCGCAGATTGTCATGAATCTGCTCAAGCTTTTTTGCAAGCGGATTTATGACCAGAACAGGCAGTTTAAAATCATACTGATAAAGGAAATTCCGGCCAGAATTTGCGATGTGTTCCTTATGTATGAAGAGCTTTCCGGCGGAGCCTCGCGGAGAAATGACGGCAGCGGAAGCTTCAAGCGCAAATTCAACATCACAGTGAATGATATTGCAAGCTGGGCCGCTGTCTCCCAGGCGCGGGCAAAAGTCGAGCTTTTAAAGCTCATGGACAGAGGCAAGATTGAAATTTTTGAAGACCATATGATTGTTTCAAATATTCACGACATACGCAGAATCGTCGATTCGTATTATATGAAGCTTGATTCTTCCGAAAGCAACAAGCTGCCGTAAATCAGAGATACATGTCCTGAGCCAGACTGGCAGGATAAGCGCGTGCCAGCCTGCTGGTTTCAGCTGTTTTTGAGCGCAAGCCCTATGCTGAACGCTTTTCCGGCAGATTCGCCGAGCGTCAGGTACGTATGGTTTACCGGGTCAAAGGCAATGGGACTGAGCTTTTTAACATCGACTGTTCCGCTGCCTGTCAGTATGCGCTCATCAATGCTTACATTTACAATTTCGCCGAAAAGGTGGCTTGACTGCTTGTCGTAGCTTATCAGCTTGCATTCAAGGGCGAACGGAAGCTCCTGGATAAGCGGCGCGTCAACAAATTCCGACTTTTGCGCATGAAATCCAGACTGTTCAAATTTTGCCGGATTGTCGTTTGCCGAAACGATGCCCACGTAGTCGCATTCAGTCACAAAATCAGCCGTTCCCACGCTTACCGTGAACGCCTTGCGCTCCTGTATGTTCTGCACTGTCTTGTGTGAAGCGCTCACGCAGATTCCGATTTGCTTGTCATCGCTGATTGAGCCCCAGGCGGCGTTCATGGCGTCTGGCGTTCCGTCGCTTCCGTAAGAGGCAATGATAAGGACCGGCATAGGGTACAGCCATTCCTTTGCACCGAAATTTTTTCTCATAAAATCCTCCAAAATCTTCTATAAAATAGTTTAGTGAAAAAGCACCCTTGTGTCAGCCGGAAGTGCGCTATTTTGACAGTAATGACTCCACGATCGTTTTTATTGAAACAAAATCTTCCCGCCTGAGCTTTTTGAGGCTGCGCAAAAGCTGCGTTTCTTCATCGGGCTTGGGAGGACGGCTTTTTGATTCTCCTGTCACAAGGAATTCAACTGTTGTTCCCATGAACTGTGCAATTTTTACAGCATTTTCTGCATTCGGAATTGACTTCTGCCCGGAAAGATAGTTTTCCAGCGTGTTTTTGCTGATTCCTGTTCCAGCGGAAAGCTCCTTTACCATAATGTCTTTTTCATCAAGCAGTTCCTTTAGATTTTCCGCAAAATCCATGCTCTGATTGTACTTTATTAAATGATTATAAACTTGACAATACACTTAATTAAGTGGTATAGTGAAATTCCTGAATACTTAATTAAGCGTAAGCGTATACTTTATTTAGTGCGGCGCAGTGGAGGAAAGTATGAAAATGAAGGCGTTTATATTGGCGGCTTGCATGTTGCTTAGCTCAGCAGCAGTGTTTGCTGATACGTATGAAGAAAAAAAACAGATTCTATTTTTGTTTGTGGAGTCACTTAGTCAACAATCCTTTCCAGAAGGAGAGGAAGGGTATTCATATTTTGCCAGTGAAGAGGAGAGTGTGCTTGGATATGGTTCTTTTATTTTTGGAGTTAAGGGGCATGAGGAGGAGTGCGTTTTGTTGTTTGAAATAAATCCGCTTGACCCTAGTGTGATTTATAATGCTCTATTTGGGGATAGCGATGCAGTGGAAAGAGATACAGTTGCAGATTTTATTAGAAGGACTGACGCTGCGGTGCTGAAGGTGGGTGAATATACTGTATATAGCAACCGTGATGAAATGTACGTAAAGACTCCGAAAGGAGCTTATCTTAGAAGTAAAGTAGTGCCTCTTTCGTATGCAGCTATAAAGGCTGAGGTTAATCCAAAGCTCAAAGATCTGTAATTATTTGATAATGCAAGGAGATATGTATGAATCAAACTGGTAATACCAGCCAAGGCAGTGGAAACGGTACTAGTAATGGGAAAATTACTGTCAGAGACATTTATGACGAGCTGTTTCACTGCCGGGACTTTGAGCTTGATCACCTGTGGCAACGTTCTGTGTTTCTTGCCGCTTTCCTGATTGCCATTGCAACAGCTTACGGTAGTTTTGTAAACGAACATTTCTGCCATATTTTTATGGAGCCGTGCAAGCCTAAGGCATATCAGATAGCCTGTCTTGGACTGTGTATGCTCGGCATTATGTTTTCGCAGCTATGGATATTGATGGCGAAAGGCTCAAAGTGGTGGTATGAAAAATACGAGAAGTCAATCAGTTGGTTTTACAAAAGAAAATGCGGGAATGCAATAAAAAATGCTTTGTTTGACAGTTCTGTTCTTAACGGACAGAGCGTAAGCAAGAACATTCCGCGCTTTGGACGTCTCTGGGAATTTCCGCATGACGATTCTCTTCTTTCAACGAAAGCCGGACGGTATTCAGTTTCACGGATAAACTGTTTTATCGGAATTGTCTTCTGCGGTGTTTGGATTGTTCTTGCTGCCGTTCATTTGCATTTTCTTTTAGATGACTGTTTGCGTGTGTGCCAGTGCAAATTCTTTGTCTGGGTTTTTCCTGCTGTTTTTGCTATTACATATAGCATGATTTCCTGTTGCATTGCAGCACAGTTCACAAAGTCGGAGGCGTAAAAATGTGTATAATTTTAACTGCAATGAATGCAGCATTATTGGGAGCGGCATTTTTGCTGCGTTACTTGCAAAGAAAGAAGTCAAAATGGGGGCAGGAATACCGTAAGTTTAAATCATGGAAGAAAAAGCAGCAGAAAAAAATAAAGTCAGCAGGAACCGTTACTGTTATTACTTTTTTCTGTGCCAGTGAAAAAGAATTTAGTAAGAGGCTGTTTGAATCAGAAATCGATTTCAAGCCAGATGAAAAAAAATGAACGTTTAAAATCATCCGCTGAAATGGCGCGGCTGATTTTAACTACAGTTTCTTACGAAACTGTCTTATCTGCATGTCCGCTCACGCGAACGAATGTGTCATCCTCGGAAGTTGAAACTTCCTGCGGTGTCACAT
>JAGBGX010000015.1 GCA_017935745.1 Treponema sp. | reverse complement strand
GGAAGCTACAATGACGGAAGCGGACTAGAAACAACCAGTTTCTTAAATAAAGATAATGCCAAAAAAATACTTGGCGAAGATTATCGTAATCGAGAAACTGTTACAATTCCAGATGGCATAACTTCAATTGGAAGCAACGTTTTCAGCGGTGATATAACAATTAAAAAACTCGTCATCCCTAGCAGCGTTACCAAAATTGAGTACGGTGCCTTCAATGTACGTGGCTGGACAGATGAAAGTGAGCGCATAAAAGATACAAACAGGTTCGATTTATACTACGATGGAACTGTTGAACAATGGTGCGGGATAGAATTCGCCACTCTCTTTGTTACCTACAGTGGCAACAACGGACTACAATCTGAAGAACGATGTGGAGGCTATCCCCTTGAAAACGCGCTCCATTTTTATACTCAAGACGAGGAAAATACCAAACATTTTACAGATAGTGATGATTATGATACATATGAGCGTATGAACCTCGTGATTCCCGGCAGTACAACAAAAATAAATGATTATGCTTTTTATCGTGCACGTTGTGAAATAAATAAAATAGAGATTAAAGACGGCGTTCAATCAATTGGGAAAAATGCTTTTGAGTGCGTAGAAGCAGATTATGTCATTATTCCCGGAAGCGTGGAGACAATAGGTGAAAAGGCTTTCTACAGTTCAAATTTGAATTATGTTGAAATTGGGAAAGGCGTAAAAGCAATTGGCAAGGAGGCGTTCTCCAGTTGTTGGCTTGGATGGACATGCTATGATTGGGAAAATAATAGAAAAGTTAAGACAGACACAATCACAATCCCCGGTACTATAAAATCAATTGGGGAAAGCGCATTTTCCAATAATTGGAATCCAAAAGGAAAGAATGGACAAAACTACATTTACAATTTGGTTATTGAAGAAGGTGTTGAGTCCATTGAGGCATACGCGTTTTACAATGCCGGTGTAGAGAAGGTTCAACTTCCAAGCAGCTTGATCTCGATTGGAGAAAGTGCTTTTAGGAGATGTTTTAGCCTTGATCATGGACTGGGTCAAGGAAAGTATTATCCTGAATACGAAATTGTAATTCCAGAAAATGTAAAAACAATTGGCAAGGAGGCATTCAAGGAATGCAAAAGTCTTGGAACAATAACACTCCCTTATAGCCTGGAAACAATTGCTTGGCGTGCATTTTATGATTGTGTAAGTCTAGAAAAAGTACTGCCCGAAGAGTGGATAGGAAAGCATTATACTTTTGTGGGTGTATCCCCTGCTAATTGGCAACAATTCTTTATCAAAGAGTATTTGCAAGAAGGGAATGAAATAAATCTGAAAAAAAAATGATATAAATTGGTAGTATGACGACTTTCTCTTTTCCAGGAGGACTTGATGACCTATAAAATTCTAAAAGGCGAGGAACTTGGTTTTGAGTATCTTCAAAAGATAATGGAAATAGACAAAGAAGTTTATTCCGGTCTCGGCATGGAAGGCGCGCTTGAACAAATGGAAAAGCGGTATCGCAAAAACAAAGAAACATTTGTCGTGCTGGAAAATGCGGAGTCGGGCGAAACTGCGGGTTATATAAACTTCTTCCCGGTCAACGAAAAAACGTTCAAAGACATAATGTGCGGAAGCGAGCAAATCCGCGACGATGACATCGAGCCGGAGGAAATGGCGGACTATGCTCCGGGCTGCCACATCTATATAATTTCTGTCGCGATTCGCGAAAAGTACAGAGGAAAAGAAAACGGTGCAAGCAAGGCACTTTCCGATGCTTGGATTGCATATTTAAATGAACTTGCAGACAAATACGGACTTGTCGAGCGAAAAAAGCAGAATGACGGCAGCCTTGGGAAAGTCAAGGAAGTCCGAATGGATATTTCCGGGACAACTGTTTCCGATGGCGGACAAAGATTTTTACGCAACCACCTTTTTGTGCAAACCCGCACGATTGAAAACAATGAAAAAGTCTGTATTTGTGAAAACAGAAGTCTTGTAAAACTTCTGAACAACGAACTGAACTTTAAAACTCACAGGGACGACATTTATTTGTTTCTTCCGTTTACAACAGAAGACAAGGACACGGCTGTAAATTTGCTTTTTGACTCTTCGACGCAGTGTGCCAACGAAAATATGCAGGCTAAAGACCAAGAATGGGAAATACCGCATTTTCTCATGGAAAAATTAAAATATTGCATAGACTATGAATGCGAAGATTCTGTCGCAGAAGAAATCGAGACGGCGTATTTGGGTGCGTTCGACTTTTTGCACACGAACGACTTATACGAGGGAGATGTTGTCGGCGAGGAGAAAATTCACTGTCTTTTGACTGCACACAGAAAGACATGCCTTTATGTCCTTACCATAATCTTTACGGACAGTAAATTTTACACTACGCAAATTGAAGATCAATTTTCATATAATTATCTTAGAATTAAAAATCCTGACGGCGGCGGCGATTATATTGCCATTGAAAAGTATCTTGAAAACCGATACGGACTCATTTCATGCGGCAAAGGAAAAATTCTTGTTTGTATGTCGAATAAGCCTGAAAATCCTGAAGAATTTCGGCATATTATGGCTGCGGAAGTGTTCAATGGGTTGGAGCAAGAATATACCCTTTCTTGTGACGGCGAAATAGCAAAAAAGTGGTGTGAGACAGATTGTACGCATTACAATTCCTACAGCATATTTTTGTCCAATTTGGTCATCGCTTTTATTCCCGATGAATTCGATTCCAATGCAAAAAATCGGATTGAGCAAATGGCAACCTATGCATTTATTGCGATTTTGACGATGTTCCAAAATACTTCCATTGCAAGAATCAATAAAAAAATTGCGAAAGCCCTTTCTTACGAGGGGAGGATTGCAAACAAGGATGTTTTGGAAGTATACAAAGAATTCGGGAAGACGGCACGTTTTTGGGAAATTCATACATATAGATATGCTGGAGCACAGTTGGAAGCGGAATGCATTATCAAGGCGTTTGGAAATGCCGAACTTATGGCGGAATGCGAAAGACAGCAGGAATTCTTGGAAAAAATAGTAAACCTGCAGGCATCGGAAAATGCAAAGAGAAGCGGATTCTTCCTCAATATTATGGCGGTGATAATTGCGTTGTATCAACTCAAGGATTCAGTCATAGCCATTATCAAAAATTTTTACAATTGGATTAACGAGGAGAGCAGTTACCTTGAATTCAGTCAAATAAATCCTGAAAAGGCATATTATCTTATTATGACAGGGTGCTTCGTCCTTTTCTTTGTAATCAGAAGAATTTTGCGAGACAAGCATGACCGCATTCAAAAAAAGATTTTTACACACAAAAAAAAGAAATAAGTAAAAAGGTTGTACAAATTGTGCAGCGTTTTTTGCTTGTAATTCCGCGATACTTTTTATAGGAGGAATTGAAATGACAAAAATCACTGAAATGTCGGATGGCTCAAAAAATTCGTATAAAAAAACGATTTTCTCGCTTTGGAACAACAAAAAGCTGTGGACTGTAATTATTATGTTCATCGCCCTGTTTCTTTCTGCTTTCAGGATTTTGGATTTTCCGGAGGGCGGTTCGATTACTTTTATGGGGCTTTTTGTGCTGTGGCTCTACACATTTTTTTACGGCTGGAAAGCGGGTCTTTGTTTTTCGGTTGTCTTTGGCGTGTTGAGATATATTGTTGCCACATATACCGGTGAATTTTTACTTGTCGGAGTTCCCGAAAAATATAAAATGCTCGTTTTGGTGTTGGAATTTCCTGTCGCATACGGGGTGTTCTTTGCGGGCGGACTTTTGGCAAGTAAAACACAGAAAAATTCAGATGAAAGCATTTTCCAAATTGAAGAAAACAATCGCGAGTTGATTGGCGGATATCTTCTTGGAATTTTTTTGCAATATGTTGTTTATGTGATTACGGCAATTGTATTGTATGATTCCAGAGGAAGAGGTACAGCAGAGAACATTTGGTATTGTGTACGGTATGATGCCTTTGGTTTGGTTTTTGAAGCCGTTTTGACCTGCCTTATCCTTTTGATACCGGAAGTAAGAAAAGGTATTTTTTATTTAAAATTCATTGCTACACATAAGGAAGAAGAAAATAATTTGTAAAGTGCTTCAATCAGATTTTATGCAAGCCGTTTTTTTATCAAGAACAGTTCCATTGGCTGCTCATATCCCGGAATATCTATAACAAGTCCGCCACAATCCTTGTATCATAATTTTCTGTAAAAATGATGGGCGTCTTCATCTTTTGTTGAAAACTTTGTTGTTGAATTCTACCCAAGTAAATGTTTATCCAAACTGTACCAAAATGCTTTGTGTTCCGTTTGAACATATCTGATTTCTATCATCAACTATACCTCCATATCAATCCACTGAATAAACGCAGTTTTGTCCATGCTGTTTTAGCTGGAGTTGCAATAAAAATTCAATATACTTTCTTCCCTTGAACCAGTAAGCAACATCATTTTATAGCAATTCTCTTTCACCGCTTTGTCTTTTGCGTAATTCAGGCAGACAGTCGCATAACCTTTTTTCGATACTCCGCATATGTTACCACATTTTCTACAAACGCATACAGACAGATATTTCTTACAAGGTTCGGAATAATAACGCAGACGACCTGACTGCGCGCGCCGATCCGTTATGGTAACAAATGCCAGAACAACGTTTTTTCACGTCGGCAGCCTAAGACGCTTGCGGAACTGGAGCGGGGAGATGCCGTTCATTTTCTTGAACATGCGGATGAAATTTTCGCATTCATTGTAATTCATGAGCTGCGCAATTTTCTGCATAGTGAAGTCAGTTGTAGACAGCAGCAGCATTGCCTTTTCGTTCTTGAAAGCCCGCAGATCGGCCTTGGGAGAAACGCCGAATGTCTTTTTCCAGAGGACAGAAAAATGGCTGCGCGTCAGGAAAAAATGTTCTGCCATTGCGTCAACTGTCCACTTTTCGGGACTGCGCTTCAGCTCTTCCCGCAGCTGCATCAGGCGGAACGTCTGCTCGCTTTTGCGCTGCGCTTTCTGCCCCGGAAAAATCCGGCTCGACTCAAGCTTTTCCAACGCGCAGCAAAGCCTTTCCTTCAGCTCGCTGTCATGGTTCTGCTGCCGCTCCGTGAGAAAATAAGTGATGTCCTCCATTTCCCGCTTGATTACATCAAATCCGTCCGCATAAAAAATTTCGTCAAGCGGAATCGACCGGCCGCTGAAAAACGAGCTGTCTTCAGGCAGGAACCGCACATAATCATTTTCAAATTCGCCGAATTTTCCCCAGTATATCTGCGGCGTCCGGGGCCTGTACAGAATGCATGCGTTCGCCTGTGTTTCCGTTTTCCGTCCGTTCAGCACAATCACCATCGGCGTATAAAAGTGCAGCAGGACATATTCCCGTGTGCCTTCCGTAAACTGTATCTGGAATCCAAACTGCTCTTTTTTCCTGTAGTATGCGCCGGAAAATGTTATGTTCATGACAAAATTGTACGGCAGAATTTCCTATTTTGCAAGGCGGCCGCGCAGACGGATTTTTTTGTATTCTCCCGGCGTGCAGCCCGTTTCCTGCTGAAATATGCGTATAAAATGGCTTGCCGAGCTGAATCCAAGGAATGCGGCCGCGTGCGCGCTTGTGCAGCTGTCATACAGAATGAGCTTTTGCGCCGCTTCAATTTTTTTCTTCCTGATGTATGCGCCCACAGTGATTCCCGTTTCCCGGCGGAACAGATCGCACAGGTATGTCTTTCCCATGCCAAGGAATTCCGCCATGCTGCTGACTGAAATTTTTTCCTGAAGGTGATCATAGATGTAGTCCACTGCCCGCACTATTTTCTGGGAAAGCCCGCGCAGTCCGTCCTTGTCTGCCATCCTGCTCGTAAAGTCAAATATCATCTCGCGGTGAAGCAAATCAATCCCTTCTTCTGTGGCGCAGCGGTCAGTCTGCTGAACATAAATGTCGCTGAGCGTATACGCCGCCTCCGGGTTCAGCCCGCCTTCAATGCAGGCACGCGTAATCATTGCAATTGAAACAACAAGATGGTACTTGAGGTTCCGAAGCGGATTCGGGGAAAGCTGCCCGAGCAGTCCGTTTCTGAGCGGAAGCATCAGGCGCTTTACCGTGCCGAAGTCTCCCCTGCCCACCGCGTCATAGAACGCCCGCTCCTTTTCATATTCCAGATGATACACAGAATATTCACGCTGAAGGAACAGCTTGCGCGACAAAAGCTCATCTGTCCGGGATGAATGCAGTTTCCGTTCTTCCCTGCGGCTCATCAAATTCCTCCTGAAAATCCGCATATTTTTTCAGAAAATTATGCTATATATCAGAATAATATGATATAAATCTCCTTCCGTCAATGATATTGTATGAAAAACAGAAATTCCAAAGGAGCAGCTCATGAAACTGGAAAAAGGAATTAACTTCGGCGGATGGCTGTCGCAGTGTCCTCACACGCAGGAACACTACAGCTCATTTATAACGGAAGCAGACGTAAAGACTGCCGCCAGATGGGGATTTGATCATATCAGGCTGCCGTTCGACTGCGATCTTGTGCAGACGGAAAACGGCGAATTCAAGGAGGAAGGCTTTGCGCGTCTCAGGCAGTTTGTGCGCTGGTGTGCGGCAGAAGGAATTGACGTCATTCTCGACCTCCACAAGGCATGCGGCTACGACTTTAACGATGCAGAAACTGCGGAAGGCAACACGCTCTTTTCTTCGCCCCGTCTTCAGGATCTGTTTGTGCAGCTGTGGAGCGAACTGTCACGGCAGTTTGCTGATGAAAAAAATGCGGCATTTGAGCTTTTAAACGAAGTTGTGGAAACAGAAGCCGCGCAGCCGTGGAATGAGCTGATTGCACGGACACTGGCGGAAATCAGAAAGAACGCGCCGCATACTCCGGTCATTTACGGCGGAATCCAGTGGAACAGCGCGAACACAATCCGGCTTCTTGAAAAAACTGATGATGAGAACGTGCTGCTTACATTCCACATGTATGAGCCTCTCATCTTTACGCACCAAAAAGCATACTGGGTTCCGGGAATGGATCCGCACAAAGACATTGCATATCCGGCAAACATGGACTACTACCGCCAGGAATCTGTTCCGCTCGGCTACAAAGGAAAGGATGTCGCCGACACAAAAGGAAACTGTCCGGGCAGGCAGATTATGGAAGATATGGTTGAGAACGCATGCCATGCAGCCGCGGAAAAAGGAGCGCGCGTCTACTGCGGCGAATACGGAGTCATTGACCGCGCGCCGGTGCAGGACACGCTTGCATGGTTCACAGACATTCACAGCATTTTCCGCACATACGGCGTAGGGCGCGCTGTCTGGACATACAAGGAAAAAGACTTTGGAATTGCCGGCTCTCACTACAATGAAATCAGGGAAAAACTGATTTTCCTGATGACACAATAAGCTCAAACTGATTTTTATATTAGGAGGAATGTATGAAAAAAATGATTGCTGCCGTTCTTGCGGCACTGGCGCTTCCCCTGTGCGCACAAAGCACGTACACGGAAGCTGACCTTGTCTGGATGGATGATTTTGACGGAAACAGCCTGAACATGGACAGCTGGAACTACGAATACCATGAGCCGGGCTGGGTCAACAATGAGCTTCAAAAATATGTGGACGCAAAGGAAAACATTTACGTCAAGGACGGATGCCTCGTGATTCAGGCGGTTAAAAAAGGAAAATCATATACATCCGGCCGCGTGAACACGCAGCACAAGCATTCGTTTAAGTACGGAAAATTCGAGGCAAGAATACAATTCCCCAAAGGAAAAGGATTCCTGCCGGCATTCTGGATGATGCCTGAAGACGAAAACCTGTACGGCCAGTGGCCCAAGTGCGGTGAAATTGACATTGCGGAAGTGCTCGGCCACAAGACAACAGAAGCCTACGGCACAATCCATTACGGCGAACCGCACAACGAAAGCCAGGGCAAGTACAAAAAGCTCGGCAGCGACTTTGCCAGCGATTTCCACACATTTGCCTGCGAGTGGGAGCCGGGCGAAATCCGTTTTTATGTTGACGGCAATATCTACAAGCGCATAAACAGCTGGTACTCCAAGCGCAAGGGATTCGGCGAAGTGACATACCCTGCCCCGTTTGACCAGCCGTTCTACATCATACTGAATCTTGCAGTAGGCGGAAACTGGCCGGGAAATCCTGATGCATCAACAAAGTTCGGCCCGGATGCAAGAATGCTTGTTGACTGGGTGAAGGTCTATCAGAAAAAATCCTACAACGAAAACGTGCAGAAGCCCGCAGAAGCAAAGAAATCATTCCGTGCGCCCGGACCTGACGGAAACTATGTGCGCAATCCGAATTTCTCCGAGCAGGAAAGCCTTGCTGACAGCGAAGGCTGGGGATTTCTTACAGCAAACGGCGGAATCGGCTCGGCAGAACTGCGCGGCGGCGAACTTGTTGTCAGCTCAAAAGCAGCGGGAACAGCAGACTACTCAGTACAGATTATCCAGCCGGATATTCCGTTCAAAAAAGGCGTATCATACCGATTTTCATTCGATGCGTCCGCAGAAAAAAACAGGACAATCATCGCAGCAATCACAGCTCCTCAGGCAGGCTGGATCCGTTATTTCAAGGACACAAAAATTGATGTCGGCCCGGAAAAAAAGCATTTTGAATTTGAATTCAAGATGAATGACGATGACGATCCCGACGGGCGTGTTGAATTCAACTTAGGAAACCAGAATTCCACCGCGGAAGTACGCATTTCAAATGTAAGCGTCACAGCCTTGACTCCGCTTGATCAGGCTGCGGCAGAAAAAGGCGCGCTTCCCGACGGCAACTACGTGCGCAACGGAGAATTCCAGGAAGGCAAAAACAGGCTCGGAGAATGGACAGTTGACAACAAGTGCGGCGCAGCGGCATCCGTCACAAACGACAGCAACATCAGAAAATTCAAGGCTGAGCTTCCGGCCGCGGCAGCACAGAAGCCGCTCATCCTTGAGCAGAAAAACATCAGCCTTGCCGCGGGAACAGAATACTCGCTGAGCTTTGATGCATCCTCTCCAAATGGAATCCCGCTGAAAGTGTCCGTTGCAGGAAAAACATTCACGGCAAATCTTTCTGAAAAAGAAAAGCCGTTCAAATTCATCTTTACGGCGGAAAAAGCGGACGCACTGACAAGCCTTGCATTCGCATTCGGCGCGCAGGGAACTGCATTCCTGGACAATGTTCGGCTTTCAGAAAATGCGCTTGTGCTGAACGGCAGGTTTTCAAGCGGAATGTCCGGCTGGGAAGTCTATGCAAACGATGCGGCAAAAGTTGACTACGCGGTTGACAGCCTTTCTGAAGACAATGCGTTCTGCATGAACATCAGCCGCACAGGAAACCTTGACTGGATGATTCAGCTCAAGCAGAACAATATCACGCTCGAAAAAGGAAAAAAATACCGCATTTCGCTTGATGCAAAATCCACTTTGCCCCGCAAGATTATGTACGCCCTTCAGCGTGACGGCTCAGCGGACAATAACTGGATTCCGTACTCCGGCACAGAAAAAATTTCTGTCGGCCCGGAATTCCGCCGGTTCCAGACAGAATTTGTAATGGAACACGCCACTGACAAAGCCGTAATCCTGAGCATCTCCATGGGAGCTGTAGACGGCAAGGCACTCACAAAAAAGCATACGGTCGCTATTGACAACGTTGTGCTTGAAGAAATCAACTAGCGGCACAAAAAAAGCTCCCCGTTTCCGGGGAGCTTTTCCACAGTTCATGCTGCATTCACTACTGAAGCAGTGAAAGAACCTGCTGAGAAGTCTGGTTTGCCTGAGCAATCATAGCAGTTCCAGCCTGAGAAAGAACCTGGTTCTTTGTGAAATCAACCATTTCCTTAGCCATATCTGTATCGCGGATGCGGCTCTCAGAAGCCTGAAGATTTTCAGCTCCGATGTCAAGTCCGACGACAGTCTTTTCAAGGCGGTTCTGGTAAGCGCCAAGGTCAGCACGCTGCTTGTTAATCTTCTTGATTGCCTCGTCCAGCGTTCCGATTGCGCGGTTCGCTTCGTCAGGAGACTCAAGAGTCATGATTTCTTCAGTTCCAACAGCGCGGAGTCCGAGGGCAGCTGCGCTCATTGTTCCGATGAAAACCTGAGTGCGCTGATCCATGTTTGCGCCGATGTGGAGCCACATAGAAGCAGTGACGCTGTTCTCGCCAGTGGGGCGTGCAAAGCGGCCGGTAAGCATGTTCATTCCGTTGAACTGGGCGCAAGAAGCAATGCGGTCAACTTCCGCAATAAGAGAAGAAACTTCAACCTGAATCATCATGCGGTCTTCATCTGTGTAAATGCCGTTGCTTGACTGAACAGCGAGTTCACGGATGCGCTGGATAATATCTTCTGTTTCCTGAAGATATCCTTCTGTCGTCTGAATGAAAGAAATTCCATTCTTGGCGTTTGTAGAAGCCTGGTTCAAGCCGCGGATCTGAGATCTCATTTTCTCAGACACAGCAAGTCCTGAAGCATCATCGCCGGCGCGGTTGATTTTCATTCCAGAAGAAAGCTTTTCCATGTTCTTCTGGTTGTTCAAATCAGTCAGGCCCTGTGAACGCTGTGCAAACATTGCACTCATGTTGTGATTGATAACCATAATTTATCTCCTATATCAAGATACGTGAGCTAAAAAAGCAAACACCCGCTTGCTTCCCCCGCTTTGGGCTTACCACCCTGTATTTTGATTGTCGGACAGATATTTTTTGACTTTAGCTTTTTTTCAAGAAAAAACGGATTTTTTGCAAAACCCGCGGAGTCTTTTTACTTCATGCCTCTGGAACATTCCGAACACCCTGTTACTATGACGTGCTTTTTTCCTTCAGCTTTGTTGAACAGGCGGGCAATCAGATGGCCGTTTTCAACAGGAACAGTGCGGCGGCAGACCGGGCAGATGCGCTTTAACCCCGGCCCGGGAACCGGGTAGCAGTGAGGGCAGCCGTTTATTGTGCACAGCTGATCGGGAACATTCATGGGACGGTAAACGCGGCTTACCAGATCTTCGCCCGGAAGCAGCGGCGTGCCGCACAGCGGACATGAGACAAGCAGCCCTTTTTTCGCAGCTTCAGCACTCCGCTGCCGCTGCATTTCCGCCGCACGCGCAGACTTTGAGCCGGGGAAAAATTTTCCCAGAAAACGCAAAAGAAAAACTAACAGAACAAGGACAGCGGCAGCCGCAGCATAACTAAGCATACACCCATAGTATCTGCTCTGCCGCAAAGTTGCAAGGCGCTACTTCCGCCTGATGATGATATTGCTGTTTTCATCAAGCGAAAACGAGTATTTCTTTACATTGAAGCTCGAAGAATCGTTGTCTTTTCCAGTAAAAGCATTGTAGCCGGAAGTATGAATTTCCATATCATCTTCATCTATTCTGATGGAATTAATAAATGTTTTGGACATATACCGTGTATTGTTCTTGTCCTGATAGATTTTTACAAACAGTCCTTTGTTCATAAATTCATCCACAAGCTGCTCGCTGCCTTCAAATGTCTGCGCAAAAAGCATCCCGGTTGACAACGCCAAAGCAAAAAGAATCACCTTTTTCATCATATCCTCCTGAATATATGCTGGCTGAAAAATATCCTCACGCAGGAATTATGCCATATTCCTGCAAATGTGGAAACAGTACTTTCCGCCCCCGGCGGGTTTCCATAAAATATGGAGGCCGGCTAGAAGCGGTATGTCGCCATAATCCGCGGAACAAAGATAAAGCTGCCCGGCTTTACATCAATATCATCACTCACCTTTCCTGACATACCCAACGCACCGGGAGTATACGAGCCGACTCCCGGAATCGAAACTCTTTTTATGTCAATCTCCATTTCTCCCGAACCTGCCACTGTGAACAGCGCAGTGCATGAGGCGGAAATTCCCCAGTGCTCAGTAAAATAGAACTGGGCAAAGATGTCCGCGCCAAGCTCAAAGTCAAAGGCGGAATAATCAAAATCGGCTTTCATTGAAAACGGGATGCCATCTTCTTCGTCAACATCGGAATACGACAAATCTGTGCTCAAATTGACAAATGTCATTCCCGCAAGCACGCTTGCAGTCAGCTGAAACCGCTCCGTGTTCACAAAGCGGTATCCAATTCCGCCGATGATGCTCTGATTGATTCCGCCGACATCACCTGAATAGTCGTCTCCCAGAAAATCCTTCGCTTTAATGCAAAGATAGCCAACGCTGTATCCTGCAAGGAGCGCAAGATTGTTGTTATTGTTTACAAAGCGTCCCTGAACATCAAAGTTCACGCCAATGCCGCTTACTTTCGCATCATCGTCATCTTCGCTGTCTTCAATTTCATATTTCTGATTAAACACCGGGAAGCTCATTCCAAAATTGATTGTCTTGTCCCAGTCGGCAAATACAGAGCCTGCCGCTGCCGCAAGAACCATACATGCGGTAAGAATCTTTTTCATAAACACCTCCAAATAATTCATGTTATAAAAAGATGATTTACTGTAGCACGGGGGGGGGAGCCGTCAAGAGGCTTTTTCAGCTGAAAAAAATAATTCCTTTTAAAATTGAAGTTGCCAGATACGCACTGTATATAGTATAATTCCTATGTTTGGATATAAAACATGACAAAAGTATCTTCTGCATTGAATAATCAGATTCCCGTGAATGAGCGGCAGCAGCGAGGAACTGCTCTTTTTCCATTGCAGTACAATTTTTGCAATACAGAAAACCCGTATTACGATCTGTGGCTTCACTGGCATACAGAATTTGAGCTTATTCACATTATTTCAGGAACATACCGCTGCTTTGTAAGCGATCATGAGCTTGCCTTGAACCAGGGAGACATCTGCATTATCCCCGGGAAAGTGATTCATGGGGACGCTCCGGAAAAAGGCAGCGCAAAATATGAGTCAGCTGTTTTTGACATTGAGCTTATACGGCTCCACGGATTCAGCCCGGACAGCTTTATAAACGATATACTCATGGAAAACATAACGCTTCAGTATCATATTCCGTCAAGCTGCAAGGATGTTTTTTCAGCCGCCGAGTATTTTTTTGAAACAATCCGCGAGCAGCGGGAAGGCTGGGATCAGATTGCATCAGGAGCGCTCATTGTCCTGTTCGGGCTTTTCAAGAAGCACGGCTTTTACTCAGAGAAAAAAGTGCTTCCCGCACGGAAGCGGATCCGCAACAAGAAATTCGACCTTGTGCTTGAGCTTATAAAGAAGAACTACAGCTCGAACATCACGCTTGAGCAGCTGGCGGAATCAGCGGGATTTTCACCCAAGTATTTTTGCCGCGTTTTCCGGGAAATGACGGGCAGATCGCCTGTTGAATACCTGAACTGGTTCCGCATAAACCGCGCCTGCTCGCTTCTGCGGGAATCAAATGAAAAGCTCAGCAGCATTGCCCAGAGCTGCGGATTCAGGGACTTCAGCTACTTTATAAAAATGTTCCATCGCTACAAGGGAATGACCCCGCTGAAATACAGGAACATGGAATGTACAAACACAGCCTATGATGCAGGAGCGGAATAGGAAGCCAAAAGCGTTTTCAGCGGAGAAAACTGCGCTCCCCTTGATTCTATTGCAATTAAGGATTACATTCAATATATGATGCTACAGAACAAGACAGTTGTCCTCGGAGTAAGCGGAAGCATCGCGGCATACAAGGCGGCAGGGCTTGCAAGCATGCTCGTCAAGGCAGGCGCTGATGTCCGCGTCATCATGACAAAAAACGCAGTGAACATCATCAATCCCATCACGTTTGAGTCTCTCACGGGACACAAGTGCATGGTGGACACATTCGACAGAAATTTTGAATTCAAGGTAAACCACATTTCTCTTGCAAAAAAGGCATCTGTCTTTGTCATTGCTCCCGCCAGCGCAAATGTAATCGCAAAAATTTCCAGCGGAATTGCTGACGATATGCTCACAACAACATTTCTTGCCGCTTCCTGCCCCAAAATTATCTGCCCGGCAATGAATTCTGCCATGTTCGAGAATCAGATTACGCAGGACAACATAGAAAAATGCCGGAGCTACGGCATGACTATTGTAAGCCCTGTGTGCGGCTATCTTGCAGAAGGAATGACAGGCATTGGAAAAATGCCGGAGCCGAAAGCTATCTTCGATTATATCATTCAGGAAATCGGAGCTGAAAAAGATTTAAGCGGAAAGCGCGTCCTTGTAACGGCAGGCCCCACTCAGGAATCCTTGGATCCCGTCCGCTTTATAACAAATCATTCCAGCGGAAAAATGGGCTACGCAATCGCCAGGGCAGCTTCAATGCGCGGTGCAGAAACTGTCCTCATAAGCGGCCCCGTTTCCCTTGAGCCGCCGCCGTTTGTGCAGACAGTGGGCGTCACAAGCGCACGCCAGATGTTCACTGCGGTCAGGGAACGCTTTTCAGAATACGACATTATCATAAAGGCTGCCGCAGTCGCCGACTACCGGCCGCTGTCTTCAAGCAGCGAAAAAATAAAGAAAAGCAGCGGAACACTTTCCATTGACTGCGAGCGGACAGACGATATCCTTCAGTTTCTCGGGCAGAATAAAAAAAGCGGGCAGTTCATCTGCGGATTTTCCATGGAAACTGAAAACGTCATCGAAAATTCCCGCAGCAAGCTTCAAAAGAAAAATGCAGACATGATTGTTGCAAACAGCCTCAAGGAAGAAGGAGCCGGATTTTCATCCGATACAAACAGGGTTACTCTCATCACACGTAATAGCACGCTCGCGCTTCAAAAGATGAGCAAGGCAGACGTGGCGGACAGGCTGCTTGATGAAATAATCAGAATCATGCATTCTGAAAAAAACTGAATGCAGCGCAGGCACAAGTTATGGAGCTAAAAAAAATACCAGTTGCCGACATCGGCGGATTCAGAATCGGAAACGCACAGAATTTCAGCGCGCTGACAGGAGTGACCGCGATTGTATTTGACAAGCCGAATGTCGCTGGAATTGACATTTCTGGCGGCGGGCCGGCTTCCCGCGAGTCGTACCTTTTTACACCGCTTGCATATCAGCAGTCAATCACTGCGCTTTTGCTTTCAGGCGGCTCTGCTTACGGTCTTGAGGCAGCCTGCGGCGCAATGAAATATCTTGAAGAACACGGAAAAGGCTACCGCCTCGGGGACATTGTTGTGCCGATTGTTCCTCAGTCATGCATTTTTGACTTGGGAATCGGAAGCCCGGACATCCGGCCGGACATTCAGATGGGCTACAACGCCTGCAAAGACGCAGAAAACGGCGGCGCAGTTTCCGGCAGCTTTGGCGGAGGAACCGGCGCAACCGTAGGAAAGGCATTCGGAATGCGGCGGGCGCAGAAATCAGGAATCGGCTACTGTGCGTTTTCCCTCGGGGAATTCAAAGTCGGAGCTGCCGTCATTGTCAATGCGTTCGGTGACATATTCGACTGCCGCAGCGGACAAAAAATTGCCGGCGCACTCACAGAAGACAGGACATCATTTGCAAGCAGCGAAGAAGCGCTGTACCGTTCCTCACTGAAAATGCAAAAAGGAGAAAACACAACAATCGGCGCAGTCATAATGAACGGAAATTTTTCCCAGCAGCAGATGAGCAAAATTGCAGCAATGACACGGGCGGCGCTCGCAAGAAGCATAAATCCCGTGGGAACAAGCGGAGACGGCGACACAATGTATGCGGTTTCTGTCGGCGGCGTTCAGTCAGACCCGGACACCGCAGGAGCGCTCGCATGCCGAGCCGTTTCCGAGGCAATAACCGATGCCGTCATGTCTTCAAAAATGGACGACGAGAAGTATCTTTCGCTTTGCGGCCCGGTTCGCCCATAAAAGCAAGGAGCGTGCAAAAACTATGAAAGAAGAAGCACTTGAAGAAATTCAGTCTGCCGCAAGCACTGTTGCAGAAGCCGGAGCAAGCGTCGCAAAACAGACACGCAATTTTTTTCACCTTGACGAGCTTTCAGAATTCTTTACGCTGCCGAACCTGGCAAAAACAAGCGCAATCCTTATCACCATACTCATCATGTACATCGTCTACAAAATTGTCAGCAGGATTGTAAAAAAGCATGCCAAAAAGAAATTCGAGCCGCACACTGCGATTCTTATCAGCAAGCTGATAAGCTATACATTTTATGCACTGGTTGCAATGTACATTCTGAGTCTTCTTGGAATAAACATGACGGCTGTCTGGGGCGCGGCAGGAGTCGCAGGAATTGCCATCGGATTTGCGGCGCAGACAACCATAAGCAATTTTATCAGCGGAATCTTTGTCCTCAGCGAAAAAGCGGTGAAAATAGGCGACTTTATTTCTGTGGGCGATGTGAGCGGAACAGTGACCAGCGTGGGACTTTTGAGCGCACGGATCAGCACTCCCGACAATCAGATGATCCGAATTCCCAACAGCTCAGTCATCAACAGCAATCTGATAAACTACAGCCATTTTAAAATCCGCAGAATTCTGTTTGAAGTTTCGCTCAGTTTTGACACGGATTTGCCGTATGCCCTTGAAACATTCAAAAAGCTTCCGGCGCTTTGTCCGACAGTATTGCAGGATCCGGCTCCTGTCTTTTTTTTCGACGGATTCGGGAGCGGCGTTCTGCTGCGGATTGGGCTTTGGTTCAACAGCCCTGATCTTCTCCAGACAAAAAACGATGTCTACATCAACATCGTAAAGCTGTGCCGGGAAAACGGCATTTCCATCCCGTTCCCCCGCTATGACATTTCGATTATTGAAGAAAGCAAAAAGACTCCTCCTGCATCTCCGTCCGCTCATTAACACAAATCCTTACCGGCTGAAAATTCCTGCAATGCAGTGTCTTTAGGAAGCATTTCTTTCCATTTTTCGGATATATACATACTATGAAATTGTTTATATATATCCTGAGCATTTGTCCGGCAGGCTTTTTGCTCCTGCTTTTTTCATGCAGCTCCTTTTCCGCCGAAACAGAAGAAAAATTCCGCCTGCCGCAGTCAGAATCATGGACTGTCAAAACAAGCCGGAATTCCAGCTCTGAAGAGTTTTCTGTTGATGGAAGCTCATTTTATTTCTCTGTAAATAAAAACGAAGCAACCGCCATCCTTGCCTATTCAGACGGCCATGCCAGACCGTGCGGTGCAATTTATCCGTACAGCACGTCCCTTTCCTTCCAGGACGGATTTGCCGCGGAAGTTCTGTTTACGCTTTGCGCGGCCTCCGCTTCTTCTGCGGCAGGAACACACGAATACCTTTCAAAATTCAACTGGCAGCGGTTTATGGAAGAATGCGCGGCTTTCGGAGAACAGTCATGGAAACTCGACAAGGAACGCATCATGCAAAAAATTTCTTCCGGCACATTCAAAAAGACTGATTTTAAGCTATTGGAATGAAATCAAATTCAGTGTACTATTTCTGGATAGAAACAGCCGGCATTCTGAATAAAAACGGAATGCAGCACGTGCACTATTTTATAGAAGGATTTCAAAATGAAACAGACAGCTCTAAAGGCAGCTTTGCTCATAGTTTCCAGCCTGATTCTTTTTTCCTGCGCAAAAAAGGAGCAGAGTGCATTCACTGAAGAAGAATTCAAGCCGATAAAGACTCATGCCTGGTATTATTTTTCCGAATCAGGATTCAAGCAGATTGACCTGCCTCAAAATGCCCCGGCAGCATTCGCAAAGCCATGGACTGAAGCTGTCAGGATTGCCTGTGCTTCCAGCGTTGTTCCGCCCGCGCATTCTGAGCGGCAGCTGCCGTTCGCCGCATACGCGCTCGTAAATAAAAAAGGCATTCTCTGCCTTGGAGAAAACGATATACAGCTTTTCTGCGATGAATCGATTTTTTCGGCAGACACAGCAGATTCTCTTGTTTTCAGCGGCGGCAAGCCTGTCTTCTATCTCTACCGAAGCACTTTTTTCAATCCGAACAAGGACCGGCAGCAGACTTCACTTCATCAGTCGCGCCCGTTTCTTGTCGAATTCAATGCCGAAACAAGCCTTTTCTATCCGCTTGTCTCTTATGCAAATTTAAATTTGGACATAAATGACCAAATCACAGGGTATTTTTGGAACGGAAACACATGGGCCTGCTCCGCCAAGAAAAATACAGAAAACGGAGTTACTTTCTCATACTTTTACTGGCAGCCGCTCATTCCGCTTGCAGAACTTTCTCCGGCCTTGGGGCAGGAAACATTTCTTTTCAATCCTCTGACTGAAGAAAAGTACAAGGAACTGAACATGCCGAAATTCTTTAAAAGCGCGCCGCAAGAGCTGAAGGATCTGCTTTCCTGCATTCCTGATGAATTTTCATTCTACGTTTCATGGAAAGACGGATCCGGCACAACGCCCGTCAGCTATTGCCAGCTCGGCTCCAGTGACAGTCCGTTCACTGCCCGGGCCGGAATATCATATCCTCCCAAGTACAGCGCAGCAGTCTTTGCAGACGGCACAACATACTTAAAAAAACTGGGGGAAAAAGACTCTATTGTCGCATTCAGGCTGCCTTTGCTGCCGTCAGGCTTTTCATACGGAGAGGAGGCAATCGCCGGAAACACCTTGTATGTTGCATGGGAAGAAAGCTCCTTTTTCAAGACGGCGCGCGCAGGATTTATCAGTGTAAACCTGAATGAAATTCTAAACTAGTCCTGCCAATTGTAGCGGACCAAATTCGGAACATTTGAAGACGGAAGGCTCTTTATATAAAGATATTTGAGAGGATGCAAGTCAAGCCCGTTGACCTGCCAGCCGCCGATTTCACAAAGATCAATAAGATGAGCGCTTATCGGATGGGAAACTGGAATAACAACGCTTTCGTCCAAAAGAAGCTGCTCCGCCTTTGCCATAAGCCTGTACCGTTCAGAAACATTGTCCTGCCGCGCGGCCTCCAACAGGAGATTGTCAAACCGCTCGTCCTTAAAGCCGGCAACATTCAGCGAGGAATTTCCCCGGAACAGCTCAAGAAATGCAAGCGGATCTGCAAAATCTCCGATCCATGAATAATAAAAAAGATCAGCGTTCCAAGACGGAATCGAAGCATTATACCGGTCCGAAACTGTTGTCTGGATCTGCAAGTCAACGCCAAGAGGCAGCCACGCTTCCTTTAAAATATCTGCCAGCCTTTTCACATATCCGTCATTTGTCACCGCAAATACAAGCACAAGCGTTTCTTCCAATGGAATTCCATTCGCCTGTTTCGTCTCGTTCATCATTTTTATAGCATCTGCCTGATCATAGTCGGCAATTCCAGTCACACCAGGATATCCCGGCAGCGGATATATAAACGTTTCTGCCTTGACATTGAAATTTTCCCGCAGCCTGTCATACGGAACCGCCTCAAGCAGGGCATCCCTGAATTCCTTTTTGTTCCATGGATAATTTCCATTTTTGAAAAACAGATACAGCGTTCCGAATTCTGCGCCCACCTGAACTTTCGACTTTTCAATAATCTTTTCAGCCTCTGCATTTCCCATAACCCAGTCGAATTTGCCGGTATTAAAAAGAAACGCATTTTCAGCATAATCATCGCTCAGCTGTATTTTCACTCCCGGAATTTTTACAGACCCGGCATCCCAGTAAAAATCATTCTTCTTCAGGACAATCTCATCGCTGCTCTTTGACTCAAGGACAAACGCGCCGCTGTATACATTTTCTTTTTTGCTCATGATGCTGAAAGCGTGGTGGCAGAGAATTTTCGGAAAGTGTCCCAGCGGTTCGTCCAAGTGAACTACAAGCGTTGCTTTGTCCCTCGCTTCTATGCGCACATCTTCAGCTGCCCCTTTTCCCTGCCTGAAAGCAGCGGCACCTGTTATGCTGTCCAAAAGCGAAGCAAACGGCGCATCCGGCACGGACAGGAGCGTTATCCACGAATCTTTGACATCAAAAGCGGTAATAGGGCTTCCGTCACTGAATTTTGCATTTTCACGGATGACAAAAGTCCATCGCTTTTTGTTCCGGGAAATTTTGTAGGAAGAACAGACTGCCGGAAGCGGAGAAAGATCCGCCGGATCATAGGAAAAAAGCCCCTCGTATAATCCAGTGAAAAGCTGAGCCTCCGCAGTAAAAGCCGCCGTATACGGATTCATATCGTAGGAATGAAGCGGCGCGCAAATAGAAATCTCCCGCTGAGGAGGAAGCTCATTTGCAAACATAACAAATCCAGCCGCCGCTAAAAGCGCCAGCAAACCAATTTTTTTCAACTTGAACTCCCCGGAATTTCTAGATTCCAAGTTTTTTCATCTGCTCCTGCTCTTCAACATACGAAACATACTCAGAGCGCAGCTGCCCGGACTTCACGATAAGATTCCGTATTGTCGTAAGCTCCATGCCGATTCCCTTAATCTTTGAGCGGTCAGAAGGATTTGCAGACTTCTTAAAGAATTCATCGAGCGCAACAAGCTGGGCAAAAACATGATTATTTTCCGCGGACTGCTTGTTCAGATAATCAAGAATCGCAGAATCTTTTTGAGCGTTTATTCTGGCATATCCGCCGGCACTCTGGGAAGAAAAAGAAGCATAAATTTTCACTCTCTTGGAAAGACCTGCTGTAAACTGATTAAAGTGAATGATTTCCTTTCTTTTCGTTTCAGTGCGCTTGTCAACAATCAAAACTTCATAGTCAACAGGCGGCTCTTTCAGTCCGAAAATATTCCGCAAAACTTTTGCAAACTTGTCTTTAAATGACTTGCGCTCGCTCTGAAGAATTTCATGGTTCGCGCTGATTTTTTCAAGGATGATTCCATACTGATCGCATGTCGAGCCAAGAATCCGCAGAGCATCCATCAAAATCGCATGGGTATCGACAGTGACTTTTTTTGTCTCTTCTACAGATTCCTTGACCTTTATGCGCTCGTACAGCGCCTTTTGCATCTGCTCCTTGTCGGGAGAAGTTTCTTCAGCAATAAGCTCCGCTATAAGCTCATTAGAAAACGTTCTCTTGCCCATGCACGAAGGAAACAGCCGCTTTATTTCGCTCAAAAGCGCGCCGGAAGAAGCAAACGACTTCGCATCGAACTGCTGATTTTCAAACAGCTTTCTGCGGATTTCAATTTTATACCGTTCCCGGTGAAAATCAGCAAGGCTCTTCAGCACTGTGTTGATTTCTTCCATTGCGCTTTGAGTCTTTACAATGCTGTCCTTCAGCAGGCTCAATGTCAGCTGTGCAGCTCCATTTTTCAGCTCATTTATCATAACAGCAAGCGCCTTTGTATTCGGCTTTGTCGAATTCGGGCTTAAATTTGACCAGGTGAAAACAGCATTTAGCTCAAGAAGCCTTCTGATTTTTTCATTGCTGAGACTCGAGACAGAAAATTTCATGTAATTGCAGACAAAATCAACCATTGTTTCATAGTTGCTCAGCCTGATTCCCAGAACCGTTGCTCGCTTATTGTCTTCAAACACATCTGTCTCGGGCAGCGTTATTTCTGTAATTTTGCTGTCATTCTTATATGGATCAGGAACAATCAGAGACCTTTTCACAAGATTATCAAAAATATTTCTGACGCAAGAAAGATGAATGCGGTAATCTTCCTGAATTTTGGGAAGCTCAGTTGTGTTAAACCATTCTTCCCGGTCATCGGCTGCGGCTATAATCTTCTGATTGAATGTTTCATTGTCTGCCATATTTGTTCTATTATGCTACATTTAACTGGTTTTTGCAATCTGTTCTGCCGCACTGTCATTTCGGAAATGAATTCCGTTCCCAAAACACACCGCTGCTATAGCCTTGTATGCGCCTGTCCTTGACGGCATCCTCAAGTCGCTTTTCAGCCCAGCAACAGTACTGCAAATTCTGCTCAATGCCCACATACTTCCTGTTAAGCTTCCGTGCAACAACTGATGTCGTGCCGCTTCCCAAAAACGGATCAAACACAATGTCATCTTCACTGCTGCTGGCAAGAATCAGTTTTGCAATGAGCTTTTCCGGCTTTTGTGTCGGATGCGCCGTATTTTCAGCCATGCTCCAAAACGGAATCGAAATATCATCCCAAAAATTTCCCGGGCACGTATCCCGGAAACTCTCTGCCGCAGTTTTCCCTTCCGTCCAGCCTTTTGGATTTCCGTTGATTCTATACGGAGCTATCACTTTCCGCCGCAATTTTACAGATTCCAGATTGAAAACATAATGCTCTGAAACAGTGCAGAACCAGATATCCTCCAGCGAATTTTTCCAGTTCGACTTTGCGCCGCGCCCTTTTTCACGCTGCCATGTTATCCGGCTGCGGATAAAAAGCTGTTTTTCTTCCTCCAGCTCAGAAAGCACATCTGCAATCGCAATGCTCGACCGCCAGTCACAGCAAATATAAATCGATGCCGTTTTTTTCAAGAGCGGAAGCAGAAGCAAAAGCCATTTTTTCGTATACAAAGAATACTGTTCCCGTGAAATTCTGGAGAATTTTTTTTCACCGTATTTTTTTGAAAGATTATATGGCGGATCGACAATTGCCAAGTCAACAAATTCTTTCGGGAAACATTCCATAATGGCAAGGCTGTCCCCGGCAATAGTCTTATTTTCTATTTCTGAAGCAGTCATTCCAGAATGAAACTGCACGCAGCGGGCCGCGAATTCAGCATACTGTCCGCCGTCCAAGCCAATTGTCTTATTCCTTGCTGACTTTTCCTTTGTCATGCTCCCCTGAAAGCCTAGTTTCCTCAATCTTATTATGCTGATTTTCAAGAATTTCCATGATATGGTCTATCATTTTCTGCTTGGGATCTGGCTCACCTTCAGGCAAGGAAGCAAGATACTCAGTTCTGAACTGCTTGCATTCAATTACCGGACTTGATGCAAACACAAGCTTGTCCTTGCTGATAAAATCGCTGAGCATATCTTCCTTTCCTTCCTGAATCTCAAGAAGCGAACCATTTATGCTTACCAGAATAGCTATATCAAACAGCCGCAGATAGCTGTCAATCTCTCTAAGCCCGCGCTTTGTCTCCGGATGCCCCGGCCGGTATCTTGTTCCCGATGGAAAAACAAGAATCACTTCTCCGCGCTTTTTGCAGTCATCCATTGCCCGCATTGCCGCCAAATTGATTTTTCGTGCCTTCAGTTCCTCTTCCTTTGCTTCTTCTTCGGATTGTGCACTTTCTTCATTTTTTGACAAGCTCCGTGTCGGATAAATAACAACACGGGTAAAACTTTCAGCAAAAGCCCGCACTATTGGATTATCTTCATTGAGCTTCATGCCGGCAATAGCAACAATTCTTTTTGAAAGATCAGAAAGATCTGCACTGCCGCTATGCTCAAGCATATACAAAAATGCCGGCAAATCAGTGTTAGAATAATGCTCCATCAGGATAAGTCCGCTTTTTCCTCTCTTTATCTGATGATAAAAATTCAGAAAATGCTCTTTTCCACCCAGATAACTTTCTGGCAAAAGGTTGTCTTCAACAAGCTTATCCATCAGTTTTCTGTTCTTCATATTTGCATGCTGATATACATTCGTACTGTCAATTTTAGCAGCTGCAATCGAATTCGTTGAGAGATCTTCAAAAAAAGCGGCATACGCCTCGCGGACAGTGGGCCTGGTCATGTCTTGCTCGGTGGCACGGGGAAGCTGCCAGGGAAAGGATGGGGGGAGAGGAGAGGGGGTGCTGTGTGTGCTGAGAGATGCGGCGCGCGGGCGGGCCCGCGGGAGCTGCGGTGCGGCAGCGCGGCCAAGCCTCGCGGCCTATTAGTACCGCCCGGCTGTGCGCGTCGCCGCGCCTGCACCT
>JAGBGX010000014.1 GCA_017935745.1 Treponema sp. | reverse complement strand
CGCTTTCTGGCCGCGGTGCCTCCCTCACCATATAAGGAGGCTAAAGAGACATGAAAAAGACTCTTATCGCGGTGGCCGCTGCCGCCGCACTGGCTACATCTTCCGCTTTCGCGGAAATCACTTTCGGTGCCTGGCTGCGCGCAATCGCAGTTCCTGTCGGATCAACAGGAGAAGAAATTGTAACTGGAATCACTAACTCATGGGGCGGCGGCGCTCGTACTGCACGGCTTGATGTCAATGCTGTTTCTGAGGACGGAATGGCAGGATTCGCAATGGGCGTGTTCAATGATTTCAGTGACGGACTTGGACAGGGAGACCGTGCAGTCCTGTGGGTAAAGCCGGTTGACATGCTCAAGGTTTCTCTTGGAAAGTTCGACTCTCCTGACAACGGACTCCGCGGCGACTTCACATACGGCTCATGGAACTGGCTCAAACCGTATAACTGGCTGCAGGATGGTGAAGGACTCACATTTGACGGTGTTTCTAAAAATGGACTTATGGTGGAGCTTGACCCGGTTGAAGGTCTGCACATCTTCGCAGCTGTTCCGCTCGCTGGCGGAAGCTCATTCGCAACAACAGCTGAAGACACATATAGGAATGTTCAGGTTGGCTTCGGCTATTCAATCGCGGATATTGGACGCATCAAGGCTCAGTTCATTGGAGATTATGAGGAAGGTGTTGACGGAGACAAGACAGGCGAGATCGGTGTAGCATTCGACCTCACAGCAGTTGAAAACCTGTATGTGACAATCGGCGGCCGCTTCGGAATTGCTGACAAGGATGAGTTTGCTGATTATGAAAAAGTCTCTGTACTTGCAGGTGTGTCATATCAGGTTACAGACGAGTTCAAGGTTTCTGTTGACGGCGGATTCAGGATGTTCCAGGACAAGTGCCGTGGAAAGGACGGAGACGATGACATGGCGTTCGGAGTTGGAGCCGGAATCGACTACGCGCTTATGGACGGACTTGCTCTTGCAGCTGATGTCCGCTACATGAGCATTGGCGGAAAGGATGACGATGGCACAGTCAGCTTCCTCGTTGGCGTGAACAAGTCTGTTGGCAGCAACGGTTCTATCGGAATCGGCTTCCAGGGTTCTACAAACGGCTGTGGTTTCATTCACGGCAACGGCTGGTCTGATGGACTCAAAGCCGGCTGGAACAAGGACGGAGAAGCAAACGATGCTGATCAGTTCTGCTGGGCAATCCCGGTCAGCGTGAGCGTGTGGTTCTAAGGTTTAATCCGCACAGCGGATTAAACTGCAAGTTTCGCTATGCGAAACTTGCGGGGCTGTAACACAGATTGCGGTTTTAGCTGTCAGTTTGCAAAAATGCAAACTGGCGGGCAGTCTGCGGGTGCAGTTTGCGTTCACAGTGCAATGGCGGCTCTTCGGAGCCGCTTTTTTTGCTTCTGGCAGGTGTATTCCGGGGAGAATCATATTGCATTGGCTTAAAGCTATATCGTTCAAAATCAAATTAACCTTTCTGTAGGGCATTTCCATATCACTTTTGAGTAAATTCATCTTGTTTTGGTACAAATTCATATCGATTTAGAGTAAATTCACATTGTTCTGATTAAAATTCATGTCATTTTAGACTAAAGTCATGTTGTTTTAGAGAAAATTTATATCGTTTTAGGATAAAATTATCTTATTTTGACTTAAAATCACATCGATTTAAGTCAAATTCACATCGTTTTAGAGCAAATGCACTTCAGATTATAATAAATTCATGCTGTTTTTCAGTGCAGTCACATGAATCTGTGATGTGCTAATCTGTTTTCGGGAGCAATTGTGCCGGGAATGAGGGAGATGTTTCCAGCAGGCTGTTCAAGCGGCCTGCATATGCGGCGCAGCTTCCAGCATGGTTCCCTGAGCGTTCTGGCGCGCGGTCTGCGGCACTTGTGTTTCTCGTTAATTCACGGTATTATATAGGAAATGAACGTAATCCTTGGCACATCCGCGGCGGGCGGAATCGGAATCGGCACAGCATTTGTCCTCCCTGAAGAGCAGGAACGCAAAATTCCCAAGCGCACTGTTTCCGCGCAGGAGGCGGTCGCGGACTGGAACAGGTTGCAAAAGGCGTGCGTCCAGCTTCAGGAGCGGCTTATAGCGTATCTGGCGGAAGAAGGCGTTACAAAGGAGCAGCGGGACGTTATTGAAGCGTACCAGCTTATGCTCGCCGACTCGGTGTTTATGAAGGAGCTTCAGGATTTCGTTCAGAAAAAGCCCGTGAACATTGAATTCGCCCTGAACCATAAGGTGCAGGAGTATGCGGACATGCTGCGGGGAAGCAACAATGAATTTCTTGCGGAGCGGGCGCACGACATCGAGGATGTGTTCAGCTATGTGCTTGATATCCTGCTTGACTACCATCCGTTCGACATTGAGCTTGTTCCTGACGGTTCTGTAATCCTCGGCCGCACAATGAAAACAAGCGACACCGTCATTCTCAGCAAGCGGAAGATTGCGGGGCTTGTCCTTACGGAAGGAAGCAGCGCAAGCCATGTCGCAATTCTTGCAAAAAGCTTCGGCATTCCTGTTGTGGTGGGCATTGAAGATGCTGAAAAGCTGGTGCAGAACGGCGAGACGGTTGTTGTTGACGGAAATATCGGCGAAATAATCATTCAGCCGGACGCTGCGACACTGACAAGCACAAACACCAGAATTCTTGCTGAAGAAAAATACCGGCTTGCCCTGCAAAAATTCAAGAGCCTGCCTGCGCAGACAGAAGACGGAACGGTATTCAAGCTGTATGCGAACATCGGAACGCCGGAGGAAGCTGAAATCGCGCTGGAAAACGGAGCGGACGGAATCGGGCTGTTCAGGACTGAATTCCTTTTTATGAATGCGGCGCGCAAGCTGACAAAAAAACACGGCTCCTATTCAAATGCAATAAGCGAAAGCGAGCAGTTCGAGGCCTATAAACGGGTGCTTGAGATAATGGACGGCAGGCCGGTGACGATACGGACACTGGACATCGGCGGAGACAAGGTTCTGGAAAACACGGACATTCCTTCTGTATCAGAAAAAAATCCGCTGATGGGGCTTCGCGGCATCAGGATGTCGCTTTTTTATCCGCAGGCGTTCAGAACGCAGCTGCGCGCCTTATACCGGGCGAGCATTTACGGAAACCTTCAGATTCTGCTTCCGCTGATTACGGACGTTTCCCAGGTGGAAACTGCGCTCGGCATTGCAAAGGGCGTGCGCCTTTCCCTGAAGGAAGACAATATTCCGTTCAACCCGGATGTTCCGATTGGCATCATGGTGGAAACTGCCGCCGCCGCAATCTGCGCTGACTGCCTTGCGCCGCATTCAAAATTCTTTTCCCTCGGAACAAATGACCTGACGCAGTACACGCTGTGCGTTGACCGGGAAAACAAGTCTGTGACTCCGCTGTACAATGAATTCAGCCTTGCGGTTTTGCGCATGATACGCAGCACAATCTTCAACTCGTACAAATTCAACATTCCGCTTTCAGTCTGCGGAGAAATGGCGGGAAACAAGGAAAGCGCGATTATTCTTGCGGGAATGGGAGTGCGCAGCCTGAGCATGACGCCCAAGCAGATTCCGGTAATCAAGGAAATGCTTTCCCATTTTTCAATTTCAGAGCTTGAAAACCTTTCAAACCGCTCGGTGTTCTAGCCGCACAAATCAGGAAGTCATCAGATGAAAAAAAAGAAAAAGCCGGACTTTTCCAAGCCGAAGCCCGTAAAGACACAGCCGGAGAACATTCAGCAAGCGGATTTTCCGCCCCCGGACGAAGCTGCCGCAGAAACGGAGCTTTTGCAGGAAGAAATCGGAAGCAGGCGCGCTCCCGGCGGCCAGAAATTTTTCCCCGGCAGACAGTATGCAAACCTTCCGCTGATTGTCATTGCCGGCCGGCCGAATGTGGGCAAGTCCACGCTGTTCAATGCGCTCACACATACGCACCGCGCAATCACCGACCCGACTCCCGGCGTAACGCGCGATCCTGTTGAAGGAACATGCTTTCTGTGCGGATTTCCCGTCCATCTGATGGATACCGGCGGCTACAAGCTTACGCGGCGCGCAGGCTCCCGGGAAAGCGAGATGGACGACCTTGTTGTAGAAAAAACTGTCGCGATGCTGAAAAAAGCGGACAGGATTCTGCTGCTGCTTGACGCGGCTGAGGTGAATGCTGAGGACGAAGAGCTGATTCAGCTTTTGCGCGGCTATTCAGAAAAGCTCATTGTGGCAGTGAACAAGACGGAAGGCGGCAAGAATGAGCTGCTTGCGTACAATTACATGAAGTACGGCTTCAAGGAGCTCAGCCTGATTTCAGCTTCCCACGGAGACGGGCTTTCTGCCCTTCAGGAAAAAATGACGGCGGGCCTTGACTTTTCAAAGGTGACTGAACTCACAGAGGAAGAAACGCCGGTCAGAATCGCAATCCTTGGAAAGCCGAACGTCGGAAAATCAACGCTCAGCAACGCGCTTACGCACACGGAATCTTCCATTGTAAGTGACTATGCCGGAACAACGCGCGATGTTGTGGAAGGAAGCTTCCGGTACAACGGACGCGACATTCAGATTCTGGACACGGCAGGAATCAGGCGCAAGGCAAAAGTCAAGGAAAACATTGAATACTATTCCGTGAACAGGGCGATAAAAACGCTGGACGAATGTGATATTGCCTTTATCATGATTGACGCCCGGGAAGGGCTTGCCGAGCAGGACAAGAAAATCACTTCCCTGGCTTTTGAGCGCGGGCGCGGCGTGATTTTTGTGCTGAACAAGTGGGATCTGATGGAAGACCAGGGCAGCAAGGCTGTCAAAAAGGCAAAGGAATGGATTCAGACGATGTTCGGCCAGATGAACTGGGCGCCGATTATTCCGATGAGCGCAAAAAATCATGACGGAATAAAAAACCTGATGAACACGGCGCTTGAAATGCATTCCCAGCTTATGCGGAAAATCGACACAGCTGCGCTGAACCTTGCGCTCAAGGACTGGCTCCTCAGGTATCCGCCGCCAGCAACAAAGGCAATTCACTTCAAAATCCGCTACATGACGCAGACAAGCGTGAATCCTGTGAATTTTCTGATTTTTGCAACCCGGCCGGACAATGTTCCGCTCACGTATGTCACTTATTTAAAGAACAGAATCCGCGAGGACCTGGGCTTTGACCAGATTCCCGTTCAGATAGAAATGAAGGCCAGCCGGCAGAAGTGGCAGGACAGAAGCAGCTCAAGGGAAAAGGAGCGCTGATGGCTCAGTATTCCATCGGGCAGGTTGAAAAAATAACAGGCATAAAGCCGCATGTCCTGCGCTACTGGGAAGAAGTCGTTCCTGGCTTTTCGCCGCGGAAGGATTTTTCAGGCAGAAGAGTCTATTCCCAAAAGGATGTGGAAATCATTCTGCGGATGAAATACTTGATTTACACAAGGAAATTTACAATTGAAGGCGCGCGGAACCAGATTGTTCAGGATGCAAAAAGCGTAGAAAACAGCCCTGATGCCGTCATGGAAATCCGAAAAATCCGCGCCGACTTGAGCGAGCTTTTCTTTGAGCTTCAGAAACGGTGACGGACGTGCCGCTTCAGCTGAAAAAAAGCGGTGAAACATCAGGCAGCAATGCGGGAGACTTGCAGGTATTATTTATGGAAGAAAAAATTGAACTTACATGGTATGAAAAACGGCGCGGCATAAAGCTCAGGGACAAAATCAAGGCGGAGCAGAGACGGAAGCAGTTTTTGGAAAAGCAGAGCCGTCAGAAAGAAATGCAGGCGCAAAAGGCTCCTGACAGGAACGCTTCTGTTCCGCGGAAAGCATCTCCGGCAGCGCAAAAGAAGCATGTTCATCAGTCATTGTTTTCAGTTGATTCAATTCCTGACGATGCAAAAAAAATTATCAGCCGTTTTGATGAAATAATCGACTCCACGCATCCGCTGAATTCAAAGCAGAAAGCCCTTCTGCCGAAGCAGATCCGCGGACTGAGCCATTACCTTACCGACAGCCGTTCAGACCGTCGGCTTGGCTACATGAACCAGACAACGCTTTTAAGCGCGTATGTGCGCTACTATTCGTGGTGGAATCTAGTCAGGCTTACGCGGCTTTTTTCAAACATCGGCAGGCAGTTTTTCAGCCTTGAAGACGGAAGCGTGTGCCTTGACATCGGCTCCGGGCCGCTGACAGTTCCGATTGCGCTGTTTCTTGCACGGCCTGAGCTGCGCAAAAAGAGCATCACTTTTTACTGCATAGACCGCTCGCAGCAGGCGATGGCTTTCGGTGAAAACCTGTTTCTTTCAACCGCGGCAAAGCTCAAGTGTCCGGGATGGAAAATCATCAGGATAAAAGGAGAGCTTGGAGAACCGATAAAGGAAAAAGCTGATCTTGTTGTGTGCGCAAATGTGTTCAACGAGCTGTATGATGATGCAGACAGTCCTCCTGACTTCCTTGCGAAAAAATACACGGACGAGCTGCTCAGCTACCTTGACATGAACAGCAGCTGCGCGCAGTGCTTTATTGCCGAACCGGGAGATCCGCGCTCTGCACGCCTCATAAGCCTGATGCGGGACTGCTTTATGCGCAGGGAATTTTTCCCGGTTTCTCCCTGCACGCATTGCGCTCAGTGCCCCATGGACGGCAAAAAGGGCGGAAAATGGTGCAACTTTGCATTCAAGACAGATGATGCTCCGTCCGAGCTGAAAAAGCTGTCTGAAAAGGCCGAGCTTCCGAAAGAGCGGGCAGTCCTTTCGTTTCTGGCCGTGCAAAAGTCAGACGGCGAAAGCAAGAAGGGCGGCGCACAGAGCATTTTGCTTAGGATTGCAAGCGATCCGATAAAGCTTCCCGGCGGCAGAACCGGCTACTATGCATGCTCTGAACAGGGGCTTATCCTTGCTGTCAGCAGCACGGCTCTTTCAAGCGGAGAGCTGATATCTGCCCGTCTTCCCGGCAGACCGCTCCGCATAGATGCAAAGTCAGGTGCGCAGATTCTAGAATTGTAGCACAATTCTCCGCAGCTTTCCACATACTCACAGCCTCTCCATCAGCCGCGCGCCCCGCAGTGCAAGCCGGAGCCTCCTCACCGAAAGCCCACGCCACGAATCCGAAAGCCTGCGCACAGGAAAACGCTTTCCGGCCGCGGTGCCTCCCTCACCATATAAGGAGGCTAAAGAGACATGAAAAAGACTCTTATCGCGGTGGCCGCTGCCGCCGCACTGGCTACATCTTCCGCTTTCGCGGAAATCACTTTCGGTGCCTGGCTGCGCTCAGTTCTT
>JAGBGX010000013.1 GCA_017935745.1 Treponema sp. | reverse complement strand
TTACGGGCCAGCGCACGGACGAGCGCTCGGCAAGGACTGCGGGCGCATTGAAAGCGGCTCGGGCTGCGAGCGACGGGGCGTACCGGGAGCTGGTGAGCCACGTGAACGCGCACGCGCTCATTGAGGGCGAGGCCGGCTACGAGGCGTTCATTGATTATGCGAACACGGAGATAGCGCACTTCAGGCAGGAAGTGCTGGGCGGAAAGAAGAAGTCCGCGGCTTCTTCGGACGAGGCAGAGTAAGCGGGGATTTGCCCTGCGACGGGAGCAGTCCTCTCGTTTTCTCGTGAAAAAAACGCCTTGCTTGTTCCCGGGGAATTCGCAGGCAGTTTTAAATTCTGCAATATGCGGAACATATATTTTGGAGGTGGCAACATGGGTTTGCTAAATCTTATCTGGTTCATCTTTGGAGGTGAAATCGTTGCGCTGCTATGGCTGGCGCTGGCCGCTTTGTTCAGCATCACGATTATCGGCATTCCGATTGGAAAGGCCTGCTTGCAGTTCGCAAAGCTTTCGGCGTTTCCGTTCGGAAAAGAAATCATCAGGGAAACAGAGCTGAAAGGCGAGGAAAATGTTTCCGCGGCAAGAAAAACCGGCGGGCGGGTATTGAACATCATCTGGTTTCCGATCGGCCTTGTGCTTGCGGTGGTTTATGTGGTCATGGCGATTGTTTCATTTTTTACAATAATCGGGATTCCTGCCGGTGTTGTCCAGGCGAAAACAGCAAAATTTGTGCTGTCCCCAATCGGCGCAAAATGCGTGAGCAAAAAGCAGGCCTATGCTGCGGCAGTGGCAAACGAACTTAGAAGACGCCAAGATAGCTGAAAATTCATCGCGCGGGCTCAAAGCGCAAAGGAGGATTTAGTATGAGAAGGATGAAGAGCGTGATTGCGGCTCTCATGCTGTGCGCGGCGGCTGTTTCCGCGTATGCAGGCGAGAAGGAAGATGCGCTCATATCGGCGGCAGAAAGGAATGATGCTGCGGAGGTGCAGCGGCTTATAAATGCCGGGGCTGACGTGAACGCAAGGGATGGCGATGGCGTGACAGCGCTCATGATTGCGGCAGCGAACAACGCGGCGGACGCGGCAAAGATACTGACAGCCGCAAGGGCTGACGTGAACGCAAAGGATGGCGATGGCGTGACAGCGCTCATGATTGCGGCAAAGTACAACGCGGCGGACGCGGCAAAGATACTGACAGCCGCAAGGGCTGACGTGAACGCAAAGGATGGCGATGGCTGGACAGCGCTCATGTATGCGGCAGCGAACAACGCGGCGGACACGGCAAAGACGCTGACAGCCGCAAGGGCTGACGTGAACGCAAAGACAGACACTGGCGGGACAGCGCTCATGACTGCGGCATTTAACAATGCGGCGGACGCGGCAAAGGCGCTGATAGCCGCAGGGGCTGACGTGAACGCAAAGAATACCAAGGGCGTGACAGTGCTCATGTATGCGGCAGCGAACAACGCGGCGGACGCGGCAAGGGTGCTGACAGCCGCAAGGGCGGACGTGAACGCAAAGGATAACAAGGGCTGGACAGCGCTCATGTATGCGGCACAGGAAAACGCGGCGGACGCGGCAAAGGCGCTGACAGCCGCAAAAGCTGACGTGAACGCAAAGCAAGCCGATGGCGGGACAGCGCTCATGATTGCGGCGGCGAAAAACGCGGCAGACGTGGCAAAGGCGCTGACAGCCGCAAGGGCTGACGTGAACGCAGTGGACGACAAGGGCTGGACAGCGCTCATGTATGCGGCAGCGAACAACGCGGCGGACGCGGCAAGGGTGCTGACAGCCGCAAGGGCTGACGTGAACGCAAAGACAGACACTGGCTGGACAGCGCTCATGTATGCGGCAGCGAACAACGCGGCGGACACGGCAAAGACGCTGACAGCCGCAAGGGCTGACGTGAACGCAAAGAATGACAAGGGCAGGACAGCGCTCATGATTGCGGCAGCGAACAATGCGGCGGACGCGGTGAAGGTACTGACAGCCGCAAAAGCTGATGTGAATGCAAGGGTTGGCGATGGCTGGACAGCGCTCATGATTGCGGCAGCGAACAATGCGGCGGACGCGGTGAAGGTACTGACAGCCGCAAAAGCTGACGTGAACGCAAAGAAAGACGATGGCTGGACAGCGCTCATGCTTGCGGCAATGAACAACGCGGCGGACGCGGCGAAGGCGCTGACAGCCGCAAAAGCTGACGTGAACGCAAAGACAGCCAATGGCTGGACAGCGCTCATGATTGCGGCAATGAACAACGCGGCGGACGCGGCGAAGGCGCTGATAGCCGCAGGGGCTGACGTGAACGCAAAGGATGCCAATGGCTGGACAGCGCTCATGATTGCGGCACAGGACAACGCGGCGGACGCGGCGAAGGCGCTGACAGCCGCAAAAGCTGACGTGAACGCAAAGACAGCCAATGGCTGGACAGCGCTCATGATTGCGGCAATGAACAACGCGGCGGACGCGGCAAAGATACTGATAGCCGCAAGGGCGGACTGTTATACGGCGTTTGTTTGGTCTATATCTACTTTCAATGTTGATATGATACCGTTTCTTATAAGAAATGGAGCGGATGTAAATGCAAGGAATGACGATGGTATTACAACGCTCATGTTTTGCGCAATGACTGGAAATTCTTATGTGGCAAAACTGTTTATTGATTCTGGAGCGAATGTAGATGCGAAAGACTTTCATGCCGGTGCCACTGCGCTTATGTATACTGCAAATCGTAATTCGGCTGATGTAGCACGGCTTCTGATTGATGCTGGGGCAGATGTAAATGAAACAGGAAGTAGTGGATATAGTACTGCACTTGGATTTGCGGCAATACACAATGCAGCAGATGTAGCAAGACTTCTTATAGAAGATGGTGCAGATGTAAATATGGAGAATGATAAGGGGCATACAGTGCTTATGACTGCGGCGGAAAACAATTCAGTGGATGTGGCAAGACTGCTTATAGCGTCAGGGGCAAATGTACATGCAAGGGATGAATATGGAAATACGGCACTTGACTGTGCAAGAATGAACAATGCATCTGACGTAATCGGAGTGCTCAGATCTGCGGGTGCACGGTAGATGCCTGTACACATGGTATAAAAGTGAGCCACCCGGCGCTATGCCGGGTTGTATATAACAGCGGGCGGAATGCCCAAGGAGAATAGTATGAGCATAAAAGGCATCAAAAACAGTAGCGGAATCAGCATTTTTGTTGATGACAATGACAAGTTGCAGCGGTTTGTCTGCACCATTTCAGAAAAAGAGAGCGTATTTAAAGCAGGGCAGAATGTAATCGCTGCAAACGCCTTTGCGTATGACGAAACACTCAAGGTTGTGGAATGCAAGGAAAATCTTGCAACAATTGAAGAGGACGCATTCAAGGAAAGCGGCCTGAATGTCTTCTGCTGTGCAGACATAGATAAAGCAAATGAAGCAGGAGTTGAACTTTCCTCTACAGACACTTCCTCTACAGACACTTCCTCTACAGGCACTCTCACCATTCAGCACAACGCGTTCCTCAACTGCCATGAGCTGCACACTGTCATACTGCCGCAGGTCTCGGGGACGCTGCGCATTGAAAAAGATGCGTTCGCCGGGTGCAGCAAGCTGCGCACGGTGGTTATTCCTGTAAAAGAAAAAGGCTCTATTTCCATTTCGCCGGACGCGTTCAGCGGCTGCCGCAACGTGATGTTCGCGAGCAACAATAAGGATGTGGTATCGTTCGCGCGCGGGCAGGGGTTCGGGTATGTCGGACTGTGACGAAGTTTACGGGAAGTCCGTGCGCGTGAAGGGCTTCGGTTTTTCCACGTCGGAAGAAAGCCTGTGGAAGAAGCGGCTGGAGTGCGGCGGGGAATTCAGCCTGCCTTCAGGAGAGCGGAACAGGGCGCAGGGGCTGTTCACCATGGCGGACGGCGTGAAGGTTCAGCCGGCTGTAGCCGAGAGCCTTAGCGAGTACGTGGAGGCTGTTGCGGACGCGTACAGCGACATGGAGAAAAACAGCCTGTACAAGCTCAAGCAGATATACTGGCGCGGCTTTACGAATGCAAACTACGTCCCGGTTCCGCCGGGGCTTCGCGAAAGCAAGCCGGAGCTTGAGCACGTCCTTTTGGAGGAGTTCATGCGCCGCTACCCGCAGGAGACGGACAGCTGCACAAACGCCATGCGGAAGCTCACGTTCATGCAGCACTACGAGCTTCCCACCCGTCTCCTTGACATCTCGGAAGATCCGCTTGTGGCGATGCTGTTCGCCTGCACAAAAGCAAAGACTGCAATCGGCGTGCCTGAGGACAACGAGTTCAGCTGGGGCTGCGTAGAGCTGTACGGCGAGCCGGACGAAGAGCCTGCATGGAACGACAGCGCGGCCGCGCCTGACAGCATGAAGTACGAAAAAAGCCTCACTGTGTCCATTATTGCAAACACAGCGTTCATGAAGCGGGAGTTTCCGCTGAAGAAGCTCGGCATGGCGGTTCAGAATGACGGAAACCTTGCCATGAAGATAAAGCTTGTTCATCTGAAGGATGTGGTGAGCCGCTCCGTAATCGTGCGGACAAGCCGCAGCAACGAGCGCATTGCAAACCAGAGCGGGCTGTTCATTGCCGTGAACGCAAACGAAATCTGTGCCGTAAACAGGAACAAGGGCGCGGACGTATCATCAGTTGACGCGGAAAAGCTTACGGAGCATATCATCAGCAGCGCAGATGAAGACATCTCCCTCTGCAGCCTCAAGAAGAATTCCCCGTACTCGTCGGCGCTCAAGGATTCAAGCTCATGGGACATCGTGTTCAGAAAGGTAGAGCCGTACAGCATGGACAATAAGGTTGAAAAATTCCGTTCAGATCCGTTCGGCTTGAACCGCCTGATGTTCAAGGACACGCGCGGCATCCGCAGGCAGATTCTGATTCCGCCGTCCGCAAAGAAACGGATTGCAAGGGAACTTGCAAACTTCGGCATCACGGAGGATTTTGTGTACCCGGAAAAGAACAGCGTGTCTTATGTGCTGACCAAAAAAGCCGAGAAGCGCATGGACGCAGGGAATCCGTAGCCTTGCTGCTCCGCCTTGGCTCGCAGTCAGCCGCCATTCAGGCGGCTGTGCTTTCTACGGATGCATCCGCTCTCGCTTCGGCTCTCCTTCGTTTGTAAAGTATTCAGCAGCTGATGCCGTTGAAATGTCCCGTGAAAGGCCTACAAACCGTATTGTAATGCCGGGCTTTGTATGCTCAAGCGAAATTTCGTAGAAGCCCCGCGCAAGCTTCATCTGGCCGATAATCGCCCCGGTGTCCTTTCCTTCTGTCGAGCGGCACTCAAACGCGAATGTCGGCTTTCCGTCAATCAGGACATTGCACACTGACTGCGACACCGTTGTTTCGTCAGCCGGCTTTGAAATCAGCCCGATGACATTGTAGATTCCGTCTTCCGGTGCAAGGAAGAACCGCTTTGTTTCCCCGTTGCACAGGAAGCGCACGTTTTCTTCCGCGGCTTTCGCTCCTTCAGGAAGCTTTTCGATTTTCGGCGTGAATGACGGAATGCAGTTGAGCGGCCTGAGCTTCCGCTGTGCAACAGGCGAGCGCATGAGGAATGTGAGGATGTCCTTTGCACACACCTGTAGCTCTGCAACGGTGAGCGAGCCGTCGCTGAGGCTTGCCTCGATGTTGTCGCTGTTTCCGTCCTTTTCCGCGGTGTCGTTGTCAACAATCATATAGACATCGTTCCGTGAGCGGACCATGGATGCGGTGAGCCTGATGTCTCCTTCTCCTTTTTTCACGCAGTCGTTCATCCGCGCCCACCAGTCGGTCATGACAAGCCCGCCGAATTTCCATTCCTTGCGCAGGATTGTTGATGTCAGATCATAGCTGCTCGCGGTGAAGTGTCCGTTCACTGCGTTGTAGCTCGTCATGATGGACTGCGCGTTTCCTTCCTTGACGGCGATTTCAAACGGCCTGAGGTACAGCTCCCTGAGCGCACGCTCTGAGACAACTGAGTTATGGCTCCTGCGCTCTGTTTCCTGGCTGTTGCAGGCAAAGTGCTTTATCGTTGGCAGCGGGCCTTCCTTTGAGACGCCCTGTATGATTGCGGAAGTCATCTTTCCCGTCAGAAGCGGATCTTCTGAAAAGTACTCGAAGTTCCGTCCGTTCAGCGGATTCCTGTGGATGTTGATTCCCGGGCCGAGCACCGTGTCAATCTGGTTTTCCTTCAGCTCCTTCCCTTCAAATTCAAAAAGCTCCTGCACAAGCCGGACGTTCCATGAGCAGGCGAGCATCGTTCCGACCGGCATGAGCGACGCTTCCTTTCCCGTGTCAAGCCTGATTCCTGAAGGGCCGTCCGCGCATCCTGCGACGGGAATTCCGTAGCTGTACAGAGCCTCGCTCACTCCGCCGAACACGGACGCAATTCCCATTGTCGCCTTGCGGCTCATCATGCCTTCTCCGCGCACAAGCGTTGAAAGCTCCTTCGGGCTGAGCTGCGCGACAAACGCGTCCAGCAGCTGCGGGTTCTTCAGTATGTCCTGAAAGCGGATGCCCTTGTCGCCCGTGAACGGAATTTCCTTCGGAAGGTTTTCCCTGATTCTTTCTGCGATGCTGTATGAAATGACAGGCACCATCTCTTTTTGCAGCGCAAATGTTCCGTCCGGATTTTTTTCTCCCGGCCTGATTCTTTCAAATTCCTTTTCCGGCGCAAGCGCCTGCTCAAGCTTTTCAACCGCGTACGTTTTTTCTATGAAAACCGAATCTTCATTTCCCACAGGAACAGGCTGCGCGCTTTCACTGTCAGTTCCCATGAGAATGACATACGCTCCTTCCTCAAGGACAAAGGCGTTTTTGAATCCTGAAATTCCTGAGTCGTCATACGAGGCGATGCTGCCCAGCGTGAATGAAAGCTCAAGCGTCTCAGACTCTCCGGGCCGCAGAAGGGAAGTCTTCCTGAAGGCTGCGAGAACTTTTGCAGGCTTGCCGAGCCTGCCCTGCGGCGCGCTGCAATACAGCTGCACAGTTTCCTTGCCGCTGAATGCGCTTCCTGTGTTCTTTACGGAAACGTTCACTGTTACAGTTCCGTCCTTGAAAGAGGAAGAAACGCATTTCACTTCAAACTCAGTATAGGACAGTCCGAATCCGAACGGAAAGAGAATCCTGTCTTTTGCGAATGTTGAAAAATATCTGTACCCGGTGTAAATATCTTCCTCGTACACTGCTTCGCCCGGGGTGGCGAAATTTTTTGTCGAAGGATAATCGTCAAGGGAGCGTGCGATTGTGTCTGAAAGCTTTCCGCTTGGAACTGCCTTTCCCGTGAGAATGTTCGCGCAGGCGCGCCCCGCTTCCTGTCCGCCTTGCCATGCATAGACAGCTGCTTTTATGCGTCCTGAAAATTCCGGGCTGTCTATCCATGACGTGTCTATGATTCCGCATGTGTTGAAAACGATGATGACATGCTCAAATGTGCTGCACAGCTCCCTGAGTATGCTGCGCTCCCCGTCAGTCAGAAGCCAGCATCCTTTTTGCGGCAGAAAATCCTTGTCTTCGCCTGCATTCCGTCCGACCACAAAGACCGCCTTGCTGGAAACCGCTGCCGCTTTTTCCGCCAGCTCATGGGAAACCGGCATTTCCTTTTGGAAGAACGGTTCAGCCGCCCAGCCGCCTCCGCCGTTGTCAAACGGATTTTCCTTGATCCACTTTTTGTATATGTCTGCAAGCTCCCTGTTTGCCGCCGGAATGCTGCCGGTCAGCGAAGTTGCATATGGAGCGCGTACGGAGCCGCCCGAGCCCATTCCGCACTTGTAAAAGTCAAACTGGCACCTTCCAAAGATGGAAACTGTTTCATTTTCCTTGAGCGGAAGAACTCCGTCCTGATTTTTCAGCAGCACAATACCTTCCTGCGCCGCCTCTAAAATTTTTTCTGCAAATGTCATGCACTGCCTCCCCGGACATATACCGTTTTTCTGCGCTGCTCCGGCTGCCGGAAAGACGGCCATAAGAGCGCAGCTGTGTTTCTTCAGATTAAAAAACATAGTAGCATTGAAGTATTCCAAAATCTTTAACTATATGGTAAATTAATATAACAATCTTCCATAACTTCTGCGCTGCCCGGACGCAGATACAGTTCAGGAGGCATGGTTTGAAACGGTTTTCAACATTCAATGTGGATCTGTCGGAAAATATTGCTTATAACGATCCTGCATTTCCTGCCTACATTGCAAGCGGACTCATGTCCTTTTACCCCGGCCTGCGGGGAAACGCCCACTGGCACGAAGACTTGGAATTTGTCATCCCGGTGCGCAATTCGGAGCTGTACAATGTGGACGGCTCTATTATTGAGCTGAAGGAAGGCGACGGCATCTTTGTGAACAGCCGCCACGTTCACTACGGATTTGTCACAGAGCATACGGACTGTGAATATATCTGCATCATACTGAATCCGTCGCTGCTGTGCGCAAACCGTGAATTTGACGAGTCGTTCGTTAGGCCGTTTGTCTACAGCTCCAGCCTTCCGTACATAAAGCTCGTCCGGGAAATTCCATGGCAGAAAAAAGTCATCGGGATTCTTAGGGAGCTGTTCCGCTTGCGGGAAAAGCCGATGTGGCAGTTTTCGGTGCAGAAGCAGTTCTTTGAAATTTTCGAGCTTCTCTATGTGCATTCAGGAATACAGCCGGATGAGCAGCCCCGGGAATCTTCCAGCCTGAACGCGCTCAAGCTGATGATGGGCTTTATTCAGAAGAACTACAGAAAAAAAATTTCGCTTGAGCAGATTGCGTCCGCCGGATTCTGCTGCAAGAGCAAGTGTTCCGCCCTGTTCAATGCGTATCTCAAGGAGTCTCCGGTCACATACCTGATAAAGTACCGGCTGAAGGTAAGCACTGAGCTTTTGTGCAAGACAGAAATGCCTGTGACGGAAATCGCATACGAAAGCGGATTTTCGGGGACGAGCTATTTTTGCGAAACCTTCCATAAGTATTATCAGACGGCTCCGCTTGAATTCAGAAAGAATTCCGCTTTGCTGCCATAAATGCGCGGCGGCTTTCTGGTGAATGGGCGGATTCCGGCGCAGAGCATCGGGGCATAAAATCCTCCGCTCGAATCAGCAGACTTAACGCAGAGCGTTGAGTCTGCTGTTCTCATAAGGTATTGCAGTCGGATTTTATACCCTTTATTACGATGCAAGCATCAGGGTATAAAATCCTCCGCACGAATAAAAATGGGCATAATGTGAATTTTAACTTGACAATTTTTATTTGTGAACATACACTAGATATATGGACTTAAGAACAGTATTAACACCTGACACCGTTGACCTTCATTTAAAAGGCACTTCAAAAGAAGATATTATTGACGAATTGCTTGAAATTCTTGTTAAAGCCGGAAAAGTAACAGACAAGGCTGCCGCAAAAGAGTGCGTCTTGGACCGCGAGCGGAAAATGTCTACCGGCATGAAGCACGGAATTGCAATTCCCCACGGAAAAACGGACACTGTTTCCGATCTTGTTGCCTGCATCGGTGTGTCTGACAACCCGGTTGACTTTGACAGCCTCGATCAGGAGCCGTGCCGCATCTTTATCATGACGCTGTCTCCGGTGAACAAAACAGGCCCGCATCTTCAGTTTCTTGCTGAAGTAAGCCTTCTCTTTAAATCCGCGGACAAGAGAGCGCAGATTTTGAACACGCAGGACAAGGCGGAAGTCATCAAGATTTTAACCGAATAGTCTGCCGGATATAGGAAAAAAGCTCTTGCTGCTGTGCAAGGGCTTTTTTATTTTAGAAAAGCCATTGTACTTGACATTATTTTGCATTTTGTCATAATAAAGGCAGCCCGGATCTGCTCAGGCAGCGGACTGTGCTGGCATAACGTCTAAAAATGTGCCGTGTTCTTGGAAAATGCTCTGGAAGTGAGTTTCCAAGATATTCAGGAGGTAATTATGGCTAAAAAATATGCGTTTTTGTTTCCGGGCCAGGGTGCTCAGGCGCCGGGAATGGCAAAGGACATTGCAGAGTCATCTGCGGCTGCAAAAAAAGTGATTGATGATATTTCTTCTATTATCAATATGGATATGGCGCAGCTTTTGTGGGAGTCTGATGCTGCCAGCCTGAGCCGCTCAGACAACAGCCAGATTGCCATAACAGCAGCTTCCCTTGCCGCTGTGGCCGCCCTGAAGGAAAAGGGCATTGAGCCGCATGCCGCCATGGGATTCAGCCTTGGAGAATTTCCTGCGCTGTATGCTGCCGGAGTGCTTTCATTTGAAGATGTCATACAGGTTGTCCGCCAGCGCGGGCTTATCATGCAGAGTGTCTGTGATGAAATCGCTGCAAAAAATGAAGGCCATGCGCCGGGAATGACTGCTGTCATCGGGCTTTCTCCTGAAAAAGTCAGGGAGATTGCCTCAGGAATCACGGATGCGTATGCTGCGAACATGAACAGCGAAAAGCAGACTGTAGTCAGCGGAACGGCGGAAGCTCTTGAAGCTGTAGAAAAAGCGGCTTCCCAGGCCGGCGCGCGCCGCGCAATAAGGCTGAAAGTCGCAGGGCCGTTTCATTCGCCCCTGATGCAGAAAGCTGCTGATGAATTTGAACAGGCTATTGCAGGCGTGCAGTTCAGCGATCCGGCCATTCACCTGTTCTCCAATGTCACTGGAAAAGAATGCGTTTCCGGCGAGGAGGCAAAAAAATCAGCGGTGCTTCACTTGACGCATCCTGTTTTATGGACTGATGAAGAAAAAAATCTTGCCGCTGTAATGCAGGCTGACGGATTTGAAAACTGGGCTGCGCTTGAAGCAGGCCCCGGAAAAGTTCTGGGCGGACTGTGGGGAAACACTGAGTACGCTTCAAGCCTGACGGTTGCGCCGGCCGGCACTGCGCAGGCGCTGTCATCGCTCTAGCCATGCATATCACAGGAGGAACCATGCTGTTACAACAGAAAAAGGCGCTTGTCACGGGAAGCAGCCGCGGAATCGGACGGAAAATTGCGGAAGCATTTCTTTCAAACGGATGCGAAGTCTGGGGAATGTGCACAAAGGAATCTGCCGGAAAAGCCGAGCTTGAGTCTCTTGCAGCACAAAACGGCACACAGTTTCATGAATTCTATGCCGATGCGGGAAACGCTGATATGCTTTCTGCCGCAGTAAAAAATGCGCTTGCAGAGTCAGGCGGATTTGACATTCTGGTGAACAACGCGGGAATCACACGGGATACGCTGAGCTTCAGAATGAAAAAGGAAGACTGGGACGCGGTGCTTGCCGTCAACTTGACTTCAGCATTTCTTGTCTGCCAGATTGTCTCAGGCGACATGATCCGCAGAAAGTCAGGCTCGATTATAAACATGGCTTCAATTGTCGGAATTCACGGAGGAGCGGGACAGGTGAACTATTCCGCGAGCAAGGGCGGCCTGATTGCGCTTTCAAAGTCTCTTGCCAAGGAAACCGGCAGCCGCGGTGTGCGGGTAAACTGCATTGCGCCGGGCTTTATCGAAACGGATATGACCGGAGCTGTAAAGGAAGAAATCCGCAAGGCATGGGTTGAAGGAATTCCGCTCCGGCGTGCGGGAAAGCCTGAGGATGTGGCGAATGCAGCGCTGTTCCTTGCAAGCGATCTCTCTTCCTATATTACGGGGCAGGTGATTGGTGTCGACGGCGGAATGGGTTGCTGACAGAGCCGTTTACAGGCTGAATTTCAGCCGCAGCGTTTGCTAAAAAGGTTTTCGTTGAAAACTTCCTAAAAAAACAGAAGAAAATCCTTGGATTTTCAGGAGTAAAAAATGCGTAAAGTTGTTGTTACAGGCCTTGGCTGTGTTTCGCCAGTCGGAAATAGTGTTGAAGAAACATGGGCTGCCATACGGGCCGGAAAAAGCGGAATTGCATCTATTACACGGTATGATGCTGCTCCGTTCAAGGTGAAGTATGCGGCTGAAGTAAAGAATTTTGATGCTGAAAAATACATGGATCTTCCTGCCGCGCGCAAGATGGCACTGTTTTCCCGGTATGCTGTTGCCGCTGCAAAAATGGCGCTTGATGATTCAAACCTGACAGACAACAAGGAAGCTCTTGACACGGCTTCTGTGTATCTTGGAGTTGGAATCGGCGGACTTGAAGTCACCGAGTCGAGCATGAAAAGCTACTTTGACTCAGAAAAACGGCGCATTCCTCCGATGACAATTCCGCAGCTTATTCCGAACGAAGGAGCTGCCAACATCAGCATAAAATTCGGGCTGCACGGGCCTGCCCACACAATTGCTACGGCCTGCGCTTCCGGCTCAGACGCGCTCGGACAGGCGCTTGACAATATCCGCGCCGGAAGAAGCGACATTGTTCTTGCAGGCGGAGCGGAGTCTACGCAGAACGGATTTGCAAACCTCGGATTTACAGTTCTTCAGGCGCTGAGCACAAAATGGGCCGACAATCCGTCAAAGGCATGCCGCCCGTTTGACAAGCAGCGCGACGGCTTTGTCATGGGAGAAGGCGCGACAATTCTTGTCCTTGAAGAGTATGAGCATGCAAAGAAGCGCGGTGCAAAAATCTACGCAGAATTTGCCGGATACGGCGCAACATGCGACGGCTATCATCTGACGGCACCGAATCCTGACGGCGTTATCGGAGCACGCGCCATGACGCTTGCAATGAAGGATGCCGGCGTGACGCCTGAGGAAGTCACCTATTACAATGCCCACGGCACTTCAACGCACTTGAACGACTCTGGCGAGACAGCGATGCTGCACATGGCGTTCGGCGAGGCTGCAAAAAAGCTCCATATTTCCTCCACAAAGAGCATGCACGGGCACTGCCTCGGAAACGCGGGCGCGCTCGAAGCCCTGGTCTGTGTAAAGGCAATTCAAGACGGATATGTTCCTGCGACAATCAATCTTGACGAAGTTGATGTTGAAGGCGGATGCGATCTTGACTATACACCGAACAAGGGAATCGAAATGGATATTCCCGTTGCAATGAGCGGAAATTTCGGCTTTGGCGGACATAACGGAATCGTTGTGTTCAAGAAGGTGAACGGCTAGCATGGAACAGTTTACAGACATCGAGTCCCTTCTGCCTCACAGAAAGCCGTTTCTGTTTGTTGATACGATTGAAAGCTATGACGAAAACGGCTGTGTCTGCACGCGGAAATTCACTGAGGATGACTTTTTCTTCAAGGGGCATTTTCCGCAGTATCCTGTTGTGCCGGGCGTCATTCTGATTGAAACAATGGCGCAGGGCGGAGGAGCCGCGCTCAGTCTTCAGAAGACGTTTGCGGAAGGAAGCCTGTTTTTTCTTGCGACAGTTGACAAGGTAAAGTTCAGGAATCAAGTCCGTCCCGGCGACACTGTTCGCATGGAAGTGACAAATATGCGCGTCAGCCCCAAGATGGTAAAGCAGTCCGGCAAGGCGTATGTTGGCAGCACGCTGTGCGCGGAAGCTGAATGGATGTGCCTGGTGGGCGCAGCTGAAGGCGGATCAGCAAAATAAGATGCAGTTCCCTGTGCACCGGCAGCTTCTGCTCCTGTGCAGGGAATGTCCGCCTGCTTTTCAGTGTCTGTCAGTTTTGGCTGCCCGGCATCCTTACGGATAAGAGCGCGGCTATTTTGCTTTTTTTGCCGGGGAAGATGCGGTCTTTGCGGAAGGAGCCTTGCTGGCTGATGTCTTGCGCGCGGCTGCTTTTTTTGCTTTTGCCGGTGCGCCTTTTTTTTCTGCCTGTACAGGTGCTGCTTCTTTCGTTTTCGCAGCAGCTGCTTTTTTCAGTGATGCAGGGTCTGCTTCTTTCTGTTTTGCGGCTGTTTTTTTCTGCTGCACAGCGGATTTTTTTGGAGCTGCGCGGGAAGGCCGCCCGCCTTTTTTCCCGTTTTCCCGTGCGGCTTTCGCTTTTTTTTCGCTGCGCGCCTTGCCGAGCAGTGTGGCGGCGCTGGAAAGCGGAAGCGGAATTTCTTCTGTCTGCCATTTTCGCACAGTCCGCTTGGACGCATCTTGCAGCGATTCAATGTGGCGCAAAAGCTCATACGCAAAGTCAAGCCGTGCCTTTATGTTTTTGCAGAAGACAGTTTCTGTGCATCCTTCAAGCCGGTCTTCGGCCTGCTCCAGAAGGTCAAGAATTTCCCGGGCTGAAGCGGCAAGCTCCTTGGAAAGCGTCTCGGCGTCAGTTTTCCGCGCGGACGAGCTTCTGAATTCCTTGAGGGCATCGATAATGCATTTGTCGCCGGCAGAAAGCTTGAGCGGATCTTCCTTGAATTCCGCCGCCAGAAGAAAGAGCGACAAGTTCGAGTCCAGCATGTTCAAGTCAAAAATCCGGGCGGAATCAGGATTTGGCGACAGATGCATTTCCTGTATTTTCCGGGCAACGTCTTTTTGCAGCTCGATGATTTCCTTTTTTTCTACAGTCATTTTCTTCAGTATAAATCAATAGAAAAAAATAAACAATTGCCGTGCGCTTTTTTGAGCCTGCGCTCTGCCAAAGGAAATCGCTGTTGAAAAAGGCGCATATATCTGCTATATTCGGAACATGAGTACAAGATGTTTTACAATGTTAAAGCCTGGCGTTTTGAACCGCAGGATTGTTGGTGAAGTAATCAGCCGCCTTGAGCGCAAGGGGCTTAAGTTGATCGGACTGAAGCTGGTTTCTATCAGTTCTGAGCTGGCGGAGCAGCATTATGCAGAGCACAAGGGAAAGCCTTTTTACGGTCAGCTCGTTGAATATATTACAAGCGGCCCCGTGGTCGCTATGGTGTGGCAGGGAGATGACTGCGTCACTTTAATCAGGAAGCTTACAGGCGCTACAAATCCTGCTGAGGCGGCTCCCGGCACAATCCGCGGGGATTTCTGCTGCCGCATTCAGCATAACATCATTCATGCCAGTGACAGCGATGAAAATGCCGGGCGTGAAATCGCGCTGTTCTTCAGGCCGGAAGAGCTGATTGACTGGGCTGAATAAATGCGCTGCGCGATGTCTTTCCGTTGAGCAAACGGCTTTTTTATAGTAGAATAGAAGAAAGCGTTGCCCAAAAGCTTCGCTCATCAAATCCGCTGTTTGTGCGGAATGTTTAATCCCCATTTGCCGGGCAGCTTTGAGCGCATTTCAAGGCGGTGTCTGCCCGCTGGGATTGTACAGGGGTGAAAGAAATGGAACAGTTTGAAGTCGGCATAGTGGGAGCCGGAGCGTGGGGAACTGCGCTGGGAACTGCGCTTGCGCGCGGCGGCCATCATGTTCAGCTGTGGGCGATGGAAGAAGACGTTGTGGAATCGATAAACAGCATGCATGAGAATGAGCGGTATCTGCCCGGGTATACGCTTCATCCGTCTATGACTGCCAGTTCGGATATCACGGCTGTGGCAGCAGGAAAGCAGTTTCTGATTATGGGAAGCCCGTCTCTGTATCTTGCGGATACAATACGGAAATTTGCCGCGGTTCCAAATATTCAGTGCGGCACTACGGTCATCGGGGCGCTTACAAAAGGCTTTGTTCCAAATAGCTTAGGGCTTCCGAAGTTTGTCCTTGAGACTATGGAGGAAGTGCTGCCTGAGTGCTATAAGGATGCGACTGTCTACATTGCCGGTCCGAGCCATGCGGAAGAAGTTGCCATGGGAAAAATCACCGGGCTGATAACCGCAAGCCAGCACCACAGAAACGCGGTGAGGATGCGTGATCTGCTGCGTGTTGAAGGAATCATGGCTTATGCCTCGTTTGACACAATCGGAGTGCAGGTATGCGCCGCAGCAAAAAATGTTGTCGCAGCGGTATACGGCGCAATGGACGCGCTGTCTGAAAGCTGCCCGATTTTCGGTGACAATACGGAAAGCCTGCTGATGGCCGCCGGCCTTAACGAAATCCAGACGCTGGGGTTCGCGATGGGAGCGACTCACGCGGCAACGTTCACCTCTATCAGCGGAGTTGGAGATCTTGACGTAACCTGCAAGTCAAAGTACGGGCGCAACAGGCGGTTCGGGCAGGACATCATCAGGACGCCGCTGCTCGATCAGTTCAAGGATCTTGATGATCTGATTCTGAATGTGAAAAAAATCGGGTATCTTCCGGAAGGCGCAATCGCCTGCAAGTACATTCATCAGATTGCTGAGCAGAAAGGGCTTAAGCTTCCGATTTGCAACGCCCTGTACAAGGTTTTAAATAAAGAAATGAATGCAGAAGACTGCCTGAAAGAGCTTCTGCTGAGCCGGTAGGAAAAAATGCTTGAAAAAATCACAGGAACATTCAGCTCGGTTATCCGCACGCTGAGCGGCAAGGCTTCAATTACAGAAAAAAATATTGAAGAGACAGTTGAACAGATAAAGATGGCGCTTCTTGAGGCCGATGTCAATCTGCGCGTTGTCCGCCGGTTTGTCAACAGCACTATCGAAGAGGCGAAGGGTGAAAAAGTTCTGAAGTCGGTTGATCCGGGGCAGCAGTTCGTAAAGATTATTTACGACAAGATTTCGGCAATGCTCGGCGACAAAAAGACTGACCTTGCTTTGAAAGGCCCTGACACGCAGTCAGTCATTCTGTTGCTCGGACTGCAGGGCGCAGGAAAGACAACAGCGGCGCACAAGCTTGCGGCCCGGCTGAAAAAAGAAGGCCGCCGTCCGCTTCTGGCTGCATGCGACTTGGTCCGTCCTGCGGCAGTTGAGCAGCTGTGCGTTCTTGGAGAAAAAATTGATGTTCCCGTTTATAAGGAAGACGGCGCACAGAATGCAGTAAAAGTTGCGAAAGAAGCCGTCAGCTTTGCGCGGAAAAACGGACTTGACACTGTTATCATTGATACCGCGGGACGCCTTCAGGCTGACGGCGCGATGATGGCTGAGCTTGAGGATATAAAGAAGGCTGTGTCTCCTGTGGAAACAGTTCTTGTTGCGGATGCAATGACAGGACAGAACGCCGTTGAAATCGCGCGGAGCTTTAATGAGCAGATCGGGCTTACCGGCGTCATTCTCACAAAATTCGACTCAGATGCCCGGGGCGGAGCAGCGCTTTCTTTAAAGTCAGTCACACAGAAGCCGATTCTGTTTATCGGCACGGGCGAAAAAACAGAGGACTTCGAGCCGTTCTATCCTGAGCGTATTGCCAGCCGCATTCTCGGCATGGGAGATGTTGTTTCCCTTGTGGAAAAGGCGCAGGAGACTGTTGATCAGGAAACCGCCCTGAAGATGCAGAAGAAAATGCAGCGCAACGAATTCACGCTGCAGGATATGCTTGATCAGCTTGAGCAGGTTGAAAAAATGGGAAGCCTGCGTTCCCTGCTTGACATGATGCCCGGGATTTCCGGGCAGATCAGCGATGAGCAGATAGACAAGGCAGGAATGAAGCATCAGAAGGCTATCATTCAGAGCATGACACGCAAGGAGCGCATGAACCATCTGATTATCGGGCCTGCGCGGCGCAAGCGCATTGCCAAGGGAAGCGGAACAAGCGTTCAGGAAGTGAACAGGCTGATAAAGCAGTTTGAAAAGACAAAGCTCACGATGAAAAAGCTTGCCCGCAACAAGGGAGCCCAGGCAAAGCTCATGCAGCAGATGGGAGCCATGGGAGGCGGCGGCCTGCCGAACGGATTTCCGTTTTAGTCAACGATGAGCAGGGAGGCAGTTTTGCCGTCAGGAGTATAGCATTTCTGCGGATTTCCAGAGTCCGGGAACGATGTGATTCCCGCATAGAAGGCGTATTCATACTTTCCGGGCGGAAGCGGAAGCTCAAACTGATACAGTCCCGGCGCAACTTCCGTCATCTGATAAATCCAGCTGTCCCAGTTTGTAAAATTTCCGCCGACCCGGATCTGCTGCCCCGGCTTGCCCTTGTACACGAATTTGATTTTTCCGTCTGCATTTTTTTCAGTGACGGACGGAATGTTCCGCGAGGCGTCAAAGTGCGACAGGACGAGATTTGCCTCGGAGCTGAGCACTGTGCTTGGATTCAGCGGATCAATTGTCCACAGCCCGTCAACAATCAGCCGGTAATTGAATGCAAGAATGCGCTTGGGAAGCCTGAGTATGTAAAAGCAGAGCGAGCCTGATTCCTGGTATTCCTGGTCTGTGAATTTTTTTATTTTAAATGAATGGATTGTCTTGAATCCTTCAAAGTCAAATGCGATTCCAATGTGGCGCGCGCTGCTGTCTGAAGTGAAAATAACATAGTCTCCCCGCAGGTACGGAGCTTTTACTGTGTCAATCGTGTTCACCAGCTCCGCATAGTCGAGCTCTTCATCGGTGAGCCTCTGCACTTTTTCAGCTGCAAAAACCTCTGCGCCCGTTAAAAGAAATGCGAAAAAAAACAGCAGTAAATTTCTTTTCATATACTGTTTGTCGGAAAAAAAGAAGCGCAGTTTAGCATTTTGTTCCGCGCCGCAGATTTCCGGGCTTGCTAAAGTAACACGTGCGCAATGCCGATATTGGGCTTGAAATCATGTCATTTTAAGGTGTATAATTACTAACTATGCCAGGACTAAAGCAACTGCAGCAATTTAATTCGGACATTCTGAATCTCGGTGATGAAGTGAAGATTCGTGCTGCCCGCGGTGAAAAGCCGGTGACAATAGCAATTCCCAAGGATGCTTCGCAGGCGGACGATTCTGAAGATTTCATCGGCGGACTGCCTGTCACGCAGCCGGAAGAGCAGCCTGGCGCACAGCAGGAGCAGTCTGAAGCTGATTTTGCAAGTTTTTTTGGCGGCGGAACTTCAGAGGCTGAAAAAGCTCCTGAGGCTGCCCTGGAAGAGCCGATTGCTGATGTTCCGGACTTTTTGCCTTCAGCGGACGACCTTGATCTGTCTGAATTTGAGTCAGCTCCTGAAATAAAAGCGGAAGATACACCGAAAGAAAACGAAATTTCCATAGAGGACATGGATCTTGATTCGCTGCTTGCTCCTGGCGGCGGGCAGGAAGAAGCTGACGGGGCGCATAGCCAGCCGGAGAACGCAGAAACGGATACATCCGTTTCTCCGGCTGATGATTTTTCCTTTCCAGATGAAAACGCCGGCCAGGCTTCCGGCATTTCTGAGCCGGACGGAGCTTCCTTTGATCCCGCGCTGTTCGATCTGCCTCAGGAGAATGAAAGCGGCGTTTCGGACGGGCTTCCTGAATTTGATGCCGATGCATTTTCCAAGACGCTTGGCGCTTCTCAGTCGGAAACGGAGGAACAGCCTCTTGACGATGTGCTTCCTGACTTTCCTGACGGAGCAGGGGCTGATGCAGGAAACAATCTGAATCTGGATGACTTAGATCTGCCTGACTTTGGCAATACAGCTTCTGCGCCGGGGGCAGATTCTGCTTCGTCTGGCAGTGCAGGGGATGATCTAAACTTAGATGACTTGGATCTGCCTGACTTAGGCAGCACAGCTTCTGAGCCGGGAACGGATTCTGCTTCGTCCGGCAGTGCAGGGGATGATCTGAACTTAGATGACTTGGATCTGCCTGACTTTGGCAGCACAGCTTCTGCGCCGGGAACAGACTCCGCTTCGTCCGGCAGTGCAGGGGATGATCTGAACTTAGATGACTTGGATCTGCCTAACTTAGATAGCACAGTTTCTTCTGAAACGGAATCCGGGACTGGTGAACCTTCAGGGAGCAGCAGCCAGGAAGATTCCGGCGGGCTTGATATCGAGACGCTTTCACCTGAGCTTGAAGTTCCTGAGGAAGAAGCTCCTGCTGAGCTGTTTGACACGAGCGAAATAAGCGGGCTTGACTTTTCAAATCAGGAAAATGATGACTTTGCGCTTGGCTCGGTAGATTCCTTTGAAGGCGATGACGAGTTTCATATTCCGGGATTTTCAGATACAGAAACCGCGTCCCTGAACAAAAAGCCTGAGGCTGATGCTTCCGAGCCGTCTGCTGCGGAAAAGCCGAAGAATACGTTTACAGACGCAGAGTACAAGAAATTTCAGAAAAATCTTGCGTCTTATCCGCTTAATGTGCGGATTGCGCTTGAAGACTTTGTTGTAAAGAATGAATTTACAGACGATGCGATTTTCTCTGTGCTTGAAAAAGTGCTTAAGAAGGCTCCTGCCCGTCAGGTTGCGGCTGAGCTGGAAAAGCTTCTGGACATTTCCCTGTATGTTCCCCGGGATTTTGAGCGCAGGTCTGCGGCTGAATATGAAGCCTATAAGAAGTCGGTTGAATATCAGCTTAAGAACAGAATCATTCCCGGCGCAATTTTAACAGCAGCCTCGGCAATCTTGATATTCTGCATTTTCACGCTCACAAATAACTTTGTATACAAGCCCATGCGGGCACATTCCTTGTACCGCCAGGGGTATGCGCTGCTTGAGGACAGCCAGTATCCGCAGTCAGAGGAGCGGTTCAATCAGGCGCTTACATACAAGCCTGTCAAAAAATGGTTTTTCCGCTATGCGCAGGGATACCGCAGCCACAGGCAGTACGGGCGGGCGGGCATGATGTACCGTGCGCTGCTTCAGCGTTACAATCATGATAAAAAGGCCGGGCTTGACTGGGCCGACATGGAGCTGTACGATCTGTATAACTATGCGGAAAGCGAGCGGATTTTAAAGCGTGAAGTGCTTGACTATCATATAAATGATCCTGAGGCGATTCTTGCTCTGGGCGACCTGTACCTTGAATGGGCAACAGACAAGGATCCTGAGAAGTTTCCGCTTGCAAAGGAACAGTACGATCTGCTGGCCGAGCTGTACGGACAGAACAGCCTGTATCTTTCGCGGCAGATGCGGTATTTTATCCGCACGGACGATCTGCGCCAGGTTCTCATTTACCGGGAATTTTTCAAGAATCAGAAAAAGCCGCTTCCGCCGAAAGATCAGATTGAGCTGAGCGGCTATATGCTTGACAAGCGTTACGGAAAACTGCGTCCGTCAGAGGAAAGTCTGCGTTCTTCAATTGAAGATGTGCGGAAGCTGCTGGAAAGCGCGCTTGCTTCGGCTCCTTCTGATGCGATTGCCCTGTACAACATGGGACGGTACTTTGTGGAAACTAGCAGCGGCCGCAATGCTGCAAAAATGCTTGAAGCTTCTGTCCGCTCTTTTGAGCAGCAGACAAAGCGCAGCCGGCGCGACACTTACAAGTACATCAATGCCTACCGGCTTCTGGGCGAAGAAAAGCGCGATGAGCGGGAATATCTTACTGCGGAAGAGCTGTACGGCAAGGGAATTGCGCTTTTTGAAGGCGAGCGGGAGTCAAGCGGATTTGAAAGCGATGAAAATGTCGGGAAGCTGTACGCTGATCTGGCGGATCTTGATTACTTTATTTCAGGCGATACAGACGCGGCTCTTGCAAACTATGAAAGCGCCGTGAACAACAAGCATGACACTTCGTCTGTGCGGTACAGAATCGGCTATATTCAGTATCAGAAGCGCAACTATCCGGCGGCTCTCGGCTCGTTTATACGGAGCCAGGACACAAACGAAAGCGACACGCATCTTCTGCTTGCGCTTGCAAACACCTTGAGCCTGAGCAGTGACAACTATGTTGCCCGCGGATATTACGAGCGCCTTCTTTCACTGCTGGCTGTTGAGCGTGAAAAATACGGGATTGTCCTTCCGCAGCTGCGCGATGACCATGCAGATATTGTTGATACATACATGAAGGCTTCAAATAACCTTGGCGTGACACTGGCCCGGATTGCGCGGGCGACAGGCGACAGTTCCTTGAATGCGCAGTCGATTGTGAGCCTTCAGGAAAGCCTCAGGGCTTGGGATGCCATGACACGCAACCAGGAGACAATGATCCGCCTTGACGGTTCCAATCTGGCGGAGCAGAACATAAAGTATATAACGCATCCTGTCTCCGGCTATGAGCCTGAAATTTATACAGAAATTCCAAGGCTCTTGTACGGAGAAGAAGGGCTTCAGTAATGAGCAAGGGGCTTCTTTTTTCAAGGAAATACAGCGGAATCATTTCCCGTCAGAAATTTATAAGCCTTCTGAAAGAAGCGTTCAGAAAATCGATTCATCTGTGCAGCGCATTTGTTCCTTATTTTCTTTTTGTTGCATACAAGCCTGTTCTTGCCGTTCTGTTTGCTGCCGCCGTTTTGTATTCAGCCGCTGAAATTCTCCGCCTGAACGGAAAGGAAGTGTTCCTTGTTTCCGCAGTCACAGAAGCGGCCGCCCGCAAGCGCGATGAAAATAAGTTTGTCCTCGGGCCGGTAACGCTTGTGCTTGGAATTATTGCCGCTTCCCTGCTGTGGGAGCCGCTGCCGGCTGCAATCGGGATTTATGCCCTTGCCTTCGGAGACGGCCTTGCAAGCCTTTCAGGAAAGCTTTTCGGCAGGATTCATATTCCGTTCACAGAAGGAAAGACTGTTGCCGGAAGCCTTACCTGCTTTGCTGCGATTTTTATTTCATGCTTTGCCGCCTGCAGTTTTGCCCAGGTGTCTCCGCCGAGCCATGACACAGCATTCATTGCGCTTGCGGCCGCAGTCACCGGCATGGTCATCGAAGTGCTTCCGCTCAAGGACTTTGACAACCTTCTGATTCCTGTTGCCTTGGGCGGCCTTTCGCAGTTTTTTTTGTCCTAAGTCCACATGTTTGCGATGTAATGGATTGACTTCAGGTATATCAGGCATCCTGCGGCTGAAAGCACAAGCGCGATGCAGAATTCAAGCCAGCAGTCTGTTCCGCACAGCAGTCCGTATCCTGCCGCGAGCACAAGAAGTCCGGCCGCCTTTGCATAGATTTCACGGATTCCTTTTGAGTGCGCTTCTATAACAGCTGAAAGGATTGTTGTAAGGAATATAAGAGTCCTGACTGCTGTTAGCAGATGCCTGAATCCCCAGAGGACTGTGCAGCTTGACGTGGTGACTGATGTGTTCATCGGATAGAGAATTGCAAATGTGCAGGTTGCGGTAAGAAGGATGATGAGGTTCCGCTCTGCATTCTGAAGGTCATCGGCTGAAGAAAATGCCGCCGCAAAGAACAGGCTCAGCGGAGCAAGGATTCTGCCTCCTATGACAATCCGCCCCAGCACAATGAGCAGCAGTGAATTCGTCTTCCACAGCCCGAACACAGGGAGCAGCAGCCGCGAGCTTTCTGCCAGGCAGCTTAGAATAAATCCCGAGAAAAACAAAATTTCCAGGGAAGGTGTTTTTTCAAATCCCTTGAAGACTGCCATTGACAGAACGGGAGCCGACAGCCCGAACAGAATGATTGCGGCTGCGGAAGCATGGAAGCTGTACGGACACAGGAAGCCGCTCTTGAAAAGGACAAATGTCCGCACCGGGTTTTCAGGCGCAACAACAGCTTCTGCGGCTGCGGCAAGGCAGAATACGAGTATTTCGCACAGAAAGACAGCCGAGCTGAATATAAAGAGGAAAAGAAAAAATCTGTTGCGGTTTTTTATCGTCATGACTAAAAGATACCGCAGCGGCTTTATTTTATCAAGGGAAAATGAGTCTAAAGATTTTTTTCTGCCTGCCGAAAATGTACGTGACTGCATTTTTTTTGTTTTACAGCATATATGCTTCGGGAGGATGAAATGAAAAAAATTCTGGTGTTTGCTGCTTCCGCTTTTTTCACGGCGGCCAGTTCCTTTGCAGGAGATGCCGCTTCATTTGTGGACATCGGCTTTTCAGAAGACGGAGAGCGCTACCTGTTCGGCCAGTACGGAAAGCTCGACAAGTCATACGAGCCGTGGGCGGAAATTTTTACTGTTGATGTTGCGTCAAACGATTTTGTAAAGGGCGAGAATTTCAAGCTCCGGCCGGGCGATGTTTCTTCCGAAGAATCAGGAAAAAATGCGTTTGAGTCATTGAAGTCAAAGAGCGAATGGAAGCTTTCAAAATACAAGGCGGCTCCCGCGGGAACAGGCACGCTGCTGTATCTGCGCGAGTCCGAGGTGAAGAGTCCGACGGAAGAAATTGTCTTTAAGGATTTTGAAGGCTCTTCTGACGGAAGCGAAGTATTCTATCATGTTACGCTTGTGCCGGAATACCAGGGCTCAGGCGCAGACTGCCGCTCACGCTTTTTTATTAACGTTGAAAAAAAAGATTCCCGCGGAACGGTCATCAGCGCGTTCAAGGCAGGAACCCCCGGCTTTACGCGCAAGGGAATCACTTCATATCAGATTGAAAAAATTTTCACCGACAAGTCAGGCAGGAGCCTTGTGTTCATTGTAAAGAAAACGCTGGAAGACAGCACAGGAACGTCAATCCGCTACATGGTGGAAGCCTGCCGGGTGCAGTAGCATTTCCGGGGAAATAAGAAATCTCATCAGCAAGGAAAATTCGGGCGCGGAACATTCTGTTTTGCGTCCGCTTTTTTTTGCCGGAAACGTCAGATTGGGCTTTTCCATCTTTTTTCTGTTTTCCGCCGTTGAACTGCGTCTTTAAAAGTGATACACTTTTACAAAAGCATGCAGTGAAGCAGCGAGGTGAATATGATCAAGAGAAACAGAAACTATACGAATATTGCAGCCGGTTACTTGTTCCCGGAAATTGCAAAGCGGCGGCGGGAATTTCAGGCGGCAAATCCCGGCGCGCGCATCATCAGCCTTGGAATCGGAAATACAACTGAGCCGCTGACTCCTCATATTGCCGATGCCATGAAACGGTATGTTGAGGCTCTCGGCACAAAGGAAGGATATACCGGCTATCAGGATGACAGCGCGGGAATTCCAAAGCTGAGGGAGCGCATTTCAAGCGTGATTTACGGCGGAAAAGTGAAGCCGTGCGAAGTTTTTGTTTCTGACGGAGCAAAGTGCGATCTCGGGCGGCTTCAGGCGATGTTCGGTGCGGAAGTGAAGGTTGCGGTTCAGGATCCGTCATATCCTGTGTATGTGGACGGGACTGTCATGGCGGGCGCAGGCGGAAAGGAGCCTGCCGGTGAAAACGGATTCAAGGATATCACCTATATGCCGTGCCTTCCGGAAAATGGCTTTTTCCCCGACTTGTCTGCGGTTCAAAAGGACAGCCTGATTTACATCTGCTCTCCGAACAATCCTACAGGCGCGGTGGCAACAAGGCGCAATCTTGAAGAGCTTGTGCGCTTTGCGCGGGAAAACGGCTGCATTGTCCTTTTTGATGCGGCATACTCGGCTTTTGTGCGCGACAAGGAGCTTCCGAAGACAATCTTTGAGATTGACGGCGCGGCAGACTGCGCAATCGAAATGCAGTCATTTTCAAAGCCGGCGGGATTTACCGGAGTGCGCCTCGGCTGGTGCGTTGTCCCCGAGCGCCTGAAATTCGAGGACGGAACAAAAGTCGCCGATACATGGGCGCGCATTACAAACACTGCATTCAACGGAGCAAGCAATATCGCGCAGGCAGGCGGCTATGCTGCGCTTGACGAAACAGGGCTTGCAGAAATGGAGCAGACAGTCAGCTTTTATCTGGAAAATGCATCCCTGATACGCAGCGCGCTGCAAAGCGATAATTTCAAGGCGATGGGAACTGAAGTGTATTCCGGCGGAAATGCGCCGTATGTATGGGCAAAATTTCCCGGCAAAAAGAGCTGGGATGTCTTTGATGAAATTCTGCGGCAGTGCCATGTTGTTGTCACACCGGGCGCGGGGTTCGGGCCGAGCGGAGAAAGCTTTATCCGCTTCAGTTCGTTCGGGCATCGGGAGCAGATTCAGGAAGCGTGCGGACGGCTTAAGTCGTTCAGAATGTAGTGCGCCGTTCTGCCTGCGCCGGAATAAGGCTGCCTTTGAAAACTGTCTTGGTTACTGTCCGCGCCGCAACAAGCTGCTTACCGCGGAAGGAAGCTGTTCTTCAGTTTGTACACAGAACCTGTGCCAATGGAGGAAATGAAAGAATGAAACGGATTGCTGTTTTTGCCTGCGCTTTGCTGCTTTCTCTTGCTGTGTTTTCATGCGGAAGCACTTCGTCTGTGCCTGAAGAGCCGGAAAGCAAGACTGCTGCCGCCAGCCCGGATGCAGGAGAGCCGTCGGAAATAAGCGAAGAGACGGTTCGGTTTCTTGCTGCTGCCGCGCTGAATTCCCGGCAGGAAATAGAGGCGCTCATTGCGTCCGGCGCAGATGTAAATGCCCGCGGAAAAAACGGATGGACAGCGCTGATGATTGCCGCCCAGTACGGAGCAGCTGACGCGGCCGAAGCGCTCATAGCCGCCGGAGCAGATGTGAACGCACTGAACAGCTTCGGTTCCAGCGCTGTGTTTATTGCGCAGAATTACGCGCGCACAGAAGTGGAGCAGCTTCTTTTGGACGCTGGCGCACAGCCTGAATATACCGGCGACTAGCAGCTGTGTTCAAAGCCGTGCTTGCGAATCAGCGGCAGGCTTTGCATGCTTTCCTTGCAGGATACGCGCAATGCAAGTGCGGTGCGGCTGATGGAAGAAAACAGGGACTATCTTACAACTCAGATTATCACATACATCGGGAACAAGCGGCTCCTTCTTGGAACTATTCAGAAGGAGATTGAAATCATAAAGCGCAGGCTTGGAAAGCGGAAGCTTGTCTGTGCGGATTTATTTTCAGGCTCTGGCATTGTGGCCCGGATGCTCAAGCAGCATGCTTCCGTTCTGATTGCAAATGATCTTGAAACGTATTCATTCATGCTGAACAGATGCTATCTTTCCAACAGGAAGGACTTTCAGGCGGAAAAATACTTTGAGTACAGAACGGCGATTGAAAGGCAGTTTTTTGAAGCGAAGGTTCCCGGCATCATCTGCGGCTATTATGCGCCGAAAGACACTGATGCCATACAGGAAGGAGAACGGGCCTTTTATACGCGGGAAAACGCAGAGCGCATAGACACGTACAGAATGCTGATTGACAGGATTGTGGGCCGCGATCCGTACAGAATTTTTTTTATTGCGCCGCTTTTGACGGAGGCTTCAGTTCATGTGAACACGTCAGGAGTTTTCAAGGGATTTTACAAGGACAAGCGGACAGGAATCGGCTGTTTTGGCGGAACTGGAAAAAATGCGCTTTCCCGGATTCTGGGGCAGGTGGAGCTTCCTGTCCCGGTATTTTCCAGCTTCAGCTCGCGCACGGAACTGTATCAGGAGGACACGGTGCAGCTTTCGCAGAAGCTTCGGAAAATCGATGTCGCCTATCTTGATCCGCCGTACAATCAGCATCCGTATGGCTCAAACTATTTCATGCTGAATGTCATCGCTGAAAACGCTCTGCCCGGTTCCCAGCTGAGCACGGTCTCGGGAATTCCTTCAGGCTGGAACCGCTCCTCCTTTAACAGGCGGAAGGAAGCCTTGAGTTCCCTGGAGCGCGCGGTTTCATTCCTTGATGCAAAATATGTGATTATTTCGTATAATTCAGAAGGATTCATTCAGCTGGATGAAATGCAGTCCATGCTGAAAAAATACGGCAAGGTGAAAAAAGTGGAAACAGCTTACAACACGTTCCGCGGCTCACGGAATTTAAGCGCGCGGAATATTCACGTTTCAGAGTATCTTTTTGTGCTTGAAAAGCGGCAGTACCATGAACAGAAAAAATGAAATAAACATGATTGACGGGCCGATTGCGCTCAGGCTTCTGCTTTTTGCGCTTCCGTTTGCGGCAAGCAGCATTTTGCAGCAGGTTTTTAATTCGGCGGATGTTGCTGTGGCAGGACGGTTCGCCGGCACTGAAGCGATGGCGGCAGTAGGAAGCAACGCCCCGGTCATCAACCTGATAATAAACATTTTTGTGGGAATGTCGCTGGGCGCGAATGTTGTCATTGCAACGCTTATCGGCCGGAACAGAACGGAAAACATTCGGACTGCTGTCCACACCGTTTTTTCGCTTGCTCTGCTCAGCGGAATTTTTCTTGCAGCGGCAGGCCCGTTTATTGCAAAGCCGATTCTTGAGGCAATCGGCACGCCTGAGGAAGTGTTTGTGCTTGCCGTGCTGTACCTGCGCATTTATTTCTTAGGAATGCCCGCAGTCATGGTGTACAACTTTGGCGCGGCAATTCTGCGGAGCAAGGGAGACTCACAGCGGCCGCTGTACTGTCTTGCTGTCTCGGGTATTTTGAATGTTGCCTTGAACCTGCTGCTTGTGACTGTTTTTGGAATGGGCGTTGCAGGAGTGGGAATTGCAACTGTGATTTCAAATGTGCTGAGCGCGCTGATGATTCTGTTTTTTCTGCTGAAGGAAGAAGATCCGCTGCGCCTTGACTTGCGGAAACTGGGCATGCACAGAGCGCAGCTTCTGCGGATTGTAAAAATCGGTGTGCCGGCAGGAATTCAGGGAATGGTCTTTTCATTTTCAAATATCTGTATTCAGGGCGGAATCAATTCCTTTGGCAGCAGCGCAATGGCAGGATCGGCGGCGGCGTTGAATTTTGAGTACTTTTCCTATTTTATAGTGAGCGCATTCACTCAGGCTGCCACAACATTTACCAGCCAGAATTTCGGTGCGTCGCAGTTTGAGCGGTGCAAGCGCATCTGGCGGCTTTCCATGATATTCAGCATTCTGATTACCGGCGCGCTGTGTCTTGTGTTTGTTCTTTTCAGAAAAAGCTTTATCATGATTTATACTGTTGAGCCGGCTGTCATTTCCTTTGCGCTTGTCAGAATTGTCCACGTTGAGTCACTGGAATTCCTGACAAGCACGTATGAAGTTTCAGCAGGCGCATTGCGGGGAATGGGGCATTCCATGCTTCCGGCTGTGCTGACTATGGCGGGCTCCTGCCTTTTCAGGATTGTCTGGCTGGAAACGGTGTTTAGAAAATTCCGATCGTTTGAGACGCTTATGAATGTGTACCCGGTAACGTGGATTGTCACCGGGGCAGCTGTCATGGCGGCATATTTTATTGTGCGCAGGAAGGAATATAAAAGGCACGCAGACGCGGCGCAATCAGCGGGCAGACAGATCCGGTAAAAAGGCAGCTCACGGTCTGTGCAAGCGGCAATTGTCATTTGCACAGCTCTTCTGACAGGGTTTTGTCAGAATGTTCTAGAAACTGCTTGGCATCTTCACAGCCGTTTTTCGCAGCTTCTTTTATAAGGCGCATTCCGGCTTCTGTATTTTGTTCGATGCCGTTTCCTTCGGCAGTCAATTTTCCAAGATAAAACTGCGCGGCTGCAAATCCCTGTTCGGCGGCCTTTGAGTACCATTCCACAGCTTTTCTGTAGTCCTGCTTCACTCCGTAACCGTTGCGATAGCAGTGTCCCAGGCTGTTCTGTGCGCCTGCATTTCCCTGCTCGGCGGCCTTTGAGTACCATTCCACAGCCTTTCTGTAGTCCTGCTCCACGCCGTGACCGTAGTAATAGCAGCATCCCAGTTTTGACTGCGCGTCTGCAAATCCCTGCTCGGCGGCTTTTAAGTACCATTCCACAGCCTTTCTGTAGTCCTGCTCCACGCCGTTTCCATACTCATAGCAATCTCCCAGGCTGTACTGAGCGTCTGCATCTCCCTGTTCGGCAGCCTTTGAGTACCATTCCACAGCCTTTCTGTAGTCCTGCTCCACGCCGCGACCGTAGTAATAGCATTGTCCCATGTTGTACTGAGCGACTGCGTTTCCCTGATTGGCAGCCTTTGAGTGCCATTCCACAGCCTTTTTGTAGTCCTGCTTCACTCCGTAACCGTTGTAATAGCAGTGTCCCAGGCTGTTCTGAGCGTCTGCAAATCCCTGCCCGGCAGCCTTTGTGAACCATTCCACAGCCTTTCTGTAGTCCTGCTCCACGCCGTGACCGTTGTGATAGCAGAGTCCCATGTTGTACTGAGCGACTGCGTTTCTCTGCTCGGCAGCCTTTGAGAACCATTCCACAGCCTTTCTGTAGTCCTGCTCCACTCCATAACCGTAGCAATAGCAGTGTCCCAGGCTGTTCTGCGCGTCTGCATATCCCTGTTCGGCAGCCTTTGTGTATAGCTCCACGGCTTTTTTATAGTCCTGCTCCACGCCGTAACCGTAGTAATAGCAGTGTCCCAGGCTGTTCTGAGCGTTTGCTTCTCCCTTTTCGACAGCCTTTGAATACCATTCCACAGCCTTTTTGTAGTCCTGCTCCACGCCGTTTCCATTATAATAGCAGTCTCCCAGGTAGTTTTGCGCCGCCGCGGCTCCTTTTTTTGCAGGAAAATAGCCGTCCAGGGATGCGTATGCTTTTATGACAGGATCGAACAGCGTGCCGCAAATTTGTTCCCCGCATATATAATCCGAAAAAAGAGCGCAGGCAATTTCCTTGCTTTCAATGACCTTTATTCCGTTCTGAAAGCAGACGCGCTTTGCCGTGGAGACACACGTGCGCGCATATATGAATGTCACTGACGGGGGATTGGAAAAGTCCTTCCACTGAAGGCCTGCAATGCAGTGAACGCCGCTGCAGAACACTATGTCTGACTGCATGACCTTCCGCTCTATTTCGCTGTAGCCGGGCGTGATTGCATGAGAAAAAGGAATGTACAGATAGTCAGGCAGATTCATTTTTTCTCCTAAAAGTTATCGGTAAAGACACTGTTTTACCGCCTGAGGTGCAAGTTTTTGTATGCTTTCTTAATTAATCATTGTCAAACAGTTTTCCTGCAAGCCAGCCAAGCCCGCCACCGATTGCGGTGCCAAGTCCAGGAAGAATGGCAGTTCCTATTGCTGCCCCTATGCCCGCTCCGCCGAGTTTTTTCCCAGATATGCTGGATCGTGCCTGTGGAGCAGGGGATTCATCGTTATAATAAGATGCTTGCAAATTTCTTGTGTTATTGTCGAAGTTAGGGTTTTCCAAAAATTTCTGTGCGTCTTCACAGCCGTTTTGTGCAGCTTCTTGTATCAGTTCATAGCCAGTGTCTTCATCCTGTGAAATTCCATCTCCTGTAACAAACATTCTGCCAAGTTCATATTCAGCATCAACATTTCCATTTTCCATTGCTTTTTTATACCAGGCTGCCGCTTTTTCAGGATTTTCTTTGCAGCCGTATCCGTTTTTTATGAAAAAGGCATAGTTGTATTGACCAGCAGAACATTCTGCTTCGGCGGATTTCTTGAAATACAAGTATGCCGTATTTATATTTTCCTTTACGCCGTCTCCGTTTTCATAAAAGAGTCCTAGTACGTTGAGGGCATCGCCATTGTTTTGGTCAGCGGCCTTTTTATACCATTGAACGGCTTTTGCGTAGTCTTGCAGTGTACCATGACCGCATCTATAGCATTCACCAAGCATATATTGTGCGTTTGCATCATCTTGTTTTGCGGCACGTTTAAACCATCTGAATGCTTGCGCATTATCTTCTTCCACTCCGTTACCATAGTAATAACAACGTCCCAAACAGTATTGTGCAGATGTGTGTTCCTGCTCGGCGGCCATTGTAAAACATTCCACGGCTTTTTCATCATCCTGTTCCACGCCATCACCACAGTAATAGCAGAGTCCCAGTTTGAATTGCGCATCTGCGTTTCCCTTATTGGCAGCTTTTGAGAACCATTCCACAGCTTTCTTGCAGTCCTGCTCTACGCCGTGACCGTAGTAATAGCACTCACCAAGCATATATTGCGCTTCTTTATTTTCTTGCTCAGCTGCTTTTGAGAAGCATTCCACTGCTTTTGTGTAGTCTTGCAGTCCGTAATAATAGCAGTGTCCCAGATCGAACTGCACTAGTTCATCTCCTTGCTCGGCAGCCTTTGAGAACCATTCTACGGCTTTTGTGTCGTCTTGCTGTATACCTTTGCCGTTAAGGTAGCAGTATCCCAGTTCTATCTGCGCTTCAGCATTTCCCTGTATTGCGGCTTTCTGTATGCTTTTGATGTCATTTTTGTCAAATGGAGTATCTTCGTTCTGCTTTTCAACGGCGGCAGTTTCATTGCTTATGACTGGTGTTCCGCAGTCCGCGCAGAATTTTGCTCCGTCCGGCAGTTCCGCACCGCAGTTTTTGCAGACCGTCTTTTCTGCCATTCCTTCTAATGGCGAGCCGCATTCCTGGCAGAATTTGCCGCTTTCATACTTTATTCCGCACTGTCTGCATAGTTTCATTTTGAAGACTCCCTTGCTTTTTTATAGAATGCTGTTTCTGTCAACTTTCTGCTTCTCTGTTTTCAGTATCTTATATTGAAATGCCGTTATTTCTTTTTGATAGACGGGCAACCATTTCTTGTGCGTCAGCATTGCCTTGTTCGGCTGATTTCTTGAACAAATCCATTGCTTTGCTGTGATTTTGTTCAATTGCTCCTCCGCCAAAGAAATATATCCGTCCGAGCAGGTATTGAGCGGCTGCGTTTCCCTGCTTTGAGGATTTTACAAGCCATTCATGGGCTCTGGCTGTGCTTTCTTCAGTAATGGTTCCTTCATAGTAGCATTTGCCAAGCAAGTACTGCGCTTTATCATTTCCCTGCATGGAAGAAATTTCAAGCCATATAATAGCTCTGTTGTGTATATCAGCAGTGCTGTAATCTAGCCTTGTACTTTTGCCTCTGTAATAATAGCTGCCAAGCAAATACTGCGCTTCCGCGTCTCCCTGTATTGCGGCTTTCTGTATGCTTTTGATGTCATTTTTGTCAAATGGAGTATCTTCGTTCTGCTTTTCAACGGCGGCAGTTTCATTGCTTGTGACTGGTGTTCCGCAGTCTGCGCAGAATTTTGCTCCGTCCGGCAGTTCCGCACCGCAGTTTTTGCAGACCGTCTTTTCTGCCATTCCTTCTAATGGCGAGCCGCATTCCTGGCAGAATTTGCCGCTTTCATACTTTATTCCGCATTGTCTGCATAGTTTCATTTTGAAGACTCCCTTGCTTTTCCTGTCCTCCATTCTTTTCCGCAGTTTGGGCAGTATGGACTTTCTGACTTTAGTATTTCCCTGCCGCATCCATGGCACTTTTTTGGTTTTGACTCTTCTATCAGTTCTGGCACTGCTGAATAGCATGAAATCAGTTCAATACCCAAATCGCTCAGGCTCATTTTTATGTTCATGTCTATATTGTTATGCCTTGCAATATCATTTTTTATTGATTTTTTTAGCGCGTCCGTATACGGCAGGTTGTATTCGCTTTCCAGCAGTGAAATAGTATCCCTGAGTTTTTCCTTTGTTTCTTTCATTTGACTCACAGCAATAAAGCTTGGAACGGAAATTAAATCTGACAGCTGCGAGCTGTTCACTGTCTCGCCGTCCTCCAGCTGCACTTTTGTAATTTCAAGGTACTTTTGCTCGTCAAAATTTTGCAGCTCGTCCACAAGAGAGTCAACAAAATCTCCGAGCGAAATTTCTTTTTTATAGTTAATTCCTGCATCGTTTATGGCTTTACGCACTAGCAGCAGCTGCTCTCTGGTATAGCGGTCGCTCTTGTGGCTGTAAAAATCTTTTATAACTTTTAGGAATCTGATTGTTTCCGGCAGGTTTTTGTATGTTTCATCGAAGGAAATTCCTTCAAGCCATACCAGCAGGCTCTGTGAATGCTCAAGGCTGCCCACGCGGATTTCAAGCCGGTTGAACCGGTCAGACACTTTTTGCGCCATTTGGATAACGGCTTCCTTCAGCTCATGCTGCTGTACATCAAGAGTGTTCAGATTGTTTTTCACTGTAATCAGCGCGTCAGCAGTCAGCAGATTTCTCTCATTCAGCACTTCAAGCGACTTGCGTGCAAACTCCTGCAATGCTTTGAACTCTTCTTTGCTTATTTCCGGACTTTGAATGACAGTTACTTGGCTTTGCCTTTGTTCTGGCTGCGGGGCAGGGGAGTTTTTCTTAAAGAGTCCGGCAATCCTTTTGAAAAATCCTGTTTTCTTTACCGTTTCAATGTTTTCTTCCGTCTGGGAAATCAGCCGTGTTGCATCTGTCGCAATTTGCAAAAATTTAGATGCCGGTATCATTCCTTTGGACAATGTGTCTGCCATTTTATTTGCAGATGTTATGATTGATTCGGACGTGTATTCCATTTTTTTTCTCCGTGCTGTTTATAAGCTGCTGATTGCGTTCCACATATCATCAGAAAGCTTTTTGCCGGTCTTCTGGTTTTCAAAAAACTCATTGTCAAGTTCGCTTTTCTTGTCAAGAAACTGCTGGAATAGTTCGTTTCCTTTTTTCAGTCTTTCTTCAAGAACATTAAATGGTGTTGTTTCAGAAGAAAAGTGTTCTGCCGTAACAGGATCTTCCGCTGCCTGTTTTTCAACACTTTCTATCTGCTTCTGAATTTCAGCGGGAAGCGCAAGTGTATCGTCTGTTTCTGATAGCGGCTCTGCGCTGATTCCGTCAATCTCGTTGTCCAGTTCTTGCAGTGAAAATGTGGAGAATGAAATGATATGTTTAACGAGCAGCAGTGCAGCTCCTGCGTCATCTGAAAATCCGACAATGGGAATGGCATCAGGAATCAAGTCAATCGGACTGACAATATAAGCGATTGCGCCAATAACTTTTGCTTTTTCAGCTATCGGCAGTGCAGGATTGTCAATGGCCGAAAGAAAATGCCCTAGGCATTCAACAACTGTTCCCACTGGCTTAGAAAGCAGCTTCGGCTTTTTTCGGGTTGCTTTGCGGAGTTTTTTCAGCAGCTTGAACGCAAGCGTTCTGTCATATTTTCCTTCGTATTTTTCAAGGTCCTTGAGAGTTATTTTTTTCATTTTTCTGTTTTCGCTTATAAAGCAGGCTGATGTTTTCCTCCAGCGCGGCATATGTTTGCTGTCATTGTACAGATGTCTCGGTACTTCATTCCGCATTTTCTGCAGATGTATTCCTCCTTTTCGCTGCCTTCGTACAGTTTGTGTTTTCCTGTCGGGCTGTTCCGGCATGAATTGATTGTAAGCGTTCTAACATCAGAATACTTCATTCCACAGCATTCACAGTAAAAGTTAGCCATAATAGAACCTCTTTATATGTAAAATAAATTATCAATAGAGCGTACGCATAGATACGGATTTTTTATCCTGTTTTCCTATTTATTCTGAGCCAGTTCATTCCATCCGTTTATAAGGCGGTCTGCTACTTTCTGAGCCAGTTCCAAGGACATCTTCGCCTTTGCCATGGCAGTTGTAACATCATGAACATCAACACTGTCAGGGTTGGTGATGACCTGCTCCTGAATAGAGGAAACGGCAATCTGCTGGCTGTTCATTTTACTTGCGGCTTCAAGAAGCAGTTTTTCAAATTTTCCTTTTTCTCCAGTTCCATGTATTTTTTTTGGGCGGACACTGCGGGTAATTTCTGCTGTGCTGTCAACAGGCTGAATAGGAATATTGAAATTTGCCGGATGAATGCCGAAAGAAATGCTCATCGTATCCTCTGTTGTAAAACAGTTTTCTAAATCATGTCATTGCTTTTGATAATAACATGATTTAGGTATAGATATAATATATCACTGTTTTTAGTTATGGTCAATAAATGATTCTCTAAATAATGGTATTTTGAAATTATGACGTTTCGTGAAAGGCTTAGAGATCAAATTGACTACTGCGGGCTTTTAGATAAGGAAGTTGCATCCCGGGCAGGAATTACAAAGCGTGCTATTGACAGTTATGTCGGCTCGGAAGCCTGTATGCCGTCTGCGGAAGTTGCAGTGCGGCTGGCGAAAGTGCTCGGTGTTACAGTAGAATACCTTGTAACTGGCGAAACTGGCCGGGAAGAGCGCAGCCAGTTCAATGTCAGTGAATGCATTCAAAAATATATCCGTCATCATAAAATGATAGACTGCTTCGATTCCCTTCCACAGAAAGTGCAGATTTCTATAGAAAATATGATTATGTCAGTGGCAGAGTCCGCCGCGCAGACACTGTAGCTTCTGAAAAAAAATAAGTCTGATAATTTGCACCCGCGTGCGGGCAGACAGCTCCAGTAAAAAGGCAACCCGGCGCGCAGGATTGCGCGCCGGAGCGTTCCGTCTTACTGTATCTTGTAAATCCAGCCTTCGGGAGCTGCAATTTCTCCCATCTGGATTCCAGTGAGCGTTTCGCGCAGCTTTTTCAGGACAGGGCCGATAGCTTCCATGCCGCTCGGGAAGCAGATTTCGCTTCCGTGGCCGCTGATTTTTCCAACGGGGGAAATGACGGCCGCCGTTCCGCACAGTCCGCACTCGGCAAAATCCTTCAGCTCGTCCTTGTGAACCTTGCGCTCTTCAACAGCGATATGCAGATATTCTTTTGCCACGTGAATGAGCGATCTGCGTGTAATTGAAGGAAGAATGCTGTCTGACTTTGGCGTGACAAGTGTTCCGTCCTTTGTGACAAAGAGAATGTTTGCGCCGCCTGTTTCTTCTATATAAGTATGTGTTGCCGGATCAAGGTATATGTTTTCAGCAAAGCCTGCGCGATGGGCATCCATAATGTTGTGAAGGCTCATGGCATAGTTCAGTCCGGCCTTGATGTCGCCAGTGCCGTGCGGTGCGGCGCGGTCCAAGTCTGAAAAGCGCACAGTGATGGGCTTTGCGCCGCCCTTGAAGTACGGGCCCACGGGAGTCACCAGAATCCTGAACTGGTATTCGTCCGCAGGCTTTACGCCGATGACAGCGCCCGAGCCGAACATATACGGCCTGATGTACAGCGTTGCTCCGCTGCCGAACGGAGGCACCCATTCACTGTTTGCCTTCACTGTATCAATGACAGCCTGAATGAAGCGGTCCTTGGGAAAGACAGGCATTTCAAGGCGCTCGCAGGAGCGTGCCATGCGCTCGGCGTTCAAGTCAGGGCGGAACGTGACAATGGAGCCGTCCTTTGCCGTGTATGCCTTTAGCCCTTCAAAGCATGTCTGCGCATACTGAAGCACGCCGGCGCATTCTGTGATTTTCACTGTCGCATCAGATGTCAGCTCTCCGCCGTCCCATGCTCCGTTTTTGTAATTGGCAACAAAGCGCTTGTCTGTCACCTGATAAGAAAAAGGAAGATTCGCCCAGTCAATCTGTTTAGCCATACAGCACCTCGAAAAAATGCCGGTATTCATGCCGGAAGATAATGATAACAGCAATGATATCATATTCAGCAAAAATGTGCAATGAAGGGATCCTTCAGAGAACTTCGTTCCTCCTGCATCTTTTTTCAATTGAAGTATTTTTGTCTTAGTGGTATTCTGTAGGAAACACATTTTGTAAGAAGGTGAACTATGGATTTTGTTTCAGAGTTGAAGGAAAAGGCTAAAAAGGCCGGCAGGAAAATAGTGCTGTGCGAGGGGGAAGACAAGCGCGTTGTCACTGCCGCATCCCGGATTGTAAAGGAAGAAATTGCGAAAATTCTGCTCATCGGCACTGCTGAAGAGTGCGCCTCTGTTGCGCCGGATGCTGACCTTTCAGGCGTGGAGATTGTGAATCCTGCTGCTAGCCCCGACATAGACAGGTATGCGCAGATTCTTTTTGCGGCGCGCGAAGGGAAGGTGAACAAAAAAACGGGAAAGCCTGAGTATGCTTCGGCTGAAGAAGCGCGTGAATATCTTCTGAAGGACCGCACAATGTTCGGAGCGCTCATGCTCAAGGCAGGCGATGCGGACGGATTTGTTTCCGGCGCGTGCCATTCAACTGCGAATACGCTGCGCCCCGGGCTTCAGGTTATAAAGACAGCCCCGGGAATCAAGACGGTTTCTTCAAGCTTTATCATGGTTGCGCCTGAAGGAGGCAACGCATACATTCCCGAGGGTGTTGCGCTTTTTGCGGACTGCGCAATCAACATTGAGCCTTCAGGCGAAGAGCTTGCGGACATTGCGGTTGCGGCGGCGGACACGGCAAGGAAGATTGCGGGCATTGAGCCGAAAGTCGCGTTTCTTTCATTTTCAACAAAAGGAAGCGGAAACGATGACAAGTTCTGTAAGTCTGTTCCAAAGGTTCAGGAGGCTGTGTGGATTGCAAAGGAAAAAGCTCCTGCTCTTGCGCTTGACGGAGAATTTCAGTTTGATGCGGCTGTCTCGCCGGAAGTCGCGGCTCTCAAGGCTCCGGGAAGCAGCGTTGCAGGGCATGCGAATGTCTTTGTGTTCCCCAACATCAATGCGGGAAACATCGGCTACAAGATTGCGCAGCGCATGGGCGGCTGGATGGCAATCGGTCCTGTCTGCCAGGGTTTTGCCAAGCCGCTGAACGACTTGAGCCGCGGCTGCTCTGTTGACGATATCATTGCAACAGTTGCGGTAACATCATTGCAGGCATAGCAGAGCTGAATTCTGCGGATTTGTCCCCGGTGCTGCCGGGGATTTTCCGGCGGGAATCATTTCAGCCTGCGAGTTCCTGTGCAAGGGATTCAACTGCCGCTTCGCTGCCGCTGTTCAGCGCGGATTTCACCGTGACCTGGTTCTGTGCGAACGATATATTCCTGCATCCTTCAAGGAGCTGCTTCATTGTCTTTGCAGCTGCAGGCGCCCAGCTTCCGTTTTCTATGAATGCGACTGTTTTGTTCTGGAAATTTCTGTCTGCAATCATGCTGATAAATGTTTTCATGCACGGAAATACTCCTGAGTCATACGTGACCGAGGCAAGGACAAGCTTGCTGTATCTGAACGCATTTTCAACGCATTCCGCCATGTCCTCGCGGGCAAGGTCTGCAATTTCATATTTTACGTTGGCTGCCTCCAGTTTCCGGGCAAGAAGCTGCGCCGCCTTTTTTGTGTTTCCGTATACAGATGCGTATGCAATGAACACGCCGTCTGTTTCGCTCTGATACGATGACCAGATGCTGTACAGCTGCATGTAATGGCTGAGATTCTCTGAAAGAACTGGTCCGTGCAGCGGGCAGATATTCTGTATGTCAAGCGCGGACACTTTTTTGAGCAGCGACTGAACCTGCTGCCCGTACTTTCCGACAATCCCGAAGTAATACCGGCGCGCCTCGCAGTCCCATTCCTCTTCTGTGCCGAGCGCCCCGAATTTTCCGAATGCGTCCGCTGAAAAAAGCGTCTTGTCCGCCGCATCATAGGTCATCATGACTTCCGGCCAGTGAACCATCGGAGCTGTGATAAACGTCAGCCTGTGCGTTCCAAGGTCAAGCGTGGAGCCGTCAGCTGCAATAATCTTCCGTTCGGAAAAATCAGTTTTGAAAAACTGCGTCATCATTCTGAAGGCGGCTGCTGTCGCAACGATTTTTGCCTGGGGATTTTTTTCCATGAACTGAACGATTCCTGCTGCGTGATCCATTTCCATGTGGGATACAATCAGGTAGTCTGCGTTTCTTCCGTTCAGGATGCGCTCCACATTTGAAAGCCATTCGTCCGCATAGTGCGCGTCAGCTGTGTCGAGGACAGCGCACTGCCTGTCTTCAATCACATACGAATTGTAGGACATTCCGTTCGGGACGCGGTACTGCCCTTCAAACAAGTCAATCTTGCAGTCGTTTACACCTGCATAGCGTATGCTTCCTGTACTGTTCATGTCAGCTCCTTGCGAATTATTTTTTAAGGCTGAGCTAAAGCATAAAGCTTTTTGTCTGCCTGCACACAGCGGCTGTGCGGCCGGTTTTTGCGCGCGCTATGAGAACAGCTCTGTCTTTTTGAGCCATTCAGACACGGCTTCTGTTTCCTTGTCAAGCTCGCGGTCGTCCATGACAAAACTGCTTATTCTGCGGACTTCATCATGCACTGACTGTGTAAGCGGAGCGAAGTCAGCCTTGCCGCACAAGTCAACTGCCTGCATTGCCGCAAGCAGATGGGCTGCAAACTGAAGGTAGACAAGCTCAATCTGCTCGTCAAGCTTGCGGGCAGATATCGTTCCCATGGAAACCTTGTCCTGGTTCAGCGCTTCTGTCGGCTGGCTGGTGAGGCTGATAGGAAAGCACAGGCTCATGACTTCTCCGCGGATTGCGCTGATTGTAATCTGAACTGCCTTGAATCCGAGCCGCAGTCCTGAGCGCGGATCATCGTCCGGCGTGAAGGGAATGAGGTTTTCAGTGAGCCCGTTGAATTTTCCGTCGATAATCACTTCCGCCTGCTTGTCGCTCAAGTCTGAAATGTTTGCAAGCGCCGTCCTCAGGTAGTCGCACGCAGCGCAGATGTGTCCGCCGTAAAAGTTTCCCGTGTTCAAGAGCCGTCCGCTTTCTATGTCTACAAGCGGATTGTCATTTGCAGAGTTCAGCTCTTCCGTAATCCATTTCCGGGCAACTTCAAGCGTGTCGCGGTATACGCCGGAAATCTGCGGAGCGCAGCGGATTGAGTATCTGTCCTGAATTTTGTTTTCCTGCTTTTTGTATCCTTTTTCGCCGATTGCTTCAATCTTTGACTTCAGGAATTCTTCATATTTATAGACGCGCCGGGAATTCTTTATGATGCTGTAGATATACGATGCGCTTTCGCACTGTCCCTGATGGTTTTTGATTTCGCTGGCTTTTGCAACGAACGGAGTGTCTTTTCCTCTGGTGATTTCCGAAGTGACAGCTGTAAGAAAGTCTGATATTGCGGCAAGGCGCTCAGCTTTTTTCCATGCAAGCGCGGCAACTGCTGTCATGACGGATGTTCCGTTCATGAGTGCAAGCCCTTCCTTTGCTTCAAGCGGAAGCGGCTCGATTCCTTCCGCATCAAGCGCTTCCCTGGCGGGAACAATGCGCCCTTTGTAGTAAACATCGCGCTGCCCCATGATGACAGCCGCAAGATACGAAAGCGGAGTCAAGTCTCCTGAAGCTCCTACGGAGCCAAGCTGCGGGATTACGGGAATGATGTCCCTGTCAAGAAGAGTCAGCATCATCTTTGCAAGCTCGGGCCTGATTGCGCTGTGTCCGCCCTTTACGTTGCTGTTCAGCCTGCACAGAAGCACAGCCCGTCCTGTCTCCCGGCTGAATTTTTTCCCCAGCCCGATGCCATGGTATGTAACGATGTCGCGCTGAAGCTCGCCGGCTTTTTTGACGCTGATCTGGCTTGCGCAGGAGTCGCCGAAGCCTGTTGTGATTCCGTATGCGGGAACGCCGGTCTGTATATAGTCCGTCAGGAATGCGCGGGCTTTTTCAATGGTGTCCCAGAATGATGTGCTTTCAGGAAAAGATGCCTGTGCATTGCTGCATGCGATGTCCCAGACATCTTCTATTGTAAGGCTGTTTCCGTCTATAATCGTCATAGTTCCTCCTGTGCGCTGGCTGCTCTGACGGGCAGGACAGCTGCATGGCTTCGGCTACAGTCCGTATGCCTTCAGTATTTTGTCAAGCCGCTCCTTTCCGATAATCCTGAAGAAGCTTGCAAGCCGCGGCCCCTGATCCTTTCCGATAAGCGCCTGATAGAGGGCTGTGAAAAGCTCTTTCGGCTCGATTCCCGTTTCCGATGCGATGCGGTACATTTCCTGCTGGCAGTCCTTGTCTGTGGGAAATGAGCCGATGCGGGGAGCAATCTCTGTGCGCACACGGTTCACGGCTTTCTGCACCGCTCCTGTTATGCTTTCTGAGCGCGCTCCATTTTCCCTGAGCGTAAAGCAGAAGTCGCTTGCGCATTCCGGGGCGCACTCTGTTATCCAGTACCAGGCGCACGCACAGCGCCGGCGGAGCGTTTCCTTCTGGGCTTCCTGCACATCGCCAAGAGAACTGATTGCAGCTTCAATGTCGCCTGAATATGTCTGGAGAAGCGTTGTAAGAAGGCGGAAGCCGATCTGATATGGCTTGACGGCCGGCATTCCGCTTTCAATCTGGCTCAGTTCATAAATCCGCTTTTCCTTCAAAAACAGATCCTCGCTTTTTGCCTTTTCGTCTCCCCATGCAATGCGCTCTGTCTTGTCATACGCCTCGTACAGTGTGACAACATCAAGATCAAAGCTGATGGAGAATTCATGATCAGCCTTGTTCACAGCGAAAATGTAGCGCAGGACTTCAGCCTGATATGCTTCAAGGGCATCAACGAGCGAAATCACTTTTCCCTTTGATGATGACATTTTTCCCGGCACGCCCTTGAGCTTCACAAAGTCATATTTCATTGTGACCGGCGCATCCCAGCCGTACACTTTTTTGCTCACAAGCTTTGCCGTGTCATAGCTTCCGCCGGGACTGATGTGATCCTTTCCTCCCGGCTCGAACACGACTTTTTCTTCGCTCCATCTCATAGGCCAGTCAACCCGCCAGCCGAGCTTGAATTCCTTTGAAGTGCGCAGGTCTCCCGATTCCTCATGGCCGCATGACTTGCACCTGTAGGAAACGCCGTACTCTCCGTCGTAGCCTGTGATTTCAGTTTCATCCTTATTGCAGTTGCAGCAGAATGCGGCGACCGGCCAGTATTCGTCTTCGTCCTTCATCTTGTGCTGCTCGTCGCGGTATTCATTCAGGCACTGCTTGATGAGCTGGCGGTTTTGCAGCGCTTTTTTCATTCCTTCAGCATAACGGTTCGCCCGGTACCGCTGCGACTGATACAGGAATTCCGGGCGGATTCCCACGCGCGGCAGCTGGCTCTCGATGTCTGCCTCGTGATGGCGCGCATAGTTTTCATTGCGGCCGGAAGTGTCGGGCACCATTGTTATCGGGAAGCGCAGGTATTTTTCAAGAAGCTCAGGGGCGGGCATGTTGGCAGGCACTTTCCTGAACACATCGTAGTCATCCCATGAATAGATAAAGCGCACATTTTTGCCTCTGTCCCGCAAGGCGCGTGCAACCAGATCGACCGTAATGATTTCGCGGAAGTTTCCGATGTGAACGGTTCCGCTCGGCGTGATTCCCGAGGCGCATGTGTATGTGTCAAGGCTGCCTTTTTCTGCAATGATTTTTGAAGCCATCCTGTCAGCCCAGTGGCAGAGGTTCCTTTCTGTTTCGTTTTCCATAGCGGAAAGTATAATGGAAATGAAGAATTGTAGCAATCCGCCGTGAAAAGGAATATCCTGCGCCGCTGCGCTTCCTGGTGACACGTTTTCTTCAATCTGATATGCTTATGCGCATGGAACACGGCATGATTCTGTCTGCTTCAGGATGGAGAAAAATTTTTGCGGAAAGCGGTGAAAGCGAAAGCCGCTCTGCTGCAATCGGAGAGGCGAACAGTTTTCTGAGCATTCTAATTGCGGAAACGTTTGCTGAATATATGATTTCAAGAACAGGAAAAAAACATCCGGCGGTTGTTGTCGCAGCTGACACACGGCCTACCGGGGCGGAAATCGCGCGGAATGTTATCATGTGCTTTTCTGTATGCGGAATTAAAACTGTGTATCTGGGAATTTCAGCCGCTCCTGAAATCATGGCATACGCAAAAAAGCATGACGGCTTCCTGTACATTTCAGCAAGCCACAATCCGATAGGGTATAACGGAATAAAATTCGGGCTGAATGACGGCGGCGTTCTTCCAGGAAGCGAATCCAAAAAGCTTGCCGCCCGGCTTGAAGAAAAATGTGCGGGCGCCGGTGCGGAGGAGCATGCGCTTTCCATTGCTGTCAGGGCGGACAAAAACCAGACTGAAAAAATATATGCAAGGAGCGGAAAATACAAAAAGGCCGCCTTGAAAGAATATGAGCGCTTTATACGGACTGTCATTTCAGGCAGCGCGCATCTGGGCGGGCAGAACCGCTTTTTTGGAGCTGTCCGCGCTTCAGCTAAAAAAAATCCCCTGCGCATTGTGTGCGACATGAACGGCTCTGCGCGCGCAGCTTCAATCGACAGAAAGCTTATCGCTTCATGCGGGATGCATTTTTCCTCATTCAATGATGCGCCCGGACAGATTGTCCACGAAATAATTCCTGAGCCTGAAAATTTAGTATACTGTGCCAGGTATATGGATTCGCTTCAGTCTGAAGGAAAAACAGATGCCCTCCTTGGGTATATGCCGGACTGTGACGGCGACAGGGGAAACAGCGTCTATTGGGATGAAGCTGAGCGGACGGCAAGAACTGTTCCTGCCCAGGAAGTCTTTGCGCTCTGTGTGCTTTCCGAGCTTGCCTTTGAATACTGGAAAAACAGCGGCGCAAAAAAGCTTGCCGTGGCAGTGAACTGTCCTACTTCCATGCGGATTGACGAAATCTGCCGGTGCATGAACGCGCAGGTTTTCCGGGCGGAAGTCGGAGAGGCGAATGTTGTAAACCTTGCGCGCGAAAAGCGGAGCGAAGGATTCTCGGTGCGCATTTTCGGCGAAGGAAGCAACGGCGGAAACATAACGTATCCTTCCGCAGTCCGCGATCCTGTTGCAACGCTCTTTGCGCTTGTAAAGCTTCTTTCAATCCGCGACGGAAAAAAAGGCGGCTGCCCGGGGCTGTTCCATATCTGGTGCACGATGTCGCATCAGGAAGAAAAATACCGGGACGGCTTTACGCTGCGCGATGTGATTGCAACGCTGCCGCAGTATACAACAACCGGCGTAAGCGAGCCGCGCGCGGTGCTCCGGGTAAAGACAGCGGACAAGGGAATGCTCAAGCAGCGCTTTAAAAAAGAATTTGAAGCGGACTGGGAGCTGAAAAAGAACATGCTTTTAGAAGAGCTTGGAATTGCTTCCTATGAATGCTTTGTGACAAACGGAACTGCGGAGGTGAAGAATCCGGCGGAATGGAACAACGGAACAGGCGGACTCAAGGTGATGTTCCTTTCAGCAAAAAAGGAGCCGGAAGCATTTTTCTGGATGCGGCCGAGCGGCACGGAGCCTGTGTTCAGGGTGCTGTGCGATGTGAAGGGAAACCGCCCTGAAACGGAAAAGCGGCTGCTTGCATGGGAAACAGAGCTGATAAATCGGGCTGACGGCTGCCTTTCCTGACAGCGCGCTGCGTATTCCTGTGTGGACAGCGGGCTGTTCTATTGATAAATCCGTGAAAAAAAAGTATATTATGAGGAACAGAATCAGAATGCTTGTATGCAATTTCAATTCTGGTTCTGAGCAGAGGAGTAATTATGACAGTTAATGACATCAAGCATGCGAAAATCAAAGCATGGGTTGAGGAATGCGTCAAGATGTGCGAACCTGACGCAGTGTATGTCTGCGACGGCTCGACGGCTGAATACGACCGCCTGATGAAAAAATGCGTTGACGCAGGGCTTGCGACTCCGCTTGCGAAAAAACCGAACAGCTTCCTTTTCCGCTCCCTGCCGAGCGATGTTGCGCGCGTGGAGAACCGCACGTTCATTTCTTCCGTAAAGGAGGACGATGCCGGTCCGACGAACCACTGGATCGACCCCAAGGAGCTCAAGGCGACGATGAGCGGCCTCTACAAGGGCTGCATGCACGGACGCACGATGTACGTCATTCCGTTCTGCATGGGACCGCTCGGCTCTCCGATTGCAAAATACGGAATCGAGCTGACTGACTCCGAGTACGTCGTCCTCAACATGGACATCATGACGCGCGCCGGCGAAAAAGTCTGGGAGCAGCTCGGAACTGACGGCGACTTCGTTCCGTGCCTCCACTCCGTCGGAAAGCCGCTCAACAACGGCGAGAGCGACAACGGCATCTGGCCGTGCGCCGACGTCGAGCACAAGTACATCTCGCACTTCCCGGAGGAGCGCCTCATCTGGTCCTACGGCTCAGGCTACGGCGGAAACGCCCTGCTCGGAAAGAAGTGCTTCGCGCTCCGCATCGCGACGGTCATCGCGCGCGAGGAAGGCTGGCTTGCCGAGCATATGCTCATCCTCAAGCTCACTAATCCGCAGGGCGAGGTCAAGTACGTTACCGGTGCGTTCCCGTCGGCCTGCGGAAAGACGAATCTCGCCATGCTCATTCCGACAATTCCGGGCTGGAAGGTCGAGACGGTCGGCGACGACATCGCATGGATGAAGTTCGGCGCGGACGGACGGCTGTACGCAATCAACCCTGAGGCGGGCTTCTTCGGCGTCGCTCCGGGAACTTCAGAAGAATCAAACAAGAACGCGCTTATTTCCGCGGAAAAGAACACCATCTTCACGAACTGCGCCCTCACCGAGGACGGAGACGTGTGGTGGGAAGGAATCGGATACCCTGCGAAGGGCAAGCTTGTTGACTGGAAGGGAAACACGCGCGACGCGCTCCCGAAGGACAAGGCTCCCAAGGGCGAGGAGATGGCGCACCCGAACGCGCGCTTTACCGCTCCCGCAAAGCAGTGTCCGTGCATCGCTCCCGAGTGGGAGGATCCGAAAGGCGTTCCGATTTCCGCAATCCTGTTCGGCGGCCGCCGCCCGTCAACTGTTCCGCTCGTGCACCAGGCGCGCAGCTGGAACCACGGCGTGTTCCTCGGCTCGATTGTCGGCTCTGAAATCACCGCGGCTTCCACAATCAACGCCGCCGATGTCGGAAAAATCCGCCGCGACCCGTTCGCAATCCTGCCGTTCTGCGGCTACAACATGGGCGACTACTTTGCGCACTGGATCAAAGTCGGCGCGGGCGCTGACCAGGACAAGCTTCCGAAAATCTTCTATGTGAACTGGTTCCGCAAGGACGACGCGAACAAGGATCTTCCGGGCGGATTCATGTGGCCGGGCTACGGCGACAACAGCCGCGTGCTCGCGTGGATTTTCGACCGCTGCGACGGCAAGGACAACTACGTTGACACGCCGATCGGCTATATGCCCAAGGAAGGCGCGCTCAACCTCGACGGGCTTTCCGACGTCTACAAGGCGCAGATTCCTGCAATCACTGCGGTTGACAAGGAAGGCTGGCTGAAGGAAGTGAAGGACATCCGTGAGAACCACTATCCGAAATTCGGAACGCATCTTCCGAAGGAGCTTACGGAGTGCCTTGATGACCTTGAGGCGCGCCTGAGCAAGTAGGCGGAATTTTTGGAAAATCGGAATGCAGGAGGAGGAATGCGTCATGCGCATTTCTTCTGCCGTGCATGATCATGCAAGCGTCCCGGCGGTTTGTGCGCCGGGGCTTTTTTTTGCTTTTAACGGAGGAACTATGAATGTTGCGGTAACGTATGAGGACGGCGGAATTTTCCAGCACTTCGGGCATACGAAGCAGTTCAAGCTGTACGAAGTGGACGGAGGCGAAGTGAAGCCGGGCGATGTTGTTTCGGCGGGCGGAGCGGGACATGGCGCGCTTGCCGGATTTCTGAAGGAGCGCGGCGTGGACGTCCTGATCTGCGGAGGAATCGGTGGCGGCGCCCAGACCGCGCTTGCACAGGCAGGAATCAGGCTGTACGGCGGCGTTTCGGGAAGCGCTGACGAGGCAGTGCGCCGCCTTGCGGAAGGGACTCTCGCCTGCAATCCCGATGTCCAGTGCAGCCGCCACGGCAGCCATGAGGACGGTTCGCACCAGTGCGGCGGTTCGTGCGCACGGTAGCTGCGGGGTTTTAGGGGCTGAGTGGCGGAACGATGCGTCCCCTAGGAGAAGGGGCGGTTCTTCGGAGCAAGGAAAAGAGTTGTTTCGCTCTTCTCCTTGCGGATTGTCCTGCGAGCTTGCCCGGAACGGAATTTTCAGAGTATGCTGTAAACACAGAGAACTCTTCTCTTTCTTTTTGCTTTACATTGTATATCATTTGCTTTATAATTAAGGTATGGAAACTATAGCAACAAATATCAGAATAGACAGACAGTTAAAAGAGCAGTCCTCGGAAATTCTTGAAGGGCTCGGGCTTTCGCTTTCCGGTGCAATCAATATCTTTTTGCGGCAGGTTATACTTCAGGACGGAATTCCATTTAAAGTTGAATATCCCAAACCATCCCGCAGCCTGCGAAAAGCAATCAAAGAGGGCGAAAAACTTGCAAACGACCCGAACGCGAAGGGGTATAAAAATTTTCAGGAACTGTTAGATGAACTGGGGATTAAGGAATGACGGAAGAAACTAAATATGAACTTAGATTCACGAACCGTTTTAAAAAGCATTTGAAACGTGTTGAAAAACGAAATCCCAAAAACATCAAAAAAATTCATGAAACCGTAAATCTTTTGCAAAAAGGCGAATCTCTCCCGGAACGTTTAAAATTGACGGCTGATTATCGCCGTCAATTTTAACTAGAGTTTGCTTTGCAAACTCATTCATTTACTGCGATTTTTTGCTTCGCTGTAAAATCGCGTTTTCAATGTCATCAGAAATTGAAATTTCTGATGACATTGAAAATATAAGGAAAGTTCTGCGACCACGAATTGACCGGCAACTTTGCAGGACACCGCGAATGCCACGTTCTTCCGGACCTGCTTCTCATCTATAAAATTTATAAGAATCTTTTGATTTTGGAACTTGCAGACACCGGCACTCATTCCGACCTTTTTGGGAAATAGTTATTCTCAATGTTCGGATTGCAGCGCACGCAATCACACCATTTTAGAATTCTGAAAACCACATTTTTATTTTAAGGAATAATGCCTTCTCCTGCTTCCCGTGCGGTCGCAACTAGGAGCGATGGGGAAGAGTCGCTTCGCTGACGAGTTTTGTTTCCAATTTATTCTTATCGGAGAACAAAACATCGCTTTCCCCTCCTTGCGAATGAAAAAGCTGCTTCGCTGACGAGTTTTGCTTTCGATTTATTTTTATCGAAAAACAAAACTCGCTTCCCCCTCCTTGCGGATTGTCCTGTGGCGTTGCACGAAAGGCTAGAAGTCGTTGCCGGGGAAGCGGGGGATTCCGTCGATGCCTTTTTTGAGGTCGGCGTCGGTGGGGATGTAGTCCTGCATTTTTCCGTCGTTGTAGGCTTCGTAGGCTTTCATGTCGAAGTAGCCGGTGCCGGTGAGGCCGAAGAGGATTGTTTTTGACTCGCCGGTTTCGGTGCATTTTTTTGCTTCGTCGATTGCTGCCTTGATTGCGTGGCTGCTTTCCGGTGCGGGGAGGATTCCTTCGGTGCGGGCGAAGAATTCCGCCGCCCTGAACACTTCCGTCTGCTCAACGGAGCGTGCTTCCATAAGTCCGTCGTGGTACAGCTGCGACAGAACGGCGCTCATTCCGTGGTACCGCAGGCCGCCTGCGTGGTTTGCCGACGGTATGAACGATGAGCCGAGCGTGTACATTTTTGCGAGCGGGCAGACTTTGCCGGTGTCGCAGAAGTCGTAGGCGAATACACCGCGTGTAAGGCTCGGACAACTTGCAGGCTCAACGGCGATGAAGCGGTAGTCATGTTCGCCGCGGAGTTTTTCACCCATGAACGGTGAAATCAGTCCGCCGAGGTTCGAGCCGCCGCCCGCACAGCCGATGATGATGTCCGGGACGATGCCGTACTTGTCGAGCGCGGTTTTTGCTTCCACGCCGATGACTGACTGGTGCAGAAGAACCTGCGAGAGGACACTTCCGAGGACGTAGCGGTAGCCTTCGTGCGTTACTGCGGCTTCCACCGCTTCCGAAATTGCACAGCCGAGGCTTCCTGTTGTTCCGGGGAATTCGGCGAGCATTTTGCGTCCGACTTCGGTTGTCTCTGACGGCGACGGCGTTACGTTTGCTCCGTAAGTCCGCATGACTTCGCGGCGGAACGGCTTTTGCTCGTAGGAGCATTTTACCATAAACACTTTGCAGTCAAGCCCGAGGTACGCGCACGCCATTGAGAGTGCTGTTCCCCACTGGCCGGCACCGGTTTCTGTTGTAACGCCTTTGAGTCCCTGCTCTTTTGCGTAGTACGCCTGTGCAATCGCCGAGTTGAGCTTGTGGCTTCCGCTTGTGTTGTTTCCTTCAAACTTGTAGTAGATTTTTGCCGGGGTGCCGAGTTTTTTTTCGAGGCAGTAGGCGCGGACAAGCGGCGACGGGCGGTACATTTTGTAGAAGTCGCGGATTTCCTTGGGAATCGGAATCTCGCGGTCGGTGTCGTTCAGTTCCTGGCGGACAAGCTCATCGCAGAACACGCCGCCCAGTTCCTGTGCCGTCATCGGCTTGTGCGTCGCGGGGTTCAAAAGCGGTGCGGGCTTGTTCTTCATATCCGCACGAACGTTGTACCAGCTTTCAGGCATTTCATTTTCGCTCAGGTAGATTTTGTAGGGAATTTCATTTTCAGTCATGGACTGCTCCTTTATATTCGTTTCTTTTTATAGAAACATAATACAGCGGAAGCGGACTTTATGCAAGAGGGTTTTGGGAAAAAAAGCGCGGCGGGGGGGGGATCTGCCGCATTTTTTGTGATGGAATTGCATTTAAAACAGCCGGCGGCACTCAAGGTAAAACCGCTTTTCGTCAGCTTCTCCCATGCTGAAGCTTTTGCGCGGAAGCGGGCCTCTGCGGGCGATTGTTTCAAAGAATGAATCCTTTGCAATCGGCGGAAGCAGTATGCAGACAGCTCCGTCTTTTTTCCCGAGCCTGAACACTTCCTGCGTGCCGTGAATATAATCGATTGCCAGTTCCTTTTTGCCTGCCATGAATTCATCAAGAGCAGGCTGAAGGCGGCTCACTGCAAGCCCGGTTATGCCTGTTGAAAGCCTGACGTACTGCGGCTTTCCGTTTTCAGCATAGACAAAGCCGAAATTGTTTTCCGCGTTTTTTACATGCTCTTCAAGCGATGCTTCCGTTTTTTCCTGAACGATTGTTCCGCCAAGCTTTTCAGCTGCGAAGGAAATCAGCCTGTCCGGATTGCAGCCAAAAAGCACCCGGTGGATCGGCTCGAACGTCAGGCCGGGATCATAGATGTTTACGATTTCGGCAAGCGCATACCGCACGTTTTCATTTGTGCCGCCGGCTTTTTTGTATTCGTCCCAGACAGCCTTTGCCGTTGCAAGGGAATGGTTCCCGTCTCCCGCAGCGAACAGGAACGGATTTCCGTCAGCGTCTGTGTTCTGCTCCTTTATGCTGTGCAGGGCGGCGCGGATTCTGTCAAGATCTTCTTCTGTTTTGACAGCCCAGCCCGTGATGTGTCCGGCATTGAGCATCAGATCTCCGTCATAGTCAGGCTCATTCTGCCGCACAGCTTCGCCTGTCTTTTCTATGAGCGAGCGCTCCTTGTCATTCACCAGCAGCATGATGTGCGGAAGCTCAAGCGGCGCGCCGTTTCTGATTTCCATGCGCGGCGGAAGACGCTCTTCAATGGTCGCTTCTGTTGCGCGGATGAGCGTTTTGCTGAACGGCTTCCAGTCGTATTTTTCAAGATCGATTGCGGCAACAAGCCCCCGTCTGGTTCTTCCGCAGCCTGTTTTCCGCTCAACGTACATGCACTTCCGCTGTGCCGGCCTGAAGATATTGGAATCGAGATACTGCCTCATCGCGGCCTTGATGCTTTCAATCCGCGTTTTCTTGTCTGCGGCGGACAAGTATATTTCAGGCAGAATCATGTTCAGTGTGGAAGGGCGGCCTTCAGTCTCCCTGGCGGCTTTCTGCCAGTAGCCGGCATCCTGCGTGTACTGGTCGCAGGCAATCACGCTCCATGTTCGTATGTCTGTGTGTGCGGGCAGAAGGATTTCAGGAACCGTCAGCCCGAAGCTTTCAAAATTTTCCATGGGCACAGTATACTGCGTTTTTCTGTTTTATGCTATAATGGAACAATGGCAGGTTTGGAATTACATCAGCGGCAGATTCAGTCCCAGGTGCAGGTGATGAGCCAGCGGCAGATTCAGGCTCTGCGGATTCTTGCGCTCAATTCAGCGGATTTAACGGAGGCAATCTATAAGGAAGCCGAGGAAAATCCTGCGCTTGTCATTGTGCGTGACGGACGCATCGGACGGAAAGACGGAACGCGTGTTGCTGTCCCGACTGCCCGCGGAGAATATGCAAGCGAGCAGTTCCAGTCGGCGCTTGAGTCGGCGGCTGACAGCCGCACATCCCTTCAGCAGCATCTGATGAGCCAGCTGAACATGATGAAGCTTTCCGAGGCTGAGCAGATTCTCTGTGAACGGCTGATTTACAATCTTGATGCGCGCGGATTTCATATTCTGTCTCCTGTTTCGCTGCTTGACAAAAAGGACAGGCGGCAGACTCCGGGACTGCTTGAGTCCTGCATTGAAAAGGTGAGGCAGCTTGATCCCGCAGGAATTTGTGTGGTGAACATGGAGGAAAGCCTTCTGGTTCAGGCCAGACAGCGGGAAGACGCGCCTCCTCTCGCCCTGTTTATTCTGGACGGAAAGATGCAGCTGCTTGATCCGCCGCGCCCTGAAAAAATTGCCCAAAAGGCCAGGGCATACTGCGAAAGCCAGAAAAAGCTGTTTGCATGGAACGGGGAGATGCAGTGCGGCCAGCTTGATTTTTCCGAGGAAGCCGCAGAAAAGGCCCTTGCCTTTATCAGGAGCCTTGAGCCGTTTCCTGCGCGGAATTTCAGCGTTCAGGAAACGCATTTTGTGGCAGCTGACGTATGTGTTGAAGAAGACAGCGGCAGTTCTGAGCATTCAGGCGAATGGAGCGCTTCTGTGTCGGGAGAAAAGCGGTGGACTGTTTTTCTTGCAAAGGATTCCCTGCCGCAGGTTGCGCTCAGCCCGGAATATGCGCGGCTTGCCCAGGAATCAGGCAGCGGAGAAAAGCCGGACCGCGAGCAGCTGAAAAAAGCGCAGGCATTCCTCGGCACACTGAACTACAGGCAGAGCACTGTCTTGCGGGCGTGCGCAGAAATCGTACGAATTCAGGAGCCGTTCTTCCTGCACGGGCCGGGAAACCTTGTTCCCTTGAGGCAGCAGGACATTGCGCTCAGGCTCGGTGTGCACGGAACGACTGTTTCGCGCATGGCATGCAGCAAATTCCTTCAGTGCAAGTGGGGGCTGTTCAGCATCAAGTATTTCTTTACGAACGCAGCGGGAAAAAAAAGCTCCGCTGTGAGCAGGGACAGGGCGATGTCTGAGCTGAAAAAAATCATTCAGTCGCACAGGGAAGACAGCAATGCAAGCGACAGGCAGCTTTCTGAGGAGCTGGCGCGGCGCGGCATAGCAGTCTCACGGCGAACCGTAGCAAAATACAGAAATCTTCTGCAAATCGAGTCTTCATACAACCGATAGAAAAACCCGGATAAAAACAGCGGTTCGCCCCGGACTGTAGCAAAATACAGGAGCCTTCTGCATACTGAGTCTTCATACAGCAGATAAAGTCCGCCTGAAACGCTGCTTGTCTCAGGCGGAAAAACACGCTGTTCGTGCAGAGAATTGTATGCTCCAGTATTCTGCGGTGAAAATCAGTTTATTTTTTTTCCTGAATCTTGTCCTTTTCCTTTTTAATTTTTGTATCGAGGACATCCATCATTTTATTCAGCGCGGCGGCAAAGTCAAAGTCATCGCCCGTGACGTGCGCGTTTCCTCCCCAGCGGAAATTCACCGTTGTGTCAAAGTAGAATTTTTTATCTTCCTTCACATGCAGAATCAAGTCAACAATCAGATTTTCAGCGTAGCTGATGCGCTCCAGCTTTTTGTTGATAAGATCTGTCTGGTCCTTGTCTAGTGTAAATCCCTGCGCAGATATCGATTTGTTCATGTTTGCTCCTTGCTTTGTATTCTGTGCACCGGCAGACTGCCGCTTTCGCTACAGTAACAGTATACACCTTTATCTTGCAAAAAGCAAAGAAAAAGTGAGATGCAGCTGACGGGGATTTTTGCTTATATTTTGGCATTTCATGCTGAAAACGATAAAGACCTTTTCTTGCAAAAAATGACGGAAGGGCTTGACAAAAATCGGGGGGGGGTAGAATAGAAGTGAAATTTTATTTTACGGAGTTCCTTTATGAAAAAAAACGCGCTTGCATTTATTTCAGCTCTGCTCATGTCTGCGGCGGTATTTGTTTCCTGCTCTGACAGTTCGGATTCAGATCCGGATAGCCCGGTGCCGGGCAATTCAGTATCGGACGGCTCAGGCTCTGGCAGTGCAAAGTATGTAACTGCCGCTGCAAAAGAAGACGGCATCCACTTTAGCATTGAAATTCCTGCTCAGTTTGAAAAATGGGGTATCGGAAGCATCAATATTTATAACGAAACAGAGGATGAAGGTATTGTTCATCCGGAGGCAGGGGTTGATAGAAATTCTGTGTCTGATCTCATGTATCCGCTTGTTGAGCCGGGAAAGACATACACATTCAGAGTGGCGATTGAACCCGGCTATGACCGTACTGTACCCGGCTGGCGGCAAGACGCGTACAATGAAAATGTTACCGTTACAGCGGTAGGCGGACTTGGCGAAATCAAGGCAGGCAGCGTGCCGAAGGCGGAAGTTACAAAATATAAGGAGCGTGTGGAAACAGTTCATGAGAAAACGTGTGGTGTGTATGATCCTGACGGATATGATGAATCAAAATGTAATTGTAAAGGACATGAACAAACTTCTATCTATGTCCATTATAAGGATTCTGTCAAAGAAAATTTCAGCTATCCTAATGGAACGGCGAAAAGTACGGACGTTGCCGCTGTCTGCGTAGGAGATGCAAAAGACGACTGGGAACTCTATACACAATGGGTTGGCGGTTATAGCGTCCGTTATGATGATGACACAGGAGGTTTTGTCAGTTTTGGCAGTGATTATGATGATTATAAGCTGTTCAACAAATGCCGTGAAATTGCAAAAGGCTACAAAAACGACTCTATCATGATTCAAAGGAGATGGGAGCTTGATGTTCCCTCTGCAAAAGGCCTTTTTTTTATTATTACATCGCTGAGCGAGCCTGCTGATGTTGAAAAGGTGAAAGCAGAAAGCAAAGAGTAGCCTTTCTCTCACAGCACGGAAAGCGGAGCAGCCCGGAAGGAAAGCTCCGCTTTTTTTTGCACTGGAGATGCTGCGCTTCTGCGGCTGGCTGCTTACTGACTTCTGTTGCCCGCGCTGCGCTACTTTGTGAGCGCAAGCTGCTCAGCGATTCCGAAGCATCTGTCTCCGATTTTTTCAATCTGCTTGACAAGATCCATGTACAGAAGCTCAGCCTTTACATTTGCTCCGTCCTCAAGGCGCTTGCGTGCAACTTTCTTGAGCGCCTTCCGTTCCGCGTCAATCTGGGTTTCAAGCTCGTTTGCAAATTCAAGCTGCTCCTTGGAAAGCTCCTTGCTGATATTCTTGTAGATAAACTGAAGAAACTGCCGCACAAGCTCAAGGTACGGCAGAAGCCTGTCAAAGTCTTCCTTCTGGAAAACATACTGCTTTTCAGTTATGCGCTTCAAGTACACGCCGATGCTCAGGCAGTCATCGGACATTGACTCAAGCTCGCCGGTGATTGCAATCATCATATTGATGCTGCCGCGCACTTTGTCGTTGATGTCGAGCTGGGCGCACCGCAAAAGATACTTTGTAAGCTGCTCCTGCATCTGGTCGAGAAAATCTTCCTCCCTCACAAGCTGCTCGTAATGGTCAGCGGCAAACCGTCCCGAGCGGTCAGAAAATCCGTACTGAAGCCTGTCGAACATCTGCACCGCGGCATCCGCCATGCGTCCCACTTCCTTCTGGGCGGCCACAACAGGAATTGCAGGCGATTCGCTTGCCGCCAGCTCCGGGAATTCGAATTTGTAGACTGAAGGAACCGAGCTGTCATCCTTTATAAGGAATTTTGTCAGCGTGCACAGCGGATTGACAAACGGAATAAAAAGAAGCGCGCCGAAAATATTGAAGACTGAATGAAGCATCGCTATATGAAACGTGATGCTGCTGGAAACTTCCCCCGGAACAATAAAGTCAACAAACTGGGTGAACGGCCTGATGAAAATCAGCGCGATGAGGGCTGTCGTGCAGTTGAAAAGCACATGGACAAGGCTTGTCCGCTTTGCGTTTGCATTTGCGCCGAAAGACGCCATGATTGAATCGATGGTGGAGCCTACGTTGCTTCCGATGACAATTGCCGCTGAAAATTCCCACGAAAGAATACCGTTGTATGCCATTGTAATGACAATCGCAGTCATGGCTGAAGATGAATGAATCAGCGCGGTAAGAAGCACGCCCGTGGCAAACGCGATAAGGAGGCTTGCTGTCCCGAGGTTCTGCAGCGCAGGAAGGAATCCCATGGAGCTTGAGTTGAGCGAAATGGCGCTTGAAAGCCACTGGAGCGCAACAAACAGCATTCCAAAGCCCATGACTGCATGCCCGAGCCCGGGATTCTTTATTTTCTTTACGACTGTGAACAGGTATCCCAGTCCGAAGAGCGGAATTGCAAATGCTGAAATCTGGAAGTTAAAGCCGAAGAGCGCGACAATCCATGCGGTGACTGTTGTTCCGACATTCGCGCCGAGAATGACGGCAATCGCCTGGCTCAGCTCTATAAGCCCTGCATTCACAAAGGAAACGACCATCACTGTGGTTGCGCCCGATGACTGGATTATCATTGTCAAGAGGCATCCTGTCAGGAATCCCGTGAACCTGTTGCCGGTCATAAAGTGCAGCGCCTGCTGAAGCTTTTCCCCGGCAGACTTTTGGATTCCGTCGCTCATCATTTTCATTCCGAAAAGAAGGAAACAGAGGCTTCCGAAAAACTGAAGCCCTGCGGATAAAATGTCGGAAATATGCATATCAGGAAGTATACAGAAAATCAGAATGAATTTAAAGATGCAGACGGATTTCAGCCGGGGCAGGCGAAAAAAAACTCCAGACAACGTGCGGCAGGCAGTTTCCAAGCGGAAATCGGTCAAAGCAAGCTGCGGCAGGGAATTTAGAAATCTAAATTGGTTAAAACAAACTGCGGCAAGGAATTTCCAAGCGGAAATTGGTCAAAACAAACTGCGGCAAGGAATTTCCAGGCGGAAATTAGTCAAAACAAGCCGGGGCGGGCTTTTGGCAAGCAGAATAGGGCGAAACGCTGCGCTGGGGTGCATTGTGGGGTTTGAAGTTGCATTTTTTCTATTCAACATGTATACTGTACTGTGAATCTGCTGAAAGCGGTGCTGCGCTTTAGGGAGCATTTTTCAGCAGGAAGTAAAAACTGTTTTTTAAGAAAGGTGATTTTTCATGGAATATAGCGGACTGGAACCAATTTCATCGCTGGCTTCTCTTCCCGAGCCTGTCAGGATGGGCATAGATGTAGGATCCACTACAGTAAAGGTTGTGGCGCTTGGCAGCCATGACGAGCTTTTGTACGGCGCCTACGAGCGTCACCGGGCGGACATCAGGAACACGATTATTTCTGTTGTGAGCAAGGCATTTGACTCCCTTGCGAAAGTGCTTCCGGCGGGCGAGAATCAGCCTGTAAGCGTAAAGGTGACCGGCTCCGGCGGGCTTTCTGTTTCCCAGTGGCTGAACATTCCGTTCATTCAGGAAGTTGTGGCCGCTACGACTGCTGTGCGCAAGCTGATTCCGCAGACTGATGTTGTCATTGAGCTTGGCGGCGAGGACGCGAAGATAACATATTTCAGGGGCGGAGTGGAGCAGCGCATGAACGGAACGTGCGCCGGAGGAACGGGAGCCTTTATAGACCAGATGGCCGCGCTTCTGGAGACGGACGCTTCCGGGCTGAACGAGCTTGCGCGCGGAGCTTCCACTATCTATCCGATTGCCGCGCGCTGCGGAGTCTTTGCAAAGACTGATGTGCAGCCGCTCATAAACGAAGGCGCCCGGCGTGAGGATATTGCGGCTTCGATTTTTCAGGCAGTTGTCAGCCAGACGATTTCGGGGCTTGCGTGCGGAAAGCCTATCCGCGGGAACGTGGCGTTTCTCGGCGGGCCGCTGCACTTTCTTGACCAGCTGCGGGAGCGGTTTGCAGTCACCCTGAAGCTTTCTCCGCAGCAGACGATTGTCCCGGAAAACAGCCAGCTGTTTGTTGCAAGCGGCGCGGCGTATTCAGCCGAGCGGAAAATCGGGTGCATGGGCGCAGTGAACAGCGCGGGCGCAGCAAGCAGCGCGGAAAACAGTTCGGGCGGATTTCCTTCGATAAAGCAGTTCCGTGAAAGCCTGAAGAACCTTGTCGGCGCGGAAATGCAGGAAGTTCAGCGGCTTGAGCCTTTGTTTACGGCTCAGGAGGAGCTTGACGAATTCAACGCCCGCCATGCGCAGGAAAAGGCGCTCACCGGGGACTTGGCTTCAGCGGAAGGGCCTGTGTTTCTGGGGCTTGACGCAGGCTCCACTACGACAAAGGCTGTGCTCATTGACACGCAGGGGCGGATCCTGTGGCGGTTTTACGATGTGAACGCCGGAAATCCTGTGGATCTTGCTGTGCAGGTTCTGAAAAGCCTGTATGCGATTCTTCCTGAAAAATGCTATATTGCGCGCTCTGTTTCCACCGGGTACGGCGAGTCCCTGTTTCAGGCGGCGCTCGGAGTGGACGCAGGCGAAGTTGAGACAATCACTCACTTCCGGGCGGCGGATTTCTTTGTTCCGGGAGTCGAATTCCTGCTTGACATCGGCGGACAGGACATGAAGTGCCTGCGGATGAAAGACGGCGCAATCGTCTCCATTCAGCTGAACGAAGCGTGCTCTGCCGGCTGCGGCTCATTCCTCGACAACTTTGCCCGGACCATGGGCATGAGCGTGCAGGAATTCTCCAGAATTGCGCTGATGGCCAAAAAGCCGGTTGACCTTGGCACGCGGTGCACGGTCTTTATGAACAGCCGCGTAAAGCAGGCGCAGAAAGAGGGCGCGGAAGTTGCCGACATTTCGGCAGGGCTTTCCTATTCAGTTATAAAGAACGCCCTGTTTAAAGTCATAAAGCTCAGGAAGGCGAGCGACATCGGCAGCAAGGTCGTTGTCCAGGGAGGAACATTTTTTAACGATGCTGTTCTGCGCGCGTTTGAAAAGATTGCCGGAGTGAATGTGTGCCGTCCTGATGTCGCGGGGCTTATGGGCGCGTATGGCTCGGCTCTGATTGCCATGGACCAGTGGGAGGATTTGCGCCGCCCCAAGCCTGACGATCCAGACCAGCGCATGAAATTCGTAAAGAGCGGCATTGCGACTTTGGAGCAGCTTGAATCATTTTCAGTTGACCTTGAGCTCCGCCGCTGCGGAAAATGCTCAAACAACTGCCTTCTCACTATCAACAGGTTTTCTACAGACGGAAGCGGTTCCGGCAGGGCAGTGCGGACATTTGTTACAGGAAACCGCTGTGAGCGCGGCGCTGAAATAGAAGCTGAAGGTTCCGCTGAAAATGGCACCGTCTCTGCTTCCGGCGGCAGTTCTGGCGAAGGGGCTGATGAGAAAAAGCTTCCGAACCTTTTTGAATGGAAATACAAGCGGCTGTTCGGCCATTATGTTCCCTTAAGGAGTGAGAATGCTCCGATGGGCGATGTCGGAATTCCGCGTGTCCTCAATATATATGAAAATTATCCGCTGTGGTTCACGTTTTTTACAAAGCTCGGCTTCCGTGTACGCCTTTCTCCGCGCTCAAGCAGATCTGTGTACGAGAAAGGGCTTGAAACGATTCCGTCGGAAAGCGTCTGCTATCCGGGAAAAATTTCCCACGGCCATATCGAGAGCCTTCTTCAGCAGGGAATCAAATTCATTTTTTATCCGTGCATCCCGTATGAAACAAAGGAAGACCAGGGAGCGGGAAACCACTATAACTGCCCGATTGTGACAAGCTATCCTGAAGTGCTGCGCAACAATGTGGAGCAGCTCCGCCAGGACAGCTCGGTTCTGTTTATGAATCCGTTTCTTCCTGTGTATGACAAGGAGCGCCTCAAGGACCGCCTGTATGAAGAGCTGTCTGTTTATTTCAAGCGGATTTCACGGCAGGATATTGATGCGGCTGTTGAAGCCGCGTGGGCAGAGCAGGAGCGGTTCAGGAAAGATGTTCAGGAGCAGGGCGAGGAAGCTCTTGAGGAGACAATCCGCCGCGGTGCAAACGGAATCGTGCTTGCAGGACGTCCCTATCACCTTGACCCGGAAATAAACCACGGCATTCCCGAGATGATTAACGGGCTTGGAATGGCAGTGTTTACAGAAGATTCTGTGGCGCATTTAGGCTCCATAGAGCGGCCGCTCAGAATCATAGACCAGTGGACATACCATAACCGGCTTTACCGTGCCGCCGCTTTTGTCAGCGGAATGGCGAACCTTGAGCTTGTGCAGCTCACTTCCTTTGGGTGCGGGCTTGACGCCGTTACGTCCGATCAGGTTGATGAAATAATGAGAGCGAAAAGCCGGATGTACACGCTCATAAAGATTGACGAAGGCTCGAACCTCGGAGCGGTGCGCATCAGGATCCGCTCCCTGATAGCGGCGGTAAAGGCCCGCGAGCGCAACCGGGTGAAGCTTTCTGTGAAGCCGGCATCATACCAGCGGCAGGTATTCACAAAGGAAATGAAGTGCCGCCATACGATTATCGGGCCGCAGATGAGTCCCATTCACTTCAGGATTTTGCAGAAGGCTATGGAGTATTCAGGCTACCGTTTTGTCGTCCTTGATGCGGTGGATCCCGGCGCTGTGGAAACCGGGCTGAAGTATGTGAATAACGATGCGTGCTATCCTTCCATTCTTGTTGCCGGCCAGATGATTGCGGCGCTGCAAAGCGGAAAGTACGACCTGAACAATACGAGCCTTATCATCACCCAGACAGGCGGCGGCTGCCGCGCCACAAACTACATCGGCTTTATCAGGCGCGCCCTGAACGATGCGGGGCTGGGGCATGTTCCCGTCATTTCCATGAGCACGCAGGGCTTTGAGAAAAATCCGGGCTGGAAGTACACGCCTGCAATGATAGTCAGGCTGATCAGATCGGTTATGCTCGGCGACCTGCTGATGAGAGTGCTGTACCGCACGAGGCCGTATGAGGCAGTTTCCGGGAGCGCGAACGCGCTGTATGAAAAGTGGAATGCCCGGTGTGAAATCGGAATAAAATCGCTTTCCTTTGCAAAGTACCGCCGCCTTATCCGCGGAATTATCAGGGACTTTGACAATCTTCCGCTTCTGCCGGTAAAAAAGCCGCGGATTGGAGTTGTCGGGGAAATCCTTGTGAAATTTCATCCGACTGCAAACAACGACATAGTGAACGTCATTGAGCGTGAGGGAGCTGAATGCGTGATGCCGGATCTGGCGGACTTTTTCTTCTACACGTTCAGCACCGGCATTTTCCGCCACAAGGAGCTTGCCTTTTCCAAGAAAACGGAGCGCAACGCACGGCTGATGGTCTGGACGATGGAGCTGTTCCGCGGCTACATAAAGAAACAGCTGCGCAAGAGCCGCCGCTTTGAGCCGCCGCATCTGATTTACGACATGATGAAGGGAGTCGATGACATTGTTCAGCTGGGGAACATTACCGGCGAAGGATGGTTTTTGACTGCTGAAATGGTCGAGCTGATTCATTCCGGCTGCCCGAGCATTGCCTGCGTCCAGCCGTTTGCCTGCCTGCCCAACCATGTGACGGGAAAAGGCATGATAAAGGAGCTTCGCCGCCGCTACCCGGAAGCGAATATTTCCGCGGTTGACTATGATCCCGGCTCAAGCGAAGTCAATCAGCTCAACAGGCTCAAGCTGCTGCTGAGCAACGCTCCTGTCGGCACTCATCCTGACGAGGGAGCGGACGGACTGATTCATCAGCGCGACGGAAAAACGGTAAAGCCGGAAATCCGCCCTGCGCAGGGAAGCGCAGCGTTTGTCGATCCTGAGCCTGTAGAAATGAAGGATGCTCCTGCTGCCGGCTGACACCATCTTTTTTATGGAAAACAGGAGGAAAACTGCCGAAAATAAGGTCAGGTCTCAGGCTGAACATGCGGCCGGAGTGCAGAGGAGTTCGTCTTGAAGAAAAGCGCTTTCAGTTTTTTGGTAGTCTTGTTTTTTTCGCTTGCGGCTTTTGCTGAGTATAACATCGGTTCTATTCCTGACTCAGCCCAGATCAGGCGCTCCATAGAATCAGCATGGCTTTTGCCTTCTGTTTCTGTTCTGAGAGGCTATGCAGAGGAATTCAGGGAAAATGAAGCCGGCGCTGCCTTTCAGATCAGAATGGAAGAAAGCGACAGTGAATTTTCAGTAGTTGTTGCGCCGCGCTCTGAGCTTGACATCGACCTGATAAACGGAGAAAGCCATCATCTTGTGAGAGCCTCCGTGTATCCGAAAGGAGCGCCCGGAAGCTGGATTCTGCACCGCGACAAGAAAACGGGAAATCCGCTTCGGATAGAGCTTCACTTCAGCCAGGATGCCGATGTTTTTGTGCAGTTCCGGCAGGAAGGCTCCAAGACATTTGCCGACATGCTTGTGTACGGCTCTTATGCGGCCCGTTCCGTTCCCATGGGAATTCCGTTCAGGCGCCTGTATTCCGCTTCATTTCAGGAGATACGGAACTGGACAGCGCGGACGCTTCCATGGAATAAGGTCAGCGTGATTCCGGGGCAGTACCGCGATTCCCTTGTCATGGTAAGCGTGATAAAGGACAATCTTTCTTCATTTGTGTTTACGGACAGCGCGGCGTATGACGAGGCTGGAGAGCTGAAGTCGATTGTGACAGGCGGCAGCTACGAATTTGCATCTGGAGACGGAAACAGAGCATTGTTCCAGAGCGGAAAGGCGCACTGCCTGTCGGGAGCCGGATTCCTGAAATGGATTATAGACGGAATTGTCGAGCCGATTACTGGCCGCGGAACAAGCATTATGGAGCTGCTTAGGCCGACGGTGCAGTTTGATCCTGTGGGAAAGCTCGGAGTCTTGTCGCAGGAATGGAATATGACTTTTGCGCTTGACTGGTGCAGGAACCTTGCTGCCCAGGCGTATTCCGTCCGTTCACGCCGCACTGTTGACTTCAAGTCTGCCGGGCTTGATGTTACATACAGCTATTTTTCATCAGATGTGAAGGACGGAGTGATTGTAAATTCTTCCGGCTATATAAAGGACACGGGCTATGCCGCTGAGCGCATAAAGCCGCTGCTGTATGTGCTTGGCGTGACTGAGCCTTCATGGTTTTATCTTGCGGCTATCCGGCAAGGCTCTTCCATAAAGCCAGACGAGCTTGTCTTTAATAACTGCGCGGTTCTGTTTCCGTATTTCAGTGAAAACGGAAGGTTCGGGTGCTTTGTCTTTGAGCAGGGAGCGGAAATTTCCCTTGAGGCGTTTATTGAAAAGTACAAAGGCTCTTACATTCATCTGGACCGGGTAAAGGCGACCGAAACATTTTTCCCGTATGAAAAGAAATAGGGCTGCGCAGCATTTTCTGTGCGCTTTTGTTTTTCTGCTTTTTCCGCTGTGCGGCGTTTTCAGCCAGACTGAAATTTCTGACGAAGCTGCTTCAGATTTTGAGCCTGTCGCGGATTTCAGCCTTCTGCCGGAAACAACGGCCACTGTGAGAGGAAGCGCGGGCGGCGGATTTCCGGGGGATTTTTTCGGCGATTTTTCGGTGTCCGGCGGAACAGAGGAAAATCCGTTTGCAGTGTCGTTTTCGCATTCCAGCAGAAACGGCTTTGGAACGCATGAAGCTGCGGACGGATATTTTTGCACGGCAACGCTTTTTTCCGCGGAAAAAACTGTTTCGGCAGGCGCTTTTTCTGTTGCAGCAGGCGGAGCGTACCGCAGAAACGGAACCGGGCTTCAGGACAGGAGCCCCTGCTTTTTTGATGTCCAGTCCCAGAATGTGTCGGGAACTGTTTTTGTCAAGAGAAATTTCAGCGGCGGATTTTCTGTGCGCGCGGGAACTGGCGGAGCATGGTACAGCCGCTATGCAGGAATCCGCGGAGATGGCGGAAGCTATTCACGGCATGAAAAAAAAGCTGGAGTCTTTTTGCTTGAGCCTGAGGCGGAATTTTCATGGAAAGGAAGCCGGTTTTGGGCCGGCGCAAGTTCGCGCATGAGCCTTGAAGCTGCGGCAGGCTCCTTTGTGTCGTCTGGCGCGGAACAGATTTTCAGGGCGGATGCATCTGTCTTTGCAGGACTGAGAGCTGGCATTGCAGAAATTTCAGTGCAGGGCGGAGCTGCATGCGGCAATGAAACTGGAAGCAAAAGCGGCTTTATCCCGTTTTTTTCAGCGGGCATTATGTTTCAGGAAGAGGAGCGTGCAGGGGCGCAGTCTTTTTCCGCGGAATTGAGGGGCGGGCTTGATTCGCGCCTTGCTCTTTTTTCAGAAACAGAAGAGCGGTTTGCGTTTTCAACGCTTGGAACGCTTCCGGGAGAAACAACGGACTGGTTTGCCGCAGCGCGTGTTCAGCTTCCTGTGCCGGGCGGCTTTTCTGTCTGCGCAAAGACATGCTTCAGGAAAACAGCCCTTGGAAACGGAGCATGGGAGGCTGATTATAGAAAAAAATCAGAGGCAGGACTTTTTTCATTGCGCGAAAGGGAACGCACGCTTTTTACAACAGGCGCAGAGCTGCGCTATTTCTGGAACAGCTTTACGTTCGGCATCGGCTGGAATGAAAACTGGCTTCATGTTCCGTCTGATGAATTCCGTGCCAGCGTGGACGGCTCCCTTTCCTTCAGCTCTGAAGACGGAAAGCTGGGCTTTTGCGTGTGCGCGCAGGAATTCATTTCCTCCGTTTCCGACAAATGGCCGGTTTTGGAAGGAGGCGTGCAGTATGCATTTTCGCCTTCATTTTCAGCATCTGTAAGCCTGCGGGACATGCTGAAGCTGTTTTCAGGAAAAGACAGGGAATATATGGAGACCGGCTATCTGGTTCGGGCCGGCAGCGCAGAGATTCTTGCGCGGTTTTCCTTTTAAGGGATGCGGCGCGCTTTTTTATGGGAGATACTATGATTGAAGTTTTAAAGAGCGGCGGAATCATTATGATTCCCATTGCGCTGTGCGGCGCTGCTTCTGTCTTTATACTGATTGAGCGCCTTTATTTTTTTGTTTCCGTAAAAAGAAGCGAAAAATCATTTGCCCCGGATATCGAGGCTCTTCTTGCAGCCGGAGATTTTGATGCGGCAGAATCATTTTGCAGCGCCCAGGACATTCCCTGCGCAAAAGCTGTGCAGGCAGCCGTGCAGAACAGGAATCTTGAGGAGTCCGCTCTAAAGGATATTGTTCAGGTGAAGCTGGACTGTGCAGCCGCTGAGTGCCGCCGTTTCCTGCCGGAGCTGAGCACGCTTTCCAGTGTTTCTACATTGCTGGGGCTGCTTGGAACGGTAACAGGCAATATCCGCGCGTTTGGAATTCTCGGGGACGGCGGCGCGCTGGGAAATCCGTCTCTGCTTGCCGGAGCAATTGCAGAGTCTCTTGTAACGACAGCCGCCGGGCTTTCTGTTGCAATTCCTTCCGCTGTTTTTTTTCAGGTGTTTGAGTCTCAGGCGGATAAAAGAATTCTCTTCATGGAGCAGACTGTTACCAGTGCGCTGGCATCCATTGCAGGAAAAACGTGTGGCCTGCGCAGGGAGCTGCGGGAATGAATGTTTCTGCCCGGATAAAAAGGAAGGCTTCAGTAGATGTCTCTCCGATGATAGATGTGATTTTTCAGCTGGTGCTGTTTTTTCTGGTCTCGGTTTCATTTTCTGCGGTTTCAAAAATCAGCGTGAATCTTCCGCAAAGCACGTCTTCCGCCGCGGCGCAGCCTTCCGCTGTTGAAATAGTTTCCAGAAAAGACGGAACCATGATGCTGAACGGCGCGGACATTCCGATAGAAGAGCTGCCTGCTGCCCTTTCAAAGCTTGATACGGGCGGCCTGCAAAAAAGGGAAGTTCCTGTGGTTCTTTGTGCTGACAGGGATGTTACTGCTGGCCGGATTGCTGAAATTTTTGATGCTGTCCGTGAAGGAGGCTTTGCCTCCGTGCAGCTGCGGACAGAACAAAAATGACGCGCCTTGAACGCCGGGGAACGGCTGTTGCGCTTGCAGGAACGGCTGCCTTTGCCGTGCTGCTGTTTTTCTGCCTGAGATGCGCAAAGCTTCCGTGCAGGCGGCCGGACGGAGAGCTTTCGGTAAGCATTGCCTTTGTGCAGGAGCAGAACCGCGGGAAGCTTATTCCGGGCTTGCAAGAAACTGTGCAGCTCCCGGAGCGTCAGGCAGAGCCGCAGCCTGTGCAGCCGTCTGTGCCGCTGAAACGTCCTGCGCCTCATCAAAGTGAATCACAGGAAATTGAAAAAGCATCAGACTGTGAGACTGATGTCCTGCCGGAGCTGAACAGCCTTGGCTTGGAGACTGGGCATGAAGCGGCTTTGCAGGAAACGGCTGTTCCGGCGGAAGAAAATGCGGCTTTCGGGCATGCTCCGGGAATGGAAAACGAAGAGCATGATGTGCCGCGGGCAGGAAGCGGAATACTGATGCAGGACAAGAGCTTCCGGCAGCTTTTGGAGCCGGCTGAAATTTCAATTCGGATATCAGAAAAAAATGCGCGCCTTGTAAAAAGCACCCGCAGCGCCCTTATACGGCTGAAAATTCTTGCGGACGGGACAGTGCCGCTTGACGGAATTTCCTGCGTGCCGTCGTCGCAGCTTCCTGTTCAGATTCAGAATGAAATAAAGGAGCAGGTGTGCAGATGGAAATTTTCAAAAGGAACGGAAGGAACAGCTTCTTTTCAATATACGCTTGAGATTGAATACTGATTCATATATAATTGAAAGCATGAGAGAAAGCATAGAAGCAGTCGCCTTCGATATTGACGGAACGCTCTATCCGTCATGGAGCCTTTATATACAGATGCCGCTGTATGTGCTCAGGCATCTGCGATTTTATCTTCATTACAATAAAATCCGCAGTAAGCTTCACCGGACTGCTCCGCTGCCCGACTTTTACGAATATCAGGCACGGCTTTTTGCAGAGGATACCGGGATTGAAAGCTGCCGTGCAAAGGAGCTCATAGACACTGTCTGCTACAAGGGAATCAGGAAATTCTTTGCGCTTATACGGCCGTACAGCCATGCTTTCGACTGCATAAAGGCGATGAAAGAATCAGGGCTTAAAATAGGCGTCCTTTCTGATTTTCCGCCGTCCCAGAAAGGCGATATCTGGGGAATCAGGGAACTGTGCGATGTCTGCCTCGGCTCGGAAGAGTCAGGTGCTTTAAAGCCGTCTGCATATCCGTTCGGAATTCTTTCGCGCAAGCTCAATGTTTCCCCTGAAAAAATTCTGTATGTCGGCAACAGCATAAAGTATGATGTGCAGGGCGCAAACAATGCAGGAATGAAAAGCGCGTACATCATGACAGGAATAAACAGAATTTTCAACAGAAAGTGCCCGGAAGCCGATTTTTCGTTTAAAAATTATCGCCAGCTTTTGAATTTTGTGCTAAAATAGAGTGCGGTCTTTTTGCTTTTTAAAAAAGCGTGCCTTCTGGCGCGGCCTTGCAAATATATGAGTGTGGTGGGAATGAAAAAGTGGGTATTGTTATAGGAATTGTCATTGCGGTGCTGCTGTCAGCGCTTGTGTCCGTCATAATCCGTCAGATTGATAAGAATGAAAATTCAATGGAGAAAATAAAGCGGTACGCGAATCAGCGTCTGGCGGAATTCAACGATTATTTTTCAAGCCAGTCTGAATCCATCAAGCTTCTTGCCAACGACCTTGACACAAAGGATATCCAGGTGAAAGCCGCTATAAAGCGGATGCAGATGCAGATTGATGAGTGCGCGCAGACAACGGAAAGCTTTAAAAATCCTGTTGATGCCATTGAAGCCATCAGGAGCAAAATAGAGTCGTATGACAAAGTGCTTCAGAATCTCATGGAAATGACTGCCGCTGTGGAGGAGAATCTGGCTGCCGTCAAAAAGGAAGCGGCTCTTGTGGACAAAGTGAATGTCCGGCTTGGCAGGCAGAATCAGCTTGCGGAAACGCTTGAGCGGAAAGTGGCGGATGTGACAAAGCAGTTTTCAGTGAAAAATTCTGAGCAGCTCAAGGCGATTGGAACAGATCTGCTGAACCAGTACGAGCAGCGTGCCGCCGCAATTGAAGCTTCAACTGACAAGGCTCTGCGTCAGAATGAAGCGATTATGAAAAAAATCGAAGGGGACATCCGGGACGCGTATTCAAAGGCCATTGACAATGCAAAGCAGCTTGAAGATGAGTCATTTGCGCAGCTGCGGGAAGAGTCGCGCAGAAAAACGGAAGCCTGCCTTGACGAAGTGAAGGCGCAGACATCCCAGATTACAGCCATCATCGATTCGCGGATTTCTGAAACACAGCAGGGTCTTGACGAAAAGACAGGGCAGTTCAGCGAGTCGATGAAAGAGCAGATTTCCGCGTTTGAAGACCGTTTCAATGAAAAAACGAGGCGCATCAGCGAAATGCTTGAAGCCCATGCGAATGTTCTGTCTGAAAACTGGACAAAGAAAATGGAGGCTCTTGAAAAGGCTCTTGCCAGCCGTTCCGGGAATTTCGATTCCCAGCTTGCTGAGTCAGATGCAGAGCTGAACGCAAGGATTGCTGAGACGGCCGGCGGGCTTTCACGGCAGCTGTCTGAATCGGCGGAAACATTTGAAGGCGAAGTTTCAGAAAAAATCAAGATGCTTTCTGACCGGCTTGAAGAAGCAGCAGGCGCTGTTGAGAGTGCATTTTCACAGCGGATTTCTGGCATTCAGGCTGATTTTACTGCCGGCGCGGATTCTGTCGAGACCGGGCTGCGGGAGCGTGCAGACAGCCTCCAAAAATCACTGGAAGAGCAGTTTTCCGGCATGAAGAGCGCATTTGAGGAAACTGCCGGCGCATTTGAAGAGAGAACGGCTGCATTTGAAGCTGATGTGAATCTCAGGTCGCAGCAGCTTGCGTCTTCCTTGGAAAGCGGAACATCAGAGCTTGAAGAGCAGATGCGCTCTGCAATGGACGGATTGCAGTCGCAGCTTGAGGAGCGGACATCTCGGTTTGACATGCTGCTCAAGGACAGCACGGAGTCGGCGGAAGCAGAGCTGAACGCGAAGATTTCATCGCTTGAAAATTCGCTTGAGGACAGCTACGGAAAAATCGCTGACAGCCTTGACTCGCGCCTTGAGAATTTCTCAAAGTCATATGATGAAAAAATGTCTGTGCTTGAAGACAGCATAAAGGAGCAGTCGGCGGCATTTGACTCGCAGCTTGAGTCAAACGTTTCTGGCTTTTCTGAAAAAATCGGCTTTGCGGCGGACGGATTGCAGTCGCAGATGGAAGAGCGGATTGCGCGCCTGGAGTCAGCATTCAAGGACAGCACGGATTCTATGGAAGCGGAATTCAGCGAAAAGGTTTCATCGCTTGAAAATTCGCTTGAAGACAGCTACGCAAAGATGGCTGACAGCCTTGGCTCGCGCCTTGAGAATTTCTCAAAGTCACATGAAGAAAAAGTCTCCGCGCTGGAAAGCGGGGCAGCCGCATTTGAGGAAAAGATGCGCTCTGCGGTGGACGCATTGCAGTCGCAGCTGGAAGAAAAAACTGCGCGCCTGGAAACTGTTTTTGACGGCAGCACATCATCGCTTGAAACTGAATTCACTTCAAAGACATTCAGCATGGAAAATGAGCTTAAGGAGCGGTGTGCCGGCATGGTCAGCACGATTGAGTCGCAGCTCAAGGAATTCTCAAAGTCGTATGACGAGCGGACTTCTGCAATGGAGCAGTCTGTGCATGACAAGACGCAGAGCGCCGTTCAGTTCTTTGAGGAAAAAACGCGGGAGCTTGAGGATTCGTACAGCCTGAAGGCAAAGCATCTGAAGGAAACGCTGGACACAAGCAATGACGCCGCAGAATCAGAAATGAAGAAAAAATCGCTTGCACTCATCGCGCTGTTCAACGAAAAATCTTCAAGCCTCGACACTAAGCTCAAGGACAAGATGAAGTCCCTCGACAAAGAGCTGGACAAGACGGTGGAAGAGCTGAATGCAAAGATCAAGCAGAAAACCGGGGCTGTGAATTTGTCGTTTGAAAATTCAGTTGAAAAGATTGAAAATGAAATCAAGCAGAAAACAGTTTCCCTGAATGCAAGTTTTACCGACAGAATTGAATCTATCGACGGCATCTTTAGAAAGAAGCTGGAGGCTTTGAACAACAAGGCGCTGTCAATTTCCACGGAAATAAAGAACAGAACTGATGATCTGGAAGGTGACGTAAGAAAGAAGCTTTTGGATCTTACTGAGGATGTAAAGAGCCAGACAGCGCAGGCTGTTGAAAAGTACAAGACAACGACTTCAAGCTACACGCAGGATATTGAGGAGCGCACTGATGTTTTGCGCCGGGAGCTTGCGGACAGAACAGAAAGCCTTGAGCGGCAGATATATGATCGTTCCGATGAAATCGAGCGGAAGCTTGAGTCTCTTACAGCTGATGTTGAGAGCCAGACTGCCAGTGCGCTGGAGCAGTACAGGACAACGACTTCAAGCTACACGCAGGACATTGAGGAGCGCACGGCGCAGCTGCGCCAGGAGCTTGCGGACAGAACCGGCAGCCTTGAAAGCAGCATCCAGAGCCGCACCGCAGAAATTGAGCAGAAGCTGGAGGAACTGACGTCCACTGTTGAGTCTCAGACATACGGCGCAATTGAAAAGTACAAGGCGACAACTTCCGAGTATACTCAGAAAATTGAGCAGAACACGCAGTCTTTGAAAGCCGGCTTTGAAGAGCGGACAAGGGAACTTGAGGAATTTATTGAGCAGCGGTCCCGGGAAATCAAGAGCCTGTCGGAGGATTCTGCGCTGGAAGCACGGGAGCAGTTCGACGGCATTCAAAAGCTTATTTCAGACAAGGCGGGCGAAGTGTCAGAGAATGCGCTTGCGTTTATTGACAGCACTCAAAAGCAGATTGAAGAAAAAACCGGGAATCTTGTTGCGCACACAAACGGCTCGATAGAAAGCCTTCAGGAAAAAGTTGCTGAAACTGCCGAAGCCATACGGAAGGTCACGGATTCTCTGGCGGAAGATGCAAGAATCAGCTCTGAAAAGATTGCCGGAATGGAAGCGTCTGCTGAAAGCCAGGCGGAAGAGCTTAGAAGCCGGTATGACGGAATGTTCAGCGCAATTGTGGAAAAGGCAGCCCAGGAAGAAAGCGCGGCCTACGAAAAATACAGTTCGCTCAGCACCGCGAACCTTGACAAGTACAAGGGCGATGTCCAGCGGCGCGTTGACGAAATGCACTCAGAAATCAAGGAAACGCTCGGCGCTCTTGACGATCAGACAAAGTCAATAAAGGAAAACATTGAAGAGACAGTCGGCCAGATTCTTGACAGGTACAGCAGAATTGAATCGGATGCCAAGGAAATTTCGCAGCGCATAGAATCGGAGACGGAGTCGAATTCACAGCAGATCCAGTCGTTCGCTTTGTCAATGCAGAGCCAGATTGACCAGCTGAACAGCACGCTCGCTTCTTCTGTAAAGAGCATGACTGATGAATATGATTCGCGCCAGACAAAGTGCCTTGCTGCGCTTGACCATCAGCTTGATGCGTATAAAAAGGAAATGGAGTACCGTTTCAAGAAGCTTAACACGGCCGGTGCTGATGTGGACAAGCTGGAGTCTTCCCTGCGGAAAGTCATGGATCAGAGCCAGAAAAAAGTGCTCGGTGACTTTGAAAAATTCGCTGATTCCGCGGGCAAGGCGCAGGACGAATTTGAAAAGTCGGTTACTGCAAAGTATGAAAAGCTGAAGGGCGATCTTGATTCTGTTCAGACATCGCTCGATGAAATCAAAAAGGATTCCGCGGCAAAGCTCAGCGCGAAAGTCAAGGTGTTTGAAGATTCGTTTGCATCCGACCTTGCGCGGCGGCAGGACGATGTGCAGCTCAAGCTCTCCGACTGGAAGAACAGGTTCGACAGCCAGTTTGCGGAATTTACTTCTGAGTATGAGTCCAAGCGGGAAGCCCTTGAAGCCCAGTATGACGATGCGCTTGCAAAGCGCATTTCCGAGCTTACAAAAAAGACGCTTGACCAGGAAAAGAAATTCCAGACGGCTCTTCTTTCCGGGCAGACGACAATTCAGGATCAGATTAACACTGTTAACCAGAAGATTCACGGCTTTATTGAGCAGTACCGCTCTGAAATAAAGAAGACAATCGAAAGCGCCGACGGCTACCTGAAAAATGAGACTGACGGATACAATCAGCGCATGAATGAGCAGCTTGAAAAAATTGAGCACGAGCTGAATTCAAAGTTTGAAAATTTCAAGGAGATTTTGTTTTCAAAGCAGGAATCCCAGACAGCGACAATCGATGCGGCCGTTCAGGAATGCACTGCATGGAAAAAAAGGCTTAAGGAGCAGTTTGAGGATGCTTCCCTGCAGATTGAAGATCAGCTGAAGGCAATTGCTGATGCAAATAATCAGAAGATTGAAGACTTGCAGAAAGATTTTTCTGCTGTTGAAGGCAGAGCCGGGGACATTCTCGGCGAGTATGACAGAAAGACAAAGGCGGCGCTTGCGGAATTCAAGGAGCAGTATGAAAGCATGCTTTTGAATGCAAAGAAAGCTGCTGACGAGCAGGATCTGTATGCTGACCAGAGAAGCAAGGACTTGAAGGCGCGGTTTGACAAGCAGACGGAAGAATATGTGCGGGTGTATAACAATGCTTTCGACAAGCTCGGCGAGGATACAAATCAGCTTCAGATTCAGATTGATGAAATCAACAAGAGCATCGGAACGTTTAAGACAGAAACGGCAGTCTTTGACAAGGCTGATATTTTGAAGAAGCAGCTTGAGTCTTCCCTTGAGGACTTGAACAAAAAGATTTCCCTGGTCCGGAATTTTGAGGAAAAATTCAACGAGCTTACGGTGCAGGCGCAGCGTCTTGAGCAGTTCGGAGATGATGTGAATTCAAGGCTGAATGCCTACAGCTCGGACAAGTCACGGCTGGACAGCATCGAGTACAAATTCAACACGCTGATGAATTTGAGCTCCGGCATGGATTCAAAGATTCAGGAGCTTACTTCGATGAGCGATGACATTGTGAATATGCAGGCGAAAGTCGGAAAATTTCAGGACAGCATTTCGAGCATCGAGACAAAAATTGACCGCATAGAAAACAAGCGGGATACGTATGACCGGGTTGCGGAGGAAGTTGACAGTTCCTTTGCAAGCATCAATGCCCTTGAAAAGCGGCTGGAAGACTGCTCCAAGCGGGTTGACTCCCTGCCGGACGAAATTCAGTCGGTGCGCAGCCATATTGACAAAATCATGAAGAACAGCGGCAAGATAAACGATGCTGTTGACAAGATTACATCTTTGCAGCAGCTGATAGATGACGCTGAGGCGCGGATTGAAAAAATAAACAGCTCGCGCGACGGACTTGTGAGCACAGAAGAGCGGCTTCAAAAGCTGTATTCTGATGCCGACAGCAAGCTTGAAATTCTGCATGCGATTACAACTGAAAAAGTCGGAAAGAAGCCGGGTTCTTCGGGAGCTGGAATTTCACCGCAGCTGAAGTCCAATGTCATAAAGCTCAAGAAGGAAAAGTGGACGAACGCAGAGATTGCAAAGAGCCTGAAAATCGAAGAGAATATTGTGAATCTTATTCTTGAGCTTGGAACTGACGAGTAAGGCTATTTTTGTGCAAGCAGGCAGACGCAGCAGGCTCTGGCCGCCTCCCATGCGCCTACTGCGCCAAGCTTTTCGTTTGTCTTTGCCTTGACAAAAACTGACTCGGTTTCCGCTTCAAGAATGCGCGCTACTGACTCCCTGATTTTCTGTCTCCAGGGCAGAATCTTCGGCTGCTCGATTTCTATCACACAGTCGAGGTTGTTCAGCGTCCAGCCTGCTTTTTTTATGTCGTTCCAGATTTTTTTCAGAAGAAGCGCAGAGTCTGCATCTTTCCATTCAGGATCTTCCGGCGGAAAGTACGAGCCGATGTCCCCGAGTCCGGCTGCCCCGAGCAGTGCGTCTGCGATTGCATGAAGCAGCACGTCTCCGTCTGAGTGTCCGAGCTCTCCTTTTTCGCATGGAATGCGCACTCCGCCGAGAACCAGCGCCCTGCCGTCCGTAAGCCTGTGCATGTCTGTTCCGATTCCGATGCGCATTTCCTGCCGCTCCTCCATATCCTGGGAAAATGTGATTTTCCTGTTCTCTGCGCTTCCCTTGGTGCAAAAAACTTTTTTTCCGCCGGTAAGCTCTGGAAACGCGTCCCAGATTTCAGTGTCATCGGTGCATTCAAGCCCCTGCTGCGCGGCCTTTCTGTGGCATGCAATGAGCGGCCCTGAAAGAAATCCTTGCGGTGTCTGGACTGCGCCGATGCTTTTCCGTGCAAGGTGGCGTGCGATTGTCCCGTCCGGTGCAAGCTCCTTTTGCGTGTCAACAGGCGCAATGACAGGAGATGCGGCTCCGTATGCGCATGCAGCACTGATGACGCTCTGAATGATTTCCTTTGAAACGAACGGACGCGCCGCGTCATGGATAAGGACAGCTGTATGTTCGCTGCTGATTTTTAAAAGCGCGCGGAACACGGATTCCTGCCGCGTGCTTCCTCCTTCAGTGAAAATCAGTTTTGCATTCTTTAAAAGGGCGTGCATGTCAGGATCAGAAAAAAAAGCGTTCCGTGCTTCTCTTTCTGCGCCCTGCGGAATTGAAACAATGACTTGTTCAAAATCAGCGGCCTCTAGAAATGCGCGCGCTGACTCAGAAAGAACAGTTCCTCGTTTCAGCGGAAGGTATTCTTTTTTTCCTTTTGTTCCCATCCGTGAAGATGATCCGGCTGCCGCAAGGACAAGTGCAAGCGTACAGCCAGGCTCAGTCCTCATCTTCATCATCGTCGTCGTCAGATTCCTTTTCGGAGGAAGCTTCCTCTTCAAATTCATCTTCGTCTTCATCATCATCTGCAAACGGCTGCTTTTTTTCAATCCGCAGTCCGAGCGGCTCCAGCTTTTCATGGAGCATTGCTTCCACTTCCTTGTCTGAAATTCCGAATGCCTCGGCAATTTCATCTTCAAGAAGCTTCTTTGCATTGTCATACAGCTTGCGCTCAAGAATCGGAAGCTCCTTTACTTTTGACCTGTGGTACAGGCAGCGGACAATTGCGGCAATGTCTCCGATTGTTCCCTTTTTCAAAAGATCAAGGTTCATCTGGTAGCGCAGCTTCCAGTCGGATGTCGGAGGCTCAAAGTCATCGCTGATTGAGTCAAGGGCGGCCTGTGCTTCTTCCTTTGAAACAATTGCACGGATTCCCAGATCGGCTGACTTTGCAACGGGAACCATGACGTTCATGTCGGAAACTTCGAGGTAGATTTTATAGTAGGAGGTCAGCTCCCCGTTGAATTCTTTTTTAAAGATTTCAGTGATTTTTCCAACGCCCTGGCTCGGGTACACAATCTTTTGGTTTACAGAAAATTCTGTCTTTGGTTTTGCCATAGTATCCATAATATCACACTTTCAGAAAAACTGCAATGTTGATGTGCATGTTCGCAGGCAGTCCGTGTGCTGTCCGGCAGTCTTATTCGCCTTCAGCCGAAAAGTTATCGAGCGTGCTTTCCGTCCATTTGCGGCTCAGCTCCGGGTATGTTTCTTCAAGCGAAAGAAAGCGGGTGAGCGCAGAAGAAAAATTTCCTGTGAAGTAGTACGACTCGCCAAGGTAAAAATTTGCCCGGTCGGAAACAGCCTTTGTCCTGTTCTGCGCAAGAAACTGCTCGAGGGCGGCGGCTGACTGGGAATACTTTTTCTTTACAAAGGAAGTGCGCAGAATTTCAAAGAGCAGGTATTCGTCTCCTCCCGCAGGGCTTATCAGGTCTTCTTCAAAAATATGAGCCGGCAGGACGGACGCGGAACGGCTGCTTTTCCTGAGCAGCGGGCGCACTGCCTTTTTTGCTGCGCCGCTTATCTGCGGAGCATTGTTCTTTTTTTCATCTTTAAAGATGTCCACATACGGAAGCGGCATTTCCCTCATTTTTCCGCTGCCTGTTTTTTTCTGCGCTGCTTCTTTTTGTATGGAAGGCTGCCGGGGAATTCCTGCCGCCTTGACTCCTTCAGTTGTTGCATTCACACCGGGCAGAACAAGCTTTACCGGCTGCCCTGGCTCCGTGGAAAGGCTTGAGTCAAGCTGCTCATCGTAATAAAGCTCAGGATCCCGGCCGGAATCACTGTTTCCGCCTGTCACCGTGATGACGGTGTAAAAATAGTCCTGGGGGCTGCGGGGAGTGTCTATGTACAGCGTTTCATTTTTTCCGGCGGAAGCTGCCGGCTCAATAAATTCCAGCTGCCGGTAGCTTGTGACTGGCCGCGCAGTCCGGTAAATCAGAAAGGAAGAAATTGTCCTGCTGTTTTCCTCGGGCAGTTTCCAGCTCACCGAAATTGTGTTTGCGCCGGAAGCGCAGGCGGCTATGCCTGTGACAACGTTTTTTTTCCCCTGCGGAAACAGCAGCGGAGCCGCGAGCAGGGCCAGGGCTGACGCGCACAATCTTTTCAATACATTTGAACACTTCATTCCTCTATTTTGTCCTAAATTCAGCCGATGTTCAAGCCTGTTTGACAATATCCGGGCTTTGAATTATTCTATATTTATGTTTGTTTCAGTGCTTATAGATCCCGGAAGCCTCGACAGCGCAAAGATGCTTGCCGATATTTTGTCCCGGTACGGATTCCAAAAGGTTCAGCGTTCCTGCTGGGAAATCATGAAGCTTGCTGAATCTGATCTTTCCGCCTTAAAAAAAGACTTGGACGGGGCGACTGATTATTATGATACAATCAGGCTGTATCAGTTTCCTCTGAACGGCCTTTTTGTCATTACGGAAATGAAGCAGAAAAAGTGGCGCAAGTGCCAGTTCAGTGCTGCGCCGCGCCAGAAAAAATAAAGTGTGCGTTGCTTGCTTTTATCGAAAGTCAAGCTGGAATTTGACTGCGGAATTTTTATGGGAGGAAATATGATTGAAGATTTTCAGGAACCGATTGCACAGCTGAAAGAAGAAGTTTCCGCTGTCTGGGGGCGTCTTTGACGTTGACGGCATCACGCAGAAAATAAGCGAAAAGGAAGCTCTTACCGCTGTCCCCGGGTTTTGGGATGACAATGCAAAGGCCTCAAAAGTGATGAACGACATCAAGCTGCTGAAAGGCAGAATTGAGCCGTGGAAGGATCTGCTCAGCCGGGTTGACGACCTGGAGACGCTCTATGCGCTTGGACTGGAAGAAAATGACCAGAGCATCGAGCAGGAGCTGAAGGCTCAGTATGAAAGCGCAAAGGCTGAATATGATCACCAGAGCATACTCAATCTTTTGAGCGATGAAGTTGACAAGAATGACTGCTATCTTTCAGTTCATGCAGGAGCAGGAGGAACCGAAGCGTGCGACTGGGCGTTTATGCTGAGCCGGATGTACCAGCGGTGGGCTGAGCGCCATGGATACAAAACTGAAGTGCTTTCTCAGGAAGAGGCAGAGGGCGGGCTTAAGTCAATCAATATGAAAATTTCCGGGGATTATGTGTACGGATATACAAAAGGGGAGGCTGGTGTTCACCGGCTTGTGCGCATAAGCCCGTTTGACGCAAATGCGCGCCGGCATACATCATTTGCCTCGGTGTATGTGTTTCCTGTCCTTGACGACAGCATTGAAGTGAACATTGATCCCAAGGATTTGCGTGTTGACACATACCGTTCAGGCGGAAAAGGCGGGCAGCATGTGAACAAGACAGAATCAGCAGTCCGCTTTACCCATATTCCGACCGGGATTGTTGTTGCCTGCGACAGCGAGCGCAGCCAGCTTATGAACAGGGCGTTTGCGATGAGCGTCCTAAGATCGCGGCTGTATGAATATTACAAGGAAGAAAAGGAAAAGGAGAATGCAAAATTCGCCGGAGAAAAAAAGGACATTTCCTTTGGAAGCCAGATCCGCTCGTATGTCTTTCAGCCGTACACAATGGTAAAGGATCACCGCACAAAGTATTCAGTCGGAAACATTCAGGGAGTGATGGACGGAGACATTGACGGCTTTCTCAATGAGTTTCTGTCGGCAAAATGGAAAGATCTTCCTGCTTCGTCTGATGATGCTGATGATGACGGGCTGTAGGTATGCGGATTTCCGGCAGGAGCGTTCTTGCGCTTTTTGTTCTGCTTCTTTTGCGGAAAAGCCTTTTTTGTGAAAGCTGGGTTCTGGCGGCAAAGCAGTTCAGCCTCAGTGAAAGCAGGCAGCCTTCCGCCTCCGAAGAAAATCTGGGGGAAATTTTTCCGCAGCTGATACTGGAGAAAATTGTGGAAGGCCTTTCCCGGGAAACAACGTATCAGGAGCTGTTTGACAGGAGCCTTGATGCGCTGCTTCTTGAGCGGCAGTCGCTTTTCCTGCAGCTTTCGCGGGAAGTCAGGGCGCGGGATTCTGCCGTGGTGTCTGCACGGAGCAAGCGGAAATTGCGGAAGGAAATCAGATCGCATGAAAAGAAAATCGCTGAGATAAAAGAGCAGATTGATCAGAATCTTGAGATTTCAGAAAAGCTTCGTGACGAGCTTGAGGAAAAAACGGCGCGCCAGGGAGAACAGGAGGAGTCAGAATTCAGTCCGCTTGCTTTTAATCCGCTCAGGAATTTATTTGTAAGGAAAAGCAGCGCGCTTCTGCCGGAGCCGGGAAACGAGCAGGTGACGGTCTTTAAGAACGATGTCCGCACGCTTTTTTCGCCTTCAGAAAGCGCACTGCAGGCCGGGCCTGACAGCAGGACATTTGAGGCTGAGGCCGTAAAGGCGGGAATAAACGGCCTGATTGACGGAAAGATAACAGTCTATGAAAGCTACTTTTCTGCCTCGTGCTCGCTGTATGTGTTTCCGGGAAGAAGGATTGCCGGCTCCATTACGGAAGTCGGGCCGCTGCGGAATCTTGTTTCTGCCGCGGAAAAAACGGCTGCTTATTTTTCGTCTGTCATTGCGAACAGCCTTCCGGTGGAAATTCTTTTTGACATTCAGCCTGAAGAGTGCCGGGAAAATGCTTCTGTTCTCTTTGACGGAAAAAAGTACAGCACAGTCCCGGAAAAAATCAGCACGGTGCCGGGAATTCATTCCGTGGAAATAGAATGCCGGGGATATATTTCCCGGGCGGCAACGTATGCATTTAAAGGTGCCTCCCGGTTCCTTGTGCGCGGAACATTGGAGCCGGAACGGGACATACAGGCTTCGCTGCTGCTGAAAAATCCGCGCGCGGGAGCCCTGTATTCGGGGACTGACTTCATTGCTGACATTTCTCCTGAAAATCCGCAGGCACAGATATCATTTGACGGAACCGCAGTTATCGGGCAGTTTCAGTCGGATTCAGATCCGTCTCTGTTTTTTTATTATATTCCTGAGTCGATGCAAAAAGACGGCGCCGTTCTTTCAGTAAACGGAAAGCCGCTGAACCATTCAGAGCTTATAGACACGCGCAGGAAAAGCGCTTACCGGGCGTATACAGCGCTTGTTGTTTCCATGCCGTTTACGCTTTACACAGTCGGAAAGTACAATTCCATGGAGAACGCATACAACGCAGGCTCCCTGAATGACCGTGAGCAGGTTAAGCGGTGGCAGCGGTACGGATATATTTCAAGTGGAATAACATTTGCCTGCCTGGGGTATTTTGCATTTGAGCTTATACGGTATTTTATTGCAGCAAATTCCATTCTTCCGGCGCAGGTATCATATCATGAGCCGGAGGAAATTGAAAAATCTGCTGAATCAGGCTATACTGCTCTTTCACCGGGCGGTGCAGATGTTCAGGAGGACAGCGGTTCCCGGCATGAAGCGGAATCAGGAGAATAACGGTTATGGTAAAAATGTCATTTTCACAGAAGCTGAAAAGCCTTTTCGGCATAGAAAAAAGCAGTCCGGCTGATTTTTTTGATGATCTCGCTGATGCGCTGATTGAAGGCGACATCGGCGCAAAGAACGCAGTTGAAATTGCGGACGAGCTTTCTTCAGCCTGTAAGAAAGAAAAGGCGCAGTCCCAGGAAGCAATTCTTCTTCAGCTCAAGCGCATTCTGCTCAGGTATCTTGCGCCCGCTTCGTTTCATCCTGAGCCTGGCAAAGTAAGTGTCTGCATGGTGCTTGGTGTCAATGGCGTGGGAAAAACAACTTCAGCTGCAAAGATGGCCTGCCTGTACGCTCGGGAAAATGCAAATGTGATTCTGGCTGCCGCGGATACATTCCGGGCTGCGGCTGTGGATCAGATTTCCATGCACGGCGAGGCGCTCGGCATACGGGTTGTAAAGCATCAGATGGGAAGCGATCCGGGGGCTGTTGTGTTTGACGCGGCGGAGGCGTGCCGGGCGGCGGGCGGCGGGCTTGTCATTGCCGATACGGCAGGAAGGCTTCATAACAAGGAAAATCTGGTTAATGAGCTGAAGAAAATTGACAGGATTGCATCGGCAAAGGCTGACGAAGGCTGCTATAAAAAAATTCTTGCTGTTGATGCGACCACAGGGCAGAATGCATTGCGGCAGGCTGAAGTTTTTCATGAGGCGGTAGGAATTGACGCGGTTGTCCTTACAAAATACGATTCGACTGCGAAGGGCGGCGGCATCATTTCAATCGGAAAGGAGCTTGCGCTTCCTGTCCTTTTTGTGTGCGACGGAGAATCGTATGCAGACATTCATCCGTTCGATCCTGAGCTGTATGCAGACGAATTCCTTGGAACAGTCTGAGATGAACATCGCCTGCGCTTCTCTTTTTGCATACCTTTTGTTTCCTCTGATTACAGAACGGCAGACAGACTATGCAGCTGAAATACGGGCGGCTGGTTCTGAGCCTTTCCTTGATGCGCAGAAAAAAAACGAGCTGCTTCATTTTTTAGGCATGGACGGAACTGCGGCAGCATATGCGCCTCTGCCTGAACCGCTGCGCCCTGACATGCCCGCTGCGGAAGTGTACATGCGGAATTCCCTTGGAAGGCTGAAGCTTTTTGAATATGAAGAAGAGCAGCTTTCCCTGTCTGAAAATTCGGACGGATCGTTTTCATGCGTTTCTGTAAACAATGATGTTGTTTCGCGGATAACATACGATTCTCTGTGCCGGGCAGTTGAAAAAACAGTCTGGAAGAACGCGGATTCTGTTTCAGATTCTGTCATGCTTCTTGAAAAAAAATGGAGCTACAGCGGTTCCGTCATTTTTTCAACGGAAAAGCAGTTTCAGGAAAAGAAGCTGTATGAAGTTCAGTATAACAGCAGCAGAAAGCCGGTGAGCATTTATGAGTATGACTTGCCTCCAGATCCGGCTGATGAAAAAATTCCAGTGTCAAAATCAGCTATGTTGTATGATGATAAAGGCAGGATTGCCTGTGAGGAGCAGCTTTTTTTTGCGGGCCGCCAGGACGGAACAGCAGACGGAAAAGAGCCTGTGTTCCGCAGAAAGACAGTGTTCAGTTATTCCGGACTGTCTTCCGCCGCAGACATAAAAGTGTATGAAAACGGAATGCTCCGGCTCAGCACAGAGCATACAGGCGAAAATTCGTACATTGAGCGGATTTACTTTGACGGCGGATTTTATGTCCAGTCCTTGTTTCAGGACGGAGTGAAAACAGAAGAGCAGATTGTTTCAGGAAAAGAAGAGGAGCCGCTGTAATGCAGGATTTAAAATGGATTTATTTTGTTTCGCGGCGCATCAGCAGGGTTGACAAAAAAAGCCGCTCAGCCGCAGCTTCATGGCTTGCTTCCGCCGGAATCTGCCTTGGCGTTATGGCTCTCATTGTGATTATGAGCGTCATGAACGGATTTCAGATGAGCTATATAGATTCTATAATTGAAATTTCTTCGCACCATGTACAGGTTTCCCGTATTCAGAAATACGGGGAAACCGAATTTGAGCAGCGGTGCAGAAAAGACAAGGAAGTTTCCGGCATTGTTCCGTTTTATGAAGCACAGGGACTGATGGCAGGAAATACAGGAATGCAGGCAGCGTCTCTTGTCCGGGCAGTTCCCGCGGGCATCATGCAGGAAGATCCCGGCTTTGCAAACGAGCTGAAGATTATTGCGGGAGAATTTGATCTGTCTGAGCCCGGCTCAATTGTGGTCGGAGTCCGGCTTGCCAGGCAGCTTCAGCTGCGGGTCGGAAGCACGGTGAATATCCTCGCGCTGAGCGGCTCCAGCAGCCAGCCAATTTTTTCCAGAGGCAGAACGTTTACTGTGAAAGGAATTTTCCGCTGCGGCTATGCTGACATCAATGCTTCATATTCCTTTATCGGCATTGCATCAGCAAAAAACGTGTTCGGTGGGCAGGCGGAAAAAAAGTACGGCATAAAGCTGAAGTCAGGACTGCGGGATGCTGCCTTTATAAGGAAAGTGCATGCATGGTTCCCGGAGGCGGCGGCTGTAAGCTGGCGGGAATACAACAGAAGTTTTTTCGGTGTGCTCCGGATGGAAAAAAATGTTCTGTTCATGCTGGTGCTTTTGATTTTTGTTGTCGTTGCAGTCAATATCTTCAATTCCATGAGGCGGCTTGTGTTTGAGCGGAAAGAGGAAATTGCTGTGCTTTCCGCGCTTGGAGCTTCTCCTGAGCATATTCAGAATGTCTTTGTCATGCAGGGAGCGTGCGCAGGAACAGCAGGCTCTGTTCCCGGACTGCTGCTTGGAATTTTTATAAGCCTGAATATGCGGACTGTTTTTTTTCTGCTTTCCAAAATTCAGTTTGGCATTCAGTTCGCTGCCGCCTTCCTGTTTCATCATGGAGCAGAAAAGCTGCTGAGTGAAAACAGCATGTTTGCTGTGTATGCCCGGATTCCCGTGAGGATTTTTTTGCATGAAGTCATCTTGATTTTTCTTTTTGGAATTTTTTCCGCGCTGATTGCGTCATGGCTTGCAAGCAGAAGCATTTTGAAGCTGACGGTTTCGGAGGTTTTGAGGAATGAGTGATTCTGAAGTGATTTTATCTGTGAGGAATCTTGAGAAAGTGTACAGGACTGCGGGCGAGAATCTTGTCATATTCAAGAATTTAAATATGGAAGTAAAGCGCTCCCGGCAGTGTGTGATTGTCGGAAAAAGCGGAAGCGGAAAATCAACTTTGCTCAATATAATCGGAGGCCTTGACAAGGCGAGCGGCGGCACTGTCTGTGTTGACGGCCAGGCTGTCAGCTCAATGACAGAAAAGCAGACTGTGAAATTCAGAAGAAATTTTTTAGGGCTGATTTTTCAGTTCCATTACCTTTTAAAGGATTTTACTGCTCTTGAAAATGTGTTTCTTCCCGCGCTCATGGCAGGAGTTCCCAAGAAGGCGGCAATAGAAAAAGCCAGTGCGCTGCTTGAGTCGGTGGGACTGAAGGACAGGATGCGCCATTTTCCCAGCGAGCTTTCCGGCGGCGAGCGGCAGCGGGCGGCAGTTGCGCGCTGTCTTGTCAACGATCCCGAGCTTATTCTTGCAGACGAGCCTACGGGCAATCTTGATCCGGCAAATGCAGACACCGTCGGCGAGCTTCTTTTTTCACTTTCCAGGGAGCAGGGAAAAACGCTGGTTCTTGTGACTCATGACATGAACCTTGCTTCAAAAGGCCAGGTGCGGTACTGCATAGAAAACGGCCGCCTTTCGGAGGTGCGGGCATGACATTCGGCTCATGCTTTTTATACGCAAAGAAAATTCTTTTTTCACGCAGCATTCAGGTTTCTGAGCCGACGGCTGCAAGGCGCAGCCTGCTTGGCGCTGTCATCTGCATCGGCATCAGCCTTGTTCCGCTTGTGTCTGTCATTTCGATAAGCAAGGGAATGTTCAGGGGAATTGCAGAGCGGATGATTTATCTTTTTTCCCAGGATATTTCAGTTTCCCTGCAAAAAAATTCTGTGCATGCTGACTCATACGGTTCATTTTTGCGCGCTTCCGCTGAATTTCTGAATGCGCCTGGAATTACGGCTGTCTTTCCCGAAGTCCGCGGAACAGTGCTTGCTGCGGGAAACGGAGTCAGGGCGGGAGCATTTGTGCGCGGAATTCAGGAGGAAGCGTTCCTGCAAGACAGGCAGTTTTCTTCACTGCTGACTGTTACAGAAGGAGCGTTTGACCTGGCTGGAGGGCGGAAGGCTGTCATCGGGGAAAAAATTGCCGGAATGCTCGGCGTTCATGCGGGAGACACAATTCATCTGATAAGCGCGGCAAAATCAGGAAATGCATATATTCCAAAAGCGGCGCAGTTCACGGTGAGCGGAATTGTTTCCAGCGGATATCAGGAGCTTGATGCGCTGTGGGTTTTTATTCCGCTTGAGACGGCTTTCAGCAGCATTTCACGGCCGTCGCTGGAATTTTTTGTCGGGCTTCAGACAGCGGATCCGTTTTCAGACTCGCTTCCTGCAATTGCAGCCGGTGTCAGGCAGATTGCAATGAACAGCGAAGGATTCCGCGTTTTTACCTGGAAGGAATTCAATGCTGCGGAGCTTGAGAATTTTGCTTCAACAGAAGCGCTCCTTGTTGTGATAATGGCCATGATACTTCTTGTTGCAAGCATAAACATAAGCTCTTCAATTGTAATGATTGTGATGGAGCGGAAAAAGGAAATCGCTCTTTTAAAATGCGTCGGCGGAAGTTCACGCGGGATTGCGCTTTCCTTTGTGCTGACAGGCGCAGCTGCCGGCCTGCTTGGAATTCTGCTTGGAATTCCTGTCTCGCTTGCTGTTTCGCTGAATATAAACAGCATAGTCAGGGCGATCGAGACTGCCGTGGCATTTTTTTCAGGAGGAAGCATGGAAGGACGTTTTCATCTTCTGGATCCGGCGTATTATCTTCAGGAAATTCCTGTTGTCATTCCGCTGCGGGAAATTCTTGCGGTCTGCGCAGGAACATTTGTTCTTTCAGTTTGCGCGTCCGTTGTTCCGTCTGTGCGGGCTGGCAGGGAAAAGCCTATTGACACTTTGCGTAAAATGTAATTTATGATAGACTGTCAGAAATTCAAGTGAAAAGGAGGATGCGGATGGTTTGCGATTTTTGCCATGAGCGCGAGGCTGTCATTTACATGGAGCAGGCAGCGGCTGACGGTCAGCGCAGAAAAATACATATATGCCTCGAATGCGCCATGGAACGGGGAATTTCCCCTGATCCGAAAAGCATCGAATCCTCCATTGGAAGCCTTTTCAAGGAGCTGGCGGAAGCTTCACGGAAAATTGCAGAAGACGTAAACAAACGCTGCCCGGTCTGCGGAACATCGCTCGGTGAAATCAGGACAGGCAAAAACGCCGGCTGTCCCGAATGCTATGCAATCTTTAAAAATGACATACGGAAAATTCTGGAGAACAGCGGCGTAAAGGAACTGTTCAAGGGAACCATGCCGTCCCGCCTTTCTTCTGTCCGCTCAGTCCTGACTGACAGGATAATCCTGCAAAACAAGCTGAACAGCGCGCTCGAAAAAGAAGACTACGAGAAAGCCGCGGTGTACAGGGATTATCTGAAGACGCTTGAAAAAAATCCTGTCGCGGGAGCGGAAGATCATCAGGGTGGAGAAATTGTCCCATGACAAAAAAACGCCGCCCTGAAACGGGCGGAGCCTGGTATGCAGAGCCGGGCGCAGAGCAGGATGTCATTGTCTCAACAAAAGCATCGCTTGCAAGGAACCTCGCGAATTTTCCGTTTCCTTCACGGCTGAATGACTCAGAGAGCGAGCGGATTCAGTCGATTGTTTTCGATGCCTTTCACTTTCTGAAGGATGCTGATGAATTTCAGGCTGTGCCTTTGAGCAGTCTTGATTCCATCGGAACAAAGGTTATGACAGAGCGCGGCGTGCTTTTTCCGTCTGAAGGCAGAAAGTCCGGGCTGATTCTCCGCAGTGACGGAAAGGTTGCCTGCACAGTAAACACAGATGACCATCTCCGCATTTCTTCGTTTGCTTCCGGGCTTGGCGTTGAAGACACTTCAAATTCCGTGTATGCCGTTGACAGCGGGCTGCAGAAGCATATTCAGTTTGCGGCAAGCTATGACTTCGGATATCTGTCATATTCTGTGCTGAACTGCGGCAGCGGACTTTCTATTGCCGCGCAGGTTCATCTTCCGGCGCTGTCGCTCCTGAAGTCAATACGGAGCGCTGCATCGGATACTGTTGGAGAAGACTTTCTTTTTGAAGTCTGCTATGGCGCAGGCGGTGCGGACATGGTGAGCGGCTTTGGCGGAATCGGTTCTTCCCTCGGAAGCTATTACGTTGTTTCAACAAAAAGTTCTGCCGGCGGAACGGAGCTGTCGCAGCTTATGTCGTTTCAATGTGTTTTGCAGAATCTTGTCAAGGAAGAGCGGAATGCGCGCAAGCAGTGCAGGACACAGAAAATCACTGAGATTGCAAATTATGCGTACAGGGCGCTCGCGCTTGCAAAGACAAGCCTGTTTATTCCGTTCCGTGAGGCTGTTGAAATTATCAGCGGAGTGAAATTCGGAATAGACATGGGGCTGCTTTCCGGAGTTGCAGTTTCTGAGCTTCATGCGCTTCTGTACAGAATTCAAGAGGGTCATCTTGAGTACGTTCTTGACAACGGAACGTTTTCATTTGAAAAGGATATCCGTGACAACAGGCAGAAAAAAATAGAGCGGCTTCGTGCCTTGATTTTGCAGGAAGCGTTTGAAGCGGCGGAAAGGTGAATGCTTTTTTGCCGTCAGTTTTTTCAGCGCGCAGACGCATTTTTGCGCCCTGTGCTTTGCAGGAGGTTTTTCCATGTATGAGAACTGTTCACCGCGGGTTCAGCGGATCTTGATTGCGCTTGCCCAGGACGAAGCATATTTTTTGGGAAGCAGGACTGTTGAGCCTGAGCATATCATTCTTGCGCTCCTGAAGTCTGCGGACGGACTCGGGTATGTTATCCTTCAGCAGCTGCGCATAAATGTCCTGACGCTGCAGCTTGCGATTGAGCAGAGCGTTCCTTCCCGGCTTCCCGACCCTCAGCTGAGGACAATTCCGAATTCTGCACGCACGGAAAAAATTCTTTCGCAGGCTTCATTCATTGCAAAAGTGATGCACTGCAGCTACATCGGAACCGAGCATCTGCTTCTTGCCGCTGCAACGGAAGAGAGATCGCTTTTATGGGAGTATTTCAGAAAGGCAGGAATTTCAGCTGAGCAGATAAAGAAGACGGCCGCTGATGTCCAGAGGAAAATTCCATCGTCAGCAGTACGGAATTCCGGCGCTTCTTCTGAAGGCGGAAACTATATCGGCGGGCAGCCGGTTCCGCTTATGTCTGACGGCTCTTCCCAGCGCAGGCAGAAAGCGGCAGGAGGCGTGCTTGCCCAGTTTTCCCGGGACCTGACACAGGAGGCAAAGGACGGAAACCTTGATCCTGTTGTGGGGCGTGAAAAGGAAGTTCTGCGCACCATCCAGATTTTAAGCCGCCGCACAAAGAACAATCCCGTGCTTGTGGGCGAGCCTGGCGTCGGAAAAACGGCGATAGCGGAAGGGCTTGCCAGCAGGATTGCGTGCGCCTCTGTTCCGCGCGGACTGCTTGAAAAAAAAGTGCTTCAGCTTGATCTTGCGGCTATGGTTGCCGGAACAAAGTACCGCGGTGAATTTGAAGAGCGGCTCAAGCGCGTCATGAAGGAAATCAAGGAAGCGGGAAACATCATTCTTTTTGTCGATGAGCTTCATACGATAATTGGCGCGGGCGGTCCTGAAGGCTCCTTGGATGCAAGCAACATGATAAAGCCTGCCTTGAGCCGCGGAGAGCTTCAGATGATCGGCGCGACAACGACAAAGGAATTCAGAAAGTACTTTGAAAAGGATTCTGCGCTGGCACGGAGATTTCAGGTTGTAAAAGTCGAGGAGCCTTCCGAGCAGGAAACTGAGCAGATTCTGCTCGGACTGAAAAAATACTATGAGGATTTTCATCAGCTGACGTATGATGACGATGTGATTCCTCTGATTGTGCGCTACAGCAGCCGCTACATTCCTGAGCGGTTCCTGCCGGACAAGGCGATTGACATTCTGGACGAGGCGGGCGCAGCCAAGAAGCTTCAGGAAGATGTGCGCCCGGAAGAGCTTGACAGGCTTGAAGCCGAATATGCGCGGTACAGCGAGCAGAAGCGCGAGCTTGTGGCTTCCCAGGAATATGAAAAAGCCGCATACATACGTGATCATGTCAGCCTTTTGCGCTCCCGGATTGACGAGCTGAACCGCAAGTGGAAAAATTCAGACAGCATAAAAAAACGCCGCGTGACAGCGGATGATGTGTGCGCTGTTATAAGCGATGTTTCCGGAGTTGATGTTTCCCGGCTTGACGACGGAACTTCAGCACGGCTTTTGAAAATGGAGCAGATTCTTCATCAGAATGTTATCGGGCAGGATGAGGCAGTGTCGCTGATCAGCAGCGCAGTCCGCAGAAGCAGGACAGGCATTTCGTCCCTGAAGCGTCCGTCAGGCTCTTTTGTCTTTCTTGGCCCTACAGGCGTCGGAAAGACACAGCTTGCAAAAACGCTTGCACAGTTTCTGTTCGGGACTGAAGACGCCCTTATCCGCATTGACATGAGCGACTATATGGAAAAGCAGAATGCCTCACGCCTTGTGGGCGCTCCGCCCGGGTATGTCGGCTACGAGGACGGCGGCATGCTCACCGAGGCTGTGCGGCAGCATCCGTATTCAGTTGTGCTTCTTGATGAAATCGAAAAGGCGCACCATGAAATTTTCAATCTGCTGCTTCAGGTTCTGGAGGAAGGCGAGCTTACAGACAGCCTCGGCCACACAGTGAGCTTTCGGAATACGGTGATTATCATGACGAGCAATGCGGGCGCGCGGCAGATAACGGCAGAAGGCAGGATGGGATTTTCCGCCTCAAAGGACGGGCTGCTTCCGTATGCTGACATAAAGGCAGGCGCGCTGGAGGAGCTGAAGAAAATCATGCCGCCTGAGCTTTTGAACCGCATAGATGACGTGATTGTGTTTTCCGCCCTTGAAAAGGAGCAGGTGGACGCAGTGCTCGGCCTTCAGCTCAGCGAGCTTGCCTCCCGGCTTGAAGAAAAGCATATATCCCTGAATGTAAAGCCCGCCGCCCGCAGCTATCTGTCTGAGCGCGGATATGATCCTTCCATGGGGGCGCGGCCCATGCGCCGTCTTCTTCAGAAGGAAATAGAAGATCCGCTGGCAACGCTGCTGCTTGAAAAGGAGCTTTCGGAAGGATGCTCTGTCACAGTTGATGTTTTAAACGGAAAGCTGCATTTCAAGGCGGTGAAACGGCGGAAGAAGCACGGACAGGCGGAGCAGCCTGCTCTGGAAACTGCGGAAAGAAGCTGATGCCGGTTTTCTGCCGGGCATCCTGAAATCAGTGTGTGCTCGGCAGGCAGCTTTTTTTCTCGTTACTCCTTGACACTTTTTTTGCAAAGTGATACTGTAATGATACATTTTGAATCCTTTAAGATTGAGCCGCAGCAAAGGCTCTTTTTTTTTGCTTTCGGTAACAAAAGAGGTTTGGCTTGGAATATATACCTTTTGAGAGCATTCCCTATTTTGCTGAGTGTTCGGCCGTTGTCAGTTCGGCTGGCTTTCATCTTGTCGAGCTGCATGTTGTTCCTCAGAGCAGGACTGTCAGAGTTACAGCGGTGATTGCTTCAAAGGATCCTGAGAAGGACATCAGCCTTTCGGACTGCTCAAAGGCGCACCGTGCGCTCACCCCGAAAATCATCGCCCTGCTGAAAATAAATGAGGATGATGTTTCGATGGAGCTGTGCTCGCCCGGAACGGAGCGGAATTTTAAGAACGCCGCGGAATTTGCTGTTTTTACAGGCCGCGGTGTCCGTGTATGGAGCAAGGCTGCCGGCGGCTGGATCAGCGGAACAGTGAAGTCTGCTGACAAAAGCCAGGTTGTGCTGGAAACAGAAGACAGCAGCGAAAAGGCTGTTGCCTATAGCGATATTGCTAAAGCAAAATTTATACATTCATAGGGGGCTTGTCATGTCAGAAATGGCAGATGCAATCCGTGCGCTTTCTGCGGAAAAAGGAATTGACGAATCTTCAATCAAACAGACTATAGAGCGGACAATTCTTGCGGCATATCAAAAATCATTTGGAAAAGGCTATGACAACTGCATTATAAAATTTGCGGACGATATGTCGGAAGTGAGCGTGTATGCCCGGAAGACAGTCGTTGACGGCGTATATGATCCTGTCATTGAAATTGAGCTTGAGGATGCCCAGCGCCTTGCACCGGAAGCGGCTGTTCATGATACGCTTGACATTGAGCTTGATCCCAAGCACGATTTCCAGCGCGGAGCTGTTTCTGTCGGAAAGCAGGAAGCCCATAAGGATCTGAATGAAAATTCAAGCAGAAAGCTTCTTGATGAGTACAAGGAAAAAATCGGCCAGATTATCATCGGCTATTATCAGCGCGAGCACAAGGGAAACATCTATGTTGAGCTTGGAAAAGTTGAAGGCGTGCTTCCGGTGAAATTCCAGAGTCCGCGCGAAGTCTACGAAAAGAACGACCGCATCAGGGCTCTCGTAAAGGATGTGAAGAAAATTCCTTCCGGGATTCAAGTCATTCTGAGCCGCACCGATGAGCAGTTTGTGCGCAATATCATTGAGCTTGAGGTTCCCGAAATTCAGGACGGCACAATTTCCATACGCGGAATCGCCCGCGAGGCCGGATATCGCACAAAGATTGCTGTTGCGACAAACAGGATTGATGTCGATCCTGTGGGAGCGTGCGTCGGGCTTAAGGGCGTTCGCATTCAGAATGTAATCCGCGAGCTTGAAGGCGAAAAAATCGATGTGCTGCGCTATGACGAGGATCCTCATGTCTTTATCAAGAATGCGCTGTCTCCTGCCGAAGTAAAGCAGGTTATCATCAAGGACTTTGAAAAAAGAGAGGCGCTTGCCGTAGTTTCCGAGGACAATTTTTCCATTGCCATTGGAAAGCAGGGGCAGAATGTGCGCCTTGCCAACAGGCTGTGCAACTGGTCAATTGATGTAAAGACAGACGCGCAGATTTCAGACGAAGACCTGAGGGAAAATGATACTCGCCGTGCCGCAGAGGAGCTTTTCAGCGGAGCAGAAACTGCCTATGAAGAGATTCTCACGGTCGCCCAGCTGCCGGGCATAAGCCAGGAAGTTGCTGAAAGCCTGAAAAACGCAGGCTATGACGATATCGAGGCATTTGTTTCCGCGTATGAAAACGGCTCCCTGGCGCAGGTTGAAGGCGTGACAAAAGAGCAGCTTGATGAAGTCAGCAGGATTATAAATGAAAATGTTGAATTTGAAGATGAAGAAGACGCAGAGCAGCAGGATGATGAGGCTGAGGAAGAAGAGTACTTCTGCCCTGAGTGCGGAGCAAAAATTACGCCGGATATGACGCGGTGTCCGAAGTGCGGCGTGGAATTCTCATTTGAAGAAGAGTAAGGAAAAATAATAGTATGGCAGATGAATCAGAGAAAAAGACAGGCGTAGTGCTGAACAAGCATGTACAGGCAAGCGGCTCTCAGCCAGCAGGCGATGCCGGAACAAAGCGGAAGATTGTTATAAAAAGAAAGCAGCCTTCTTCCGCTGCGGCAAAGGAAAACCAAAAGAAAAAAATTCATGTAGTGCCGAAAAAAGCTGCGGATTCATCTGCAAAGCCTGAAGAGCTGAAGCTGCAGCCTTCCGAAGGAGCCGGACAGGATCCTGTTTCAGCGGAAGAAAAAAAAGTTCAGCCGAATCCTCAGAATTCCGCGCCAAGGCAAGTCCAGACGCTTGAATTTCCGTCTTCACGGCCGAATGTAAAGGCTGGAAATTTAAGCGGCGGCAGAGGCCGTTACGGCAGCGGACGCAGGGAAGGCGGATTCACCGGTGCTCAGGCCCGGGAAGGCTACCAGAGCCGTGAACGGCAGGGCGGCGGCTTTAACAGGAACGGGCAGCCGGGCAGCTTTAACCGCGGCGGATATCAGGGCGGCGGCTTCAATAGGAACGGACAGCCGGGCGGATTCAGCCGCAGCGGACAGGGCGGCGGCTTCAATAGGAACGGGCAGCCGGGCAGCTTTAACCGCGGCGGATATCAGGGCGGCGGCTTTAACAGGAACGGACAGCCGGGCGGGTTCAGCCGCGGCGGACAGGGCGGATTTTCAGGAGGAGCTGGACGTCCTCCGTTTGGCGGCCCCCGTGCCGGAGGGTTTGCAGATCCGTCTGCGCTTGCCGGAAACAAAGGGCCTGCAAAGAAGCAGTTCAAGGGAAAAAAGCAGGTTTACAATAAAAAGAATAAGGAAAATTTCTTCGATGAAGAGGAGCTGTACCAGAACAAGAAGCATGCCGCATCTCCTGCAAGCGCAGTTCCCGAAAAGATTGAAATCATGGAGACAATCTCTGTCTCTGATCTTGCGCGGAAGATGAATTTAAAGGCAAGTGAAATTATCGCAAAGCTCATGTCGATGGGAATGATGGTCACTATCAACCAGTCAATCGACTCAGACACGGCGACTATCCTTGCATCCGAATACAACTGCCAGGTTCATCTGGTGAACCTGTATGATGAGACAGTCATTGAGCGGGACAGCGGTTCCCAGGAAGAAAAAAGCAGGCCGCCGATTGTCACGGTTATGGGCCATGTTGACCACGGAAAAACAAAGACGCTTGACGCAATCCGTAACGCGGATGTTGCGGCTGGCGAAGCCGGCGGAATCACCCAGAAAATCGGTGCGTATCAGGTTGCCACTCCAAAAGGCGTCATTACATTCCTCGATACTCCGGGCCATGAGGCATTCACCATGATGCGTGCCCGCGGCGCCCAGATTACAGACATTGTTGTCCTTGTTGTTGCCGCAGATGACGGAGTTATGCCGCAGACAATGGAAGCCATCAACCACGCGAAGGATGCAAAGGTTCCGATTATCGTTGCCGTCAATAAGATTGACAAGCCTGAGGCAAATCCTGAAAAGGTGATGACTCAGCTTTCTGAGCTGGGGCTTACTCCTGAGGAATGGGGCGGCGACACTCAGTACGTGAATATTTCAGCTCTGAAGCATGAGGGAATTGACGAGCTGCTTGACTCAATTCTGATTCAGGCGGAAATGCTTGAGCTTAAGGCGCAGTATGACTGCCGCGCAGAAGGAAAAGTTCTTGAAAGCCGCACCGACCAGGGGCGCGGAGTTGTTGCGTCTGTTGTTGTCCAGCGCGGAACGCTGCGCATCGGAGATCCGCTTGTCGCAGGAATTTACTCAGGCCGTGTGCGCGCCATCTTCAATGACCACGGGCAGAAAGTGCAGGAAGCGACTCCCGCAATGCCGGTGGAAGTGCTCGGGCTTGAGGCAATGCCGAACGCAGGAGATCCGATTCAGGTTACAGAGACTGAAAAAGATGCCCGCGCATTTGCTGCAAAACGGCAGGAGCTCAAGCGGTTTGAAGATGCCAAGGCTGTCAAGAAAGTCACGCTTGACAACCTTTATTCAACAATAGAAGCGAGCGAAGTCAAGGAATTCAAGGTCATCATAAAGGCTGATCTGCAAGGCTCTGCGGAAGCGCTCAAGACTTCCCTTGAAAAGCTCAGCACAAAGGAGCTTCGCCTCGCTGTCATTCACTCGAGCGCAGGAGCAATCAACGAAAGCGATGTTACGCTTGCCGCTGCCGATGAGAACGCAATTATCATCGGCTTCAATGTGCGTCCGACTCCGAAAGCAAAGGCGCTTGCCGAGCAGGAGAAAGTTGAAATCCGCAAGTACAACATCATCTACAAGTGTGTTGAAGAAATTCAGCAGGCCATGGAAGGAATGCTTCAGCCCGACACCAAGGAAGAGACAACAGGAACGGCAGAAGTGCGCAATACGTTCAAGGTTCCCAAAATCGGAGTCATTGCCGGATGCTACGTTACAGACGGTCTCATCAAGAAAACATGCAGCGTGAATGTTATCCGTGGCGGCGTTGTTATCCACACAGGAAAAATTGCATCTCTCAAGCGGTTCAAGGATGACGCAAAGGAAGTCAAGGACGGATTTGAGTGCGGCATCGGAATTGAAAACTGGCAGGATATTCAGATCGGGGATCAGCTTGAAGCTTTTGAAATTGTCGAGATAAAGCGGAAGCTCGGAAAAACGCTGGCGGAAGAGCAGGCTGAGGCTGAAAAAAAGGCGGCCGCTGAAGAAAGCCAGGTTTCTTAAGCGCAGGCTGTGAGGAAGTGCAATGGGTCAGTACAGAATGAGCAGGCTGGGAAATCAGCTGAGGGAAGAAATCGCGTCATTGATTATGCGGCATGAAGTGAAGGATCCCCGTGTCAACGAATTTCTTACAATAAATCGCGTTGAAGTTGTAAAGGACTTGTCCTGCGCGAAAGTCTACGTTTCGTCATTTCTGGATGATGCTTCGGTGAAGCGCGGCGTGGAAGGGCTGCAAAGCGCGGCTGGATTCATTCAGTCTTCAATTGCAAAGAAGCTTTCCATTTACCGGTTTCCCAGGCTTACATTCGTTGCTGACTTCAGCATGAAGGAAGGCTATAAAATGGTTCAACGGCTGAATTCCTTGGAAAAGGAGTCTGCTGAAGCTGAAACGAGTCAGCAGCTGCACAATGACAGCCCGGAAGAATAAAGCTGAAGACAGCGCTTCAGGAATCATCCTGTATGCCAAGCCTCCGGGAATTACAAGCTTTTCGTCTCTCTGGAGCATAAAAAATGCGCTGAATACGGGCAAGGTCGGCCATACGGGAACGCTTGACTCGTTTGCGGAAGGCCTGCTTGTTGCCTTGTCCGGCCGGCTTACGCATCTTGTTCCTCATATAACATCGTTTGCAAAGACGTATCAGGCGGTTGTGTGCTTTGGAATAGAAACTGACACGCTTGATCCGACGGGAGCTGTTGTGCGCACGGGAAATCCTGTGTCAAGGGAGGCCGTTGAGGGCGCGCTGAAGCAGTTCACCGGAGCCGTGCTGCAAGTTCCGCCGGTGTATTCTGCGGTTCATGTCGGCGGAAGGCGGGCCAGCGACATTGCCCGCAGCGGTGAGCAAGTGCGCCTTGAAAGCCGCCAGGTTTTTATTTACCGCAATGAGCTTGCTGACTTTAAAGAGCCTGATGAAGACGGCTGCTCCTATGCGCTGCTTGAAATAACATGCTCAAAGGGAACATATATCCGCTCTCTTGCACGGGATATCGCAGCTTCCCTTGGAACCTGCGCCCATCTGTGCGCCCTGAGGCGGACACAGGTCGGTCCGTTTCGGCTTGAAGATTCAGCCTGCTTCAGCAGCCTGAAAACCTTTACGATAGAAGCCGGAATTCAAGGCGGCAGACGCTTGCAAAAGGAGCATCACGGCTTTCGTTCGCCTGAAAAAAAAGCGGACAGAAACGGGTCTGAGCCATGGCAGGATGCTGCCGTCATACGCAGCCGCTTTCAGCTGTTCACTCCGCAGATTGCATGCCAGTGCGGCTTTGGCTGCGGCATCTTGCGCAGCGAGTGCGAAAAGATGTACTTGAACGGCCGTCCGCTTTCGCAGAGCATGCTTGAAATGCGCAGCGGCGGAACGGTTGAAAAGGAAATTGCCGTTTTTTACCGGAGCGGGGATTTTGCCGGAATTGTCCGCGGAAACGGGGACGGAAGGCTTTCCTATGGATTCGTTGTCCCCCCGGAAAAGCGCGGATTCAGGGTGTTCTCATGGGACGAATTCTGCGGCACATCATTCCCTGTTGAATGGAAAGCCAGAGGCTGCGCCCTCACAGCCGGAAGCTTTGATGCCGTTCATGCCGGCCACAGCGCGCTTATCAGGGCCGCCGTTGAAAAGACGGAGTATGTTCCGGGAGTCATCACTTTTTCCTCATCGATAAAGAGCGGCGGAAGCTCTGCTGTGTTTACCGTGCGGCAGCGCCTCAAATTCTTCAGGGAGCTTGGAGCAGCGTTTGCAGTCGTCATTGACTTTACGCCGGAATTTTCCAGAATCAGCGGACATGATTTTATTGACAGCCTGATTTCTTCATGCGGCATGAAATTTCTTGCGGAAGGAAAGGACTTCCGGTGCGGCCGCGGCGGCTCTGTCGGAATGGAAGAGCTGTGCAGGACTTCCGGTGAAAAACAGTTCGAGGCGCTCTGTCTGGACGATGTTGTCTTTGACGGAGTAAAAATCAGCTCAAGCCGGATAAAGGCGGAAATCAGGGAAGGGCGCTTCGGCGCTGTGGAAAAAATGCTTTTGAGGCCGTTTGCCTATGATGTGCAGGGGTTTTCATGGAAAGAAGTGCGCGCTGAATCCGGCTCCTCTGTATTCGAGGCTTCCGCCGCAACGCACCAGATTCTGCCGAAGGACGGAACATACAAGGCTGTGGCTGTTCTTTCCGGCGGAGCTGCTTTGCATACAGACGTTCGCATTGAGCGGGAATCGGTGAGGCTTTCACTCCCGTCCCTGAATATTGCGGAGCAGACAGAGGAAATTCAGTTCTGCCCGTAGCAGTTCAAGGCGGATGCTATTCCGGCCAGACAAAAAGGTCTGCGCAGTTTCTTTCTCCGCCTGAAATCTCTATCGCCTGCCCGGTGCAGAATCCGTTTACTGCGGTCATAAAATAGCACCACTGGGCCGCTTCCTGCGCGGTTGCCCATCTTTTCAGCGGAGTGACGTCCATAATCCGTTTCCAGAGCTTCTGGTCTTCTGTGACAGGCCTGTTCAGCCGGGTGAGAACGCCGCCGAAGCACAGCGCGTTGCACGTGGCCCGGTACTCGTTTGCAAGGCGGATTGCCGCGTTTTTCATGTAGCCTACAGCTCCGGCTTTTGAAGCGGTGTACAGGGCAAATTCATTTCCCGTCAGGGCGGATGCAGAGCTGTTGAACAGAACGGACTTTATTTTGCTGTTGAATGCGTATTTTTCGGTGACAGCTATTGTTCCAAGCAGGTTCACGGCAATGTCGCTCTCTGTCGCTGTCTGCACGCCTGCATTGTTTATGAGGATTTCTATCGGCGGAAGCTCAGGCAGCTGCTCCGCTCTTGAAATGTCGGCTACAAAGTGCCTGTACATTCCGCCGGACAGAGATTCGGCAGAAATGGAGCTTTCTTCCCTGTCAATTCCAAAAACTGCATGGCCCTTGGAAAGAAACAGCTGGGCCGCCGCCCTGCCAATTCCAGAGCTTGTTCCCGTAATCAGCACATTCATCAGACTGCCTTTTTCTGCCTGTATAAAAAGTACTCTTCGCCGACATTTTCTTTTTCCCAGCTGCAGACGATTTTGTAGCCGATTCCTGAAAAAAGGACTTCGCACAGCAGCTCAAAAAGCGCGCCAGTTGCGGAGCAGGCAAAAACCTGCGTCCACGTCCAGCCGAAAAACAGCTTTGAAACAACTGTTGCAAAAACAAGGTTGTCGGCAAGCTGTGCGGCGGCAGTTGATACGTATGAGCGGACTGCAAATGAAAAAAAGCCCTTTTTCCGAAGCCGCGCTCCGACTGAAGCGTTCAGGGCTGCGTTTATGACTGATGACAGCAGGAATGCCAGGGCAGAGCCAAAGACTACATACCATGAGCTGCCGAACGTTGCGTTGAGAGCATCGTTTGCCGCTGTGCTTCCGCTTTCATAAAATGCCCCCCATTTTCCCGGCGTGCGGGAAAGCGCCGCAAAAACTGCGCACACTGCAAGATTTGCAGCAAGGGCTGCAGCTGAAATTTTTACAGATGCCCGTGCTCCCCACCGCCTGCATATTACATCCATGCACAGAAACATAATCCAGCTGAAAAAAAATCCGCAGTCAAGCGCAATGTACTTGAAATGCACAAGCTCCTTGCTTGCCATGAGGTTTGCACAGACAACTGAAAGCATAAAGATGGAAACAGTCAGGGAAGGAACAGCGCGAAGAAGCATTTTGCAGTCTGCATATTCTTCCCTGAGCAAGCGGAAAAGACGTTTCATTTTGGTATTCGGGCGCAGTCCATGACGGCTGCCCTGCCTCCTTAAGGATTTTCATTTTTATAGCGCAGTATTTTTTGAGGATCATAAACTGCGCATGTGATTCATTGAATCGTGAGCATACAGTATACTGATTTTCAGCCGGTTCATCAATTGCATTTTTGCAATTCTGCTCATTTTTATGAAAACAAATTTTTTGAAGCGGACTGATGTGAAATCCTGATGCTGCGGAAAAGCGGATTGCTGCCGTTTGTGCTGGTTTGATTCATTCTTTTCTATAATTATTAATGAAAGATTTACACAGCGGATTTCCATTCCGAAAAGCATTGAATTCTCAAAAAACTGAAAAAATATGAAAGGATCCGGTTGACAGTGATGCTGGCGGTGTGGTAAGATAGACGCCGTCCGTCACGGCTGGCCGTGCGGGCATGTTTGAAAGCACGAGGGAAGGGACAGCAGAGAGGGGTGGAATGCCGCGCGGGGGAGGGCGGAGGACGCCTTTCCGCGCGGGCAGCGCAAGGAAGAAGAAGAGAGTCCGGCC
>JAGBGX010000012.1 GCA_017935745.1 Treponema sp. | reverse complement strand
AGGTGCAGGCGCGGCGACGCGCACAGCCGGGCGGTACTAATAGGCCGCGAGGCTTGGCCGCGCTGCCGCACCGCAGCTCCCGCGGGCCCGCCCGCGCGCCGCATCTCTCAGCACACACAGCACCCCCTCTCCTCTCCCCCCCCCATCCTTTCCCTGGCAGCTTCCCCGTGCCACCGAGCAAGACATGACCAGGCCCACTGTCCGCGAGGCGTATGCCACTTTTTTATTTGTGCGGAATGTTTTTATAGTCAGAATTTATGTTGCTGAAGGAATGAAGAATCTGATTGCAGTATCTTAGTAAGATCAAAACGCCTCGATGTTTACATCGAGGCGTTTTGATTTATCAGTTTTTATTTTTTTGCAGTTTACATTGTCTGACATCTGACAGATTATATATTTGATTTTTGCGCTTTTCGTATTATGTCTGCGGCTTGTTCTGGATTGAGTTTGGCGTATGTTTCCCTGTTTTTCAGGTTTTTCAGTGTGACAGTGTGAGCCGCTTCATCTTCTTTGTCTGCCAGAATTCCCCACGGAATTCCTTTTTTTTCTGCGACTCCGTATTGCCTGCCCATTTTGTCAGCGTCAGGATATACTTCAACAGAAAGGCCTTTTTTGCGCAGTTCTCCGGCTGCAAGCTGGCAGTACGCTGCGAGTTCTTCGCTTCCGTTAAAAACGATTGCATCAAGAAAGCTTCCTCTGTGGCTTGTGATTCCAAGCTCCGTAAGCCCTGCAATAAGCCTGTCCAGTCCGATGCTTGCTCCAACGCCAGGCAGCCGCTCTTTCATGTACAGTCCCGCAAGGTTGTCATACCGTCCGCCTGAGCAGACCGATCCGAGGGAAGGAAGGTCATTCAGGAATGTTTCATAGACAATGCCTGTGTAGTAGTCAAGTCCCCGGGTGATTGAGGGATCGAGGACATAGCTTTTTTCAATTCCAGCGGCCTGCATCATAGTGTGAATGGCTCTCATGCGCTTTGTGTCATCTGATTCTCCGCCGGCAAGGGTTTCAATGTGGAAAAGCGTTTCTTCAAATGAAGCAAGCGGCTGTATGTATTCGATTATCCGGCTGGCCGCCTGGGAGCTTCCTGTGATTTCAGACAGTTCCCTGCTGACTTGCTCTGCGCCGGTTTTTGCGATTTTATCAACAGCGCGGAGAATATCCTCCGACTTGTCCTTGCAGCCGATTTGCTCAAGGAACCTGTTGAAAATACCCCGGTGGTTTATGCGGATTGTGATATTTTCCACGCCGATTGCTGCAAGCGCTTCCTTCATGAGGCTGACCGTCTCAAAGTCTGATATGGCGCTGTCACTTCCGACAATATCAAAATCGCACTGGACAAATTCCCTGTACCGTCCTGACTGCGGCTTTTCCCCGCGCCAGACTTTTGCAACATGGTAGCGCTTGAACGGAAAGTACAGCTCATTTTTATGCTGGGCTATGAACCGCGCGAACGGAACTGTCAGGTCGAATCTCAGCGCGACATCGCGGCCTCCGTTGTCCAGAAACCTGAACATCTGCTTTTCTGTTTCCCCGTTGCTTTTCCTGAGGAGAATTTCGGTGTACTCGAGAACTGGCGTGTCAATCGGAACGAATCCGTATGAGCGGTAGGTTCCTGTGATTTTTTCAATAAGCTCCGCGCGAAGCATTTCGTCCTGCGGAAGAAAATCCCGGAATCCCTTTAAAATTTTAGGCTGAATAAGTGTTTCCATATCAGGCTGATTATAAATCATAACTGAAAAATGCTCAATAATCTGTATTTTAAAACCGGTTTTCAAACGTAAAAAAATCGGCTATACTTGTATGCGGCGCATTCCCTGAGCGGAAAGAGCGCAATTGCCGCGGATGTTTTTCTGACGGCATCTTAGGAGGATTCTGCATGCTTTTTGCTGTTGATATTGGGAACACGAATATTGTTGCTGCCGTTTTTGACGGAGACACAGTTGCCGCCCAGTGGAGGATTGCGACTGATTCACGCCGGACAGGAGACGAGTATACGTCGATACTGCTCACCTTGTGCCGGGAGTCAGGAATTCAGGCAGACAAGATTGACAAGGGGATTGTCAGTTCTGTTGTGCCTGCCCTTATCGGGCCGTTTGTCGTTGTCTGCCAGCACTTGTGCAAACGGAATCCGTACATTGTGACTTCCGCGCTTGCGTATACGGATATGCTTCCCGTCCGGCTTGAAAAAAATTCGCCGCATACGGAAATCGGAACTGACCTTTTGTGCAATGCCGCAGGCGCGTGGAAATTTTTTGGCGGCGGGCCGTTTATCGCAGTTGACTTCGGAACGGCGCTCACGCTGACTGCTGTTGATTCCGAAGGAATAATTCAGGGTGTCACTATTTCTCCCGGACTGGGAACTGCAATCCATGCGCTTGCCACGGACACAGCCCAGCTTCCGTTTGTGGCTCTGGAAGCTCCTGCTTCAGTTCTTGGTTTTAACACGACTACGGCGATTCAGGCTGGAGTTGTGCTTGGGTATAAGGGGCTTGTCGAATTTCTGGTTGCCCGGATGAAGGCAGAGCTTGAAAAGCTTACCGGCGACAAAGCGTGTTCGGTGCATGTTGTTGCCACTGGAGGACTGAACAGCGTTCTGAAGCCGCTGACAGATGCGTTTACTGTGGTCGATAAGGATCTGACTGTCCGGGGGCTTAAGTATATTTCTGACTGCGTTCAGCAGGAATGACATCAGGCAGGCTTTTTTTCAGTCCTTTTGAAGAAAATGAAGCCACTGGACTCCGTCCCCGGAGCGCACATCCTGAGTAAGGCGTGCCCCGGTGAGTTCTTCGAGGAATTCAGGGCTGATTCCAGGCGGCAGAATTTTTTCAGTCCGCAAGACAGAAATGTCCTTTTCTGTGATTTTTTCTCCTTTTTTCATGGAGCGGCTGTAGTGCAGGGAACGGTTTGTCCGCCCGTAGTTTTGCAGTTCCGCGGGCGCAAGCTTTTTTACTCCGCTTCCGAGTGCGGCGCAAAGCCGCTCTTCCGTATATTCATAGGAGAGCTGCCTGAAGATTTCCTCTTGCGCCTGGGCCGAAAGATCCCTGCCGGATGCTTCTCCTTCCTTTTTGTACCGTTCCAGCAGGGCGGAAGCCTGGCGCACTGCGTGAACCATGGCTGCAAACTGCTCAGGCTCAAGGGCGACAGGATCGTCAAGGCCGCTGTCTTTTCTGCTGAGCGTGATATGCTTTTCGATAATAGTTCCTCCCAGTGATGCAGAAAGAACAGGAACAAGCACAGGATCCGTGCTGTGGTCGCTGATTCCTGTCGGAATGCCGAAAATGGCCCGCAGCGTTTCAACGCACCTGACATTATATTCTTCTTCGGGAGCCGGATAAAATGTGAGGCAGTGCAGGAGCGTGAGCGGGCTGAAAGGCTGCTTTGAATCCGGCCTCATTTCTTCATCAGCATCTGAGATGCTTCTGCCGCCCCTGATTAGTTCAACGGCCTTTTCTATGTCTGAAAGCCGGGAGACTCCGCTGGAGATGATAACAGGAACAGTTCCGTACAGCTGCGAGCATTTTTTGAGCAGCGGAACATGGTTGACTTCCGGGCTGGCAATTTTTATTGCATCCGGCTGTATCGCGGACAGCTGCTCAAGCGACCGCAGTCCGAATGGCGAGCAGGCAAACAGCATTCCCTTTTCATGCGCATGCTCAAGGCAGCGGCTGTAAAAATCCGGGCTGCACTCAAGGGATTTGAAGCTGCTGTACAGCCGGACAGTTCCGCCGGGGAGCTTGACAAAACCTGTGTCAGGATGAAGAATTTCATCGGCATACACCCACTGGAATTTTACGCAGTCTGCTCCGGCTTCTGCTGCCGCGTCAATCAGTTCAAACGCTTTTTGCAGGGAGCCTCCGTGCGATGTTCCTATTTCCGCGATAATTGTCATGGAAAAAGTGTATCATAAGATGCGGAAAAAAAAAAGTGAAGGCAAGCTGAAAGAGCAGCGGCATTGAATCTCAATGCCGCTGTCTGCGGGACTGTTGTCTGGACAAAACAGCAAGAGGATTTTTCTCCCTGTTAAGATTATCCCGCACCTTCCAGTATAAATCCGGCGTGCGCTTTCAGACATAAGGCGTGCATTGAAAAATACGGCGCAATATAAACTGGAAGTTTAATACCGGCTGAAGTCATTTCTGTCTTTTAGGCGGAAGAAAGGCTGTATGAGCCGGAGATGCCTGTGTCCGCAGGAAATGCGGCTGCAAGGTAGATTTTTCCGTCTGAATATGATATAATAGAACAAATGCATCTGTAAGGAGGAGGAATTTCTGAAATCCGTCCTGGAATTTTCAGTGTTCCGATTGATATGTATAAGCCAGTTGATCCAAAGACCGATTTCCCGAGGCAGGAAGAAGCCGTTTTGCGGTTCTGGGAAGAGAATGATACATTTAGAAAATCTGTTTCGCAGCGTGAGGGGGCGGAGGAATATGTGTTCTATGACGGGCCGCCGTTTGCGACCGGGCTTCCGCATTTCGGGCATTTTATCCCTTCGACAATAAAGGACATTATTCCGCGCTACCAGACGATGAAGGGAAAGAAAGTCGAGCGCAGGTTCGGCTGGGACTGCCACGGGCTTCCTGTTGAAAACCTCATTGAAAAAGAGCTTGGAATCAACTCGAAGCACGAGATAGAAGAATACGGCGTCGCGAATTTCAACGACAAGTGCCGCGCCTCAGTGCTGAAATATACGTCCGAGTGGCGCAAGACGATTACGCGCATGGGACGCTGGGTTGACTTTGACAACGACTACAAGACGATGAGCCCGGACTACATGGAGTCAATCTGGTGGGTCGCAAAGTCTTTGTGGGACAAGGGCATGATTTATGAGGGAAAGTACATTCTTCCGTACTGTCCGCGCTGTTCCACCGTCCTTTCCACGCATGAGCTTGCGCAGGGCTACAAGGAAAAGCAGGATCCCGCGGTTACTATCCGCTTCAAGGTGACGGGGACTCCGGAATCTCTCGGCGATTCTGACATGACAAACGAAAAAACGTATTTTCTTGCATGGACGACAACTCCGTGGACGCTTCCGTCAAACCTCGGGCTGTGCATGGGACCGGATATTGATTATGTGAAGATTCTTGACAATGATTCGGGCGATTATTATATCCTTGCGAAAGCGCGGCTTTCTTCTTACTATAAGGATGAGAAAGCGTATTCGATTGTTTATGAAAAAAAAGGAAGCGAATTCGTCGGCTGCCGCTATGAGCCGCTTTTTCCGTATTTTGCACGGCTTTCGGACGCGGCATACTGCTCCGGGCAGACCTCGCAGAACTGTTCCTCCGGCGCGTTCCGTATGTTCAACGCGGACTATGTTTCCACCGAGGACGGCACGGGCATTGTCCACATCGCGCCGGCATTCGGCGAGGAGGACTCAAAGGTTTTCAAGGACACCGGCATTCCTGCCGTCGAGCCGATTGACGCTGAGTGCAAGTTTACGAAAGAAGTGAGTGATTATGCCGGACGGTTTGTGAAGGACTGCGACAAGGACATCATGGAGCGGCTCAAGAAGGAGGGAAAGCTCGTCAAGCGCGATACGGTCATGCACCAGTATCCGCACTGCTGGCGGTGCGGCTCTCCGCTCATTTACCGCGGAATCGGCTCGTGGTTCGTGAAAGTCGCCGACCAGCATGAGCGGCTTTTACGGGCGAACAGCCGGATAAAATGGCAGCCGGCGCATATTAAGGACGGCCGCTTCGGAAAATGGCTTTCCGGTGCGCGCGACTGGGCGGTGAGCCGAAACCGCTACTGGGGAAATCCGATTCCGATCTGGCGGTGCGGCAATCCTGACTGCAAGAACACGCTGTGTGTCGGCTCTCGCCAGGAGCTGAAGGATTTGAGCGGCGTCTATCCTGACGACCTTCATAAGCAGTTTGTCGATGCGATTACAATTCCGTGCAAAAAATGCGGCGGAACAATGAAGCGGATTCCTGAGGTCTTTGACTGCTGGTTTGAGTCCGGCTCAATGCCGTATGCGCAGAATCATTATCCGTTTGAGAACAAAGCGTATTTTGAGAATCATTTTCCGGCGGATTTTATCTCCGAAGGGCTTGACCAGACGCGCGGCTGGTTCTACACGCTGACTGTCCTTGCGGCGCACCTTTTTGACAAGCCTGCGTTCAAGAACTGTATTGTGAACGGACTGGTGCTTGCTTCCGACGGACGGAAAATGTCGAAGTCTCTGAGAAATTATACTGACCCGGTTGATGCAATCAACAAATTCGGTGCCGATGCAATCCGTCTCTTTCTGATTCATTCGGCGGTTGTAAAAGCTGACGATTTGCGCTACAGCGATGACGGAGTGCGCGATGTCATCAAGAATATTATTCTTCCGCTGTGGAACAGCTACAGTTTCTTTGTAACGTATGCGAATATTGACGGAGCAGAGCCTTCAGGACATCTGTTTGATTCTGACAAGCCTGTCAATCCGCTTGACGCATGGCTTCTTTCGATTACGCAGAAACTTGTCCAAGATGTTACCGCCGCGCTTGATGATTATGATTTGAGCGGCGCAGTCGACCCGATTGTGAGATATATCGATGAGATGAACAACTGGTATATCCGCCGCTCGCGCCGCCGCTTCTGGAAAAGCGAGAATGATTCGGACAAAGCAGAGGCGTACGAAGCGTTGTACATCGCGCTCAAGACATTCTGTCAGGTTGCGGCTCCGTTCATTCCGTTTATTACCGAAGAGATGTGGCAGAACCTCAGGAACGCAGACGACAAAGAGTCCGTTCATCTGGCAGATTATCCGGTGTATTCTGCTTTCTGGCGCGACGAGAACCTTGAATTCAAAATGGCGACGGTACAGAAAGCTGTTTCTATGGGACGCTCGCTGCGTAATACGTTCAATCTGAAAAACCGTCAGCCGCTTGCAAGCGTTGCCCTTGTGACGCGCGATATAAACGAGCGCCGTGTTCTTGCGGAGATGGAAGATTCAATCCGGGAAGAGCTTAATGTGAAAAAAGTTATTTTCCATGAGCGCGAGGACGAGCTTGTTGAGTACAAGGCGAAGGCGAATTTCCGTGTGCTTGGAAAAGAGCTCGGACCGCTTATGAAAAAAGCCGCTGAGCAAATCCAGACGCTTACCAGCGAGGAGATTCGTTCATTGCTTGACGGTGCCTGTCTTTCTCTTGATATTGACGGAACTGCGGTGGAGCTGAATACGGAGAAAGTGCTTGTCGAGCGTTTTGAGAAAGATAATTTGAAAGTGCTGAACGACGGAACGCTGACAGTCGGTCTTGACTCAAAAATTACGGATGAGCTGAAAAAAGAAGGATATGTCCGTGATTTAATCCGCGGCATCCAGAACCTCAGAAAGACAAGCGGGCTTGCAGTCACAGACAGAATTACTCTTTCTGTGGGCGGAGACAGCCTGCTGAAAGATGCGTTTGAGCAGTTCAGGGACTTTATTTCAGGCGAAACGCTTGCTGCGTCTGCCTCGTGGTCAGAAGCGGCTTCTGGAACGGAAGTTGACTGTGACGATGCCCGCTGGATTGTTTCCATACGGAAATCAGAATAAGGAGCCTTGCCTTGAAAAAAAATGCGTTCTGTGCTGTTCTGTTTGTGTGCCTGGCTGTTTTCCTTGGCTGCAAGTCATCCGGCGGTGTGCAGCCTGAGCCGGTCGAGCCGCTTGCTCTGCTTGACGGGGACTCAAGCATTTACCTAAGCATTCCCGCAAGCAAAAACGCAGCTCTCGTTTCAAAGCTGCTGTGCTCAAGAATTTCCGGGCTTTCTGAAAAGGATGCACGGCAGATTGCTGAGCGGACGGACTCCCTGTATGCCGGGCTGGGGACTGTAAAAGACCGCTCGAGGATTCAGGTTGTCTCTGACACATCAGTTCCGAAAATAGCGCTGAATTCAGCGCTTTCCAAAAAAAACGGATGGAAAAAATCAGCTGTCACCTGCGGCGGTTTTATCTTCGAGAAATTCACACAGGTTTCCGGCGGTTTTGAGCTTGCGCTTTCTCCGTCCGGCATTTTTTGCGCTGCGCAGGATGTTGCTCCGCTTCTGCAAAACTGTGTGCTGCGGACAGTTGCTGAAGACACTCCGTGGAACAGATGGATTGGAGCGGAAACTGATGAAATCAGGTTTTATATCACAAAGCCGGGGCAGTACCTGCGGGGGCTGATAGGGCAGCCGGTATCCGGTGTGGACGCGGTTTATGGCTCCTTGCGCCGTACAGAAAAAAATCAGTCCGAAACATATCTCATGTCGTTTTACATGCATCTTGCAGACAAGCGGGGAGCCGCTGCGCTGCGTGCGCTTCTGGGGCTTTCCTTTGCGATGGCGGGCGGAAGCGTTTCACAGACTGATGATTACACGCTCATGCTTTCAGGAGTTGAAGTGTCGGTTTCCCAGATTGAGTCTCTTTTTTCCCGGGATCCGATCACGGGAAAGCACTATAAGGTTTTGGGAGACGAAGTCATAGAAGAATCCATGCCGAAATGAAAAGCCGTATTTTCAGCATCGGGCTGTGCCTGGTATTTTGCATGCTTTCCGGCTGCGGAACAGTTCCCGTTCCCGGAGAAAAAAACGCCGTGCTGTCAAATATTTCAGCGGAATATTTTTCTATTGCGGAGGCTTACAAAAAGCTTGGAAACTATGAAAAGGCTGCATCGTATTATGAAAAGGTGATTGACAGCGAAGCGTTCGGCGGGCCTGCGCTGTATGAAATCGCCGTCTGCAATGTGCACCTGAAGGAGTGGGACAAGGCCAGCCGTTTCTTTGAGTCTCTTTTGCTGCGGGATCCTCAGAACACTTCTGTAAAGCTGTCGCTTGCGTATATTGAAGCTCAGCGCGGCAATCTGGAGGAAGCTGAAAGCCTGTACCGGACTCTTTCCTGCGAAAATCCTGATTCTGCTGAGCCTTTGAAGAATCTGGTGATTGTCCTTCTGTCCCGGAAAAAGTATGAAGAGGCAAAGGATTCCTTTTCCCTTCTGAAGGAGCGGTTCCCTGACGAAGAGTCTGTTCCTGTGATTCAAAAGGAGCTTGACGGGCTTTCGCAGTGATACGGCTGTTTTGGCAGATGATGCGGCTATTTGCATCAGCCTATAGAAAACAGTATCTTATATGATGGCAGGTACAGTTACTGCATGGAATGTATCAGCTGCTGTTTTTCATTGTGAAACAGCATGAAAATCAAAGCTGAAGCTTTTTCATTGGCTTTTTATGGAGACAGAATGCGGCGGTTCGGATTTTTTTATGCGCTTTTATGCGCTTTTATGATGTGCCCGGTTTTTGCCGGCTCTCAGGACGAAAAGATTGAAATTCTTCCGGCCTTTGTTCCCGAGCCTAAGACGTATGTCCTGTGCATCGACGGATACGACTGGGGCCCGGGCTCATACAAGGCCATTGTGAATACGGGCAGAATTTTTTCTTCGGATGCGGTAAACAAGGAAGATTTTTCCGCAGGCGTATATCTTGCCGCAAAAAAGGACTCTGGAAAGACATACGGCCCGGCTCAGTCGGAGCGGAACATCTGTGCAGCGTATCTGTGCGATGAGCACGGAACTGAAATATCCGGCAAGGGAAGCTTTGTCGCCCTTGAATTTTCGGTGGAGCCTGAGGATTCCTTTTCCAATCCGTTTGTATTCTATATGAAGCCCGGAAATGCAAGCTCTGTTTTCGGCATGAAAATTTCAAACAAAAAGCTCGGACTTTCAATCGCCCGCAGATCTGCGATTGTCAGCCCTGTCGCGCAGCAGTTCATTGCAGGAAAAAGTGTTTCCATAGACGATGACGGAGAAAAGCTTGAGCTTCCGTATACAAGCTTTATTCCTGAGAAAAAAATCCCGGACAAGAAAATTCCGCTGATTCTGTGGTTTCATGGCGCAGGCGAGGGCGGGCAGAATCTGTACACTCCCTTGCTGAACGCTCCTGTAGCCAAGCTTGCCGGTGAAAAAGTGCAGCAGTATTTTGAGAACGGCGTTGCTGTGCTTGTTCCCGTTTGTCCGACAAACTGGCTTGTGACTGTCACAAAGGATGTCTTCGGAAACAGAATCTGGGCACCTGTCGACATAAAGGGAGCCTTAAGGAAAACCATGTCGCCGATAAAATATGTCCTTGACAACATCTCGTCAACGCAAGCTGATGATGATGAGAATTACAGCGCCGTTGTTTCCTACTACACGGACGCAGTGAAAAAGCTTCTTGATGATTTTTTGAAGGAGCATCCTGAAATTGATCCGGAACGCGTTTTTGTTGGCGGAGTCTCGGCGGGCGGATACATGGTCATGAATATGATGCTTCAGCATCCGTCGCTTTTTGCAGCTGCGTTTCCAATCTGCGAGGCTTTCCCGGACAGCAAAATTTCCAACGGGCAGATTGAGATGCTTGCAGAAAAGCCAGTCTGGTTTTCCGTGTCAAAAGATGACAGCTCGATAAATCCTGCCAAGCACACGTTCAGCACTTATGAACGGCTGAAAAACTGCGGCGCTGACAATGCCGTGCTCTGTACGTATGGAAAAATCATCGACTTGAACGGCTATAAGGATGAAGACGGAAAGCCATACGAATACGACAGCCATTTTGCCTGGGTATACGTTTTAAACGGCTGGTGTGTTTCTGATGAAGATGCATCCTTGAGTCTGTTCAGCTGGCTTTCAGAAAGATGATTTTTCAGGATTCTGTTTCCCCGGGCTGCGGCTGCTCCTGCTCTTGAAATGATTCTGACGCAAGGAAATTCTTGTAGCGGTCAGGATTTACTCTGAAGGCGATTATGGGCGAGTCTTCGTCAGCCATGGCTCTGCCGAGCGCTTCTTCGCTTTCGTTTGCAAGCCGTGCTCCTGATATGAGCCTGAGCGAGCGGGTGGAAATTCCGATTGCAACAGGAATGTTCATGCCGAACCGGGAAATCACTGACACGAGCTTTGAATGAAGCTCTTCCGCGCAGACAAGAGACTTGTCTGTGTTCTGGTTCTGGAAAATCGCGCTTGCCCCGTCGTTCTTGTAGTTGAAGACAAGGTCGTTGAATTTCACTGTCTCCAGAATGGCTTTGCTCAGCTCTTTTCCGCATTCTGACTTCCAGCTGACGCCGCTGATTCTGAGCGTGAGCAGCGCCAGATCCTGGTCACTGGAAGCTGACCGCACAAGCTCGCTGTCAAGCCGCGGCAGCATATACTGCTCCCAGCCGAATCCTGTGTCAGGGCAGAACAGTCCTGAAGGGCGCTGGCTGTCATCAGTACTGTCTGGAGAATTTTCTGCATCTTCGGCGGCGGGCTCTTCAGCAGTTTCTTCCTTGCCTTCATTTAAAAACGCAAGGACATCTTCCTCTTCTTCAGTTTTTTCCGGCCCGGGAACTGTCTCCTGCGGCTGCTCTCCGGCTTCAGCTTCGCTTCCGTTGTCCGGCTCAGGCTCTGGCTCGTCCTGCTCTTGCGGCAGATCGTGGTACAGGCTGATTTCAGGATATTCAATTTCATCTTCTTCCGGCTCGTCTGACTCTGCTTCACCCGGGAATGTTCCGTTTCTGACAAGCACTGTGAGGTATATGGCGGCGGCAACTGTCGCAATGAGAACAGCCGCAAAGGCAATCCGCCCCTTGTAAAAAATCGATGAAGGACGCAGCAGATAGATAGATGCCGTCAGTGAAACCGGTATGCCGTTTCTTGAAAAAATCGCTGTCGTATATGTGTTTACGAGCGAAGCGTTGATGTTCTCAAGCTCTGAAATTTTTCTCGGATAGGAAAAAATAAGCTCTTCGCCGTACTTGAGCTGCATGCCGGCTATGTCAGAAATGTTTCCGAGGGAAGCTAAAAGCTCATCGTAAAACTTTTTGCTCTGGGGCGCATAGTTTCCGCTGATTCGGCTTATATCCTTTGTGATTGCATTGAACCTGCCCTGGGACTCAGATGCTCCTTTTTTATATTCGATGAGAAGAGAAAAAACGAAAAGCAGGACAGTCACAATATAGACTGCGCTTATTGCTGCCGGAAACAGGGAATTTCTTTTTGCTTTCATATTTTTCTATTATAGCTTCAATTTGCCTAAATAGCAATACATGCCGTGGAACAGAAGTTGTTATACGGGCATTTTGTAACGCAGAACATGGCTGTATGCACGGCTCAGGCTGTCAGAAAGCGGGCAGTCCTTAAAAAAAGAGAGGAAGGGGAGCAGGGCAGTTCCCCATTTGTCCGATAAAAAGTCCTCTGGAGCGCATTCTGTGTTCATCAGTTTTTTTATTCCGCTCAGAAAGTCTGTTAAAAAACTGCGGTAGCTGAAGAGACCGCAGCTGCTGCGGACGGAAGGAGCTTTTTCAGAGCCCGAATAAAGAGTCCCTGTTCCGTCTGATTTGAATGAGTGGCGCTGCGCCCAGTCTGAAAGGCTTTGACGGTAGTTTTTTAGGATTGCGGTGGTATGCGCGGCTGTGCCTGTGCCGGGCTGCCCGGAACTGCTCGCTTTTTCAAGGGCTGTTCTGAACATCAGGGAAGAAAACTGCGTTTCAGCATCATTCAGGCGGAACGAGGACTGCATAGACTGCTTTTCGAGGTATGTTCCCTTTGCATACGGCTTTCCGAAACTGTATGCAAAATCCGCTCCGAAAAACTGCATTTTCCTGAATCCAGCCTGGCGTGCCCAGTCGGCGGCCGCGACTGTCACTGTTCCTGCTCCCGGTTCTATAAGCGGAAGGCTGCATGCTTCAGCTGCCGCCGCAGACAGCGGATGTGAGCTGCGCACAAACTGAATTCTGTTTCCCCTTGAAAAGACAAGCCTGACTGCCTCGGGATTTGCACAGATGTCGAATACAAAGAGTGTCTTTCCTCCCGGCTTGCAGCAGAAAAAATGCTCGGAGGAAACATGCTGGGCGTCAATGCTTACAACTGCATCGGGTTCAATTCCGCTGCGCAGGAGCGTTCCGTATGCTGTGTCAGTGGAGACAACAAAAAATCCGCCGCCTTTTATCTGTGCAGCTGATTTGTCAAGCGACGGTCCTGCTGCTATTATTGCGGCTGTCTTGTGCTGCATTCCTTCAGGAGAAAATGCGGGAATTGCGTTTTCAGACATGAACTGCAAGTTGAGCAGAATATTCCGCTGCCAGATTTTGCCGAAGTGCGCCTGGACTGAAAAGTCGGCGGAAATTGTTTCCAGTGATTTTTGCACAGCGGCTTCTATTTCTTTTGCGCAGCTTTCATTTTCATCCTTCCATGCCCTTTGAAAAGCCAGCGTTAGGTTTTTGTACAGTGACGGAATGTATCTTTTGCACAGTGTTTCTGCAAGGGCATCCTTGTCGCAGAGAATGAGCCGCGCGTCTTTTTCCATTGCCCGCACAGTTTCCAGGGAGCGGCAGAATGCGAGGCTTTCCGCGTCTGCTTCAGCTGCAATCACAAGCGATATGCCTTTTCTGCTAAGAAGGTTTTTTATATGGAAGCCGCCTGCGATTCCGGCGACAACTGCGCATCCTTCAAATCCCTGAGGAATAAGAATCTGCTCTGCTTCCGGGCAGTATTTTGAATGGGAAGGCTTTCCGCTTTTGAACAGCGGGATTGCGGCCGCTGACTTTGATTTTGCTATGCCGCTATATATCATAGGGATTTTTTCTCCCGAGCGCATTCAGTATGTCTGTGCAAAACTGCTCCATGCATCCGGCAGTTTTTTTCTTCGCTTCATCTTCGTGCGCGGTTCCTTTTGCCCGCTCCTGCATGAGGCTTTCGGCAGGAAGCGCGCTTTTTATCCATTCGGGATTTGAGCAGTTCTGCTGTACGGTGCTGCGCAGCTGTTCTGTTCGTTCGCTGAGGCTGAATTCAGTTTTCGTTTCTGCTGTGGAAGGCTTGCTCCTGCTGCGGAAGTCCGCGGTCATCCGCTCAAAGTCGCTCCAGTGAATGTCAGCTGTCTTTCCAAGCGGACTGCTGTAGCTGCCGCTGCTCAGCCTGAAAAGCCTTCCGCCGAAGTCAGCTGAAGAGAACCATGAGCGGTATATTTCAGTTGAAGACAGGCTCGCGGCAGATGCTGCTGCGGCTCTTGTTTCCGCTGTGTTCAGCCTGCTGTCAAAAGCCGAGTTCCGCTTGTCAAGCTCATTCGGCTGTATGTGAAAAAATCCCTTTGAGGAAGAAAGGTCAAGCCCGCAGAAAAAAACAGATCCTTCTGTGAGGGAAAGGGCGAGCATGGCCGCAGTTCCGCTGACGCTTCCGTTTCTGAGCGCTTTCATTCCCTGAAAGCCTGTGCTTTCCAGAACAGCCTGCGAGCATCCGTCTCCGTAGAAAAGGGGAACGACCGGGGTTTTGCTCAGGACAGAGGCAAAGCAGGAGCCTTCTGCGGGCAGCGCAAGCGGAATCCTGCTGTTCTGCAGCGGAAAGGAAAGGTGCAGCTTTGCCCAGTATCCGCCGTCTGTTGAAATGCACAGGTCAGGTGAAATTCCGTAGCAGCGCATTGCAGAAAGAGCGGAAGAAACAGCGATGAGAAAAAAACGCTCCCTGAACTGCTTTATAAACGGAATGCTCTGCTTCAGGCTCGGGCCGCTTGCGCAAACGATTACAGCTGAATTCCCCCGGCGCAGGACAGCTGTGTTTTTTACAAACAGTGCAAAGCGCAGCGCATTGCGCGCCCATCGTCTGCTGAAATACGTTCTTGTTGCAAGGACGCTTTTGCTTTTTACGGCTGCTTTTTTTATTTCTTTCCAGGCGAATTCGCTCAGCTCCTTGAACGGCAGCTCGCTCGGTTTCCATGAAAGAAACAGGCAGGAAGAAATTCCTTCGTCGCCCATATAGCCGAACAGCTCTTCACTCAGCCGCCTGTTTTCTTTTTCCGGATCTGCTTTGTCAAAGGCGCAGAATACAGCGTGCCACTTTGAGTCTGTTTCATGGAATTCCTTGGAAAACCGTATGCAGCACAGCTCCGCGCCGGGAAACCGCTTCTTTAAAAAGTCAGCGCAGTATGAAAGCGCCGGGCCTGTCACGAGAATATAGCGCGGATTAAAGCTGCATTCCGCATTGCTTGCAAAGCGCCCGGCTTCCCGTGAAGGATTGTATGATGAATGCAGACGGAATCCGCCGGCTGAACAGGTCTGCTCTCCGTTTGAAGCCGTTTCAAAGCGCACTTTCATTGCAAGTCTCCGTAAAGGCAAGTCCTCGTTTTGCATATGCAGAAGCAAGAGCTTGCCTTCCGGCCGCCTGAAGCTTAGGAAAGCCCAAGCTCGGCAAACAGTTTTTTGTATGTTTCAAACTGCTCGGACTGCGCGAATTCAGCAATTTTCTCTTCAGGAAGATTTTCCAGCAGCTGATCCATGTATGCGAGCACAGACTTGATTTCTGCCTTCATGTCAGAAGGAATGCAGCTTGAGCGGTCTGCCTCTTCTGGAGCAGCTTCTTCAGTTTTTGCAGGCTCCTGCATTTCAGGCTCGCTGACAGAATCAGTTTCTTCCGGCTCTGTTTCTGGCGAAGCATTCCAGTTGGAAAACACGCTTTCAACCGGCTGCTCGCTGATGCCTGTCTCAAGGTTTTCCTCTTCGGCCTCTTCAGTTTCAGGTGCTGCTTCGCTTGTCAAGTATTCAATGTTGTCTTCTGTAAGCGGCTCTTCCTCGTTTTCAATGATAGTCGGCAGGTCAAGGGATTCAAGGGTAGGGGAAGGAATGTCCTCGTCTGTTATTATGCCGGAATTTTCCTCCTCCTGAACCGGCTCAGCAGCATCTTCAGGGACAGCCTCTGCGCTGTCTTCGGCGGCAGGAACTGTTATTTCTTCTTCTGCCGGGGCGTCTTCCTCAAATGATGATTCCTGAATGACAGGCTCCTCGAATTCCTCCAGCTGTTCCGCTTCCTCCGACTCTTCGGCAGGAGCATCGAGGTTTTCTGCATCGTGGGAAGTGAATTCCGCTGAACTGAGTATGTTGCTCAGCTCGTCTCCGCTCAGCGCGATTGTATCATCATCGTCCGTGCTGTTAAAGAAGCCTGAGTCCCCGGCTGCTGCTTCCGCTTCCTGCGGTGCTTCCAGTGCCTGTGGATTTGCTTCAAGATTTTGTTCTGCTTCTTCCAGCTCCTGGGGCACTGCTTCAGGCTCTTGCTCTGCTTCCTCCTGCACGTGAGGCGCTTCCTCCGGCTCTTCGGCAGGAACGGCTGCCTGTTCTGCGGGAATGCCGTTTTTCTTCAGCTCTTCAAATTCATTCTTGAGGCCGTTTATCTGTGACTTTAAGGAAGAAAGCTCGCTTGCAATTTTTTCCAGAATTGAATCAGTGCTACGGTTTTCCTGCGCTGTTTCTGCCTGGCTGTCAGTTTCAGCTGCTGGCTGCTGGCTTTCGTTTTCAGCTTTGCTTTCGGGTTTGGATTCTGCCATGTCAACCTGGCCTGCGCTTGAGGATTCTGAGCGCCTGAACACGCTGTACGTCTGCTTTTTCCGTTCCTCCTGAATTTCTTCAGTGAGAGATGCGGCTTCCTCTTCAAACGTGTCGGGAATTGTTTTCGGCATCTCCGCTTCTTCCGGCGGAACATCTGAAATGTTTTCCAGCTCGTCCAGGCTGACGGTCACTCCTGTCATATCATAGTCAGGCCCTTCGTCAAGATAGTCACTTACATCTGCAATTTCCTGTTTGTCCACTTCAATGTCCTCTTTTTTTTCTGTACGTTCTTCAAAGATATCAGGCTGGGGCAGCGCTTCTTCTGTCTCAGCAGGCTGGTTTTCCGGTTCTTCTGGCAGCACATGGATTTCTTCCAGTTCCTGTGTATCCTGCTCTGCCTGATTATCAGCTTCCGGCTCTTCATTTTCCGGCAGGACAGGCGGCTCAAAGTCGGCTTCCGGCTCTTTCTCCGTCACAGTCTCATCCTGGCAGGAAGGAATCTCTTCTGTTCCGTCCGTTTCAGCTGCGGCGGCTTGCTCTTCCTGTTCCATTTCATTGCTCTCTTTTTCTTCCGCGCGCTGAATGGGCGTTCCGTCTTCATTGTACGGGCCGGTCACTCCCGGGCCTCCGTCTGTAAATCCTTCTTCCCCCATAAAATCATCGAGCGGAATCGCCTCATCGCTTTCGTCCGTGACAAGGTCTTCGCTGACAGTGTCCGCCTGAAAGGAAGGCTCTTCTTCTGAATCAGTTTCTTCCGGCTCTGTCACGGGCTCTGCTTCTTCAGGAATTTCCGTCTGGTCAACGGTATCTGCTTGCGCCGCATCTTCCGGCTGAATGTCCTCCACATCGATGTCCTGCACAGCTGTTTCAGCTTCATGCGGCGGCTCCTCTGCAGCAGTTTCCTGCGCTGATTCAGCAAAGCCTGCCGGCTGCCCGCTTTCATCTTCTATGCTGTTGAAAATTGAATCAATGTCAAAGCTGTCGTCAGGGGAAGAAAGATCTGTTTCCTGTTCCTTCTGCTCCGCGCTTTCTGCGTCTCTGGAAATGTCAACAAGAATATCTTCATCTCCGCTGTGCTCTGCCACGGGCTTTGATTCTGTCTTTTCCTCCGGCTCGCTGTCATCCTCTATATCAACAGTCATTTCGTAGTCAACCGGCCCTGCCTGCGCTTTTTTCTCTTTTCCGTCGCCGAGAATCGGATTCTGGTTGTCTGAGTTGTCATCAAATCCGAAGTCGGAAAGGTCTATTTCTTCGTCCGAAGATGAAGAAGCTGGTGATGGCGCAGGCTCAGGACTGAATGACGGAGCTTCCTGAACGGAGAATGATTCGCTGAACGCGTCCTCCGGAATTTCTTCCGCCGGCGGCAGCTCTTCAAATTCCTGCGGGCTGTCGGGCAGTCCCTCTGAGCCGCTGTCCTGAAATTCAACATCAGTCTCTTCAAAGTCCAGGTCTATGTCAAGCGGATCTGCTTCTTCAATTTCCGCCTGCTCTTCCTTTTCTCCGGCAAACGACTCTCCGCCCATGAACGCGTCAAGGTCGATGTCTCCGTCTCCGAACGCTGACGGTGCGCTGTCATCTCCCATGAATGCGCTCAGATCGATGTCTCCGTCGCCCTGGGACGGGCCGCTGTCCATGAACGAGCTCAGGTCAATGTCCCCGTCCGGCGCTTCGGCTGCCGGCTCAGAAAAAACGCTTGCAATTTCGCCTGCGATTGCTGTTTCCTCAGCAGGAACAGGCTCTTCCGCCGCCTCAGTTTCCGCTGGAATTTCCGCCTGGTCAACAAACGTTGCTTCCGCCGCGTCTTCCGGCTGAATGTCCTCCACTTCGATATCCTGCGCAGCTGTTTTTTCATCTTGCATCTCTGAGGCAGGCTCTGGAATTTCAGCGGCACTGTCTTCCAATGAAAGGCCGGGAAATGAAAAGTCAGAAAAATCTTCCGCCGGATCAGCCTGTGCGCCTTTTGCTTCATGAGGAGTTTTTATCCAGACTCCGTATTCATCGAGTTCGCTTCTATTTTCTGACGGTTCGCTCATCTAAGTCCCCTTTGCGTTTGAAAATGATAAAAATAGCCGGACGCACTGCCCCTGCTGTTTTATCGGCATTTTTTATATGAAACATCAGTTACATTTTACTACGAATCGGAAAAAAATTCTATAGGAATTTGCATTTGTTTTTGTGATGGTTTTCCGGCGGATTCATTTTCAGTTATTTTTTATCCGTGATATGCCGAAATTGAAGTCATAATGGAACGGTTCAGACTTCTTGCATCATTTTTCGTCGGCACATTTTTTTATACAGTCATGGCGTTTGTGGGCGGAAGTGACGGCGTCTGGGCTATGAGGCAGCTTCAGGAGCAGAAGCAGTCGCTGAGCGCGCATACGGCTTCAATTGAAAAAACGAACGACGAGCTGTCCCTTGAGAAAATCGCGCTCCAAAAGGATCTCGATGTCATTGCTTCATACGCAAAGAAGCTCGGCTATGTTTCTGCGGGCGAAAAGCTTGTGAAAATCAGCGGGCTCGCTTCCCGGGAGACGCATATCTTTGACCCCGGCACTGTGCTGCGCCATCATGAAGTGAAATTCATTCCCGAATGGCTGTGCAAGTCCAGCGCCATGACTATAACGGTTCTCATTTATTTCGTCCTTTTTCTGATTGATCTTCAGAACGGACGGGTCAGCTTTTGTGCAAGAAGAGCGCCTGTCAGCGTTTCCGGCGGAATTTCAGTCTATGACATGCAGTAAGAACGAAGCGTCTGTCTCTGTTGCAGCCGGCTTTCTGCGCCGCGGAAAAATCTGCATCCTTCCGACGGACACCGTGTACGGCTTCAGCGGGATTGCCGAATGGTCTGGCGAACAGAAATTCTGCACGGACGAAAAAATCAGGAGCATAAAGGGAAGGGCGGAAGAAAAGCCGCTCATACAGCTTATCTGCGACCCCGATGAGATTGCGCAGTATGCTTCATGCGAAATTCCGCCTGCGCTCAAGTGCAAGTGGCCCGGCGCGCTTACTGTCATAGTTCCTGTGAAGGCCGGGATTCCGTTTGCAAAAAAATGTCCGTCTGTAGCGTTCCGCTGTCCCGGAGACAGCTGGCTCAGGGCTGTCATACGGGAATGCGGCGCGCCGGTGTACAGCACAAGCGTGAACAGAAGCGGCAGTCCGGCTCTCGGGACGCTGCACGAAATAGAGCGGGAGTTCGGCGCGGAAGTAGATCTCATTGTGGACGGAGGCAGCACATCAGGCTCTCTGCCGTCTACGCTTGTCCAGCTGCGGGACGGCGGCTGGACTGTCCTCAGGCAGGGCGCCGTCAGCGTTTAGTCCAGGTGACATCGATTCTTCCGGGCGAAACGCCGGATTCTGCCTTTTTGTCGGCGACAAGCGTTGTCTTTGTTCCTGAGAGCGTGTTTCCGTACAGCGTCATGTTCCATTCGATAGGGCCGGCTTCAGCTGCGCCTTTCAGCGCCTGTGAGCGCGGAAGTTCAGGGAAAAACGATGCGTTCGGCTTTCCGTTCTGCCGTATCCGTATGGTGCTTCCATCGACAGTCACGGAAACATTCATGCTTGCTCCGTTCTTAAAAATCACAAAGCCCCGTCCGCCGCGCAGAATCAGAATTTTTTCAATGAGCGATTCGCCTTCCCATGTGCCTGCGATAGTGTCAAGCATTTCTTCCGCGGCAAGCGAGACAGGCTGCATGTTCTTTTCACTCTGCTGCGAAGCCTGGGGAATGTCTATGTTCCCGGAAAGATTTCTCAGCAGGTTTTCAAGCGACGGCTTTGCGTCCAGAAGAATCTTGTAGTATGTGTCGTACTTTTTTGTGGAGCTGACATTCTGCTTTCCGCCTGAGCGGATTGCATTCAGCGTGCAGATCCAGCCGCCTTCCGCGTCTTCCTGTATTTCTGCATAGAACGCGATGTTCGCTGTCTCTGTGCTGCGGCTGTACTGCTCGTTCCGCCTGTCATGCACCGTGTATCCGTCTACAGCCTGAAACTGCGCGAAGAAAAGATCGGTCGTCATCTTTATCATGTTTGCATCTTCTGAAGATGATGCGGTGGCAAAAAAATCAACTGGCTCCGCAGAAAAAATCAGTGGGGAAAGGAGAATAACCGTTATGTAGACTGCAAGATTCCTGTGCGCCTGCAAAAAATTCCTCCGCCTAGCCGTTCTGCCTGCTTTTGAATTCCCGCGCAATCTCGCGCTTTACGTCCCTGTCCTTTATTGATGCGCGCTTGTCGAATTCCTTTTTTCCCTTGCACAGCCCGAGCTTTATTTTTACCAGCCCGTTCTTCAGGTATATTTCCAGCGGGACGAGCGTGAATCCCTTTTCGTCTGTTTTTCTCTGGAGCCGCTTTATTTCGTCCTTGTGGAGAAGAAGCTTTTTCTTTCTGTCGGGATCATGATTGAATATGGAAGAGAACGAATATTCCGCGATATGAAAATTCTGAAGGAAGACTTCGCCCCGCTCTATGTAAGCAAAGCTGTCCCCGAACGAGATGCTTCCGGCCTTTACGGACTTTACTTCCGAGCCTTCAAGGACAATGCCGCATTCAAGCGAGTCGGTGACCGTGTAGTTAAAGTGAGCCTTTCTGTTTTGCGCTATGACTTTCCGTGCTTCTTCCATGCTTATAATTATAGTACATTCTTTTGCAAATTGTTTCAACTGAACGGAATGAAACATCGCATTTTTCAAAGATGCCTCTAAAAGCTGCAGTCTTTAGAGGTTTCCCAGTATAATAACAGCAGAAATGCATGAATGATACAGATTTTTTCAGCCATGCATCTCATTCCTGCAAGCCTTGATATGAAGCTGAATTTGATGTATCATACGCGCATGAAGCAGAATGTCGGGGACTATTCCTTTGAATATAAAAAAAAGCAGCAGACGAAGCTTGCGCGCGCTGTTGTTCTTGTGGTTTCAGTTTTTGTCTTTATTTCGCTTTTTTTGCACTGTATCCTGTTTTCTGTCTTTACGGATACAGCCTCGATGGAAACGGATGTGTCAAAGGGCGGAGTTGTCTTTGTCTGTCCGTTCCTGCGCAGTCCGCTGCGCGGCCAGATTGTCTATCTTTCACGGCTGGACGGAGAGCGGCTTTCGCTGTTTCAGTCGGCTGCAAATACTGCCGTGCGCTTTTTCACCTTGCAGAAATATGCTCCGTTCGGAGTGAATGGACGCATGACGGGGAAAAACCTGATACGGCGTGTTGTTGCGCTTCCGGGCGATTCCTATTATATGAAGGATTTTGTCCTCTATGTGAAGCCTGCGGGGCAGCAGCAGTTTCTGACGGAATTCGAGCTTGCGTCAAAGCCGTATAACATACGCATTTATTCAGTTCCTGCCGAATGGGACGGAATGGGATGCTCGGGCGAGCTTGCGGTCAGTACGCTCGGGCCGGGCGAGTACTTTGTTCTTGCTGACAACCGCATAGAAAGCCTTGACTCCAGAGTCTTCGGCCCGGTCAAGTCGTCTGCTGTCAGGGGACGTGTTTTGTGGCAGGCGTTTCCGTTCAACAGGATGAAGCTGTATTAGCCTGCCATGAATTCCGCCGGGCTGTATGTCCATATTCCGTTTTGCACAAAAAAGTGCGCCTACTGTGACTTTTTCAGCATTCCGAAAACTTCAGCCGTGGAAGACCGCTATGTTGAGTGCCTTTTGAACGAAGCGTCATTTTATGCGCAGCGGCTTGGCATTGAAAGCTGGAAGACAATCTATATCGGCGGCGGAACTCCGAGCCTTCTTTCTGCGCGGCAGATTTCATGCCTGCTGAAGGGGCTGCTCTCTTCCTGCGTGAAGACGGGCGCACAGCCGGAAGAAGTCACCATGGAAATGAATCCTGAGTCCGTTACGGCGGAAAAGCTTTTTTCCGCGCAGGACGGCGGTGTGACGCGGCTTTCGCTTGGCATCCAGTCACTGAATGATGCTCCGCTGCGAGAAGCCGGGCGGAACTGCAGTGCGCGCCAGGCAGAGGAGGCGCTGGAGCTAGTCCGGGAAGCTTGGAGCGGACAGCTGAGCCTTGATGCCATTGCCGGGCTTCCCGGGCAGTCCGGGAGCGAATTCCGCCGTTCACTGGAGAAAATGCTTTCCTTTGCGCCGGATCATTTTTCCCTGTATACGCTTACTGTGGAAGAGGGAACGCCGCTTAGCCGGAGCATACGCAGCGGCACAGTCAGCTTCAGCGGGGACGAGGCTGATTCCCAGTGGCTTTTAGGGCGGAACATTCTGAGCGAAAACGGTTTTTTTCAGTATGAAGTGTCAAATTTCTGCCGGAACGGAAAGAAGAGCATCCATAACAGCCGGTACTGGAGCCAGAAGGATTATGTGGGAATCGGGAGCGGCGCGACAGGAACTGTTTATGGCAGAAAAAGCCTGCGGTGGACGAACTGCGCCGATATTTGCGCGTATGAGCAGTTCTGGAGCGGGAAAAAGGGCGGCGCTGGCGTTCTGGAGGCGGAGATTCCGCGGGAAACAGAGGAAATCGGGCTGGCTGACCGGGAATTTGAATTCCTTATGACCGGGCTCCGGACTGCGGAAGGCGTGAGCGCAGGGGAATACCAGGAGCTTTTTTGTGATGTTGCGCCCTGGCACGGAAATCTTGGGCTGCGGCTTTCCGGGGCGGGAATGGAGCATTTTGCTGTGAGCGGCAGTGGAAATTCCGCGCGCTTTGCCCTGACGCAGGATTCCATTTTGTTTTTAAACAGAATTCTGCTTTCACTCTTGACTTAATTCCTCAAATCAATCATAATGAAAGAACCTATTTATAGAAAGGAGTTCTGCTGTGCCTTGTGGAAAGAAAAGAAAGCGCGCAAAAATAGCGACACATAAGCGTAAGAAGAAGCTTAGAAAAAATCGCCATAAGAGCAAGTAAGACAGCCTTGCTGTTTTCAGGCAGGGATGCCGAGCTTTTAAAAGGCCTTTTTTCACGGAGACCGCGGTTGCATCAGACTGACTGCGGTCTTTTTTTGTGTCCGTTTTTTCAGGAGGAGCGGCTTGTTTTTGCATAGTATTCATTCTCCGGAAGATGTGAAGCGAATTCCTAAGAAAGATCTTCCTGCCCTTGCCAGGGAAATGCGCAGCAGGATTATCGAAGTTGTAGGGCGCAACGGCGGGCATCTTGCAAGCAACCTCGGGGTTGTGGAGCTTGCTATTGCGCTTCACCGCTCCTTTTCCAGTCCGCAGGATGCCATAGTATGGGATGTGAGCCATCAGTGCTATCCGCATAAGATGCTCACCGGGCGCTGCGAGGCGTTTTCTTCAGTCAGGCTGAAGGGCGGAATTTCAGGCTTTACCAGAATCAGGGAAAGCGAGCATGACTTTTTTGATGCGGGGCATGCATCCTCTTCAATTTCCTCCGCGCTGGGGCTGTTGGCTGCCTGGGAGCAGCTTGGAAAAAAAGGGAAGGTTGTTGCGGTTATCGGCGACGGGGCGCTTACCGGGGGCATGGCGTTTGAGGGACTGAGCCATGCGGGGCAGCTTGCGCGGAACCTGATTGTCGTTGTGAATGATAACCAGATGTCTATAGACCGGAATGTCGGCTCTTTTTCGCGCTATCTGTCCCGGCTGACATTCACCCATTTTTACCAGGGATTCAGGTTCCGCCTTGACAGGCTTGTTGATAAGATTCCGTATTTCAACCGCCATCTTGGAAAGCTTATTTTCAGGTTCAAGCGGGGAATCAAGGGGCTTTTCCTTACAAACAACCTGTTTGTGGATCTCGGCTTTGAGTATGCAGGCCCGCTGAACGGCCATGACATAGACGAAATGGAGCGCGTCTTTTCAAAGGCAAAGAAAATTCCGCGGCCGGTCGTTGTTCATGTCGTTACAAAGAAAGGAAAAGGATACAGTCCTGCTGAAAACAATCCGTCTGTTTTTCACGGGGTCGGGCCGTTCAACACAAGCGGCGGCATCGTGGAGAAATTCGACACGCTGAGCTTCACCGAGGAGTTCAGCAGCAGGATTGTGGAGCTGGCGGAAAAGGACGGGCGGATTGCTGCCGTTACAGCCGCAATGTCCAAGGGAACGGGGCTGGATGCCTTTTCACGCAGGTTTCCAAGGAGATTTTTTGACGTGGGGATTGCGGAGGAGCATGCGGTCTCCTTTGCGGGCGGGCTTGCGGCCGGCGGGCTTATTCCTGTTGTCGCTGTCTATTCAACATTCATGCAGCGGAGCGTGGATCAGGTTATAGAGGACATTGCCCTTCAGAACAGGCATGCTGTCCTTGTGCTTGACAGGGCGGGCGCTGTTCCGTCGGACGGAGAGACGCATCAGGGAATTTTTGACATCGCGCTGTTCCGCCCGGTTCCGAACCTCTGCATCCTTTCTGTGGCGGGCAAAGGCGATATGGATGTGTGCCTCGAGTGGGCCGTTCATGGAACAGAAAGTCCTGTTATCATCCGCTGGCCGAAAATGACCTGTCCGTCTGAGCTTCCGCAGTTTTCAAGCCCTGTTGAGACTGGCAGAGGGCTTTTCATACCGTGCGAGGAGTTCGCTCCGTCTCTGGCTGTCCGCTGCGCTGAAGGAGAGGACGGACGGAAAAAAAGCGTTCTGCTTGTGTGCACGGGAAGCATCTTCAGCGAGACACTGAAAGCCGCCCGTTCCCTTCTTATGGACGGAGTGCCGGCAGACATCTATTCGCTCCGGTTTATAAAGCCGCTTGACACGCAGTATTTTCTGAAAGCTGCGGAAGGTTACAGCGTCATTGTGTTTGTGGAGGACGGAATAAAGGCCGGCGGCATTTCTCAGGAGCTTGAGCATCTTGTTGTTACATCGGCGGAAACTGCGCGGGCAAAATCATGTGTTCTCGCCTTTCCTGACAGGTTTGTTCCGAACGGAAACCGGGAGCAGATTCTGGAGGAAGCCGGGCTTTCGCCGCAGCAGATTGCCCGGTGCGCAAGGGAGCTTGGACGCGGATGAAACGGCTTGAGCTTGCATCAGGAAGCATCGAGACGGATCTTCCTGCATTTATCATGGGCATTGTGAACTGCACGCCGGACAGCTTTTTCAGCGGAAGCAGGGGCGGCGCGGAACGGGCTTTTTCGCTGATTGATGAAGGCGCGGACATTCTGGATATCGGCGGGGAGTCAACGCGGCCGGGCGCTGAGTATGTGGAGGCGCAGGAGGAAATCAGGCGGATTGTTCCTGTCATCAGGGAAATACGGAGGCAGAGCAGCATTCCTATTTCTGTTGACACGCGCAAGAAGGCTGTGCTGGAGGCCGCGCTTGATGAGGGCGCCGACATGCTCAACGATGTTTCGGCGCTTGAGGATGATGCGCAGCTCGGCCCGTTTGCCGCGGAAAAAAGGATTCCTGTCATTCTTATGCACAAGCGCGGAATTCCTGCATCTATGCAGAATGACACTGCGTACAGCGATGTGTTTTCCGAAGTGAGCGGCTATCTGTCGGCACGGGCGGCCTTTGCCATGGAGTGCGGAATCAGGAGGGAAAAAATCATTGTGGATCCCGGAATCGGCTTCGGCAAGGACTGCGGGGCGAATATGGCCCTGATTGCGCGCTGCGGCTCCCTTTGCGGCGGGAAATTTCCAGTGCTTATGGCCCTTTCGCGCAAGACATGCATCGGGCAGGCCTGCGGGCGCGATGCTGACGGCCGCCTGTACGGAACGCTTGCCGCTGACATGTTTGCGGTTCTGAAGGGCGCGTTTATGGTCAGGGTTCACGATGTTGCGCCTTGTAAAGATACTTTCGCTGTGCTAAAATCACTCCTTAGATATGAATCAGTTTGAAGTCTTGGTGCGGATATATGATTTTGTGCGGCCGGTGCTCGACATAGGTGTGCTCACATTCCTGCTGTACAAGTCGTATCAGATTATAACAAAGACAAACGCCCTGCTGCTTATAAAGGCAGCGATTCTTGTCGTTCTTTCCTATGCGGTTGCCGTTGTTTTGCAGCTGAAGACGCTGCTGTGGATTTTCAGCATCATTGCCCCCGGACTTATGATGGCCTTTGCCATCGTGTTTCAGCCGGAGCTGAGAAAAGTGTTCCTGAAGCTCGGGCAGGCGGAATGGTTCACATTCGGGAGCCGTGCAAAGCATTCGTATGTCGATTCTGTGCTGATTGCGGCGGAAATGCTTTCAAAGCAGAAGCGGGGAATGCTTGCAGTCTTTATGCGGCGGACAAAGCTCGACAATATCCTGTCCACAGGAACAAAGCTGAACGCAGACTTGTCTTCAAGCCTGCTTGTCACTATTTTCGGACATAACACGCCCCTGCATGACGGAGCCTGCTTTATTCAGGGCGGAAAAATCCTTGCGGCAGGCTGCTTTCTTCCTGTCAGCGAGCAGTATGACATAAAGAAGACGTTCGGGACGCGCCACCGTGCGGCGCTGGGACTGTGCGAAGTGAGCGACTGCGTTGTCCTTGTTGTGAGCGAGGAGACTGGCGCGTACAGCCTGGCCTACGACTCCAAGCTGCACTACGATCTTACGATGGAGCAGGTGACCCGGATTCTGGAGCGCCAGCTTGAAATCACTCCTGACCAGCAGATTATAGAGGATACAATCGATGAGCATAAAGCAATTGCTAGAAGAGACAACTAAGAACTGGCCGGTGAAGGCTGCCTGCTTTGTGCTTGCCGCCATGATTTACTTTTTTCACCAGGTTTCCCTGCTTGATTCAAAGACATTTTCTGTTCCGCTTGAAGTGAAATCGGAAGGAAGCATGATGCCTGTTTCGGGGCTTGAGAACATGAAGTATGTGCGGGTGAAAGTCCGCACGCGCCGCGAGCAGATTGCTTCAGTTACGGAGAACGACTTTTCCGCGTTTGTGGACATTTCCTCCCAGGCAAAGGAAGGATTGTACAGCTTTCCTGTGTATGTCGCGCTTGACGAGCGGATTATTCAGCTCGATCTTGAGCCGCTTGAAATCAGCAGCCAGCCTGATTCTGTCCAGATTCAGGTTCAGAAAAAAAGCGTGAAGACGGTTCCGCTTGCGGCCGATGTGCTCGGGGAGCCTGCCTACGGGTATCGCGCGCTTTCTGCCGAGCTTGAGCCTGCGTATGCGACTGTCTGCGGGCCTTCTTCGATGGTGGATGATATTGAAAGCCTTTCGGCCGGCAGCGTTGACATCGGAGGTGCAAAGGAAACGGTTTCGCGGACAGTAAAGCCGGTGAACATGAATTCGTATATTTCAGTTATCGACGGATCGCTGGTGCGTGTCTCTGTTCCTGTTGTCCAGGAAGGCACTGTCAGGGATTTTCAAGGAATTCCTGTTTCCTGCACGAATCTTCCTGAAGGATTCACTGTTTCCGGCCCGGATGCGCGGATTGATATCGTTATTGAAGGAAATCTTCTTGACATTGAGAAAATCAGCAGCTCTGATATACGCGCGTATGCAGACTGCGGTTTTATTGCGGCTCCCGGGGTGTATGAAGTTCCTGTTCAGATTGAAGTTTCAAAGCCTGCCAGAATTGCGCAGCAGAGTGTCTCTGTGCTGACGCTCACCATAGTAAGCACAGAAACGCAGGAGCAGGAAAGCGGGGAGCAGCCTTCCGAAGGAACGGGGGACGGCACTGCCGCAGGGGCATCCCGTGTTCCGCTGCTTTCCTAGGAGGAGCATGATTTTCGGCATAGGATGCGACATAGTGAAAGTTTCCCGGCTTGAAAAATGGGTTCTGTGCGAAGCCCTGATCAGCCGGTTTTTCAACGGGCAGGAGCGCGCGCCGCACGGATCCGGACTGCGGCGGAAATGCGAGTTCTATGCGGCACGCTTTGCTGCAAAGGAAGCCTTTTCAAAGGCGCTCGGAACCGGGCTGTGCGGATTCAGCCTGAACGAAGTGTTCATTTCCGGGAGCGGCTCTGAACGGCCTCAGATGAAGGCTGTGGGAAGAGCCGGAAAGCTGCTGGAGCAAAAGTGCGGCAAGAACTGCGCTGTCCATGTTTCAGTGAGCCACGAAAAAGAGTATGCGGTTGCATACGTTGTAATTGAAATCCTGTGACGGACGGAGGAAAGAATGGCGTCAAAAATTTCTGGCAGAGCAGTGTTTGCGGACGAGGAGCAGAAGAAGCCCGCAGTTTCGTACTGGGCAAAGGAGGATATGACCTGTCCTGTCTGCCGCCGTGCGTTCAGGCAGGAAGTCATGCATCAGGGAGGCGGGCGGACAATTGCAGGCGATCTGACTGACGAGCTTCACCGCAATTATGAGCCTTCAAAGAAATACGGAACTGTCTATCCGCTTATCTATGAAATCGGCTGCTGCCCGAACTGCACTGCCGCGTTCTTTTGGAAGGATTTTAAGGACATACGGGACGGCGATTCCTTTGACAGAATCATGCAGGATGAAAAGAACAGAATCCGGGAAGTGCAGACAATTTTTCCGCATTACAACCTGCATGACGACCGGACGCTGTATGACGGCGCGGCAATGTACTATTTTGCGCTGCTGTGCTATGAGCGCGTGGACATTGCCTATGCCCCCACATTCAAGCGCGCTGAAATTTCGCTGCGGCTTGCATGGCTGTGCACCGAAATAGAGAAGCTCTGTCCCGGCCACAACTACGGATATATTGCGCAGGTTTTTTACCGCAAGGCGCTTTTTTTCTATCAGCAGACGCTGCTCAATGAGACGGGACGCATTGAGTCCATTGAGTCAGTTTCCCATTTCGGGCCTGACACAGACAAGAACTACGGCTATGACGGCGTCATCTATCTGAGCGGGCTTTTGGAATTCAAGTACGGGCAGCGGGAAAATCTGGAGCTCAGGCTGAAGAAGCTTGATGAAAGCAAAAAGGCTATTGCGCGCATTTTCGGGCTTGGAAAGTCAAGCAAGGCAAAGCCGGGCCCGCTTCTCGAAGTGGCGAGAGGGCTGTACGACAAAATGTCGGCGGAGCTTTCGTCAAGCAACATCTTCAGTGACGATGACTAATGTTCTGCTGACTGTTTCCTATGACGGAACTGATTTCTGCGGCTGGCAGCGGCAGGACTCGTGCTGCCAGGGGAAGCCCGCGCGGACAGTCCAGGGAGAAATAGAGGCAGCCCTGAAGAAAATGATAAAAGTCCCGGTGCGCCTGCATGGCAGCGGCAGGACTGACAGCGGCGTGCATGCGGCAGGGCAGGCGGCAAATTTTGAGTCTCCGCTTGACTCTGTTCCTGCGGAAGGATATGTCCGCGCATTGAACAGCCTCCTTCCCCGTGACATCAGGATTTTGCATGCGTGCACGGTCGAAAAAGGATTTGACGCCCGGTTTTGCGCGACATCCCGGGTGTACCGCTACTTCATTCAGACAGAAAAAGTCCCGCTGGCAACGGAATGCCGCTACCGCTGGTACGTTCACCGACGTCCTGACATTGCAGTCCTCAACGGAATGTGCGCCTGCCTGCATGGCGAGCTTGACTGCGCGGCTTTTGCTGCCGCCGGCGATGCAAGCAGCTCCACAAGGCGTTTTATTGAAAGCGCGTTTTTCCGCTGGGACACGGACAATCCTGATCTGCTTGTTTTTCAGATAGAGGCAAATGCATTTCTGTGGAAAATGGTGCGCTCGGTGACGGGAACGCTCATTCAGCTTGAGCAGAAGGGAAAGGCCGCCGCGGATTTTGCAGCCATCCTTGAAAGCCGCAGCAGATGCCGCGCCGGGGTTACCGCTCCGCCTTCCGGGCTGTTCCTGTGGGAAGTGAAATTCAGCGGTCAGCGGCGTCATTGACGTGCGGGCCGTGCATCCGTCCGGCAGTTTTTCCGCTTGAAGAAATGACGCAAATGATTTATCCTTATCACGTATGGAATATGTAAAACGCGCCGCTCTGCTTCTTTTTGCTGCTGTGAGTTTCTTTGGATGCAGGAAAAGCAGGGTTGTTTCGTCCGTGGAAAAGGAAGTGCTGTTCAGCCTGAACTACGGCAGCTTTGAAGACGAGCTGAATGTCTTTTCCCTTTCAAATGCTGTGGCAGTCCGTACTGCTGTCTCAATGCATGACGGCTTTTTTTATATTCTTAACGGCGAGGCCGGAAAAATAATGGAGATGAACAGCTACGGCGACTTGCTTGCTCTGTATTACAACGAGGAAACAAATCCGCGCCCGTCTTTTTACGGTCCGTCTGACCCGGTGAATTCCACGCGCGCGGCAGTTGCGTATGCCTTCAACGAGCCTTCGGCAATCGCTGCTGACTCGCGCAAGTATCTGTATGCCGTGGACAGGCTTCCGCTTGAGCGGCAGGAAACTGACGCAAAGACAGGCCAGGTTTTGAGCCAGATTATTGTCCGCTTCGATGAAAAAAAGCAGTACATGAACTATATCGGGCAGCAGGGGCCGGGCGGGACTCCGTTTCCGCACATCAAGAATATCTTCACGACAGACAGGAACGAGCTTGTTGTCCTGTGCAGCGCAGCGTCGGGCGTTGTTGTCTACTGGTTTTCTGCGGACGGCTTCCTGCTGTATTCCATTCCCATTGAAAATGAAAACATTCCGAATCCGTTTGCCCAGGAAAAGAGCGGCTCATTCTTTTCCCTTGAGAATGTTGTGCCTGATTATAATGAGCGCAAGCTGTACCTGAAGGTGGACTATTTTTCAAGCTATGTTGATGAGTCGAGCCGTGTGCAGTCAGGAATTGAATATGCGGCGACTCTCGTGCATCCGTTTGATGTTGAGCGGAATTCCTACGATTTTCCCATTACAATTCCCGCGTATGAGGAGCGCCTGTCGGAAGGATTCTCCAAGGAGCAGTTTGATATTCCGTATGATTTTCTCGGCGTCACAGACAGCGGCTGGCTGTATTTTATCGTGGCGACAGAGGAAGGGTTCAGTCTCCAGATGGTGATGTCTGACGGGCAGCGGATTCTGCGGCGCAAGATTGATGTCAGCAGGAAGGACAGCCTCTACTGCACGCTCAGCCTCAGCAGGGAAGGCATTATCAGCGCGCTCATAGTGCAAAAAGAATCGGCTTCAGTCTGCTGGTGGCGGCTAGACTCCCTGCTTCAGGCCGTGATAAAAAGCTAGGGCGGCCCGGGCGTTGTATGGAAATGCATGGCGGCGGTTTCGGCGGACAGGATTCAGACAGCTCAGGCGGACTTGACTTTCACTATGAGCGGGGCTCTTTCAGGCGGCATGAGCAGAGCATATACAGCGATCTTGCCACTGGAAAGACGGCCCCCAAAAAAGGCCTGCTCAAGGTTCTTTTTGCAACGAAAGGAAACAGGGCTGTTTTTTTTGTCATGATGATGTGCGCAGTGCTTGTGTTTGCTGTAAGCATTCTGAACGGCGGAAAGGACAGAAACACTGTTGCCGGCCTGAACGGAACGCTGTCCGCTTTTTCATTCGACGGAAGCGTGTATGCCTCGCTTTCGCTGTCTCCTTCCCGTGAACAGGACGGTTCTCCCGTCAGCCTGAAAATCACCTTTGAGTGCCTGAACACTGACGGAGCCGTTGCCAGCCGCTTTGAGCAGCTCCTTGTGTTTGACCCTGCCGCTCCGCAGGATGCCCGCGCTGTCTTTGCCGACTATGATCTTGCAGCTGTGACGTGCAGGGCTGAGGCCGGGGAAGAATCATGCGTATTTGAATGCAAAGTTTTGAATAAGTAGCCGTCTGCCATTTACAATTTTCATGTTTTGTTCTATGCTTGCAGAGGGGGAATGCTAATGGCTCAATTTTATTTTCTTTCAGTTCTGCTGAATGTTCTTGCAGGCCTGATTCTTGTATACGGAAAGAACTTGGCGCAGGAGGATGAATTTTCAGGTGAAGGGGATTCAGTCAGCTCCGGCAGTACAATCCTTGACTTTAACAGCCCTGTGTTCAGGCTTGTCGTTGGAATTCTGTGCATCTTTGTTGCAGTGATGAAAATTCTGTCTGTGTTTCGCAATGACGTTCCTGTTATCGGCGATCTGTTTCCTGTGCTTGCAGGCTTTGCGGCAGGATTTTCTATTCTTCTGGAATACTACATGGCGTCTTCCTCAGAGCCGTCTTCTGTTCCCCCGGCGGCCGGCGCAGTCTTGGGCTCGCGGAAAATAATCGGCGCGGTCTGCATTGCGGCAGGAATCCTGCACTTTGTGTTTCCTCAGATAGTGCTTCTGTAGCGGCGGCTTCCATGGAAAATGTTTCTGTAGCCTGCATCGCCGTCTGCAGCGGAAAAGTGCTGATTGCCCGCAGAAATCCGGCGGGCCAGATGGGAGGACGGTGGGAATTTCCCGGGGGAAAGGCAGAGCCGGGCGAGGATGATGCGTCGGCTGTTGTCCGGGAAATGAAGGAGGAATTCGGAATTGACGTTGTGCCGGGGGAAGCTGTCGCCGCTTCATCATTTGTGCACAACGGGCAGCAGATTGCGCTTCATGCCTACCGGATTTTTGTCCCTCACGATGGAATGCAAAAGCACTATGAGCTGACTGAGCATTCAGAGTACAGGTGGGCTGATGTCGAAGAGATTGCGTCATTGCATTTTGTTGACAGCGATCTGCTTTTGTATCCTGAAGTGAAAAAATACATAAAAGAGTCGTGCTGATGAAAAAGATAGTCTTGGCGGCCGCTTGCTGCATACCCCTGTGCCTTTGCGGCTGCCGCAGACAGAAAAGCATCGAGCTGAATTCCCTTGATGTGCAGAACATAAGCCCTGACCGCGAATGGGCTGTTGTGACTGTTCCGTATGCTGCGCTCAGGACAGAAGCTGACAGCTCAAGCAGCGTTTCCTCCCATGCCAGAAGCGGCGACATATTTTTAGTCTGCGGAAAAAAGTACGTGAAGGCAGAGCCAGCGCCAGATGATGCAAAGAAAATCCCGCAGGCAGAGTATGTTCTCTGGTACAAGTGCGGGAACGGCTGGATTGCGCAGCAGCTTGTCGCCGTATATGATACGCGGCTGAAGGCAGAGGCGGCTTCAAGAAAGAGGCAATGACAAAAACAGAGCGGCGGATTGCTGAAATTTTATCAGGCAATATAAAGCGGTTCAGGATGAAGAACGGCCTGTCTCAGGAAAAGCTTGCCGAGCTGATGGATATTTCTCCGACTACCGTTTCAAACTATGAAACATGCGATATATGGCCGTCACGGCAGAATTTTGCCAGGCTGGCAGATGTGCTTGGCGTAAAACCTTATCAGCTTTTCATGGATTTTCCGTCTGAAATTCCTGATGTAGCATCCGATGTTCTTGAGCGGCTGGAAGAGCGCTTTGCACAGCAGGAGCCGTTTTCAGCCCGTTCTGCCAGAAAGCGTGTCAAGAAAGGGCGGCAGGAGACACGGTAAAACAGAAAAAATGCATTAGCCCGGTGACTCTCATTCCGTAGCGCTCCGAAACAAGGAATTGCTGTCAAATCTGCTGTCACGAGGGATTTTCCGTGGTGTAAATCCTTTCAATACAAGGAATTATGTACTGCGAGAGGAGGGACTTGAACCCTCACGCCTAGGGCACTAGATCCTAAGTCTAGCGTGTCTGCCAATTTCACCACTCTCGCATGGAGGATTCTATTGACCTACACAAAGTGCTTCAAAATCCTTTGAGCGATGGGAGGATCGAACTCCCGACCCACAGATTAAGAGTCTGTTGCTCTACCAGCTGAGCTAATCGCCCGGTTCCTGCGTCCGACACGGCTTGAACGTGCAACCTTCGGATTCGAAGTCCACTGCTCTATCCAGTTGAGCTACGAACGCGTTCTGTTACACGGCTCCTTTGCCGGTCCGCGGGTGCCTGGTGGGATTTGAACCCACGACAACCAGATCCACAATCTGGCGCTCTACCCCTGAACTACAGGCACCATGTAATCGATACAATATACTATATATAAAAAGAAATCCTTGGTCAAGAGCAAATAATGAAATTTAGGAAAATTTATAGTGATGCGCGGCGCTTTTTTTTCTGCAATGACGCATCAGATGTTTCAGTCTTATTGAAACCTTGCGCTGATTAGTATATACTGGAAAGAATGAAGTGGTTGATTGTTGCTCCTGAAGTCAGAGACCGGGACGTGGGAAAGACTGAGACATTTTTTGAGTCGGAAGGCTGGGATTATGAGGAAGTGTTTGTGTCAGGAAATTTGACATGCTCCCAGATATCAGAAATTGCTGAGCAGGCTGCATGCTGCACACACTGCGTTGTGCTGAACGCTGACTATATCTGCTGCTATGACGATTTCATTTTTATCCTCGGGCTTGCAGCCGGAAAGGGGATGATGACGCTGATTCATGGGAACGATGAGACTATAAAAAGATATGCAGTCAGCAGCGTGTCCTCAGGAATTTTTTTGAAGCAGTTTCCGTCAGCCGATGCGCTTGTCGCTTATTTGCAGGAAGCCGCGCCTGCTGTTGCCGCTGAGGATATCCGCAGGCAGAATCTTGCCAGTCTTTTTAAGGAAGGCATTCCGTTTACGGCAGACAGCTATCTTTATTATCTTGAAAAGGAAAAACCGCAGATATGCAGCATGATTCTCGCTGCCGGAATGGATGTGAATGCCTTTTCTTCGGAAGGAGTGCCGCTGCTGTGTGCTGCCGTTCGCGCTGAAAACGAAGAGCAGATTGACATTCTTTTGAAAGGCGGCGCTGATATAAACGCAGTTTCCAAGGACCGCGGATATACGCCGGTAATGGATGCTGTATGGCGCAAGAACTACCGCATTGCACAGCTGCTTATTGAAAGAGGCGCTGACCTTGGGACAATGAGTTCCGACGGGCAGTCAATCCTCGTTCTTGCTGTTGGAAACGGAAATTCCAGAATAGTGAAGCTTCTTTTGGATTCGGGAGCTGATCCTGACATAAAGGACAGCATGGGCATGAGCGCCCGGGAATATGCGTCCCTTTTTAAAAATGAAGAGCTTATGAAGCTGATGGAACGCATTCCGCAGAAAGAAGAACAGTAGCCTATGGAGCGTCCGAAAAAAAAACTTTGCATTGTGTTTGCCGGCGGCGGCACCGGGGGGCATATCTATCCGGGAATCGCTGTTGCAGACGAGATAAAAATTCTTTCTGAAAAATACGGCGTGGAAGCTGCGGTTCATTGGATTGGGAATGCGCAGGGAATGGATGCGTCTGTCGTGGAAAACTGCCTTGAGTCCCGCGGCGGAAGCATTGCTGCGTTCCATGGAATTCCATGCGGAAAGCTGCGCCGGTATGTTTCCTTGCAAAACCTGACGGACGCCTTTAAGATTCTTGCAGGAGTTGTGCGTTCCTTTTTTCTTCTAAAGAAGCTCAGGCCTGATCTGCTGTTTTCAAAAGGCGGATTTGTGAGCGTTCCTCCTTGTGCTGCCGCGCGGCTGCTCCGTATTCCGTATATTACGCATGAATGCGACTGCACACCCGGGCTTGCCACGCGGCTCAACAGTTCCGGCGCGTCAAGAATTTTCATTTCATACGAAGAGACAAAATCATGCTTCAGCAGGAAGATGCAGGAAAAATGCGTTGTCACTGGAAATCCTGTGCGCCCTGTTTTTTACACGGACTGCAGCGAAAAAGGAAGGGCGTTCCTTGGAACAGGCCTGCACAGAGAAAAGCCGGTGCTTCTTGTTGTCGGCGGAAGCATGGGTTCGCTTCAGATCAATTCGCTCATAGTGGAAAATCTTGAGCAGCTGAAAAAATCGTTTGCTGTTGTTCATCAGACAGGAAGCCGGTTTGCGGCGGAGCACCCTGAACTGCTGGAGGCTGCGGACGAGGACTACCGGCCGTATGCGTTTCTGCATGACGAAATGCCCGCTGTGCTTCAGGTCTGCGACATTGTGGTTTCCCGTGCGGGCGCCAATTTCCTGTGGGAATGCGCAGTGTGCGCCAAGCCGATGATTCTGATTCCTCTGTGCGGCCAGGGAACCCGCGGAGATCAGGTTGACAATGCTGCCTATTTTGCTGAGCGCGGAGCCGCGCTTGTTCTGCATGAAGACGGCAGCATGAAGGAGCAGCTGTTTGCCGCGCTTGAAAAAATGAAGGACAGCTGCACACGGAAATCTTTTGCTGAAAACTGCATGAGAATCTGCGGGGGCAAAAGGCCGTCAGAAACTATTGCAAGCCTTATGCTGGGAGAAATCAGCCATGATGTTTCCTGCCATTGACGTTGTTTTTTTGATTATTGTGTTTGGATTTGCTGTGTTCGGGGCAATCAACGGATTCCTGAATGAAGTGTTTGGGAAGGCTGCGCCTGTTGTGAGCGCATGGACTGCGCTTCTGTTTTACAGCCGTCTTGTCGGTCCGATTGAAATGCATCTGAAAGTTCACTTTGTTTCTGTTGTGCTTGCCTTCCTCCTGATTTTTATCATTTCATTCATCATAATGAAAATCATACAGACAGCGGTGAAAAATATTTTCGGAGGTGACATATTCAAGGACTTGGACAGGCTTCTGGGCTTTGTGTTCGGGCTTGCGGAAGGACTTGTCATTGTCGGCGTAATCCTGATTTTCATGCAGGCGCAGCCGTGGTTCAAGACGGAGCCAATGCTTTCAGGCAGTTTTTTTGCCCGGATTTTGCAGCCGTTCATTTCAGTTCCGCTTCAGTCAATAACCAGTGCTGTGGAGCATGCTGCGGTGCAGGTTCCCGACTGAGCCTTGTGTTTTTGGTGAGCTATGTTTGACAATATTTTAAATCAGAGCGCAACATCTCTTTTGAAGGAAGACATCAGGCGCGGCCGCTTTCCCGGATCTGTTTTGTTTTCCGGGCCTGCCTCCTCGGGAAAGCTTTCGTGCGCGCTGGAAACTGCACGGGTTCTTTCGTGCGAGAAAGGCGGAGCATGGGACTGCGGCTGCCGCAGCTGCATGCAGCATAAGGCAATGGTGAGCCAGAATGTCCTTGTTGTCGGGGCAGGAAACCGAACGTTGGAAATTGCGGCGGCAAAAATGACGCTGCTGAGCCAGAGCCTTCAGAACACACGTCACCTTGAGGCCGCCCGGTTTCTGTACCTGCGCGCCGTGAGAAAGCTGACTGTGCGGTTCAGTCCTGTTCTGTGGGAAGGGGAGGACAAGCTTTCAAAATTCGCTCCGCTGCTTCAGGCGGTTGATGAAAACCTTGAGCTGCTTCAGCCGGGACGCGTGATTCCTGACGGAGACAGTCTTGAGAAAATTCTGGACGAAGTTGAAAAAAACTGCGGCAAGCTTGAAAGCTCGTTCCTGTATGATTCTGTTCCTGTCTCCCAGATACGCAATTGTTCCGCATGGGCGCATTTAAAGGCTGGCGGCGGAAGAAAAGTGCTGATTATAGAAAATGCAGACTTGATGGCGGAGAGCGCGCGGAATGCGCTTTTAAAGATTCTTGAGGAGCCTCCTGAAGATGTGGTTTTCATCCTTACCACAAAGCGGAAAAGCTCGCTTCTTCCGACGATTCTTTCGCGGGTGCGGACATACGCTTTTTTTGAGCGGACACCTGAGCAGCAAAAAAATGTCATCAGCAGAGTTTTCCATTATGAGGCTGCCCTCCATTCAGGCGCTGAGTATGAAAGCATCACCGGTTTTTTGCAGTCATTTCTGAAGGTGAAGCCTGAGGCGGTGAAGCTGTGCGCCTTGGAATTCTTCAAGTCGGTTGCAGGCGGCCGTGTTCCTGATATTCCGCAGACTGTCTCGTCATGCGCTTCGTTTGAGCCGAGAGTTCTCTTTGATATTTTTATCCAGGGATTCATAGAAGCCCTGGACGGACTCAAGCATTCTGCTGCCGGCGCGGAATCGTCTTTTCAGGTTCTGCAGCTGCTGAAGAAGGCTTTGAGCAGCGTGACTGTCTTCAATCAAAGTCCGGCTTCATGCCTTGAGGAGCTTGCAAGAAGCGTGATGCAGGTTCAGTACTGCAACAGCGGAATTTTCAGGAGCGCCGTGAATGAATGAATTTGTTGAAAAGGTGTCTGAAAAAGCGGCAAAGCTTTCAGATGAGCAGGTGCGGAGAATCCTGAACGCTGCCCGGGAAGAAAACGAAGTTTTCGATTCAATCATGCAAAGCATTCCGTCAGGGATTGTCATTGTGGACAAGAACTGGTGCATAATGCGGCTCAACAGGGCGGCAAAGCGGTACATGCCGTTTTTTCATCTTCATCAGATAAAGTCCGAGCCCGTTTGGAATTTGATTGCAGACGAGGACATTTCAAATTTTATTTCCTGCTGCGCCCAGGAGCAGAATACAAATGTGCGGGAAGAATTTTCAGTCGTTGCTTCCGATGGAAAGGCGCGCTTTATCGTTGTGTCAGTTATTCCGCTTTTGCGCAAGTCGCGGATTGCAGGATCGATTATTTTTGCTGATGATGTGACATCAAAACGCCAGAAGGAAATTCTCATCCACCGCATAGAAAACCTGAAGAGCCTCACAAGCCTTGCGGCTTCCGTTGCCCATGAAATAAAAAATCCGCTGGGAGCAATCAGCATTCATATCCAGCTTTTGCAGCGGGCGATAAAAAAAAGCCGGGAAAGCGGCGGCATGCTGCCGGATGAACAGCACATGGAAAAGTACCTTTCCGTTGTGACTGAGGAAATTGAAAACCTGAACAAAATCGTGATGGACTTTCTGTTTGCCGTGCGTCCCCTGAAGACAAACATGTCTCTTGCGGATCCTGATGCGATAATTGAAAAGGCGATGGCGTTTTTTTCTCCCGAGCTTGAAAGCTTCGGGATTGAAGTTTCTGTGAGCACGGGAAGCAGCCCGGTCAGAATTCTTATAGATGAAAAATTGTTCCGCGAGGTTTTGGTAAACATCGTCCAGAACGCAAAGGCCGCGGTTCTCTCGGGAAGAAAGGAGCCGGGCGGAAAAATAATAGTGAAGTCATTTGTGAAAAGCGACCATTATATTCTGACGGTTGCTGACAACGGCTGCGGCATGGACGAATCCACCTGCTCACGGATTTTTGAGCCGTATTACACGACAAAGGCGGACGGAACCGGGCTGGGGCTTACAACTGTGTACAAAATCATAAAGGAATTCCAGGGCGACATAACGGTGAATTCGCAGATAGGAAAGGGAACGGTGTTCACTATTCAGATTCCTGTTCCGCAGGAAGAGACAATGCTGCTTGAAGGCTCACAGTAGTTCCTTTTTTCTGCTTGGAGGACGCATGAAATTCACGCTTCTGATTATTGATGATGAAAAGAATATCCGCGAAGGGCTTGCCGCGAATTTTGAGATGGAAGACTACAATGTAAAGACGGCAGCTTCCGGGCAGGAAGGGCTTGACCTGATTTCGCGGGGAGACATTGACCTTGTCATCACTGACCTGCGGATGCCGGGAGTCAGCGGCGAAGAAGTGCTCCGCCGTGTGGCGACTGAAACGCCGGGAATTCCTGTCATCATTCTCACAGGGCATGGAAGCATAGACGCTGCGGTTGACGCGATGAGGCATGGCGCATACGACTTTCTGACAAAGCCCCTGAACCTTGATCAGCTGGGGCTTATCGTGAAGCGCGCGCTTGAAAGCCGCCAGATAAAAATAGAGCATCAGGCGCTCAAACAGGAAGCTGACGGACGGTCTGCCTTGAAAAGCATGACGGGAACTTCCGCCGCAATGCAAAAGATTCAGCAGACGGTACAGAAAGCCGCATCGTCCAAGGCGAGCGTCCTTATAACGGGAGAAAGCGGAGTCGGAAAGGAAGTTGTTGCCAGGGCGATTCATGATCTTTCGCCCCGCCATGAACGGGCGATGATAAATGTCCACTGCGCGGCCCTGAGCGAAACGCTTCTTGAAAGCGAGCTGTTCGGCCATGAAAAGGGCGCTTTCACCGGAGCCGACCATCTGCAGAAAGGAAGGTTTGAGCTTGCCCACGGAAGCAGCATTTTTCTTGATGAGATCGGGGAAATAAACCAGAATGTCCAGATAAAAATCCTGCGTGTTCTTGCGGAAAAGAAATTCGAGCGCGTTGGAGGCGAGCAGACAATCGAAGTCGATGTGCGCGTGATTGCCGCGACAAACAAGAACCTTGAGGAAGAGATAAAGGCCGGACGGTTCAGGGAGGATCTGTTTTACCGGCTGAACGTCATTCATATCCATGTTCCGCCGCTTCGGGAGCGGAAAAGCGATCTGCCGCTGCTCATGGCTTCTTTTTTGCGTGAATTCAACGGGGAAAACGGAAAGCACGTGCAGGGATTTGACAGCAAGTCAAAGGCGGCTATAATGAAGTACAGCTGGCCGGGGAACATCAGGGAGCTGCGCAACTGTGTGGAAAGCGCCGTGGTCATGTGCTCGGGGGACGAAATCACGCTTGAGGATCTTCCTCCTGCTGTCGCCCGGAATTCCTGTGAAAACAGCATTTCAGTTCCGTTTGGAATCAGCCTTGAGGAAGCTGAAAAAATAATCATCCAGCAGAACCTTGCGTCAAACAAGAACAACAAGAGCAAGACTGCCGACATTCTTGGAATCGGAAGAAAGACGCTTCAGCGCAAGATTTCTGAATGGGGCGGAGAAGGAGAGCGTGCAGATGGAGACTCTGTATGACAAGCTCGGCGACCTGCTGAGTGAGGCGCTCTCTGCCGGCCGTGTGCCGCCGGTAAAAAAGCCCGGGCCTGAAATTCCCCGCGCGGAACATGCTGAGAACGGGCAGTCTTCCGGCAAAGAAAGCTTTTCTTCCGCCGGCGGAAGCTCTGATTCCTCCCGCGTGCAGGCAGACAGTCCGCACACGGAGAGCGGAAGCAGAACAACGGAGCGCAGGAGCCGTCGCAGGAAGGAGAAGGCAAAAGCCGCTTCCGCTGTTTTCCGGCCGGTTTCGCCGCAGCTTGAGCGGGCGTACAGGCTCCTTGGAATCCCGCCGGATGCTGATGCGGAAGCTGTGAAGAAGGCGTACAAAAGCAGAATCAGGTATTTTCATCCCGACAAGTACCAGGGAAACGCAGTGCTTCAGAAAGTTGCAACTGACAAGACCCGGCAGGTTGTTGAGGCGTATGAGCTTATACAGCGGGAACGGTTCTGAGCGGCGTCATGTATAGGCCGAGCGGTACAGAGAAGGCGCCATTCCCGTGCATTTCTTGAATACGCGGGAAAAGTGGAACTGGTTCTCGAATGAAAAGTCTGACGCGACTTTTGAAACCGGGCAGGAAGAGCTGAGCAGCGCGAGGGAAGCCATCTGAATTTTCAGCCGTGTAAAGTACTGGTAAGGTGTCATCTGCATTTCAGCTTTGAAAATCCGTATAAGGTGCTCCTCAGAAATTCCGCATGATGAGGCGACTTGCGCGATGCTCCGGCTTTCGCAGACATTTCTTTCCATGTATTTCAGCGCGTCTGCGACATGCTGGCGTGCAGCGGCGGACTGCGCGGCGCGTGATTTTTTTCCGTGGCTGCCGGCTGCGCTTTTGCCGAACCACCGGTACAGGCAGCTTTCAAGGAGAAGCGCGGCTGATTTTTTCATGTGGAACGACGGCGACTTTGAAAGCTTCAGTATGTCCTCAAGGATAAAGCGGAGGGCGGGAATTTCGCTTTCCCGCGCGCTGTGACGCCTTTTTGCCTCAGGGTGTATCAATAATTGATATAGCGAATTTTCAGCCTGTGAAAGCGAAAAGAGAACTGCGTAGTATGTCAGCGGGCTTGTCACTTTGTCCGGCAGGATTGAATGGAATTCCCTGGGGCTTGTGAGAAAAAGGGAGCCGCCGCTTATGGGATGTGAAGCCTTGTTTGAAAAAAAGATTCCGCTTCCTTCAGAAAAAAAGTGGATTTCAAATTCATTTTCGCCGTGAGAATGAAACCGTCCGTGCCAGGCAAGCTTTTCTCCTGCGCTGAGACGGTAAATGTACGCCGTTTCCTTTATTTCCATAAAAATTCCCGTAAAAACAATCTTCCTTCTGTATATCACAAAATATCAGTTTTGGATATGCAAAATCAGTTTTCTGCATTGATTTCTGCGGAATTCAGGGTGATACTTATACTGAGGGTTTTTCAGCGGAGAACGGATTTTACGGAGGTTTGCATGAAGACGGTTGCTGGAATTGACTTGGGAACACAGAGCATGAAAGTTGTTCTGTATGACTATGAAGCGAAAAAAACGGTGGAAAGCGGCTCATGTCCCATGCAGCTGATTTCCCGGGGAGACGGAACACGGGAGCAGAAGGCGCAGTGGTACCGTGACGGGCTTGCGGAGTGCTTTTCAAAAATTTCAGCGGAAGGAAAAAAGACGGTTCAGGCGGCCGGAGTTTCCGGGCAGCAGCACGGTTTTGTTCCGCTCGATGCAGACGGGGAAGCCTTGTACAATGTGAAGCTCTGGAACGACACTTCAACAGCGCAGGAATGCATTGAAATCACAGAAGCCTTGGGCGGAAATGAAGCTGCGGCAGCGGAAGTGCAGAACTATATTCTTCCGGGATTCACAGCCCCGAAGATTCTCTGGCTGAAAAAAAACAGGCCGGAGCTTTTTGAGCGTCTCAGGTATATCATGCTTCCCCATGACTATCTGAACTATCTGCTGACTGGCAGCTACGTGACTGAGGCCGGGGATGCTTCCGGCACAGCATTGTTTAACTCGCGGGAGCGGAAATGGTCAGTGAAGGCGTGCAGTGCGGTGGATTCCGGCCTGCTTGAAAAGCTTGCGCCCGTTATTGCAAGTGACGAGCCTGCGGGCTTTGTTACAGCGGAAGCTGCGCGGCTCTTTGGAATTCCAGAGGGCATCCCTGTTTCTTCCGGCGGCGGGGACAACATGATGAGTGCAATCGGAACGGGAGCAGTCAGGAACGGAACGCTCACGATGAGCATGGGGACATCCGGCACGCTCTACGGCTTCAGCGGCATTCCGCTTTCAGATCCTGAAAACGGAATATCAGGCTTCTGCTCTGCAACCGGCGGATATCTTCCTCTTTTATGCACAATGAACTGCACGGTCGCTTCTGAGCAGATCAGGGCGCTTCTGGGGCTTGATGTAAAGGAATTTGATGAAGAGGCGAAAAAGGCTGAGCCTGGCTGCGGCGGAGTGATTGTGCTTCCGTTCTTTAACGGGGAACGGACTCCGAACCTTCCGCACGGAAAAGCGAGCATCACCGGGCTGACAGCTGCGAACTGCGGCCGGCCGAATATTGCGCGCGCGGCTCTTGAAAGCGCCGTGTATTCCATGCGGGGCGGGCTTGAGTCGTTCAAGCAGCACGGATTCCAGCCGCAGGAACTGCGCCTTACTGGCGGCGGAGCAAAAAGCGCAGTGTGGCGGCAGATTGCAGCTGATATTCTGAACCTTCCGGTGAAGGTGCCTGTTTCGTCTGAGGCGGCTGCATTCGGCGCGGCCTTGCAGGCTCTGTGGTGCCTCCGCAAACAGAACGGATGCGCAGTTTCCATGGAAAGCCTTGCTGCGGAGCATGTTTCCCTTGACGAGTCAAAGACTACGCTTCCAAATGTAGAAAATGCAAGGGCGTATGACAGCTCGTTCGGGGAGTACATGAAGCTTGTGAACCAGGTCTCTCCGCTTTACAGATAGGCCTGTGATTCGTGCGGAGAGGTTCATACTCGATGCTTGCATCGGGTATGAACCTCTCCGCACGAATTAGGGCTCGTGAGCCCGTGAAAATATGGAGCGAAGCGGAATATTTTCACAAAAAACCACCCGCTATGCGGGTGGTGGGCAACAGCTTGTAGCAAAAAAAACTTTCCCCGAAGGTGTACAATAGGTTGTTCAAGTCTATTGCGATACACCAAGGAGGAAAGTGAATGGCAAATACAATAGATTCGTTGAGCCATACAAAATGGCTGTGTAAATATCACATAGTATATACACCGAAATACAGAAGAAAGGCAATATACGGCCGGTACAGAGATAGTATCGGACAGATATTGAAGCAGTTGTGTAATTACAAAGGAGTGGAAATCATAGAAGGACACTTGATGCCCGACCATGTACACATGCTTGTAAGTATACCACCAAAGTACAGTGTGTCGCAGTTTATGGGATATTTGAAAGGCAAGAGCAGCCTGATGATATTTGATAAACATGCGAACTTGAAATATAAGTTTGGCAACCGCCATTTTTGGGCAGAGGGATATTACGTAAGTACAGTAGGTTTGAATGAAGCAACGATTGCGAAATATATCCGAGAACAGGAAGCCCACGATATAGCGATGGACAAGCTTACTGAAAAAGAATACGACGACCCTTTTAAGGGCAGCAAGTAGTACCAAAGGCCCTTTAAGGGCCTGCGGGTGACAAACTGCAATAGGCTTGAACGAAAGTGAAAGCGAGGGACTTAAGTCTCGGCTTGAAACCCTTAGCCTTATAGGCTAAGAGCAAACCACCCGTTTGACGGGTGGTTGTGATTTTCAGCAGAAAACGCCTGCCGCAGAAGATTGAAAAATACATCTTTCTGTAGTAAAATGCGTTTATGAAAGAAACTGTTCTTCCTGAAAACCTTTCAGGCGTTCATATTCATTTTGTGGGAATCAAGGGGACGGGAATGGCGGCGCTTGCTGAAATTGCTGCCGCGCGCGGGGCTGTCATCACGGGAAGCGATGTGTCCGAGCATTTTTACACGGACGAAATCCTTGAGCGGCTCGGCGTGCACTCTCTTCCGTTCAGCGCGGAGAACGTTACGCCGCAAACGCAGCTTGTCGTGCGCTCATCGGCCTATTCCCCGGAGGAGAATCCCGACCTTGCGGAAGCCGAGCGGCTCGGCATTCCGTCCATGCTCTACAGCGAGGCTCTGGGCGCGCTTTCCCGCACGGCGTACAGCGCAGGAATCTGCGGCGTCCACGGAAAGACGACGACGGCGGGGCTTGTTGGAGCGGTGCTGAAGGAGACTGATCTTCCCGCACAGGTGCTTGCGGGGAGCGTCATGCCGGCGTTCGGAAATTCGTGCGTGATGACGTCGGAGCAGTTTCCGGCGGAGCGGGGCAGGCGCTACTTTGCGGCGGAGACGTGCGAGTACCAGCGGCACTTCATGGCGTTCAGCCCGAAGAAAATCATCCTCACGTCCGTGGAAAGCGACCATCAGGATTATTATCCGTTGTTCTCCGACATCCAGAACGCGTTCATCGACTACATCTGCCTGCTGCCGGAAGGCGGCTCGCTCATCTTCTGCGCGGACGATCCGGGCGCGGCTCAGACGGCGCGCCTTGCTGCCGGAAGGCGGCCTGACATCGTCCTCATCCCTTACGGCGAGGTGGCTGATGGCGCGTACAGGGTTTCGTTCGGCGGCGCGGAATCTGGCTGCCAGCGCTTCTCCCTTGCGGCTGCCGGCGGCTGCGTCCTTCACGTTCCCGGGCGCCACAACGTGCTCAATGCGGCGGCGGCGTTCGCCCTGGGATGCGAGCTTTTGAAGGAGGACGGCAGGAATCCCGCGGACTATTACGGGCGGCTCAAGCAGGGGCTTGCGTCATTTTCAGGCGGAAAGCGGCGCAGCGAGATTGTCGCCCGGAAAAAGAACCGCTTCGGAAACGACATCATCTTCATTGACGACTACGGGCACCACCCAACGGCAATCCGCACCACGCTTGCGGGCTACCGGGAATTTTACAGCGGATGCAAGATTATCGTGGACTTCATGAGCCACACCTACACGCGTACTGCCGCCCTTCTGGAGGAATTCGCGCGCAGTTTTTCGGACGCGGACATGGTCGTCATCAACAGGATCTACGCAAGCGCGCGGGAAACGGCCTCGGCTTCCGCTGTCACCGGCGAAGTCCTTGCCCGGCGCACGCAGGAATGCCACCGGAACGCCGTCTATGCCGGGGAATTCAGCGGGGCGGCGGACATCATTGCGGCGGAGCTTTCAAAGGACGCGGGGCCGCAGTTCCCGGGCGGATACGTCTTTGTGACGATGGGCGCGGGCGACAACTGGAAGGCGGGTCAGCTCGTGCTTGAGCGGCTTTCGTCAGGGGAAAATAGGGAGGATAAGAAATGAACAGCATGACAGGATATGCCTGCGCGGAAGCGGAGGCGGACGGAACGCATATCAGCGTGGAGCTGAAGTCGGTGAATTCGCGCTTCCTCGATCTTTCGGTGAACATTCCGCCGTTTCTGAGTCCGCTTGAAATGCGCCTGCGCGCGGCGGTCAGCGGAAAGATTCTGCGCGGAAAGGCCGACCTTTCGGTGCGCGTGCGCGACGCCAGCCCGCGGACGTCGGTCACGGCTGATCCGCAGGCGGCGGTCTCCTACCGGGACGCAATCCGCGATGTCGCGCGCGCCCTCGGAAAGCCGGAGGACGACATTCCGCTTTCGCTCATCCTTTCGCAGGAGGGCGTGCTGAATGTGAGCCGCGAGTACGATGCGGAGGCGTACTGGCAGAAGATTGAGCCGGTGCTTGCGGACGTGCTTTCGCAGTTTTTGGCTGACCGCAGCCGGGAGGGCGGAAACCTCAGGGCGGATCTGCTCGAAAAGCTTTCCGTGCTGGAGGAGTGCGCGGCGTTCTTCCGGGAATGGCAGCCGAAGATGGAGGCGAAGTTCCGCGAGCAGGTTTCATCGAAATTCCGCGAGCTTCTTGCGGACAGCGCGGACGAGAACCGCATCATGGCGGAGACGGCGGCGATGATTGTCAGGTACACCATCAACGAAGAAATTGTGCGCCTGCAAAGCCACCTTTCCGCGCTGAGGGCGGAGCTGGAGGAAAGCCCCGCGCCCGGCAGGAAGATCGACTTCATCTGCCAGGAAATCAACCGCGAGATAAACACCATCGGCAGCAAGAACCAGTTCGCGGAAGTCGGCGAGAAAGTGATTGCCGCAAAGGACGCGCTCGAGAACATCCGCGAGCAGGCGCGGAACATCGAATGAGCGGAAGAAGCCGTGAAGCCGAAGCGGCGGCAGGAAGGAGCGAGAAAGGAGTTTTTATGAAAAGCTACAGGATTACGCCGGGAAAGGACGTGCGCGTTGCAATTTCAGGGAAGTCCGGCTGCGGAAATACGACGGTCAGCTCGCTTCTGGCGGAGGCGCTCGGCGTGCGGCTCATCAACTTCACGTTCCGCCAGCTTGCCGCGGAGCGGGGCATGACGCTCGCCGAAGTCATCGAGGCCGCAAAGACAGACGACAGCTACGACATCGCCGTTGACACGCGGCAGGTTGAGCTTGCCCGCGCCGAGCCGTGCGTCCTCGGAAGCCGCCTTGCCGTCTGGCTTTTGAAGGAGGCTGACCTGACGGTGTACCTGAAGGCTGACGACGACGTGCGCACACGCCGCATCCAAAACCGCGAGGGCGGAAGCCTTGAGGAGATACAGGCGTTCACCGCAATGCGCGACAGCGAGGACGCGCGCCGCTACAAAAAACTCTACGGCATCGACAGCAGCGACTACGCGTTCTGCGGCCTTGTCATCGACACGAAGGACGTTCCGCCGGAAGAAATCGTGCAGCGGATCCTTGCCGAGCTTGAAAGGCGCGGTCTTGTGGAGCAGACGGAATGAAGGGCGCCTGACTGCCCGCTAAAACCGCAAGCCCTCACTGCGCCCCGATGAACGACCGGAGCATCCTGAGGACGGCGCGGGACTGCTCCTCCGTGAGCTGCCTGACGGCAACTGAAAGCTCCCGCTGGACGTTCTCCGGCTCGCCTCGTTCCTCTGTTCCGTCCGCTTCCTCTCCGCCGAAAAAGTCCTGCGGCGCGCAGCCCAGGCAGTCGCATATCGAAAAGAACCCCCGCAGGGAAGGCGTGCGCTTCCCGTTCTCAATCAGGTTGACATAGTTCACGTTCTGCCCGAGGGCGATGCTCATCTCCCGCGCGGAAATCCGCTTCCTGTTGCGCAAAAAGCGCAGCCTGTCCGAAAACTGCCGCTCATAGTTTCCGCATGATCCGTTGTCCGTATCCATGTGCATACTATAAGATGTTATTTTTATTGACATGAAATCATTTAGATTGTATTATGGTATGGTACAATCTTATAGATTGCAATTTTCGTGTTTTCGGGCGGAACAGATTGCATGACACGCTACGCAATCCTTATCGGGGCGGCGGAGCTTTCCTGCGGAATGCAGAAAAGCCTCGTGGAATTCAAGGACTTTCTCACAAGCGCGGCGGGCGGAAGCTGGCACGAGGGCGAATTCATGATATGCGGGCCGATGGACTGGCAGTTCGTGCAGCTGCTTCTGGCGCGGCTTTCGGAATACGACTTTGTGCTTGTCTACCGATGCCGCTTTTCGCGGAGCGCGCCGGATGCGGACTGGAGCGGAAAACTCCGCAGCATAATGGACGGCGGGCGCGGCGTGTTCATCAGCGACATGTGCGACGAGGTGATTGGCGCGGAGAAGCTTGGCTACGAAACGGCGGAGGCTCTCGCATGAACGGGCGGATTTTTTCAGCCGGGGAATTGCAGGTTCCGTCTGTTCCAAAGGAAAACGCATTCGGTTTTGTCCGCCTTGCCTGCTGCCTTGTTGTGATGTACGAGCATTGCGTTGTCTTGGGCGGCGTGCGTCTTCCGTGTCTGAACCTGCGGGGAATTGCGGTGGATGTGTTTTTCATTTTGAGCGGATTTTGGGTTACGCTTTCTTTTTTGCAAAGCGGCTCGGTAAAGGAATATGCTCTCAAGCGTGTGCGAAGGATTTTTCCGCAGTACGCTCTTGTTGTGTCTGCCAGTGCCGTCCTGCTTTTTTCGTTCTCAAGGCTGCCGCTTCGTGAGTATGTTTCTTCCGCCGGACTTTGGAAATATCTTGCGGCGAATTTCTGTACGCTGAATTTTATGCATCCGAATCTTCCGGGCGTGTTTGAGGGGCTTCCTTTGGGCGGCAGCGTGAACGGCTCGCTGTGGACGATAAAAGTTGAAGTCGGATTTTACATTCTGCTTCCGTTTGTTGTTCGGGCGGTTCTCCGTCTGTCTAAAAATATGACGGGGGGGGGCGGAAGTGTTGTCCTTGCCGCGCTGTATGTGCTTTCCGTTTTGTGGGAGGTGCTTATGCCGCGTGTAACTGAACGGCTTGGGCTTCCGTCCGCATTGAAAAATCAGCTTCCGGCGTTTCTTTCGTATTTTGCAAGCGGAATGGCGTTCGCTTTTTATTGGAAGAACCTTTTTCCAAAGCTGAAGGTCGCGTTTGTTTCGTGTGCGGTGCTGCTTGCCGCGTCCGTACTGCTGGATGTTCCCGCACTTTCGGCGGCGGTTGTTCCGTTCTCGCTTTCTGTCGTCGTGATGTCCGCCGCGTTTTTTGCACGGCCGCTTTTCGGCACAGTGAAAAAGGATTTTTCCTACGGAATGTATCTTGTCCACTATCCGGTTGCGATGTGCGTTGTTTCGCTCGGCGTGTTCGGCGAAAACCCGGCGTTCGCTTTGCTTGCGGTTCTCGGGATTTCGTTTTTGTGCGCGTATCTGCTTGAAATTTTTCAGAACGCGTTTTTTGCTTCCGGGCGGAAACTGTGTGCGGAGGCAGATGCATGAGTGCGGCAAAAATGACGGCAAGCATCGTTTTGTTCAACACGCTGCGCGTCCAGATTGAGGCGGTGATGAAGTCCGTCTCGGACTCCGGCTGCGTGGGGACGCTGTACGTCATCGACAACTCGCCGGACGACAGATGGCGGATTCTGGAGAAGGATTTTCCGTCCGTCCGCTACATCCACAACGCGAACCTCGGCTACGGAGCGAGCCACAACCTTGCGATGCGTGAGGCGGTTGAAAGCGGAAGCACCTATCACGTCGTCCTGAACCCGGACATCCGATTCGGTGCGGAAGTGCTGCCGTTTCTTGCTGATTTTATGGAGGCACATCCCGGTGCGGGCTACGTGCTGCCGAAAGTTGTCTATCCCGACGGAACGGTGCAGTATCTGTGCAAGCTGCTTCCCACGCCCGGCGACCTGATTTTCCGCCGATTTGTGCCGCCCGTGGGATTCTTAAAAAAGTGGAAGGAGAAAAAGGACGCGCGCTACTGCCTCAAGGATTCGGGCTACAGCCGCGTGATGAACCCGCCGTGCCTTTCGGGCTGCTTTATGTTCATGCGGCTTTCCGTGCTTGCGGAGAACAACATTTTCTTTGACGACCGCTATTTTATGTACTTCGAGGACTTTGACCTGATCCGCCGCCTGCACCGCGTTTCGCAGACGCTCTACTGCCCGGACATTTCAATCGTCCACGACCACGCACAGTCGTCATACAAGAACAAAAAAATGCTCGCCGCCCACATACGCAGTGCGGTGCAGTACTTCGGAAAATACGGCTGGCTGTTTGACAAGGAACGGCGGGAGATGAATGGGCGGGTGTTGCGGGAGATTGGGGAAGAGCGGAAAACTCCGCAGCATAACGGACAACGGACGTGACGTGTTCATCAGCGACGTGTGCGACGAGGTTGTGCCGCTTTGGACGCTTGGATATGAGGCGGCGGAGGTAGCACGCACGTGAGGCGCATAATACCCGGTATGCATGGAAGAGGTGCCGCAATAGCTGCATCAGAACTATTGTAATAGTTGTGTCATAACTGTCGTAATAGTTATGTCAGAGCTATTGTAATAGTTACGCCATAGCTGTCGTAATAGCTGCGTTAGTGTTGTCGTAATAGTTACGTCAGAACTGTCGTAGTAATTACGTCAGTTCTGACGCAGTAACTGTGGCTGATGTGCCGTACTGCTTGCGATGCAACTCTTGCAGCATGTGCGCCGTGCATTCGGAATGTTCCTTAATAGGCTGCCAGAATTCTTCTGACAGCCTGTGAGAATCTTCTGGATAGGCTGCCGGAATAATTCGGACAGGCTGAAAAGATTCTCCTGAGCGTCGGTGAGAATCTTCTTGAGCGACTGTAAAGATTTTCCTGCCCGACTGTCAGGATTTTCCGGATGGACTGTCAGAAAGATTCTGATAGCCTTGCTGGAATGGTTCGGAAAGCCGCTTGCGCTACCCGGCGTTCCGTGAGCGCGGTGGTGGCGCATATATCATAGAAGAAAACGAAAGACAGGAGGAAACCGACCGGTTCATGACAAGTACATCTCGCATCGCAAAGAACACGCTCTTCCTCTACTTCCGGCAGATTCTCATCATGCTGGTGAGCCTGTACACGGTGCGGGTGGTGCTGGATGTCCTCGGGGCGGAGGACTACGGCATATACAATGTTGTTGCGGGCGTGGTTGTTCTGTTCAGCTTTGTGAACAACGCGATGGCGACCAGTGTCCAGCGGTATCTTACTTTTTATATCGGAAAAAATGACGCGGAGAAAACACAGGCTGTGTTCAGCAGGAGCCTTGTAATCCACGGTCTGATCTGCCTTGTTTTTATCCTGCTTGCTGAAAGCGTAGGAGTTTGGTTTTTAAACACAAAACTGAATATTCCTGCCGAAAGAAGCACTGCGGCGTTCTGGTGCTATCAGGCGGCTGCCGTTACAACGCTGATAAATATAATCCGGGTTCCGTATAACGCCGTGATTATCGCGTATGAGAAAATGAGCTTCTTTGCGGGTCTGAGCATTGTTGAGGCGGTGATGAAGCTTCTTGTTGTCTTTCTCCTTGGAATTTCTCCGTTTGACAAACTGGCTGCCTATTCATTCCTGCTTGCTGCTGTTGCACTGGTGATTCTTGCAGTCTATGTATTTTACTGCGGCAGGAATTTTGCGGCTGCACATTACAAAAAGTCAGCTGACAAAGACTTGGGAAGGGAGCTTGTCTCATTCAGCGGCTGGAGCCTGTTCGGTGCGGCGGCGAATGTCGCAAACTCGCAGGGAACGAATATTGTACTGAATATCTTCACGGATGTAACAGTGAACGCCGCAATGGGAATCGCAAATCAGGTGAATGCGGCGGTATACAGTTTTGTGGGAAACTTCCAGACGGCGTTCAATCCGCAGATTGTAAAGAACTGGGCGGCGGGAGAAAAGGAACAGTTTTATATTCTTTTGCAGCGTGCATCGAAATTTTCATTTTATCTGCTTTTTTTGATTGTTCTTCCGCTGCATCTGAACTGTGAATTTGTTCTTGGACTGTGGCTGAAAAATGTTCCTGAATATTCGGTGAGTTTTGTGCGGCTGATTTTGATATGGTCATTGCTGGAGTCTTTGAACGGCCCGCTGTATACGGCTGTTCAGGCAACCGGCAGGATAAAAATGTACCAGACAATTTTAGGAATCTTAAACCTGCTTAATCTTCCGCTGACAATAACGGCATTTTTCCTCAAAGCCAGTCCGGTCTGGCTTTTATATATCAGGATAGGACTTAATGCTGTCGGTTTGGGATTCAGAATATACTGCTGCAAAAAATATACTGGGATGAAAAGCATGGAGTTTATTCTCAATTCTGTTGTCAGGCCGGTTTTTGTAGCCGTATGCTCGTTCTTTTTTGTTGGGGCGTTGGGGACTTTGTTCAGCGGAACGAAATACTTTTTTATAACTTGCATTACCGGATTTATTTTCAGTTCAGTTTTTATTCTTGCCTTCGGAATGTCAAGAGCAGAGGCAGTGATGCTGCTAAGAAAATTGCATTTGAACAGGAGCTGAAACAGTGCTTTACAGTCATGCCGTAAAAAAGTACGCCTTTTTATTTATTTGTATATTCTCATGTCCAGTTTTATTTTCTGCTCAGAAAGTCCATTTTTCTGTTGACGATGTGAGCAGCTCCCTGCGTCAGCTGACAGAAAAAGAAGATTCATATTGCACACCGTTTGAGCATCCGTTCTTTAAATATATTAAAAAGCTTCATGATGCATACGGAGTTTCTGTTACGCTGTACTGCTTTTATGAGCTGGACGGATTTTCTCTGGATAAATGCACCGAAAAATTTGCGGATGATTTCAGAAATGAGAGCGGCTGGCTTAAATTCGGATACCACGCGTTCAGTCAGTCCTGCAATTTTATTGACGGTGGGGGGTATGAAATGTTTGTAAAACAAACCGTGCGGATTGCAGGAAGCACAGAAAGCATTTCGCAGACTGTCAGGCTGGACTGTTTTAACGGCTCTTTTGAAGAATGCCTTGCAAGTTCATCATATATCGGTATTGACTGCGGAATAAAAACCCTCTTGTGCGCCGACAGCGAAACCCGGCCGTCATACTTTCTTACGGAGAAGCAGGAACAGGAATTGAACGAAACGGAATTCATCTATACGGAAGAATTCGACTTCATAAAAACTGACTTCCGCTTCGACGACTGGAAGAACTATAAAAAACTGTTCGGGCAGAACAAGGACGAGGCGGAACTTGTGGTGTTCACGCACGAATGGATATTGAATCCTCCGCTCAGGCGGAATTTCATTCTGTATTTTTTTTCAGTATGCAGAAAGTGGATTATAGAAAGGAATATAAATGATTTTTTCACACGTCTTTCAAAAACAGACTGCGTGTATGTAAGTGAATTTTAATAAGGAAAATTTTATGGATAAGATAAAACGGTTTATAACATGCAATGTTCCTGTTGCCGCCTGTAATTTCAGATGCAGCTATTGCTATTTGCCGCAAAAAGGCCGCGCATATACAGGGAAAAAAGCAAACCTGCCGCATTCTGTTGAATTTGTTGCAAAATGTTTCTCAAAGGAGCGGCTTGGCGGAGCGTGCCATCTTAACTTCTGCGCTCCGGGAGAGACGCTTCTGTATTCGGAAATTGTTCCGCTTGTAAAAGTACTGGCTGCCGAGGGGCATTTCTGTTCGATAATTACAAACGGTATTTTGTCCAGCCGTTTTGATGAGATTGTGGACACCTGCACGGACGAAGAGAAAAGCCGCCTTTTTATAAAATTCTCCTTTCACTGGATGCAGCTGAAAGAAAAGAACCTGTTTGAAACATTTGTTGCGAATGTAAATAAAATGAAAAATGCAGGTGTGTCATTTACAGTGGAGATAACACCGCATGACGAGCTTGTGCCGTACATAGATGAAATCAAAGAATTTTCAATGAAAAATTTCGGTGCGCTTCCTCATATAACAGTCGCACGGAATGAAAGGACAAAAGATATTGCATTTCTGACCAAATACTCACGGGAAGAATATAGAAAAATATGGTCGCAGTTTGACAGCACTTTGTTCGACTTTAAGTTTGCCGTTTTTGGTGTAAGGAGGAATGAGTTTTGCAGGGCTGGAGAACTTACCTTGAACCTTGATTTAGGAAGCGGCGACTATTGTCAGTGCTTCTGCGGTGCTTTTCTTGGAAACATATACGATTTGTCCAAGCCTGTGAATTTCAGGCCGATAGGCAGATGCCGGCTGCCGCATTGTTTTAATGCTCATGGGTATATTTCGCTCGGTGCAATACAAAAACTTGATGACAGCATAAAAATTCCCACCTATGCCGAGGAGAGGGACAGATTGTGTGCCGACGGTTCTCACTGGCTACAACCTGTATACCGGGAATTTCTCTCGCATCATGCGTGGGAAAATGCTCCTGCAATTCCGTGCGAAGAGCAGAAGCACCGTATTGCCTCAAGCGGAATGTATATATTCTTTTCTAAAATCAGGCATCTTCCGCTCAGAATAAAAAGGAAATTGTTCAGAAAAAAATGAAGAAGCATTTTGTCAGACTCATAAAAAAGATTCCTCTTGTTTCGTATCTGTATGACAGATATTGCTATCTGCTCCATTTTCGATTTCGCAATACGCGGTGGAATGAGAAGGCGGAGATTCTTGCTGATTCCGGCATTGTGCTTATGCTTGCGCCGGATTATTCCAACATCGGTGATGCTGCGATTTATGTGCGGACGCTGAATTTTTTTAAGGCTTATTCTCTTCCATTGAAATGCGTTTTGGTATCAAAGCAGTGCGCAAATATCCGTTCGGTAAAGAAAATTGTCTCATCAGATGATGTAATCATTCTTCAGGGCGGCGGAAATCTGGGGAGTCTTTACAGGACAGAAGAACTGCTTCGACAGAATATAATAAAATCTTTTTCCGGCAATCCTATAATTTCTTTACCGCAGAGTATATTTTTTGAGGCAAAGCAAAAGTATTTCTTGAAAAAATCTGTTTCCTCATATCGTTCTCATAATAATCTTGTTGTATGCGCCAGAGATGCAGCAAGTTTTGAATTCTGTCAGTCTGTTCTTGGGGTGAAATCCGTGCTTTTGCCTGATATGGTGTTGTCAGCTCCGTTGATGCCCGGTGGGCTTCTGAAAAAAAACAAGCGGGTGCTTTTCTGTATTCGGCATGATTTTGAAAAAAATATGAACGGCACAGATATAGAACAGCTCAGACAGTATCTTTCGGACAACGGATATGCAGCAGAATGCTTTGATACGGACGATTATTCCGGAAAAAATATTTCTGACAAAGAATCCGTTATTGAAAAGACGCTTTCCTATTTCAAGGAATTTGAATTTGTTGTTACAGACCGCTTTCACGGTACTGTGTTTAGTTACATAACAAAAACTCCATGCATTGCATTTGACAATAACTACGGCAAAGTGTCCGGCGCATTTTATTGGTATAAGAAATCAAACTATATGTTTTTTGCAGACGGATATGACTCCGCGGTAACTTCAGTTGATAAAATAGAAAACATAAGCCATTTAGATCCGGGAGAAGATTTTAAACCGTATTTTGATTTACTGGCAGAAAGTATATCCAATGCACAGGGGTGTAAATGAATAACTCACCCCTCGTTTCCGTGATAATTCCCGTGTACAACGCTGAGCGGTTTGTTGAATCTGCCGTTCGCTCGATTATGAACCAGACATATACAAACCTTGAGATTCTGGTAACGGACGACTGCTCAACGGACGGCAGTTTTGAAATCCTGCAAAGGCTTGCGTCGGAAGATTCCCGCATAACGCTTTACAGAAATGAAGCGAACCTCAAAATCGTAGGGACTCTGAACAGTCTTGTTGCCGCCGCGAGCGGGAAGTACATCGCCCGTATGGATGCCGATGACATTTCGCTTCCGAAGAGGATAGAAAAGCAGGTCGCGTTCTTGGAAAGCAATCCCGATTATGCCCTGTGTGGAACGAATGCATGGCACATTGACGAGAACGGGCGGAGAATCGGAAGAAGCTGCCTGCCGGAATCATTTGAAGAAAACAAATTTTTCTTGCAGTTTTATTCGACTTTCTACCATCCTACAGTTATGCTCCGCTCGGAAATCTATAAGCAGAATCTGTATGACGAGAAATTTTTGTATGCAGAAGATTATGAGCTTTGGGCAAGACTTGTTTTTGCTGAAAACGCAAAGGGTGCGAATATAAAGGAAAAACTTTTAAAATATCGGATTTTCAAAAACCAATCATCGGAAGAACATCGAAAAGAACAGAATGAATCTTCCGCCCGCATTTTTGACAAGTACAGCATTGTACTGGAAGCATTTGTCTGCTTCCATAAAAACTGTTTCTTTCTACATGAAGGAGGAAAGAACGCTGCCGAACTCGATTATGCAAGGAATCTGTTCAGAAAACTTTCAAGAGCAAAAACAGCATATTCATTTGCGGCGATTCAAAAACTGCTGCTGCATATTTACAGGAATTATTCAAAGGCGGCGTTTGCAAGTTTTGCTGCAAGTCCGTGCGGCTTATATGCTTGCTTTAGGACTGTTGTTGGAAAAGTTATATAAAGAGGATCGAAATGAGGTCATATTTTTTTATCATCAATATTTGGATGGGCGGCGGAACTGAAAGAGTTTTTGAAAATATCGCAAATGTCATAAACAAAAGATTTTCAGATTCCGAAATTTTTCTTTATGTGATTGGTGGCTTTGATGAAAAGAAATATTCTGTTTCTCCTTATGTAAATATAGTCAAGTCAAAAAAAGAACTGAAAAAACTCGCAAAAACAAAAAATAAGGTTGTAATAAATTTCTCTGGATCTTGGAATACCTCTCTTGTTGCCTGTCAAATTCATAGAAAGTATATTTCTTGGATTCATGGAAATCCGTTTACAATGAAAACAGCTCGGACAGCATTGATAAATTTTCATTTGCTAAAAAAATCACAAAGAATTGTTTGCGTCTGCAAGGAGCAGAAAGAAATCCTTCAAGACAATTTCAAATTCAAAAATAGAATAGATGTAATATACAATTCCGTTGACTTTGAGAAAGCACAAATTCTTTCGGCAATTCCATTGGAGAGTATTGACTTCAATTACATTCTCATGGTTGCACGGATTGATTTCAAGTCAAAGGATTTTTTTACGGTCATTGATTCGTATTGCCATCTTTCAAAAGATTTTCAGAATCGCTATAGACTTGTGTTTTTAGGCGACGGACCTGACAGACAAAAAGTCGTTGACTATATAAATCAAACTGTTCCTGCCGACTTGAGAAACAGTATTCTGCTTCCCGGTTTTGATAAAAATCCGTACCGTTGGATGAAAAACGCCTCTGTAAGCATTTTAAGCTCTAAGACAGAAGGTCTTGGAGTTTCTGCGATTGAAGCCATGAGCCTTCGGTGTCCCGTTCTCGTTACCGATTACAGGACAGGCTCAAAAGAAATTTCTGATGGCGGAAAATGTGCCGTACTCGTAAAAATCGGCAACGCAGACGAAATGGCAAATGCTGTCGAAAAAATCCTTGCGGATGAAATGTACAGAAAGTCGTTGGTGGAAAATGCTTCTGTTTTTGTGCAGCAGTTTTATCAGAAAAAAATTGAAAGAAATCTCTGTGATTTCTTTTTGGAATACGAGGCCGGCTGTGATTCTAAATAGAAAGTGTGCATCAGCACTGCTTGTCCTGCTTTACACATATATAAACAATCCGTTTTATTTCGCTGTCATAACACCGCTTCACAAGGCGTTTTATTATGCTGCCGCACTGGTTCCCGTGGCGTTCTGCATTTACCGGGGATTTAAATACGAGCAGAATTTCGGCTCATTCTCACGCTTGTTCTTGCTTTATTTTATAAGCATTTTTAGCGCAATGATTGCAAGCTCTGCCCTCGATTTTCAATACCTTTTTTATTTTCTGCGTCTGCTCATAGGAATGTTCGCCTCGGTTTCTGTGTTCTGTATATGGAGCTATGCAAATCACTGTGATTATGTGCGGGAAGACTTTCCAATCATATTCTTGAAATCTGTCGCGTTTTATGTTCTGGGAACCGTTGCATTTATCTGTGTGCCGCCGTTAAAGCAGTTTTGGCAAAGTATTATAGTTGATTTTGGTGAAACAGATTTCTCAAGCTTTGTTGAATATGTTACGCGCTTCGGCTTTGCCGGATTCAGCGGATTTGGCTGTGCGTTTCTGGTTTCCTGTGCCGCTGTGCTTATGTGCTATTTGTTTTTGAACGGAAGAATTACACTGAAGCAGTGCAAAATTTTTTCCTGCCTTTTTATAGTCGGGAGCTTTTTTTATGGAAGGATTGGATTTGTTGTTTCTCTCTTTGTATGCGGAATCTTTTCTGTGTACCAGATGCTTCATCACCGTCCGAAGTTATTTTGTTTTTATATTCTGGTGGTTGCTGTTATAATTGCAGTCGGAACGATGCTGTATTTTGCATTTCCTGATATTCAGCCGTTTATCGACTGGCTGCTTGAACCCGTCTTTAACTTTGTTGAAAAGGGAACGTTTGAATCTGCCAGCACAAACCAGCTTGGAAGAATGTATGAGAATTTCTCTCCTTCGGAAAAAACGCTTGTGTTTGGCGATGGATATTGGCTTGGTCTGGACGGATCTGGATACTACGGAAGGACTGATGTCGGATTCATGCGGAACATTTTGTACGGCGGCATCTTTTATACCGGGCTTCTGTATTCCCTTGTGCTGTTTTTTCTTTTCATTCTGTATCAAGCTTTAAAAAGTTGCGGAAAAAAGGGAAGCGGGTTTATTATTTTTTTGATGTCCGTCCAATTCCTTCTTTTTGAACTGAAAGGTGATATAACCTTTTCATTTTTAAAAGTGTACATTCCGTTTTATTTGTATCTGATGTATGAGAAAAGAACGGCATCAAAGTTTGATGTTAAGTATGGAGTGTGTTAAGTGGCAGTACCTTTAATTTCAGTAATTGTCCCGGTTTACAATGTTGAAAACTATCTTGCACGTTGTGTTGATTCTATTTTAAATCAAACGCTTACAGACTTTGAAGTGATTTTGGTTGACGACGGCTCAACTGATAGAAGCGGTACGGTTTGCGATGAATATGCAGCAATGGACATCCGGATAAAGGTAATCCACAAAACTAACGGAGGTCTAAGCGATGCTCGAAATGTCGGACTTGATAATGCAGCAGGAAGCTATATTTCATTTATAGATAGCGATGATTGGGTTTCGCCTGATTATCTTGGCTATCTGTATTCATTGATACGAAAGTATGGTGCGGACGTTGTTTCCGCCGACTATGTTGTTGTATGCGGAAACAGTGCACAATTCAATTCTTTGAGAAATGAAAAAGTTTTAAATGGCTCTTCAAACATTCTTCAGTTTTATATGAAGCAGGATGCAATTCATAGGAAGAATGATTTTCCTGTCTGGATAAAACTTTATAAGCGAAATGTTTTTGATAATATGCAATTTCCTGCCGGAAAAATTTATGAAGACAACATAACAAACTTTAAAATTCTGAAAAAATGTGCTCGTTATGTAAAAAGCACAAAAGTCGTGTATGCATATTTTCAGCGGAGTCAGTCAATAACAAAACACAAGCTTTCTGCAAGGCATTTGGCACTGCTCGATGCTTCCAAGGAAATGCTCAGTCTTGCAGAAAGTGATAAAAAGGTTGCCCGGTTATGCAGACGAAAAATCGCAATGTCCTATTTTTCCCTTCTGGCACTGTATGTCCGTTTCGGAACAGATCTGCCTGAAGAAAAAATTATGGAACTAGTAAGAGAATATAAAAAAATCAAGAGGATTTATTTACTGACTGAACGGTCTCTGAAAATGCATCTTGTATCATTTTTGTTCTGTACGGATATACAGTTGTGCAGAAAACTGTACCTGACGTTCTCTAAAAATTAGTATTCGCTTTTCGTGAGCCACCCGAACAAAGTCCTTATGTGCCACGACGTCATCGCGCAGAAATTCAGCAGAAAGGGGAGGGCTCTGCTTCCGTGGATAAAGAGGACGGAAAAAGCGGCGCTTGCTTCCGCCTCAAGCATTTTTGCATTCAGCAGAAAGGACTGCGGTGTCATCAAAACGGAATACGGTCTTGATTCTTCCGCGGTGCATTTTTACCTGAAAAATGAACGGTTTGATTACGATTCGGCAAACGTAACGGTGCGTGAGAACACATTCTGCTTCTACGGCGCGTGGAACAGGGCTGAAAATGCAGAAGGACTCGTCTGGTTTTTGAAGAAGGTGCTTCCGCTGGTTTCATCCGGCATCAAGTTCGTTGTCATCGGCGGAGGAATGGACGGACGGTTGAAGAAGAAGCTTTCGGCATTTTCCGCAATTGAGTGTCTCGGATTTGTGGATGAGCCGATTTCGGAAATCGCACGGTGCCAGGCGCTTGTTGCGCCGCTGTTCAAGGGCGCGGGCGTGAAAGTCAAGGTGATTGACGCGCTTACATCCGGCACGGGCGTCATCGGAACAGATGTCGCCTTTGAAGGAATCGAGGACAACGCCGTCCGCAGTCTGTTCCACAAGGCTGATTCTGCATCTGCATTTGCCCGGATTCTGAACAGCTGGAATTCCGTTTCCGCTTTTGAAAAGCAGGCTGCATCAGACGAATTCTGCGCGCGCTACAACTCCCACCGCTTCCCGGACACGGTGTAAGATTCTCTTCCCCGGCTTCTTGCATTTGGCGGCGATTGGTGCTACGGTGTGCTGAGGGGCGGCGCGCTGCTGTCCTTCAGGAGGAAACCATGGACTTGTTCAAAGGAAAGACGGTCATCATCACCGGGGGAGGGCGCGCTGTTCTGCAAGCGGTGCGCCCTTGATGCGCGGAGTGAAGCCTGTTCTGCCGCCGGGCGGGCGGTTTTATGCGGACTTCTGGTCAATGAGCAGCGTTTCTGCTGCCGGAATTTCTTTTTGATCGACAATATCCTTTGTGATGACAAGCCGCTTCTTGCCTTTTACACTGGGAACTTCAAACATCAGGTCAAGCAGAATATGCTCCACGATCGCCCTGAGTCCGCGCGCGCCAGTCTTGCTCTTGATGGCAATCTCTGCTATCTGGTCAATCGCTTCCTCATCAAACGAAAGCTCCACATCATCAATGGCAAAGCTTGCTTCAAACTGCTTTGTAATGGAATTTTTCGGCTCTGTCAGAATCCGCTTCAGGTCGTCCTTGTTCAGTTCCTTGAGCGCGCAGGTCATCGGAAGCCGCCCGATAAGCTCCGGGATAAGGCCGAATTTCACAAGGTCATCGCTCGTCACCTGGTTCAGCAGTTCCATCCGCTCTTCGTTTGTTCTGTGTGTTCCTTCCGCTCCAAATCCGATTGAAGCAGTTGAAAGACGCTGCTCGATTATCTTGTCAAGTCCCACAAACGCTCCGCCGCAGATAAACAGGATGTTTGTTGTGTCGATGTCGAGCATTTCCTGGTTCGGATGCTTTCTGCCGCCCTGGGGAGGAACTGAAGCATGCGTTCCCTCAAGAATTTTCAGCAGCGCCTGCTGAACGCCTTCCCCCGAGACATCGCGCGTAATGGATGTGTTTTCACTTTTCCGCCCGATTTTGTCTATTTCATCAATGAAAATGATTCCTCTTTCTGCTGCGGCTATGTTTCCGTCAGCTGCATTGATAAGCTTCAGAAGGACATTTTCCACATCTTCGCCCACATAGCCTGCTTCCGTAAGGGTAGTGGCATCCGCAATTGCAAACGGAACATTCAGTTTCTGGGCAAGTGTCCGTGCCAGAAGCGTTTTTCCTGAGCCGGTCGGCCCGAGCAGCAGTATGTTCGACTTTTCGATTTTTACATCGGCGGCAATCTGCTGCTCCTTTGTTATGGAAAGCTGCTTGTAGTGATTGTACACTGCCACTGAAAGCACTTTTTTTGCATAGTCCTGCCCGATCACATACTGGTCGAGGTATGACTTGAATTCCTTTGGAGAGGGAATTGTGCTCATGTCGATGGGAGCCATGCTGTGGGCTTCGTCATTGAGAATTGTCTGACAAGTGGCAATGCAGTGCTCGCAGATGCAGATCATGTCGTCCGGGGAACGGACAACGCGCCTGTTTTCATCAGCAGGCCGGCCGCAGAATGCGCATGAAGGAACAGTGCCTCTTCCTATTCTTGCCATTGTTAGCTCCTTTTTTTTACGCTGTTCATGATATGGTCAATAATTCCATACTCTTTTGCTTCTTCCGCTGTCATATAAAAATCGCGCTCCATGTCAGATGCAATTTCTGCTTCTGTTTTTCCAGTCTGCTGTGAAAGGTACTGGATGCTGAGCTTTTTCAGACGTCCGATTTCCTTTGCCTGAATGGCGATGTCGCTTTCCTGTCCCTGAGTTCCGCCCCACGGCTGATGAATCATGACCCGGCTTGAAGGAAGCGCATACCGCTTTCCGGCTGTTCCGCCTGCAAGGATGATTGCTCCCATGCTGGCAGCCTGTCCCATGCAGATTGTCTGGATATCGCAGCGGACATACTGCATGGTGTCATATATGGCAAGCCCGGCTGTGACAGAACCTCCGGGACTGTTTATATATATGCTTATGTCTTTCTCCGGATTCTCGCTTTCCAGATAGAGAATCTGGGCGACAATCAGATCAGCTGTCTCATCCCTGATTTCTCCGTCAACAAATATAATCCTGTCCTTTAAAAGCCTTGAGTACAAGTCATAGGCGCGCTCTCCGTTGCCGCTCCGTTCAATTACAGTCGGAACAAGCGTGTTCATATATGCATTCATCTGCCGTTTTTCCTCTAGCTACAATGTAAACAAAAAAAACGGAATGTGCAACACTCCGTTTTCCAAAATACGTTCTGCCTGCTTCAGTGCCCGCGGAAGAACGGTCTGCCGCAGGCCGGATTATGCGTATTTCAGCGGGCGTTTTTAAAGAGGTCTGAGAATTCCATTTTCTCACCCTTGGAAACTTTCACCTGCTTGTAAAGCTCCTCATACAGCTTGCACTCCTTGATTTCATCGATGATGTATTCCTTTGCGCGCGGCTCCTTGTACTGCTCCTTCACTTCATCTGCGGAACAGCCTGACTCCTGCGCAATCCGCTCAAATTCAGCTTCGGTTTCCTCTGGAGTCACAGCAATGTTCTTTTCGCGGATAAGCTCGTCTACAATAAGGCGGCTCCTGAGCATTTTTTCTGCATCGCCTGTCCACTGTGTGAGCATTGTTTCCTTTGACTGCCCGGAAGATGTCACCATCTTTTCAAGCTGCTCGGGAGTTGTCTGGAACTGCTGTGCCATCATTCTCCAGCGGCTTTCCATTTCAGCCTGAACCATAGAGACGGGAAGCGCCACCGGATTTTTTTCGACAAGCTGCTCCAGAAGGCTCTGGGACTTCAGCTCAGCAATTCTTCTGTTTTTTGCAGACTCAAGGCTCTTGGAAATGCTCTTTTTCAGATCGTCAAGCGTTTTGTACTTTTCGCTGACATCCTGCGCAAGGTCATCATCAAGCGCCGGAAGCGTGCGGACTTTGATTGCCTTCACCGTCACGCTGATATTCTTTGTCTTTCCGGCAAGATCCTTGTTTGCATCAGACTCGTCATACGTCTTTGTGATTTTCTTTGATTCATTTTTTTTCATGCCGATGATTTCGCTGTCAATTTTGTAAATGTTCTCGCCGGTTCCTACTGTGAACACAAAGCCTTCGCGCCGGCTGCCCGCTGCCACGGCTCCCGAATCATCAAGCTCCTCATAGTCAATTGTAACGATATCTCCGTTTTCCACCGCATCATCTTCCTTTTTATCGGTGACAACGGCGTTCCGCTCCTGGATTGCCTTCAGCTCTTCGTTCAGCTCCTTTTCACCGATTTCAACCTGCGGCTCTTTTACTTCAATTTTTGAAAAATCCTTTACCTCGACTTTCGGAAAAATATCATAGACAACGGAAAATGTCAGGTCGCTTTCAAGGCTGAATTCAGGGAGCTTGTCTCCGTCAAGGCGCGGCTGTGCATACGGAAGCGGACGGATTTCCTTTGACTCTTCCTCTGCAAAAATCTGGTTCAGGGACTCATCGATAAGATCTGCAAGGACTTCCTGCCGCAGGGAAGGACCGAATTTCTGCTCAAGAATTTTTACCGGGACACGCCCTTTGCGGAATCCTGGAATCTGGACATTTTTTGCATACTTGGAAATGCTTTTGTTGTATCCGGAAACAACATCTTCTTTTGCGATTGTAGCAGTGAGCCGTACTGCTGAATTTTCAAGCCTGGAAATTTCCTTTGTAACTTTCACGTGGGAACCTCTCGATTATAAAATAAAAAAGCGATTCAGAAAAATCCAAATCGCTTCGTCGTCGAGCGGAAAACGGGAATCGAACCCGCAACATCGACCTTGGCAAGGTCGCGCTCTACCATTGAGCCATTTCCGCAAAATGCGCTGTAAAATGTAAGAGCGGAAAACGGGAATCGAACCCGCAACATCGACCTTGGCAAGGTCGCGCTCTACCATTGAGCCATTTCCGCAAAGCTCTTCTGCGTTTTGCATTCTGTTTACAGTCCGTCAAAACTGCAAAAACTGATGTTAACAATATATGATATATAACGGAAAATGTCAATAAAGATGCCTGATTTTTAAATGCATTTTATTTCTTTTGCTGTACGGCATGCATCTGAAGGCTTTGCACTTTATGCAAGATAAAAGGGGAGGGGTAAATCACATTTTTCCAGAAGACAGCTCTCTCTGTTGCTATCAAGTTGCTGTTACACCTGAAATTTTATTATGTAATTCCTTGTAATACAAGGAATTACATAATGGAGGTGGCGGGAGTCGAACCCGCGTCCATGCAGGCAAGCCATGCGCTTCTACAGGTTTAGTGAAGCGAGGTATTTGTCGGGAAAAGGTAGCGGCTTCACAGGCGTCTTTTCCTTATCTTGAAAAAAGTCCTGCGCCTCATCCAAGACTGAAGCACAGCAAGTCCCTGTCAGCAACAGAATTTTCTAGCATTAGGAACAGCATGCTGGAAATTCCGGCACAGCCGCTTACGCGGCAAGTGCAAACTGTTCGTTTTCAGACTGTTCGTCTTCTTCACGTTTTGCAGTTATTTTTTTGTCAGTTTGAGGCACCTTCACGCCTACCTGCAGCACATGGCTTCTCCTGCTTGTCGAAACCGGTGCATCCCCGGAAAATCCGCCCCGCTTGCGCAGGACAGAACAAAAGTACAGTTACAGCGGCTTTTTATTCGCCGTCAGCATTGATGCCATGGCGTTTCTGCTGGAACCGCTTGAGCATTGCAACGCCGTTCTTTTTGTCATTGTAGACAAATCCGCCGTTCCAATATTCCAATGCGGCAAACAGCGCATTTCCGCCGTCCTGATCATCAGACCGCTTTGTCTTGAATGAGACAAAGTTTGACAGCTCCTCAAAGTTGGAGCTTTTCAGGCATTCAATTCTCTTTCTGTTGAATTCATTCCATTTCTCAAGATCCTTGAAGCCTTCGCCTTCGTCCTCAACAATGATGTGCGCATGTGTCGGACTGAAGGAATACCAGACGTGAACCTGCTTGTTGAGATCACAGTTGTTTCCGTGCTTTACAGCATTCTTGATGACTTCGCTTATCTGCTGCTCAAGAAGGTTTATTTCCTTGATTTCAAGCGGCGCAGACTGAACAATCAGAAGCGTAAAGTAACGGATTTGCCTGAAATTTGAGGGAAATGCCTTGTACAGCATGTTTGTCTTGTCGAACAATGGGTCATTTCCGTCTGAACGAAGTTCCTTAAAATCTTCCATGATATAGCTCCATTTTTACTCGTTGATCATAAGCAGCGCTTCTTCAACACTGTTTGCAATAGGAAAGTAGCCCATCAGCTTTGTAAGCTCGATAACTTTCTTTACAGAACCGTGAACATTTGAAATATACAGCTTCAAGTTCATCTTCTTGATTGTAGAACAGATATAAATCAATGCTCCGATTCCTGACGAGTCGATGTAATCAACCTGCTCAAGATTGATTACAAAGGACTTGACATTTTTTTCAAGCATTTTCATGACAAGTTCCTTCAGTTTGTAGGAATTGTACAAGTCCATTTCGCCGTTTACATCAATGATGTAGACTTCTCCATTTTTCCGTATTTTAAGTTCCATAGGTTACTCCTTACTGCCCAAACTGTTTATTCAAATTTTATTACGAGCAACGACTGATCGTCACGCAGACTGCTGTTGCCTATAAACTTCTTAATGTCAGACTTTACAAGGTTTGCAATGTCTTTGCCTGTTGACTGTGCGCTCGAGGAAACAATCCTGAGCAGCGATTCCTTGGAATACTGCGCTCCCTCTTCGTTCAGCGCTTCTACCAAGCCGTCAGTATATGTAATAAGAATATCACCAGTCCCGATATTTTGCAAGATATCTTTGTATTCAGATTCCTTGTCAACGCCGATCGGCTCGCTTGCTGTGGAAATCTGCGTCACTTTCTTTGTTTCGCTGCTGTAGTAGAATACCGGGGTTGTGCCGCCTGTTGCTATTTCAGCCGTTCTCTGCTGCGGATCATAGTTGATGAGGGCGCATGAGGCAAAGTGGTCTGTGCTGAATGTTTCTCCTGCAATGCCGTGGTTTGCCCATTCAAGAATTGTGCCCGCAGTTTTCTTTGTGTTCACTGTGAGCCTGAGCATAGCCCGGAGCATCGACATGACTATGACGCTGTTGATTCCCTTGCCCGCTACATCGCCCATCACAAATGATATGCGGTCCTTCCGCGAGACAATGACATCATAATAGTCACCGCAGACTCCTTCCAAAGGATTCCAGATTGTTCCGATCTGTATTCCGGGAAGCACCGGCAGCTTTGCAGGATGGAGCATCTGCTGAATTTTTGAAGCGATTTCAGCTTCTTTCATGAGGGCATTGTGCTCCATGATATCCTTTGCAGAAATAACGCTCTTTATGGAAGCCGCCGCAAAGTCTGTAATCAGGGAAGCTGTCTGGAGATCATCCTCCGTGAATGCAGGGCTTGCTTTTGTCCGTGCGAATGCCGCAAGCCCGATGACTGCGTCCTGGACTTTCATCGGCACCATGACATAGCTTCCGCACGCAAGGAAATCCTCCGGCCCGTTCTGGAAAATTCTCGGGTCGTCCAGAGGCTTGGCAATCAGCTCGGGTTTTCCTGATGTGGCTATTTCGCCGAAAATATTGTCCCTGAGCGTAAACGATGCAAATTTGAAATTGGTGGCTATTCTCAGCGGCTTGTGAGGCATATCGTCCGGCAGCTTGTACGGGGGAGGAAAGTCTCCTTCAAATGACTTGACAGTGATCATGTCCTCAAAGTCGTCAACCATGAGAATCGCGCCGCCGTCCGCCTTGATTTCATCGCGGATTGTTGTGTTTGCAAAGTCGAGAAGCCGGCTGATTCCGTCTTCTGAAGAAAATGCTTCGGAAGCCTTTGCAGTGAATGCATAGCTGATTTCTATTGCCTTGGAGTCATGTCCGTCCGGCCGGAGCGCCGGCTCCTGTGCGGCCTGCTCTTCCGCCGGCTGAATAAAAGCCTGCTGCATCTGGTTTTCTGAATGGGGAACGAGCTTCCTGATTTCCTTCGGCTCGAATGTGCAGAGGACAATGCAGTACGGAATGACAATGACAGCCGCCGCGGCAACGGACAGTGCGAACAGCGCAAGACCGCCGTCCGCTCCTGCTGCTGACTTGATGGCAGCTGCAAGGCTTCCCGCGCCTATGAGGAGAACTGACAGGAACGCTATAAAGCTTACCCGTGCTGTGCTTTTTTTCCTGACGGCGAGAAGCAGGATGAATACAAGCACTGCAATTGCGGCAAGCGCAAAAAGCGGAATATACGCAAACTGGTCGTCTAAAATCAAGGTAACAGCTCCTTGTACATACGTCAATTTTAGCTATAAAATAATTTTAAATCACCTTCCGGATGCAGAAGAACCGGGGCATAAAATTATTTTACCATTGAAACAGTGTACCGTCAAGTTTTTCATTTATCATTTTATCGGCAGATTTCCGCCGGTCTAACACTTAAAAATAGCTTTGTGCTCCGCGGACTGAAGGTTTTTCTTCATTTTTGAGCGTGCAAGGCTGTTCTTGATTTTTCTGTACAGGGAAAGGCGCCCGTACTGCCGCAAAAAGTCTTCTGCCGCGGCTTCCAGCGGGAAGTCATTTCCGAATTTCGCCTTCAGCTCGTCCCAGTGCTTTGTAAGGTACACGTACAGGTCAGAGAGCGTGCGTCCCTTGAAGCTTTTGAGAATCCTGAGGTTCTCTATGGCCTTTGTCACAGGAAGATACACCTTGTGGAACCAGGAAAGAATCGCCTCTTCCATCGGAATTTCTTCTTTTTTTGTGGAATTGATGTAGTACTTGTGGCACAGGATATGGCTGTAGATGATGTCGTACTGCCCCGGCGTTGTGAAGTTGAGGCACCAGAAGTCGGTTATGTCGCCGAAGCTTGTTTCCGCATAGAAGACACGCTTTTCGTACTCAATGACCTGCCGCACAATCTGCTCTTTCGAGCTGCCGGGCTTGAGCTTTATTTCGCTCTGGAGGCTGACAACTTCCGCGTCTATGTTTTCGATTCCCTTCATTTTTGCCACGGAGACACGGTGGTTTCCGTCCCGGACAAAGTACAGTCCTCCCAGCTCGTAGAGGCTGACAGGCGGAAGCGTTATGTCCTGGTAATGGGCCATGTCAACATGCTCCCACCGTGTCTTGAGGAAGTTCCGCTTGGGGAAGAAATGATTGTCAAAGTCCTTGTAGCGTCCTTCGCTGCCTACAATAAGGCTTATGGGGACAACCTGCATTCCCTTGTAGACTTCGTTGCTCGGCTTGAGCATTTTCTTTATGTCGGCAAACGAAATAAGCTTTGCTTCCTCAGGATTCAGCAGATGCTGCAGCTCATTGAAAAGGGCTTTGTTCCTTGCCTTTGTAAAATCATCGTCAGCCTGTGCAGACAGATACCCTTGCTCCACCGGTTTCTCCTTTTTTTAACTGTGGTTCATATTCAACAATAATATGGCTATATACATTTATAACGGTTGTATTTTCTGAAACAGTGCGCCGCTGGGTCTGAAGATCATACAGGTGTATGTGCCCGTGAAGCATAATCCCCGGCGAGAATTTCTTTATAAACCAGTTGAAGCATTCAAATCCCTTGTGGCAGGGATCTTCCTTGTCGTGGATATGGCGCGGGGAGGCATGTGTCAGAAAGATGTCGCAGTACCTTCCGTAGCGCAGCTTGTTCCATAGAAGGCCCGGGACAAGTGCAAGCAGCTGCCTCTTCATCTGCTGCTCGGTGAACTGCGCCTGCCCGTTGTTGTATCTCATGCTTCCCGAGACACCAGAGATGAGCAGCGGCGAAAGCGTGCCGTCTTCCCTTTTGAACAAAAGCTTCTTGCAGCGGATGTTCCTGTTGCTCGCGTAGTCTGCTCCATGCCCGTGCTCAATGTCGCTTATGCCGAAATGAACGGCAGGGGAGGCTTCCAGAAATGAGCGTTTCCTGTAGTAGCTGTATTCCTTGAGATCATGGTTTCCGAATACAAAGAATGTCGGCTTTCCCAGGGAGTCAACGATAAAGTCTACATATTCCATGGACAGATCACCGGCACAGAAAACAGCGTCAACATCGCCGTAGCGGTCCTTTACGCTGGAAGAGTACACAAGCGGATCTATCTGGTCTGAAACGCACAGGAATTTCATTTGTAGCCGGCTTTTTTAAACAGAGACTCAAGAATATCCTTCGGAACAAGAACAAGCGGCCTGTTTTCCGCGAAAGAAACAGCTTCCTGTGAAAAGTCCGAGCTGGCGAACACGAATCCCTTTACATATCCTTTTGACTTCATTGTGTCGGCAAGGCGGCGGACAACGCCGTCTTCAATGGTGTCTGTTGAGCGGTAGAACTGGGCGATGCAAATCTGCTGCTTGACATTCAGGAAATTCTCAGATTTTCCTGCGGTTGCGAGAATCTGGCAGCCGTACTGTGTCGGCTCGATTTTCTGGCACTGGAGGCTGTAGCCGGCCAGAGCAATTTTTTTGCAAAGCTCCATGAACTGCTGGTTGTTTGAAGTCAGGTATTCCTTTATTCCGTCGTTTGTCTCAAGTTCCTTGTACTGGCTGAGCTTTGCCGATACATCCTTGAATTTGCTGTCCGCTTTATAGACGGCTTCCCACTGCTCAAGAGCCTTTTCGATCTTTCTGTTTTTTTCGTAGCAGATTCCGAGGAAGTACCGTGCGTACAGGGTTTCAATGGAATTGGGAGCCTTTGCAACGGAAACCGCCCGCTCGAACGCATCGGCAGCCTTGTCAATCTGCTCAGCCATCATCAGGCAGGTGCCTTTTTCAACAAGAGCCTTCTGCTTGAATTCCGGCGAGCGCTCGGCTTTTTCCAGAAGCTTTACCGCTCCTGCCAGATCCTTCGTTTCCCTGAACACTTTTCCGAGATAATAGTAGTTTTCATACGCTTCAGGATTGATTTTTATGGATGTTTCAAGCGCCTGCTTTGCCTTGTTGTAGTTTTTTGCGCGGAACAGCAGCCGCCCGATTGCAGTGTACGCCTTGCTGTCCTTTTTGTTGATGAGCATGGCCTTCTGGTAAAATCCCATCGCGAGCTTTGCATTTCCCTGCTGCTCGAGCAGCTCAGCGGCCTTGAAGTTGTTGTCTGCGTTGTTCGGCTCAAGCTTTGTCAGAAGAAGGTATTCCTTGAGCGCCTCTTCGTTCTTGTTGAACCGCTTGTACAGTCCTGCCAGCTCCTTTCTGAACGCCGGCTCGGGAATGTCGCCGTTGAACAGTGCATTCTGGCTTACCGTCTTGTATTCCATAAAGGCAAGCTCCGGCTTGTTGTCGCAGAGGCAGGCCTTGCCAAGGTAGTAGTGGGCTGTATAGTTTCTCGGGTTCTTTGAAATGACTGACTTTGCGCATTTCTGGGCAGCCTGGAATTTCCCTTCCTTTATGAGACGGGGAATTCCGTCAATCTGAGACGAGGGAGTGATATTCTTTACTATAAAAATAACAGCAGTCGCTACAAATGCGATAAGTATTCCTATTACAACAATAGATGCCAGTGGGCTCATCTCATTCCGCCTGTAATTTTTTAAGTTTTACTATAAAATGGTACTCTTTTTATTGAAAGATGTCAATTTCTAATGTTTTGCTAAAAAAGGCTTCGGAATATACAGATAATGTTTAGTGATGAACTGGAACCAAAAACTGAAAGAATGCGCCTTTTTAGGGGCTTTGTGCCTGGCTTTTACCTGCCTGTGTCCTGCCTACGCAAAGGAATCAAGCTTTTCCCGCGGGGAGTCGCTTTTTAAGCAGAACAGGACGGAGGAAGCGATTCCGTTTTTTAAGCAGGCGGTAAGCGAAGGCGGATTCCCGAAGGCATACATATACCTTGCGCTTTGCTATGAAAAGGCGGGAATGCTTCAGGAAAGCCTTGACACATGCACAGAAGGAATGAAAGTTTCAGGAACTGACAAAAAGGTGCTTGCCTTTAATGCCGGAAATGTCTGCTATGCGATGGAGGACTACGGCTCGGCGGAAAAATGGTATTCCCTTGCGGCCGCCGCGAACAGGCTCTATGCTCCTCCCGTGTTGAACAGGGCAAACGCGCGTCTCAAGCAGGAAAAGTACCTTGAAAGCCTTGAGGATTACAAGCTGTATCTTGACTTGTCGCCAAACGACAAGCAGAAGCCGCAGATAGAGCAGATAATCGCGCTTCTTGAAGGAGTGAAGAAAGCTGAAGAGGAGCGGCTCGCAGAAGAGCAGCGGATCAGGGAAGAAGAAGCCCTGATTATGGCGGCTCAGAGGCAGCAGCTCATAGATGAGCAGAAGGCAGCTGTGCAGCGCGCTCAGGAAGAGGAGCGGAACGCAGAGCAGCAGGCGGCTCTTGAGCAGCAGCGCGCTGAACTGGAAAAGCTCATTCAGGAGCAGAAAGAATATCAGGAAGCTGCTTTGCAGGCGCAGCGTGAGGAAGCTGCACGGAAAGCAGAGGCTGATGCGGCGCGAAGAAGAAAGTTGCTGGAAGACGTGGCTGAGTCGCTGCAGAATTCAGAAGCATCAAATATGTCTGCGGGCGCAGAAGGAACGGTAGATTATGGCTACGAATCAGAACTTGAATAAGGAAGGGACGGACGCTGCTTCAGGCCCGGGAAAAAAGACTGAAGTGTCAGAGTCCCGGGAAAAAGCTCCTGCGCGGACAAGAACTGCTTCAGCTGCGGGACGGACAGCATCATCAAAAGCAGTGAAGGCTCCGGCTAAAGAAAAGCAGGCAGTCACATCCGTGCGGAGAAAGACCGCGGCAGCCGGTGCTGTTTCCTCTAGTGAAAAAAAAGCCGGACAGCCTGCGGCGGCCAGAGCAGCAAAGTCACCTTCTTCCGCAGCAGTGTCAGCAGCCAAAGCTTCAGCTCCTTCCGCAGAAAAAAAAGAAGAGACAGGAGTTGCCATAAAACGGGCTTCCGCTGCTGCGTCTGCTTCTTCCGAACAAAAAATCAGCGCGGCCGGAAAACAGCCTGTGCAGGAAGATGTTCAGCATAAAGATGATTTTGATGAAAAAAAGACGGAAGGCAGGAAAAAAGCAAAAAAGAGGTATGCTGCGCTTCTTCTGCTCCTGCTTGCAGTTGTCGCGGGCGGCGGATTTTTCCTGGGAAGAAACATCAGCCGGCCGGCCGGACATCCTGATGCCGCAGGTTCGCAGCTGTCTGTAAAAGATGCGCTTGCGCTTGCCCGTTCATACGGTGAGAGCGGAAAGTACGAAGATGCGCTGTCTGTTCTGCTGGGCATCAGGGCCGGAACTGGCGATAAAAGCCAGAGCGAAACGGATGCGGAAATCAGAGCGGTTATCAAAGAGCTTTTTTCCAAGGCAAGCCGGGAAGGGCGGGAGCAGGAGATTTTTGATGTGGTTCGCCGCCTTATAGACGAAGGCAAGTACAGTGATGCGCTGAAAATTCTTGAAGCCATTGAAATCAGCGGAGACGATGAAAATTCGGTGCGCCTGCGGGAAGCCGTCAGTTCCCTGAAAAAAGAAGCGGCAAAAAAAGCTGCTGAAAGCGGAGAAACGGACAAGATTCTGGAGCTGGCGCAGCGGCTCATTGAAGACGGAAAATACGAAGATGCGCTGATTCTTTTGAATGCGGTTCCTGCTGACGGGCAGTCTGCGGCAGACAGAGATGCAGTTGAGCGGATGAAAAAGAAAGCTCGCATTCTGGAAAGCGCAAAAAATCTATCTGACGAAGAAAAGCTGAGCCTTGCGCAGAAGCTTATGAGCGAGGGCCGCTTTGACGAGGCAGAGGCAGTCCTTGACACTGTCATCAGAAATTCTGACGGAAGCGATGATGTCCGCAGACGGGCCGAGGCTTTGAAGCAGGCAGCGGGAAGTGAAGAGACAGACAAGCTTTTGGAACTGGCGCAGAAACGTATTGACAGCGGCCAGTACGAAAGTGCGCTCGAGATTCTCAATTCGATTCCAGTGGAAAAAACGTCCGCGGAACAGAGAGAAAAAATCGATCGGATGAAGCGGAAGGCTCAGACTTTGGAAAGCGCAAAAAATCTATCTGATGAAGAAAAGCTGAGCCTTGCGCAGAAGCTCATGAGCGAGGGCCGCTTTGACGAGGCGGAGGCAGTCCTTGACACTGTCATCAGAAATTCTGACGGAAGCGATGATATCCGCAGGCGGGCCGAGGCTTTGAAGCAGGCAGCCAAAAATGCGCAGGAAAATGGAGATTCCGCAGTCGCCTTCGATGAAAACGGAAATCCTGTCGCTTCTGAAGAACAGAGGCGCATTCAGGAAGAAAAGCTGATGCAGGAGAAGCTGGCGGAAGAAAAGAAAGCTGAGGAAAAAAAGGCGCGCGAACAGGCGGCTCAAAAGGCTGAACAGCAAAAGAAAGAAGCAGCTGAAAAAAAAGCGCGGGCGGAAGCAGAAAGAAAAGCCCAGGCAGAACGCAAGGCAAAGGAAGAGGCGGCTGCAAAACAGAAAAAGCGTGAAGAAGAGCTGGCAAAGGCGGCCGCAGAAAAGAAGGCAAAGGAGGAGGCCGCCCGGATTGCTGCCGCAGAAAAAAAAGCGCAGGAAGCAGCGGCTCTGGCTGCGGCGCAGGCACAGGCTGAAAAGAAAGCCCGCGAAGAAGCTGAGGCAAAAGCAGCTGCTGAACAAAAGGCACGGGAAGAAGCCATTGCCCGGCAGAAAAAATCTGTTGAAGAGTCTCTTTCGCGCGGAAAGCAGTTCCTAGCGGAAAAAAATGCTCCGTCTGCGCTTCAAGAATTTTCCGCGGTGCAAAAAAATATGCCGCGGGAAGACAGGCAGTTTGCAGGAGAAAAATTCAGCGAGTCAGCGAAGGTTCTGTTTGATGCTTCCGGCAATTTTGAAAATCCGCAGAAAAAGCAGATTCTGGACAAGTCGGCTGAAATGGCAAGAAGCGCGCTGCAGTATGCTCCTGATGATCCTGACTCGCTTTTTGTCATGGGAATGAATGCGCTGGACAGACGTGACTTGCGCTCCGCAGAACAGTATCTGCAGAAAGCTGCTCAAAAGGATCCTTCAAACTACCGGAACTACTATCAGCTCGGGCGCGTCCTTGCAATGCAGAAAAAATATGACGCTTCTCTTTCAGCCTTTAAAAGGGCAGTAAGCCTGAACGGAAATTTTGCGCCGGCTCATTATAATTCAGGCTTTGTCTATGAGCAGCTTGGAAAAAAGCAGGAAGCTCTTGCTTCATATAAAAATGCATGCAGAATCGATCCTTCGCATGAAAGGGCGTACATGGGCGCAGGCCATGTTTCATTTGAAAACAAGAACTATGATGAGGCTGTGCGCTTTTATTCTTCCGCGCTGAAAATAAATCCGCAGCGTGCGCAGACGTATCAGGAGCTTGGCTCATGCTATGCGGAGCTTAAGGAGTACAGCCTGGCGGAGCAGAACTTTCAGAAGGCGCTTTCCTGTCCTGACGCTACAGATGAAAAAAATGCCTTGACGTACTACAATCTTTCTTCAGTTCTGTTTTCCCAGGGAAAAAAGACTGACGCTCTCAGCTATGCAAAAATGGCCTATGATGTGAAGGAAAAAACGTCTGTTCCTGTAAAGACGAACATTGTATACACCTGCGGGCTTTTGAACCAGGACTTGGGAAATGAAGATGAAGCAAAAGCCCTGTATCAGGAGGCGCTTCGCCTTGATCCAGATCATGTGAAGTCGAATATAAACCTTGGGGCGGTTCTTTTGTCCCGCGGAGAGTGCAAGGAAGCTGCTGAGCTTCTTCTGAAGGCGTACAAGGCTGAGCCGGATAATTTTGAAGTGAATAATAATCTGGGGAGCGCCTACAGGGATGCAGGCGATTTTGAGAATTCTGTTACGTTTTATAAGAACGCCCTGGCAATTGAGCCTGGCAATATGACTGTAAAGGAGAATCTTGCAAAGTCGTATGCTTCGGCAGGAAAATTTGCTGACGCGCGTTCCTTGTACGAGGAGCTTGTGTCTGCGCAGGAAACAAACTGGGAGCTGCGGCTGAGCCTTGCAAAAGTCTGCATTTCCCTAGGTGATTCGCAGGGCGCGGAGAAGAATCTTCTTGTCTTGCAGACCCGTGCGCCTTCATTCAAAACATCGGAAGTCGCGCTTCTGCTTGCAGAGCTTGAGTAAGCTCTATGTACGCGGGCGCTACGATTTCTGTGTGCGCGGGCGCTAAAAAAATTATGTGCGCGGGCGCTGGAAATTTTATGTGCGCTTGACTAGGGCGAACAGCTGCTTTCTTGTTATCGCTGTAAACACAGGCCGCCCGTGCGGGCAGTGCGGGTCAGGAAGGCTTAGTGCTTCCCTGGCTATGCGCGCTGCTGTTTCGTCATCAAGGACTGTTCCGTCCATGACTGCGCTCCTGCATGCAGCAGAAGCTGCCGCTGCGTTTATGATGTCCGCCGGCTGAATTCTCCTGTCAAGGACATCTTTCTTTAAGTCGGCTTCGCTTCCTTTCCACCGGACAGGAACGGCTGTGAATTCCCATTTTCCGCTGCCGCGGCTTGCGCATTCATAGCCTGCTTCTTCGAGCCGCGGCTGAATCTGCTGAAGGTATTTGTCATCGGTTTCAGAATCAGTCTGAATGACATACGGCACAAGGAGCTGCTGCTTTTTGCCGGCTTCCGCCATAATCTTGTTGTAGAGAATTCTTTCGTGGGCGGCATGCTGATCGATTATATACAGGACATCGTTTTTTTCAGCGAGAAGAAATGTTCCAAGCACGCATCCTGCAAAGTGAAAGGAGCGCGGTTCCGACACGGATGCTGCGTTTTCCTCCGGCTGAAAGACTTGCGGCTGCATCTCTTCTTCATTCCATTTTTTTGAAAAAGGATGAGTCTCCTGTGCGGCCGGAAAAAAACTTCCGCGTCCGCTTCTTCTTATGCCGGAATACGCGGGCATGCTGCCCAGGTGCCGGGCTGAGACAGATACCGGGCGGTGTATAGCCGTTTCTTCAACAGAGCAGCCGGCTTCCTCCTGATTTTTTTCGGTGAAAAATGAAAATTCCTTGTTTTCAGGAAGGGCGCTGTTTTCTGCAAGCATCGACTGCACTGTGTGCTGCCTGAAAAATGCGCGCGCGGTTGAGCTGACTGCATGATGAAGCGCATTGATGTCCTTGAACCGGGCTTCCTTTTTTGCAGGATGAATGTTGAAGTCCACCAGCGAGGCATCCATCTGGACAAACAGGCAGGCAACGGGAAATGTTCCGTTCGGAAAGTAGCCTTGCGCTCCGTATGCTATTGCCTGCACAAGAGAATATTCCTGAATTTTTCTTCCGTTCACATAAATGAAAATGTCCTTGCGCGAGCTTCTTGTCACTGAAGGCTCTCCGATAATCAGGCTGAAGGAAAACTGATTTTTTTGGCTGCTGAAATTCAGCTCGTAGAACAGGTCTTCCGTTTCAAAGAAGTTCATCGTCTGGACGAACCGCTCCTTCAGGGACTGACCTGCCGGAAGCGTTATTTTTTCTTCTCCGTCGCTCGCAAATGAAAACGATATGTCGGGGCGGGGCAGCGCCTTTTCTTCAAAGACTGTCCTGCACTGCATTCCTTCTGATGCAGGCCGCTTTAAAAACTGGCGGCGCGCGGGAAAGTCTTCAAACAGTCCGGCTGTCTGCGCGATTGTTCCTTCTGTCTGCGCGCACTGGGTCAGTGTGCGCTCTTCTGCCGCGCAGGCGTTCAGCTTCCAGCCTCCGCTTGCCAGCTCAAGGCGGCTTACAGCGGCCATGGAAGAAAGCGCTTCTCCCCTGAAGCCGAGCGTTGAAAGGCTGAGCAGGTCTGCTTCTGTTTCAATCTTGCTTGTCGCATGAGGCTGGGCGCACTGAAGCAGATCTTCCCTTGTCATTCCGCAGCCGTTGTCAATGACGCGGATTTTTTCAATTCCGCCGCCTGTTATTTCAACCCGGATTCTGGAGGCTCCGCTGTCAACTGCGTTGTCCATAAGCTCCCGGACGATTGCGCCCGGGCGGTCAATCACTTCTCCGGCTGCTATTTTCCGTGCGACTTCGGCGCTCAGAACGCGGACTCTCCGCTGCGCTGTCATGCCCGTGTTCCTGTGACTTCAGCCGACTCGTCAAAGAGGCCGAGGACAGGACCTTCCTGCTCTGCCGCGCCTGAGGATTTTTTTGCCTTCGGCTCCTCTGAAAGCTCTGGGCCGTTCATCAGAATCTGGATCTTGCTTTCGATGCTGTCAAGGGATTTTTCCATTGACTTTGCAAGCTTTATTCCTTCCTCAAAGCTTTTCAGCGCCTCTTCCAGGCTGATGTCGCTTCGCTTTATTGAAGCCGAAAGCTCTTCAAGCCTGCTGAGTTTTTCTTCAAAGTTTGTCATGGTCGTTCTCCAGCGTGCGTTTGGTTTCAGTTTTTTCCACGGAAGCAAAAATCAGCCCTTCCGCCGGCCTTATCTGTATGCTCTGTCCGGGCTTTACATCGCCTGCCTTTCTGATGATAGTCCCGTCCCCGGCGCAGACCATTGCGTATCCTCTGCTGAGCACTGACTGCGGATTGCAGTTTTCCAGGTTCTGAAGGCACAGCTGAATGCGCGTGCGGTATCCTGAAATCAGCTTTTCGGCTGATTCTTTCATTGAGCTGACTGCCTTGTCAAACCGCTCTGAGTATTTTTGCTCAATGTTTTCAAGCCGCGTCCTCATGTTCTCAGGATCGAATGTTTTCAGCATGAGCCTCAGGTCTGCAATTCTGCCCCGCATTCCTGACTCAAGCTCTTCCATGCAATGTGTGATGCTTTTTTCGATGTCGCTTTTTACGGGGATTGCCAGCTCTGCTGCTGCGCTTGGAGTCGGCGCGCGCACATCCGCTGCAAAGTCGCTGAGCGCCCAGTCAATCTCATGCCCCACCGCCGAGATGACAGGAATTTCAGATGATGCGACTGCACGCACAACTGATTCCTCGCTGAACGGAAGCAGGTCTTCCAGGGAGCCGCCTCCCCGGCCCACGATAAGGACATCGCACAGCCGATATTTGTTTGCGGCCTGTATCATGCATTCGATTGTCTGCGCTGCTGCTTCTCCCTGGACAACCGCAGGAAAAATGATAACGCTCACCTTGTCATTTCTGCGCCGCCGTATGTTCAGAATGTCGCGCAGCGCGGCTCCGTTCGGGCTTGTGACAATTCCTACCGTATGCGGAAAGAACGGAAGCTTTCGCTTGCGGGAAGAGTCAAAAAGCCCTTCCGCCGCCAGCTTGCGCTTGCGCTCTTCAATCATTTCCATGATGTTTCCGGCTCCGGCCTTTGTCATTGAGGAAACCTGCATCTGGTAGTTTCCCCGCGGCCCGTACACCGTAATCTTTCCCTTCGCCTGGACGAGCATTCCGTCCTTGGGAACGAACTGCAGCGATGAGGCGGCCCCTCTGAACATGACGGCTGAAATCTGGCAGTCAGCATCCTTCAGTGAAAAATACAGATGCCCGGCGGCGCTCGGCTTGCAGTTTGAAATCTCGCCTTTTAAAAGTATGCTCTGGAATGAGCCTTCGAGCATTGTCTTTATAAGCTCTGTAAGCTGAGAAACGGTGAGCGCATTATCTTTGCCGGGGTTCAGTTCAGTTTCCATCTTCATCTGATTGTAAACATTCCGTTTAATTTAGACAAGGCTTTTTCCGATAATGAAGCGATGAAGAACTTTGTTTTTTTGTATGCCGGTGAAAATGCGTCTCATGCGTTTGATGCCGTTTTTTCAGGAAGATCCGCCTTTGACCGGTGCCTGGACTGGGCGGCTTCTGTTCCCGGGCTGTGCGGCATTTCAGTTGGCTGCACTTCAAAGAACAGAGTGCAGGTGGAGCAGGCGGCCGCGCGGCTTTCAGCAGATGTGCGGATTGCAGAGAATGACGCATGGGACACCGCGCAGCTTCTTTCGGCTCTGTCACGGGAAGCGGCTGCGTTTCATGCGGACAATGCAGTCTATTCTCCGGCGGACAGGCCGTTCCTTGACCTGGAGCTTACAAAGGAGCTGATTGAAAGCCATTTCAAATATGTTTCCGAGTATACGTTTGCGGACGGATATCCGGCGGGCTTTGCTCCTGAAGTCATACATTGCGGAACAGTTCAGATTCTCAGCTCCCTTGCAAATGAAACGCACCGGGAGCTTGGCTGCCTGCCTGTGTCCAATGAAAGCATTTTCACTGTGATGAAAACTGACATCAATTCCTTTGAAATTGAATCTGTCATTGCGCCGAAGGACTACAGGATGCTGCGCCTTGATTTTTCCTGCGTCATAAAACGGAATCTTGTTGCCTGCGAGCGGCTGTACAGCCTGGCAGAAAAAAACGGCATTCCGTTTACAGCGGAAAAGCTTTCGGACTTTGCACAGTCATGCGCTCCTGTTCAGCAGACGCTTCCTGCTTTTTATAATGTCCAGATTTCACAGAACTGTGCCGCCGTTCCTTTTTACAGTCCGTACAAAGATGCGTTCCTGGAAAAATACGGAGTGCTTCCGTTCAAGGAGCAGAACACTGCGGCGCAGGACATGGATTTCAGCAGGTTTGTTTCCCTTTTGAATCAGATTGAGTCTTTTTCAGAAGATGCCGTTGTGGGGCTGAGCGCATGGGGCGAGCCGCTTCTGAACGGACGCTTTGCTGAATTTGTGCAGGCTGTCCTGTCGCATGATCAGCTTTCTGTACTCGTGGAAACTGACGGAACGCTGGTAACGGAAGAGCTTGCCCGGCAGCTGAGCGGACTGGCGCGGAATGCTTCTCCCAGGAAAAACGGACTTCCGCCTCTGATGTGGATTGTTTCCATTGATGCTGCATCAAGGCAGATGTATGATACGGTTTTTGAAAACGGAGATTTTGAATCCGCCGTGCGCGCTGTGTCTGTGCTGCATAAGCATTTTCCTTCTGCTGTCTATCCTCAGTTTACAAGAGTGAATGAAAATGAGAGCGAGCTGGAATCCTTCTACAGGTTCTGGCATTCAAAGGATTCTCCTTCAGGCGGGAATGTCATCATACAGAAGTATAACGACTTTTGCAGGAAGCTTCCTGACCGCAAGCCTGCTGACCTGTCTCCTCTTGAAAGAAACCCGTGCTGGCATTTAAAGCGCGACATGACGGTTCTGTGCGACGGAAGCGTTCCTTTGTGCCGCCAGCGGCTTTTTTCTTCCGTCGGAAATGTTTTTGATGAAGGAGTTGAAAAAGTCTGGAAAAAAATTTCAGAGGCTTCGGAACAGAATATCATGGGAGCATACGGAGAGCCGTGCAGGAACTGCGATGAATACTATACCTTCAATTTTTAATCAGCACAAAGTTTCGTACACAGTTCTCGGCGGAAGTGAAAGTCCGCAAAAAATTCTCATGCCTGTGACATGCGTTGTTCTCTGCCGGAACGGAAAGCACTTCAGGACAAGGGTTCTGGAAAATATTCTGCAAAAGGGATTTGAGAAAGTAATCTGCGTGAGCACAGTGTCTGAAAAAAAAGCGGCTGATTCGTTTGCGCGCCAGTTTCCGGCAGTGCAGTTTCTTGTTGCCCAGGAGCGTGTTCCGCAGGGAGAGCTTTTGAATATTGCGTTTTCAGAAGCCGGCACAGATTATGTTCTTGTTGTGCAGGAAGATATGTGCATGGACAAAGTGTCTTTTAATGCTGCGCTTGCGTCCCGGCTCATGAAGAAAGGGCAGTTCTGCATTGCGCCCCGGCTTTTTTCGTCAGGAAGCACAAAGGTGCCGGTTGTGTTTTCCCCTTCCGCAAAAAAATCTGTCTTTACTGTTGAAAGCGATTTTTCTTTTTCTGACGGACAGCCGACGCTGTATCCTGCTGACTATGCCGGTTTTTATGACAGGGAAAAATTCATTCTGCTCGGCGGAATCGACTACACCATTTCCTCTGGGTACTGGCAGAAGGTTGACTTCTTTTTCAGGGCATGGCTCTGGGGAGAAACAGTTTCTGTGGCAAGCGGATTTGAATTTTCCTATGCAGAGTCAGTTCCTGAGGAAGATCAGACAGTTGACATTTCATATCTCCGCTTTTACCTGAAAAATCTTCTTCCCGTTTTTTCAACTGACCATGCAAGAATTCCGCCTCTTTCATACTTTGCATTCAAGTCGCGGAGTTCCTGCGGATTTGTTGAGTCCTTCAAACAGTTCAAGGATGCAGTGAGATGGACGGAAAAAAACCAGTACCGTTTTAAAGCTGATGCTGTTTCTATAATTGAAAACTGGGGAAAGTGAGCAGACTGCAAAGCCTTTCGCACAAATAAAGCCGGAGTGAAAAATGAATTTAAAAAAAATCGCAGAGGGAATAAAACGGATTGCTTCACGGAAAAAAACGGTGGCCGTCATTGTTCAGTGCCGCCTGTCATCCACCAGGCTTCCGCGGAAAGCATTGCTTCCCCTGGGCGGAAAAACTGTCTTGGAATGGACATTGGCTGCAATGAAAAAAGTGAAGGCTTCAAAATACTATCTTGCTTCAGATGAAGAAAGCAAGGCGGAGCTTGAGAGTGTTGCAAGAAAATGCGGCTGGGATTTTTTTGCCGGCTCACAGAGCGATGTCCTTGCCCGGTTCTGCGGTGTGATACGGCTGTCCAAGGCTGATATTGTTGTCCGCGCGACTGCTGACAATCCCTTTTTGTTTTATGAAGCGGCGCAGGATCTGCTTGATGAATTTACCGGCCGGGAAGAAAGCTTTTCCGCGGACTATATGACATATTCAGGACTTCCCCATGGTTCCGGCGTTGAGGTGTTCAATGCGCATTCGCTTTTAAAGGCAGCCGAAGAAACTGATTCTCCGTATGACCATGAGCATGTAGGCCCGGCGCTGTACAACCATTCACAGCGGTATGAGTGCGTTTTTGCAAAGCCTGCTCCGCAGTACAGAAGGCCGGAATTCAGAACGACAATCGACACTGAAGCTGACTACCGCCGTGCGCTTCGGATCGTAAAGGAAATTTCAGGCGAAGAAGCTGTGTCTGCTCCGTATGCTGCCCATGCTGTGCTTGCGGCTCTGGAAAAGCCTTCTGTGAGCAATCCTGTCCTCCTGATTCCTTCTGTGAAAAAAAACGGCGGAACAGGACATCTGCGCCGCTGCCTTGACCTTGCAGTTAAAAATAACTGGGACATTTTCCTGCCTGATAGCTGCGGTTTAACCCAATGTTCGGTTCTTACTGATTCTGCCCTGAAAAACGGACTTTCCAGCTTTCAGATTGTCAAAAGCCTTTCCGGCCTTTCATCATATTCGCTTGCAGTTACAGATTTATTTTCAACAGAACCTTCATTTGCGCAGGAGCTTGCCGCCGCAGTTCCTGTTGCTGCGCTTGACGAGGGCTCGCGTGAAACCGGCTATGCTGACTATCTTGCCGATGTTCTTCCTCCGGCCAGGAAAAACCGCAGGGTCAACTGTGCGGATCCTTCCTTTATTCCGATGCCTGAAAAGAGACGCAGCAGTCCGCGGCAGAATGAAGCAGTTCACAGCGCCATTGTTTCTGTCGGAGGTGAAGATCCTTCCGGGCTTTCATTTGCAGCCGCGCTTGCTCTGGCTCAGAACGGGCTGTCTGTCACTGCGGTTGTGTCTTCTGAAGAATCGGCGGAATCTCTCAGGCAAAAAATTCCTGAGAATGCAAAAAAGAATATCAGGGTATGCGGCCCTGTAGAAAACCTGCGGGAACATCTGTACAAATATGATCTGGCTGTCACTCATTACGGTTTCACTGCGTTTGAAGCTCTTGGCGCCGGGTGCGCAGTCATTCTTTTGGGAACAACTCCGCTTCACGCAGAGCTTTCCCGCGCATACGGATTCAAATGCCTCCTGCCGAATAAAATAACAGCGAAGTCATTCAGAAAGCTTTTGTCTGAGCCTGAGCAGCTTCACATTCCGCTCAAAAAAGAAACCGATGTCTCTCTTGCAGACTTTCTGCGCCGCCTTTCCATGGGAAGCCGCCTGGACTGTCCTGTTTGCCGGAAAAACAGCGGTTACAAGGACAAGATTGTCGCACGGACAAAGGAACGTACGTTCAGACGGTGCAGGAGCTGCGGTATGATTTATATGGCATGGAATTCTTCTGGCAGCCGGACGGAATATAACCGCGCGTATTTTTATGAGGACTATGAACGGCAGTACGGAAAAACATATCTTGAGGATTTTGATGCGATAAAGGCAGCCTGTGTCCGGCGCATTTCTATAATCGATTTTCTATATAGAATTTCAGGAAGGAATATGCGGAATCCTGCCGTGCCGTCAGTCCTCGACATCGGCTGTGCAATGGGCCCGTTCCTTGCTGCCGCAAATGACTCAGGATGGCAGTCCTTTGGAACAGACATTTCAGTGGATGCCGTCGAATATGTCCAGAAAGAGCTGAACATTCCGGCTGCCTGCGCGCAGTTCCCTGACTTTGATCCGGCCTGTGAATTTGGGATTGAAAAATTCGATGCAGTGACAATGTGGTACGTAATCGAGCATTTTCAGGATCTTGACTCTGCCTTGAAAAAAGTGTCATCGCTTGTAAAGGACGGCGGAATTTTTGCGTTCAGCACGCCGTCCGCCTCCGGCATAAGCGCCAGAAGCCGCGCACAGGAATTCTTTGAGCGCAGTCCCTCCGACCATTTCACCGTGTGGGAAACTGACCGGGCAAGGCCTGTCCTGCGGAAGTACGGGCTTGAAATTGTCAGGATTGTTTCAACAGGAATTCATCCTGAGCGCTTTCCGATTGTGCGGAAAATGAAATGGAAGGAGCAGTCTCTTGCAGCCTCATTTGTCAGGATTGCAGGAAAAAAGCTCAGGCTTGGAGACACCGTTGAAATATACTGCAGGAAAATTAAATCCTAACATGCGCATTTCTTTCTGTCGAAAATAAAAGGGAAATGAGTGAACAGTATGTTTTGATTTTAGGCGGCGGACTGATGCAGCGTCCGGCTGTTGAAGCGGCGCAGGAGCTTGGATACAAGGCGCTTGTCATAGATGCAAATCCAGACGCGGTGTGCGTTCCGTTTGCCGACCGGTTTGAGCGCATTGATCTGAAGGACAGGGAGTCCATTGCAGAATTCGCGCTTTCCCTCGGAGACAGCCTGCGGGCCGTATTCACAGCGGGAACCGACTTCTCGGCCTCCGTTTCGTATGCCGCAGAGCGGTGCGGCTTGCAGAGCCACCGTTTTCAGGCCGCTTTGAACGCGAGCAACAAAATACTGATGCGCAGGTGCTTTCAGAAAAACGGAATTCCTTCTCCTGATTTTTTTGAAGCCGATGAATCCTATATTGCCCGTGCTGAAAAGGGAAAAACAGAGCCGCTGTGCTTTCCGAAGGTTGTAAAGCCTGTTGACAATATGGGAGCGCGCGGCTGCCGCCTTGTCAGGAATCATGAGGAGCTTGTTCTGGCGCTCAGGGAAGCTGTGCGGTTCTCGCGGGAAAAAAAGGCGGTTGTCGAAGACTACATGGAAGGAGCCGAATTTTCCATCGATGCGCTTGTCACAAACGGAACTGTCACAGTCGCAGGCTTTGCGGACCGGCACATTTTTTTTGAGCCGTACTTTGTCGAGCTTGGGCATACTATGCCTTCGTCTGTTTCAGGCGAACAGAAAGCGCAGATTATACAGGTCTTTTCTGACGCAGTGCGTGCGCTCGGCCTTACAGACGGCGTTGCAAAGGGTGATGTAAAGTACACTGAACGCGGCCCCATGATCGGCGAGATTGCCGCCAGGCTTTCAGGCGGATATATGTCAGGCTGGACTTTTCCGTATTCCTCAGGCTGTTTCCTCACAAAGGAAGCCATGAAAATCGCGCTCGGTCTTCCTCCTGAATTTTCCTGCGGGCAGGAAATTCCGTCTGTGCGGACAAGCTGCGAGCGTGCCTTTATTTCCATTCCGGGCACAGTGAAAAAAATATACGGGGAAGAAAGCGCTCATGCCGCCCCGTTTGTTCAGAACATATTTTTCAGGGTGAAGGAGGGGAGCCGTGTTGAATTCCCCCGGAACAATGTTGAAAAGTGCGGCAACGTGATTTCCTGCTCTGAAAGCCGCAGCCTTGCTGTTTCCGCCGCCGAGTCAGCTGCCGCCTGCATCGTGCTGCGTCTGGAGCCTCGGTGCAGCCGGACAGAGCAGTTTCTCAGCAGGAAAGAGCTTCCCGGGGAGCAGGGCTTTCCCCGCAGCGCATACGACTTTTCTTCCGCAGCTTCCGGCCTGCTTCAGGAGCTTGAAAAAAATCCTGCGGTGCAGGAAAATGAATCTGTGCAGGAATGCGTTCCAAGCTGCATTATGGCGGCTTCCGAGGGACAGCGGGACTGGAACTTCCGTACCGTAAGGCAGTCGCTTGCCCTGTTTGACCGGCTGTGTCCTGTCCATCCTGCGTTTGACGCGCGGAAATTCTGGAGCTGCCTTGAGCGGGGCGGCGTTCAGGGCATTCTGTATTATGCCGATTCGGCGGAGGCTGCTGATGAAAGCTAAGCTGGCTGCGGCTGCTGTGCTTGTTATGTGCATGCGGGCGGTTCTTGCCGTTCCCCAGGGCCATGTTGACTTTCTCCAGAGCGCGCGGAAAGCGGGAATGACAGTCTACTGGGATCCGATGACGCTTTCCGGCATGGCTGAAAAAAACGGGCACCGCATTTCGTTCCGGGCAGGAGACAGCTTTGTGCTTCAGGACTACCGCACTGTTGTCTTTGAAAAGGCTCCGTTCCTTTCCGGCGGAACGCTTGTCGCTTCCCAGTCCTTTTTCCAGTCCGCCGAGAATTTCTTCAGGACGGAAAGCCCTGAGAATCCGTACAGAATCGGCGCAATCCTGATTGATCCCGGCCATGGCGGAAAAGATCCGGGGGCAAGCGCATCGCACAGTTCAGGCGGAAAAAAGATCAAGGTTGTTGAAAAGGACGTAAACCTGAGCGTCTCGCTGAAGCTGCGCGACTATCTGAAAAAGGCGTACCCTGACAAGAATATCCTCATGACGCGCAGCACGGACGTTTTCCTCACGCTTGCGCAGCGCACCGAGATTGCCAATTCCGTGAAGCTCAAGGAAAACGAGGCGATTCTGTATGTGTCCGTCCATGTCAATTCAAGCTTTAACGAAAGCGTGACCGGGTTTGAAGTCTGGTACCTTTCGCCTGAGTACCGCAGGCAGGTTCTCAGCTCTCAGCCGGCAGGCGAAGAGGCTTCCATACTTCCAATTCTGAACAGCATGACTGAGGAAGAGTACACAACCGAATCCATCCTCATGGCGCGCTTTATCATGAACGGAATTTCCTCCCAGGTCGGCTCCCTCAGCAAGGCCCGCGGCATCAAGGAAGAGGAGTGGTTTGTCTGCCGCAATTCCAAGATGCCGAGCGTCCTCATAGAGCTGGGCTTCCTCACGAACAAAAGCGAAGGGCTGCTGCTCAGCGATGAAAAGTACTTGCAGAAACTGGCTCTCGGCATATATAATGGGCTTCAGGAATTCGTGACAAATTTTGAGAGAACGCGCGGATTCACAGGAAATTAAATGAAGTCCAGTTCCAGACTGTATGCGCTGATCTGCGCGGGCATTTTTTTCGGCTCCCTGATAGTTTCCGCGGCATCATTTTTTGCTTCGGGCCGCTTTGACAGGCAGCTTTTTTTCTACGAATCGTATGACTCAGGCAGGCTTTGCACAGAAGCCCGCCGTTCCGCCCGCCGCGGCAGCATTGACAGCAGCATCAGGGCGTTTGTGGACGACTTGATTTTAGGCCCGGTCACAAACAGGCTCCGGCCGCTGTTTTCCGAGGAAACAAGGACAGAATTCTGCTTTCTTGACGGAAAAAGCCTGTATGTCGGCCTTTCCAAAGATGCGCTGCATGCTGTTCCCGGGAATTCCGGCCTGCGCAGGAATGTCGCGCTGCTCAGGAAAAACATTATGAAAAATTTCACAAATATTGATGCAATTTATGTGTATATAGATGGAAAGATTGTATTTGAAGAAAAAAATCCGTCTTCTGATCATTCGTGAGCGCTGTTTTACGCAAAAAAAACGAAAATTAAGTTGACAAAAATCTTTTCTTCATAGATACTAGAGGAACAAGGCTACATCATATATGTATTAAAAGGAGCTTCTAATGAAGAGGACTTTATTTTTAACTGTTGCTGCAATGATTTTGGCAGGCACATTTGCTGTTGCAAAAGAATCTGTTCTCATCGACTTTACACAGCTCGATGCAGACACTGTTGCAGATGAAAATGGAAATCCAACACAGAACGGCAGAACTGTCATGGATTACTCTGTTGCTGCCGGCGCATCTTTTACAAGCGATCAGAAGACGCTTATGAAGACTTCTCTGGCGCTTCCAGAATGGGAAATCAAGCTTAACTCATCTGCGCAGAATCCTGTTGCTGTTGCCCTTTCGCAGGTAGTAGCAGCTCCTGTAAAAGAGTCAGCAGATGTTCCTTTCGCAGGAAAGAATGTAATGGGTGTCCGCGTGCTTTTCCCCACATGGGCAAACAACGCGAATGCAAAGATTGTTCCGCCGTTTGACATTCCTGCTTATGAAGTGCTTGCTGACGCAGACGAAAACGGTGAGCGCCAGGAGCAGACAGACGAGCAGAAAGGAAAGTACCTTTTTGAAGACGGATACGGAGTTGTGCGCAATGTCGGCACTCTCAAGTCAATCGCTGTAACAACGATGGGCATGAACTATCCGCATGCGCTCTATGTTCTTCTTGAGGACACAGACGGTGTGGAGCGCCGCTACCTTATGGGAAATCTGTTCTTTGACGGATGGAAGACACTTATCTGGAACAACCCTGACTATATTTCTGAAGTCCGCACACGTGAAATCAGAATCTACCCGATTTATCCCCGCGGAATTCCGCTTGTCAAGTTTGCAGGCTTCCAGGTTGCACGCGATGCATCTGACATCGGCTCTGACTTTATCGGCTATTTCAAGGATGTAAAGGTTATCTATGACCTCGCAATTCTTACCTCTGACCGTGATATTGATGATGAAGACCTCTGGGGTATCATCACAAAGAAAGAGCGCGACCGCCAGAATGGAGAAATGGCCCGCTTCGGAAACAAGCAGGTGAACCGCTACATTGAAAAGACAAAGATGGCGACAGAAGCAGAATTCACTTCATCACTGGAAGAAGGCTCTGATTCTAACGCACAGGCTTCTGAGCAGGAATAGGCGCAGAAGCAGGCTGTAAAAGCTTGAAAAGGCCGTCCGTTTGGACGGTCTTTTTTTATTCAGTTTTTGGGCATTATGGACAGTAAAAACCATGCGCTTCCACACAAGCGGGAAATGCAAAAACAGTACGAATCTTATGTTCCCGCTTTTTCTGAAATTCTTGGAAACATAGAGTCGCTTCTCAAGCAGACAATCCGTCTGTCATCAAACCCGACATATAAGACCAGAATAAAATCATTCGGCAGCTACTATAAAAAGGTTCTGAGGCAGAAGGCCGGGGAGGCTGCGGAATCGTCAGCTCTTGTGGCTCTGACCGACATGATCGGCATACGGATTATCTGTCCGTTTGTTGAGGATCTGGCTGTTGTTGAGCGTCAGGTGCAGGGAGCTTTTGATGTCAGGGAAATCGAGCGCAAAGGCGCAGAAAAGTCGTTCCGGGAATTCGGCTATGAATCCGTTCACATTCTTGTTGCCATTCCGAAGGAGTGCATGCCGAAGGTGAGCAGTTCCCCGGCGCTTCCTGAAAACCTTGTCTGTGAAATTCAGGTAAGAACGATTTTGCAGGATGCCTGGGCGGAAGTGGAGCATGAGCTTGTCTATAAGTCTGAATTCAATCCGTTTGACACACCGCTGCGCAGGAAGCTTGCAGCCATCAACGCGAGCCTGTCTCTGGCAGACATCATCTTTCAGGAAATCCGCGACTACCAGAAGCGGCTTCAGTCGGAGCTTGGAACGCGGCGGAATACGTTTTATGAAAAGGCTGACGAGCTTTCGCAGCAGCTTTCAGGCGGAGCTGCGGGCGCCAAGGCTCAGGAATCCGCGCGGCAGGAAGACTCTGCTGTTCAGGAAAGCATAGACGATCTTGTGCTTTCAGCGTTGCATGAGCATAATGTCGGGAATTTTGAGCGGGCAATTGAAATTTACACGCAGATTGTGCATGCGTCTCCCAAGCCTTCCGATGTTGTGCTGAGCGTCATTTACAAGCACCGCGGGATGGCCTATTTTGCGCAGAATCTGTACGAGGAGGCTCTGGGCGACTTCAGGACGAGCATTGCGCTTGATCCGAAGAGTTTCCGCTCCATGTATTACGAAGGCATTGTCTGTTCTGTGCAGGACAGGCACCGGGAAGCTGTGGAATGCTTTGACAGGTCGCTGGCAGTCAATTCATTTCAGAGCCATGTTTATTACCGGCGCGCTCTTTCGCTGTACAGTCTCGGCGAGTATGCGGCGGCTATGGCTGATGTGAACAGCGCTATGCGGCTGGGAATGGAGGATGAGGAAGTCAAAGGACTGAAATCCCGGCTTGTGCAGAAATTTGATATGGGAATGTGAAAAACTGGCTTTTTGCTCTTGACACTATGGCAGCAAAATGATAAGCTATATTCGTCTTGCAGAAATGCAGCAGGTTTTGTCTCCTTCGTCTAGTGGTTAGGACATCGGGTTTTCATCCCGACAACATGGGTTCAATTCCCGTAGGAGATGCTCAGGCTTCGCCGTTTATGGTGAAGCCTTTTTTGTGCTGAAAGGAAATTGCACAGACTGGCGCGGATAGCTTTTGCTTTGTCTGGCATTTTTGCTCGCAGGCAAGAACAGCCGCCGTTAGCGGCGGCTGTGTAAGACCGCAGAAACTGGCTCAAGATGATTCATCTTGCTGCGGCGGGAATCAGGTTCAGAAAAGCATCACTAGAATTTTTGACACAAGGACGACAGAGACAAGGGCAAGCGGATATGTTGCCGCGTAAGCTGATGAGACTTCGTCCGTTCCTGCGGTGGCAATCAGAGTGCCGAGCGCGGGTGTGCTTGTCATTCCGCCCGTGATTGAGCCGAGGTTGTTGAAGATGCTGAGCTTGAATATATAGCGCGCAATCAGGTATCCGGCAACCATCGGAACAGTTGTCATGATTGCGCCGTAGATAAAGTACGAAATCTTTACATTCGACACAAAATTCACGCCGCCGGGCACTCCGGCTCCAATCAGGAACAGTACAAGCCCCAGCTCGCGCATAAAGTTCAGCGTCTGCTTGGAAATGCGGCAGTCAAGCTTTCCGACGCGCCCGAAATGTCCGACTATAAGCCCTGCGACAAGCGTTCCGCCTGAATTTCCGAGGGAAAAGTTCAGCCGGGGAATTTTGACAGCTCCGATAATGCAGCCGAATGCCACAGCAAGAAAGAACGGAAAGAATCCGAATTCCTCAAGCTGGATAAGCTTTTGCGCCGGCTCGGGGATTATGACGGAATTTGCTGCGACAAAATGCTCCCGCTCCTTTGCAATGTCAATCCTGAGAATTTTCGGCACAAGCTGAACAAAGAGGACGACTCCCAATACTCCGTAGAGGTATGCAATGCCGTAGCCTGCGCTTATGGCATCCTGGTCAACTCCGGGAACTTCTTTTGCGGCTGAAAAACCCGGTGTGCTTGTCAGTCCGCCAGTCAGAAGACCTGCCGCCATTTCTGAAGAAAGGCTCTTGTCGCACTTTACGCAGATGACTGCCGTTATTCCGCCCAGGGCGATGATTATGACTCCGAGCAGAAGGTATGCAAGCGATTTTCTGTTGAACGTCCTGAAGAATTTTGGCCCGGCGATGAGACCGACTGCGGTTACAAAAAGCGCGGTGCCTATGTTGGAGACAAGGCTGAACCGTGACTTTTCCACTGCGCTCCAGAGCGTTATTTCGGTTTTCCCTATTGAAAACTGCGGAACGTAGTGAATGAGGACACCGTATGCAAGCGCTACGATAAGCACGCCCGCGGTTCCGAGCGAAATGCCCTTTACGCTGATTCCTCCCAGCATAAAGCCCAGTGCTCCGATTATAAAGATAATAAAGATAATTGAAAGCGCCGATGAGCAGACACCGGCCAGATAACTGATCATTTTCTTCCTCTGTATGAAAAAAATTTCTGAATTCAGTATACCGCTTTACACAGGCTTTTACAATTGCCCTGTGCTGTTTTTCAGCCGGAATATGCGGTTTGCAGGAATTCTTTTTGAAAAAGGATGGATTCCGGTGCAAAGTGCCGGGCGGGAGAGAGTGAAACGCTCCGCGCCTCAGTACTGCGCATACATAAACAGCGGCGTGCCGGGCGCATAAGACTGCGCAAGCAGAATCAGCAGCATCGGAACGTAGTAAGCCGCCCATCTGACGGCGATGTTCTTGGACTGGATTGCCGGATAGAGGCTGTCCTTTTTCTCCCGCAGCAGGCTTGCGGCAAACACAATCATTCCTGCGGTAAAGATGAGCACAAGCTCCGACTCCACGTTCCTGAAGGAACCGAAGATGGACTTGAGGTAGCTGCGGCTTTTCAGGACGGACAGCGGCCCGAAATCAAGGAACGTCCGCTTCAAATACAGGAATGACAGCCTGACATCTGCAATCCTGTCGAAGTACGCGCCGATGTTCACGACAAGAAACGTCCTCGCCGCCTGGAAAATGCGGAACAGCCGCGGCGCGCGCTCCGTATGGAAAAACACAGAGAGCCTGTCGGAAGCCGGCCGCATCATGTCGCTGAGCGCAATGACAAGCCCGTTGAACAGTCCCCACAGGACAAAGTGAAGCTCCGGTCCGTGCCAGATTCCCACAATTAGGAAGACCGCTATGTTTGCAATTCCTGCGGGAACGGTGCGGGCAAAATGCTTTCCCATGCGGTTCTGGCAGAATTTGGCGAGACGCTGCATCCGCTTTGTGAAAACGAGCGGGTAGAACACATAGTCCTTCATCCACAGGCCGAGGCTGATGTGCCACCGTCTCCAGAAGTCGGCGAGGCTTGCTGCGAAGTAGGGCTGGCGGAAGTTCGGCTGCATTCTGATTCCGAAAAGACGGGCAAATCCCAGCACCATGTCGATTCCGCCGGAAAAATCAGCGTACTGATAGATAGAGAACATGACGATTGCGCCGCCGATAAGCGCGCCCGGAAGATTTGTATACGAATGGTCAAGCACTGCGGAAATCCTGCCTGAAAGGAGATCCGCGATGCAGTACTTTTTCATTGCGCCGAAAAGGATGAGGAGCGCGCCTTTCTTCATGTTCTCAAAGTCGAAGGCGTGCTCTTCCTTCAGCTGGGAGCCGAGCTTGTCGTAGCGGTTGATCGACCCCATGATAAGCTGCGGAAAGAACGACACGAACAGAAAGTACCGCGGAAAGCTTTTTTCGCCCCGGTATTTTCCGTTGTACACGTCCATAAAATAGGCAAAGGACTGGAACGTGTAGAATGAAATTCCAAGCGGAAGCAGAAGCCCGCCGTTTCCGCCGAAGTGAAGGAAGCTGAGATCCGCCGCCAATTTTTCGCCAAGAAATGCGGCCAAAGCGTTCCAGTACTTCAGGAGGAAAAGCGTGCCGAAGTTCACAACAATCACCGCCGCAAGGACAGCGCGCTTTTTCCCGAGGTCCCGTGCCTTTTGCTCCTTCAGCTCTTCCTTGGAGAATCCGCCCGAGGCTTTTCTCTGCTGCGCACGGACGTTCAGCCTGTCTGAAAAGGCCGCCCCGAGAAACGTGGAAACCGATGTGAGCAGGATAAAGATGAAGTTCAGCGGGCCGGAAGCTGCATAGAAGGCTATGTTTGCGCCCAGCAGCGCCTTCCACTGGTGCCGCTTCGGCACGGCATAGTAGCAGAGCAGCGAGGCGGACAGAAACAGCAGGAACGAATATGACTTGAAATTGAGCAGGTTCATTTCAGTTTCCTTCAGTACAGTGCGTTAATGTATTTCTTTGCATGGCAGTGCGGCACACCGTCATAATATGCGGTCAGCTCCATTGTTCCCGACGCGCCTTCAGGATAGGAAAAAACAGAGTCCGTGGAATGTTCCGCCGCGGCCGTTCCGTCAATGAAAATATCAAAGGAAACTGTTCCGCTTCCATGGTTCAGGACAGGAATGATTTCAACGCTGTTTTTATCCGCAAGCTCATTGAACATAATGCCGAGGATTTTTGGCGGCTGGCTTGCAAGCTTCTGCGCATACGTTTCATGAAAGAATGAAGAATTCCCCCCCCCGTTTCGCCGGGACATTTCTTTGTAAAAGGCGCAGAACGTTTCCGTGAATTTCCGTATGCCGCTTCCGTTCAGGTGGTTGTCATCGCAGAAGTCCCTGTCCTCCAGCGAAAGAAATTCGTCCTTGCACAAGTTGAAGTCATAGAAACGGAAGCCGCGCTCCGCAAGCAGCTGCTGTATGGCGGAATGGAACGCATCATAGTTTCCTTTTTCGCACAGGTAAAAGTCGCTGTTGGGATGCGCGTAAAAGAAAAGCCGGATGTTCCTTTCCTTGCAGAGCGTGATGATGCGGCCGATTGTTTTCTTATAGTCATCTGAAATATCATCCACGGCAATCGGCGGCGGAATTTCATCGGAAGAAAATGTTCCGTTTTCTATTATGTCGTGGTCGGCGACGCAGCCTTTTCCCCAGTAGCTTCTGCCGTCCTCTTCAAATTCGCAGCGGAAATAGCTTCCTGAAATTTTTGACGCTACGGTTTTCCAGGCTTCCTTCGGATTCAAGTCAATCAGCTTTTCAGTTCCGGCAGGAAGCGCGGAGTTGAGCCAGTACGCCGGGGCAGTGGAACGCAGCACATAGTCCAGCTTGATCCGCGGATTTTTCAGGTAATGAGATGCCAGGAATTTGCTTGTGGAAGGCGTGTCCGTGGAAAAGGAGCCGGTTCTGGTTGCGACTGCAAAGTCCATTTCAAGAAAAATTTCCTTTATGTCATACAGGGAAACCGCCTCCCGGATGATTGCGTATGTCGCAAGAATTCCCTGCGACGGAGTTCCCGTGCAGAACGTCTTCTTGCCGAGAATGCTGTTCATCATGTCGGGATACAGCCCGTGGCTTACATGCGAGGCTCCGCAGAAGAGAATGTCAATGCTGTCCTGGTTGTGAAGCTCATGCATCAGAATCCGCGTGTATGCGTTCCTGTCATTTCGGAAGACAGCCGCGCACACAATGCAGAGAACATAGAAAATCACAGCAAACAGAATGAGTTTTACAAACCGAACGATGGGTTTTCGCATAGCCTGAACCGGCACAGGCGCGGAACAGCTCCGGCCTGCGCTCCTTTTACTGAAGCTCCTGAATCATGTTCCAGAGGGATTCCGCGGAGTTGAAATTTTCAGGCACAATGTCCTTCGGCGTGATTTCAATGTCAAACGCCTCGTTCAGCTGCTGGACAAGCTGCACAATGTCAAACGAGTCAAGAATTGCGTTGTCAATGAGTCCTTTTTCTTCCCTGAAATTTACGTCAGGCTTCAGCTCTTCAAGAATAGAAATCAGTTTTTCATCCATAATTGTTCTCCTAAAAAATATTGCTAGCTGTTAAGCAGATATGTTTCCTGCATCTCCCTGAGCGTGCGGAGCGTTCCGTTTTGCACTGAATAGACAGACGGCAGCGCATGGCTCAGAAACAGGTAGATTCCTTCCGTAACTGAATACGCGCCGATATTATTGAAGGCAAGCAGGTCGCCTTGCGCGGGAGAGGCGAGCCGCATCTTGCGTGCAATGACATCCGCTGTTGTGCAGAGAGAGCCGCAGACGCAGTAGTCCTGAAATTGCTCCGTGTCCTGCCCGGTCTTTTTTATCAGCCTGCACGGCGGCTCTTTCATCGCCATAATCTGGCCGTAGTAATTGATGTGGTTGATTCCGCCGTCAATGATGATGTAGTTCTGTCCGTCCGTTTTCTTGATGTCGCAGATTTTTGTGATGTATGTTCCGCACGGCGAGGCGATAAAGCGTCCCAGCTCCACTGTGTAGGAAAAAGCAGATTCGCTGACTGCCTCGGAAAACCCGGCAAGGTCGTCAGTGTTCAGGCTGAAATCGTCTTTTGAAAAATAATCAAAGCGCAGTCCCGGGCCGTACTCAATGCAGGAAATGTCTGCGCCGCATTCGGCTTTCAGGCCGCGGCAGAATTCCTCGATAAAGGCGATTTCTTCTTTTATTTTGGAAAGTTTTTTCTGCGTCCCCGAAAAATAGTGGATTCCCCGCAGCGAGAGACGCGGATTTTTTGCCGCAGTTTTTGCAGCCGCAACGAGATCTTCCCTGCCCATGCCGAACTGGTTTCCGCTTGAAAGCCTGAGGATGATTTCCTGCGTCTTTCCCTGCGGAAGAACTGCAATCAGGTCGTCAAGATGCGAAAGCGACTCTATAGTTATGATTTTTACGCCGTAGTCCACTGCTTTCCTGAGCATTTCTCTGTTTTTCATAACGCCGGAAAAGACAATCCGCCCGGGAGCCACATTCAGCTTCCGGCAGATTTCAAGCTCGCCCTCGGAGCAGACTTCAAAGAGCAGTCCGTCCATGTCTTTCAGGGCGCGGAGCAGAAACGCGTTCGCCTTGATTGCGTAGCAGAGCCGGGCGTTTTTCGGAAGCAGCGACTGAATGAGGCGCACACGCTCAGCCGCCGCGTCAAAGTCAAAAAGGTAAAACGGAGTCTTCAGGCTGAACGGATCAGGCGTCACTTTGTGCCTCCAGCGCGCGCCGGTCAATCTTGCCGTTTTTTGTCAGCGGAAAATTTTCCAGAAAAACAAAGCCGGACGGAATCATGTACGGAGGAAGCGTGTCTTTCAGCGCGGAAACAATCTCTTTCTTTTCCGTCTGCGTTCCTGTGTAGAATGCCGTGATTTTGTTCTGGGAGAATATGCAGCAGGCGCGTGTTACCGTGCAGACAGACTCGATTGCGCCTTCAATCTCTCCAAGCTCGATGCGGTGTCCCATGTGCTTTATCTGGCTGTCCTTGCGGCCGATGTAGTACAAATTTCCGTCAGCCGAATATTTTGCAAGGTCGCCGGTCCGGTAGATTCTGTCAAAGTAACTGGGCTGAAGCGGATTCTGAATGAAAGCCTGCGCCGTTTTTTCGCTTCCGTAGTAGCCGAGCGAAACGCACGTTCCTGAGACACACAGCTCTCCTTCCGTTTCAGGCTCCTCCACCTTTTTTCCGTCCTGGTCAAGGAGAAAGACGCGCTCATTCGGGAACGGCCTGCCGATCGGAATGACATAGCCTTCGGGAATTGTTTCCGGCAGCGTGAAGTATGTGCAGTTGCAGGTGATTTCCGTCGGGCCGTACAGGTTCACGTACTGCGCGTGCGGAAGATGCTGCTTCCAGATTAAGAGCTGCTTTAGCGGCATGACTTCGCCTGAAAACAGAACTTTCCTGATTTTTGAGGGAACCTTGTAGGAAAATCCGTTCAGCGTGGAAATAATGCAGAGCGCGGAAACCGCCCAGATAAGCGCGGTAACTTCCCGCTCCTCAAGAAAGTCGAGGAGCTTCGCCGGAAAGGAAAAGTACTGCTTCGGAACAAGATGAACCGTTGCGCCCGTAAAGACTGCTGAAAAAATGTCCTTTGCCGAGACATCAAAGTCAAACGGCGCCTGGTTTGCAAGGACTTCGCTTGAAGTGATATGGAACAGCTCTGTAAAGCAGGAAATAAAGTCGGTGATGTTCTTGTGGCTGACAACAACGGCCTTGGGCATTCCCGTGGTTCCTGAGGTGAAGTTCGCGTAGACCGGGTCGGTGTCGATGATGCTGTTTCTGCGCAGGGCTGCTCCAGAGCCGCCGGGAACAGAAGCCGGTATTTCGTCAGTGAACAGCGGCGTAACGGCAAGCCGGGAAAGCTTTTTTTTCATTTTTTCTGTCGCTGATGATTTTTGAAACGCCGAGCGTCTGTACCATGGAAGAAAGGCGCGAGTCCGGAAATGAAGCATCGAAATATGAATAGAAACATCCGGCGTACAAAGCCGCAAAAAAGAATTCAAGCGCCTTCACGGACTTTTCGCACATGACAGGAACTGCGCTTCCTGCTTCAAACTGTTCCGCGATAAACTGAGACAGAGACTGTGCAGCCTGCACAAATTCGCTCCATGTGACGCTTTCGGAAACATCTGAAAATGCCGTTTTGTCAGGGAACTGGGATGCAGTTTCCTCAAGGTAATCCAAGACAGTGTATTTCATAGCAACTCTTTTATTTTATAGAAAAAACAAGTGTTTTGCAATATGAAAACACCGTTTCAGCTTGAATTGCCCGAAAACAGTGTGTCCCTTAAAATTTGAACTTTTGAAAAATTTCAGTTTTTCAAAAGTTCAAATTCGCCTGCGTTAGCAACTTGTTGCGGCGCAGACAAGTTAAAAAAGCGAGTTTTTAAACGTCCATATGTTTTTTATTTACTTTTTTCCCTTAATTTGCTTTCCCACCTTGCGGACGAACGCCGCCTGCGCCTCCCAGAAGCGGAACAGCCGCGGAAGCTTCGCCTTGATGTCTGCGAGCATGAAGGTGAGCGGCGACTGCATGATGCCGACAATGCGCTGGTCGTTTATCAGATGCACCTTGTTGAACTGGAACTTCGGCTCGCGCAGCATCGCCTGGATGTCGTCCGGGATTCCGCCCGCTTCTTTTATGCGCTGCTGGAGCGTTTTGTCCGCGAGTTTGTAGTAGGGGATGTAGTATTTCCCCGCGAACTCGGACGAGTAGTAGTGGATGATCTTCGCGTCCTTGAGGAAGGCAAGGCCGCCGTGGCTCGGCTGGCAGTTCCATTCGCCGGGGAGGAGCTGCATTTTCAGCCCGGTGCGGACGTTCGCCTCATTGAGCGCGCTCTGGTCGTGCAGGTCGTGCTTCTGGTACGCGGAAAATTTCCACGCCTCGTTCCATGTTCTGAATAGCGAGCGGGCGTAGTCCGTGTTGCGGAAGAGAATCACGCCGCCGTTGATGTTGAATCCTGCCGCCTTTGTTCCGGTAAAGCCGAGCTCTTTGTCCCGCGCAAGGAAGTAGTCCTTGTGGATATGCTCGCCCAGCATGACATGCCCGTCGAGGACTCCCGCCGCCTCGTGTTCATATTCTTCAATGGAAGACAATTCTCCGCAGATAACCGTGTCGCAGTCGATGTAGAGGAAGTCGCCCTGAACGTAGTCGGGAATCGCCGTCTTTATCAGCCGGGAACGTTCGGCTTTTCCGACTGAATCTTCAAAATCAACTGCAATAATGTGCGAAACTGTTTTTTCAAGCTCGGCGCGTTTTTTTTCCGGCGTGAATGTCTGTGCCGTCCTGTTGTCGGTCAGCACGATGATGTCTGCGTCCGGCATTTGGAAGCGCAGCGACCAGACGGACATCAAACATTGCTCGTAGTACAAATCGTCTTCAGAAGAGACGAGGACGTAGACGTATTTCATTTTTCCATAGTAGTGCTTTTTTGCGGAAAGTTCTAGAGCGTCCGTCTGTTCCTTGAGAGGGCAAGCCTGTATTTCACGGCTTCAGCATGGAAGCCGCATCCTCGCCTTACGTCCGCTTTCTCCCCTTGTAGAATTCCCTGTACCACGAAGCGAATCTTGCAAGCCCGGTCTCAAGCGGCGTGGAGGGCTTGAAGCCGAAATCCCGCTCCAGCTCGGACACGTCGGCGAACGTCTGGTAGACATCGCCCGGCTGCATGGGGAGCAGCTCCTTTTTGCCCGGCGCGCTGATGATTCCTTCCTTTATAAGGCATTGCTCAAGCGTCTCTACAAAGCGCATGAGGCTTTCGGGCCTGCTGTTTCCGATGTTGTAGATTTTGTACGGCGCGCCGTCCTCGGTCTCATCGGGAGTCCGCTGCATGACGTCCGTGATGCCCGTTACGATGTCGTCGATGTAGGTGAAGTCGCGGTACATGTCGCCGTTGTTGTAGATCTGGATCGGCTCGCCGCGCACGAGCTTGTCCGTGAACTTGAAGTACGCCATGTCCGGTCGCCCCGCAGGTCCGTAGACGGTGAAGAATCGCAGCCCGGTCGCCGGAATCTGGTAGAGCTTGCAGTAGGCGTGCGCCATCAGCTCGTCCGATTTTTTTGTGGCGGCGTAGAGCGAGACGGGATTGTCCACCTTGTCGTCCGTGGAGTAGGGAACTTTCCTGTTCGTGCCGTAGACGCTCGATGACGAGGCGAATACGAGGTGCTCCACCGGGTTGTGGCGGCAGGCCTCGAGGATGTTGAAGAAGCCGACGATGTTCGAGCGGATGTAGCTTTCCGGGTTCGTGATGGAGTAGCGCACGCCCGCCTGCGCCGCAAGGTTCACAACGATGCTCGGCTTGAACTCAGAGAACAGCGCGTTAAGCGCAACCTTGTCGGCGATGTCGAGCCTGCGGAAGGCGAATCGGCTTCCGTACTCGGAAAGCATCCTGAGCCGCTCCTCCTTGAGCGACGTGTCGTAGTAGTCCGTCATGCAGTCCGCGCCGACGACGCGCGCGTCTTTCACGGTGTCAAGGATATGCTTGGCAAGAAAGCTTCCGATGAATCCGGCCGCTCCCGTTACGAGAATTGTCTTGTTGGAAAGGGAGATGTGTTTCATGGAAAACAGTATAGCACATTTTGGGGATGCGTGTCAGGGGCGCGGAATCATTTCACAGCACATACAGCGCGATTCCCGCCACGACGATGACCATGCCCGCAGCCTGCCGCCTGCTTATTTTTTCCTTGAAGATAATCCTTCCGAGAATCATTAGGAACGCGTAGCTTGAAGTCTCGATGACCGGCACGAATGACGACGGAACGAAGCGGAGCGCGGCAAGGTCGATGAACACGGCCGCAAAGAACAGAATGTAGGCGGAAATTACCCTTACGTTCAGGTATTCCCGGATGATGTTTTTGTGCGGCTCCAGCGCTGATTTTTTGAGCAGGATTTGTGAAAGCGCCGATATGAACACCGACAGGAGCAGGAGAAGCGAACAGCTGTTACTGGTCATTGCCGCCTCCGGCTTCCGAGAACGAAAGCACAAGGATTCCGACGGAAATGACTGCCGCGCCCGCCAGCTTCCGCGCTGTTATTTCCTCACCGAAGAACACTGCGCTCCACAGCATTCCCCAGATGATTGTCGCCGCCTTGTTTGCCGTTGCCACAGAAAGCCTGACGGATTTGAGCACCTGCTGCCATGCTATGGCGTATACGGCGAGAATGAGGATGAGAGCCGCGTACAGGGCGCAGTATCGGAACGAAAGGAATTCCTGCCGCGCCGCAATTTTTCCGAGCACGGTGTAGAAGCTGTACAGCAGGAAGATGCAATGCATCAATAAATAAGGAAAAAAACTGTTCTTTTTCATTTGATATACAGTATATTGAAATAGTACAAATAAAGATATATAGTATCAATATGTCTCAGCTTATTTCTTTGCCCTCCGTAAATGACGCACGGGGGGGGTAACCATAATTGAAAAAGTCCTGCCGTTTCCGGTGCGGCGGGTATATTACATCTACAATGTTCCTTCGGAATCGGTGCGCGGCGGACACCGCCACAAAAAGAATGTGCAGGCGCTCGTCTGCGTGTCAGGCTCCTGCCGGATCAACATAGACAACGGAACTGAAAAATCATCTGTCATTCTGGATTCTCCTGCAAAGTGCCTTATCCTGCATCCCAGCGACTGGCACACGATGGATTCGTTTTCGTCAGGAGCTGTCCTTCTGGTGCTGGCATCGGAATACTATGATGCGTCCGATTACATCGACGAGCCGTATGCCGCGCAGGAGGACACATCCAAATGAGCGGCGCAGAAAAAATCATTGAGTATGAAAGCCTTTCAGAGACGAACAGAGCGTTCGAGGCTGAATTCAAGGAATCCTTCGGCCGCTTCCTGCAAAAAGGCTGGTATATCCTCGGCAGGGAAGTGGAAGCCTTCGAGACGGAATTCGCGGCGTTTGTCGGAACGAAGCATTGCATCGGCGTTGCCTCCGGGCTTGACGCGCTCATCATATCGCTTGAGTGCCTCGGACTTCCGCCGGGAAGCGACGTGCTTGTGCCTTCAAACACATACATCGCCTCTATCCTTGCGATTGTCCGCGCAGGGCTGCACCCTGTCCTTGTCGAGCCTGACATACGGACGTACAACATAAGCCCTACGGAGCTTGCGCGCAAATGCACGCCGAACACAAAGGCCGTCCTCGTTGTGCATTTGTACGGAAAGCCGTGCAAAATGGACGAAATCTGCGCGTTCTGCACGGAGCGCGGACTGAAGCTGGTCGAGGACTGCGCGCAGTCCCACGGGGCACGGTTTGACGGCAGGATGACCGGCTCTTTCGGCGATGCCGGGGCGTTCTCGTTTTATCCGACAAAGAACCTCGGCGCGCTAGGCGATGCCGGCGCAATCTGCACGGACAGCACGGAATTTGCCGAAAAAATCCGCGCTTGGAGAAACTACGGGTCGGAAGTGAAGTACCACAACAAGTACCTCGGAATGAATTCCCGCCTTGACGAAGTGCAGGCGATGTTCCTGCGCACAAAGCTCCGCCATATAGAAGAAATCACCGCGAAGAAGCGGCATCTTGCCGGACTGTACTTTGCCGGGCTTGACAGGGAAAAATTCATCCTGCCTGAGCAGAATGAAAGCTGCTTCGATGTGTTCCATATTTTCAATGTCCGCTGCGGACGGCGCGACGAGCTGAAATCGTACCTTCTTGAGAACGGAATAAAGACGGAAATCCATTATCCCGTTGCCCCGAACAGGCAGGGCGCGATGCGCGGCATCCTTGACGTTCAGGAGCCGACTCCCATAGCGGAAGAAATCCACAATACGACGCTGAGCCTTCCGGTTTCGTTCGGAACGACGGAAGAAGACGTGCGGCGCGTCATAGAAGTCATGAACAGGTTCTGATATGAAAGTGTCCATTTGCATCCCGGTCTATAACGGGGCTGATACAATCGGGCGGCTTCTTGCCGCCATTGACGCGGCGTTTGCCGCTTCGGACAAGGAAGTCGTGCTTGTAAACGACGGAAGCCGGGACAGCAGCGCTGAAGTCTGCCGGAATCTTGCGGAGCAGTATGCGTACGTGAAATTCATCGACCTGCGCAAGAATTCGGGCGAGCACAATGCCGTCATGTGCGCGCTGAACTACTGCACGGGCGACTGCGCCGCAATCATCGACGACGACCTCCAGAATCCGCCGGAAGAAATCTTCAAGCTGATTGATGAGATGGAAAAGGGCTATGATGTCGTCTTTGCCAAATACCATAAGAAGAAGCACAGCCTTTTCAGGAATCTGGGCAGCAAGTTCAACGACGTGTTCGCGACGTGGCTCCTTGAAAAGCCGAAGAATTTGTACCTGTGCAGCTTCAAGCTTGTCAGCAGGGTTGTCATAGACGAAATCATCAAGTACAAGGGACCGTTTCCGTATGTGGACGGCCTGATTCTGCGCGTTACCGACAGCTTCAGCTCCGTGTACGTGAACCACAACGCGCGGGAGTCAGGGCATTCCAACTACACCTTGAAGCGCCTTGTCCGCCTGTACCTCAATATGTTCATCAATTTTTCCATCAAGCCAATGCGCCTCATTACAGCCGTCGGGTTTTCCATCATGGGAATCGCGCTGGTGCTGGCCGTCATATTCATCATTGAAAAACTTCTGCGCCCCGAGACGGCCGCGGGCTGGACATCCCTTGCCGTGCTCATCTTGTTCTTCGGCGGGCTGCAAAGCTTCTTCCTCGGGCTGATCGGCGAATATATCGGAAAAAACTATCTTGACAAGAACGGAACGCCGCAGTGGACAGTGAAGGGCGTGTACGGAGATGAGAAAAAATGAAAATACAGAACGGACTGAAAAAAAACAGCTATGTGCAGTTCACTATGCTGTTTTCTGTTGTTGCCTTTTTTTCATTTCTTGAATTCATACTGAACAGGAAATCATTTCTCGTATCTGATACAATATCTGAGTATGTAACAAGCCTTGCCTACTGGGGAAGTTATCTGAGAGACGCTGCCGGGACGTTTGTTCGGACAGGAAGGCTGCATTTTCCGCAGTGGGATTTTTCCCTTGGGCTGGGTGCCGACATCATATCAACCTTGAACTGGTATGTCGCTGGAGACCCGCTGACACTGCTGTCTGCGCTTGTGAAGCCAGAGGGTGCTGTTTATCTGCACCATGTTCTGGCTGTGCTGCGGCTGTACCTTTCCGGGCTTGCTTTTCTTTTTTATTGCCGCAGCACAGAGCGGAACGAAGCATATTCTGTGTGCGGTGCGCTGGTATACGTGTTTTCAGGATATGCGATGTTCCTTGCATACCGTCATACCTACTTTATAAATCCGTTCATATATCTTCCGCTCCTGTATGTCGGAGTCGAGAAAATACTGCATGGCAGAAGCCCTGTATTCTTTATCATAACGGTCTTTATTTCGTGCGTGTCAAATTTTTATTTCTTCTACATATTGACTTTGCTGACAGCTGTGTATGCTTTTGTCCGCTTTTTCTGTGTGCATACGGACAGTCGGCTGCATCATTTTGCGCGCTGTTTTTCTGTGGCTGTTTTGGCATATATAATCGGAGTTCTGCTTGCGTCCGCTGTGTTTCTGCCGAATGTATTCGGCTTTATGAAATGCGGACGCTCCGGCTCGCTTCCGGCACTGCCGCTGTTCTATAATTTGAAGTATTATTTTAAAGTCATCATTGCGTCCATTTCTCCTTCCTATATTTTCTCGTACACTTATCTTGGTTTTGCGCCCGTGTTCCTGCCGCTGCTTGTCTTGTGTCTCATAAGAAAAGGGAACAGGGATTTGAAAATTCTTGGAATCCTGTATCTTATGTTCCTGTGCCTTCCTGCCGCTGGTTCTGCATTCAACGGATTCGGCTATATAACAAACAGATGGTGCTTTGCTGTTTCTTTCTTTGCAGGACTTTTGGCAGTGCGGCTGCTCCCGGAATTGTCCCGTCTCTCCAAGCATGAATGTATGTATGTCATTGGAATTCCGCTTGCACTGTGCATGGCTGTATTTACGGGCTGCTTTGTCCCGGGAGAAACTGCAGCCGACATACGCCAGTCTGTGCTGCTTTCTTATCTGGTTCTTTTTGCCACGCTTGCCGTTGTTTGCTTTTTGAATGCGTATCGGAAAAAAATCAGTACCTCGGCAGTCCGCTGCATTTTCCTTGCGGTTGTCTGCATTTCTGTCTGCGTTAATGCGTATGAACGTTTTTCTCCGCGTTATATGAACTATGTTTCTGAATTCTTTGACCAGGGCTGGGCGAATCCCACAGCGTTCGGCTCGGCAGATGCGCTTGCAAAAGAAATTCATGACGAGACATTCTGGCGGTATGAATATCCTGAAAAGAGGCTTCCGAACAATTCAATGCTGTTTGGAAAAAATGGGACTTCCTTTTATTTTTCGGAAGTGAACAGACATATCATTGATTTCTTTGAACTGTACGGACTGTACAAGGGAGACGAACAGCATCTGCGCGGCTTTGACAGCCGTACTGCGCTTCAGGCGGTTTCCTGCGCAAAGTATTATATCAAGGAGACAGAAAGCCGGAATCTGCCGCATGGCTTTGCAAAGGTCGGCGGTGGAACATACAACGGCAAGAAATATGATTTGTATGAAAATGAGAATGCTCTGCCTGTGGGATTTTTGTACAGGAATTGTATTTCGGAGGAAGATTTTTTCCGGCTTGATATGGTGGAACGGGAAGCCGAGCTTCTGAATGCAGCTGTAGTCCATGACTGCGCTGCGGAGGGAATAGCCTTTGAAAAGCCGTCAGCGGCGGAAGCTGTCATTCGGAATGAGTTTTCACTCTCTTTTGATGAGGAAATTGAAGCATCGGAACATTCATTCTCTGTCGGCAAAAAAGACTCTTCAGTTTACATCAGTTTTGTTCCGCATGAAGATGCAGCCGTCTATCTGGTGCTTGAGGACGTTTATTTTGAGAATGACGACAAGCCGCGCATTTCTGTCTATGCCGGAAATGCGTCCATAGGAACGCTTCAGATAAAAGAGAATTTCAGTGAATACGGGCATCGGTTTGTCGTAAATCTCGGTGCTTTGGATGCCGATGGTGTGTGTACAGTGCAGATTGCATTCCATGAAAAAGGCTCGTACAGCATAGGAAATATGTACATCTCCTCATTGCCGTATACAAAGACGGATTCGCTTGTGCAATATTTACACGAAACTGTCATGGAAGATATTTCTGTGTCAGAAGATTGTATTTCTGGAAGCATATATGCGGATTCCGACGGCTTTTTGTTCCTTTCGGTTCCGTTTTCGGACGGCTGGAAAGCCTTTGTGGACGGCGTTTCAGTTCCATTATACAGGACGCAGATTATGTACAGCGGACTGTTCGTGCCTCATGGCAAGCATACGGTAACGCTGAGGTATTCAAATCCGTTTATAAAAGCGGGCGCAGTTTTATCCCTGATTGGATTTGTCCTGCTTATTCTTGTCCTTATTCTGGGCAGACGAAAGCATTTGTTTTGTTAGCATCTGTTTTTAAGCGCACCCCTTGCAGAACTTTTTTTAACAAAAATCGGCTAGCAGGATACGCTGTTTTCATACAGGGTGAACGGACAAAAATCCTGTCCTGTTTTCCATTCCAGTTCGCCGTTGACAACAGAGACTTGAGAAAAAAGGCAGTAGTTTTTTAATGGCTCATAAAAAGGGTGTGCAAAATTGTGTGCAAAGGAATATTTTTTCAGCTCTCCGTTGTCATATTTTAAATAGAGAACATAGTTTTTATCTGTACTGACAGAAATCAATTTTGGATAGTTCATTAGTCAAGTCCTTTGATCTTAAAATAATCATTTGAGGTCTGCATTACTTCCCATAAGGCAGACAGTTCTTCCTTGTGAATTTCTGCCCATGCTGAAACAAGCTTCAGTTTGTTTGGAGGAAAATCTCCTGCAAGAATGTTTCCATCAAAGTCAACCGCAGCTTCATATTCTCCGTATTTGGCATGAAAGTGCGGTCTTGAACTTGTTGCCGGAACAAAAAGCCACCCCTATTTGAAAAAAAGCAATTTTCCATGTGGCTTGAACCCATCCCCTATTCTCCGTCAGCCCCTCTTTTTTTATACCAGTCTCGGGATTCCGCCGAAGATTCCTTCCATATAGTTCTCGTCCATAACCTTGTCTATGCGCACCTGTTTTTCGTCGAGGCTGTAGAGTCTCTTGAGATGCCGCCGTCGTTCTCGCACAGCCACACCTCGTCGCGGCGCAGGAACTCGTGCTTCATAAGGCGCGTTTCGTGCGTCGTTACGACAAGCTGCACGGTGCGCTCCGCCGCAAGGCGCAGGAACGTCTCCACAAATTTGATGGTCAGAAGCGGGTGCATACAGCGGCTTATCTCGTCAATGACAAAGACCTTGTTTTTTGCGGTCAGCAGAACTTCAAGCAGCTGGAACAGCCGGTATGTGCCGTCGCTTTCACGGAGCATCTCGTATGCGACCTTCTCGTCTCCGTACTGATGAATGAATTTCAGCACATAGTACTTGACGCTGCTGCTCCTGTCCATTTTTATGGTAAAAATATTCGTTCTGTTTCGGATTACCGCCGACCACTCCCGCTTTTCCCTGTTCAGCAGGATATTTGTCCGAGCCATGTTCAGCCGGAACTCAAGGCTTGCCCGGTCAACGATGGAAATGCTTGACTTCACCTTGTCCTCGCTCACTTCTTCCTTCTCTATGCCGACGATTCCCGTTCCGAACTGATGCAGGAAATCCGCGTACTCCTTCAGCGAGGCGGAGTCGTCGAGGAGGGCGGTGTCGCTTATCGGCTGCTCCGGATAGATGACCTCAAAATGCAGGGCGAACCATTCAAAGACCGTCCGCAGGATGTTTGCCGAGGATGCCTTTTTTTTGTCCCCGGATTCGTCTATATCATCCATTCTGCGCTGCCAAAAATTCATGTTTCATTAAACAATCTTACTGGATGACTTAAAAATTCAGTAATATTTGATGCCAAATTCAGCTTGGCGTACGGAGAAATGCAATCCAGTTTTTTGTCTACAATTAGGCGTGGTGTGTTAATAAATTTCTTTGGCGTATTATTCTTGAGCAATTATTATGGAAATTGATATGGATACATAAAGATATGATAAATATTTGTAGAAAATAAATCTGTTTTAAATTTCTTCTTTTGGGAGTTTTTATTACATTTTTATGTTGTAATAAAAAAATGATTGATATTCCTTGTGAAAAACGGTGACTTTAAAAAGTTATTTTGAGTATATGAAAGGATCGTGTGTTGTAAAAAAGAAGGAAAAGCTTTATAATGATGATATGTTTAGCATAATAAGTCTAAATCTATAGTCATGGCATGGATAAAAAATGAAAGAGTCCCGATTTAATATTATTAAAAAGATAGGATCCAAGGGGTATATTTTTAATACCTTTTCTGGTGCATTGGCGAAAATTAATGAAAAATTTTTCTATTTGTTAGATTTTTGTGCAGGAGGAAATGATATAAGATTATTATCAGAAGAGGATCAGATACTCTTAAATAATATGAAAGAGGCGGGTTTTGTTCTTGAAGATACTATTGATGAAGTAGAGAAGCTCCAAACTCTACATGAATTTCAGAGACAAGATAGAAGAAGTCTTTCTTTTACAATAGCACCTACGTTGAAGTGTAATTTTTCTTGTAAATACTGCTTTGAACAACACACACAATCGATTATGAATGAAGAAACTCAAGAGGCTATTGTTAGATTCCTTGTTAATGAAGTAAATAATGAAACACAAGAGATTTCAATAACATGGTTTGGCGGGGAACCATTGTTGGAAAAAAAAGTGATAGATAGTATTTCAACACAAGTTATTCATTTTTGTAATAAAAACAAGATAAAATATAAATCTGGTATTATAACAAATGGTTACTTGGCAGACATGGACACTTTAGAATTATTTAAAAAGATAAAAGTAGATTTTGCTCAAATCACAATTGATGGGACTAAAGAAAGTCATAATTCTCGTAGAATTCCTAAAGGATATGCATATTACAATACATATGATAAAATTATAGATAATATAAATCTTCTTTTGCGAAATAATATTAAAGTTGGAATTAGGATAAATATTGATAAACAGAATTTACTTTATGTAAGAGATGCAATATCAGAACTTGCATTAAAACTTGAAAATAAACAGGATGTATTTATAAACATTTCTTATGTCACAATTTCTGATGATTCTGAAAAAATTGAATATGCTACGAATTGTCTAACTAAAGAAGATTTTGCTGAATCAAAAATTAATTCATTAATTTTATTAAATAATCTAGGTTTCCATGAATCAGTCAAGAGAAACTATCCTACTGTAAAATTTTCTTATTGCGGTGCACTTGGAGAATCAATGTATGTGATAGATCCTGATGGTAATATATATCGGTGTTGGGAAGATATTGGGCATTTGCAGTATAAAATAGGTGATGTGTATAAGGGTGTTTCTTTTAATTTAAACTGTAAACAAAAATGGAAAAATTATTCCCCATTTAATAATGAAAAATGTCGTAATTGCACTTTTTTACCAATATGTGCTGGAGGTTGTCCAAGACAATCTGTGCATTTTAACAATACAAAAATTTGTGAGACAGAAAAACACATAATAAGCAAAATTATTAACTTTTATTTTAATTTATACTAAGATATTAAAATGTGTAAAAAGGAGGTTGCTATGGAATTGATTGTTACACCTAAATATAGCATCAGTACAATTGGTTTTGAATCAATTGGTTTTAATTGCAGTTGTATGTGTAACCAATATTTCTGTGATTATGACTGATTTTTAATTGGTGAAAAGGGCAGAACTTTAAAAAGTTTTTAACCCTTTTTATTCTTATATCGTAATCAACCTTTCTCGCAGGAATTTATCCGAAGGCGGTCTTAAATTTCTTTACAGTTTTTTTGTCTTCGGCTCTGTTTCGGAACGCGAAGATTGCGCGGCTTCTTACCGGCTGCACGGTTGACGACGGCGTTGCACGATGTAGCCTGAGCCTTTCAGGAACATTCACCTCGCCGGGCGAATCCTACAGCCCGGAGCGACATTCCGTTTCTTTGGGCTGCACCGCAAGCCACATGATGAAGTCCGTCATAAAGGAAGTATCTCCTGTCATCCGCCAGGGAAACGCAATTCTGCCGGTAATCACGGAAGTGCTTGACCTTGAGAGCAAAGGCTCGGAAGTTCTGACGCGCGGCGGTTTTCTTGAGATTAAGGGAATGAACCTTGCGGTCATGGGCGAGAACGGGGACGTGGGGCTGTATTTTGTGAACACGCAGGATGAGACAAAGACGGTCAGGTTGGGCGCGGACAAAATCGGCCGCAACAGTTCTAAGTCTTTGTGCTGTGTCGTTCCCACAGACCTTTCGGAAGGAACGTATAGAATCATGGTACGGACGCAGTACCTTGCCGGAAAGTCGCTTGACAAGGACACAAGGACGTGTGTGTTTGACAAGCGACTTTCGGGTTGTATAGAAAATTGTGCGTATAGAACAGTTTTCGGGCGCATCTGATTTCAGGTGCGCCTTTTTTTATACATTCAGCCTGAGATGGATTTTTGAACCGGTCGAAGGTGCTTTTTAAACTAGCCAGCGGAGCTTTTAAATTCTGCCGAAAGAGCTTTTAGATTCTGCCAGTATCGTCAGTCCCTTCGGCAGATTTAAAAAGAAATCTGGCCAGCGAAGGTTTTAAATTCGGTCGGATCGGATTTTAAATGCGGTCGGAGGGAAAAAATGGTGTTCAGAAAGGGATTTCTGGGGCAGAGGAATTAAGTCCGAAACGACTGCTTTAGTTTAAGGTTTTTATTATAAACTTGCCGCAACGAACTGTGCGCTTCTATAAAGTTTACAGTCAAGCAATTTTATTTTAGCATTTTCTAAACACTACAGATTTGCTGAACTGTCCAGTGAAAGCCCCTAAGATTGCATCTTCTCTGACGGTTCCATCAAAATTTTCTGAAAGTTTTATAGAATGGTGTACCATGTTTGTTGTACCAAAGAAAAACTGCAACTTATCAGGAAGCGGATGTAAATCTGAATCTACAATTTGTAAATGTAGATTGCCGTCTGAAAGAGTTCCTTTGTAAAATTCATTTGAATAGCTGCCGTTATCAAATATTGTTTTTACCAATGCTTTTACGCAGTTTCCTTGTATACTTTCAATGATAAAATACTGAGTCATGTACGAATCTCTATGTATATAATGACCAAGCAATGACGATTTTTTCTCTATTTTTGCATCTTTCGTTTGTATTGCGTTCGCTACGATATCATTAAATGAATTCGCATTTCGGAAATCGTTCTCTGCTATACCCATTTTTATACGGTTTGTCTGAAGAATCGATGCCATACGGTCTGATGAGATGTGTGCGGGCTTTTGCTCTTGCGCTTTCTCATCCTCTTCGATTGTTATCGCACTTTCTTCTTGTTCAACTTTATATCCACATTCCGAGCAAAAAAGGTCATCGTCTTCAAGCGGATTGCCGCAGTTTGTGCAGAATCGGCTGGAATTTTGCCCGTCATGGGAATAGCTTGTATTTTTCAATGCAGTTTCTTCTGCAAGCGGTGATTGTTCGCTGGAAAATTTCATCATGCTATACCGGCTTCCTCATCAAGCAAAAAATCTTCGCTTGTAATGGTCGTGAGCGCGTTCTTTGTGCGTTCTGCCTCGCTTAAGACTATCAACCGGGAATTTTTCTTTCTCACAACTGCATCAAAAAGCTTTCTGATTGTGCGGCCATTTGCAAAATCATTGCTTCTATTCTGCCATATTTTAGTAATAAGACCTTGCGCGATGTTCTGTGCTTCTTTTGTAAGCACAAGGCGTTCCTTTTTTGCATAAAGGCAGAACAATTCGTAGAGTTCAGAAGCATTATAATCATCAATATGAATGTGATGCGTAAATCGGCTTGACAAGCCTTGGTTTGTTGACATCCATTCGTTTATTTTGTTTTCGTATCCTGCTACTATTAGAATGAATTTTCCGCGGTCATCTTCCATGCGCTTCATCAGGGTATCTGTCGCTTCATGCCCAAAGTCATCAGCAGCAAGGGTGTACACTTCATCAATGAACAGGATTCCGCCGGTCGCATCATCGCAGAGCCGCTGCATATTCTGCGCCGTGTGTCCCACATATTTTGCCACGATTTGGCTGCGATCGCACTCAATAACTTTGTTACTCGAAAGCAAGCCGATTGCGGCAAAGAGTTTTCCAAGAATTCGGGCGACAGTGGTTTTTCCAGTTCCCGGGTTTCCTGTAAGGGCAATATGGATTTCCGGTTTTTTGGGGCTGTGTCCGAATCGTTCTAGCTCATTGTTAATTTGAATTGTGTTATACAGTTCATGTATAGCCTTTTTTACTTTCTCCATTCCAATCAGCCCGTTCAATTCAGCAAATACTTCTTCCGATGTAAATGCTTTATTTTCTTCATAAGGAATATCACAGGAGCAAATTGTCATTAACACTTCCTTTGTAAGCGACTCTGGCTCTAGTTTTGCGATACGCGAATCCATGCGAAGTTTTATCGTATCACAGAGATTTCTTACTGCACGGGCATTAGAGAAATCCTTTCCTTTGTTTTTGTACAAAGCTTCTACCGCGAGCTGTGCCAGCCTTTCTGAATCGTCATCAACTGAAAAAGCAAATTGCGACTTTTTTACTTGCAGACATAATATTGCAAACAGCTCTTCCGATGTGTAATCGTCAATGTGGATTTTGTGTTCAAATCTGCTGTCTAAGCCTGGATTCATACGCAGAAAGGTTTGCATTTCATTCTGGTAGCCTGCTGCAATAACAACAAATTTACCGCGGTCGTCCTCCATTCGTTTTAGGAGCGTTCCAACAGCCTCGCTTCCAAAAGAATTCGCAGAATTGTCCGTTCCCGCAAGATAATATGCTTCATCTATAAAAAGCACTCCGCCCATCGCCTTGTCGCAAAGTTCATTCACCTTGTCTTTTGTTTGTCCAACAAAACCTGCCGTCATATCTAAACCGGCTGTTTCTATCACCTTATCGCTTGGTAGAAGCTGCATAGTATAAAACAGTTTTCCCAAAATGCGGGCAACTGTTGTTTTTCCAGTTCCCGGGTTTCCGGTAAGAACTATGTGAATTTTTGGATTCTCAGATTTAAGTCCCAACGCCTTCCGCTGCTGATTGTTCTGAATGGTCTGGCATAACTCGTGCACAGTTTTCTTGACGTTTTCCATGCCGATAAGCTCATCCAGCATTGCAAGAACATCGTCTACACTGCCAGGCTTTTTCGTAATGGGCAGATCATCCAGTTCTATGCGCTTCAAGTCGTCATCTTTTAAATCCGTTTTTTTGCTCAAACGCTCTGCCTGATTCTCTAAAACCGTACGGAGAATGTCTTTCTCTACAAGCCAGCCATTTTTGTAGGGAACCGATGGACGTGATTTTGCCTCTTGTACACAGCGAAACAGCGATTTCTGTACAGAATCTGAAAACTCAAAACCATTTTCACGAAGTTTCTTTTCAAGAATACTTGTAAGGTTTTCATCGCTTATTGGCGGAAAGTCATAAAAAACAACTAAATCAACAAGCTCATTTTTTTCCGTGAAGAATTGCTCCAGTGCCTCTTGAATTCCAAGCAGAATGCATATTGTTTCGGATTTTTGCTCCGTCAGTCCCAGCAGAAGCTCATGCAGATAGTTCAGGTCGTTATGGACTTCATCAATCAAGAGAACCCCTGGTTTTTGCTCCGAAAGATATTTTGTGATTTGAGTGTCCGTTGCATATTGCCGCTGCAATTTATGTGCAGTAGTCCTTGCCACTGTGTTGGACGTAAGGCACTGCGCTTTTTTCAATTGTGAAATAAAACGTTCCGCCACGAGCGATTTTCCGGTTCCTGTCTCGCCACGGAAAACCAGCACGGTAGTTGCCTCGCAGACCGTAATACCGATTTTTTTCTGCTTTTGCCGAATGATGAGCGTGTTGATGAACATCTGCAAACGAGCGCGGATTTCCTCTAGACCGATATAGTCTGCGGAAATAAACGGAGAATCAGACTCCTTTTGCACCTCAATACTGGGTTGATTTTGGGGAGATGGCTCTTGCGCTGAGAAGTTGTCCTGCTTAGGAAGTTTAGCTCCGCACTTACGGCAGAATTTTGCAAGAGGTCGGTTTTGTGCGGAACAGAATGGGCAGAGCATAGCAGACATAAAAAATCCTCACGCAGTCTGCTACTCTGAAAGCCAAGCTTTCATTTCCTGCCATTTCTCTTCAGCCAGTTGTTTGCGTTTCCTTTCCCTTTCTTTAGCTTCTTGCTGACGCTTTCTTTCATCTTCCTCAATTTTTTGTTTTCGTTTTCTTTCTGCCTCTTCCGCTTTTTGTCTTTTTTCTCTTTTTTCCTGTATATCACAGACAATACCATATACTGCCCCAATAGCAGTCCCAATAATTGTCAAATATGTTAGATAACATTTTATTTTCTTCTTTGCATAAGGATCACTTGATAATTGTTCTTGTGTATAATCACAGTCGTTGTCACATCCAGTAGCACATTCTTCACAGCCTTGTCCACATTTAGAAGTTCCACAGTCGCCGCATCCTTTATTACATTCCTCAAAACCATCTTCACAACCTCCTATACAATCATTAGAACAATCATAACAGTCGTCCCAATACCAAGAATCAATACAAGCGTTAGAGCAATGAAAACCAAAACAGCCACAACACCCATATAAGAGCGGCTTAACAGGGGTAATCCACCATGATAAACAATCCACACAGCCACCTGTACCTAGCTTAAAACAACCAAGACATCCTTTAGCACCTTCACATTTAGAATGTGTTCCTACAACACCTATTGATAGTAAACCGCCAAGTGATAATCCTATCAGTGCCCCAATTATAGTATATTTAACAAATTTCATTTTTTATACCTCTTTTCAAAAAAAGGAATATGCTGATCATAAATGCCACAATGCTTACTATTTGACTAAATGACAGCATCCCAAAGTACCCCCTGTTGCTATCGCCTCTTAAAAATTCCATAAAAAACCTACCTATCGAATATAAAATGAAATATGTGATAAACATATTTTTATTTGTATTCTTCACAGTAATGCAATATGTAACAAGCATAAAACAAAATATGCCTAGCTCCATAATGGATTCCAACAATTGAACAGGAAATGTCTCCGTAGTTACACAATCCCGAATATAATTAATGTGACCATATCCGTGATACTCTTTCCCATAACAACATCCGGCAAACAGACAACCTAACCGTCCAAAAACATGAAACAAGGGAATGGATACAGCCATAGAATTTATCAAACTTATATCGTAGTGGTTTTTGAACAATACACGTATCCCAATCCAATAAAACAGCACTCCGCCAAACAGACCGCCATAATAAACTAGTCCTGCTCTATATATAACATCCATGCCAATTTTTTTCTTGGTATACAACGCAATTGTTATATTAGTGAGGCAGCCAAATAACCTTGCTCCCAACAAAACTCCTATTGCAGCAAACAGGCATAGCAGCAGATTTTTCTTGGAAACTTTTGTATTAGATACCAGCAATAAAATCATATAGCAACTTATGCTTACAGCAAAACCAAGTACAGCAAAGAAAAAATAGGGAGGAAACTCGAACAATGTAAATTTTCCAACTTCTATTGTCATTTGCTACCTGTTTACGTCTGCAATTTTTTTATCCAATTCAGAAAGTGACCAATTAAAATAAGATGAAGAATTTTGAAGGAGATTATCCTTTTTAAGTTTTTTATACTTCTTTACAATGGAGTAATAATCATCTTCTTGCAGATTTCCGAAATATTTAGAAACTTCCTTTAGACGATCTCCCATTGTCTTCAATTCATCTTCCAATACAGGTTTTTCGTCAGAATCTATATATGAAAGCTGTTGTTTTAATTCGCCAATATGCGACTTCCATGAATTATGAATTTCACTCCATTCTCTTGTAATTTCACCTTCATATTTATCTCGCAGTTCAGCTTTCTTTTTATCCCAGTTATGTTGTGCTTCAAGATATGATTGTATGATTTTTACATTGTTTTTTAACTCTCCGCATTTTTTGTTAAATGCCTTAAGTGGCCAATACATCATAGAAATCAGCTTAAAAATTATAGAATTGGCATTATTGTCGCAGAAACTGCTATATACGTCTCGTACAAAAAAATAATCATTTTCTTTTTCTAGCATAGATTCAAGCCGTTTAATCTCCAGTTCAACATTGGACTCTACGTTATTGAATTCAATATTCCATGACATTCTTTCGTTACGTACGTTTTTTATTACCTCTTCACAGTTTGCAACATCTTCAATATATAAATTTTCCTCTTTTGCGAGTAAGTCAAAATCACCGCATACAATTCTCTTTAAAGACTCATCTTCTATGAGTTGAGACTGATAGAACTGTTCAAATTTTCTGATTTGTTTTTCATCTAAAAATACTGTATCTACAAGAAATTCATTTCCTTTTCTTCCCAAAGCACGAATCGAACTAAATCCTTGTGCTAGTTTATCCACAAGTTCATCACGCAGTGTTTTGATAAGATCATCGATTCTATCCCACAAGCTTCCAAAGTTCTTGTCGTTACATGCTCTGAGCGCATAGTTTTTATCTGTACGAATAAGTTTTTCTATCAGCTGCAATGAGTCATTATCTCTGCCCAAAAAGTGTAATTCTTTTGCCTGCTCGTACAGTGCCAGTAAATTCTTATTAGATAAACGATAAGATTCACAACTTGCATGTTCCGCTTCTCTCAGTTTTTTTTCAGATTCTGCATTATTATTTTCGACAAGCAGATCATTGCTTTTTATGAGCCTTGCAAATCCCAAGTAATAGTAAATCTCAGAGCCAAGTGTATTTGCCTCGTCAGACTTTCCTAGGTCGTAATCTATGTATTTTGCGGCGTTAAAAAACGCTTCTTCGGCTTTATTAATATCAATGACATAGCTGAATTTTCCCGCTCCGAATAGATAAATTTTACCGAGCAAGTTCCATGAGATGAAGTCGGTTTTGTTCTTTTCCACTGCTCCAATACAGGATTCCAACGCCTCTTCATATAAACCTCTTTTATATTCATCAAGAGCACGCCGATACAGTTCGCGGCTCGCTGTAAGAAGCTGATTGTTTAGAATGTCGTGAATTTCATCAAGTTTTAAACAAATACGGTCTGTCATTGTATCCAGTTTTGAATTAACCATCGAAAAGCCAAGGTCAAGCATATTATTCACAGCGTTAAAACCTTGCTTAAATGTTTGTGCCAGCATTGCCTGTGATGCGACAACGGCATACGTACTTTCACGAATGGCGCAGTTTAGCCCTAATGCCATATCTTGAATTGCATAAGTATTTGTCTGGATATTATTTCCGATTTCTGCTCCCATTGCCAATGTTGCACCGAAGCCTGTCATCATAATATCATTGTTTTCTTGAAGGATATTATTGGTTGTTTGAAAGGAATTTATGAGGTCAGAATTCATTTCATGAATGGCATGTGTGTTGGCTAAGCCTGTTGTTTCAAGTCCGGTGAGCTGTCTTTTTACTGCATCTTCATACGAACTACTTCCGCGATAATAATCATACATAATTCTTTCTCCTTGCTTTGGCTCTTGAATGCCTGAAATTGGCGACAAATATTCTGTCGTTAATTTTAAGCATTTTCTAGTCTTTTATTTTATCATTTTCTTTGTGATTTTACTAGTTAATAGCTTAATAGTGTGCTATATTTCTATTTGGGGGATTTTATGACTCAAAAAAGCTTTAATGTTTATACCTGTAAAATGACGATTGATAATTTGAATTCAAATGTATCTTTCTCGAAAGAACAATTAGTTTCCTTTCTTGATACCATAAAAACTTTGCCAGTTAATTTAACTTTATCAGGAAATTCTAGATATAGAAAAAATAAATCTTGTTTGATTTTTGTTGATGAACTAAAAGGTGCTTTCAAGCATTCTCCAGATTTTTTGCCAGCAATTTTTATTAGGCGTCGAGATAGTACACCTTTAGAAGATGATGGTCATGGAAATTTGCAATCAGTAGTATTGTCATCAGAGGAAAATCAAATTGCGGAAGTTTGTTATGTTATTTTCTCATTATCAAACAGCGTGATTTATTGGATAAACAATCCTATGGTTGGTGGAATATCAAGTTTTGCAAGTTATCTAGCTTTAATATATAGAAGAGCATGTAAATTGCAAAGTATTGAAAATAATATTTTGCCTGAAACAGCATCTATCGTAATGAGCTATGTAAAATATCCAAAAACCCATTCGGATTATGATAATGATTTGTTTTTGCCAACTGCATTGGATTTTAATATTGCACTAAGTAAGGAAGACTTGGAACAAGGTGACTTGTTCAGTAATGGGGATGGCGAATCCATAAAATTACTTAGGGAATTTCGGAAAAACAGTAATTGTGGGCGAATACATTTAGAATTATCTGCACCACGTTATTATCCAACAAAGAAAACTGTATCTACAAGACCATTTTTGAATAAGAAATTTATTTTGAATTTCTTTAGTGATGTACAATATCATTTAAATGAAAAAGATAAGTTTCTTATAAAAGGATACGGTATTGATGAAAATACAAAAGTTTTAGACTTTATTGGTGAGCGTCTTGTTTATTCCTTTGAAGTCAATTATGGAACTAAAATGTTATCAGTTATGGATGTTTTACCCAAATATGAGTCTTTTATAAAACAGATTAATACAGAAATAGAAATCTATCTAAATGGAGGTGAGTCATGAAAGTTCGAAAGAGATATTTTTTTTATTCAGTAATTTTCTTCATCTTGCCTTTTTTAGGGATGTTATTGTATTTTCATTTCCTGAAAAGAAATTGCAATTTTTTCACTATCACAAAAAATTTGGCAAATAAGTTTGCTGATATTTCTGGAACTTTTTCATTAACTATGTTGGGATTCTTGATTGCTTCTTTTTCTTTGATTCAGTTAATTCAATCAAAGGAGTGGTATGAAGCAGTTTATAAATCAGTTCCTTTTCAATCTTTCTTGCATAGACTTTGGTTATCCATAATTTATTTAATTATACATTTTGGATGCTCCATTATCAGTTTCCTTTTGATTGAGATTCTTCCAAAAGAGTTTTTTCAATGGATTATTAGTGTGTTGATAGGAATTTTTGGATATGTGTTGAGTTGGATTACTTTGTGCATGATTGATTACATAAAAATAATTACTGATTAATTTTTATATTTTTGGGCTGGAGTTTATTTTAGAGATGGGGGATTCGTAATGAGCGTTGATATGCAAAGTTATAAGTGGGGCTTTCCGCTTCAAAATACAAAAAAACTAATGGTATAAGGTGTTGTCTTTTATTTGATAAGAATTTTGAATTTTTCATGTTGAAGGTGATAATGTATTTTGTGAAGAAGTAAGAGCATTTTTGCAGACAAAAAAAAGGAGCTGTATAAAAAAGCTGGAAGAAGGAATAGTTCTTTATCATGGAAGTTACTGCATTGTGGAAATTCTGAATTTGAGAAAGTGTGCCGTGATAAAAATTTTAGATAAGGCTTTTATTTTGTAGCTTCTTATGCTTGGAAAGCTATAAAGAAGAGCCTGTTGACATTAATGAAAAACTTTTGTTGCAAAAACAAATAGCAGAAAAGGAACAGCTTTTATCAGAGGAGAGCATACGAGAAAGATTGGACTCCATTTTTAATATTGTTTCTGATTACATGACACAATGGATTAAGGAAATGGATCTTGAATATAAAGATAGTCGCTATAGATTTAGTCCGTATAGTACAACTGTTTTTGTAGATACTTTGAAGGAAGGTGCAATTCCTTTAAGAAATTTAGGAAGCGGCTCAAATTGGGTTGGTATTCATTTGCTTGTTTATTTTGCATTTCAAAAATATTTTATCGAGAAAAATAGACCTGTGCCAAGTTTTATTCTTCTTGATCAGCCATCACAAATTTATTTTCCGAATCAGAATAATAAAACAGATTGGAAAGCTGTAAGAAAAATTTATACTTTTATACATAATCGAGTCAAAGAATTGGAGGGAAAACTACAGGTAATTGTTTTGGATCATGCTGATTTTCCTGATGATACTGATTTTAATAATGCAATTTTGGAGCGGTGGGATGAAGAAAACTTGGCATTAATACCTTATGATTGGATTGATGAAAAATAAGGCAGTTCAGTCCGCTTCTGATGCTTTCCGCCTAAGAAAATCTGTCGAAAGATTTTTGGTCTGAGGTTTTTCTATGCTTTTGTTTTGAGCAGATACTCGATAACAGTTCCTGCCGTCTTAGGATTCTCAATCTTATACGACAGCTTGTGTATGTCGCTCATGCGGCAGATTTGGTGGAATCGTTCCTGTGAGTACGGCGTGAAAAGCTCGCGCTGGAGTATGTGCGGCGGAACATCGGAAAAGAACGGAACTGCCCGCCATTCGTCCGCGTACCGTTCCGCAGCCATCTTCATAAAAAAGTAAAAGATGAAATAATGTACTGCACGGTTATTGTGCTTCCAGTATTCGTGCAGCAAATTTTGTGTAAGCGTCAGAATTGGTTCGCTTTTTTCAGCAGAAATAAACCAATTTTGCGCTGCTGTTGCCGGATCATTCCGTTCATTTGTCTTGAAGACGAACAGCGGGCGGCGGAGCGCATAGTCAGGAGTTCCGGTGAAGTACACGGTGGAATCCGCCCATATCCCGCCGTGCCGGATTAAAAGCTCAAGGCGCAGCAGGTCGGAAAAATGCGTGCGCGAGATGATTCCCCTGCGGTATTTTTCGATGATGAACGGCGGAAACTCCGCGTAGTCGCCAATGTTTTTTTCGGTGATGACGATGATTTTCTTTCCGGGAAAATGCCTCCTGACGCTTTCAAGGCACGCCTTCACAACCGGCGGCGCGTTCTCCTTGCCCTGAAGCCAGCACCACCAGACAATGTCGCTGTATTCATGCTGCCCGTTTCTGAATGTCCTGTAGTTCCGCAGGAAGCGGGCGTATTTTTTTTTGAGGTACGTATAGATGACCCAGTTTTTGTTTGTCTTTTTCAGATCCGGGTCTGTTTCCCGGAAGGTGAGGCGAAACCATGCGCAGATGACAAGGTAGTGCAGGTAGGATGCTGTTTTTTCCAGAAGCTCCTGCATCTTTCCTTCTGAAAGGAGCTTTCGTGCCTTTGTGAATATGCGTGCCACTGTCCGCCTCCGCTAAGCCGCAGCCGGCAGGCAATGGTGATAGGTTTGACGAGGGTTAGCTAATACCCCCCCCCGTCGCTGCTTATACGGCAATCGTCTTTGAATATCGAATACCCATGATGCGGTATGCGCTCACTTTCAGACGGAAGCTGCATATATCCCCTGTGTGTAAGATTCAAAATGGAATCATATTCTTTCGGAATAAAGACAGAATGTCCCTCAAAAAGATGTTCTGCCGGGGTTTCAAACTTCGTCCGTTCCATCGGATCGCAGTCATAGAGGACGCCGATAAATGTATCGTCATCTGATGTTCTTTTTGATACATATTGTGCCAGCTTTTCGTCAAAATCAAAATGCGCTCCCCACAGCAGCCTAAGAAATGCGCTGATGATATGACGCAGCAGATTTTTCAAACCCTTCTTTCCATTGTTCGGGTTGATGTAGATGATATACAGCAGATCCAAAAGCCTCACTTTTTTTCCCAGTCTTTTTCCTTCGGACACGCTGTTTCCGCAGCTGTCAAGCGGATAGATGTCAACAAAAACGCCGAGGTCAAACTGCTTTTCGCCGGGATTGCAGGTACGGAAGATGAAGTCGGTGTTTACGAACCGCGGAATTGAGCAGCTGTAGTTCTTTGTGTTCGCCCGGTCGCAGATTTTGAACGGCCGCATTTCTTCCGCATGGGCTTCCATATATTCCTTGAGAATCTGGTAGTCCTTCCGCGGCATCATGACGTCGATGTCATCGTCCCACGGGATAAAGCCGTTGTGGCGGACTGCGCCGATGAGCGTGCCGAAGGCAAGAAAATAGCGTATGTTCAGCTTGCGGCACAGACCGTCCAGCTTCAGCAGGACAGCCAGCGATTCCTGCTGTATTTCCTGCAATGTCAGTTCATGCATCATGGCTTGCTCCTCGTGTCAGAATGTGCTCCAGGAATGTTCCGTGGATGCCTTTCGACTTGTCATATTTGTGGCTCAGCTTGTGGATGTCGCTCATGCGCTGTATCTGCCGAAGCCGCTCCTGTGAGTACGGCGCAAAAAGCTCGCGCTGGAGTATGTGCGGCGGAAGGTTTGAGAAGAACGGAACGGAATCCCATTCCTCCTGATATGCTTCTGTTGCCATGGTGAAAAAGAAATGCAGCAGGAAGTAATGGTACAGACGGGAATGATTCTTCCAATATAAGAAGAGCAGATCCCGTACCAGCGTTATAATCGGATTGCACTTTTCGGCGGCCATGAGCCAGCTGGAAGCGGCAATCGCCGGGTCGCTGCGCTCCTTCTCCTTGAAGGCGAACAGCGGCGTGTTGAACAAGTAGCCGGGAAAGCCGGTGCAGTATACGGTCGAGTCTATCCATGTTCCTCCGCGCTGTGCAAGCAGCTGGATTCTAAGGAGGTCGGAAAAATGCGCTTTTGATATGATGCCTTTCCTGTATTTTTCAATGATATAATCGGGAAAATCAGCGTAGCTCCAAAGGTTTTCTTCGGTAAGGACGATTATTTTTTTTCCGGGAAGGTTCTTCCTGACGCTTTCAAGGCACGTCTTCACAACAGGCGGCGCGTTCTCCTCGCCCTGAAGCCAGCACCACCAGACGGTATCGCTGTATTCATGAACTGCATTGTGCATTTTTTGCTGCTTTTGTATGAAAGCGGCGTACTTCAACTTCAATACAGAATAGAAGACCCACTGCCGCATGTTTCCGCGCAGCTCAGGATGCATCCGTTTTCCCGTCAAAGTGAACGCGAGGCGGCAGAGCGCATACCTGAAATACAATGCGATTTTTTCCCGTTGGAACATCATTTTTTTATTATACCATTTTTTGTTGTATTAGTGTCAAGGTGCAACGGGCATTGCAAGATATGAAAAAATATAGTATATTGTACAAACTATTCAAATTGTTTTCAGGGGCGATGGACATGCATTATGTGAATCCTGTTATCAAGAATTTCTTGCGGACAAATCAGCCGGAAGAGCGGGAAGGATATCTGAGGCTTGATCAGAATGAAAATCCTGACGGGATTCCAAAATGGCTGTTCAAAAAGGCGATGAAAAGAATATCGCCTTCATATCTTTCGCTCTATCCTGAGGAAATCCGTTTCACAACAAAATATGCCGGTCTGCTCGGACTAGAATACGAAAACGTGACGCTCACTGACGGTTCTGTCGTTGCGATGGGATATGCTGTAAAAGTGTTCGGTGAGCCGGGAAAGAAGCTTTTATGCGTGACACCGACATTCGGAATGTACAAGGTGTATGCAGATATGCAGCAGATGGAAACTGAATTTATCCATTATGAAAGCGACTATACATTCGATATAGACAAGCTGATTGAGCGGATCGATTTGCAGACAGGCATCGTCTCTCTTGTGAATCCCAGCATGCCGATTGGAAATGTATATTCACAGCAGGATATTGAACGCGTTGTAGAGAAGGCGCGTTCGGTGAATGCCCTCGTCATTATTGATGAGGCGTACCATTATTTTTATGAGAAAAATTCGCTTGCCTTGATACAAAAATATGACAATGTTGTTATACTGCGCACCTTTTCAAAATTTCTTTCGATTCCCGGTCTGCGGATGGGCGCTGTGATTTCTACAAAAGAGAATGTTCAATATATAAAGAATTACAAGCCGCATTATACAGTAAACGGAGCCGCCCTTGCGTTTGGGGAGGCGATTGTGGACAACTTCGATAGGATTCATGCGGATCTAAAAAAGTCCTTTGAAGGAGGAAAACAGTTCCTCCTGAATGCTTTAGATGATGCGGCATATTCCTATATTCCGACAGAGGGGTGCTTTATTTGCATACGACCGAAGCACAGGACTGCGGAAGATATTACGGCAGCCTTGAAGGAGCGCGGAATACTGATTTTCTGCGGCAAGGGGGACAGCGCGGGATTCCTCCGGGTGACAATCTGGAACAAAAGGCACATGAAGCGATTTATAGATGCGTTAAAGGAAGTTGACAGATGAAGAATGTTGCCGTGATTTTGGCAGGCGGAATAGGTTCCCGGATAGGCGGTGCGATGCCTAAGCAGTTCTTGTCGCTGAACGACAAGCCGGTGATTGTCCATACGCTTGAAAATTTCCAGCGAAATAAGAACATTGATGGGATTGTAGTCGTCTGTGTAAAAGACTGGATGGCCCATCTGCAGGAAATTCTGGAGGAATACAAGATTTCAAAAGTTCAGGCTGTCATAGAAGGCGGCAGTTCCGGTCATGATTCTACACGGAACGGCATTTTCTTTCTGCGCGGCAAACTGGAAGCAGACGATTATATCGTCATTCATGATGCCGCGCGCCCGATTCTGCCTCAGGCGGCTATAGATTGTATGCTTCATGTTGCCCATGAAAAGGGGAACGCGTCCCTTGCAATCCCCTGCTATGAGACGGTGCTGTACACAGAGGACAGAAAGAGCGGTTGCAGCCAGCTGGACAGAAGCAGGATAATGCGGATACAGACACCGCAGGCGTACCGCTTTGGACCGATGCTCCGGCTGTATGAACGGGCGGAGGCAGAGGACAGGCACGATTTTGTGTATGCGGATTTAGTCCTTGTACATTACGGAGAGACTGTATATTTTTCAAAAGGATTTGCGAACAATATAAAAATTACGCGGAAAGAGGACATTCCGTTGTGCAAGGCGCTGATGAATTTCAGCGAGGAGGAGCTGTTTTCATGAAAATTGCAATAGGGGCTGATCATGCCGGCTTTGAATATAAAAGTCTGCTTGCGGCATTTCTGAAGGCAAAAGGGCATGATGTGACCGACTGCGGAACCGATTCTGCTGAGCAGGTTGATTATCCAGTATATGCCGAAAAAGTATGCCGGCTTGTTGAGGATGCCGCAGCAGATACGGGAATATTGATTTGCGGTACAGGAATCGGCATGAGCATGGCGGCAAACCGGCACAAGGGCATCCGGGCAGCAGTGTGCGGCGATGTGAAGTCTGCCGAATTTACAAGGCTTCATAATGATGCAAACATTCTTTGCATGGGCGCACGGATTATTCCGTATGATCTGGCACAGAAGATTGCAGAAATATATCTTTCAACAGACTTCTTAGGCGGAAAGCACCAGAAGCGGATAGAACTGTTTTCATAAAAACGCACCGTTACTGATGTAAATTGGATTCTGTCTTTACACAACAAAGCATATTTAACTTGTCAGCTGTCATTTGTTATACTATGATATAAGTATATTCTTGTTCATAGAGAAGAGAGGGTAAAATTTATGAACGGCAATTTTTTCCAATAATAATATACTTGCAGAATGTTTGAAAAAGGGAATCTGTCGCTTTCAAAAGGTTGGAAAGACTGAATAAATCGAATCGGACTGAAGCTGCTTTAGATGCAGCATGCAAATTTGCTGATTTTTGAAACTATTTCTGCCAGCTTCCGCAGATTCAGAAGAATTAAGTTGTGAGTGGCTGTACTTGTTGCCTGTGTTTTTTCAGCGATGTTTGCGTATCTTGTATAAAAAGAACACAGTTTTTATAGTATTTTATATTGCTCTGCAATGAGTTTTCCCGTCAGTTTTGCTTAAATATAATTGAAATTATTATTTTTTTGTATTATACTATACAAAAGGTGCATAGTATAAGCAGGAGCGAATTATGAACATTGAAAAATTGATCCAGATTGTTTCATATATTCTGGCAAAATATGGTAATTCCCTCAATTATACAAAGCTTATAAAAATTTTGTATCTTGCGGACAGAGAGTCTCTTTCAGAAACAGGGTATTCTATTACAGGCGATTCCTATGTTTCTATGAGAAACGGGCCTGTTCTTTCATTTTTATATGATCTTATAAAGAATAAATATAGGAATGAATCTGTTCAATATTATTGGAATTCAAAGTTTGTAACAGACAGATTTGATATTTACACAGTTTGCAGTTTTATTCCGACTGGACTTCTGTCAGACTATGAAATTGAAACATTGGATAAAATAGACAGGAAATTTCATGATTATTCGTATGGAAAGCTGATTGACTATGTTCATAATCCTGCAAACTGTCCGGAATGGAAAAACACTGCATCAAGCATTCCTATTTCTAAAGCAGAGATTTTAGAGAAATTGCATTTTTCTGAACCAGAAATAAAAATTCTTTTGCAGGAAGAAGAAAAATATAGATGCGAAGAAACGTTGATTGATTCTATTTCCGATAAAATTACAGAGGAAGAAAAAAATGCCTAAAGGGCAAACTTTTCTTGATGAGCCTGTAACTGAAGAAGAAATAAGGCATTTACGAGTTGTCATTACAGATGCAAATGATGATAACGAGTTTTTGACTGTCTCTATAGACACTTTTAGATCTAGATACCAAGATGCTTCATGTATAATTCAACCCGGTGAGCATCCGTTTATAAAGCACACTTCCTTTGTGAACTACAGATATGCAAAGGTCATATCATTTGCGAAAATTTTTAATGGGTTACGAAATCATATTTTTTTAAGAAAAGAAGATGTTTCCGAAGAGCTGCTAAAAAAAATTCAAGAAGGTGCTAAGAGAACAAAATATCTTAGCAGAGAACATAAGATCTGGTTTGAGTTATTTTAATTAGCCCGAATGTCGATTTTTGAAAAATGCAACGAGAATTGGTTGAAGGCAAAGAAGAGCCTCTGAAGTCAATTTGAACTTTTTTGACATCTGCCAGGGAGAAAATCGTGAGGATTCGCAAAGCGGACCGAACGATTTTTCCCTTAAAAAAGTTCAACTCTTGACTTCCAAGCGAGATTCGTAGCCGTTAGGCCTTTCAATTCTTATGAGAAATTATAACTCGATATTCGGGGTAATTACCATATATTGATGGAAGGCACGGACGGTTTTATAAAACAATTTCGTAAGAGACGCTCAGTAAAAATCTGCAACGCTTTGTGTCAAAGCAAATCAAGTCACATTCTTTTTATTCTATCCATCGCTGTGTTTCCGTGCAAGGCGCGCCTTTACCGCTGAGAGCGCAGCCAGTGCCGTTTCATGGCGCAGCACAAGCATCATGATGCCGTACAGAATTATTCCGCAGGGAACTGCCGTCAGTATTTGCAGCCACAGCTGTTCCGTCCTGCCCGCTATGAAAACAACGGCTGCTCCCATGACCAACGTGCCGAAAGCAGCTTTTGCGGCTTCCCGTGCGACAGCTGCGGATGCGATGCTCCTGAAGCAGTATATTGCCTTGATGAGCGTTATCACCGACTCTACAATCAGCGTGGCAAGCGCCGCTCCGAACACACCCCAGATTGGAATGAACAGCAGGTTCAGCGATATGTTTAAGAATACTGCGACTATCTGGGATATGAGGCCGATTTTTTCCTTCCGCTGCGGAACAATGACGACCTGGTTCAGGAACGTCCCGAACGCAAGCACAAAGATGATGGGGCAGAGCACTTTCATCGTGCTCACGGCCGGAAGGTACTGCTCTCCGCAGAACAGCACAAGGAGCGGCTCTGCAAGCAGGAACAGGCCTGCAGAGGCGGGAAGCGCAAAGAACACGGTGAGGCTCTCGCATTTGTGAGCCATTTTCCTGTACTCTCCGTGTCTGCCGTTTTCAAGGTAGTACGAGCCGCGCGGCATGAAGGTGCTGAGCGTTGTCGCAATCACCAGATAGATAATCCGGTTTATCTTGCTTGCCGCCGAATAGTAGCCCACGGCGGTGTCGCTCATCATAAAGCCGAGGATGACGGCATCGATAGCCGTATGGAGCTTTGTGGCGCAGTCAGTTCCGAAGAAAACCATGACAGGCTTGATGTGCTTTCTGATGTGTATTCTGGACTGCGAGAACAGGTTTATGAATTTCCGCGAGTAGAAAATATTCAGGATGTTCGGGCCGATATACGAAATGACGCCCATCGCCCCGTAGTACAGGTAGTCGTCGGGCTTGCGCACAAAGACAAACAGGAACGCAAGGCACACGCACTGGAACAGGATGGAGCGCACCGTTATGTACTTGAATTCCTCGAACGCCGTGAACAGCCAGTTCATTCCCGTCGAGGAAAAGAGGATTTTCGCCGAGCAGATGACAAAGAGCGGCCGGTACGCGCTGAATTTCGGCACGAAGAGCATTGCGGCGATGAGCAGCAGGAATGCCGCCGCCGTGGAAATCAGGTTTAGGCAGAAAATGTCGCGGCTGAAGGCGTTGAGCCTTGCCTTGTCATCGCGGATTTTGGCGGCCTCCCGCGCGGCATAGGAGCCTACGCCAAGCTCCGCAATCAGCACAAAGTATTCGATGATGGAATTGACGAAGTTGATTTTCCCGATTCCGTCCGGCATGAGAACCCGCGAGGCGTAGGGAAATGTGATAAGAGGAAACGCAAAATTTGCCAGCGCCTTGATAAAGTTGAAGACCGCGTTTTTCTTGAGGGATTGAACTGCCATGAAATTCAGTATACTATTTTATATAAAAAAGGAAAATATGGCTAAAGAATGAAAAACTGTGGCATGGATTTTTTTTGCATGAGAAGTGTGAGGGGGCAATAAAATTGATAATGATATTCCTACATTATTTTTTCAAATGAAGAAAAAATCACAAGAATTTTTTCTAAGACTTCTTTATTGACTTTATTGTCATTTCTCAGTTTTTCAAAAACTCTGCCGCTTTTTTTTCTGAAGTCGTCAAATATGCCTGTAAAAACTGATGTTTTTATATCCACAGATTCTGCAAGCATAGAAAAATCTTCTCTTGTAACTTTTCTGATCTCATAATGGCTGCCGATTTTCATAGAAAGTTTTTCAGTAAGTTCAGGATACATCAGCGTGGAAACAGCATCATACAAAGGTGCAAGTTCAGTTGTGTTCTTTTTATAAAGAAGCGAATAGTTTTTGCCGTGGCTGTCACAGTTTCCGATGAGAAAATTAAAGACTGCATATTTTAAAAATGTTTGAATTTCCTTTGCGGGAACACTGCATTCTTTTCTGATTTTCTGAAAAATATCCGCAATTCCAGGTCCACCGTCATTTTGATATTTTGAAGTGCTCATGATTCCCAGAGCCTGGCAAAAATCTTCCTGATGAAGCCGTTGAATAGAATTTTCTTTTTTTATTCTGTCGTAACGCTCAACAACAAGAACATCTTTCCCATCAATGTTCAGCAAGTCTGTATGAGGAACAGTCAGCCCAAAATTTTCCGCAAGTTTCATGCAGATATATTCATTCATAGCAAGCGTTGAAAAAATACCACTGCGTGTCGGCTTTAAAATATGAGTTGAAGGAGAGCCATGCAGCGGCAGACACCATTTTCCGTTCAGATTTGCAAGCGCGATTTTTTCCTGCGCACCGGCAAGGGAAAGCCGGAGTTTGTCATCGGCTATTATCAAAGGGCGAACAGTGCTGTTTTCTATGAATTTACAAAGGCGGTTTTCATCGAGAGGCTCATAATTGCTAGAATCGAGTTTATAATTTTGTTCAGGTGGAACAGGATTTTCTTCGGAAGAAATTGTTATAAGACCTGCACACTCACCGCCCAACGCTTCAAGCAGTTTGAAAGTGCTTGTTTCTGAAATGTGAAGATAATCCGCTATTTTTTTTCGTGAGTTCTCTTCCGGCAGAAGCCCTGAAAAGAATGGAAGTGCTTCTTTTTGGCTGAATTCTTTTTCTTGCAATGGAAGTGATGCCGAAAGCTGAATTGCATTTTTATCCGTAAGGTATAAACTGTCATAGAAAAAAACAACTCCACGGTCTTCCGTTGATTGCAGAGAACCTGCCTTTTTGTCTCCGAAAAAAACATTAAGCGTCATTGTTTTTCTCCGTGTCGTTTTCGCGGTACACTGCGTGCAGATTTATTCCAAGCATTTCCATGCAGTGCAGCACTTTTCCGATTTGAAGCGAGTTCTTTCCGTTTTCAAGTTCCGAGAAAAAACGTAGCCCCACATTACACATGGCCGCAGTGTCTGATTGAGTTAGGCCAAGCGCAAGTCGACGTTCTTTTATTAGCTTTGAAATTGAATCGACAGATAAAATGCTCATAGGTCAATTATAACATTCCCGAACGGGAAAATCCAGTTTATTGCAGATAATTTTTGTATTCTTTTTCCCGAACGGGAAGGAGAAAAATTCCTACTATTTCTCAAATAATGACTTGTCCGCCGTTTCAAATGCTTTTGAGAAAATTTCATCATTTGTGCGTTTGTCGTCAGGAATCAAAGAAAATGTGTCTTTCTGAAGCTTTGCTGCATATTTTCATAGCATTTTTTGCTTTTCTCCACAAGCGGAAATGCTGTAGGATATGGAAGCTGTTTATACAGTAGTCTGCAAACAGCTTCCGTTATGCTTATAATGTTTCCGCTGCGAACAGCCTCACTTTTCAAACGCCGACTTGTCCGGCAGGATTTCCTCGAAGGCGTCCCTGATTTTTCCCATTGCGGTATCAAAGTCGTTCAGCTCCGAGTCATTTATGACAATTTCCTTATATGTCTGGCTCCGTATGCAGCCGGCGATTTCTGCGGCGTTTCCATCGGTCAGGTCGAAGCACCGACTGCCTTTTGCCGGATGGACGGGAGCGAACGTCCCGCTGCACAGCGCCCAGTGCCGGAAGAGCCACTGGTTCACATCGAACGGGCTTCGGAAGCGGCGCGTCATTGTTTCCTCCAGTTTTTCTGGACAGTGGTTCCAGACTTCCTCGATGCAGCTTCTGGTGAACGGCTGCGGCATGTGCGGATTCATGAATCCGCAGAATTTCGGCCACGGCAGCAGGCTGATGTTCTTCCACAGGTGTCTGCCGTACCGCGGGGAGAGCCACTTGAGGAAATTCTTCCGCATGACGGAACGCTTGCTGAAATGAGCGTTTATAATGTTCAGGTTGTTGAAGTTGATTCCGAGCATCGGAAGCTCGCCGGAGGATTTGACTTCCATCACCGCGCTGTCCCGCGGCAGTCCGTTCCTGAAGAAGAAGTCCTGTTCCACCGGCGCGGTTAGGAAAAAGTCATCGTTGAAGTAAACGAACTGCTCCGCCAGCCCGGGAATTTTGTGCATATACAGTTCAATCGGATGGGAGCTGAACACGGGCAGGTATTCCTGCGGAATGTAATCGGAATGCTTCACCCAGTGCAGCTTCGGCGCGTCAAGGTTCAGCCAGTCAGGCTTCTGTCCGCAGGTAACAAAATGAACCGTGCGCACCCACGGCGCGAACTTCTCGACGCCGCGGAACCAGTAGCGCAGAAGCCCGTAGTCGCGGTAGCGTTGCTCGCCGGCATCCGTTTCGCGTCGGTTTTCTTTTGGCGCGTATTTGTTGAATTCCGCAATCCATTCCGGGTCGCTTCCGTCAACCCACGGAATCACAAAGTCGATGTCATTGTGTTTTTTCATAAAAAAGTTCCGTCCGGAAAAGCACACGTTTCCGGACATTAGTATTAAATATTATTTTACCATAAAAAGCATAGTTTGGCTACAGAGAAATGAAAATCACAGTTCGGTTTCCTGTACTGACTTCAGGAATTCCTCCACGAGCGGAAGCGGGACATTTTCCATCTGCTCCTGCTTTTTGTAGTTCGACATGGAGAACCTGATTCCGTGCAAAGCAGGATCGGACTTGAGTACTGTTGAAAGGCTCTTTGACCTGAGGTTCTCCTCTGCTTTTACTTCGGTCGGAAAGACACCTGATGACTGGAACACAAAGTCGATTTCCAGCGTTGAGTTTTCGTTTGCATAGTAAAACAGATCTTTTCCGCACGTGCTGAAAAACTGTTGCGCAACATACTGTTCCGTGAAGCTGCCCTTGTAATTTGAAAAGGCGTTGTTTCCGATAAGAATCTCCGATGCCGGAGCATCCGCCATAGCACCAAGCAGTCCAAGGTCGTTTGCAAACAACTTGAAGCATTCAAACTTTTCATAGAATTTCAGCGGGGTGCTCATCTTTGAAACGCGGCAGACCTTATGAACGAGACCGGCATCCTCCAGCCACTGTATTGCGTTCTCAAATTCTTTCGCGCGTCCGCCGGACTTCAGCGCGCCGTATATGAATTTTTTGTTCTCCTTTGCAAGCTGAGACGGAACGGACTTCCACACAAGGTTGATTTTCGGAACGTCTTTTGCCGGCGCATGCTTTGAAAAATCACGTTCATAGCCGGAAAGGATGTCCTTCTGCCTGCGCCTGACTTTCTGAAGATCCTGCGTTTCAATATAAGTCAGTACAACCTCAGGCATTCCGCCGGTAAAGTAGTACTGCCTGAGCAGTTCCGTCAGCTGTGGGGAAAGCATGTTCAGTTCTTCCCACGCGCGGCTTTGTATGCGTTCAATGAGGATGTTTTTTCCCATTGCGCGGAGGAATTCCATGAATGAAAGCGGATACAGCACAAGGCTGTCCGTCTTTCCGACAGGAAAGCCTGTGCTGGAATGGACTTTCAGACCGAGCAGGGAGCCTGCGACGGCGATATGCTGCTCCGGAGCATCCTCGCAGAAATACTTGAGCGCCGTCAGCGCAAGCGGAACTTCCTGCACCTCATCAAGGATAACCAGCGTCTTTCCCGGCGTTATGCTTTGCCCTGCTATGGCGGAAAGCCCGCGGAAAATGCGCTTTGTATCGAAATCTGAAAAAAGAGAGTGCATCTGCGGATTATTGTCGCAGTTTATGTAGACCAGATTTTCATATTCACTTCCGCCGAACTCTTTCAAAAGCCATGTCTTTCCGACCTGACGCGCTCCCTCAAGGACAAGCGGCTTTCTGTCAGGCGAATGCTTCCATTCCAGCAGCTTTTTGTACAGCTCACGTTTCATATCGAAAACAATAACACTTTTTTAGGGGAAATACAACGATATTTTACACTTTTATAGGGGAAGTTTTTAAAAACTTCACATTTTTCTTGGGGGATATGTTCTGATATGGCGGAATCAGTTTTTTCTGTTCCCGCGCCTTTTCCCAGAAGGTGGTGCGGCTCATTCCGGTGTCTGTCAGAACTGCCCTGTTGAAACTGCCTTGCGCAGGATATCATTTATTCTTGTCTGATAGCCTTTGCCCTTTGATTTTAATGCTTCGAGAATGTCGATGTCTATTTTAAGGTGGATATCAGCCTTTTTTACTTTGTACCATTCCGGGTGAACTTCGTACCATGGCTTGAACTGTTTCAGTTCGTCCGCAGTCATTTCCGGCGAATCTTCATCATACGTTATTTTACTGTCTTTTGCAGTTTCCAGCTCTTTTTTCTGCTGTTCCGACAGAGGCGGCAGATTCATTATTTCATCGAGCGTCATAGTTACTGTAGTACTCATGCGTTTCCTCCTGATTTGCGTATCTTGCGGAAATTATCCTGATATTCTCTTTTCTTTCGGTAAAAACGACAAACAGCAAATCGCTGACCATGCCGATGGTAAAGAACCTGTCCTCTTCCGCTGTAGAATGCTTTGAATCCCATTTTTCAATCCGCTTTTTATCAGCAAAGACACGGACTGCGATATCGAATGGAATTTTGTGCTTCCTTATATTCTTCTCGTTCTTTACGTTGTCCCACTCAAATGTCATAAAGCCTCTTGTGTATATAATATAATGTACATAAAATTATGTCAAATTGAAACAACAAAAAGCTCTCATATTTGTTCTCGCGCCTTTTCCCAGAAGGTGGTGCGGCTCATTCCGCAGTTCCGGGCGGCATGGGAAAGCGTGATTTCTCCCGATTCGTACCGTGATTTTTCAGCCTGAAAGTTTTCCGGAAGAATCAGCTTCGGCCGTCCGAACCGAACGCCTCGCCTCCGTGCCGCGTCGATTCCTTCCGCCTGCCTTGTCCTGATGAACGTGCGCTCGGTCTCTGCGACATAGCTGAGAATCGTGAGAACAAGGTCGCTGATGAGCGTTCCGAGCAGGTCGTGCCGGTTTCTCGTGTCGAGGAGCGGCATGTCAAGAACCACGATGTCCGCCCCCTTTTCCTGCGTGACGGTCTTCCACTGCCGCAAAGAACAGAGACAAAATAGAGATGCATGATATTTTTGTTGCGCACATCGCCGTATTTTTTGGCAGGATGTATTTTATTGATGTTCCGACATTGCTTTACCGCCAGCATGAAAGCAATACTTCTGGAGGAATTGCTAAAAAGCGGACTCTGAAACAGATGATAAAGAAAGGTATTTCGTTTTCACGGTACAAAGAATCATACAAGGTGCTGAAAAAAGACTTCATCCGCAAGCAGTTATATGCGGAATTTTTTGCCGACTATTTCAACGATATGCTTTCAAAAAGGGAGCAGAAAATCATGAATGGCTTTGTTTCGCTTTCTGAAAAAAACAAACTTTTTCGTATCTGCTTTCTAATAAAAAACCGTTTCTTTAAGAAAGGTCTTGTTAACAATATCTGGCAGTTCATTGTTGTATAAGGGTGCAAAGAAAAACGTTTTGTCAGAAATTGTATTTTAGTTCCAGGCAGAAGCGATAATTCTTTTCCCCAATATCTTCCTTGCTGTAATATGGAAAGTTTATAAACACATTGTCAAATTCTCCACAAATCTGCAGGGACTTTGTTGCCCAATACACCGCGCTTATTCCAAATACTTTGTAGGTTTTGTTGCAAGCCCATTTGCTGTGATGGTCTTCTCCGATCCAGTCATCCATTGTTGTGTCTAGTCCTATGTTGTATATGAAATTTATGTCTGGACGGTTTCTGAGAAAGAAAACCATTACGTTTCCTTTTGGATAATATACCTTGAATCCCAAAAACTGGCTGTTGCCGAAATATCCGCCGCCTGCGCCTAAAATCTGGCCGTTCTGCGTGTATCCCTGTGCGATGCTTCCGTGTGCGTAATAGCCCATGTAATGCCAGTTGAGCTGAAAGTCCTGGGACATTTCAAAGTTATTCCATTCAAATAAAAGTTCACCATAAATTCCATGCTTTTTGGAAATTGAAAGAGCTTTTTTTGCTCCAACCGTGTAAATGGCAGTATGGAATGGGTTCGCTGTCTTTTGGCTTGCATAGTCATCAATCCCCAGTTCTCCGTACACTTCAAAACCGACCTGCGGGAAAATCCAGTCTGCAAAGAGCGACATTTTCTGGTCTTCATCAATACCCTCGTCTGTCTGCGAGCCGTTTGTGCTGTACAGCGGATTCAGGTACTTTATTGACTTGTTCTGCCAGTCATTTATGCAGACTTTGTTTGCGCCGATTGTAAGGCCGGGCAGAAATGAAGGAGAGTAGGCGGCCGAAAACCCGGTGAGCTGCCGGTGGTCATTGTCAGGGTTGCTGTCAAAGTAGTCGGATTCTGTCAGGCGGCCGAGCCATGCCCGTCCTTCAATGTCTCCGATATACCAGCCGAGCCATGGAAGATATACGTGTGTTTTCCGAAGCCCGATGTCAAGCTTGGGGTAGGCGGGCGCATTGTTGCTGCCTAGCATCGGGTTCAGCCATGCCGGTCCGAGCCACGGAGACTGGAAGCCGAATCCTGCGGTGAGCGTGCGCCATGTATAGCGGACTTCCGTGTCGCCCCAGTCGAACGTCCAGAATGAAGAATCTCCGTACCGCTGAACCAAATCAATGTTTCCTTTCCAGAAATAGGAGTACTCGCTTCCGTACACTCCCGGCAATATATCAAACTCCCTGTTCTGGCTGAAGCTCACCTGCGGCTTGAATGTCAGCTCAAGCCCGTAGCCTTCGAGCCGCGCTCCGGCGGTGAGGCTGGTGTTGTAGCCTTTGCCCTGCCACAGCGCGCCGTCGTTCTGTCCGTAGGGAGAAGCGGTGTTGAGGCTGTTGTACCATTCCGGGCCGTATATTCTGAGCGTGATGCTCTGGTCAATGCCGCGCATAAATGCATTGTCAGCTGCCGTCTCCGGCGCGAACAGAATCTGCTGTGTTCCGAGGTTGTTGTCCTGCCACGGATGGGAAAGCTGCAGTTCTTCCGTTGTTTCAGTTCCGTTCTCGTCCGCGGCGGCCTTCGACTCCGTCTCGATGTTCCAGACGGAGTCGCTGAGTGTGCGGTAGTTGAGGGAAGGGCGGACGGTGATTCCCTGGAGCGAGAGAAAGTCGTAGTATTCTTCCTCCGCGGACTTGAGCGCCTCCTGGGCATGGACGAGTGAAATCGTGACTAGCAAAAATATGACAGCTGTTTTTTTCATTGCAAAAACCTTTTTTTAAGCTTTTGAAAGTATATCATCTTGCAGCAGACTAGGCAATAAGAGCAGTCTTCTGCCTACTGTTCAGATACGCTCGTGCGGACTTCCTCTGCTTCCTTTTCATTTTTTGCAACAAGCAGATCGAGCACGGTAAAGAAGAGGATGACAATCAGCGGACCGAGAATCAGTCCGTTCATTCCGAACACTTTGATTCCGCCGAGGATTGCAAAGAAAATGACGAGCGGGTGGACATGGATTCTGTCCTTCAGAAAAAACGGGCGCAGAAAGTTGTCAAGAAAGCTGATGCAGACTGCGGAAATAATAAGGAATATGATTCCCTTTACGGCAGAGCCTGTCACGCACAGCGCGATTCCCACGGGAAGCCACACGACTGCGGCTCCGAACAGCGGAATAAAGGAAGCAAGCATCAGTGTTACGGAAAGAAGCATTGCCGCCGGAATCCTGAAGCAGAGCATTATAACAAAGGCTGCGATTCCCTGGTACAGGGCGACAAGAATGTACCCTGAAAAAAGGTTCTTTGTTATGTCTGCAAATTTGTGCGTCAGGACTTTCATGTGCGCCGGGTTTATCGGGACAGCTTTCTTTATAAGCGTGCCGAGGTACGGGCCGTCCAGAAAGCAGAAGTAGAGGGCAAAGACAACGAAAAGAAGCGAGACAAGGAATGCGCCGGTCTTGTTCACGACTGCGCTGCCTATATAAAGCAGCTTGAAGCTGTATGTCTGGATCAGGGACAGAACGGAATTCTTCATTGAAATGAAGTCTGCGTCCGGGATTGTTATTCCCAGCGACTCGGCAAATGACAGCAGCTTTTGCGCCGTCTCCGAGGAAAACAGGGACTCGGAATTCTGCATGACATACGTTTCTGCAAGCTGAAGAAAAGAAATTCCCTGCTGAATCAGCTGGATGCATATAAAGGCAATCGGGGCTGCAATCAGCAGCAGCGTTCCGACTGCGAAGCCTCCGGCGCACAGATGGCGCTTGGCCTGAAAGAATTTTCCTGAAGGCCTGAGCTTTGAAAGAGCCTTGATGTATACCGGCCGGATCAGGATGTACAGAAGCACAGTCCACAGCAGAATTGTGGCAAACGGCTTCATCATGCACAGGATAAGGGCAAAGAGAAGCGCAAACAGAGAAAAAATGAATATGTTTTGCAGTGTGTTTTTATTGTTCATGCTATTTATACTGCCTGAAAGAGCCTGAGAGCACCGGGCCGGAATGAACGGCTCCGATGCATGGCCCTGTCATTTTTCAATCTGCGACATGTCGGAAAGGGAGAGAAGAACAGGGATTCCCTTTGCGCTTGTCACAATGATTCCTTTCTGCGTGACAGTAATCGGCGTGCTTTCGCTGACTGCCACAGCGCTTTTCTGCATCAGGCTGAGCGACTTGTCATACTTTCCGACAACCCAGCCTGAGCCGTCTTGAATAATGCAGTAGAAGCTGCTTCCGTTTGCAACAAGGACAGAATGCCTTGAAACTGTTTCTTCTGACTCTTTCTGGATTTCCATCTTGAATGCATCGAGCAGGCACAGCTTTATGGCGCCGTTCCCTGCGTTTTCTCCGCAGATAGCCATATAGAAGACAGAGCTTCCTGTTGTCTTGGGGAATGCGGCTCCTGTTGCAATGCTCAGCACTGCATCCTGCACCGGGATGATTGTTCTTCCGCGGATTACCTTTACCGGGGATTCCTTTACGACCTGTCCTGTCGCTGAGTTGACCTTTACCAGTGTGCTCAGGTAGTCAGATTCATTCACCACTTTCAGTCCGATTACCGTGCCGTCTTCAGCAGCCTTAAGCTCCTCCTGAAGCAGCTCCTGCTGATCCTTTGCAATTTCAGCGCGCTCATTCTGGGCTTCGTCCTGCTTTTTGTCTGCGGCGGCCTGCTGCTCTTCGGCTTTTTTTGCAGACTCATCGGCTTTCTGCTGCTGCTCTTCTGTCTTTTTCTGCTCTTCTTCTGCTTCAGCCTGTGCCTTGTCAGCTTCTTTCTGCGCAGCCTGGGCTTCTTTTTCAGCCTGCTTTGCTTCCTGCTGCTTTTCCTTGTTCTGAGGGTCTTTCTTCGCTTCAGCCTGTGCCTTGTCAGCTTCCTTCTGCGCCTTGTCAGCCTGCTGCTGCTTTTCAGCCGCATTCTGCTCAGCCTGCTTCTGGGCCTGCTTCTGGCTTTCCAGATCCTGCTTGTCCTTGGCGGCTTCCTTTGCAGCTTCCTGCGCCTTTTCGCCGGCCTTTTCAGCCTCGCGCTCCTTTATGTCAACCATGTTCTTGCGCTCATCGATTCCCTTGTCGTCCTCTTCTCTCATTGAATCGACAACATTCTTGTCGCTGATGACGGATGTGTCAACTGAAGAAAGTCCGCCTTCTGCATATTCTCCGAGCGGAATGACAATCTGCGATTTTCCCGCCCAGTCGCTCCATTTTGTGGAAAGCCCGCACTTGTCCTGCGACAGGCTGCGCATGACAATCTTCTTGTACTTGGACTCAAAGATGTCAATCTTCTGCCGGTAAACCGCGTTGTAGACAGTGACAAACGCCGCCACAGTCGAGGCGTCAGCCTGTGAGTAGCCGTATGCTGCGCTCAGGTAGGAAGCAATGATTCTCCTGAGGTTCCTGATGTGGTCAACTGTCGCATTTGCATTTATAAGGATAATGTCTGCGTCAAGCTTTCCTGTCTCGGAAGCATCAACAGCATGTATGACTGTATATTTTTCATTTGCCCCGAAAGTTCCCGGCCTGTCTGTTCCGGCGCGCCTCAGCGCATTTCCAAGCCCGGTTCCTATGGAGCTGATGGAGGCTGCGCTTTCTATGACTGAGTGCGGCCCTTCATAATTTTCAAAGACAACTGCGTTTAAACCGCCTGTGCTTCTAAGCTCTTCTTCATTTACGCCCTGCGAAAAAGCGCAAAAAACAATGCCTGCGTAAAAGAACGCCGCAGCTAAAAACACCTTCCTGTTCATATTTCCTCCGAAAACGCTGTTTTGTTTCCAAAATAACACTTTATTTTATCACGCTTTCAATAAAAAAGCTACTACAGCTCCGCTTCAATCACCCTGTTCAGCATCAGCAGGGCATATTCCTTTGTCTCCTTGTCAAACTGAGGGTACAGCATGTAGTTCAGTATTTCATGACCTTTTCTGAAGAATGCCGGCCGCCCCATAAACCGGCATATTTCATACGTTGCGTCTGCAATGCGCTCCAGGAGAACCTTGTCGTTCTTGCCGGCTTTTGTCTTGAGGACATATTCAATCGATGAAAGAAACGTTCCGTCAGGGTCAAATGAAATTTCTGCGGCAGCCTGAATCAGCGGAATCAGCAGGGAAGGATCTTCTGTTCTCCGTATAAGCGTTGCAAGCCTGCTCCTGCCGAATGACACGCCGCTCAGGCCCTCAAGCTCCAGCAACAGCCGGCAGTAGGGAATGTTTGCCTTGAACCAGGGAATTTCCCTCTGGTATGCGCTTTCACCCTGTGTCCAGTCACTGTACATCTGGTCCAGCTCGCCCTTTAAAAGCGACATCCATGCTTCCTCATATTCCCCGAAGCCGCCGCTTTCAAAGCCCGCCTTCATCTGGGAAGCCAGCTGTTCTGTTATGTTGTTTCCTGAAAATACGGAAGACTTGACCGCGGATTCTGAATAGGGAAGGCTTTTCACCTCCTGCTCACGGAACGCATTCTTTATAGAAGAAAAATTCAGCTTCATCTGGTACACTTCAAGGATCCAGTCGGACATGCAGAACACGAGGTGCCCTGAGTCGGAGGCGTATACGAATTTCCAGCGTTTCTGCGGATTGAACCGTGCGCTCCATGCGGCAGTTCCGTCTTTCTGATAGCAGGCTGCGTCTGTCTTGCTTGCCAGGACAAGCCCTTGCGCCGTATGCGCCATGTAGAGGCTGTCCGTTGCGCCCGTTTTTACTGGGAATGATGATATTTCCTTTCCTGTCTTCACGTCAATGTAGCTGACTCTGTCCTTGCCGATAGCTGCCATAAGCCCGGACACAGGATCGCAGAGCAGCCGGGCAGCGCCTCCCGGCGCGGAAGAACTGCATGTCCACCGGGAATAGGCTCCTTTTTCGTTTGCAGCGCACAGCCCGATGCTTCCGTCTGAAAAGGAAAGCACCGCTCCCTCTGCGCACTGAGCCGCCTGAGACACAGTGCCGGTGAATGTTATCTCCTCTTTTTCTGTTCCAAACACATCGATCCGCTTGGCGACAGACTTTCCGCCGTCTGTCCGCGAGAGAAACACAAGCAGCGAGCCGTCATTGAGCGGCACAAGCGGAATGGAAATGTCCTGAAGCTCTGTTGAAATTGTCCACCTGCGGATTCCCTTCAGCCCGTAGCAGGAAATGTTGTTTTTTCCCCTGACAAAGACCCTTCCTTCCGCGCCGCACAGCGGGGCATCCTCTATGGTGAACGATGCCTTTTTTTTCCATAAGATAAGGCCTGAGGAATTCATCATTCCGAGCCGGGAATCGTCTGTGACCGCATACACCATGTCCGCCGGGCCTGCCGTTATAAACGGCTTGAGCCTTCCGAAAAAGCTTCTCTGCCACAGGAGCTTTCCTTCCGGGGAAAATCCGTATATCTGCTTTGCATCTCCGGCGGCAATGTAGCCGTAGCTTGTCCGCACTGGCTGGCACAGCACATTTCCTCCCAGGACAGAAATCTGCGCTGGCTTTTCCTGCGCCAAGTCGATTTCCCTTGAGACAAACGCATTTTTCTGCGAAAAGGCAGGGATGGCGGCGATGGTGTTCAGAACCAGTATTAAGATGTATGATTTTTTAGACTTCCGCGTCATTTTTCAAGCTCCGCAAAGCTTTCTACGTGTCCTGTCTGAGGGTAAAAATCAAGCAGCAGCAGCCGTCTCACTTTGTATCCGGCTTGTGTGAGGAATTTCACATCCCGCGCGTGTGCGGCAGGACTGCACGAGATGCTTTTTATCAGCGGAATTCCAGAATGCGAGAGCCATGTGCGCACGGAAGGCTCCATTCCGCTTCTCGGCGGATCGATGACAGCCGCGTCAAATGCACCGTTTGACTGCACGCAGCGAGCCGCATGGTACGATGCCCATACGCCTGCGCTGAGTCCGTAGCTTTCATGCGGTTTTCCCGCCATATTCTGCTCGGCATATACAACTGCACCCTTGTTATGCTCCACAAGAACTGTCCTTTCAAACTGGTCAGACAGGAATACGGAGAATGTTCCGGCTCCGGCGTACAGGTCAAGGAGGTTTTTCCCGCTGCTGTGCCCTGCAATAAGCGGAACTGCTTTTTCAAGGACAATCAGGTTTGACTGAAAGAAGCCGCGGATATCAAATGAAACTGTCCTGCCTGCAATGAGGACAGAGCAGGCGCTTGCTGATTCCGGCGCAGTTCCTTCGTAGCGCGGACGCACTGATTTCTGTCCTTTTTTCCGCCTGAATGTTTTTGCTGTCTCCTCAGGCTCTGCAATTACGATTTTTGCATATCCTGGCGGAACTGAAGAGATCATGCTGCTTGCAAACACGTGCACCCGTCCGCGCGGACGTTCTTCCGCAGGAATTTCGGCGAGATAGGCGTTTATTTCATCTGTTGCGCAGGGGCAGCGTTCTATGCTGATGATTTCGTTGCTGCGCCGTCCCATCAGTCCGCCGTCATGGAACTGGAACCGCGCCCTGTACCCTTTGTCCGGGCCGGAAACAACCTGAATTTCAGGAATCTGAATTCCTTCCCGCCAGAAAGATTCCTCCAGAGTCTGCACCCTGAGCTTCCGCTGGAATTCAGGCGTGATATGCTGCATCGTGCAGCCGCCGCATGTTCCGTAATAGGGGCAGAACGGCTCCGTCCTGAACGGGGACGGCTCAAGGATCCGTGCAATTCTGGCTTTGCATCTTCCGTGCTCTTCATGCGTTATTTCGGCTTCTATCCGCTCGCCCGGAACTGCATAGGGAATAAAGACTGTCCTTCCGTCTGCCCGTCCGGTGCAGTCGCCTTCAGGAGTCATTCTTTCAGCAGTTATTTCTACAGTAGGCATCCTGATAAGTATACATGAAAACAGTGCATCGTTCAACAATGGCGGCCCTGTTTTCTTTTGAAGAGCGGACGCTAGAAATGCTCTTCAAGCTCCCTGAGCGAGCTGTAGAGCGCATCGGCTGTCTTTATAAGCTGCGCATCCGCCTTGATCCGGTCTGGAATCAGAATGGAAAAAAGCCCTGCCGCCTTTGCGCTTTTTATGCCGTTCGGGCTGTCTTCCACGGCGGCACACTCGCACGGAGGCAGGGAGAGGCGGCTGCATGCCAGCAGGTAAATCTCGGGGTCGGGCTTTGAGTGCCTGACGAGGTCTCCGGTCGCAAGCGCTTCAAAGAAGCCGAGAAGCCCGGCGTTTCCCAGCTGCCTGCGGACCGTGTCTCCGTGCGTGGAAGATGCGACTGCCAGCCGGTATCCGTTTTGCTTCAGATGCTCAAGGGCTTCCCGCGCATGCGGCATCAGCGAAATGCCTTCCGCCGCTTCCATGGAGCTGAAAAGCTGCGATGTGCGCCTCATGAACTGTGAAGCCTTTGCGCTGTCTGCGAAAGTCTCTTCCAGAATGCGCCGTATGCTGCTCTCATTCGCGCCCATGCATTTTCTGTTCAGCTCTTCTGTCTGCCTTGGGGAAAGGGCGAATTCCGTTCCTGCAATGCGCCACGACCTGAAGCTGAGGGATTCTGTGTCAAGAAGCGTTCCGTCCATATCGAAAATAAAAGCCCGGATCTGTTTTTCCATGGCACAAAGATACAGAAAACAGACGCAAAATGCAATCCTTTTCATTCCCTGCATGCAAACTGTATTGACTTGCCGGACAGTTTTCATATATACTGCTCAAAACTTATTTATTCTTGTGACATTAACTTGACTGATAACGGTGAGGAAATGATGCGGCGCTTTTTTGTGCGCCTGTAGAGCTGACCGGTCTCTCTTTAATGCCGGGCAAGAAAGGAGCTGTTATGAAAAAGGGAATCCATCCTGAGTACAAGCTGACAAAGATTACATGCGCCTGCGGCACTGTAATTGAGACGCGTTCAACAGCAGAGAATATCCATGTTGAAATTTGCTCTGCCTGCCATCCGTTCTATACTGGAAAGCAGAAGCTTGTTGATACGGCAGGACGCATTGACCGCTTTAACAAGCGGTACGGCGTAAAGGCAGCTGACGCGGATTAAAGCGGGCCTTAAACGGAATCAAAGCGGGGTTTTGCTCCGCTTTTTTTTATTCATGATGAGAACAGGCAGCCTCGGCGCAGAGCGTTGAGGTATGTTGACTGGAGAAAAATGCAATGAACTGTAAAAAGCCGGCGGCTGTTGTTTTGGCCCTGATTGCGGCGGCGGGCATCCTGTGCGCGGCGGAAACGCGGGCGGAGGAGCCTGCCTTTCCGTCTGACACCCTGTCTGAGCCCCGCGGAAAAAAGAACTACCTTGTTGCTGTGGGAGGAATGACAGCGGTGAACCTTGTAATCGGCGGCTGGAACCGGTTTGTGTCCCGCTCCGGCTGGGCGCAGGTGTACTGGGATGATATAAAGGAGCCGTGGAACAGGACAATAAAATTCGACAGGGACTGGTACTGGACGAATTTTGTCCTCCATCCGTATCAGGGCGGGCTGTATTATCTTGCCGCGCGGAATGCGAACCTCAATTTCTTTGAGTCGCTTCTTGTTTCTGCCGCAGGTTCCTTCATGTGGGAATATTTCTTTGAGACGAATTCTCCTTCAACAAATGACCTTGTATACACTCCAGTCGGCGGCTTTGTCACCGGGGAAATGCTGTACCGGCTCGGTCTGGAAGCATCCGGCGCCGGAAAGAGCGTGCTCGGCTATGTGGCAAATCCGGTCCGCCTCATAACAGATCCTCTCCTCAGGCGCGCGCCGGAAGGGCCGTCCGGGATGCTGCACAGCCTTTCAGTCAGAGCCGGATTCTCCCTGGCGTTTGCGAACACATGGCTTAAAACCCCGTATGACAACTGCTTTGAGCTGTTTCCCGCTTCTGCGGGCGCAGGCTTTTCCGCCGTGTACAGCGATCCGTACGGGCATGACTCAAACACGCCCTACAGCCAGTTCGAGCTGGACATACAGGGCGGAGCCGGAATAGGATCAGGGGAAGGCGCGGATTCAACAGAAGAAAAAATCATGTATGAAATAAACATTTTCAGCAACGGAATGATTGTTTCGCGGAATCCTGACTGGGGAGCGGGCAGGGAGACGACTGTCGGCATTGTGATGGAGTACGACTTCATGTGGCATTCGTTCATGGAATTTTCTTCGCTTGCCCCGGGATTTGCCATAAAGCAGCGGATTCAAAAGAACAGCGGAGCGATTGAGTGGCAGACTCATCTGGCTGGAATCATAATGGGCACATCTGACTTCTACTATCTGCGCCGCGGAATTATTCCCAAGCCTGACTACGTTTCCTGCGACTACGGATACACAACGGGAGCTGAGCTTGTGCAGAAATGGGCGTTCCGCCATGAAAACGGGCTGCTCTTTGACTGGACGCTGCACGGATATGCGATGTACAAGTATGAAGCCCAGAAGCAGGACTGCGATGACACCGGCTGGGAGTTTCTTGCCTTTTCGCAGGCGAGCGTTGAGCTTCCCCTTTCCAGAAGCGTTTCGCTGGGAGTTTCGGACGAGCTGTACATAAAGCAGTCAGTGTATGATGAATTTGAAAATGTGCTGTCCGTGCTGAATGCGGTCAAGCTGTACGCCAGGCTTATCCTGCTGTAGCGGCTCACGGAGCTGCAAAGCTGACTTTCCACGCCCGGTGAATCCTGCTGTTCCTGAAGTCCTCAGGAATAGTGGAGCCTGTTATTTCCTGTGCGGCTGTGCCTCCGGGAAGCAGGCTGCTGTCAAGCTTCAGCTTTCTGCTGTTTGTGCTGAAGTACAGGATGCCGGTTCTGGACATGAGCGCGCAGCACTGTTCCAAAAGGAGCGGCCAGTCTCTGTTGATGTCAAGCGGCGTGCCTGTGCTCTTGGAGTTGCTGAATGTCGGCGGATCCAGAATAATAATGTCAAATTTCTTTTTTTCGTCCCGGCACAGTTCCCGCTTTCTGCGCTCAAGAAAGCTGAGGACATCAGATTTTGAAAGCCTGTAGACAGAGGTGTCTGAAAAACCATTCATCCTAAGGTTGATTCCAGCCCAGCTGAGGTAGGTGTTGCTCAGATCCACGCTTTCCACAAAGGAAGCTCCTCCTTCCGCTGCATATACAGAAAAGCTTCCTGTGTAGCAAAAGAGGTTCAGGACGCGCTTTCCCTTGCAGCTGTCCCGCACAGCTTTTCTAAGCGGACGGTGATCAAGAAACAGCCCGGTGTCAATATAGTCTGTCAGGTTCACGGAAAAAAGCTGTCCCTGCTCAAACACAGTTCCCTGAATCTTCCGGCTGCCGGCCTCTTCCTTTTCGTACTGGCTGCGCTGTCCGTCCCCTGTGCGCTGATGTCTCCGCATCTTTATGAGTATGTTTTCCTGCGGGATTTCAACAGCCTGCGCTGCCCGCACTTTCATTTCGCAAAGCCATGCTTTCTCTTCTTCCGGGGGCTTTTCATAGGGCCGCTCATACAGGTACATCCGCATATACGTTCTGAGCTTTTCCTGCTTTAAAAGCGTCTGCGCCTCCGCTCCGTTTTGGCTTACGGCATCGCTCAGCCTGGCATAGTGCTGCGCGGCTTCATCTTTTGTTTCTATATAATCTGGAACGAATGTGTACAGGTCGATGCAGAGCGGAACCTCGGGAATGTCCCTGTCGTACAGCCTGAAGCACGTGATTCTGTTCTTCCGCGCCCACTTCCTCAGGCTTCTGTACGTTTTTACAAGCCTGTTGTACAGCAGCTGGCCCTGATAGCTGTCCTTTTGGTTTTTCACGGCTTCTGCCTGGCACGGAACCGTCATGAGCTTCTTCCGCGCTTTTTTTCTATGTAGGAATGGTATCTCTGCCACCACTCCAGCTCAGTCACGTTTTCTTTTTCTTCTTCCTTTTTGAAGAACTGGTCGCAGGCCGTGATTTTATCCATGCACCTGATGATTGACTCGGAAATGCACGGCTCAAAGTGAATTCCGCTCATATTCCTGAAAATTTCCGTTATCTGATCCGCAGACATCGGGGACTTGTAGAGCCTGCGGCTCAGAAGCGCGTCAAGCACATCCGCAGCCGCCATAATCCGGGCGCACAGCGGAATTCCCGTTCCCGAAAGCCCTTCAGGATATCCTGAGCCGTCCCACTTTTCATGGTGATAGAGAGCCATGTCCTTTGCAATCCGGTTGAATTTTCCGTCCTCAATAGGAGGGAGGAATTCAAGAAGCTTTCTTCCTTCCTCGGGATGGCTTTTCATGATTTCAAATTCCTCATGCGTGAGCGAGTTTGTCTTGTTCAGAATTCCTTCGGGAATGTGAATCTTGCCGATGTCGTGCAGCAGGGAGGCCGTTTCAAACATGGAGATGTTTTTTTCCGTAAGCTCCTCGGTGTACAGCCCGCGCTTCTTCAGATCCCGGGACACAATTCCCGTGTACGTCTTGGTGTGGATGACATGGTTCCCGGTAAAAAAGTCGTGGCTGCCCAGAATTTTGGAGACAAACTGAAGGATTTTCTGCTGCGTCTCTTCAAGCTGGATGTTTTTTTCGGTAAGCCCGAAGTTCATTTCGTTCGACTCATTGATGACGTTCAGGAGGCTCGTGAGCATCTTGAAGTTTTTCTGCACCATGTAGACCGCAAGGCAGTGCGTAAGAAACAGCTCGAAGGAAAATCCTGCGCCCATGGTCCAGAAGAACTGCAGGCGGCTGCCGTTTTCCAGCTCGGGGGATGTCACGGACTTGAATGCCATTGAGCCGATGGCCGCCGCAAGCGTCATAAGCGTTGTGCATCTGGTGAATTTCTTGCTGTAGTACAGGGACGAGAGGAACGGAATGAATCCGTAGGAAACATATATGCTGGCTTTCATGTTTGACGACAAAAGCCCCATGAACAGAACAAGCGAGACAATCAGGCAGTTCCGTGAAACGCGTGTATTCCTGGCTGTTTTTCCGATAAGCATGTTGAAAAGGAAAGCGGCTGCTGAAAAAGCTTGGACAAGGACAAGGTAGCCCAGAGGCAGCTGCATGATGCCCAGTGCCTTGCCTATGAGCAGGACAGCAGGTAGCGCCATTGAATACAGCAGCAGCGTCCGTAAAAATTTGTTTGCCTTGGAAATGTTTTCATTGAAGAACTGTTCTTCCTGAGTTGCCATAATAATGCCCCGTACTTTTTTATATTTGTTTTATAATAAGAACCTCTAAAAATTGCAATTTTTAGAGGTTCTTTAATGGGTACCTGAAAAAAGTCTGCTTTTCAGAGATTTCTCCGGAAACCCGGCGTATATGCTATGCTGATGGTGTTTCCGCTTGCAAACACGTCTGCATCGGCTCCCATGACGACTGGCATCACGGGATCTATGTGCCCGATGTCTGCATCCATTATAACAGGAACTTTAAAATCTGCAAGCAAATCCGTAACCGCATTGTACTGATCGATTCCCATCATCTCCTGCCTGAATGAAGCAAGCGGCCGCCCGATAAGAAATCCCGAGGCCTTTTCAAGCCAGCCGGCGTTTTTCAGGTGCCATATCTGCCGCCGCAGCTCCGCCGGATTCGCATCGCAGCTTTCAAGAACCCAGACAATCTGTTCTGCTGTCCTGTTGAATTCCTTCACTGCGTCAAGCTGTGTTCCGCACAAGTTTGCAAGCACATCGAGGCAGCCGCCCAGAATCGTTCCGCTGAACCGCGCTGTCTGCTGTCCTTCAGGAAAGAAGCGGAGCGTTTTCGGCTCTGTCAGGCTGTATGTCAGGTGCTCAAGGCCTTCCGTCTCGCGGCTGTCGTTCTGTGGAAGCTGAAACTGCTCAAAGCCGCGTGTTTCTGTTACCGTTCCCTCCAGAATTCCAAGCGTGTCGCGCTCGGTGCGCTCCCATTTTTTCCCGAATCCTGTGAAGCACGGTCCGTACACAGCGGCTGTCCTGCACATCGTTACAAGCGGAAATATGAAATTAGTGTTGTCAGAGTAGCCGAGAAACCATTTTGGAGGCGCGCGCCGGATTTTTTCAAAGTCAATATATCCGGCAGTCTCGCACATCAGCTCTCCGCCGCCCGCCGAAATAACCGCCGCGTTTTCGTCCGAGCAGTACAGGGCTTCAAGCTCAGCGGCCGCTGCCTTCGGATCCGTGGCGATTCCTTTTCCGTCGCTTTTGAATACAGTGCTTCCTGCATGAATTGTGTATCCGGCTGCTTCAAGCTGAGCCTTTGCAAATGCAAACCGGGAGCGGTACGGCTCATGCACACAGCCGAACGAAGGCGCTGTCACTGCTATTGTGCGGCCTTTTTTCAATGGAGGCGGAATTCTGATGTCCATGACATGAAGTATATACTATTTTTTTCAGATTTCCAATAGAAAAAGATATTCCGCTCTTTTTCCGGGCAGAACCTGAAAAAAAAGCATCCTGCATGTACAGGATGCTGTGACTGCCAGCGGTCAGAATCGAACTGACGACATAAGGATTTTCAGTCCTCCGCTCTACCAGCTGAGCTACACCGGCAATCGGTACAGATACTGTATGCTTTTTCTGCAATCCTGTCAATACTAAAGGCTGATTTTTACGTTTTTTTTGGGCGCAGAAAATCCGCTCAGGCAGAATGGCGTTCTGCGCTTTTTACGTGAGCCTTGCATTTACGTAAAAAATTGTATATACATTATTGAAATAACTTTTTAAGGGAGATGCATATGAAAATGCAGATGGTATTTTTTACAGCTGCCTTGTGCGGGCTTTTTTCCGCATGCACAAGCACAGGAACTGTTGATGCCGCCGGAGACTGGGAGCTGGTGTTCCTTGAAAAGGACAGCGAAGCCCAGCAGATTGCCGTTTCCACGCTGACGGTTTCAGACAAGGGCGGATCCGAATACGAGCTTTCAGGGTTTTCGGGAGTGAACAGATTCAACGGAAAAATCGGCGCGGACGGAAACAAAATACGCAGCATCGGCGGATTTGCTTCAACCAGAATGGCAGGCCCTGCCGCGGCGATGGAATTTGAGCAGCAGTATCTGGATCTGCTGACCAGCGCGGACTCATGGAAGTCTGATTCAGACGAAGGAACTGTCCGGCTTGAGATTGCAAGCAGCTCCCGGAATGCAAAGGCGCGGTTTGTCAGAAGAACGCTGGAAGGAACTGCATGGAACATTGCTGCAATGAACACAGGCTCTGCGCTTGTCTCTAAGGAAGGAGACATCACGCTGAAATTTGTCTCAGGCACGCGCGCCGGCGGCTCCACGGGAATCAATATCTTTGACTTCGGCTATAAAGCGGATCCAAAGAGCCATGCGCTTTCGTTTTCTGACGGCCCGGTGACGCTTATGGCAGGCTCGCCTGAAGAGTCTGAGGATGAAAGGCTTTTTCTTGACGGCCTTATGAAGACGCGTTCCTATTCGCTCTCAGGAAAAACGCTGACTTTGTATGACGAAGCCGGCCGCGCGCTGCTGGAATTCTCCAGGGCTGATGCGGTGTAGCGTTCCCTGCATGCGCCAAAACTCCGTTTGCTGCCTAAGGCTTTTTCAAAGCGTACGGCACGGGCAAAAGGAATTCTGCGCGGCTTGCAGGAAGCTTTTTATCATTTTTTCTGCTTTGTATTGACTTTTATTCGGTGTGATTGTATATTCTGTATATTGGTTACCGACTGTTCGGTAACCAATATACGCTATGAACAGAAAAGCAGATTCAACAAAAGACAAGATAATTCAGTCAGCGTTCTCATTTTATGACAGGGTTCTGTTTCACAAGGTATCCCTTTCAAAGATAGCTTCACGGGCAGGAATCACCAAGGCTGCTATCTATAAGCACTTTAAGAGCAGGGATGACTTGGAGCGGACACTGCAAGACCGTTTCTTCGAGGATGTTGCATCTGCGGTAAAAGCTGCGTCAGCAGACAGAGCCGGACATTCAGCCTTGGAAAACTGCATACTTATTTTTTGCAGGAACAAGGAATATCTGTATTATTTCATGTCTATGGTTCCGCATTTTTCAACAGTTTCCTTTTTGAATGATCTGAATGAGAAAAGCAGGGGGGGGATTGCATGGCTTGACAAGCTTTTTGACAAAACGGGGGACATCGTTTCAAAGAATCTGTATGAGGACATTGTTTTTGTGGCAGGAACGATTATCCTGTTTCAGTCTTCCAGGGATTATGCGATGCGCAGGATGAATAAAGCTGATTCTGATGAATATATATGTGACTATGCAAAAAAACTGACTCTCTTCATACGGAAAGGAATAGGGCATGATCTTTCACATACAGGAATGCAGCGTCTTGCAGAGCTTGATGTGCTGTGCAGGCAGAAGCAGCTTCTTCCTGAGCCAGACAGCATCATAAAGTCTGTTTCCTCAATAATAAAGCGGGACGGAGTGTACAGTGTCACCGTGGATGCAGTTGCAAGCGAAATCGGATTTGTAAAGAGCAGCCTGTACACAAAATACAGTTCCTGGGATGAAATTCTCGGAAACCTTATAAGGAAAGAGTATCTCCAGCTGTTTGACGAGATACGGAAGAATCTCCTGCATGCGGAAAACAGCGCGGAGAATCTGTATATCATTATGGAAACCGAGCTTGACTACTTTATCAGGAGAAAGGAAATTCTGTCTGTATTCAGATGGTATCAGATTCAAAACAGAAGCGACTTTCTCAGCGAGGAAGCGGAAGAGGACTTTTCCGATTTTTATGCCTTTGTCTGCAACTCGGATCTGATTGAAGAGCTGCCTGACTTCGGGGCTTTTATTGATCCTGCAAAGACACTGATTTCATGGATTTTTCATATGCCGGTTTTCCTTCTGCACGACAGTGAGTCACGCGGCTCCACAGAGGAATCGATTCATGCAGAGCTTAAGGATATTTTTTTTCTGATGGAATGCGGAAAAAAGCTTTCTTGAACATAAAAAAACGGAGAATAGGAGGTAAAAATGGTTCCGATAAATAGGAAATTCATTGCGGCCGCGGCAGCCTTTGCTTTGTCTGCTGCCTTTGCCCAGGAAAACGCAGCGCCGGAACAGACGGCGGCAGGACAGAAAGTAACGCTCACCGTGCAGGAAGCTGTTGACTTTGCGCTTGAAAACAGCAGGACTTTAAAGACAGCCGACATTGACCTTGAAATAAAGGCGCGCGCCGGAAAGAACGCATGGAATGTCCTTTTGCCGGATGTCACAGCTACGGGAACTTTAAATCGTAGTAAAGATTCTTTATACGGCAATTATTTAAGTAGCGCTTGGCAGCAAGCAAATATGGGTAGCAATCATGTTCCCGTTGAAGCTGTTGAACCTCGACTTGGTCTTGAAGACAATGAAAGTTCTCATTGGACAGGGCGTATCAGCCTTTCCGTGGACTGGAACTTAAGCCTTGCATACATTTATCAGATCCGCTCGTCAAAAGCTAACTATGAAATCGGAAAAATTACGTATGACCAGAGCATTCAGGATTTAAAGGTGAATGTGCAGAAGCTGTTCTACGGTCTTTTGCTCCAGCAGGAAAGCCTTGGAATTCAGGAAGCAAGCCTTGAAAATGCACGCAAGCGCGCTGTCCAGGCAGAAACAAACTACCGCAACGGGCTTGTTCCTGAGCTTTCAATGCTTCAGGCGCAGGTTACGTATGAAAATCTGCGGCCGGATGTGGAGAAAGCCCAGCGCGAGCTGCGGCAGCAGTTTGACACATTTGCATTTCTGCTCGGGCTTCCTGTCGGAACTGAGCTTACGCTTTCCGGGACAATAGAGCCTGTCTTTGTGGAGGCTGATGTTGATTCTCTTATTGCAAAGTACGGAGAAAACAGCCTTGACCTTCAGTCGCTTGACAAAAATCTCGATGTGCTGAAAATGAATCTCACCGCGCTGAATTTAAGCACGTATACTCCGTTTTTGAAATTAGGATATGCATGGACTCCTACTTTAGGTGGATATGCGCTTGACGGTTCAAATTGGAGTGATTTTCCAAATGACGGTTATTGGAAAGATCAAGGCTCATTCAGCATTACAGTCGGCTGGAACCTGACAAACCTGCTTCCATTCTCGGCGAACAGGCAGCAGGCAAAGGACTTGCAGGCAAACATTTCAAAGCTCGAAATCAACAGGGAAAACCTTCTTGAGAACCAGAAAATGCAGGTGCGCGAGGCCGTTGACAAGCTTACGGAAGCCCGGCAGCAGATTGACGCAATGGGAAGAAATATTTCGCTTGCCCAGCGCTCATACGATATGACCGTGCGTTCATACAATAACGGGCGCACAGAGCTGCTTGATGTCCGTGACGCTGAAAATCAGCTGGAACAGGCAAAGCTTGGGCTTGCAAACCAGAAATTCAACTATATTTCAGCTCTTCTTGATCTGGAGAGCATTCTCAATACAAACCTTATTTCAGCAGGAGAATAAAAATGAAAAGCAGTATCAAAAAAATGGTTTCTATGACAGCTGCCGTATCAATTGTTTGTTTTACCGCAGCTTCATGCAAGGGAAAGGGAGCTTCAGCAGGCTCGGACGCAGAAGCTGAGACAGTGTATGCCGTAAACGCCTATGTTGTGGAAGCCGGGAACCTTGACAATTACCTTGAATTCGGCGGGGATGTTTCTTCTGTCTCGGAAGTTGATGTGTATCCTGACATGGCGGGAAAAATTTCGCGCATTTCAGTTTCTGTGGGCGATTCCGTAAGAAAGGATCAGGTTATCGCATACGTGGATGCAAGCAAGCCGGGAATGGAATACAGCGCAAACCCGGTAAAGGCTCCGATTTCAGGAAGAGTGACATCGTTTCCGCCCACGCTCGGCACAATGGTTTCTCCCAGCTATTCCATTGCAAAAATCAGCGACACTGACGAGCTTCAGATAAAGGTGAACGTAGCCGAACGCTTTGTGAGCCGCATCAGTGAAAACCAGACTGCGGCTGTTACATTTGATGCATATCCGGGAGTGGAATTCAATGCCCGCGTGTTTGAAGTTTCCCCTGTGCTTGACACTGCGAGCCGCACAATGCAGGCAAAGCTGAAAGTCGAGCCGGCCGATTCACGCATAAAGTCGGGAATGTATGCCCGTGTGCGGCTTATAACTGATGTCATACAGAACGCAGTTGTAATACCCTCTGATGCCATTGTATACCGCAACAGCAAGCCGTTTGTCTTTGTTGCCCAGGATGTTTCCGGTGCGGACGGCAGAAGCACTGTGAGGATGGTTTCAGTGACTGAAGGACTGACAGTGGACAACATGACAGAAATTCAGGAAGGATTAAAAGAAGGCGAGGCAATCATCATAAAGGGCCAGTCAATTCTGAGCGACGGCTCTGCGGTGAGAATCCTTTCAGTTTCCGGGAAAGGCTCCAGGGACAAAGGCGAGGGCAAGGAATAATATATGACATTTTCAGAAAAGTGCGTAAACAAGCCGGTGACCACGCTTCTTGTTTTTATAATGATGGTCGCCATGGGAATTTTCTGCATATTCGACATGCCGGTGGATATGTATCCGGACATGGATCTGCCGTATATGCTCGTTTATACAAAGTATGATGATGCAGGCCCTGAGGAAGTGGAGCAGAGCCTGACAAGAACAATGGAAAGCTCTCTTTCTGGTTTGAGCGGCCTGAAAAAAATGCAGTCCACGTCCCAGTCAGGCGCGAGCATCATATTCTTGGAATTTGACTACGGAACGAACCTTGACACGGCGGCTATAGAAATCCGCGACAAGATTGACATGGTGCGGAGCTATCTGCCGGAAAATGCCGATTCGCCCATTACCATGAAGCTCGATCCTTCCATGATGCCCATTATGAACATCGCTGTCCGGGGAGTCCTGACGCCGGAGGAGCTTCGCACGATTGCCGAGGATATTATCCAGCCGCGTCTTGAGCAGCTTGACGGAGTTGCCTCTGCGAATGTGATTGGAGGCCGTGAGGAGTCTGTCAACGTAGACATTCCGCGCGACCGTCTTGAGGCATACGGACTTTCCATTTCTGCAATCGCCCAGATGATCGGCGCCCAGAATGTGCAGAGTTCCGGCGGCACAATCACTTCCGGGGACATCAACTACACAATCAAGACAAGCGGAAAATACAAGAGCATAGACGACCTGAAGAACACTGTCATCACATACAAGCCGGACGCACTGAACAGCTCCCGCCTAGTGGCAGTCAAGCTGCGCGACATTGCCGATGTGTATGAAGGCTACAAGGATGAGACAACGCTTGCGTATCTTGACGGAGAGGCCTGTGTCATTCTTATGATTCAGAAGCAGAGCGGAAAGAATTCCGTCAATGCAGCGCGGAATGTCCGCAAGGCGCTTGAAAAGCTTAAGCCGGAGCTTCCCTACGGAGTTGAAATCGAGGAAGTTTCAAACACAGTTGACATTATTGAGCAGACGATTGAAGAAGTTGTGTCTTCCGTTGTCCAGGGTGCGCTGCTTGCCGTTGCTGTTCTCTTTATTTTCCTGCGCTCTTTCAAGAGCACGTTTATCATCGGACTGGCAATCCCGGTTTCTGTCTTTGTGACGCTGATGCTTATGTACTTCAAGGGAATGACAATAAACATGATTTCAATGGCAGGCCTTCTGCTTGGAATCGGAATGCTTGTTGACAACTCAATCGTTGTCCTTGAAAATATATACGCGTACCGCCAGAGGGATGCGAAGCCCAAGGTTGCGGCAATTCTCGGAAGCCAGGAGATGGTGACTTCCATTACGGCTTCCACGCTGACATCAGTCTGCATCTTCCTTCCGATGATTCTGTTCAAGAAAAAGCTCGGCATCATGGGGCAGATGTTCGACAACCTTGCCTATACGATTATTTTTTCATTGATGTGCTCTCTTGTCGTTGCGATTGCGCTTGTGCCTGTCCTGTGCTCAAGCTACCTCAAAATCGACAAGATTGTTGATGAGACAAAATCGGGTGTCGGCTACGGCATCAACCAGGCATTCAACAAGTTTTTCCTGAACATGGACAACGGATACGCGAAGGGCGTCTCTTTTGTCCTGCGCCACCGGAAAATGTGCATCACGCTGCTTATTGTTCTGTTCTTTCTTTCTGTAGCTGGTGTAAAATTCGTCGGATTTATTTTCATGCCTGAATCAGCATCTAATACGGTCGGAATTGAAGTCGAGCTTCCGATGGGCACAACGCTTGAAGTCACAGAAGACACGCTGCGCATGCTCGAGGAAATTGGAAAGCAGGAGCTTGTCGGTGTGAAGTATACGTCTGTGACAGTCGGAGGCACAAGCGTTATTGCAGCCAGCTCTGAGACAAACACAGGCGCCATCACGTGGACGCTGTATGAGGCCGATGAGCGGAAAAAAGGTTGGGACAACGAAGCTTCCGCAAAGGCCAAGCTCCGGAAGTATTTCAACACGATTCCAGGCGCCACGCTGTCATTTTCTGCGAATTCAAACAGCGCATCCGGCGGAGAAATGAGCATTGACATCCGCAGCGATGACCTGAACCTTGTGCGGTCTACGGCAGAGCAGATTGAAAAGCTTCTGCAGGAAAAGGCGGGGCATCTGGTGACCGAAGTGACAAGCGATTCTGAGGAAGGGCTTCCTCAGGCTGAAATAGTTGTTGACCGCGAAAAGATGTATGAGCTCGGGCTGAACATTTACAATGTCGGATTTGAAATCAATGCTGCGATAAGCGGAACGACTGCGAGCCGCTATACAAGGCTTGGAGATGATATCGATGTTGTTGTACGCCTTGCAGAAAAGGACACGGCAAAGCTCGCGGATCTTGACCAGATTTCTGTCATCAATTCAATGGGGCAGCGGATTCCGCTTTCAAGCTTTGCCCATTATGAGGAAAACCTGTCTCCTGTTTCAATCCGCCGCGAGGATCAGTCCAGAATTGTCCATGTTACGGCAAAGCCTGTCACTGGTGTTTCACTTGATGTTGTCCAGTCCGGGCTTCTGAAGATTATAAATGACAACATTCCTAAGGACGAGGCTGTCACAATTTCTATCAGCGGAGACTACGAGGACATGATGGAGGCTGTCGTCAACTTCGGCATGATTATCATCCTTGCAGCGGCGCTTGTCTTTATTGTAATGGCAAGCCAGTTCGAGTCCCTTGTGGATCCGTTCATTGTCATCCTGACGATTCCGCTTTCGTTTATCGGCGTTGTCATGATTTACGCGCTGGCTGGAGAGCGGCTGAGCGTTGTTACAATCATGGGAATGCTTGTGCTTGTCGGCACAATCGTAAACAACGGAATTGTTCTTGTTGACTACACGAACCTCCTCAGAAAGCGCGGGCTTGAGCTTGAGAAAGCATGTGTTGAAGCCGCACGGAACCGACTGCGCCCGATTCTGATGAGCACGCTGACAACAGTCATTTCTCTGGCTCCGATGGCGTTTTTCCCTGGTGAAGGCTCCTCTTCAATGCAGCCTATTTCCCTCACTGTCTTCGGTGGAATGACGTTCGGCTCCCTGATGACGCTGTTCCTCATGCCGACAGTGTACTACATTGTCAATTCAGGGCGCATAAAGCGGGCTGAAAAACGGGCGCTCAAAAAAGAGGCGGCCCAGAACCGGAAGATTGCAGCTATGCAAGAGAAAAGCAAGGAAGGAAACTGATTATGGCAGACGAATTTGAAAAAAACATTCCGCGCGTCCGCGTTGAAATTATCTGTTCCCAGGCGCTGGAAGAAGACTTTGCGGAGGAATTTGAAAAGAACAATGTCGCATCGCATTACACGAAAATTCCTTCTGTGATGGGCGCGGGCTACAGCAATCCTCATCTCGGGGACGCAATATGGCCGCAGCTCAACACGATGTACCTGATTTACTGCAGCGAGGAAGAAGCTGAAAAGATAAAGCAGATTGTCGTAAAACTGCGCAAGCTTTTCATTACAGAAGGAATCGGATGCTTTATCGGCAGCGGAACTGAAATGTAAGGCTGAAAAGGGCAGGCGGCAAAATGCCGTTCACTGTCCAAGAGCCTGCCTGATGTGCGGCAAAATGCCGCAGTCAGGATGTATATAAAAAAGGGAGCGGCATTTTGCCGCTCCCTTTTTTATGTTGTCCGGGCAGGTTTTACTGTCTGTGACGAAAAGCCATGCACTATGCCCGTTATCTTGCTGCAAACCTGCTGCTCTTTATGAATTTTTCGAGGCTGTCCTGCCAGAAAGGAATTTTTATCTTGAGCAGGGACTGTATTTTTTCCTTGCTGAGGACAGAATAGGCGGGACGCTTTGCCGCTGACGGATATTCGTCAGATGTGCAGGGACTGACAGTGCAGTCCTTTGTAATCCGGCCGTATTTTTTCCCCAGCTCATATATCTTTTCCGCAAAGCTGAACCATGTTGTTTCCCCCAGGTTAGTAAAGTGATATATGCCGTATGGGAGCGCTGAATTTTTTCCAAACAGGCTTTTTGCCTTTTCAGATGTCCCGATTATTTTCAGTATGGCTGCCGCCAAGTCAGCGGCGCACGTCGGAGTTCCTTTCTGGTCGCTGACAACAGATACTTCATCCCGTGCATTCATTGCTTTTGTCATTGTATAGACAAAGTTCTTTCCGTCAAATCCGTACAGCCATGCTGTGCGCAGGATATAATACTGTGTCATTTCCTTTTCAATGGCATCTTCTCCTGCTGCCTTTGTTTTTCCGTACACTCCGTCCGGGCATTTTTGCATGTCCTCCGTATACGGAACAGTTCCGTTTCCGTCAAACACATAGTCTGTGGAAATATGGATCAGCCTGGCGCCAAGCTCCCGCGTGATTCTGGCGATGTTTCTCGGTCCGTCAGCATTCAGCTGAGACGCTTTGTCCGGCTCTTCTTCGGCTTTGTCCACCGCAGTATAGGCCGCGCAGTTGATTACCCAGCTGATTTTTTCCAGGACAGTTCCTCTGCTTACAGAAATTCCTGTCCTTCCTGCTGCGGAACTGTGGCTGTGCGCGCATTTGCCCAGCTCAACAGGATCCGTTATGTCAACTTCTCTGTCGCTTCCAAACCATGCAATTCTGTTTTCTGTAAGCTGCCTTGCAATTTCACTTCCAAGCATTCCCTTGCTGCCAATAAGCCACACCATTTTTTTACTCCGTTTTCGGATTGAGTTCCTTGAATTTTTTGACGGCTTCCCGCATAGAGCCGCTGGTTCCCTTTTTCATCACAAGCAGCCTGCCGTTTTTTACCGCGACAATCAGGCCTGTCACGCCGCACAGCACGGCCGGAATGTCAGAATAGACAAAATTGCCGCTGCTTTCTACGGAAACACAGTTCTTTGCGTCTTCAGTGAAATATTTTTCAAAGGAATCCCAGCTTCCCACATCGTCCCACGTAAATGACGCCTTCACTGCGACAGCGCTGTCTGTCCGCTCTGCGATTGCGTTGTCAACGGCAATTGATTTGACTGACTTGTAGGCTCTGTTCAGCGGCTCCCAGTTTTCAATGTACAGTATGGAATTCAGCCTGCTCTCCCCGGGAAGCTTCGCGCTGTCCATTCCGCTGAAGATGATGTGCATTTCAGGCTCGTACTTTTTTATTTCAGACTCAAAGAACGAAGCCGTAAAGCCGAACATTCCGCTGTTCCAGCTGTATGTGCCGCTTGCAATATAGCGCTGTGCTGTTTCAAGGTCAGGCTTTTCCTTGAAATGGCTGATTTCAAACACTGACTGTCCGCTGTCGAGGCATTTTCCCATGCTGATGTAGCCGTACCCTGTGGAAGGCTCTGACGGCGGAATTGCAAAGCATACGAATTTGCCTTTTTCTGCGAACCCGGCCGCTTTTTTGCAGTCTGCTGAAAACTGGCTGTCAGGAAAAATAACGTGGTCGCTGGCAAGCACAAGGATTGTATGATCCTGGCTGTCTGCGAGCCTGAGCAGCTTGCATGCCAGCAGCAGCGGAGCGCAGGTGTGCCTCGGACACGGCTCGGCAATAACATATACATCATTCTGTATCTTTTCTTTCTGCTGCTCAGAAAGCCTGTCCTTCAGGCTGCTTATCTGGGAAGTGAGCGTTCCGCAGATTTCCGGCCGTGAAATCACGAGTATTTTGCCGGGCGGCTCTATTGCCAGCGCGCGGAGCACTGCTTCCTGCAAAAATGAATTCCCGTCAGGAAGCGAGAGAAACTGCTTCGGAAATTCAGGGCTTGAAGCCGGCCAGAGCCGCTCCCCGAATCCGCCTGCTAAAATGACAACATCTGTAAACTGCGGCTCTGGCATCCAGATCCTCCTTCTGTTATGGTTCGTGCGGAACGTTTCATGCCCCGGCGCCTTGCGTCATGACAAAGGGCTGAAAGCCTGCTCATTCCTGCATCTTGCTGAAAAAATGGGAGCAGAATGTCTTGATTCTGTTCATGAACGATGTCTCAATTCTGTCACGGAGAAAAAAGACGCTCGGCGCCTTTACGGCTCCTGCTCCGTAGAGAATCCACTTGCCGTCAGCCTTGAAGATGACAATCAGGGACTTCATGTTTCCAGGCGAAACACAGTCGAATTTATCGTAATAACGCAGCGTTGAACGGTTTGTTGACTCATACACGTAATAGTCGCTGCTTTTTTCTGATACAATGTCCATTGACACAAGCCCGAACGGCTTCATTTCAAAGTCAGCCTGTACAGTTTCCGTGCTTTCTGTTTTTTCAGCTGACACAATGCGCGCGGAAGAATACAGGTCATACCATTTTTCTGCCCGCTCGGAGTAGTATGGAATTCCTGCATAAGACGGAATGTCCATGACAAGCCCGGAAAACTGCTCTATGAGGTTTTCATTTCCTTCATACGGATATTCCCTGATGACTTCCGCAAAGTACGCAGGCTTGAGCGCGCGCACTGTCTCTATGACTTTTTTTGCTCCGGCGTTTTCACTTTGCAGGCACATCTTTTTATATGAGCCTGTATTCTTGATGACAGTTTCGCCCGAAGCAATTTTCTGAAGATCCGCATCGTGCATGTTGCCATTGAACACTGTTTCGGCTGAAGCTGAAGCAATCGGCAGGACAGCCGCCATAAGCAGCCCTGAAATAGAAAAAAAACGGTTCATTTGTATCATGTCTCCTGCTCAATGTCAGTAAAGGAATTCAGCAGCTCTGTGCGTAACGCTTTCTGCTTCCATTATATAAAAAAAACGCTGTTTCTGCAAGTTACGTTCATTTTCCGCTTTATTGAAGAAAATCTGATTTTTGTATAGAATGAAGCCATGAACATGGAAGCTTTTGTTTTGGGCTGCGGAGGAATGATGCCGCTGCCGTACCGCCACCTGACATCTGTCTTGCTGCGCCGTGACGGAGACTTGTTTTTGTTTGACGGCGGAGAGGGAACGCAGGTTTCTCTGCGGCGGCTGAATTTGAAGTGGAAAAAGATAAACGCAATATTCGTTTCCCATACGCACGCGGATCATGTCACCGGCCTTCCTGGAATCCTCATGCTTTCGTCGCAGGTGGACAGGTCTGAGCCGCTGTATATATTCGGTCCGCCGAAAATCGCAGAGTACATAGAGACGAGCCGGAAGGTTCTTGACATGTACATAAATTATCCGATTGTTGTGCAGGAAATCACCGGTCCCGGTGTCATTTACGACGGAGACGGATTCTATGTCAGGGCGTTTCCGCTTGAGCACACAAAGACATGCGTCGGATATGCGCTTGAGGAGCTTGACCGTCCCGGCGAATTCAACCCGGAGGAAGCCGTCAGGCTGAAAATTCCGAAGGGGCCGCTGTGGGGAAAGCTTCAGCGCGGGGAAAGCGTTCTCAATGAAGACGGAATAGAAATCAAGGCGGAGCAGGTTGTCGGAAAAAACAGAAGCGGACGGAAATTCAGCTTTGTCACTGACACACTGTACCTTCCTTCAATTGTGCAGGAAGTGAAGGGCAGCGACCTGCTTATCTGCGAGGGAATGTTTTCCGATGACTGCCAGGATCAGGCAAAGGAAAAAAAGCACATGACTTCCCGTCAGGCGGCTTCAATCGCGCGGGACGCCTGTGTTTCAAGGCTTGCGCTGATTCACTACAGCCCGCGCTACAATGACAAGGAGCTTGATCTTCTGCTGCGGCAGGCGCGGCAGGTGTTTCCAAACGCCCAGCTGACAAGGGACAGGATGCGCATAGAGATTCCTTATGCTGAATGAAGTCGAAGTGAATTCTTTCTGCAAAAGCTACGGAAAAATAAAAGCCTGCGATGGCATTCAGTTTTCCGCAGAAAAAAATGCGGTGACAGGAATCCTCGGAAGAAATGGCGCTGGAAAGTCAACTCTTTTGAAAGCTGTCTGCGGAATTCTCTATCCGGCTTCAGGAACGGTGAGCGTCTGCGGCTGCGAGCGCCCTGATGAAATCAGAAAAGCCGTTGCCTTTGTTCCCGAGACTCCCGAGCTTCCCATGAATCTTACCGTGAAGGAAATTCTTTTTTTTGAAGCATCGCTTTTCGCAGTGCCAAAGGACAGGATGCTTTCTTCTGTTGAACATGCCGTATCGCTGTGCGGACTCAAGGATGTTCTTTTTATGAAGGTCTGCGCGCTTTCAAAGGGATTCAGGCAGCGTGTGAGCCTTGCAAAGGCCATTTGCCGGGAGCCGAAGGTGCTTGTGCTTGACGAATTTTCCGCCGGGCTGGATCCGAGCCAGACTGCCTTTTTCAGGAGCGAGCTGAAAAAACTTTCACGGCGAATGACACTTATTTTTTCCACGCACCACACAGAAGAGGCCGCCCTGCTGTGCGACAGAATATATATCCTGTCGCGCGGAACAGTTGCTGCCTGCGGAACAGCCCAGGCGCTTATGGCTTCGTCATGCGCAGGAACTCTGGAGGAAGCCTTTATCAAGATTACAGAAGGAAACAGTCCTGATGAAAGCAGTCTTTAAAAGGTATTTGTTCAGCCTATGGGCGAGTCCGCTTGTTCTTGCATCTTCGCTTCTGTTTGTCATATATGTGTCTCTTTCTTTCTTTATCGGAAGCCGGTTTTTTCTGGGAAGCGGAACAGCTGATCTGCACCGCTTTTTTTCAGCGTTTCCGTCTGCATCTGCACTTCTTGTGCCGGCCGCAGTTTCAGCTGTCTCAAGAACAGAAGGAGAGAGCAGCTTCCCGGTAAGCAGCTGCGGCCTGCTGCTTGCAAAAATGCTTGCTGTGCTTGCGGCCTGCCTTTTTTGCAGCGCGCTTACTGCCTTTGTTCCGCTGTGTGTTTCTTTTTTCGGCGATGTGGAGATTGCGCAGGCGGTTCTGGGATATGCAGGAATTGTGTGCTGCTTTGCATGCACAGTTCCGCTTGTTGTCCTCCTGTTTTCATGCATCCGTTCCCGTGCAGCTTCGTTTGCCGTTTCTATGGCTCTGCTTGCAGCGGCAAGTGCTGCACACCGGATTCCGCTTTACCTGAACCTTCCCGGCTTCCTGCATTCCGCGCTCCGCACCGTTTCGCCTGCGTGGAGGCTTGACTCATTTTCCAAGGGAATCCTGCATTCCCGGGATCTGCTTTTTTTTATGCTGACGGGAGCCTTTTTTTTTATGCTCGCTGTTTTTGCCGAAGAAAAAAAACGGGGAAGGGAAGGCTCGTACTTTGCAAAAATCAGGATTCTGTCTGCTGCGGCTTTTTTGATTCTTGCCCTGATGAATGAGGCGGCCGGATTCAAGGCTGACTTTACCGCTTCAAGAAAATTCAGCGTGAGCGCATACAGCCGGAATGTGCTGCAACAGGCAGAAGATCCTGTGCTTATTTCGTATTATATCAGCCCTCAGCTGAAAAAACTGTACCCGCAGACAGATGATGTCTACAGTTTTTTGCAGGCCTACGCGGATGCTTCCAAAACTGTTTTTCTTTCCTGCCTGAATCCTGAGAAGGAGCAGGCGGCGCAGGAGCTTATGAAAACCGGAGTCCGCGGACAGCCGATGCAGGATGCGTCTTCATCCCGGCCTGTGACTGTCTATTCCGCAGTGAAAATCGACTATCTGGGGCAGAGCGAAGTGATTCCGTTTGTGCTTGACACATCGCTTCTGGAATTCAATCTGACTAGAAAAATCCAGAGTCTTATTCAGGAACGGAAAGATGCAGTTCAGATTGTGTGCGCAGGCTCCCTTGACCTGGAGCATGGATACAGCTATGTGCAGCCGTATCTGGAGGCAATGGGCTTTCTGACAATTCAGTCCTGCCTGCCTTCTGAACGGGAAACACAGCTGCGGCCGTTCACTGACTTTCCCGGCATTCCGCTGATTCTTTTTGGAAGCGATGCGCTTGCACGGGAAGACTGCGATGCTGTTGTGCAGTTTGTCATGGACGGCGGAAAAGCATTTCTTGCAAGCCAGCCGTATTCTGTCAGCCTGCGGGACAGCTGGTCTGTCAGCCGGAACAGTTCAAATGATTTTTTCGAGCGGATGCTGTTTACGTTCGGAATCTATCTCAAGCAGACATTGACGTGCGATCCTTCAGGACTTGCCCTTGCAATGGCCGGCTCCGGCGGAACTGCGGGTGCGGATACAGAATACCTCACATACGTCCTCTGGCCGAAGCTTGCTCCGCAGCCATACGCGCCGAACGGACTGTCCATGTTCTGGCCGTGCGCATTCAGCATAGACAGTGAAGTCGCCGCAATGGAGCAGATAAAAACAGAGCCGCTGCTCTTTACCAGCAGCCGTTCATGGCAGATGGGGAAAACAGACGGACAGTTTTTAACAAATCCGTTTGCCGTTCCCGCTGTTCCTGAGCCTGAGGCAGAGCAGGGGAGCTTCGCAGTCTGCGCTGCCGCCGCGAAAGAAGGGAGCGAAGTGCCCGGCATGATTTTCTTTGCTGACCAGTACGCGTTTTCCACTGAAATGATTTCCTACAGTTCAGGCAGTTCCCTTGACATCAGGAGCCTTGACTTTCTGTGCAGCAGCCTTCTGCTTTTAAACGGAGAGAACGGGCTTATCGTCTTAAAAAATAAATCAGCGCGCACTGATTCCCTGTACAAGCTTGACGGAACCGGTTTTCAAAAAGCCGCGCGGAAAACGCTGCTTATTTCGGCGGGGATTCCGGCTTTTGTTATCCTATCGTTCGGTTTTGCATTCAGAGTGCGCCGCAGGAGGTTCAACAGATGAAACGGTTTTCCCAGAGGCAGACGCTTCTGTTTTTCTACGGATTCGACATTGCGCTTGTATGTGTCCTGCTGCTTGTTTTGCTTCCGCTGTCAAAAGAAAAAAACGCGCCGCAAACCATGACGATGCGCTTTATAGAGCCGGACGATGCTGCGCAGATTGATTCCGTTGAACTATATGATGCGACGGAACAGTTCTATCTCACAATGAAACGGCAGAATTCCGTATGGACAGGAACTGACAGCAATTCCAATGAAACGCTTCTGTGGCCGTGCGACATTCAGGCTGTGGAGCAGTTCCTTGCTGAATTGTCGAAGCAGCACACACTCACAAAAAAAGCCGGTTCAGCTTCCGCATGGAGCAGGCTCGGCGTGGACAATGCACATGCGCACCGTGTCACTTTTTTCAGCGGGGACGGCAGAAAAATTGCCGCATACTGGTTCGGGACAGAAGACCCGGTTACAGGAACTGTACCCCTGAGAACTGCGGAAAGCCAGACTGTCTGGGAAACATCGGCGCGGATTTCAGAATTTCTGTCCGGCGGCGCGGACTTCTGGGCAGATCCGTTTATAGAGCCGGTCTGTGCCACTGGAAAAACAAGGGAGCAGAGCGAACGGGGACTCCGGCGGGGCAGGCTGGCATACCTTTCTCCCGCGGAATCAGTCAGGCCTGTGAATGTTGTGCAGCGCATTTTTGACAGCTCAGTCAAGGCCGTGTACTCAGTGTATGAAAAGGACGGAGCCTTTATCATTATTCCGTCATTCTTTTCAGCTGAAAACGCAGAGCTTGCCAGCATAAGCTACCGGTACTTTGTAAGCGGAACAACGCTTGAACGGTTTCTGGAGGAAAATGATGAGTGAGCATGTGTCGGCAATCGGAGTGTTCGGGCAGTTTGCAGAAGACTATCTCAATTTTGAGCGGACTCCCCGAAAATCAGTTTTCTGGCTCGATACAATGGAATTCCTTTGCAGGCGGCTTGGAAATCCCCATCTGAGCTGTCCTTCTGTCCACGTTGCCGGCTCCAAGGGAAAAGGCTCTGTTGCAAAGATGATATCATGCATTCTTGAGGAAGCCGGATTCTGCACAGGCCTGTATACGTCTCCCCATCTGCTCAGCCTGGACGAGCGGATAGGAACAGCGTCCGGCCCGTTTTCTGAGGAAGTGTATGAAGCATCGGTAAAGGAGCTTATGCAGTCTGTCCGCTCTATAAAGCCTGACGAGCTGCCGGGAGCGCGTCCTGTAACATGGTTTGAGCTTGTCACGCTGCTGGGAATGCTCTGCTTTAAAAATGCCGGAACAGAGTACTCAGTGTATGAAGTAGGGCTTGGCGGACGGCTTGACGCAACAAATGTGATACAGCCTGCCTGCTGCTGCATTACCCGTATTGAGCTGGAGCATACGGAATTTCTTGGGGATACAGAAGAAAAAATTGCAGCTGAAAAGGGCGGCATTATAAAGCCCGGAGTTCCTGTCATCATTTCACGGCAGACAGAGCCTGTGAAAGATGTGCTCCTGAAAATTGCAAAAGAAAGAGGCGCTCCCGCAGTCTGTACAGACAGTATGTCGAATATTTCTGAAGTTGTATACAAAAGCAGACTATTAACCTCGAATGATTCTTATCAGTTGCAGAAAAACAGACAGTTTTCATGCGTCAACAGTCCGTTCCAAATGGATTTTTCACTGTCATCAAAGGCTTTTTCGCGGCCGCTGAACATTTCCCTTGCAATGGCAGGTGAATTTCAGGCCGAAAATGCTGCAACGGCATCTCTTGCAGCAAAAACAGTTCTTCCCGGTCTTGACGAAGCTGTCATAGAGCGCGGGCTTGCGAAGGCTGTTCTTCCCGGCAGGTTTGAGGCTGCTGATTTGTCCGGCACGCAGTTCAGCACCATTCCGGCCCTGATTCTAGACGGCGCACATACCGTGCAGAGCGTCAAGGGGACAGTAGATGCGTTTTGCCGCTTGTTTTTGCATGAGCCGGAAGCTCCATTCCATGGAGCCAGACTGCTGTTTGCCTGCGCCGCTGACAAGGATGCAGAGCGGATAGCGCCGCTTTTCAAGGGAGTGTTTTTGCAGGCGGTTCTCACGCGTCCCGGGGAATTCAAGCCCTCTGACTTTTCCAGGCTGAAAAAAGCTTTTGACAGCGCCGGAATAGAGCATATTGCCTGCGCTGACTGCATAAAGGCGGTTTCATATACGCTTGAGCAGGCGGCGGAAAGACAGGAGGCAGTTCTGGTGACAGGCTCTTTTTACCTTGTTGCTGAAGTGAAAAAATTCCTGATGGCGTCCCGCTCTCATTCTTTCAGCCGGTAATAAAAACCCGCGGAACACGCTTTGAAATTCCGCATGTTATTTCGTATGGAATCGTTCCTGTCATCCGCGCGATATCGTCAGCAGTCTGCAATGCTCCGCTGCGGCTGTCACCGAAAATGACAGCTGTATCCCACCGCTTTGCAGTACAGTCTGGCCCCAGGTCTATCATCATCTGATCCATGCAGATTTTGCCGCGCACAGGGCAGCTTTTTCCGTTTACTGCAACGCTGAGGCCGCTGCTGGCAAACCGCCTGAAAACTCCGTCCGCGTAGCCGGCAGGAATGACACCGATATATGTGTCCTGTCCGGCAGTCCACGTGCATCCGTAGCTTATGCTCTGTCCTTTCAGGCACTTCCGTATGGAGCATACCGTGCTTTCAAGCGTCATGACGGGCTTCAGCTCAATCTGGCATCCTTTTGCTTCAAGATATTCCCTTGAAACTTCGTCAGCATAGTATCCGTAGGCAATGATTCCCGGGCGCACCATGTCAAGCTGGTATTCAGGGTTGTTGAGGACAGCAGCGGAATTCGAGCAGTGACAGATTCCGGGGGACAGTCCTTCAGCCCGTATAGCTGCGATTGCAGTCTGGAACCGTTCAAACTGCATCCGTGTATACGATTCAGCTTCCTGCGAGATGCTGTCACTCAGCGCAAAGTGGGTTGCAGTTCCGCCGAGGGAAAGGACTCCCGTGCCGGCTATGAGCCTTGCTATTTTTCCGGCTTCCTCTGGACGGCAGCCGATTCTCCCCATTCCCGTGTCAACGGCAAGGTGGACGCAAAAGTCCGCTGTTCCTATTTTCCGGCAGGATTCGGCAAAACGCCCGATATACTCGCTGTCAAAGACAAACGGGGAAATTCCGTAGCGCACTGCGCTGTCGGTTTCGTCCGGGGAGCACAGGCTCAGCAGAAGAATCGGGGAGTGTATGCCGGCATTTCTCAGCTCTATGCCTTCTTCGACTGTAGCGACTGAAAGAAAGTCTGCTCCTGCCTCAAGCGCGGCCTGGGCGCATCTGGCTGCCCCGTGCCCGTATGCATCAGCCTTCATTGCCACGCACAGCTTTGTGCCGGGCTGCAGAAATCCCCGTATTCCGCGGATATTCGACTTCAGGTTGTTCAAATGAATCAGTGCTCTTGTTGCGCGCATACGGACAGTGTAATCAAATTCCAACTTTTTGCAAGCGCGGAACGTTGCAGATTCAAAATTCCTGTGATAGACTTGAAGAATGACTGTTTTCTTTGACTTGGACAGAACGCTGCTTGACTTTGAGACAGCTGAAAACTGCGGCATCAGGGCTGTATTCGAGGCATACAGTGCTGAAATAAAGATGGAATATGATGAATTTCAGTCCGAGTGGAAGAAATGGGCGCAGCGGTTCTTTGACCAGTATTCAGCAGGAAAGCTTTCATTCAGCCGTCAGCGCATGATGCGCGTTGCAAAAATCTTTGAGCTGAACGGCGCTCCGGTGGATGAAAGCGAGCTGGAGTCCCGCTTCGCAGTATATCTGGCATCATACGAAAATGCATTCGGTCTTTTTGACGATGTGATTCCCGTCCTGGAAAAGCTGAGGCAAAGCTCTTTCAGGCTCGCGCTGATTACAAACGGAGACTCTGTGAACCAGCGGGCAAAACTGGAGAAAGCAGGCATCACGGGCTTTTTCAATCCGATTGTCATTTCCTCTGAGGCCGGAGCGAGCAAGCCGGATCTGCGCATCTTTCAGGAGGCTCTCCAGCGGGCGCACGGTTCAGCCGGGGACAGCTGGTATGTCGGAGACAGCATGGAGCATGACATCATTCCCGCCCGGAAAATCGGAATGAACGCCCTGTATCTGAACAGGAATAGAAACGGCAGACTGAACATTGAATTTTCAGTGGAAGGAACTGCCTATGCTGAAATCAAGAGCCTGCATGAAATTTTTGAGGTGCTTGCGAAAAAAAACAGAGATTCAGGAGAAAAGAATGAAGAAAAGATAATTTAATTGATGAGCAGGAAAATAAGAAAAAATTGTGATATGCTTAACTTCTTATAATGCATATTCTGTCTACTTAATGCAGCATCAAAAAACTCAAACGGCAAAAACAGCATACTTAGCTTTCAGTGGCTCTGCCCGTTTTCATCAAGGATGTTTTCTGCCGGCTGGCTTGCTGTTTCTCCGGCATACAGTCATACAGTTTCCGCTCCATGTCAAGCTGCTCTTTCTTTTGAATCAGCTCGCGGTTAATCTGCGCGATGGCACGGTACAGCTCCATAAAGGATACAGGGCTGCTTGAAAGCGGCACGGTGTCCTGAGACTTGATGAAATTCCTGCTGTCTTTCCGCCAGTTTTCTTCGTCAGCAGCTGTCCAGCCGCAAATTTCAGGCTTTGCAAGCGTCGCGGTCTTTTCTAAGGACATCAGTTCAAACCATTTTTTTCCGCTGAACGATTCCGCTGCCTGCCGGAACAGCTTGTCGCTGCAAGGAAGGCTGATGCTGAATTCTCCGCTTCCGCCGCCATGCACAGAAATCTGCGGAATGCTGTCCTGAAGCGACTTCATCTGGAGCGAATTCATGAACAGCTCTGCGTCACAGTCTGAAAAAAAGCGGCATGAATAGGTGCAGCCCCACAGCCCCTGGCTCAGCGGCTCTCTTTTGCGCAGCGTTGTCACCGGGAACACAAGCGACTCTGTAACCGTAAAACCGGCCGGAAGCAGCGAGTTGAGCGTTTCTGTAAATTCGGCTGCATCCACGCTGCTGTAAAGGCAGCACGAGGCAATCTCCTCGCGGGACGGAATTCCCAGTGCGATTGCAGTGGCGAATTCAAGCCGCGGCAGAGGATTAAATCCCGAAGTGAACACAGCCGGAAGTCTGCTTCTGAGCAGCGCCCTGCGGAACAGATCAACCTGAGAAAGATACGGAATAAATTCACCGCCGTCCTTCTTGGAAAAAGAAAACAGAACCCGGTACAGGACAGGAATATTGCTTTGAGGATGAATTTCAGGCTGAAAAAATGTCTTGTTTTTCATACAGTCTGAGACTGTTTCTTTGCATTCTGACCGGCAGACGATATTTCCAGCTGTCCCTGTTCCGCAGACTCCACACTTATGGGTGCAGCTGGATGAGCATCTGTCAGTAAGCGTATGGCTGACAGATTTTTGCCATTCCTTTTTAAAAAACTGCTTTGACGGCCCGAGGCTGACTCCGTCCCACGGAAGCGGTTCGTCAAGATTCCAGCTTCTGAAAATCCAGCCGTTCACATCCCAGCCGGCGTTTTCAAATGCCTTGCTCCAGCACTCCCTGTTCAGCTCAAGGTGCTCGTCCCACGCGTCAAGCCGCGCTCCCCGCCTGTATGCGTCAAGAATCACTGCGCCTGCATCACGGTTTCCGCGGCTTATCAGCCCTTCCAGAACTGTTGCATCATAATTATGGCTTCCAAGCCGGAATTTTCCCCGCGGCAGCTGCTGTCGGATCCATTCGATTTTTTCCTTTGCCCGCTCAGGTGAAATCTGCCTTGCCCATTGGTATGCAGTATGGGGCTTCGGAATAAAGATTCCTACGTTTACATTGCACTGGATGCGCGTCCGTGACTGCAGTTCCAGCAGAAAGTCAGCGATTGCTTTTTCCTCGCTCCCTTCGCTTCCTGCGGGTGCAGAATCTGTATCCTCCTGAAGACAGCTGCCGAGCGGAAGCCCTATCATAAAGTACAGTTTTGCTGTGCTCCAGCCGCGCGATTTTGCTTCCTGTATGATTTCTTCAAGGTGCTGGGCATAGACTTCCTTGTTCAGGCTCAGCTGCCACAGTTCATCGGGAGTTTCAACGGCAAAGGTAAGGCCGCTCCTGCGCACTGCGGAAAGCTTTTCAAGGATGCCGAGGGACAGGCTGTTCACCTTGAGCGACGGAAGCTGAAACGACACGTTCCAGCCCTTGTACCGCTCATTCAGCGTGTCAAGAAGCTGTTCAACGTGCGGAAAGTCTGCGCTGCTCAGGGAATTCAAGCTTATTTCCCGGTATCCGGCATCTGACACAAGGCTGTCAGTCTCGCTGATTATCAGCTCCGTGCGCTTTACCCTCATCGGCCGGTAGTATATGCCGGCATGACAGAATCTGCATCCGTTCGGGCAGCCACGCATTATTTCAACAACCCCGTGATCCTGAACTGGCTTGACTGAGGCAATCGGAAGCCATGACGGAACGGACGGCTCAATGCCGAATTCCGCCTGAACTGCGCGCCGGGCAGTTTTTTTCCCGTCAGGAAGGCAGCTTTTTTTTGTCCACATAAAGGGCTTTGACTCTATGTGAGACAGCATTTCCTGCCGGGAAGTGCCGCGGTCTTTCAGCTCCTTCAGTTCTTCTGCAAGCGCAAAAAGCCCGCCTTCAGCTTCGCCTATCATAATGGCATCGAAAAAATCTGCTATGGGAGCCGGATTTGTGACTCCGCAGCCGCCTGCAATAACAATCGGGCAGCCTTCCTTGCGTTCATCCGAGACAAGCGGAATGCGCCCGCAGTCAAGCATGGCAAGGACTTCTGTAATGCCAAGCTCATAGCCGATCGAAAACGCAAGCACATCAAGGCCGTACAGCGGCATTCCGGTTTCAAGCGTGTACAGCGGAACATTCTTTTTCCTGAGCAGCTCCTCAAAGTCCGTGTCAGGCGCAAAAACCCGCTCGCACCTGATTCCGCTGATTCTGTTCAGCCCGTTGTAGATGATTTTGACTGCAAGGTTCGACATTGCGATTTCATACAGATCAGGGAATGCGATGCCGAAGTTACAGTAACTGTCTCCGTCAGCATGCGGCTTGACTGTTATTCCGTATTCGCCGCCTATGTACCGGGCCGGAGAGCGGACGCTGTTCAGCTCTGCTCCAAACACGCTCAGCGGCTGGATAAGCCCTGTCATAGCGCGGCCTTAAAGTCAAGGTAGCGGCTGTTTATGCTCATCAGAAGCCCGATCGCAATCATGTTTGTCAGCAATGCCGAGCCTCCGTAGGAAAGAAACGGAAGCGGAATTCCCGTTATGGGCATGATTCCCATGACCATTCCGACATTGATTATAAAGTGAAAAAAGAACATTCCGAGAATTCCCGATGCAATGTAGCAGCTGTATGAATTTGTCGTCTGCCGTATGATGAAAATGATTCTCACAAGGATTCCGAAGAACGCAAGAAACAGCAGAATTCCCCCGAGAAAGCCCATTTCCTCTGAAAAAATGCTGAAAATGAAGTCAGTGCTTTGCTGCGGAAGAAAGCGCAAGTGGCTCTGTGTTCCCTGCATAAATCCCTGCCCGAACAGTCCTCCTGAGCCTATGGCTGTCTTTGACTGGATGATGTTCCATCCTGCGCCCCGGGGATCGCTGTTCGGGTCGATAAAGACAATGAGGCGGGTAATCTGGTACGGCTTCAGCACTTTTCCTCCTCCGGCAGATGCCAGAAGCGATGCTGAAAAAATTCCGAAGAAATACGTGATCCAGTAGTAATATTTTTTTTCAAAAAAAAGCTTTCCAAGGATTCCGATAACCGCAATTCCAGTTGAAGAAGCCAGAATCAGAAGCCGGAGCCTTGTGTTTGTAAGCACCTGGATGACAGGCACCGATTTCTTTATGATTTCAGTTTCCCATATCGGAAGCACAGTGAGAACGACAGTTGATACGCCTGTCAGAAACACAATCATAAGGTAACGGACCGGTATGTTCGCCATAAAGCCCATAAAAAGGAATATCGGAAGAAAGACGCTTGCGGTGCCCAGATCCGGCTGCAAAAGAATCAGCCCCATGGGAATGCCCATGATGCACAGGGATATGATAAACCGTTTTCTGGGCTTTTCATTTTCAGACTGCTTCAGATAGTGCGCAAAAAACAGGATAAAGGCAATTTTCATAAGCTCCGACGGCTGGATTCCAAGCATTCCTATGCCGAGCCAGCTTCTCGCTCCGTTTACATACCGTCCGAAAAAATGCGTGTACACAAGAACAGCAGCCATGGCAATAAAAAAATGGGCCGAGTACCGTTCCGTAAGCTTGTAGTCAACCGCAGTGACAGCTATCATCACTGCAATTCCGATGCAGGTCCACACAATCTGCTTTATATATTCATTTGAAACCATAATTCCGTCTGAATTGATTCCCGATGAATAAATGAAAGTGATTCCGATTGTCACCAGAAACAGAACACAGAGCAGCAGCAGATAGTCAATTGCGCTGAAAAGCCTGATTTTCATTCCCGTCTTCCTCCTGCGGCATTCTGCTGATTCAGCAAGTAGCGGAATTTCAGGGCGTCAACAGATTCTTCAAACGTCTGGTTGTTGAAAATTCCCTGAATGATGATGTTTGTTGCATACGGCGCCCACCACTCCCACTTGTTCACCGCTTCAACAATGACGGCCACAACAACCTGATCTTTCGGCGGAGCGTCATACGGAGCGTATGCGACCATCCATGAATGCCAGTGGTCCTTTCCGACACCGTTGACTTCTGCTGTTCCAGTTTTTCCGGCAATCTGAACTGTATTATTGTGCATAGGGTACACTGCGGTTCCGTTGGAAATAACATAGCGCAGATCCTGCTGGACTTCCTTCCAGACTTCCGGCGCAACAGTAGACTCATGCATAATCTCAGGCTTTATTTCCTGTATGACTGTCTTGTTGCCTTCCGAAGGCTCGCGGACTTCCTTGAGCAGATGCGGCCGGTAAATTTTTCCGCTGTTGCAGACCATTGCCATCATGTTCGCTACATGGAGAGGAGTCGCGAGCGTGTACCCCTGCCCGATTGACATGTTCATTGTGTCTCCGCCGAGCCACTTTTCATGGTAGCGCCGTTCCTTCCACTGCGCGGTAGGCACAAATCCCTTGCTCTGCGCAGGCAGGTCGATTTCCAGGCTCTGCCCGAAGCCGAATTCCTTTGCATAGCTTGCAATCCGCTCCACGCCAAGCTGCTCCGTTCCCACAGTCCAGTAATAGACATCGCATGACTGCGCAAGCGAATTCTTCAGGTCAAGCCAGCCGTGCCCGGGAACTCCGATGTGGCAGCGGAACACTCTGTCTCCGTATGTAATGCGTCCCGGGCATTCTATTTTCTTTTCGCTCGGAAACACTTTCTCAGACAGGATTGCTGTGCTCATGATTGTCTTGAATGTGGAAGCCGGAGGATATTCAGCGTTCACCGCCCTGTTGAGCATCGGCTTGTTCCTGTCATTTGCAAGGCGCGCATACTGGGCGGATGCCTCATCAGTTGAAAAGATATTCGCATCAAAGTACGGATATGAAACCATGGCAAGAATTTCACCTGAATCCGGCTTGAGCACGACTGCGGCTCCTACCCGCTTTCCCAGTGCCTTTTCAGCAAGAACCTGAACTGCGCTGTCTATCGTGAGAACAAGGTTCTTTCCGCTTGTCGGAGGAACAACTACAGGCGCTTCATTTAAAATCCGTCCGTACACATCGACAGTCCGGCTGATGCTTCCCGGCTTTCCCTGCAAAAGGCTGTCATACTGCCGCTCAATGCCTGTCTTGCCTACTACGGAATTGGAAGTATACCCTTTGTTGTACATAAGCTTGAGCTCTTCGCTTGTAATGTCGCCCACATAGCCCAGAACATGGCACATCGAGCCGATTTCCACATACGTCCGGATCGGCTTGTTTCTCCAGGAAACGCCCGGCAGATCAGGGAGGTTTTCCGCAATGTTTGAAATGATGTCAAATGAAACGTTCGTCCTGATTTCTATGGGCGAAAAGGACTTTCTGCTTCCCGGCGGAATCTTCTTGTCAATGGCGCCCTTTGAAATCCCAAGGAAGTCCGCAAGCTTTGTAGCAACTGTGTCAAAGTAGCCCGGCGGAATTTCACCGGGGATTACATCAACAGCAAAGGAGTCAGTGTTGATGACCATCGGCAGGTTTACATTTCTGTCAAAGATTTCTCCGCGCTGGGCAGGAATCGTAGTCACTGTCTGGGAAATCCGCGCGGAACGGACTCTGTACTGCTCCCCTTCAATAATCTGCAGCGAAAAAAGCTTCAGCGCATACAGAGCGAATGAAACTGAAATGAGAATAAGAAGAAAGGCTGTCTTGTAGCTTTTCCTGACTGAATTTCCGCCCTGTGCAGCCTCTTTCTCCGAAAAATCCGTCAGGCGGCGGCTTGTGCTTCTGCTCATTAGAAAACGTGCTCCGGCTTCAGTATGACTGCATTTTTAAATAATCCCAGGAATTTGAATACAAACGGACTCAGCACGCTGTTTGCCGCAAGCTCAAAGAGAAATTCAAAGGAAAAAAGGGAATACGGAACAACTGTCAGCGGGAACAGGAACGAAATCAGCAGGACAAGAAGCGCTTTCAGCAGCGTTGCACAGCCTCCCAGCAGAACGGGAACTAAAAAGCCTTCCACATTCAGAGTCCTGTTGAAGATACCTGCCGAATAGCCGAGGACGGTCCGCAAAAGGCAGTTCAGTCCGAGCGGACAGGCGCTCAGCACGTCCAGAAAAAGCCCTGAAAGGAAGCCCGCTCCCTCTCCGAGCATCCGTCCGTTGTGAACGGCAAAGAACAGAACACAGATAAGCGATAAGTCAGGGACAGCCGGCAAAAATGAAATGGATGAAAGAACCGCCGCTTCAAAGACTGTTACACACAGCAGTACAAGTGCGCCCGCAAAAAAAGAACGTATCATGTTTCCTCCCGTAAAATCACATTGCTTTCTTACTGCTGCGCTTTTTCCAGGGGAACCCTGTCATTTGCATTTTTCTGATCCACAACAAGAACAGTTTCCAGCCGCAGAAAATCAATGACAGGCTCCAGCTCAATGCTGAGCGATGAATCATAGTCAAGCACAGTGATTTTTGAAATGCGCCCGATCGGGATGTCCTTCATGTAGTTGTCATTTTCACCGCTTGTGACAACAATGTCCCCGTGGTTGAAGTCATCCATAACCCGTTTCCGTATGTACAGAAGGTTCAGCGGACTGTCATAGGAGCCGTTTCCGCAGGCAATTCCAATGTCCCGGGTATTCTGGATTCTCGCCGAAACATTGCACTTTGTGTCATAGACAGGCATGACAAGGCTTGTTCCGATTCCGACAGTCACCACTTTTCCTACAATCCCGACATTTCCATTTTGAACTGCAATGACAGGGAACCCTTTTTTTATTCCGCTCCGTGCGCCCTTGCTGATTGTAATGCCTGAGTACAGGTTGTCAGGATCCCTTCCGATAATCTGCGCCGGAATATTCCTGTATTCGATTTCAGAGGCAAACTGAAGCTGTTCCTTAAGACGCTCATTTTCCTTTCTGATTTCAGTATTGTTCCGCTGCATATACTCGTAGTCCTTCAGCTTGTCCAAAAGCTCTGCATATTCTTTTTTCAGGACGGCGATGTCCTTCACTGAAGTTACTGCCTTCGCAGCCGAACCGATGACTATGCCTGCACCTTTCTGAAGCGTTGAGACGACAGCAAATCCTGCCCTGTTGAAATTCACCACGAAACCGCCGCCGGAAAATCCCAGAAGAATTCCGCTGAACAGGACAAGGAACGCGAGCAGAATTTCCGCGGACTTTATGCGGATAGAAGCCTTGATGTTTCCTGACATACCGTTCTCTAGTCGTTCAGGTTTTCATAGATGGAACGCCGTATTGACATGTCCTTGAACAGCTCGAACGCTTCTCCGGCGCCTTTCGCAACGCACTCAAGCGGCTTTTCAACCAGAAAGACAGGAACGCCTGTTTCCTTTTTGATAAGATCCTTCAGCCCTCTGAGCATGGAGCCGCCGCCGGACATGACAATGCCGCGCTCCACAATGTCCGCCGCAAGCTCAGGCGGAGTCCGGCCGAGCGTTTTCTTTATTTCCTCGATTATTTTTGAGACAGGCTCTTTCAGCGCCTCGCGGACTTCAACAGAGTCAACTTCAAGGCGGCGCGGAAGCCCGGTGATTGCATCTCCTCCCCTGATTTCCATCTTGCGGATCTTGTCGTCATCGATGTTCTTTTCCGCAATCGCATTTCCGATTTCAATCTTGAGCCGCTCTGCCGTCTGCTGCCCGATAATCAGGTTGTGGACGGAACGGATATGCTTGATAATCGCTTCATCAAATGCGTTTCCGCCGATTCTGATAGAGCTTGTCACGACCATGCCGCCAAGGGAAATGACAGACACTTCCGTTGTGCCGCCGCCGATATCGCAGACCATGTGTCCGGCAGGCTCATAAATCGGAATTTCAGCGCCGATTGCCGCAGCAAGGCTTTCTTCAATAAGCTTGACTTCCTTTGCGCCGGCTTTTAACGCTGCCGCCATGACAGCGTCCTGCTGAACCTGTGTGATGCATGACGGAATTCCTATTTTCATGCGGATTGACTTCAGCAGATGATGGCGCGGAATGACCTTTGAAATAAAGTACTTGAGCATCTTTTCCGTTGAATCGCTGTCGGAGATAACTCCGTCTGCAAGCGGCCTGATTGCAACAATGTTTCCCGGTGTTTTCCAGAGCATTCTCTTAGCCTCTACACCGACCGCCTCAATTCTTCCAGTCCCTTTTTCCACTGCGACAACAGACGGCTCGTCGATCACAATTCCCTGCCCGCGGACATAAATAAGCGTATTACAGGTTCCAAGGTCAATTCCTATATCAGTTGTAAAACTATCTAAAAAGCCCATTTTTCCTCCTCCAAGCTTTCCGCACAGAAATCCAGCCGCGTTCAAGGCTGAAAAATCCGTTACGTTTCCGACATTTTTTTTAAGGCTCCTGAATGGTTGGCCTGAATTTTCAGGCTTTTCCGCCATTCCGCCCGTGCTTTCACAGTGTCACCTTTCTTTTCATATAATATACCAAGTCCGTAATGAGCGTCAGCAGAATTCTCATTTTTTTCCAGAATTGAAAGAAATTCCTTTTCTGCCTCTGAGAAATTATTTTCATTGGTATATATCTGTCCAAGAAGGATACGGCTGCCGTTTAAAAGCTCTTCATTCTGGCTTGTTTCAATGACACGCACAAGGTACTGCTTTGCAACTGATTCCTGCCCGTTATTGCAGTACTGCTTCGCAATGTTAAACAGAAGCGTGTCTGTCTCACGGACTAGAAGCGACTCTGTAAACGCCTCTATGCTCCTGTCCGTCTCGCCGAGCGCGGCATAGCTCAGTCCGAGCAGAAGCGGTATGTCATCCGACCTGTAGCCGTTCTCAACAGCGCACGAAAGGTACTTTACCGCCAGATCTGAATAATAGTGATAGGCTGAAATTTTATTTTTGTAGAAGTACGCCCGGCCAAGCATATACTGAATCTGGGGAAGCGTTTCTTTTTTGCATGTGCGCATCGCTTTTCTCAGGCTGGAAATTGACTGATCCAGAAGTTCCTGCGACCTTGTGCTGTCAACCTCAGACTCAGCAAGCATAAAGGAACTGTATCCAAGGAATGTCAGGGCCAGATTGTGATACGGCTTCGCCTCAAGAATCGCAAGCGATGCCTCATGTACAGCCTTGTAGCCTTCCTCCGTATGCAGAGACCAGTTCTTATATATTGAAGAAACCGAGCCGCGGCTAAAGGCGCTGTTCCGCAGAAACCGTATGCATACAAATGAAAGGACAGCAATCAGAAGGACAGCAAAAAAAACTGCTGCCAGCATGACGGCAAACGCCTTTTTTTTATGATAAAACAGTTCCAAGCCGTATTTTCTTCTCATTTCCCCGCCCAAAACAATGAAAAAAAACTGCCAGATCTGAGCATTTTCAGCCAGTCTTGCTCAAAATAAAAAAAGGATACGTAAGCCGGGTTCTGGAGCGCTTTGAAAAGCGCGCTGACCATCTGTCTGCAATGCCGGTTGCCCGGCATCTCCAGCAATCTACCCGCAGCATAAGGCCGGAAACCAAGCTGCTGTCTGATTTTGCTCCAGATGAGGTTTGCTTATGCCGTCCCTGTTGCCAGAAACGCGGTAGGCTCTTACCCTGCCTTTTCACCCTTGCCCGGCGTGTGCCAGGCGGTTCTTTTCTGTAGCACTCTCTGTCAGAGGGCAGCTTTGCATAGCAAAGCTGCCTGCCGCCCGGTTATTACCCGGCATCTTTTCCGGAGGAGCCCGGACTTTTCCTCACCGCAACCATGTGTCATTACAAGCTTGCAGCGCGGTCAGCGTATCCTTATTTTCAACTTTCATAGTCAAGGGACTTTACAGAAGCATCAGTATCTTCAGTGCTGTCCCCGTCAATATCAATGAGGTCTTCATCTTCAAGGAGATCCTCGTCAGTTTCATCAGCAGATGCAGTGTCTGTAAGCGAATAAAAATTCTCCTCTGTGTCTGCTGATTCTTCGTAAAAAAGAATTCTGCTGCAATACGGACAGAACAGAATCTTTTCTCCATGATGCACTTCGTTTGCAAACTGCGCAGGCAGAACCATATGGCAGCCGTCACAGACATTTCCCTTTACAGCGACAATTCCCTTTCTGTTGCGTTTTATGATGCGCTGGAATTTTATAATTGTCTCAGAATCGATTCCTTCTGACATTTCGCTCTCTTTTGCCTTGAGCTCCTCAAGTGTGCGGTTGTATTCCGCTATCTCCCTGTCAAGGTTTTCACGGGCTTCCTTCACATCTTTTTCTGTGGAAGCAATCAGGTCTTCCTCGCTCTTCAGCAGATCATTCAGCTCGGCAAGGCTCTTTTCTTCCTTCTGAAGCTCGCGGCGCTTTATGTCTTCGACAGCCTGCGCTTCAGAAATCTGCCGCTCAAGGATTTCATATTCCCGGTGAGTGGAAATGGCATCCATGCCCTTCTCACCTTCTTCCCGCTTCCGCTGCGCTTCATCAAGCTCTGCCCTGAGCTGCGCAACAATGTCCTTTTTTTCTTCATACAGCCCGTTTTTTTCAATATATTCTTTTTTAAAGCGGTCAAGGCTTTCTGTACTGCCGTCAAGCGTCTTGGGCAGCTCCTCCACCTTCGCTTCAATTTCGTACTTTCTGGCCAGTATTTCCTGAAGCCCCTTCAGCTTTTCTAATTCATCTGACATTTGCATAGACGGCAACCTCTTGTAAATTCTATGTGAAATATATCGTACATAATTTTATAACTTATGTCTACACGCATTTGCAGTCAGGAATCAATAAAATCCCTGAGTCCGCTTGCACGGCGCGGATGGCGCAGCCTTCTGAGCGCTTTTGCTTCAATTTGGCGGATCCGCTCCCTTGTGACGTTAAAGTACAGCCCCACTTCCTCAAGCGTAAGAGAATAGCCGTCATCAAGGCCGAATCTCATCTTGAGGACTTCCTGCTCCCTCTGCGGCAGCGTGTTCAGGACTTCATGCAGCTGCTCCTGAAGCAGCGTGTACGCAGTCTGGTTCGCCGGATTTTCGACTTCCTTGTCTTCAATAAAGTCTCCGAGGGACGAGTCCTCTTCCTCTCCGATAGGCGTCTCAAGGGAAATCGGCTCCCGCGCGACATTCTTCACCTGCTTGACACGGGCAAGCGGCCATGAAAGTTGGGCTGCAATTTCTTCATCTGTCGGCTCACGCCCGAGCTTCTGCATGAGCTGCCTGCTTTCGCGGACAACCTTGTTTATCTGCTCGATCATGTGAACGGGAACGCGGATTGTGCGCGCCTGATCTGAAATCGACCGTGTAATCGCCTGCCGTATCCACCATGTCGCATACGTGGAAAATTTATACCCTTTGCGGTATTCAAATTTCTCAACGGCTTTTATCAGCCCGATATTTCCTTCCTGGATCAGATCGAACAGCTGCAGCCCGCGGTTTGTGTATTTTTTTGCAATCGACACTACGAGGCGCAGGTTCGCGTTGATAAGGCGGTTTTTCGCCTGCTCAAGCTGCATCCTGCCCCGCTCGATTTCTTTTTTCATCTCGATGATTTCATCAACTGAATTCTCAAAATCGTACTCAAGCTCCCGCAGCTTCCTGTCAATCTTCTGGATTTCCGTATAGTCAGAGCGGATTTCATCGGCTGTCATTGCAAGCTCTTTTTCAAGCTTCACAGACTCCGCCCTGATTGCGAGGCGGCGGCCGATAGAGCGCAGTCCCACAGCATCTGTAATCCGGAGTTTTTTCATCCGGCGCTCCTGAATCAGATGGTACTCGTCAATTTTTTTTGATGCGGTAATAAATTTTGCGCTGAATGTTTCTATTTCTTCCGTCTGAAGATCGGCGTTTAAAAGCGACTCCCGTATGGCATTCCGTGCCTTGGAAAGCGTTTCATCAGAAAAAATATTCATGGAAGGATCTTCTGAATGAAGCTGCCGCTTTATCGCCATATAGTCAGCCATCTGCTCACGGATCGGCTTTACATATTCAACGTAGCAGCTTCTGAGACGCCGCCGCTCGGCCATCTGCTCGTTTATTTCTTTCCTGGCTTTTCCAGGCTCGTGCGGATCAATTTTTTTGTATATCGTGTGGCAGATCTGGTAGAATTCCGGGATTATCATGCCTGAATTCCGTATGACATTCTTTATGATGTTCTGCCCGTCTTCCATCTGCTTGGACAGCGTGACTTCCTGGTCTGCGGTAAGAAGATTTTCCTTGCCGATTTCACGCAGATACAGGCGGATCGGATCGTCAATGCTGGAATCCTTGTCATTTGAGACAAGGCGGTGCTTGTCAAGCTCATCAAGCTTCTGATCTTCATCTGCAATCGCATCATCGCCGTCGTCATCTCCATCATCGAGCAGATCGTCCTCTTCCATCACCTGAATATTGTTTTTTGTGAGCAGCTGAAGCACGCCCTCCATCTTGGGGGAATTGACAAATTCGGCTGTCAGTATTTCGGTGATTTCATCCCAGGAAATAATCTGCTTGCTGCTTGCATAGTCAAGAAGCTTCCTGACAGGCGGCTCAAGCTCTTCTTCCGCGCTTTCTGTGTCATCAGCAGAATCATCTGATTCTTCCTGCGTTTCCGCGTCCATTCTTTCATCCCCGCTGTCTTCGTCATCTTCATCAGAAAAATCTGTGTCATCGGCCGGATGCGCAGACTCAGACTCTTCCTTGCTTTTTATTGTTTTTTTAGGTTCCTGCTTTCTTTCGCCTTTTTTAACTGCTTCATTTTTTTCAAGTGACTTTTTAGCCATTTATCAGTCCTTCATATTTTCAATTTGGAAATCGAGTTCCATTTTCTGCCTTGCAAGCTCAGCCAGCTGCATCTTGTCTTCAGGCAGCGCGCTTGCAGACAAGGAAGCTATCCTGTCCTTCACCGCCTGCCGTTTTGTTTCCAGCGATTTTTTCTTCAAGTACCGTATGCTTCCTTCAACAGATTCCTGAAGCTTTCCGCTGCATGTGCTTACGGACTGAACTATAAACTTCCTGAATTCCTCATCGTCTATGCGGTTCAGTATGGTTTCTATTGAAAAGCTGCCGTTCTTCTGGCATTCCTCCATTGCAGCAAAGAGCTGTACAGAATAGCGGTCCGACAGGTCGTCAACGGAAATCTGCTCATGCATTTTCTGGAAGAAACCAGGATCTTCAGCTACAGCCGCCATGACAGCTTTCAGTTCAGCAGACAGCTTTATCGATTCAGAGTCCGCCGTATTTTCCTGCTGTGCGCGCGCATTCCTAAAACGGTATGAAACTGCATTCCGGTTGACAAAATCCCTTCGGGCGGCCTCCTTTTCAATGCCGTATGTCTGGCACAGCTGATCCAGACAGGCATCTTTCTGCACTTCAGACTGCAGCGAATCTATGTACTCAAAAAAATCCAAGGAAGCCTTGGCTTTGCCTAAGGGCGTGTCCTTAGGGTAGAGTTCTAGCAGTTTAGATAGCAGATAATCGGAATCAACTTTAGCCCCATTTACCTGGTTTGTCAAGTATTCCGGGCCAAAATTCAGCATTATTTCAGCGGGATCTTTTCCGCCTTCCGTCTGAATGACCCGCGCAGGAATGCCGTGCCGCCTGCACATGAGGATTGCCCGCCGTGCCGCCTTCTGTCCGGCGCCGTCTGAGTCAAACGACAGGATGATTTCTTCGGCGAAATTCTTTACAAGGAGAATCTGCTCGTCTGTCAGCGATGTTCCCAGCGGAGCCACCGCCCAGGTGATGCCGCACTGATGGTAGGCGATGCAGTCCATGTATCCCTCGCAAAAAATGACTTTCTTTTTTTCACGTATTGAAGGCCGCGCAAAGTTGAATGCATACAGCGTGCTTCCTTTTTTATACTGGATCAAGTCGCCGGAATTCAGGTACTTGGGCGACTTGTCCGCGTTTCCCCGCAGGAAACGGCCGCCCATGGCAACCACATCGCCTTCCTTGTCAAAAATCGGAAACATGAGCCTGTCGGAAAAAAAAGCGCTGTCAGGGTACTTTTTGCTGAAAAGCCCGGAGTTGTCAAGGAATTCATCCGTGTAGTTCTTTTTTGACAGGAACTGCCTGAGCCATTTTCTGTCTGCCGGACTGTATCCTATCTTGAATTTTTCAAGCGTTTCGTCAGTGATGCCGCGCTTCTTTATGTAGTCAAGGGCGAATTTTCCTGCCTGAGTTTCCATGAGCAGATAATGAAACGTGCCGGCCACGCGCGTGTAGAGGCTCTTGTACTCGTCCTTCAGCTTCATGGCAGAATCGTCTTTCCGGGGAGCTGCTCCGTCAGCATATATCAGGCTGACGCCGGCTTTTTTTGCAAGGAATTCCACGGACTCTGAAAAGGAAATCTTTTCCATGTCCTTCACAAAGTCAAAGACGCTTCCTGACGCGCCGCAGCCGAAGCAGTAAAAGAATTTTTTTTCCTGGGACACGCTGAACGAAGGCGTCTTTTCATTATGGAACGGACAGCATCCCCACCAGTTTGAGCCGCGCTGCTCAAGCGGCACATACTCCGAGACAAGGCTGATTATGTCAGTCTTTGCAGAGACTTCATCAATTGATTCCCGTGCTATGAGCGCCATTACTGCGGATCCTTTGAATGGTAGGAGGCGGCGTTTTCCGCAGCCTTGTGCTGGTCAAAGCTTTTGCTGAAGGTGTGTCGGCCTGTGGCCGGATCTGAAAGCACAAAAAAGTAAAAGCCTGTCTGCGCAGGATTGGCGGCGGCGTTCAGCGCGACAAGCCCGGGATTTGAAATGGGACCGTGCGGAAGGCCTGCCCACTTGTAAGTGTTGTACGGGCTGCTGATCTTTAAGTCTTCATAGGTAATCCGTCCGGGATGCGGCTTGCCTTGAATTTCCGTCAGTATGTATTCGATTGTCGCGCAGGAGTACAGCCCGATTCCGTCCCTGAGCCTGTTTGAAAACACGCTGGCAATAACGGGCGCCTCCTCCTTCAGGCGGTACTCACGCTCCACAATTGAAGAAAGAATGACGATGTCGTGAAGCTCCTGCCTGTTCTTTTCTCCAAGGCCCGGAATCTGCTGTATTTTCTCAAAGAAGTTGCCGGCGAAAGAGCGCACAACAGATTCGGCTTCCATCTGCGGAATAAAAAAGTATGTATCGGGAAACAGATATCCTTCAAAGCTGTCCGCCGGGATTCCGAATTCTGCAAGCAGCTTACTGTCTGTGCATGCAGCGGCAAACGCTTCCTGCGGACAGACGTTCTTTTCCCCGAGGATGCGCGCAATCTTGGAGACTGTCATGCCTTCAGGAATGCTCACTGTTATATATTCCTGGGAGCCTGACTGGAGCGCGCTGTACAGCTCCCTGAGGCTCATGGAAGATGACAGGGTGTATGTGCCGCTTTTCAAGGTGAATGTCCGGCTCCTGTCAAACACGCTGAACCTGGCGGCGCAGTAGAAGACTGCCGGAGAGCGCACAAGGCCTTTCTGGCTGAGGATGCGTGAGACTTCCTTGACTGACATTCCCGCAGGCACGCTCACTTTTTCAGTGTGCGCGCTGCTTCCCGCAGGCGTCATCGGCCGCGAGACATATATCCACGCAGCGGCGCAGGAGACAGTCAGAACTGCCAGTATTGCAAGAGCCCAGAAAAAGAGGGCTGACAGCACAGAGACGGCTTTTTTCATCAGAGCTGAATTTCCTGTCCTTCCCTTGAAATATGAAGGCTGACATTTCCTCCGGCCCGGTATTTCTTATAGCTGTTTCCCGCGCTCAATATGTCTTCAAGCTTCTTGTCGTCATAGGCAGGCTCATGATGAAAGAAATACAGGTCCTTTACGTTCCATGCTGCGGCAAAGTCGATTGCAGTGCTGAATGAGCTGTGCCCCCAGTTCACCTTCCGGGAAGCCTCGGGATTTGTGTACTGGCTGTCAAGCACAAGGACATCAGCATCCTTAAAGAACGCATTCCTGGGAACAGCTGTGTCAAAATCGTCCTGCTGCAGCTCCACGTCCGTGCAGTAAATGAATTTCCTGCCGTTTTCCGCAAACGAATATGAGTACGAGTCTCCGGGATGAACCATCTTGTGGCAGCTGATTTTCACTCCGTCAATTTCCAGCTCGCTTCCCTCTTTCATTGTATGGAACGAAAGCTGGTTTTCCACCGCCTGAAAGCATCCGTTCGGAGGGAAAAACGGAGTGCTGCTCTGCCGCCTGAAAAATTCCTCAGCCTGTTCAAACGGAGTGTAGATGCTGATTCTTGATGACGGGGAAAATGACTGGGCGAAAAACGGAAATCCCTGGATATGGTCCCAGTGGAAATGCGAAAGGAATATATTGTAACGCCCGTCTTCAGGCTGGCGTCCGAAAGCGGAAAACTGCCGCAAGCCTGTTCCGCAGTCAAGCAGAAACAGCCCGCCGGACGCAGAGCGGACTTCTATGCAGGGCGTGTTTCCTCCCACCGTTCCGTAAATCCAGTCAGGCAGCATTGAAAGAAATCTCATTCTTGTCTCAGCGTTTTCCAGATCCCTTGGAGTTATTCTTGAAACGGCCGCAGCGATTTTCGCCTGAATCTGGCTGCTTCCAACGGGAGACGGCACAGAGCCGCGGACTCCCCAGAAATGAATGAGCACCTTTTCCTCCCGTAAAAAGCCATGCTGTTTTAGCGGCTTTTATCTTACACTCCCTGCAAAACCTTGCGAAAACTCCCAGTCAATTATATATGAAACAGGGCAAGCTGTAAATACAGCACCGCTGTTTTTGAGCGCGGAAAAGAGAGAGGCCTGCCGGGGCGCACGCTGCTTATTCCCGCGCCTTGTTTTCAAATTTTGTATAGCTTGAAAGGAAGATGACATCAACAGTTCCGATCGGGCCGTTGCGCTGCTTCGCCACAATCAGAGATCTGTCCTGGACAGGTCCTTCGGAGGACTCGTTTTTTTCCTTCCGGTTGCCGTGTATGAACATGACCATGTCGGCATCCTGCTCTATGGAGCCAGAGCCGCGCAGCTGCGCAAGATTCGGCTCCTCTCCTTCCGCCGCCCTGGCAACCTGGCACAGGACAACAATGGGAATCTCAAGCTCACGCGCAAGGCTTTTCAGCGACTTTGACACTGCGGACTGCTGCTCAAAAAGCTGCGCATCGGGATTCTCGCTTGTAATCAGCCCGATGTAATCAATAAATATGATCTGCACTTTCTGGTTGACTTTCATCCGCCGGGCCATAGCCCTCAGGTCAAGCAGCTTCATATTCGGCGTGTCAACGATATACAGCGGCGCATTGAAGCATTCCCCCGCGGCATCCTGAAGCTTTTTAAAGTCCTCTATTTTCAGCATTCCGTTCCTGAGCTTTGTTCCCGGAATGCGGGCAACCTGCGACAAAAGGCGCTGCCCGATCTGGTCGGCCGCCATTTCCAGGCTGAAGAATCCGCACGGAATGCTGTGCTCGACTGCAATGTGCTGCATCATGCTGAGCGCGAGCGCTGTCTTTCCCATGGAAGGCCGGGCGCCTATGATAATCATCTCGCTGTTCTGAAATCCGCTTGTCATGCTGTCAAGCTCTGTAATGCCTGAGGGAATCCCGGAAAACGCGTTCTTGTTCTTGTAGCGCGTATCAATAATCTGGATTGTCTTGGGAACGATGTCCCTCATTGCAAGAACCTGCGTGGACTGGCTGATATCTGTCAGCTTGAAAATCTTCTGCTCTGCCTCCTCAAGGATTGAGCGGCTTTCCTTTGTCTCGTCAAAGCTGTCCGCCTTTATTTCCGAGGATATGCGTATGAGGTTCCTGCGCGTGGACTGGTCAAGGACAATCTTTGCATAGTAGTCCACATTCGCGCTTGTCGGAACCACATCAGTCAGAGAGGAAACATAGCTGATTCCTCCTGCGGCCTCCAGCTTTCCGCTTTTTGTAAGGTCATCAACAAGGGTGAGCAGATCGCCTTTTATTCCCGCAGAGAAAAGATGCATAAGCGAGCTGTAGATAAGCTGATTCTGCTGGCTGTAAAAATTGTCTGCGCGCAGATACGTAACAACATCGCTCACAGCTCCCCAGTCAAGGAGCAGCGCGCCCAGGACAGCCTGCTCTGCCTCCAGATTGTGCGGAGGAATTTTATCTTTCAGTTCCATTCTTTCCTCAAATGCAAAGGCGGACGTTTTGAGCATACGCCAGCGGTTCATTGCAGCGCAAGCGCCGGGGCATGAAGCCTTCCGCACAAATAAAAAACGGCCCGCAAGAAAAATCCCGCGGACCTTTGCTGAAATTCAATCAGCCGCTGTCCGGCTGATTATTCTGCCTTTTCTTCTTCGGCGGGAGAAACAGCTTCCTCCTTCTTTTCCTTCGGCTCGGCTTTCTTTTGCTCTGCTTCATCCTGTGACTTTACAGTAACCTTTGCCTCAGCCTGCGTTGCTTCGTACAGGTGAATTTTCACTGTGTAGGAGCCGGTGTTTTTTATGGTGAGGTTCGGAATTTCAATCTTCTTGCGCTCGATTTCATAGCCGTTCTTCGCATAGAAGTCAGCGAGAGTCTGGTTTGTGACGGCGCCATACAGCTTTCCGTTGTTTCCTGCCGGCATAGAAAGAACAACTTCAAGGGCTTCAATTTTTTCCTTGAGGCTCAGGCTGTCCTTGCGCTTCTGTTCCTTGCGCGCCTCTATTTCAGCTTTCTTTGACTCAAAGTATGCTTCTGTCTCCGGAGTGCACGGAACTGCAAGCTTATGCGGATAAAGGTAGTTGCGGAAATATCCGTTTGCTACATTCTTTACATCGCCCATTTCACCGAGGTGTTTTACATCATCGTTAAGAATAACTTTCATTTTCAAGCTCCTGAAAAAATAATGTTGATGCGGAAAACTGCCAGGAGTTGGCTTTTTTCCGCAGGAATGCATCCGCTGCGCTTAGTCAGCTACATACGGAAGAAGGCAGATTGCGCGGGCGCGCTTGATTGCAACAGACACCTGCTTCTGATGCTTGGCGCATGTTCCCGTGATGCGGCGGGGAAGAATTTTTCCGCGCTCCGTTGTAAAGCGGCGCAGTCCGTCCGCGTCCTTGTAGTCAATCTTGCCCTTGTTCGCGCAGAAGCGGCATACTTTCTTATGGAAAAAAGACTTGCCCTTTGCACGTGTGCCGCGGACTTCTTCCTCGCGGCCGGAATCCTGCAGCTGTTCCTGAGTCACATTCGTATTTTCATTTAAAGAAACTTCTTTTTCGTCTGCCATAGGTTTTCTCCTGTTTTTATAGGTTATAGTTTAGAACGGAATATCTTCCGGGAAACCGGCATTGTCGCCGCCAAAGGCTTCCTGCGGAGCGTCATATCCGCCGGTCTGCTGTCCCTGCGCACGGGAATATGAATTCCGCTGCTGGTATCCCCCGAACGAGTCGGAGCCTGATGAATTCTGGTAGCCGGAACTGCCGCCAGAGGATCGTGAGCCTAGAAGCTCAACAGAATCAGCATGGATAGTCACCTTGCTGAATTTCTGCCCTTCCTTTTCCCAGCGGTCCTGCTTCAGCGAGCCCTGCACCGCAATCTGCGTCCCCTTTGTGAGATACGGCTTGACTCCTTCAGCAGGCCTTCCGAAATAAGAAACGTCGAAAAAGTGCGCCTCGCTGACCCACTGATCTCCGTCCTTTTTGCTGCGGTTTACAGCGATTGAAAAGGAAGCGACTGCGGTTCCGCTGTTGAGATACCTGAGCTCAGCATCACGGGTGAGACGGCCTACAATTACAACGCTGTTTATGTCAGAATTTGCCATTAGTTCTCCGGTTCTATGCGTTCTTTGCTTCAGTTACAACAAAAAGGTACTTCAAGAGGTTTCCGTTGAACTTGAACTGCGCGTCAAGCTCTGCAATTTTCGCAGGGTTCACCTTAAGTGTGAGCAGCACAAAGCGTCCGCGCTTCTGCTTTTTCACTTCATAGGTAAGGTCGCGGTCGCCGTAAGGCTCTTCCTTTTCAATTTCCGCGCCGAATTTCGCAAGATCGGCCTTGAGAAGCTCCAGTCCGGCCTTGTACTTTTCCTCGTCCAAAGGAAAAATTGTCATAAGTTCATACGTTCTCATGTATGGTCTCCTTATGGTCAGATATGGGAGATGCGTGCGCACCTCCAAGGGGTAACTGATGATAGCAGTTTTTCAGCCTTTCGTCAATTCAATAAGCAGGATTCATACTGCAAAAAAAAGCTGCAAACAGCTCTTTCATACTAGAATTTTCACTTGCCTTGAAGTATAATCTGCCTCATTGCGCCTGAACAGCGCAACGACATTAAAAAGCGGAGGCTCAGATGAATAAGGCAGAGCTTGTTGAAAAAATGGCAAAATCAACCGGACTTTCAAAGAAAGATACCGAAAGCGCCCTCAAGTCGTTCCTTGAAATCGTCTCGAAGGAACTGGAAAAGGGCCGTGATGTTCAGATTATCGGATTCGGAACATTCACTGTCGGGAAGCGGGCTGCCCATGAGGGAAGAAATCCGGCCACAGGGGAAACAATAAAAATCGCGGCGGTAAAGACCCCGAAATTCAAGCCGGGAAAAGCGCTCAAGGACAGGCTGAACCAAAAGCAGTAGCCGTCCCCGGAAAAGCCTGTTTCTGCCGTTCCCGTTTGCCGGAGCGGCTTTTTTATTCGTGCGGAAAAAGAGGAAGCCGGAAAGGCGCGCATAACTTAAACTCACTGATAAAGTTATCTCCTGTTCTGTAAGCAGGATTCTATTCTTTCCGTTTAAACTGCACGTATAAAATTGTTCTTATGGCAGAATCCAGCGACTTAGGAAAAATTCTAGGAGAAAATATCTGCGTCTGCAGAATCAGGCGGAATATGACGCAGGAAGAGCTTGCCAGAAAAACAGGAATAACAAACGTTGAGATTTCAAAGATTGAAAACGGAAGGTCGTGGCCCAAGAAGGAGACCTTGGAAAAGCTGATCAGGGCACTGGAAATGAAGCCGTTTCAGCTGCTTGTTGAATCAGCCGATGATCTGGCTCAGTACAGAAATTTCATTGAAGACACTGTCACCGGCTTTGTTTCACGGGCTCTCGGAAACCAGGAAGAGACCGGCAGGAACGGAGCATTTGGAGTCCGCCATGTCAGAACAGGAAAGAAGCAGCCAGGCTCCTCTATTGACAAAACAAAGGCAGACTGATATCATGCAGACACTGAAAGCGGGCGGTTAGCTCAGCTGGTACGAGCGTCTGGTTTACACCCAGAATGTCGGGAGTTCGATCCTCTCACCGCCCACCTCGCTTATTCGGGACGTAGCGCAGCTGGTAGCGCATCTGGTTTGGGACCAGAGGGTCGCAGGTTCAAATCCTGTCATCCAGACTGCAATTCTTTGTAATACAATACTTTACACAATCCTAAAAATACTATACATAGAAAAATGTTAACAAATTGCTTTCATTTCTGCCAAAAGCAAATACACAGAACTTCAGGAGCATTTGTCAAATCCCGACTGTACAGTATAACATACAGTTTCATATATTTTCTAACAATGCCATGCATAAACAAATGCAAGGCGTAAAAAAACAGTCTTGACTTAAAGAAACAGCAGTCCGCAAGCGCAAAGCCACAGCTAAATTCGTATTTCCACATCTTTCCCAGTCAGCGGATGCGGAAAAACAAGGGCACTGGCACAGAACTGAAAGTCGTCTCCGGGGAGGCGCCGGGGATTATACAGCCTGTCCCCTTTTATAGGAAAGCCGACCCATGCAAGGTGGCAGCGGATCTGGTGCCTGTACCCTTCGCTCAGGAAGCAGTGCGCGCTCATCTGCCTGTCTATGCAGATTTCAGTCGAATACTGCTTTTTTCCGCTTTTTTTTACGGCGGCTTTTCCTGAAAGAGATGTCACCGGACGAACCTGTGAGCCGCGGACAGAATAAGGACGGAACAAGGATGATATTGTATGCTTTTCCATACATACTGATATTGATTCTGTGTCTTCAGGGGGCATTGGAAAGCCGCCCAGCAGTTTCCAGCAGTCACGGACCGGCTGGCATAAAGCCGTGTACTCTTTCCTGAACCTGCCTTCCTTTTGGAAAGCCAAAAGCCTTCTGTAGCTTTCCTGTGTGGAGGCAATCAGCAATAGCCCGCGTGTGTCAGTATCAATGCGGTGTACAAGCCCGTGCTCTGCCTGCTTTTTTCCTGCCACCTGCAGAATGCACGGATACAGCCTGGCTGCGGCGGTCAATGCGCTTTCACCACCTTCCTGCAAAGGCGCGCTTGCAAGTCCCGCGGGCTTGTATATGACGGCAAACGGATTTTCATCAGTCGGCGCAGATATAATCTGCACATCATGTTCTGTACCCATGCCTATCTGTCCCTGGGAAGAACTGTCTTTTTAAAGTCCCGCTTTAAAATTTTCATCACTTCCAGAAAGCGGACAGGCGTGGGGGATACAAAAACTGACGGCTCTTCCTTTCCCGGAATCATGATTTTGAGGCGGCTTGAATTGAGCATGAGCGTTGCCTTCGGAAATTTCTTGTCCGGCCTGGCATACAGTCCGTCACCCAGAACAGGACAGTTCAGGTGCTTCATGTGCACCCGTATCTGGTGCGTCCGCCCGGTTGCAATCCGGATCTTCATCAGGGAATAGTTTCCGTAGCAGCTTATGCACCTGTAGTGTGTCTCCGCGAACTTGCCCTGCTGCCCGTCTTCCGAGGCTTTGAAGCGTTTCCTGTTCTTCGGATCCCGGACAATCCATGTCCTGACTGTTCCGTGCTGATGGGGAGGCCGCCCGCAGCAGATTGCAATGTACTCTTTCACCAGGCCTGCATGGTTTCTGAACTGAAGCGACAGAAATTCCTGTGCGTCCCGGTTTTTCGCCGTGATTATGACTCCCGATGTTTCCTTGTCAAGCCGGTGCACAATGCCCGGGCGGCGGTTTGCAAGAATCTGTGAGTCCGGGCAATCCGTAAGCTCAGGAACAGCCTGTCTCCCCCAGTGGAACAGGAGCGCATTGACAAGCGTTCCCGACCAGTTTCCTGCCGCAGGATGGGTCACCATTCCCTGCCGCTTGTTCACCACGCAGACATTTTCATCTTCATACAGAATGTCAAGCGGAATATTCTCAGGGCTGATATTGTCAGGTACATTTTCTTCCCACTGGATATCTATCTGGTCACCGGCTTTGACTTTGCATGAAAGCTTCTGCTTCTTTCCGTTGATAAAAATGCTTGTCACGCCGCTCTTGAGCCTGCTGCGGTTCATTCCTCCTGGAATGGAAGCGATGTACTTGTCAAGCCTTTCTTCTCCTTTGTATGTCGGCGGAACGGTGCGGCTGAAAAACGGCATCTATGACTCCGGCTCCGCTGACGGTTTCTGCGGTTCCCCGGCGGAACTGTCATGCAGCGGAATGACGAGGATCTGATCCTGGGAAGCCTTTATTTCCTCAAGGCGCTTCTTTTCAGCACGGCGCTTTATAAGGTTCACTGCCAGATCTGCAAGCCCGACAGCAGCTCCCGCGCCGAGAGATATGCAGAACATCTTCATCTGCTCCCCTTCGCTGAAACTGCTCCTGTCAAAGGGATTCGGAAAAGTGTCAGAGCTTCCTGAGTAATACAGATAGGCTCCATAGCCGAGCGTCACTGTCAGCGCCGCAAACGGAACTGAGCCGAGCGAAACAATTTCAAGCCGTCGCACGTCTTTTGCCCACTGGGGAAATTCGCTCTCCTCATACGGAGCGGGAGCATCCGTTTTTTCGTCTTCCGGCTGGGAATCGCTGAAAACTGCTTCCGGCCGCAGCAGGGAGAGCAGCAGCGCGGCAAAAACAAAATGCTTTTTCATGCTACAGGGCAGCAGGACGCTCTCCGAACAGGGCCGTTCCGATTCTGACCATAGTGCTCCCCTCTTCAACCGCAATTGCAAAGTCCTGGCTCATGCCCATGCTCAGCTCCTGTATCCGCAGCGAAGGAAAGCGGACGCCCAGCTCTTCCTTCAGCTTTCTTACTGAAGAAAACGCCTCCCGGACAGGCTTTTCTTCCCGGGTGAACGGAGCCATTGTCATAAGCCCGCGGGGAACAATGTGCGGATACATGCCGGATGCGCAGTGTTCCGCTGATGCAAAAAGCTCGTCTGTATCCGTATAGCCTGACTTTGTGTCTTCGCCTGTGTGAATTTCAAAGAAAATTTCAATTGTTTTTCCGATTCTTGCACACTGACGCTCAATTTCCGCCAGAAGCGGCTCCCTGTCAACAGACTGGATGCACGATGAAATGGAGACTGCTTTTTTCACCTTGTTTGTCTGAAGGCTTCCGATTATATGAAGCTGGGGCTGCGTTTGCACGGCTTCACGCACCAGTCCGAATTTGTCATACGCTTCCTGAACACGGTTTTCTCCGAACAGAACCTGCCCTGCATGCATGGCAGCAATCACGTCCTGCGCAGGATGGAACTTGCTTACTGCGCACAGGCGTACGCTTCCTGCCGCCCTGCCCGACTTTTGTTCTGCTTCCGCAATTTCAGTTCTGACCTTTTCAAAATTATCTGCAATCTGCTGTTCCGTCATGCTCACGCTCCGCCTTTATGACAGTCTATCAGTTTTTGCTGTTTCACTCAACACGCTGTCAAGCAGAACAAATGTTTCCACGCTGATGTTTTCCGCTCGCTCATTCGTCTTTATTCCGCATTTTTCAAGAACTGCTTCAGGCTGCGTTTCCCCGGAAAGAAGCGGCTTCATGTTGTTCAGCACAGTCTTTCTTCTGGCGGAAAACAGGGTGTGAACAAGATGCGCAAACCGCCTGGAGCTGCATGGAGAAGAATCCCTGTCCTTTTTTTCCATGATGACGGCCTGTGACACAACCGCAGGCCTGGGCCAGAAGCTTCCCGGCCCGAGAGAGATTCCCGTTTTGACAGTATATCCATACTGGCAGAGGACGCTGAATGCTGAGTAGCCGGCACTGCCCGGCCGGGCAGCCATCCGCTGTGCAACTTCTTTCTGCACGGTAAAAACGCACCTGTCAAACAGCACGTTTTCTGTTATCGTATCTGCAATAAAAGTGGCGGCAATGTTATACGGCAGGTTTCCGGCAATCTTTGAAGGCTGTCCGTGCATGCGGATTTCGTCCTTCCACAGCCTGAGAACATCTCCTTCGGCAATAAAAAGGCTTCCGTCCTGTTCCTGCTGAGAAAAAAAGCGGTGCAAGGCGGAAACAAACCCCCTGTCGATTTCAAAGGCAGTCACAGACGCTCCCCGGCTCAGAAATTCTTCTGTCATGCAGCCAAGTCCCGGCCCGACTTCCCACAGACGCTCCCCGGCATGCAGATCGAGGCAGCAGGCAATTTTTGACCGGGCAGACGGATTCACCATGAAATTCTGCCCGAACCGCTTTTGCATTGCCATTCCGTTCTGCTCAAGGAACGTTTTCAGCTCAGAGGGGGAATTATAGTCAGGATGATTCATTTGCTGCTCCGTTGTGTGCGTCTTTTTTCACTGAAATGAAACAGAGGGAAAAAGAGCGAAAAATTGCACTGTCTTGGCAATTGCAGCATACAGCAGATTCAGCATGACTCCAAATGCCTGCGCAGTACAGGGTATCACAAAGGAAACCGCAATGGCAACTACGGATGCAAGCAGAAAAAAGCTTACAAGCGGAGAAACTGCCGCGGAGGAAATGATTCCGATGGGTGTGACTGCGCTGAACAGGGATGCGCTGACTGGCGCTGTCGCTATCTGCGCTCCAGCTGAAGCCGCCAGCGGAGAAGCAATCTTTTGCGGCAGGAAACGCTCCAAAAGAGACTGAATCATTCCGCTGAAAACAAGAATTCCGGCAAGCGCGCCATAGGAAAGGATAAAGGCCGCGGAACACATGTCTTCGGGAAATGCGGCGCAGTGAATTAAAAAGACAGCGCACAGGACGGTGAAAAAATCAATTCTGGTGCAGAAAACCGCGCCGCACACAAGCATAAAAAGCGAGCACAGCAGCGCTCTGAACAGCGAAGGAGAAAGCCCTGCGAACCAGACAAAGAAAACAATGCCCGCAAGCCGAAGCCAGAAGTCGGCGCGCTTGCCTAGGAAACGGTTTCCCGCAAAGCCTGCCAGGGATGCAAAGAATGACAGGTGCATTCCGCTCAATGCAAGCACATGCGACAGCCCTGCCTTCCTGAAATGCTCGCTGACAGAAGGCTCTGTATATTCCCGTGAGCCTGAAAGCAATGCAAGGATAAATCCTCCTGCGCCTCCCCAGCCGAACATAAGCCTTTTAAAGGAAAGCCGGCACAACGCCCTGAACCGGCACAGCCTTCCTGAAAGAGACTTCAGCTGCTCCAGCTGAGCCGCTGTGTCCGCCATAAAAAAGCCGGCGTCTTCTTTCCAGCTTCCAGACAGGCAGAGCCGCTCTCCGCTTTCAACAAGCACAGCTCCCTGGGAAGATGAAAAAAGCTTTCCCGGATACAGGGCTTCCACTGTTTCAGACGGAATAAGAACTCTGATTTTTCCGCTGGCACTGGAGACGACCGGGACGCCAGAGACAGTTCCCTGTGCAGACTCCAGCATAAGGCCCGCCGAATAGAATTTTCCTGATGCAGTTTTCGCGGGATTCGAGCAGACAGTTCCTGAGACAGACTCGGCCTTGCCCAGCGGAACAGCACTCTGGTACGGATGCCTGTTCTTCGGGCGCACAATGCCTGAGCATACCAGGCAGCAAAAGACTGCCGCCGAAACAGAAAACGGACTGAGAAACTGGATTTTTAATGGCTCTACCACTTCAGCTTTGCCAGGGCGCTCTTTGCAGAAAGAATGACTTCCTCAGGATAGTCAAGGTATGTTGCATACAGAAGGCAGTCAAAGGCATTCTTGTCGCCCAGCTCCCCCAGAGAATTGATTACGGAAAGCACAACGGCTTTAGCAGGCGGCTGTTTTTTTTCAGTGCTCCTGTTAAGGAAATCAAGGTACGAAGACAGCACCTTTGCCGTGTCCGCGCTTGCAACAGACGCAATGTCCGCTATCGCATTGGAAAACGCTTCATCAGAAATGCTGCCGCTTTCATATCCGCTTCTCAGGGCGTCAAAGCAGGATGTCGCCATTTTTGAAGCGCGCGTCCAGTTTGCATCGGAAATTATCTGAAGCGAAGCAAGCATAAGCTCAGTCTGCATGCCGGAACTGTCATCTTGAGATCCTTCCATGCTATATATAACCGAAGAAAGCACATTTTCTGCAGCTTCCCCGCAGATTTTTTTTGCAATTTTCGGATTTGAGCTGAGCTTTTCCAGAATGATGATTTTCCGCTCCGCCGGAACCGTAGCCAGAAGCTGAAGAATTTCCTTTTCACTTCCGTCTGCCAGCGAGCCGTAGGCATTTGCCAGAATCTTGCTGTATGACGGCCATACGTCAAGGATGTCGGCAATAAAAAGCATGTTGAAGGAAGCCGCATTTCCGTAGCTTCCCATATACAGGACAGCTTTCAGCAGGGCTTCGTCTATGTCCGCGGAATTCTGCATTTTTTCGTAGAAAAAATCATTCACCAGAAAGAGGTTTTCCGGCGCCTGAAAAACGGAGAACGCGTCAAGAACCGCAATTTTGATCTGCGGCTCGCTGAACAGCTTGAAGACGCTCCTGAGCTTTTCCGCGGCTTCCTTTTCCTTTCCCGGCGTGTTTCCGGCTGTCAAGGCCTTGACTGATGTCTCAGCAAGCGTGATGAATTCGCTTTCTCCATGGAGCGCACCGTAGGCTGAAATTGAAAAGTCAAGCGACTGGAGCGCGATAGAGCCGTCCCCTGCTTCCGCGGCATCCTTGACAATCTGATTTTTTTCAGCGAGGTTCCCCTTGTAAAACAGCGTGAGGTACGGCTCTTCCGCATAGGAAAATCCGAGCGCAAGGGTGAGTGACATGACAACAATACTCTGTGCAAAGCGTTTTCTGTTCATAAGCCTGAGTCCTTTTTGCAGGCGTGACTATGGCCGCCTATTTAAAGAAACAAATTTCAATGCTGAAAGTATACAGCAAAACCGCAAAAAAATCCATAAGCACGGCGCATCTGTCTGCATGAGGCTATGATTTTTCCCCGGAAGACGGCGGCATTTCCATCTGCGCGTCCTCCGCTTTTTTTTCAAGCGACTTTGCCTGCGCAATCGCCTCGTTGATTTCCTTCTGCTCGGGCGGCATCACATTGTATATATATGTGAGAACTGTGTTTCTCATGCTCCGGTCAATGTGCATGCATTCAAAGTGAAGGCGCGACTGCCCGATGTTCTTGTTCCATTCAACAGCCCGGACAATTCCGTGCATGATGACAAGCGAGCCGTTCAGCTCAAACTGAAGCATTATAGGCGTGTCAGGCACTCCCCGTCCGCCGATTCTGATCATGGCTCCGTCCTCGCTTATGTCTTCAAGCAGGCACTTGTAGCCCGCGTCCGCTTCCGGCTTTTCGCCGTGCTTTTCTTCCGGCGTCCAGGAAAGAAACAGCCGCGCATAAATCTCGCACTTGTACCTGACAGACTGCCTTTTCTGCGTCCTTTCAAGCCGGGAGCTTTGCCTGAGAAACAGCGCCTTGTCGCTCCTGAAGAAGCCGGAGCCGGCAACTTCAGTGTCAAATGTGTAGCCCGCATCTCCTTTTCTCCAGAAATACACGGAAACTGTCTTGCCAAGCCACAATTCAGCCGGAAGGGCTTCTGCGCGTCCCGATGCCTTGGAAATCTGGACCGGCAGCAAAACCGTGATGTTCTGCCCGTTGCTCAGAACCTTTGAGTTGAACACGCCCTTTCCCTTGTAAATCATGCAGATCCTCTGCCCTTCAGCAAGCGACTGAGTGCTTTCAAGCCCGTTCTTTTTGTCCAGCGCAATCATAATATGCGTCTTGATTTTATACAGGCTTCCAAGCATTCTCTGGACAGAGACTGATTTTTCTGTTCCGTCCGCCTTTGCTGACGCAATGACTTTTACAATGCATTTGTTTACTGACAGCTCCGAATAATACAGGGACAGAGGCTCTTCTATTTCGCATGCTCCGGCAAGCTTCCACAAGGCGGCAATTTCAGAAAACCGGAAGGAAAAGTCAAAGCCATGGGAAAAAAACTGTATTTTCTGCCTTTGTGCAGAATACAGCTTGAAAAATCCTGCCAGAAATAAAGCGGTTATGAGAAACGATATTGCTACAGGCACAAATTGACCTCACTGTTGTTTTCAGGTAAAATACAATTCCACTGAAACAGTATACTATTAGTTATGAAAAAAAGACACCTGCTGATAGAGTTTTTGCTCATTTTTTTCTTTATTGTTCTTCCTCCTGTCTTTGCATCAAAAGGAATGCCGCTGCCCGGCTCTTCTTTGGCTTCCGCAGCAGCCGAATGTGTGATTGCGTTTTTTTTGCAGCTTCAGCACATCCGCGCTCATGCTTTCCCCAAAAGGACAAAAAAGGAGCAGTTCAGCGCTGCTGTGCGGGGTCTGTGCTGGGGAGCAGTCTGCCTGGGCACCCTGATGATTATCTTTGCTGCCGTCCAGGCACTTTCTCTTGCAGCGGGAGCCGGACATGCTGCACAAAGCCCGGTTCAGTTTGATTCGGCGGGCATTTCTGCATGGATTTGCATGGCTGCATCTCTGGCTGCCGGCGCTTTTTTTGAAGAAGTCCTGTACCGGCAGTATCTTCCTGAAACCGTGAAAGAGCTTGCCGGAAGCGGACGGAAAGCGGCTGTCTGGGAAGCCGAGCTGATTTCAGCGGCAGCCTTTGCGCTTGCGCACCGCTATCTGGGCTGGATTGCCGTTTTTAATGCCGCGCTGTGCGGAGCATCGCTGAGAATCTGCCGGGAAAAAACAGGCTCGGTCTATGCAGGAGCAGCTGCGCACTTTGTGTACAACAGCACGCTCGTCCTTTTTTCAGTTCTTCTTGAAAAGGTTGTATAAATATGCATCTTATGATAGTATGGTTCTTATTATAAGCTAGGCAGGAACCTATATATGATGTATACAGATACAAGAGACAGATCCGTCAGCGTGAATTTCAGGACGGCTGTCCTGAACGGAATGAATGCGCAGACGGGCGGACTTTATATTCCCGTGGAATTTCCCCGGCTTGACAGCTCGTTTCTGGAGCGCATTCCAGAGCCTTCATTCAGGGAAATTGCCTACGAAATGGCAAAGCCGTATGTGAAGGACGAAATTCCTGATTCCGACTTGGAGTCAATTATCCAGGACTGCTATCCGTTTACGCCGAAAGTTGTTCCGATTGATCCTGTGACATATGTGCTTGAGCTGTTCCACGGTCCGACATGCGCTTTCAAGGACTTCGGAGCGCGCTTTATGGCCCGTGTCATGTCATACTTCAACCGCTCGCAGGACCGCGCGCTTCATATCCTTGTGGCAACGTCAGGAGACACCGGCTCCGCTGTAGGAAGCGCATTCTTAAATGTTCCGGGAATTGATGTTACGATTCTGTATCCTGACGGAAAAATTTCTCCGCTTCAGGAAAAGCAGCTTTCAACGTTCACGGGAAATGTGCGCGCCCTAAAAGTGAAAGGAACCTTTGATGACTGCCAGAAGCTTGTAAAGACAGCATTCACCGACCAGAGCCTGAGAGAGCAGTTCAGGCTGTCTTCCGCAAATTCAATAAACATTTCTCGGCTGCTGCCCCAGGCGTTCTACTATATGTTTGCCTCGCTTGTAGTGAGGAACAGGATTCCGCTTGACAGCAAGATTGACGGCGCATCAGTTATCACCGTTGTGCCGAGCGGAAATTTCGGCAACCTGACTTCCGGCCTGATTGCACGGGAAATGGGAGCGCCAATTACAGGATTTATTGCCGCAACAAACAGGAACCATACAGTTCCCGACTGGATTGCAACAGGAGAATATGCCGCGCGTCCTTCAGTTGCAACGCTGAGCAATGCCATGGACGTGGGAGCTCCGAGCAACTATGAGCGGATCAGCGCGATGTATTCACTTGATGAAGTCCGCCGCATACTCGCCGCGTACTGGACCGATGATGAAGGAACAGTTGACGGCATCCGGCAGTGCAAGAGCAAAACAGGATACGTGATTGATCCGCACGGCGCCGTTGCATGGAAAGCATGGAATGAACTTCGCACCAGCGGAATAAAAGCAGATGCTGCAAGCCAGGCCGGCGGCGTCATGCAGCCAGGATTTGCAGCAAGTGTTCCTGAATGGGCGCAGAGCATTGCTGAAAAAAAAGCCGCCGCAATTCTCCTTGAGACGGCTCATCCTGCAAAATTCGGGGCAACAGTTTCTAACGCCACAGGACAGGAGCCGAGCATGCCGGAGCGTCTTGAAAAAGTGATGTCGCTTCCTGACAACGCGGTTCCCATGGGCAAGGATTACAAGAGCTTCAAGGAATGGCTTTTGTCGAACCTGAGATAGCACACAGCTGTTCTCCGCACAGGGCATGCGCATTGAAGGAAGGAGTGATCTGCGCGGAAGGTTTCATTTCTTCAGGAAAAAATTGTGAGCTAAAAAAGGGTGCAGTCAGCACCCCCCCCCGCAGTTTATTGTACTCAAGGACGCTGCGCACAAAAAGCTTGTCGTCATGGGCGATGTGCGACAGAATCCATTCGTACAGAAACCTCACCAGCTTGAACGCCATTCCTATAGAATGATCTTCGCTTTGAGAAAATTCAAGCACCTTCCGCACGAAATCCTCATGAACTTTCTTGTGCTCCTTGTAGCCCGCGAAGCCGGCGGCCTGCATCAGGACTTCCTCGCTCTTGAAATGAACTTTGCCATACTCTACGCATTCCTTGGGCGTGTACGAAAATTCGTCCTCCTATGAAGCGCCGAGCGACTTGTTGTTCAAGCTGCTGTGCAGGCTGTTGCAGAGCATGAACAGTTTTCTGTGCTGGCTGTCAATAGCCGGAATTCCGATTGCAAATTTTGAATCCCATCTGATAAGGTGTCCGAAGTGCACCTGTGTTTCATCTGAAGCCATTTTTCTTCTCTATGCAATATATAGTTTACTCTGTTATCAAACCGCTTGTCAACAAAATGCGGCGCATCAAGCCGGGCAAACCAACAAAGATTTAAAATCAGCCACTGAAACAGCGCTGCTGATTTCAACTGCGCTCTTGACAGCCGCCGCCATTGCGTTCTAAGGTGTTTTCCATGACAGACGAACTGAACAGGGCGCGCGAGTGCGGGCGGCGCACCGCACGGCAGATTGCCGAAAGCGCAAAGCAGACGGAGCACCGGCCGAAATTCCACCTTGCATCGCCTGCGGGCTGGATAAACGACCCGAACGGATTTTCATTTTTCGGCGGAGAATTCCACCTCTTCTTTCAGCACCATCCGTATTCCTCAAAATGGGGTCCCATGCACTGGGGACACGCCGTCACGCGCGACTTTGTGCGCTGGCAGGACAGGGAAACCGCGCTCGCACCCGACACGATTTCCGACAGAGACGGCTGCTTTTCCGGCACCGCGATTGACGACGGAGGAACGCACCTGATTGCATACACCGGCGTCTCCAAGTTCAGCGGAGAGGAAGTGCAGCAGCAGTGCCTTGCATCCGGCGACGGAGAGACGTACACAAAGCGCGCGGAAAATCCCGTCATCACGGCGGCGGACGTTCCCTTCCCGTTCCAGAAAAACCATTTCCGCGACCCGAAAATCTGGAAGGAAGGCGGCACCTACTTCCTTGCGGCAGTCCTCAGAAAAACGGACGGACGCGGCGCGCTTGCGCTGTTTTCCTCGGAGAACCTGTGCGCATGGAAATTCGTCTCAGTCATGGACGAAAGCACGGGCGCAAGCGGAATGTGGGAATGCCCCGATTTCTTCCGGCTTGACGGAACCGACATCATCATCGTCTCCCCGCAGGAAATGAAGGCTGACGAAGCGCGCGGCTTCCACGACGGAAACAACAGCGTCTACATGACAGGCACGCTCAGCCGCACGTCATTCCGCTTTGCGCGCGACATCCGACCGGAGAACGGCTTCACCGCGGCGCAGATTGACGGCGGCATCGACTTCTACGCGCCGCAGACCGCGCTCTCCCCGGACGGCAGGCGGATTATGATTGCATGGATGCAGAGCTGGGAATCGCCTGTCACGCCGGAAACGCTTCTGTGGTCGGGCATGATGACGTTTCCGCGCGAGCTTCACATCAAAGACGGACGGCTGTTTCAGCTTCCCGCGCGCGAAATCGAACGATACCGGACGAATCCGCGGCACGGAACGCTTTCCTTTTCAGGCGGCGGACGGACGGAGCAGAGCCTCGGCGCAGTCAGCGGACGTCATCTTGACATCGAGCTTGACATAACGCCTCCTTCCGGAAAAACAGGCAGCATTTCGTTCCACATTGCAAAGGACGGCGGAAGCTACGCCGAGCTGAAGTACGACGCGGCGCACGGAACGCTTTCCTTCGACAGAAGCCGCACGCTCACTCCCGGCGCAAGCTCCTTCCGCAGGATGAACGTTTCTCCCTGCAAAACGGACGGCATATTGCGCCTGCGCCTCCTCCTCGACACCAGCTCGCTTGAGGTGTTTGCAAACGGCGGAGCGGCTGCGTTCACAAACGTGTTCTTCATGCCGCCGTCCGCAAAGGGCATCCTCGTCTGTGCAGACGCAGGATTTTCACTTGAGTACAGCTGCTTCGACATTGAGGCATGACGGCGTTTTCAACGGCAGTTCCCCTGCGGCTGCGTTATGCCAGCTGCTCGAGCTTTTCCCTGATGAATTCGCTTTTTGCTGTAAGATCAACCGAGCCTGTCTGAAGCATCAGCTGATTCGGATGGGATGAATCAAGCTTGACACGTCCGGAGCTTGTCCGTATGAGGCGCAGCACTTTGTCCACACTGATTTTTGCAACATCGCTGAATTCCACTGTCACAATGCCCCGCTTTTCCCGGAGCGAGCCGATTGAAAGCCTGTTGCACAGTATCCTGATTTTTGCAAGGCTCAGCAAGCTCGTGACTTCATCAGGAACAGGACCGAACCTGTCGAACAGTTCTTCCCAGACAGAATCAAGCTCGCCCTGTGTCTGGACTCCGGCAATCTTCTTGTACATCTCCATTTTTGCCTCAGGCCCGCTGATGTAGCTGTCAGGAATGAATCCTGAGTACTCAAGCTCAAGCAGCACTTCCTCCGGCGCCCTCCAGCTGCTGTTCAAAAGCTTCTCGATTGCATTGCTCAGAAGCTTCAGGTACATTTCAAATCCGACCGCATACACTTCTCCGCTCTGGTCTTTTCCAAGGAGATTTCCGGCTCCCCTGATTTCCATGTCCTTCATTGCAATCTTGAACCCTGAGCCAAGCTCGGTAAAGTCGCTGATAACCTGAAGCCGCTTCATTGCAACTTCGCTGAGCGCCTTGTTTCCCGGATAAAAAAGATACGCATAGGCTTTTCTGTCGCTTCTCCCTACCCGTCCCCTGAGCTGGTACAGCTGGCTGACGCCGTACATGTCAGCCCGGTCTATTATGATTGTATTGACATTCGGAATGTCAATGCCGTTTTCAATGATTGTTGTCGCCACAAGAACGTGAAATCCGCCCATTTTAAATCTGCGGAAGATATCATCAAGCTCGTCGCTTGTCATCTGTCCGTGCGCGGTTCCGACTGTCATTTCAGGGACAAGAGATTCTATTTTCCGCCTGGTCTCTTCGAGCGTTTCAACACGGTTATGAAGAAAAAACACCTGCCCGCCGCGCATCACTTCATTACGTATAGCAGCTGCAATTTTTTCATCGCTGTACTCCCCGATTGCTGTCTCGATCGGCTGCCTGTTCTGCGGCGGCGTTGACAGAAGCGACATGTCGCGGATTTTCAAAAGGCTCATGTGCAGGGTGCGGGGAATCGGTGTCGCGCTCAATGCAAGGCAGTCAACGTTAGTCTTCATCACTTTGAGCCGCTCCTTGTCCTTCACGCCGAAGCGCTGCTCTTCGTCAATGATCAGAAGCCCGAGATCCTTGTATATGACATCCTTTTGAAGAATGCGGTGAGTTCCGACAATGATGTCCGTTGCGCCTCCGGCAAGCGATGCAAGCGTCTTTTTCTGATCCGAAGGGCTCACAAACCGGGAAAGCTGGGCAATCTGAACCGGGAAATTCTTAAACCGCTCAACGCATGTCTCATAATGCTGCTCGGCAAGAATCGTAGTCGGAGCAAGAAAAGCGACCTGCTTTCCGCCCATCACGGCCTTGAATGCAGCCCGCATTGCAATTTCCGTTTTTCCGTAGCCGACATCTCCGCAGACAAGCCTGTCCATCGGAACCGGGCGCTCCATGTCCTCCTTGATTTCCCGGGAAGCTGCGCACTGGTCAGGAGTGTCCTCATACGGAAACGCAGCCTCAAACGCCGCGCTCCACTCAGTGTCCTTTGGAAACGGAAAACCCTTGGAAGCCTGCCGCTTTGAATACAAGTCAATGAGCTTTTCAGCCATCTCTTCAGCTTTCTGCTGGACTTTTGCCTTTCGTGCGCTCCAGCTTTTTGAGCCGATTCTGTCAAGCCGCGGCCTCTCGCTTTCTCCTCCGATATACCGCTGCACCATGTTGACCTGCTCAATCGGAACAAATACAAATTCCTCATCAGCATACTCAAGCTTCACGTAGTCGCGCTCTGCTCCCATCGACTTGACGCGCTCAATTCCCTTGAACAGTCCGATTCCGTAGTTCACATGCACAACAAAATCCCCGGGATTCAGCTCCACAAACGTGTCTATGGCCTTTGACTGCGCCCGGCGGATTGACTTCGGCGCATTCCGTTTCCGCCCGAAAATTTCGTTTTCCTGAATGACAAGAATTTTTTCATCTGAAATTGAAAATCCTGATGTCAGGGAGAGCGGAAGCACTTGCAGCGGAACACAGCCGGCTTCCTCAGGCGAACAGAATTCCTTGAGAATTTCCCGGAGGCGCAGCGCCTGATTTTCATTGTCGGCAAAAACAAAGATGCGGTACTTTTCTCTTTGAAAAGCAGAAAGCTGTTCCTTCAGATAGGTGATGTTTGCAAAGTAGCTTTGGGCGGCTTCCGTCTGTACATTTATGGAAGATGAAAACGGAAACGGCTCTTCAAGGACGGCGTCTTCTGTGCCGCCCAGGGTGCCTAGCGTTCTGAACGCGACAAACCGCCTGCATAACAAAGTGAGCGCGCGGAAGTCAAGCTGCATTGCTGAAGGAGCAAGCACAGGAGCATTCTGCCTGGCAATACGGTAAGAGGCATGAAGCTCGCTGTCAAGAGCCTTGCAGGCATTCACCTGCCTGTCCCAGTCAAGGAAGAACAGTTCTGTATCCTGCGGAAGATAGTCCAGCACTGAATGGCGGCTGTCAAACACATTCCCGTAAAAAAGCTCCTCGCCTTCCGTCTCCCTGAATTCCAAAAGCTCGCTGAGAATTCTCTCCCGCTCCTTCCGTGCCGCTTCTGTAAGCGAAAGATGGACTGCCGCCTGCGTCCCGCTGTTTTCAACTGACGAACGTTCGTTATTCCTTGCGGGCATTCCGCCTTCGCTTTTCTTTCCTGCCGAACGGAAGCCAGCATCGTGTGCGCCTGCGTCTTCAAGGCTTTCAGCTAACGAACGTTCATTAGCTGAAGCTTTTTTTGCCCTGTCATACGATGCAAAATCATTTTGAATGCCGCTGCTGTCCTCTTTTTCAAGCAGAGCATCCAGCCTTTCAATAAGCCCGTCAGTCCACACGACTTCCTTGCGCGGATAAATGACAAGCCGGCTGACTGGTTCCCTTGAAATCTGTGTCTCTGCTTCAAATGTCTTTATTCCGCTCACTGTCTCAAAGTCAAAGAGAATCCGATGAGCGTATTTTTCTCCGCTCATAAAGATTTCAAGGACTTCTCCGCGCAAAACAAATTCGCCCTTCATTCCGATTTTCGGGACACGTATGTACCCCTGCTCTGCCAGCCGGCTGGCAAGCTGCTCAGGATCACATTCCTGCCCCTTGCGCAGCACAGTGACCAGGCTCCGTGTATACTCTGGCGGAGGAACCGGCGTAAGCAGGGAACGCTGGGGAATGACAAATATGCGCGGCTTTTCTCCTGCCGGATTCCGCACCGCAAGCTTTGCAAGCACTCCTGCGCGCTCTCCAAAGACAGCGGCTCCCTTTGCTGCCGGACGGTACGGAACTGTTCCCCACCAGGGAAGCTTGCATATTTCCGCCGCGCCTTCAAAGGCAGAAAGCAGATCCGACTCGCATTCGTCCGCCTCCTTCTGGGACGGAACAACAACGGCAAAGTCCCTTTGGAACGGGCTGCGGCTGCCTCCGTACTGCTGCTCATGAAGAGCTTCCAGCCGCCTGCGCTCGGCAAGCTGCCTGATAAAAAACGACGGCAGGCTTCCCTTCAGTCCTGAAACCTGCGCCGGAAAAAAGGAAGCGTCAGCATCAGCGCACTGAAGGACGGCAGAGTGAAGCTCCCGGCAGGAGCTCAAAAGCGTAAATAAGGAATTTGATGATAATGTATTTTTCATAACTGTCCGATACTATATGCAGAATTGTACATTCTTTTTTTGCAGAGGATTTCCTCGGGAGTATTCTTGTGAACATTAAACGCTCATTGCTTGCGATTATATCAGTTTCTTGTATCTTTGCCCATATGGCAGCGGCAGAAAATGCGGCGGACGGAACACAAAAGGCAGACGTTTCCATCAGATTTTACGACAGGACAATGTATTATCCCGGGGATGCTGAAAAAAATCCCGTCTATGTGTACATAACAGTTGCAAACAACAGCTCTGAAACGCTCCGCTTCAAGGTTGCTGACGACAAGATGTTTTCAGTTGACTTTATTGCGTTCAATGTAAAAAAGACACAGCTCCCGCCGACTCAGGGCCTTATAAAGAAGCGGACAACAAACCAGACTGTCTATTTCCGCGAGATTTCGCTTGAGCCCGGTGAAGAGTATTCATTCCGGGAAAACATAAAGGACTATCTTGAAATAAGCGATCCGTCAATTTACTACGTTGAGCTGCGGTTTTATCCTGAGCTGTACAGAAACAAGTCTGAATTCATCCCTTCAAACAGGCTGAGCCTTGAAATCCGTCCAAGCCCGTCGGCCGCGTCATCCGCCGTGATTCCAGTGGAGCCGAAAACTGCTGTCATGCTTCAGCCGGAAGATATAAGCCCGGACAAAGTTGTCGAGCAGACGATAATCGCGCGCCAGAAAAGCCTGTGGGATCAGTTCTTCCTGTATATGGATCTGGAGGAAATGCTCAAGCGGGATCCTGCCCGCAGCCGCAAGTACGACTCTGTCAGCGCAGACGAGCGGGCGGACATGCTCAGGGCGTTCCGCGCAAACCTGATGCTCCAGAGAATTGACTATGACATTGTCGCAGTCCCGGTCCGGTTCAGCATTGAGCGGACATCATATTCTCAGACAGAAGGAACTGTTGAAGTCATCGAGTGGTTTAAAAATGATACGTTCCTTGAGCGCAAAAAGTACACATACTATGTGCGCCAGCGCGACGGAATCTGGCAGATTTTCAGCTACACTGTCGATAACCTTGGAACGGAATAATGGAAGAGCAGAAAAAAGCTAAGTATTTCTGCGAAGGATGCGGCTCTGAAGTCGCTCCCAACGCGAAATTCTGCCCCAAGTGCGGAAAATTCTTTGCGGCAGTCCGGTGTCCGAAATGCGGGCATGTCGGAACCGTCAGGAACTTTTTAAACGGCTGTCCATCATGCAGCTATGCCATGACCAGCGAAGAGCTGTACGGAACAGGCACAGCAGAACCGTCAGAAAGCACACAGCACCGCAGAACCGGAAACGCAAAAAAAGAGATAAAAAAAGCGGCAGGCAGACATGCCTCCTTTTCCCTGCTTGATGATGTTCCTGCATGGCTTTTTATTGCCAGCATACTTGCGCTGCTTGCTGTTTTTGTTCTTTTCTTTATGAGATGCAAAACATAAAAAAAACAGCAAAAAAGCGCCCCTACCCTTTGACAAAGCAGTCATATTTGCATATAATATAGAAATCCTGCCCGGGTGGTGGAATTGGTAGACACGCTAGTTTCAGGTACTAGAGTCCGCAAGGATGTACGAGTTCAAGTCTCGTCCCGGGCATTCCAGAGCAGAGGCACTGATATTTTTTTTCCTCCCCCATAAACTGAACAGACTTACTGAACGCACGGCATGCGTTTTCTGCATTCAGTTTCAGTATTTTTTAGAGAAGCCGATTCCTGTAGCAGAGCCGTGCATACCGCGTCCGTCTTTTTCAAATTCTTGCGGCAAATGATGTTTTCATAGGGCGTTCTGCTTTCACTGGCACTGCATGGCTGGCAGGAAGAAACGGAGCAGAAACTCAGTTTACCACTTCGAGGCCTTGTAATATTCGGAAATATCCTGCTTGCAGTCGTTCAGGAGCCACAGCAGATTCTTATCGTAGGCGCCCTCGTCATCGGCAAGCTTCTGGGCAATAAAGTCAAAGCGTGCAATGTTCTTCTGCCCGTAGCGGAACAGGTTTTCATCGAAATCCTCGCAGATTTTTACCATCTGGGAGTACACTGAAATGTCGCTTCCCGCAAGCCTGTTCGGAAAGCCAGTGCCGTCAAACCGCTCATGATGCTGCAGGCACATTTCCGCGCAGACAGAGACAAAAAAGCTGCACTTAAGGGAATAGTTGAATCTGACAATGTTCGCGCCGTGAAACGCATGATCTGTGTTGCTCATGGATCCATCCTTATGCAGCACTTTCTGGCACACTATCTCGCCGATGTCGCAGAAATAGGCGGCACGCGCAATGACTTCAACTGAATTCTCATCAAGCCCGGAGCTTTTTTCTGCCTCCGCATAGTGGCGCAGCAGGATTTTCATCAGCTCCACAACACGGAGCCAGTGTCCGCTGTCCTTGCCAAAATTGTCAAGGTATGTGTTGTATGAAAGCTCAAGCTGCTTGATATACTTTTTCGTTTCCGTGACTTCGGACTCGTTCAGCCGGTACGGAATGCCGCCCACGCTCAGATACAGGTGATGCAGAATCGTCTCCCTGTCAAACGGCTTGCGTATGATTCCGGCGACATTGAACTGCATCGCCTTGCTCACATTGTCCCGGGTTGCTTCTGATGTTATTAAAAAAACAGGAATGCTGACAAAATTGCTGTCCCGGATGGCGCTCAGCACGCTGAAGCCGTCGAAATTCGGCATCACGATGTCAAGCATTATGGCTTTCAGCGATTCAGAATGCTCCCGGATCAGCTTAAGCGCGTCCTTGCCGTTTCCTGTTTCTATGACCGTAAAATAATCGCTTAGTATCTCCTTCAGTATTTCCCGGTCAACATCATCATCATCAACAATCAGAATGGTATTGCTCTGGTTCATGTTCTAACTTCCATCAGGCTATCTGTATTTTTCAATTATAGAAAGAATGCGCCCCTGCACCGGAAGAATTTCTTTCAGCGCAGACGCGGCGGCACTGCTGTCATTTTCCCGCAGCCGGGCAACTATTTTTGAATATGATTCGTACAGCGGCGTAATGGAAAGATTTCCCGCAGTGCCTTTTATTGCATGAGCATTTTCAGCTGCCCTTGCAGGCTCTTCCTGTATCAGCGTTACAGTTACCGGCTTCTCTTCCATAAGGCCGGGAAGCCGCCGGAGCATTCTGATATAGAAATCAGTTTTGTTTCCAAGCCGCTGCAAGCCTCCCTCAATATCAGCGCCTTCAGCTTCCAGTTCTTCAAGCAGCCCCATAAGCACCTCCCCAAAGCAAAATGCACTCTCCGCAGCCAAAGCCGAAAAAGAAAATGCATTTTCAGTATATGTGCATAGAATTTCCACGCACATATACCGCAGAAACTTTGAAAATGCTATACGCGGAACAGCCCCAGCTTGCTTTCCATTATATCGATATTCTCTTTTGTCTTCTTTGCAAGATCAGAACAATTCTGCGAAGCCTCGCTGATGTTACGCGCGCCGGCAGTCATTTCATCCATGCTGCCAAGAACAACAGACGAAACTTGTGAAATGGACTCCATCTGCTTTGAGAATTCACTGATATTTGAGCTCATCTTCTTTGAGTTATCCTTTACATCCATCGCGCTGTTTTTCATGTCGCTCAGGGCGCTGAAAATCTGCTTTGATGCCAGCTCCTGCTCATTCATCGCGTTGTCAATGTTATGAATGATTTCATTTGTAGAATTGACATGAGTAATAATCTCTGAGAATGCAGTCTGGGATTCCTTTGAAAGGGAAACAACTTCTTCAATGGAGTGAGACACCTTGTCAAGCTCTTCGCTTATGCTCTTTGACTGCATGCTGGAAGTTTCTGCCAGCTTGCGGATTTCATCTGCAACAACGGCAAATCCCTTTCCTGCGCTTCCTGCATGGGCTGCTTCAATTGCTGCGTTCATAGCAAGCAGGTTTGTCTGCGAGGCAATCTGCGAGATAATGGCATTCGCCTGAACAAGCATCTTGGACTGCTCAGAAACCTGGAGAATCTTCATATCAACATCGGACATCTTGCCGTTTCCGTCTGTAACAGTTGTTTCAAGCGTCTTGAAACTGTTGGCCATCTTGTGCACCGAATTGGTGACTGAAGAAATGTTTCCAAGCATTTCCTCAATTGCTGCGGAAGACTCCGTGATTCCTGCCGCCTGGGACTCAATCAGGTCTGCCAGAGTATCCATGCGGCGGTTAGACTCTTCAAGAATCACCGTTGTATTAGTAACAACTGATGACTGATTTTCCGCCTGCTTTCTGACTCCCTCAATATTTGCCATAATCTGCGCGGTGGCGCTTGCCGCTTCATTAGCTGTATTTGAAAGATCATCACCGATAGTCACCAGAGAAGAATTGGTTCCATTCAGCTCAATGACAATCTTCTGGAGCATCTCTACAAACTGGTTGACATCCTGAGAAATGTCTGCTGTCTCATCCTTGCCGTGCACTGGAAGACGCGCTGTAAGATCCGCATCCCCGGAAGACAGCTTGCTGATTGCATTTGTAATGCGATTCAGCGGTATAGCGATAATCTTTCTCGCTACAAAAGCAAGGATTGTTATGACAATAATTGTCAGAACGAGTGCAACGAGAATAAACGGAACGAACACGGATGAAATCACCGCCTGAATCTCCGTCATGCGCTTTCCAAAGAACACGGTTGTCAGATAGCGGCCGTCAAGCAGCGCGTTATACGGAATATATGCCGCCATATAGTCAGTGCCGTCGATTCTGACCTGAGTATAGACTTCCTTTCCGTTCTTTGTGTCATCAATGAGACTCTTGTCTGCCTGTTCAGTTCCCTTCAGCCCGGCAAGGCTTGTATACTCACGCTTGTAGCCGTTGAACACCGTGAATTCAACAGACGCAGTATCGGCGATTGTCTTGACAAACTCATCTGTAAACATAACTTTGTCAAAGAAGGCAACGTGCTCCACTTTTGTTCCGCTATACACAGGAGTCACTACGCGGAATATAACTCTGCCCTGCGAATCCACGTACAGGAGACTGACAGTCTCACCGTTGAACGCCCTCTGAATACGGTCGCGGTTCGGCATCCAGCTTGTTGAAGTATATGCATACTGCTGATGATCCACGCTGTCAAAGATGATGATGTTCTCCAAGTGATTTGAACGGATATATCCAGCCAGAGCGCCAGTATCATCCATGTCATTTTCCTTTGAGAAAGCTGTCACAGCTGAAATGAACTCAGACCGCTCATTGTCAATCAGCGTGGCCAGAACCTTGCGGGAGTCCCGCAAGTCATTTTCTGCATACTTGCTGATGCCGTTCGAGAGGTTCCTGTATATAACAAGAAACAAAATTCCCGTATACAAGGCGACCAGGCAAATCATCAGTATAAAAAAACGGACAATCAGCGAATCTTTAGCTTTCATATACACACCCCTGTAAATTTAGTGCACTTTTTTTTTATATTTTTTCTATGGACGAGCCACAGGAATTTCTTTGTTCCATATATCTTATGACGCTCTTTACAAACAGCTTGTCATCATGTGCAATATGAGACAGAATCCATTCATACAAAAAGCGGACCAGTTCAAACGCATCTCCTATTGAGTAGCGTTCTATAGAGGAATACTTTAGAACTTTTTTTATAAAGAGAGCATGAACTTCCTTATGCTCAGGCAGACCGTGAAAACCGGCAGCCTGCATCAAAATTTCTTCACTTCTGAAATGAACCTTGACATATTCAAAGCATTCCCTGATTGCATACTTGAATTCATCCTCCCATGAGCCGCCGAATTCCTTATTATTCAGTGCCATATGAAGATTATTGCACAGCATGAACAGCCTCTTGTGCTGGCTGTCGATGACAGGAATTCCTATATTGAATTTGGGATCCCATCTGATAACATGCCCTAAATGTATTTCATCTGGAGTCATCTTTTTGTCCGAAGCTCAGTCTTTATGCTCATATCATTTCTAAAGCACATGATTATACTATTTTATCCGCACCTATTCAATTTGTCAATAGAAGAAAAATGATTCACATTCCGCAGCAGAAAGCCCATGAAAAAAGAGCATCCGGCTCATTGTGTGTCCGCAAGCAGGGAAATTTCCTGAATGACCTTTTCGGACAGCTTTTTAAGCCCGTCAGAATGCTCCTTGAGGCTTTGCATAAACTGCTTCATCTGGTCAAGCGCGCTCAGAACAGTTGAGCCGCCTTCCGCCTGCTCAGACACAGCGGACTGAATGACAGACTCCTGGCCGCGCACGTTTTCGGCAAGGCTCACCACTTCGCCAAAGAGTTTCTGCGCATCCCCGGAAGCCTGGGAAGTCATGTCCACAAGGCTGCGCACATTCTTGAGCATTCCCGTGATTTCCTTTGCCTGCGTGCTGGAATTCTCGGCAAGCTTTCTGATTTCGTCAGAGACAACGGCAAATCCTTTTCCCGCCTCTCCCGCATGGGCAGACTCGATTGCGGCGTTCATGGAAAGAAGCCGTGTCTGGCTTGCAATAGTGGTGATGACGCTGTTTGTCTGCTCAAGATCGCTTGATGCGGTCTCTATCTGGCGTATAAAGTCCGCAACGCGGTTCAGTCCTTCCTGCCCGCTGTGCGACGCGCCCGAAAGGCTTTCCACGGAGAAAGCGTTCTTGTCAAGAACAGAGCTGATTGATGAAATGTTCGCGACCATCTGCTCAATTGCAGCAGACGAGTCGGAAATGCACTGGTGCATTGAGTCGATAATCCGGGACAGGCTCTCGATGCGGCTTCCTGTGTCCCCGACTTTTGCAGAAACGGAATCAACCGTCGCCTTTATCTTGCTTTGCATTTCATCCTGATGGTTTTCGTGCATTTCATTCATGATCAGATGCAGGAAGTGATGGCAGTTTTCCGGCTTGTTCAGCCCGAGGCTGATTGCAACCGCCATCTGCTCGCACGACTTGTAGCCGCACGCCGAGCAGTTGAGCATGTCGCGGGCTGAAGTCTTGCGCATCATCTGGTATGCGATATCAATTTCTTCCTTAGAGATGTTCTTGAATTTTGAAATGAATTCCTTGGAGCGGTCTACGTACTTGCGCGCGTACAAGTCAGCCCGATAGTATTTATTGAGCGACTTGTTCATTTTTCCGGCTGAGACAGGCTTCTTTCCGCCGCCCGCCTTCAGCGCCTGCTCCTTGACACGCCTCTCAATGCGGCCTTCAACCTTGTCGCGGTGCTCGGTGCGGTTTGATGTGGCAGGACCGCCGTTGCAGCCCATCTCGCAGTTGAGGCAGTCCACCAGCTGGAACACCGGGGAGTCTCCGCGCTCAATTGACTTTGAAAGATGCGCCAGATAGTCGAACACGCCCGGATGGCCTTCAATCTTGCGCGTAATCTCTCCCACATGGGGAATAAAACGCGCAGCAGTACGCATCAGTCCGCCCGGAGTTGAATATGAGACACCGCGCTCGGCAGGAGGATTGTCAAATTCAACCGGGGAATAGTTTGAAAGGCGGATATTGTTTTCCTTGAAGTAGCGTTCCAGAGAGCCGAAGGTAACGTTGAAGTCGCCCATGCCGATTTCGTCAAATTCACGGCGCTTGGCAAAGCACGGAGAAATGGCGGCAATCTTTGCGCCTTTCCACTCCGGCCGGAATTCGCGGATCCATGCCATTGTGTCGTGCATGGGGCTTCCAGTGGGCGCAAGATACTGAATCAGCTCGGGACGGTAAATTTCGATGAATGAAACAAGGACAGGACACGGCTGGGCAATCATGAGCTTGGGATTCTTTTCCTTGAGGTACTCGACATACGCCTTTGTTGTAAGCTCCGCGCCGAATCCGACATCAAAGACTGCCTTGACGCCGATTGACTTGAGCCAGCCGTTTATCCGCAGATAGTCTCCGCCGAAGCTTGCGGCGATTGCCGGAGCCACAATCGCAATAATCTGCTCACCTTTCTTGAGCGCGGCGAAAAATGCGTCCGTGTCGTCAATTCCCTTGCGCGCGCCGTGGTCGCATGCCTCAATGCAGTTTCCGCAGCCGATGCACAGATCCGCATTCACATCTACATAGCTGCCCGAGCCGTTGTTGCACATCTTTGACGGACACACCGAAATGCACCTGTGGCAGTTTACACATAAATCCTTGTCAACAGTGATAACAGCTCTCATGTCCGGCTCCTCGAAACGCAACAGAAAATCACAATTCCCTGAAAAAACAGTCCCAGGGAATTTCAGCTTCTCTATTATAACTGGTTTTGAGAAAATAACAATATTTTTTTTACATCAATAAAACAATTTTCTTATATAAATGAATTCAGTGCAGCCGGCGGACTGCTTTTTAACTGGAAAAACACGGCTCCCGGCCGAATTTCAGCTGCCTGTACAGCGACTCATAGTCAAGCGCAACCCGGTCCCATGAATATGTCTCCCGGATATAGCGGGCGGCATAGGAAATCATGCCGGTGAAAATGCCGCGTCCTGCGCGCCGCTGGAGCTGCACAAGCGACTCCAGAACTGAAGAAAGCTCTTCCGGCGTGTTCGGGGCATACAGATATCCTGTTTCATCGTCAACAATCTTGCACAAGCCTCCCGTGGCATGGGCAACAGGAAGCGTTCCGAATGTCTGCGCTATAAAGTCTTCAAGCCCGCACGGCTCAAACCAGCTGGGATGCAGCGAGAAGTCGGCGGAAGCGACTGAAAGGCGGGCGAGGAGCTTGCTGTAGCCCTTCAGGTAGACGCAGGAGCCGCTGTGGCGGACTGCAAAATCGGCAAGAAGCTGCTCCTGCTTTACCGAGCCCTGCCCTGCAAATATAAAGCGCACTGCAAGCCCTTTTTCCAGAAGCAGTCCGCAGGCCTTTACCATCACTTCGATTCCCTTCTGCTGAACAACACGCCCGTGATATGCGATATATGCAAAGCTGTCAGGATCCGCTTCCGTGCTGATGTGTCCGAACTGAACAATTCCCTTTTCCTGAATGCTTTCTGATGAAGCGTATTTTTCAAGGAACAGATTCCTGCATTCATACTTTCCGGCCAGCTCTCTTTTTCCAGGATCAAATGAAAACGGAAGCAGCGATCTGCTTGTGTCGGAAGGCTCGTACTTTGAAAAATCAATTCCGTTTGTTATCCCGATTATTTTTACGCCGAGCCTCCTGAACTGCTGCGAAAGCCCCGCCGTGTCCGTCTTCCCGGAAAGAATTTCCCGCGCATATTCGGGCGACACCGTAGTCATGCAGGCATACCGCGCGGAAATCAGGAACGGCTCGACGCATGTTCCGTTCTGTCCGTCTGAAAGCATGGACTTCGGAAGATCCGTGAAGCTTTCAGCTTCTGCCATATCCTTGAATGCATGGTGGTAGCCGGGGCCTGCGTTATGGATAGTGACCACGCACTTTGTCCCGGAAAAAAAGCGGCCCATCTGCGGCGACAGCTCCCTTTCGTGTTGAAGAAAGGCAGGAAGCAGCGCGGCAGGCGCGTCCTGGCAGTGTACGATATCCGGGCTTTCTCCGTTATGGCAGGAAACCGCATAGCGCACAACCGACTTTTGAAAAAGGATGTTCAGGAAAACGGTGTCTTCATGCCCTTCTCCCTGGCGGTGAAGCGGATTGGCAGCTTGCTCTTCCTTTGTATATGTGTACACCGCTTTTTTTTCGGCAAACGACTTGTGGCAGACAAAAACGATTTCAACGCCGCTGAGCATTCCGCGGGCAAAGGAAACAACCTGCCGCTTTCCCTGAATGCATACGGTAACGGGATTCCGCCAGAAGCAGCAGAATGCTTCCGCTGAAGACAAGTCTGTGCAGCCGTACAGCGGAATAAACAGGGTGACAGTATGTCCGAGCCGGGCAAGGCTTTCTGCAAGCGAGCATGCCACATTTTTTACGCCTCCGGCTTCCGCTATTCCGGCATACTCCCGTGAAACAAGCCAGACATTCATTTTCCGCCTTCTCCCGAAAAGTCCGGCCGCAGCTTTTCCGCGCCGTTCATATAGACATGGACAGGAGAAGAGCCTTCTGCAAGATATGAAGTAACGAGAACCCTTACAACGCCCGGCATCATTCCCTGTATGCAGGCTTCCTGCGATGTGAACAGAGCCGCCTTTGAAACATCGGTTCCTGTACTGCTGCTTCTCAGCGCGGCAGCGGCATTCATGCAGTCCAGATCAGGCGTCATTGTGAAATGAATGGAAACAATATCCTCCGCCGCGATTCCGTTGCGTGCAAACAGTTCCCGGCACATCTCGCCGACATTTTTCAGCACTGATTCCTTTGTGTTTTGGGCGCAGACCGCCCCGCGGATTCCGTACAGCCTTTTTTCCATAGCCACCGTGTCCTTGTCACTAAAAATAAAAAATGCCCGCCTACTGCGGCAAGGGAGCCCTGCGGAGCGCATTCATAATCTGCGCCGCATCCCCCGTCTTTAAAAGCTCTTCAATCTGCGGATATTTCTGCATCATGCTTCCAAGCTTTTCCAGCTGAGCCATCACCCGGTCCTGCTCGGCAATCATCTCGGCCTGATGCTCCGCCTTCTGCTCCATTTTCGCGCGCAAAAGCGAAAGGTACGCACTGTAGTTTTCCCGGCACTGGCTGTACAGCCGGATGTCAGGAATTTTTGCCTCAAGGATTTGGACTGAAGAAAGCGTGATTCCGCTGAATTCCCCGGGACTGCCTGCTGCAATTTCCGCAAGCTCCTGCTGCGTCAGCGCGGCAGGACTGACATAGGACGGCTGCGGGCGGGAAATCAGAAATTCCGCGATGCGCGTTGCAGCAACCTTTGATTTTGCCTCGTAAAAAGATGCAAGATCGCTGTCCGAGGCGATTTTGTTTTCAGCGGCGAGGCTGTGGATTTTTTCAGGCGAAGCGCACAGCGAAACGGAAACCTGCACAGAATAAGAAAAATCAGCATTCTTTTCAGGAAGCCTGGAGCTGTACAGCTGCGCGCCCGGAAGCTCCCCTGAAACAGTCTGGACGTATGTGCGGGCTGAAAGGTCAAAAAAAGAGAGGGACACATTTGTCGGAAGCAGCCGCTCCCATCTCCAGGTAAAAACGCCGGAAACAACAGGCTTTTCGTACAGTCCGCCGGTCTTGGAAGTCATTATGGCGCAGCTTCCCGGCTTCACTGAAAACTGAATCCATCCGATAAAAAAGACAGCGGCGGAAAAAATCAGCAGGACAAGAATGTTTGAAAAAAATCGTTTCACTTTCATTGCATTCCACTCGAAAAATATAGTTTGATATAGTATACTGTTTTACTGAAATAGTTTAAAGCAAAATTGAAAGAAAAATGAATTTGACAGACAGAAGGATAAAAAAAACAAGCAAATCCTTTCTATTTAAAATTACAGGACGCACAGTTCTTTTTCTCAGCCTGATGATGCTCTTTCTGTTTGTGTTTTATGTGAGCGGAACATACCAGGGCTTTCTTGACAGCACGCAGCTGTTTGTGCTTTTTCTCTGCTCGGCCGCTTCGCTCGGGGCTGTCCTGTTTGCGCTTGCGGGAGCCGTTCAGAGCATCATGCAGTTCCTTATCAGCAGAAAAAAAAGCTTCTGGATATATTTTTTTTTCTATGTTCTTGACGGATCCGTCTCTGCTGTTGTTTTTCTGTTTGTGCGCACCGTTTCCATTGTCTCAAAGGGAATCTGAAAACGCGCAGTATACGGCATAAACACAAGAAACGAGCCTTTCACCGACCTGAGCGACACTGGCAGCCCCTGCTCAAAGCAGCGTCCTGATATCCTGTTGGAAATGCTTGCCATTCCTTCCGGCCGGAAGCTGCCCCATTCCAGTCCGCATGACTCCATCCGGGAGCCTGAGAATTCGCGCGTGAGGCGGGCCGCTGAAACCCTGTCTTCCGGGCGCAGCTGGAAAATGCCGGCCGTCATCCCTTCGCCTAAAAAAAATGCAATCTGCTGCTCACACAGCCATACATTGGCATGAAATTTGCTGGAAAAAGAATCGTACACTGCAATAAAGTGATCGGTGCATCCTCCGCTTCCGCCGGCCAGCGTAATCTGGGCCTGCGTTCCTGCCGCGAGGCTGTGCGCCTTCATAAGCGCAAGCTCCGTGTCGGTAAAATCCTTGTCACAGCTGAACTGCTCGGACGGAACTGAGCTGTACTTTTCAAGAAGAGACGTGTCCTTCAGGCTGTCCATGTCGCCAAGAATCAGATCAGGTGAAAAACGGAAGCGGGAGCCGAAATATGCCCTGAACTGCTCCAGCGAGTCAAGCCCTGAGTCGGCGGCAATCACATAGTCAGCGGCGGGCGCGCAGGAAAAAAACTGCTCTGTCCGTTCAGGCGGCGGAACAGTTCCGCCGGTAAAAATAACAATATGCATAGATAGCATTTTCCTTTCTGTTTTGATAGGATATAGTATCATGATTTCAAAAAAAAGTGTAAAGATACCAGAGCCTCTGGTGAAAGTAAGCAGAATTTTTTCGGGCGACGGATTCAAGTCATACCTTGTGGGAGGAGCCGTGCGCGATATGCTCATGGGAAAACAGTGCCATGACTATGATATTGCGACTGACGCTTCTCCTGAGCAGGTGACGGAACTCTTTAAAAAAGTGATTCCGACAGGAATTACGCACGGAACAGTCACTGTCCACATTTTCGGCATGAAGCTGGAAACGACAACATTCAGGACAGAAAGCGCATACTCCGACGGACGCCATCCTGACACTGTATCATATGCCCCGGACATTGAAGAAGACCTTGCGCGCCGGGATTTCACAATGAACGCAATCGCCGCAGAGCTTTCAACAGGAATTATCACCGACCCGTTCTGCGGCCAGAAAGACATTGCAGAAAAAATCATACGCACTGTCGGAAATCCGCTTGAACGGTTTTCAGAGGACGGGCTCCGCCCTGTGCGGGCAATCCGGTTTGCAAGCCAGCTCGGATTCAGGATTGAAGAAAAAACATTTGAAGCGATTTCTTCACCTGACATCCTGCGCAGGACAAGCGGAATCTCAGCTGAACGGTTCCGCGACGAATTCTGCAAGGTGCTTCAGACTGAAAAACCCAGCGTTGGCTTACAGCTTCTTGAGCAGACAGGCATCCTCGGCATATTCATTCCGCAGTTCACATCATGCCGCGGATGCATCCAGCAGGACAAGCGGGGCTTCCACGAATTTGATGTCGCCGATCATCTCTTTTACGCATGTGACGGCGCGCCGAAGGAAAATCTGACTGTGCGGCTGGCTGCCTTTTTCCATGACATCGGAAAGCCTGACGTGCGCACAGAAAGCACAGAAGACGGAGAGCTTCGCATCCATTTTCACGGGCATGAGGCCGCCTCGGAAAAAAAAGCGCGCGAGATACTGACGGCCCTGAAATTTTCAAACGAGGAAATAAAAAGCGTCTGCCATCTGGTAAAGGAGCACATGTTCCGCTACGAAAGCACATGGAGCGATGCGGCAGTGCGCCGCTTTATCATCAGGGCGGGAAAAGAAAACCTTGAGAACCTGTTTCTGCTGCGCGCGGCTGACAGCTTCGCAATGCACAGGGCTCCACTTCAGGAGCATTCGCCTGAGCAGAAGCAGCTGTGTGAGCTGAAGAGGCGCATCAGGGAGTGCCTTGAAAAAAAATCCGCGCTGAGCCTGAAGGATCTGAAAGTGAACGGAGACGATCTGATGGAACTGGGAATTCCGCGCGGAAAAGCGCTCGGTCAGATTCTGGCAAAGCTTTTTGAAGCGGTAACCGACTCCCCGCAGATGAACAGCCGGGAATCGCTTCTTGCCCTTGCCTCCCGCATCTACAGGGAAGACTTCGTCCGGCAGCAAAACCCATAGGAACTTCCGTCAGCGCACAATGCTCCGTATAATGCTGATTGTTTCCTGCGCGCACTTTTCCCATGAAAACCGCCTGGACCACGCAAGGCCGCCTTCAGACAGCTTTTTTCTGAGGGATGAATCTGAGACAATCTGCTCGATGCAGGTGGCAAATTCATCTGTGCTGCCGCTGTCAAAGAAAAGCGCATTGCTTCCGGCAATTTCAGGAAGCGCGCCCGCCTTTGCACAGGCCACAGGAATGCCGGTCGCCATCGCCTCAAGCACAGGAAGCCCCACGCCTTCATTCACCGAGGGAAATATGCACGCCTCGGAGTTCCTGTACAGATCAGGAAAGCTTTCGTGGGGAAAATAGCCGGTGATAAAGATGTCGCTTGCCGCGGAAGATGCAAAGGCCGCCTCATGCACATTCCTGCTGTACGGCCCGTCGCTTCCCGCAATCACAAGGCGGTGCGGAAGCTTTGTCCGCTCCTTGAACAGCGAAAAAGCCTCTATAAGCTCCACATGCTTTTTTTCCGGGCTTTGCATGCGGCTTGCGTAAATGATGTACGGCTTTTGTATGGCGAATGGCTTTATGTCGGCAATCTCGCCTTCAATTCCCAGCTGCTTCACAGGGAAAAAAAGGCTGTGGTCAATTCCGTTGTGGACAATCTCAACCCGGCGGCACCTGACTCCTGAACGCTCAAGGTTCTTCTTGACGAACATGCTCGGAACGATGATGCAGTCCGCCCTGGAAAGCCCGCGCCGGATCTGCCGCTGCGCCCAGAAGTCTTCCTTTCTGAAGCGGCTTCCCACAATGTCGTTCACTACGGCAATCCCCGGAACGCTGAACCGGGACGGAATCATGCGTGCGGCGGCGGTATACAGAACCGCATCATACCCGCTTTTTTTCGCAAACCTTCCCGCAGAAAACAGATGCCACAGCCGCTGGGAAGAGACAGAATCCTTTATGCTGATTCCTGAAAACGGAATGTCCCGGCTCACTTTGTAGGTGTACCGGTCAACTTCATCTCCAAACAGCTCAAATTCCAGAGCCGAATCATCAGGAAGATTGTTCACGAATGACTTGAGGTATGAGCCGAGCCCTGACTTTCCGTGGTCAAGGCCGAATGCATCAATTCCGATTTTCATACGGAAACAGTATATCACAAGACAGCCAGTTTGTGCTATAGTATGGGCATGAGTACATCATTCTTAGAACTGAAAGTGACAGAACAGCTTGCCGAACGCCTTGAACAATCAGGCATCACCGAGCCGACTGAAGTCCAGAAAAAAGTCATTCCGCTTGTTTATGAAGGGAAAAATGTCATGTTCCAGAGCGAGACAGGGACTGGAAAAACGTTCGCATACCTTCTTCCGCTTCTCGGACGGCTTGAGCAGCACGGAAACCCTTCAAAGGCTGTCAAAATCATCATCGCGACCCCGACATACGAGCTTGCCTCCCAGATAAAGTCACAGGTGCAGAAAGTCAGCGGAATAAAATGCGCCCTGGTAATCGGCGGCGCTCCCATTTCCCGCCAGGCCGAGCTTCTCAAGGAAAAGCCGGAGATTGTCATCGGAAGCTCCGCGCGCCTTCTGGAGCTGATTCATCTGAAAAAACTGAAGGCCGACAAAATTGAAGCCTTTGTGCTTGACGAGACAGACCGTCTCCTGAGCAAGGACTTGCGCGAGTCCACTGAAGCCCTCATGGAGCGGCTCCCGAAATCAGTGCAGCTCATAGGAAATTCGGCTACGGTGAGCGAATACACACGCAGCATTCTCCAGAAAGCGCGGGACGGACTGAACGGCACAAGCGGGGAACAGGGATCCATTCTTCTTGTGACGCTTCCCCCGGAAGACATCCTGCGCAGGCAGATAGTCCACTGGGCGATTTTTGCCGAGCGCCGGGACAAAATCGACACGCTCCGCAGCTTTATACACGCCGAGCAGCCCGGAAAGCTTCTCGTCTTCAGCGGCAGCACAGACCAGGTTGACAACATCGCGTCAAAGCTGCGCTACAAGCATATCGCGTGCGAAATCCTAAGCAAAAAGGCTGGACGGCAGGAGCGCAAGGCGGCAGTAGACAGGTTCAGGAGCGGAAAAATCAGCATACTGATTACGACTGACCTTGCCGCCCGCGGGCTTGACTTTTCCGGGGTGACGCATGTGGTTCAGATGGATCTTCCTGAAGAGACCGACTTCTTTATCCACCGGGCCGGACGGACTGCCCGCGCCGGAAATTCAGGGATAAACTGCGTTATCGGCGATGAATACGAAATGAGGCGGTTTGCGCAGCTCGAAAAAAAGCTGAAAATCATCGTCCATCCGAAAATACTGTACAAAGGAACAGTCACCGATCCGGCTCCCCTTGACAATTGAAATTCATGAATCATTCTGATATACTGGATAGAATCTGCCGTATCATGCATAGGCTGAAATTTTTCGGGCGGAACAGCAAAGCTCCGGCACAAGGAAAAAACTGTGTTTTTAAAAAGTCTTGAAATATTCGGATTCAAATCATTTGCCGACCGGACGCATATCAACTTTGCAGACGGAATCACCGCGCTGCTCGGCCCGAACGGCTGCGGAAAAAGCAATGTCGTTGACGCCATAAAGTGGGTGCTCGCCGAAAACCGCTCCAAGAACCTGCGCGCTGAATCAATGGAAGATGTTATCTTCAACGGAACTGAAAACCGCCCCGCCCTTTCCATGGCGGAAGTGACGCTTACAATCGCAAATGAAAACGGGCTGCTTCCGCTGGAAGACTCAGAGATTGCAATCAGGCGACGGCTCTACCGCAACGGAGAAAACGAATACTTTATAAACGCGTCCCAGGTCGGCGCAACGGCAATCAGAAAGCTCTTTATGGACACAGGCATCGGAAAGGCGGCCTATTCAGTCATGGAGCAGGGAAAAATCGACCAGATACTTTCTTCAAAGCCGGAAGACAGGCGCTATCTGTTTGAAGAAGCCGCGGGAATCAGCAGGTCAAAGGCGGAAGTCGCGGATGCCGAGCGCGAGCTTGAGCGCACGCGGGCAAACCTCGCCCAGATTGACATCGCGCTTGCGGAAACAAAGCGCAGCTACGAGACGCTCAAGGTTCAGGCTGAAAAAACGGCAAAGTACAGGACGCTTCAGGACGAAAAATTCAGCTGCGAGCTTGACATTCAGCTTTTAAAGCTCAAGGATTTCACGCAGAGCAAGGCGCGCCACGAGCAGAACCGCACGGAAGCCGAGCAGAAGCGCAATACTGCCGCCGCCGAAATCGACGAGATACTGAACACGCTCCAAGTGAACACCGACAAGGTGCGGGAGCTTCAGGAGCAGGTGAACATAAAGCAGCAGCAGGTCATAAAAATCAGCGCGGAGCAGACTGGAAAGAAAGCGCTTGCGCGCCAGCTTCATGAACACCAGAGCCAGCTGAAGGAAAAAGTCTCTCAGATAGAAAGCCGCATAAAAAGCAGCGGGGAGCGCATTGACGGCTATACGGAAGAAATCGACAGCCAGAACGCCGATCTTCACGAAAAAAACAAGCAGCTCTCAGACATACAGAAAAATGTGGAGCGCTTTTCAGAAAGCATACAGCAGTCCTCCGCTCTTATTGAAGAGAACGAAAGGCTTATTCAGGGCAATGCGGAAAAAAACGCCGGCCTTGAAAGCAGCCGCGCCGAGCTTCAGAAGCAGCTTGCGTCAATCACCGAGGACATTGTCACAGAGCTTGACGCACGGCTCAAGGATGCAGGATATTCCATTTCGTCAGGCAGAAAGGCAAAGGAAGAGCTGGACATTTCCCTTGAGAAAATAAAAATCTATGTGAACGGCCGCGCAAACATTTTCAGGGATTTTTCCGCGCTGCCTTCCCCTTCGGAAAAAGACGCTGCGCAGACGGCTCAGGATGCAGTCCATGCGTTTTCCGAGCTTCAAAAGATGCTCGAGGAGCTTTCCGTTTCAATTGAAAAATATACGCAGTCAGCACCCCAGTTCATTGACGACTTTCTTTCGCCGCAGGGAATCATCACCAAAAAGCGCAGCATTGACAGCGCAATCCAGGAAAACCGCGCAGTCGCCGAGGCGCTTGAAAACAGCAGCCGTGAGCTTGCCGGACAGAACGCGCAGCTGAGCAAAAAAATTGACGAGTACAAGGAAACGCTTTCCAAGCTCAGGATAAACCAGGCGCAGATGGCCCAGCAGATCACTTCCTGCGAGCAGCAGATTTCAACGCTGCGAAAGACTCTCGCCTGCGAGGAAGCTTCCCTCAGGGAGCTGAAGGATGAGCTTTTTGAAGAGGAACGGAGAGCGCAGGAAAACGAAGAGCGCATTCAGGAGACTGAGGAAGCCGTGGCAGAGCTTGAGCTTCAGGGGCGGAACATCACGGCAGAGCTGAACGATCTTGACAGGCAGATTGCAGAGTGCAACAGCAAGGTGAGCGGAAAGCAGAGCGCGCTGCAAAAAAAGCAGGAAGAGCGCAACAAATACCAGGCGCAGCTTGAAAAATTCAGCATAGACATCGCGCAGTACGACACGGAAATCCGCAATGTAAAGCAGAATTTCCAGGACAATTTTTCACGGGATCTCATGGAATTTGAAGAGCGGATGTACACAATAACCACGCCCGTTCCTGCCCTGCGGGAAAAGCTTGCCCAGGTCAGGCAGAAAATTCAGGAGCTTGGAACGCCGAACCTCATGGCAATCGAGCAGTTTGCCGAAGAAAAGGAGCGCTATGAGAGGCAGCAGGAGAACTGCAGCGACACCCGGAAAACTCTGGAGAACCTCGTCCGTGTCAGCGAGGAAATCAGGACAAAGTCTTCAGAAATGTTCCTTGACACTTACAATAAAATCAGGAAGAATTTCCACAATATGTTCCGCCGCCTGATGAACGGAGGGCGTGCCGAGCTGCGGCTGGTGGATCCGGCGAACGTGCTTTCCAGCGGAGTTGAAATTTTTGCGCAGCCGCCGGGAAAAAAGCTTGTGAACATCTCGCTGCTTTCAGGCGGAGAAAAAACGATGACGGCAGTCGCGCTGCTGTTTGCAACGTACCAGGTGCGCCCCAGCCCGTTCTGCCTGCTTGATGAAATTGATGCTGCGCTTGATGACAAGAATGTCGCAAGCTTTGTGAGCACGCTGCGGGCATTTGCCAATATAAGCCAGTACATTGTCATCACGCACAACAGAAAGACAGTGATGGGAGCCTCAACAATGCTCGGCGTCACAATGGAAGAATCGGGAATCACAAAAGTCATACAGGTGCGCCTTGACAAGGACACAATGAATGGCAACATGACGTTTGAAGATCAGTCCGGCTTTGTAGAGGAGGATGTCGCTCCGGAGGAAGGAATTGTTGTTCCGCCCCGGCCGCCGAGAAGGGAGCACAACCCTGACGGCACCCTGAGAGTTGCACAAAATGAAGAAAACGGAGATAATCAGCAGCAGAATGGAATGGATTGACACTGTAAAAGACAAATTCCGCGAATGCCTCAGCGAAAACACGCGCGTCACCGTTGCCGTTGCAGCCATTCTGCTTGTGCTTGCGGCTCTTGCCCTGGCGGCAGGAATTATTCACGAGCAGTCTGCCGCAAAAAACAAGGAAATAGTTCTTCCCGGGCAGATTCCCTTTTCCGCTGTAGAGCAGTTTTTTCCGCCGAAAAAAGGCGGCCTCACGGAGGACTACTATTTTTCGCGGGAGCAGTCGTCATCATGGAGCCAGAGCGAATTTGACAGATGGTTTTCAGTTCCCAAGGCAGACAGCATTGAAACGCTCGGCAAGGCAAATGAAAAAATTGCTGATGAAATCATAGGAGCAGCCCCATGAAGCATATAAAGACTGTATGCGCCTTTCTGCTGCCGGCTTTTTTGCTCTCATGCGCCTCCGCGCCGCTTCCTCAGGAAGAGAGCAATCTTCTTCAGGAAGAAGAGCAGCAGGAAGAAACTGAAGAGCAGACGATGCCGCAGGAGCCGGAGCACGCAATGGAAGAGCCTCCTGCAGACAGCGGAAATCCCCTGCCCGAACCGGAAGCTGGGAAAGACACAGAAATTATATATGAGCCGGTTGAAGATATCGAAGGATACTACGAAAGCGATCCTGAGCCTGTCTTCCTGGAACCGGCTCCCGCACAGCCTGACGAAGAGCAGCAGGAAGACATTCCTGCCGCAGACGCAGCTCCTGAAACGCAGGAGGAGCCTCAGCCTCAGGAAGCGGAGCCAGCACCACAGACACAGACGGAGCCTTCGGACGGAGAGCCTTTGCCGCAGGACGAAAGCGCGCCGGAAGCTCCTTCCGTCCCTGAACCGCCGGTACAGGAGCCGCAGGAAGAGACAGCAGAGCCAGAACCATCCGGCGAAAACACAGAACCTGAGCCGCCCGCGCCAGAGCCTGCCCCGGATTCTCCGGCAGAATCCGCAGAGCCTTTGCAGCAGGAACCGGAAGCTGAGCGGCAGAGCGAGGCTGCTGTTCCTTCCCGCTCTGTCCTCATAAAGAACAGCCAGTATCTTGATGTCGCATACCCCGGCAAGGGCTGGATTTATCTTGGGGAAGAAAACGGAAAGCAGCTCATGAGATATTTCGGCAGGAAAATCGGAGAGCAGAACACACTGTTCAGCCTGCGCTCAAAGGAAGAAGGCTCGACTGTGCTTCATTTTTACAAGAGCGACCCGCTGACAGGAACATTCATCGATGACTACCTTGCTGTCACAATCCAGGGAAAAAGCACAGATCAGCAGAGAGCCGCTGCGCCTGATTATGCGGAAATAGTTCCGCCGCGTCCGGAAAAAGAAGCGTCTCCCGCGCCGGAAGCAGCCAGAAAGCCTGAGGCTGAAAAAAACGTTCCTGCTGCTGTACAGGAGCCGCCGCAGGAAAATCAGGCTGCCATTCCCCAGGCAGCACAGAAAGAAGATGTCCTGCCGCCCCAGAGCGGAACGCAGCTTTCATCTCCAGATGCGGGGCAGCCTTCCCCGGACCGCGTCACTTCCGCCGGAGACAAATCCGGAAGCCTGAAAAAAGCGGAAAGCGGACAAGATCTTCAGGCTGACGAGCTTTTGAAAAAAGCCCGCGCACATCTGGAATCACGGCAGTACAAGGAAGCGCTTTCATGCCTGGAGGAATTCTTTGAAAAAGCGACATCGCGGATTGACGAAGGCCTCTATCTCCAGGGACAGGTCTTTGAGTCGAATTCCAGCGTCAGGAACATACGGAGCGCCCTTGACACATACGAGACAATTGTGCGCCGCTATCCGCAGAGCGCGTACTGGACGCAGGCAAACAACCGCGCCATTTACCTGAAAAAATTCTATTTCAACATACGGTAGGCGGATCTTCCGTCTGACTTTCAAAAGGAGGTTTTCATTATGAAAAAAATCAGCATGATCTTTTTGCCGGCCGCGCTCCTGTGCGTGATTTCAGCCTGCACTATCCGCCCGGAGCAAAAAAACGCGCGGACTGTTTCTGTCACCGGAACAGGAGAAGTAAAAGTTGAAAACGAAAAGGCTGAAATTTCACTTTCAGTGCTCACACGGAGCAGCGATGTCGTGCAGGCTTCCGAGGAAAACGCGCGGAAAATGGAAGCGGTTCAAAAGGCGCTCATTGACAGCGGAATCAGCAGGAACGGAATTCAAACTTCCGGCTTCCATATCAATCAGGAGACATCGTATGTGAACGGACGGACTGTTCTGGGGCAGTACGCGGTTTCAAACAGAATAACAGTTTCTGTCAGCCCTATTGAAAAGACAGGGGAAGTCATCGATGCAGCAATAAAAGCTGGCGCAAACAGATTCGACTCTGTCAGCTTTTCAGCCGTAAAAACCGAGGACGCGGAAAAGCAGGCGCGCATTCTTGCGCTGCGGGATGCCGGGCAGAAAGCGGCAACACTCGTTTCAACAAGCGGAGCATCACTGGGAAACATCATTTCCATCAGGGAAGTGTCCTCGCATTCAGGAGGCGCGCTGAACAATTCCGTAGCCTTTGCACGGTCAGAAGGAGCCGCCACCCCGGTTTCCGGCGGCATAACGTCAGTTTCCGTCACAGTTGAAGCAGTTTACGAAATACAGTAAAAGCAGTATAGTGCAGTTTGCAGGACATCAGCTCCTAAGGGAAAAAAATGCTAGACTACAGATTTATCAAGGAAAACCTTGAGGCAGTAAAAAAGAACATTATCAACAGGAACATGGATCCGTCAAAGGCTGACGCAGATCTTGTCGCACGGCTTTTTGACGAGCGCACAGCATTGACAACAGAGCTGCAAAGCCTTCAGCAGAAGCGCAATGAAAACGCCGCCGCCATGAAGCAGAAGCTCAGCGCGGAATCCCGGGCAGCCTATATCGAGGAAGGAAAAGCTGTCAAGGAACGCATCGCGCAGACAGAAAAAAAGCTTTCTGATACTGAAGAAAAGCTCAGTGAAGCCGGGCGGCAGATTCCGAACATGGCGCACCCTGATGCTCCCGTCGGAAAGCTTGACACTGAAAACCTTGAAGTCAAAAAATGGGGAACGCCGCGCACATTCAGCTTCAAGCCCAAAAGCCATATTGAGCTTGGAGAATCGCTGGGGCTGATTGACTTTGAGCGCGGGACAAAGGTTTCCGGCGCAAAGTTTTACTATCTCAAGAACGAAGCGGTATTTCTGGAGCAGGCGCTCATCATGTACGCGCTGAACGTGCTGCGCAGGCACGGCTTTACGCCGTTCATTACGCCCGACATCGCACGGGAGGAAGTGCTCAGGGGAATCGGATTCAATCCGCGCGGAAATGAAAGCAATGTCTACTCGATTCAGGACGAAGGCACCTGCCTTGTCGCGACAGCCGAAATCACGCTGGGCGGCTACCATTCAGGCGAGATTCTTGAAAAGTCCAGGCTTCCGCTTCTGTACTGCGGGCTTTCCCACTGCTTCAGGCGCGAAGCCGGAGCCGCAGGCCAGTTCAGCAAGGGATTGTACCGTGTCCATCAGTTTGACAAAGTTGAAATGTTCGTCTATGCGCTTCCCGAGCAGAGCGAATCTCTCCACGAAAAGCTGCGCCTGATTGAAGAGGAAATTTTTGAAGGGCTGGGGCTGCCGTTCAGGGTTGTAGACACCTGCACCGGGGATCTGGGAGCGCCCGCATACAGAAAATGGGATCTTGAGGCATGGATGCCCAGCCGCGCAGACGAGCAGCATCCCGACGGCGGCTACGGCGAAGTCACGTCAACTTCAAACTGCACCGACTATCAGGCCCGCCGCCTGAACGTAAAATACCATGACGATGACGGAAAGAACAAGTACGTGCATATGCTGAACGGAACAGCGGTTGCCGCAGGACGCGCAATGCTTGCAATCCTTGAGAACTACCAGAATGAAGACGGCTCCGTTTCAATTCCCGAAGTTCTTGTTCCGTACTGCGGCTTCAGCAAAATCGGGCCAAAATCCGGCACAGATGACGCAGTATACCGGACGATAAAGAAATAGATTTTTCTGCGGCAGAAGCGCGTTTCTGCCGGACAGCTTTCAAAAAAAAGGAAGACGCATTTGGAAAACAAGCGCACAAACTATGCGAAAGGCATTTTCTACATTCTTCTGTTTTTTGCCGCTGCTTTCTCTCTGGCTGCATTGCGGCTGACATACTCGTTTTCCATGCCGCTAGCAATAGCGCTGATGCTTTCATTTGTCTTTTATCCGTTTGTAAAGAAGCTGACTGCATTCCATATTCCATGGAGCATCGGAATCGTCATCGTGGTGATTCTTGCCGCGGCAATCTTTTTTATAATCGGGAATCTCCTTGTGGCGAGCTGCCGGACCGTCCTGAATGCGTATCCGAAGTACGAGGCGCGCTTCACTTCTCTGTACACAATGATTGCGTCCGCGCTTCACCTTCCGTTCGATGAAAATTCATCCCTGATAGTGAACCTGTGGAATTCGCTCGGAGTCCGCTCCTTTATCCAGGACTTCGCATTCGCCGCCAGCAACTATATGCTTTCAAGCCTGAAGGTTATCCTTGTCATTTCGCTGCTCATCATTTTCTTCCTGATTGAAATCCGCGGAATGAAGGACAAGCTGCGGACAGCATTTCCGCAGGAACGGACAAACAGGAAAATCATGTTTATCATAACAAAGACGATTGCGGAAGTCACGCGCTACATTTCCATCAAATTCCTGATTTCCTTTCTGACTGGAATGTGCGTCTTTCTGCTGACGCTTGCTGTCGGCCTCGACTTTGCAGTCATCTGGGGATTCCTTGCGTTTATCCTGAATTTCATTCCGAACTTCGGCTCCATTGTCTCGTGGGCCGTCACAACGGGATTCGCAGTGCTTCAGTTCTACCCTTCCGCCGCAAAAATCATATACATCGCAGCCGCCATTCTCGCAGTGAATTTTATCCTCGGAAACATCATTGAGCCGCGGTGGGCCGGCGCCGACCTTGGAATCTCGCCGTTTATCATTCTGGTGAGCCTCTCGCTGTGGGGCTGGCTGTGGGGATTTATCGGAATGATTCTGTCAGTTCCGATGATTGTCGTCATAAAAATCCTGTGTGAAAACATCGGAATGCTCAATCCGCTGGCAGCCCTCCTTGGAAACAAGCGGGCATACAAGAACAGAAAGATGCGGACTTTCTTTAAAAAATAGCAAGGCTTCCGGCACCGCCCGCTCAGGCAGCTCCGCTTCCTTTTACCTGCTCGCAGAGGAAGCGGCGGTCTTCTTCCTGCAGGCCGGTATACTTCAGGGAAACGCACTGCATGCCGCCGCTTCCGTCTGAATACACCGTTTCCGCCTGGCAGCCGGTTCTGACAGTGCGCTTAAAGAGCCTGTTTCCCGGCAATGCAAAATCCAGCGAAAGATCATAGGACAGATCCAAGTCTATTTTTTCAGAGCCGCTTTTCAGCGCAAGGACAATTCTCTTGTCATCGGCAAATATCAGGTAGAACGGCTTCGCTCTTCCCTCAACAGGCTCGCTTTCATGGGTGTTCTGCTCTGACGCAAGGCAGCGCGCCACGGCAAGAAGATGCAGTCCGTTTCCGGCAGGCTCTGCGCGCCCTGAGCGTGATTCCTGCACAAAGGACTCAAGGAGAGCCTTTGCATGGCTGCGGCACGCCTCAGGAATGTCAGTCCATTTTGGAGATTCAAGAAGCCGGTAGCCGGGAAGCGGGATGCAGCTGATGGAAATCCGCGCGTTCGCCGACTCATATGAAACAGCCCCGGAGAGCGCATATCCGGGACCGGAAGCAGGCTCGGGCAGGCGCCGTATGGCTGAAGGAATGACAATTGCAAGCCCTTTCGAGCATTCCTTCATTTCCGTAAGAAAATAAAGACCGAGGCGGTTAAAGTAAAACTGAACCCTGACTTGCTTCCCGATAAACGGCCGGACAGTCCGCGCGGGATTCTTCAAAAGGATTATCCCCTGGCTCAAAACAGTAATCTGCTCTGACGGAATCGCAACAGGGAACACTGCGCTGGCAGGAAGCCGGCTTTCTTTTTCCGGCAGGGAAGTCTTTTCTCCGGCAAGCTCCGCATCAGCTTTTTCCGGCTTTTCTTCCAGAGTGACCGTCAGGGGAACATTGTCATCAATAAGATACTGAAGGACAAGCTCCCGCTCAATTTTTGTAAGCTCCTTTTCTTCTGTCATCCGCAGCTCCACGTGCTTCCGCAGCAAAACGGGGAAGCACAATTGGCAAGGAAGTCCGCAACGCGAACTTGCAAAGGCAAACTACTATTTCAGGCAGCTTTTGCCTTACCTCCTTGCGAAATTCTCAAAACAGCTCAAGCTGGACAATTTTCCATCCGCTTCCGGCATTCCTGAGAAACAGATACACGTCAGCAGCTGATTTTCCGCCGGATCCGCTCCTGAGGAACAGACGCGCCGGACACTGGTACGTTTCCTCTGAAAAAAACGGCTCTCCGGCAGCATAGTCATACACAGCGGCATTTCCGTATGCCTGTGCAAAGTCATGGAGAAACAGCGCAAGCGTGTACATCATTCCGTTTTCTATAAAAGGCTCAAGGCTGTTTCCGTCCTGCAAGGCCGAAAGAAACCCCTCTACAGCCTCAAGGGCGCCGCTGTCCATTGACGACACGTCAAGGCTGAATCCTCCTGCAAGCCGCGGATACACAGGCCGCTCGCTTTCAGCCCCGCTGGAAAACGCAAGGGCAAGCGGCATCTCGTCTCCAGCCGGAAGCCCGCTTTCCGCATTTTCTGCCAGAACAGAGCCTTCAAGCTCAGCAGTCCACGGAACAGACTGCTCCAGAGACTGAGAGCGCCCGCGCAGCGTATCATCTTCTCCCGAAACAGAAGTGCTCACATCAGGTGAACACGAAAAAAAGAGAAAAACTGAAAAAGCAAGCGCACCGACACCCTGCCTGACCATAGACAGAATAAGTATAACCGAAATCAGTTAAAATTGCAATTTTTCTGTTTTTTTGCTATATTAGTAGGAAGCACAAAAAACAGGAGGCTTTTCATGGAAAATTCAGTGTCAGTGTATTCGCCCACTTCAGAGGAAAGAAAGCTCTTTCTTGCACGGACATACGGCTGGATGGGGATTGCGCTTCTTGTAAGCGCAGCCTCTGCGGTTCTGGCAGCGTATTCAGGGCTCATCCTTTCCCTGCTCAGGGCAACCGGCGGACTTGGAATGATTGCACTTATCATAGCGGAACTGGCAGTTGTCATCATTCTGTCCTCTTCAATCAGAAAGATTTCTGTTCTCAAGGCAAAAGCCATGTTCCTTCTGTACGCGGCGCTGAGCGGACTGACGCTTTCAACAATTTTCTTTGTGTACAGGCTCAGCTCTGTCGGCTCATGCTTTATCTCCGCGTCTGCCCTGTTCTTTGTCATGGCCGCCTACGGAATGAAGACAAAATCAGACCTGACATCAGCCGGAAGCTATCTGCGCATGGGGCTTATCGGAATCATCATCGCGTCGCTTATAAACGGACTGATGTTTATGCTCGGATTCGGAAGCGGAATGTTCAGCTGGCTGATTTCGCTCGTTTCTGTCGTTGTGTTCACGGGTCTTACCGCCTACGACTCCCAGAAAATTCTCAGGGCTTCGCTCAGGGCAGACAGTTCTGATGACTACAGGAAAATTGCGATTTTCGGCGCGCTTGAGCTGTACCTTGACTTTATAAACATCTTCCTTTCCCTGCTGCGGCTCTTTGGAAAAAGAAGGTAAGCTGCTTCCTCAGGAAAGAAAGCGCCTCACCGCCTCCGTGATGTCGGCAAGCGGGCTGTACATTCTCTTTGTCTGCGGAACGCTCCGTATAAACATTCCGCCGTATTTTTTTTCAACGATGCGGCGGTCGAGGACAACAACAGCTCCCTTGTCATCACTTCGCCGTATAAGCCTCCCGAAACCCTGCCTGAATTTAATGACTGCCTGCGGGAGGCTCAGCTGCATAAAGGAATTCCCGCCCTGCCGTTCAAGGGCTTCACTGCGCGCTGAAAAGACAGGATCGTTTGGAACGGCAAACGGCAGCTTTGCTATAATCACCTGGCTGAGACTGCTTCCGGGAACATCAACTCCTTCCCAAAAGCTGTCGGTGGCAAACAGAACGCTTTTTGTATCCTCCTTGAATTTCTCAAGAAGCCTGAATCGGTCGTCATCCCCCTGCTTAAAGGCGGCAATCCCGTTTTCCGCAAGAACGGCGCGGCTTGCATTGTAGGAAAATTTCAGGCTGTCATATGAAGTGAACAGCACAAGCGTCCGGCCGCCGGCAGCAAGAACAAGCTTCAGCACAGCATCTTCGGCATAGCTCTGGAAATACTGGCTGTCGGGAAACGGCGCATCGTCCGGAACAGCAAAAAGCACATTTGTCTTGTACGGAAACGGAGACTCAAAATCCTGCTGCAAGACACGCCCCTTTTCCGCAAGGGAAATCCCGGTGCGCCGCATCCAGTAGCTGAAATTCCTGTCAGTTCTGAGCGTTGCGCTTGTGCAGACAACCGTTTCCATCGGCTCAAAAACTCCTGCATTCATGAGCGGAGCGATGTCAAGCGGCGTCTGTATGAACTGAACAAACACGGTGAAACTGTCTCCCGGAGCTTTCGGGGGAATCTTCACTTTCTGCATCCAAAAGACAGTTCCTTCCTTTTCATTCCAGCGGCAGAACTCGCTGCACAATGACGCAAACGACTCAAGCCGGTGAAGCACGGTCTTTGCCTCCCAGACTGCCGGAATGTCAGCATCCCTGTCGTCAATGCCCTCAAGAACTTCCCGCACCAGATCATTGAAAACCGCCAGTGATGACCTGAGCCTGGACATCGCAGAAAGCACATCGCAAAACCGCGCGGCATTTGAAGCATGAAGGCGCAGGCTGAACTCATCTTCCATTGCAAGCATAGCGGCCTGATCAAGGGCCATAAGGCTGTCTTTGACAGAGGAAGCGCATGCGGCAGCGCGCTCAGTGCAGTTTTCAGCGGAAGAAACGGCCGCAGCCTGCACCAGGAAGCCGGAGCTTGTCCCTCTGAAATTCCTGAACAGAAGGTTCACCTGCTTCATCACCTTGAACCGCGTAACAATCTCGCTGAAAAAGCTGGTGGCACTGTCCTCGATTCCATGGGCTTCATCAAAAACAATGCGCCGGTACGGCGGCAGCACGGCAGCATCTTCATATCCGGCTCCGCTCATCCTGCTTTCAATGTCTGCAAACAGCAGGTGATGGTTCACCACTATCAAGGAAGCGTCACTCGCCTCCTTGCGCATCCTCATTACAAAGCACTCTTCCCGGTGCGGACACCTTCCTCCCAGGCAGGCATCGCTTTCGCTGTTAATCCGGCTCCACACGCTGTCAGGCGGAACAAAGGAAAGGTCGCTTCTGCTTCCCGTAGGCGTTTCCTTTGTCCAGGAGCGGATCACATCAATCATTTCAGCGTCATCATCAAAAAGGCTGCGCTCTTCCTCTGCATCGGAAAGCCGCCTCAGGCACACATAGTTCTGCCTTCCCTTGAGCAGGACGGACTTTACGTTTTTCCCGGTGATTTTCAGGGCGAGCGGAATATCCTTTTCAAAAAGCTGCTGCTGCAAGTTGATTGTCCCGGTGGAAACAATGACGCGCTCCTTGTTGCTCACCGCCCACAGCACCGCGGGAATCAGATAGGCAAAGCTTTTTCCGACTCCCGTTCCCGCCTCAAAGACACCTATCTTGCTCTCATTGAACGCCCGCGCAATTTCCTCTGCAAGCTGAATCTGAGACGGACGCTCCTCATAGCTCTCAGAAGCCTGAGCCAAAGGCCCGTCCGCTGAAAGATAGAACGAAGCCTCCTTTTCCTTCAGAAAACGCATTTTTTTCGGCCGGACAGGCTCCACCACAACATACACGCGGCTCACATCGTTGTCGATGATATAAAACCCGAGCGATGTGTCTGAAGCTCCTGCGGCTGCCGCCTGGTCAGCTTCGCTCGGGAGCAAATTTCCCCCGGGATGGTTATGAATGAGGACATGGCCTTCCCGCGCGATTCCCCTGTGAATGACAACGGAATGACCGTTTCCGCGCGCGCCTGCCGTCACGCTTTCAACAATGCCCTCATCATTTATCCTGCCGGACCAAAATACTTCGCAGCCGCCTGTCTCCGCAATATCGGCTTTCATAGCATCAGCTGCTTCCCGGCTGAACCGGCTGTAAATATCCATGGAAACTCATTTTAGACGGAACATCATTTTTTTGCAATGTGCATTTCCTTGGTGCTTGTTTTAAGTGAAAAAAATCACAGAAAAAGCTACAAACTGTTACAAATTTCACAGAAAAAGAGAAAAATCTGCAAAAACCCCTATAAATCTGTATTTTCACTTTTTTTTCTATTAACAGGAGACTTTTTATGCAGTATAATCAGATGCGAATGCCGTTGGCATCTCTTTTTCAAAAACTTGGAGTAACCAAGCAAAGCATATAGCCGTTTTACACATATAGCACAGGAGATTATGTATGGCAAACAAAATTACTATTATTGGCGCCGGACAAGTTGGCTCGTCCATTGCCTATGCCCTCTGTCTCAAAAGCATCGCGACAGAAATCGTCATGATCGACATTGACACAAACCGTGCCATGGGAGAAGCGCTGGATATCCGGCAGGGAACTCCGTACATGAGCCCTGTAAACATTCATGACGGATCGTATGAAGACGCAAAGGACTCTGATGTTGTCATCCTGACATCAGGTGTCGCCCGCAAGCCCGGACAGTCGCGCCTTGAGCTTGCCCAGACAAATGTAAACATCACAAAGACAATTATTCCGCAGATTACAAAGGCCGCGCCCAATGCAATCTATGTCATTGTCGCAAACCCGGTGGACATCCTCACCTATCAGTTTGTAAAGACTTCCGGGATTCCGGCCGACCATATCATCGGAACGGGAACGCTTCTTGACACTGCCCGGCTCCGCACAAAAATCGCGGATGTGTACGGCATCGGCCAGCCGAATCTTCACGCATATGTGTTCGGCGAGCACGGAGACTCATCGTTTGTTCCGTGGTCTCTTGTAAACGTGGCGTCAGTTCCTGTGGACGCATATTACGACAGCCTGAACGGAAAGGGAACCGCAAAGCCTGACCATGCGGAAATCGAGGACTTTGTGAGAAAGTCAGGCGGAATCATTATCGCCGCAAAAAAATGCACAAACTACGGAATCGGAGCAACGACAGCCCGCCTCTGCGAAATCATCAAGAATGCGAATGACTCTGTCACAATCGCTTCAACGCTGCTCACCGGCGAATACGGAATCAGCGATGTCTGCCTGAGCATTCTGACAGTGATCGGCGGAAACGGCGTCTCAGGGCGTCTTGTCGCACCGCTCACCGAATCCGAAACCGAATCCCTCAGACATTCTGCTGACTGCCTGAAAAACGTCATCAAGCAGCTGGAGTTCTAAAAATGGAATACCGAATTGAACATGACAGCATGGGCGAAGTCAAGGTTCCTGCGGACAAGCTGTGGGGAGCGCAGACGCAGCGGAGCCATGAAAATTTCCTCATCGGTGTCGGAATTGAAACAATGCCCCGCGAAATCACAAAGGCATTCGGCTATCTCAAGAAGGCGGCAGCCCTTGCAAACCATGAGCTGAAGCCGGAAAAAATGACGGAAAAGAAAGCCGATGCTATTTCAAAGGCATGCGATGAAGTGATTTCAGGCTCCTTAAACGGGGAATTTCCGCTTGTCGTATGGCAGACGGGAAGCGGCACCCAGTCAAACATGAACGCAAACGAAGTGATTGCGAACCGCGCGAACCAGATTGCAGGCGAAAAGCTCTGCCACCCGAACGATGACATCAACATGAGCCAGTCTTCCAACGACACATTTCCCACGGCAATGCATATTGCGGCTGTCGTTGAAATTGAAGACAAGCTGTTTCCTGCCATAGATCTTCTTGCCTCCACTTTCAAGCGGCTCGAAGCAGAAAACGAAGGCATTGTGAAGTCGGGACGCACGCATCTTCAGGACGCAGTTCCGATTCAGTTTTCCCAGGAAATTTCCGGCTGGCGGACTTCGATTGAGCGCGACAGGGATCTGCTTTCCGCTTCGCTTCCGTATCTCAAGCAGCTTGCGCTCGGCGGAACAGCAGTCGGAACGGGGCTTAACGCGCCGAAAGGATTCGACACGCTCGTTGCAAAAAAAGTCTCTGAGCTTACCGGAAAGGAATTCATCACGGCTCCAAACAAATTCCATGCGCTCACCAGCAAGGATGAGATTGTCTTTGCCCACGGAGCATTAAAGGCGCTTGCCGCGGATCTGATGAAAATTGCAAATGATGTGCGCTGGCTTGCGTCAGGGCCGAGATGCGGAATCGGGGAAATCCATATTCCCGAGAACGAGCCAGGCTCTTCAATCATGCCCGGAAAAGTCAATCCCACCCAGTGCGAGGCGCTGACAATGACAGCCGTGCAGGTCATGGGAAATGATGCGGCAGTCGGAATGGCAGCTTCCCAGGGAAATTTTGAGCTGAATGTCTTTATGCCTGTCATTGCCTATAATTTTCTTCAGTCGGTGCGGCTGCTTGCGGAGGCAATGGTAAGCTTCAACCGCAACTGCGCGGCAGGAATAACAGCAGACAAGGAAAAAATGCACTTCAACCTGCACAATTCCCTCATGCTCGTTACCGCGCTGAATCCGTACATCGGCTACGAAAATGCGGCAAAAACAAGCCATAAGGCATACGAAGAGAACATCTCTCTAAAGGATGCCTGCGTGCAGCTCGGCTTTCTTTCGGCGGAACAGTTTGACGCAGTTTTCCACCCGGAGGAAATGGCTGGCGCAGTTAAAAAATAGCTGGAAAGCAGGCTGGGCGCACCCGGTCTGCCTGTGCAAGCGCCGCAGGAACAGAGTATCAGGCGGCGCTTTTATCTCTTATCAACATGATATGCAGGTGGTATAAATGAGTGAAAACCAAACACACACACGCACTTACTCATATTTTCCTGGATGTACTTTAAAGAACAAGGCGAAGGAGCTTGACTCCTATGCACGGGCAAGTGCAGCTGTCCTTGGCTTTAAATTAGAGGAAATTGAAGAGTGGCAGTGCTGCGGAGGCGTATATCCGTGCGGAAAAAACGAAATCGCCTCAAAGCTGCCCTCTGTCCGCGCGCTGGCAGCTTCCAGGGACAAGAACCAGCCGCTTGTGACGCTCTGCTCCGCATGCTACAACGTGCTCAAGCAGGTGAACGGCGATTTTCAGAACGATGAGAACACTGTCCTCAAGGCGAACAACTATCTCAAGGAAGACGGCATTGAGTATCACGGAGAGACAAACGTCCTCCATTTCCTTGAAGTGCTCCGCGATGAAATCGGCTGGGACACAGTAAAGTCCGCCGTAAAAAATCCGCTTGCCGGAAAGAAAATCGGCGCGTACTACGGCTGCCTTCTGCTCCGCCCGGGAAAAGTCATGGAATTCGACGACCCTGAGAATCCGCAGATTCTTGAGGACTTTATCAGGGCAGTCGGCGGAACTCCGGTAATATATGCCCAGCGGAACGAATGTTGCGGAGCGTACGCCGCGTTTGAGGATGAGACGATTCCGCAGAAACGGACTGCATCCATCCTTTCAAACGCGCAGGACATGGGAGCGGATTTTCTTGTCACAAGCTGCCCGCTGTGCCGCTACAATCTCGTCAAAAACAAAGGCAGCTCGAATCTTGACGTAGTTTATTTTTCAGAACTGCTTGCCGAAGCGCTCGGCGTAAAGGAAGAGGCACAGAAGGAGGTTCTGCAACATGCTTGAGTCTGAAATCCAGAAATACAAGGAGCTTATCCTTGAGGCAAGCGGAGTCGAGCCGAAAAAATGCATGGTCTGCGGAAAATGCTCCGGCACCTGCCCGAACTACGACGCGATGGAATATCATCCGCATCAGTTCGTGCAGATGGTGGAGAACGGCGAAATCGAGCCGCTTTTGAAAAGCACATCGATTTACACCTGTCTGTCATGCTTTGCGTGCCTTGAGCGGTGTCCGCGCCAGGTAGAGCCGGCAAAGCTTATCGATGCGGTGAGGACTGTTGTAGAACGCGAGCGCGGTCCGCTTCATCTTGATCCTGCTCAGGTTCCTGAAAAGCTTGATGAAGAGACGCCGCAGCAGCTCTTGATGAGCGCGTTCAGAAAGTACCGCAAATAGGAGCATTTTTATGGAAAGAATTGGAGTTTTCGTATGTCACTGCGGTACGAACATTGCCGGCACAGTTGACGTAGAAAAAGTGGCGGAGGAGCTCGGCAAAGTAAGCGGAGTCGCCTATTCAACGCACTACACGTACATGTGCTCTTCTGCCGGTCAGAAAATGATTGAGGATCATATCAGGGACGACAAGCTCACCGGCGTTGTCCTCTGCTCCTGCTCCCCGCGCATGCATGAGAAGACATTCCGCGCGTGCGCCGAGCGCGCAGGCCTCAATCCGTATAAAGTCGAGGTCGCGAATATCCGCGAGCAGGACTCGTGGGTCTTGAAGGATGTCGAGCAGGCGACAGAAAAGGCAATCGCCCTCGGAAAGGCGGCAATCGCAAAGTCAATCCTCGACACGCCGCTCACCGCCGGAGAGACGCCGGTCACAAAGCGCGCGCTCGTCATCGGAGGCGGAATCGCCGGAATCACTGCCGCGCTTGACATTGCGGACGCAGGATTCCCGGTAGACATCGTGGAAAAGAAGCCGACTGTCGGCGGAAAAATGGCGATGCTCGACAAGACGTTCCCGACGCTTGACTGCGCCTCCTGCATCGTCACGCCGAAAATGACGGAAGTAAGCCAGAATCCGAACATCAGAATCCTGTCGTACTCGGAAGTGGTCGGCGTAAAAGGCTACATCGGCAATTTCAGCATCGACATCAAGCGGCATGCGCGCTACGTTGACGAGACAAAGTGCACGGGCTGCGGCGAGTGCATCGAAAAATGCCCGAACAAGAAAGTCCCGAACGACTTCAACCTGAACCTCAACACCAAAAAGGCGATCTATATTCCGTTCGCGCAGGCAGTTCCGAAAGTCGCCACAATCGACGCCGGCTACTGCCTCCATATGAAAGGGCTTGCAAACGGCAAGGACAACGTGTGCGGCTTCTGCCAGAAAACGTGCGGCGCGGGCGCAATCGACTTCACCCAGAAAGACGAGGTCATCACCGAGAACTACGGCGCAATCATTGTGGCGACCGGTTACAATCCGATTGAGCTGACAAAATTCGACGAGTACGCCTATTCACAGAGCCCGGACGTCGTGTCGTCGCTTGAATTCGAGCGGCTCTGCAATGCGTCAGGCCCGACAAACGGACACCTGCTGCGCCCGTCTGACGGACGCGAGCCGAAGACAATCGTGTTCGTGCAGTGCGTGGGAAGCCGCTGCTCGGCGGATTCTTCAAAAGGACACGAGTACTGCTCGAAAGTCTGCTGCATGTACACGGCAAAGCACGCGATTCTGACGCGCGACCACTATCCTGACACAAACTGCTATGTCTTCTATATAGACGTGCGCACTCCGGGAAAGAACTTCGACGAGTTCTACCGCCGCGCAGTCGAACAGTACGGCGTCCATTACATCAAGGGGCAGGTCGGAAAAGTGACTCCGCTTTCCGACGGAACGCTTGATGTCCAGGGCTCCGACCTGATTCTGAACAGGCAGGTTCACATCAAGGCTGACATGGTTGTCCTTGCGGCCTCAATCGAAGCCGACAAGTCGGCGCGTCCGCTTGCGACAATGCTCACAACCAGCATGGACAACAACGACTTCTTCCTTGAGGCGCACGCAAAACTGCGCCCGGTGGAAAGCCCGACGGCCGGCATTTTCCTCGCAGGCTGCTGCCAGGGACCGAAGGACATCCCGGAGACAGTCGCGCAGTCATCAGGAGCGGCGGCAAAGGCAATCTGCCTTCTGGTGAAGGACACGCTCAAGAACAATCCGTGCACGGCGCATCCTGACGAGCTTGCATGCAACGGCTGCGGACAGTGCGCGAACGTCTGTCCGTACGGCGCGATCACCTACATCGAAAAGGATTTCCGCGGCCCGAACCGCACGACAGTCACCCGGCGCATCTCGCAGGTCAACACGGCCATGTGCCAGGGCTGCGGCGCATGCACGGTCGCCTGTCCGTCCGGCGCGATGGATCTCAACGGATTCAGCAACAAACAGATTCTGGCGGAGGTTGACTCAGTCTTGTAATCCTGAGGAATTGTATTATGGCAAACAACGAAAACAAACCGTGGACGCCGAAAATCGTTGCATTCTGCTGCAACTGGTGCTCCTATGCAGGCGCAGACCTTGCCGGAAACAACCGGCTGGAATATCCTGCAAACGTAAAAATCATCCGCATTCCCTGCTCCTGCCGGCTGAATCCGCTGTTCATTCTGCGGGCGTTCCAGCGGGGAGCTGACGGCGTGATTCTGTGCGGCTGCCATCCCGGCGACTGCCACTACTCCACCGGAAACTACTTTGCGCGCAGAAGAATGACGCTGCTTTTCAGCATGCTCGATTATCTGGGCATAGAGAAGGCGCGCACCCGCGTGGAATGGTGCTCGGCCGCGGAAGGTGTGCGCTTCGCCGGAATCATGAACGATTTCGTGGCGAAAGTTACCGGGCTCGGCGAAAACAGGAAGCTGGAGGACGTGCGATGCAAGACAACAAACTGACGAATACACTTTTGGAGCGCGCGAAGGAGCTTCTTTCCGCAGGAACCGTGCAGCGCGTCGTAGGCTGGCGGAAAGGACTGTTTGACTACGATGTGACGCCGGGAACATTCACCGCGGCGGAAGACCTTGACAGGAATTTCGTCTATGACGAGAACTGCGGCGCAAACCTCTCAAAGTACCTCGTAAAAATCACGCGGGAAATCGAGACAAAAAAAAGCACGGCGCGCATGAACAACACGATGGCAAAGCAGCGCGACCCGAACGCCGCGGAGACTCCGATTCCGCAGGAGAAAGTGCTTGTGTTCCTCAAGCCGTGCGACACATACAGCTTCACCGAGCTTCTCAAGGAGAACCGCGTGACGCGCGACGATGTGTACGCAATCGGAATTCCGTGCGACGGCATGAAGAACCCCGAGACGGGAGAGCTCGCCGAGCGGTGCGCGAACTGCAAGAGCAAGAAGCACATCACCTATGACGAGCTTATCGGCGAGGACGGAGAGCTTCTGGACTCAAAGCGGTTTGACGAGGTTTCCAAGCTTGAGGCTATGAGCGCGGACGAACGCCACGCGTTCTGGCAGAACGAGTTCAGCCGCTGCATCAGGTGCAACGCCTGCCGCGACATCTGCCCCGCCTGCACCTGCGAAAAATGCGTGTTCGACAACAACAAGCTCTACACCTCGCAGAAAGTCGCGCAGACAAGCTTCGAGGAGTCGCTCTACCATATTATCCGCGCATGGCACGTTGCCGGACGCTGCACTGACTGCGGCGAATGCTCGCGTGTCTGCCCTGAGCATATTCCGCTTCACCTTATCAACAGGAAATTTGCAAAGGACATTGACGAGCTCTACGGTCCGTACATCGCAGGAAGCGACATGGAGACAAAGCCGCCGATGCTCACGTTCACCGAGAACGACGCGGAGCCGGGCATTGTGTATGACCGCTCGAATGATGAGGAAGGAGGTACAAACTGATGCTTTCACTTCCAGTTGAAAAAATAGACGGGCTTTTCGAGGCAATCGCCGCACAGGAAAAGCTGTATATTCCCGTTGACAATTCCTCGGGAAAGGCGAATTTCAGCCTGTGGCAAAAAGGCGCGCGGCTTTCGGACGCACTCAAGACAGTCAGAAGCGCAAAGGACTTCTTCTTTCCGAAGACAGAGCATCTGGTAAGCTATAAAATCGACGGAAAGCAGATTACGGTGGAAGACCCGCGGAAAGACGTCGAGGACTTTGTTCTGTTCGGAGTGCGCGCGTGCGATGCGAAAAGTTTTTCAATCATCGACGATGTATATCTGAACATGACTCCCGTCGATTCCTACTACAAAAACCGCCGCGACCACGGAACGGTAATCACCCTCGCCTGCTCCGAGCCTGACAAGACATGCTTCTGCCCGGTGTACGGCATCGACGCGGCGAATCCTGCGGGCGACATCAGCGCGTGGAAGGCGGACGGCGCGTTCCATTTTGAGGCGAACACCGACAAAGGAAAAAAACTGCTTGACTCGGTGAAAAGCCTTCTTTCGGAGAGCGACGGCAAGGCTGTCGAGAGCGCGAAAAAGGAAATCGCCGCCAAGCTCGGCAAGCTTCCGTTCGCGCACCTTGACCTGTCGAAATTCGCAGGCAAAGACATGCTCAAGCTGTTCAATTCCAAAATCTGGGATTCAGTCTCGGAGGCATGCCTCGGCTGCGGAACGTGCACATACGTCTGCCCGACCTGCATGTGCTTCGACGTACGCGACTTCGACACCGGCAGCGGAATCAGGCAGGTGCGCTGCTGGGATTCGTGCATGTACTCCGACTTCACGCAGATGGCGGCAGAAAATCCGCGCCACACGCAGAAGGAGCGGAGCCGCCAGCGGTTCATGCACAAGCTTGTCTACTATCCGATGGCGCACGGCGGAACGTTCAGCTGCGTCGGCTGCGGACGCTGCCTTGAAAGCTGCCCGGTCAACATGAACATTGTCAAAGTCATCAAGGCTTTCAGCGAAGAATCTGGCACAACGGAGGAACAATAATGGAGCAGAACGAATCATTTATTCCGTATGTCGGAAAAATCATCGGCATCACGCAGGAAACGCCGGACGTAAAGACGTTCCGCGTAGTCGGACGCGACGGAAAGAAGCTGTTCAACCATATTCCCGGCCAGTGCGCGATGCTCATTGTTCCGGGCGTGGGCGAGTCGATGATTTCCATCACCTCCTCCCCGACTTTGGAAGACTACATGGAATTCAGCATAAAAAAGTGCGGCTGCGTCACCGAATGGCTTCACAGCGCGGAAGTCGGACAGGAAATCTGCGTGCGCGGTCCGATCGGAAACGGATTCCCGGTTGAGGGCGCGCTCAAGGGCAAGGACATTCTCGTCATCGCCGGAGGAATCGGAATTGCTCCGGTTCATTCCGTCGTGAACTACATGATGGACAACCGCGCCAACTACGGACGCATCCAGGTGATTTACGGAAGCCGCTCAAAGGCGGATTTAGTGCGCTTGGATGAGATGCAGAACGTGTGGATGAAGCAGCCGAACTGCTCGATAAACCTGACAATCGACCGCCCCGAGGAAGGATGGGACGGACACGTCGGGTTTGTTCCGCCGTATGTGACGGAGTGCAACCCGGACCCGGGCATGACAGTCATCATGTGCGGACCGCCGATTCTGATTCACCTTTCGCTTGACGCGCTGAAAAAGCTCGGCTTCAAGGACTCGCAGGTCTTCACCACGATGGAAATGCGGATGAAGTGCGGAATCGGAAAGTGCGGAAGATGCAATATCGGCGACAAATTCGTCTGCAAGGACGGCCCGGTGTTCAGCTTCGACCAGCTCGGGGAGCTTCCGCCGGAGTACTAGAAAACGGCGGCCAGTCCGCCTGAATGTTGTCCTGCGGATTTTTTTGAAGTCCGCCCACATTATTTTACGGGAGACATATATGTCAGAAAAAGAAATGGCTACTATATACCTGTTCGGAAAGAAATACGAGGTTCCGGCAGAGCTTACGATTATGAACGCTATGGAATATGCCGGCTACCAGCTCAAGCGCGGCTGCGGCTGCCGCAACGGATTCTGCGGCGCATGCGCCACAATCTACCGCATCAAGGGAGAGAACCAGCTCCAGACATGCCTTGCCTGCTCCAAGAAAGTCGAGAACGATATGTACATCGCGACGCTTCCGTTCTTTCCGCTGGTAAAGCAGGTCTACAATCTTGAGGCGATGAAGCCTGAGCAGGCGGTGATGATGCAGCTCTACCCCGAAATCTACTCATGCGTCGGCTGCAACGCCTGCACACGCGCCTGTCCGCAGGATCTGAACGTCATGCAGTACATCGCATACGCACAGCGCGGAGACTTCGCAAAGTGCGCCGACCTTTCGTTCGACTGCGTTATGTGCGGCTGCTGCTCCTCACGGTGTCCGGCGGGAATCAGCCATCCGCAGGTCGCGGAGCTTGCCCGCCGCCTGAACGGAAAGTATATCCAGCCGCAGACACAGCACCTCATTGACCGTGTCGCCGAAATCGAGGCGGGCAAATGGGAGGAGCTGATTCAGAAGCTGATGCAGAAGCCGCTTGCCGAAATCAAAGAGCTTTACAATAACCGGGATATTGAGAAATAAGGAATAGGAGAAGCACGATGTACGGAAACTATCTTGACGATGCAGCAAAAATTGTTGCAGAAAAACGCGATGAAAACCTTAAATTCGAGCATGCGCGCCTTACCGCAGACGAAAAGGACGACCTGCTTAAAAAATTCCATCCGGACAGAATCGCTTCCCAGTTCACGGAGCTGAAGATCGGTCCGAACAAGGGCGAGAAAGCCCCGCTTGAGCTTGCCGAGATGCTTGAGGCAAAGCCGAGAATCGAGCCTGAGCATATCGACCTGAGCCATATCGACTATGAGACTGATGTCCTTGTCATCGGCGGAGGCGGAGCCGGAACGTCCGCGGCAATCATGGCAAGCGAAGCCGGCGCGAACGTCCTTCTGGTGACAAAGCTTCGCGTCGGAGATGCGAACACGATGATGGCGGAAGGCGGAATCCAGGCGGCGGACAAGCCGAACGACTCTCCGGCGCAGCATTATCTTGACGCGTTCGGCGGCGGACACTTCGACGGAAAGCCGGAGCTTGTCTACACGCTGGTGAACAAGGCTCCGTCAGTCATCAAGTGGCTGAACGGACTCGGCGTTGAATTCGACAAGGAAGCCGACGGAACGATGGTCACCACGCACGGTGGCGGAACAAGCCGCAAGCGTATGCACGCCTGCAAGGACTATTCCGGCGCGGAAATCATGCGCACGCTCCGCGACGAGGTTCTGAACCGCCCGGACAAAATCACCGTGGTGGACTTCACCGCCGCAATCGAAATCATCAAGGACGACAAGGGAAACGCCTGCGGCGCAGTCCTTATGAACGTCGAAACAAACGAAATCCGCATCGCCAAGGCAAAAGTCGTTATCATAGCGACTGGTGGCGCCGGACGCATGCACTATCAGGGATTCCCCACGTCGAACCACTACGGCGCGACGGCGGACGGACTTGTCATCGCCTACCGCGCGGGCGCAAAGCTTCTGTACCAGGATTCGCTCCAGTACCACCCGACAGGCGCGGCATATCCGACGCAGATTCTCGGAAAGCTCGTCACGGAGAAAGTGCGCTCCCTCGGCGCGAAGCTCATCAACAAGGACGGCGAAGTCTACATTCATCCGCTTGAGACGCGCGATGTGAACGCCTCAGGAATCATCCGCGAGGTGAAGGAAGGACGCGGCGTTCACAATGAAGTGCAGGACGCGGTCTGGCTTGACACGCCGATGATTGAGATGATTCACGGAGAAGGAACGATTCTCAAGTCCATTCCCGCGATGTACAAGATGTTCATCAAATACGGCATCGACATCAGAAAGGAGCCGATTCTTGTCTACCCGACCCTTCATTACCAGAACGGCGGCATTGAGATTGACAAGACCTGCCATACGAACATCCGGAATCTGCTTGTCGCAGGAGAAGCGTCCGGCGGCGTGCACGGAACAAACCGTCTCATGGGAAACAGCCTGCTTGATGTCGTTGTGTTCGGGCGCGAGGCCGGAATCGAGGCCGGAAAGCTGTTCAAGGACGTTCAGCCCGCCTCAAAGCTCAGTCTTGACCACGTGAAAAGCTTCGAGGACGAGCGCAAGAAAGCCGGAATCAGCACGGACACCGTCTCCCCGAAAGTCCTGCCGCGCTACACGCACGGAAACAAGGAATTTGAGAAAGCGGTTCCGGGCGCGACAAAATAGAAACAGGGTGCTGTCCAAAAAATCAACATACCTGAATTCAGCATAACAGTGCTTTTTGGACAGCCTCTTTTCCATGCAGGACTGATCTGTGCAAAGGAATTCACACCCCGGCGCTTGTGCCGGGAGCTGGTCATTTTGTTGACATTTTCAGCTTCCGTGATTACCTTATGTTCAGGAGGCTGCTCTTATGAAGAGAACATATTTATTTTTGGCACTGGCAGGCTTTTCTTCAGTCCTGTATGCTCAGAATGCTCTTGATGCAAGCGCATCAGATCCCGTGAAAATGGGCTGGATGCAGGGATTTCCGCCTGAAAAAGGGAAAATTCTTTCCACAGCTGACGGCTCATTCTTTACATTTCCAGGCCTGCGCTACAGCGTAAACCACATGCGCGAGTTCTTCCCTACGCGGAATGTTCCGGCCTCAAAGGAAAAGCACTTTCAGTTCAAGACAAAGCTGGACAAAGGAATTGACAGCGTGACGTTCGTTCCCTGGCACGAAACAGAGCCGGTAACATGGGCTCAGTCCCTCGAAAAAAACTACACCGACGGAATTATCGTTGTCCACAAGGGAAAGATTGTCTACGAAAAATACATGGGCGGACTTGCAGCTGACGGCATGCACGGCGCAATGTCTGTGAGCAAGTCCTTTGCGGGAACAGTTGCCGCCATTCTCAAATCACAGGGGCTGATTGACGACACAAAGCCTGTAACATTCTATGTGCCGGAGCTCAAGGGCTCAGGATTTGACGGAGCCACTGTCCGGCAGGTGATGAATATGACAACGGCAATCCAGTACAGCGAGGACTACAACGATCCAAATGCCGAAGTCTGGGCATTTGCCGCGGCGGGAAATCCGTTCAGACCGGCAGGATACACAGGGCCAAAAAACTACTATGAATATCTTGCCACAGTAAAGAAAATCAGCGGACAAGAGCATGGAGACGAATTCGGCTACAAGACAATAAATACGGAAGTCCTCGGCTGGATAATCTCCAGAGCAAGCGGAAAGGGACTGGCAGAGCTTGTCTCAGAGCTGATATGGAAGCCGCTCGGCGCAACATATGACGCATACTACAATGTTGATCCGGCAGGAATCGCATTCGCAGGCGGCGGCCTGAGCCTGAATCTGCGCGATATGGCGGCATTCGGTGAAATGCTCCGCAACGGCGGAAAACTTGGCGGCAGGCAGATCATACCTGAGGAGGCAGTCAAGGAGATTTCCCAGGGAGGAAGCCCGGACTTGTTTTCGCGCGGAGAAGAATATCCCGACCTGAAGGGCTGGAGCTATCACACTATGTGGTGGATTACAAACAATGCGCACGGAGCATTTATGGCGCGCGGCGTGCACGGACAGGCAATTTACATTGACCCGGCTGCCGAGATGGTCATTGTCAGGTTTGCATCAAATCCGCTTGCATCAAACAAGTACATAGACCCGCTTTCCATTCCTGCATACGAAGCGCTTGCTGATTACCTGATGAAAAAATAGCCGGCAGAGAAAATATGCGCCGCATGAGTCCGGCATTCTCATGCGGCGCAAAGCCTTTTTAAAGAAGCTGCTGCCGGCATTTTGCAAGGAGGAACCTATGGATAACAAAGTTATGCACAGCCTGACATACGGACTGTTCATACTGACCGCAAAGGACGGCCAGAAAGACAACGGCTGCATTGTCAACACGGTGTTTCAAGTGACAACAGAGCCGAACAGAATCGCTGTAGCCCTGAACAAGCAGAACTACACCCACGGCATGATTGAACGAACCGGGAAATTCAACGTCTCAGTTCTTTCTGAGAATTCAAAATTTGAAACATACCGTCACTGGGGATTTCAGAGCGGAAAAACCGCAGACAAAGCAGAATCCATTTCCTTCCGCAGATCAGAGAACGGGCTTATCTACATCGCAGAAGAAACAAACGCCTTCCTGAGCGCAGAAGTCTTTTCAACAGCAGATCTTGGAACACACACGCTTTTTATAGCTGATGTGACCGATGGTGCTGTCCTGTCCGAAGATCCTGCGGCAACATACAGCTACTACCAGAAGCACATAAAGCAGCGGCCTCCGGCATCGTCAGAAAAGAAAAAGGGCTTTATCTGCACAGTCTGCGGATATATTTATGAAGGGGATGTTCTCCCGGACGACTTCATCTGTCCGGTGTGCAAGCATCCTGCCTCGGACTTTGTGCCGCTGCAGTGACTGCCGTATCCGCCGGCTGCGGGCACGGGCTGGCGCTTTTCCAGTCAATAGCCAGTGCCTTGCAGGCTGCTGCGGCGGCGGCCTGTTCCGCCGATTTCTTGTTTTTTCCGGAGGCAGGGCCGTATGTGACGTCCCCCAGTGAAACTGCCACTGAAAATGTCCTGTCGTGGTCAGGGCCTGTCTCTCCCACCAGAACATACGACGGGCATTTTCCTGTCCGCTTCTGATAGTACTCCTGGAGCAGAGACTTATAGTCACCGCCTCCGTGGTCGCTCTGCACTTTTCTTATTTCAGGAATGATGATGTCAAGCACAAGCCGCTCCGCGCTCTCATATCCTGAGTCAATGTACAAAGCGCCAATGACAGCCTCCACTGCATCAGCAAGAATCGCCCGTTTTCCTCTTCCGCCTGAAAGCTCTTCTCCCCTGCCAAGAACAAGGTACCTGTCTATGTGCATCTTTTCAATGGCAATCGGAGCAAGGGACTGCTCGCTCACTACGCTTGCCTTTATCTTTGCAAGATCTCCCTCGCCGTTCTGCGCCATATCCTTGTACAAAAAGGCGGCCGTTGCAAGCCCCAGCACGCTGTCGCCTAGGAATTCAAGCCGCTCATTGTTATACTTTCTGTACACGCTGTTTTCATTGGAATATGACTTGTGATGAAACGCCAAGTCCAAAAGGGAAATGTCTTTAAAGCGGAGATTCAGGCTGCGGCAGAATTCCTCCAGCTCCTTTCTCCGTTCCCTTGAAATGCTTTTCTCAGGATAAAAAAAATGCTTCATATAAAAAAAAGCACAGCTGTAAACTGTGCCTTGCAAAACCAGAGAATCAGCAGTTACTGCTGCTGAGACTTGATATAGTCGTATGCATCCTTGACAGTCTCAAATTCATTCGCCTTGTCGTCAGGGATTGAAACGCCCATTTCTTCTTCAATGGCATACACAAGCTCATAAGTGTCAAGGCTGTCCGCACCGAGATCGCCGCGGAAAGAAGCCTCCAAAGTCACTTTGTCTTCGTCAATTCCCAGCTTGTCAGCAATAAGCTTCTGGATTTTTACAAATAATTCGTCCATTCTAATCTCCTAATTTAACCGTTGACTTCCGGAGTAATAACCTGACGCCCCTTGTAGAAGCCGCACTTTTTGCATACATGATGCGAAAGAACCAAATTTCCACAATTGCCGCATGCAACAAGATGAGGTGTATCAAGATGCATATTTACGTTACGTCTTCCTTTGGTAACGGCTTTTGAAGTTTTCGATCTAGGTACTGCCATAGTATATAACCTCGCTATAATATTTAGTCGTCTGTATAACGGTAGTTGATATTACTACAGATTCCTATTTCTTGTCAAGAATTATACAGCCATTCAATTCAGTTTGTCAATAAAAAACATTCTCTTTTTCTGACATTTTGACAGTTTCTGTTATTTTGCGCCGGAAAAGAATTTTTCCTTGAGCGCCGCCTCCACAAGCTTCGGCACCATTGTGCTCACATCACCTCCGAACCGCGCGGCTTCCTTTATGCTGCTTGATCTGACAAGAAAATACTTTTGCTCAGTGGGAATAAGCAGCGTTTCAACGTCCCGGTTCAAGTGCTTGTTCATGAGCGAAAGATCAAATTCGTGGGAAAAATCCACCGCATTCCGCACGCCGCGGATCAGGACTTTTGCGCCAGACTTCCGGCAATAATCCGCGACAAGGGAATTCCAGATATGGACTTCGACAGTATCATATTTTCTGGTGAGGGCAGCCAGCATTTCATACCGCTCTTCAGCAGAAAACAGGCATTTTTTATCAGGGTTGACGGAAATAATCACATCAAGCTTGTCAAAAAGACGGCTCGCCCGTTCAATCACATTCAGGTGCCCGAATGTCGGAGGATCAAACGACCCCGGAAAAACAGCTGTGCTCATAATGCTATTTTATCAGTTCTTTTTTTTTTTTTCAATAACAGATGTCGTCAGGCATGCACAGGCAGAAGATTTGTTGACCAAACTCTGCAAACATATTACAATTACATTCAATGAAAAAGACTGTATTTCTAAGCGGAATCGCTGTTTCCGCACTGATTCTGGCCGGATGCGCCTCTTCCGGAAAACCTCCTGCCGTTCAGGAGCAGCCTGCTCCTGCCGCTGTGGAACAGCCTGTTCCCCCGGCACAGCCCGAGCCGCTCGCCGAACCGCAAAAACAAGAGCCTCCTGCACCTGCGCCGGTATCTGAAAGCGACAAGGAGTATGAGCGCTCCACGACAAATGTTTCCGTCACAAAGGAAACGTTTAATGAAGACAAGTCAAAGATTCTGAGCATCATAAAGAACCTGAATATCTATATGCAGAATTTTGACTACAAGGGATGGCTTTCCTGCCTTGATGACGAAAGCAAGAACTACTGGTCAAAGAAGCAGCATCTGCAGCAGGCTTCAAACAGGCTTCCCAAGAAAGGGCTCAGGCTCAACACGCTGGAAGACTACTTTAAGTTCGTCTTTATTCCGGCGCGCACAGGGCATTCAGTGGATGAAATACGCTACGAGTCCGAAACAAGAGTGAAAGCTGTCCAGGTAAAGGACGAAACCGACCTGATTTACTACAACTTCCACAAGGTCAACGGAGTCTGGAAGCTGAATCTGCCCAAGAATCCTGAATAGCACGCTTTTCAGCAGATGCTATTCTTCTTGATTTTTTGCAGAATATAGTTTAAAATGTAACAGATTCTAAAGGAGGATCCCTTATGAAAGTATTTAAGCTGTTTGCAGGAATATGCTGCATCTTAGCTTCGCAGGCCGTTTTTGCACAGGGGCAGAAAGCTCAGAAAAACCAGAATTCAAGAAATGAGACAACTGTTGAAGACGAATATTTAAGCAGTGTGGAAGATGTGATCATAGGCGAGCTGGCAGCATCCGATGAATATGACAACAAGCTTGTCGCATTGCAGTACCTTGAGGACGCTGTCTCCAACGGAAGAACATCTCCCGATATGGTTGCCTCGCTGTCCCGGCTTGCAGGCGAAGGCGTAAAGAGCCAGTCCCGCACAAACGGACGCATCATGAACAACTTTCCTGACATCCGCGCACGGGCTTGCGACATACTCGGGGAAGTTCCTACAGAGGAATCCAAGAACATGCTTGTCTCCATTGCTGTTGAAGACAAGGAGCCGATGGTTGTGACAGCTGCTATCCGCTCCCTTGGAAACATCGGCATGAATGATAATGACGAAGTTGTAAATATGATTGAATTTGTCCACAAGAAATATGCCGCTCTGAACCCGACAAGCTCGCTTGCGCTTGAAGTTCTCAATGCCTATGAAAAGCTTGCACCGTCTGTTCAGGACAAAGGCCCGATGATTCAGTCTATTTCAGAAATCGGAACAAACTACAAATATGTGACGCCTGTGCGGACAAAGGCAATCCAGCTCCTCAAGTCGATCCAGAGCGGTGACAATTCCAGCAGTTCCTCTAAATCGTCTGAAAAATAGCTTTATACTGAAAAAAAAGGACGGCTTGCATCGCAAGCCGTCTTAACCATTCAAAAGGACTGATAATGGGAGATACGGGATTCGAACCCACAACCTTCGGCTCCGGAGGCCGACGCTCTATCCAGTTGAGCCAATCTCCCGATGCTTTTAAGCACAAGAATAGATTATATTTTTGCATTCAAATTGTCAACTGAAAAATGCATATGGAACCGATAATTTTAGCATCTTCTTCACCAAGAAGGCAGGAAATTCTGCAGTTTCTGCACATTCCGTTTATTGTAAATCCCGCGGATATCGATGAGTCTGTTCCCGGCGACATAAAGAATGAAGCCGCGGCAGAATTTCTTGCAGCCCGGAAAGTTGAAGCCGTTGCGCGAAAGCTTCTGGCAGACCAGGAGGCTGGCTGGATTCTGGGCGCTGACACGCTGCTTATCCATCGGAACCGCATCCTCGGAAAGCCGAAAAATCAGGACGAAGCCCGGGAATTCCTGACATCCCTGCAAGGACAGACACACAAAGTGATAACAGGAATCGCACTGTTCAACGGCGCCCTGCACTATATGTCAACAAGGACAAGCATCAACAAAGTGACTTTCGCGCCCATGACGCAGCAGGAAATCAGCTCGTACCTTGAGACAAGCGAATGGCACGGAGCCGCCGGCGCCTACAGAATTCAGGGAATCGGCTCATGCTTTATAAAGCGGCTTGAAGGAACTGAAAGTTCTGTAATGGGGTTGCCTATTTTTGAGCTGTATGATATGCTCAAGGAGCAGAATTATCAGTTTACTATCTGATTTTTTGCCGGACACTGCACGGCCGGTCAGGCCTGCTTGCAGCGGAACGAAATCATCCGGGCCGGTTTTTCAGCCGGCTGCGAGAATCAAAGTCTGGTGGAAAGCCTGCCTCTGAGGCATAGAGCTTTCCGGTGAAGGAGTTAGTCATGGCAGTTGTAACCATGAAAAGCCTCCTGGAGTCCGGAGTTCATTTCGGGCATCAGGTAAAGAGATGGGATCCGCGCATGAAGAAGTATATCTTCGCGGAACGCAATGGAATCCATATTATTGACTTGCAGAAAACAATCACTGCTATCAAGGACAGCTACGATGTCGTGCGCAAGGCAGCATCTGCGGGCAAGCCAATCCTTTTTGTAGGAACAAAAAAACAGGCGCAGCAGGCTATCGCAAAGGAAGCTGAACGCTGCGGCATGTACTATGTGAACAACCGCTGGCTTGGCGGAACGCTCACCAACTTTGCGACAATCAAGAAGTCGCTTCTCCGCCTGAAAAAAATCGAAAAAATGGAAGTTGACGGGACGTTCGACAAGCTCACAAAGAAAGAAGTTGCCGCGCACCTGAAGGAAAAGGAAAACCTCACAAGGAACTACGGCGGAATAAAGGAAATGAAGGAGCTTCCTGGAGTAATCTTTATCATCGACACTCACAAGGAGCAGATTGCAGTTGCGGAAGCCCGCCGCATGAAAATCCCGGTCATTGCAATTGTAGACACAAACTGCAATCCCGAAGGCATTGACTACCCTATTCCAGGCAATGATGACGCAATCCGTGCTATCAGCCTGTTCACTTCAATTATTGCAAATGCGGTGATTGAAGCAGACAACGAGCAGGGACTGAAAATCATCGACACGCTCAGCGATGAAGATGACGTGACAACAGACGCGTCCACTAAGAAAGAAGACGAAGAGATCGTTGACTATTCCAACTACACTCCTACTGAGCCGAAGGAAGAGGACACGGAGTCAGACAAGAAGGAAAGCGAGCTTCTGGACGAAGACAACTACACAAAATAACGGAAACCTCTAAAAGCTGAAGTTTTTGGAGGCGGCTTTGAAAGTGCGGATTCTAAGCCGTGCTATGTAACGGCTCAGAATCCGCCGGATTCCCCAATAAGTGCGAAACTGAATTCCGGGAATCCTACTGTAAAGACAGGCTGAGACCGTTCAGCCTGCACACGTGGAGTATAAAAAATGGCAGATATTACAGCCTCAATGGTAAAGAACCTGCGCGAAACAACAGGCGCGGGAATGATGGACTGCAAGAAAGCTCTTGTTGAGACAAACGGAGATTTTGATGCCGCAGTAAAGCTTCTGAAGGAAAAAGGGCTCGCCGCAGTTGCAAAGCGCTCTGAGCGTGCCACATCGGAAGGACGCATCTTTATCCGCCAGAACGGAAACAAGGTTGCAGTTGTGGAGCTTGTCTGCGAGACAGACTTTGTTGCCAAGAACCAGGAATTCATTGCCTGCGGCGAAAAGATTCTTGATGAAGTTTTTGCAAAGGGATACACGGAAGTCACAAAGGAGCTTTCTGATGTGCTGCTTGACTTTGCAACCCGCACACGCGAAAACATGTCGCTGGCAAAAATTCAAGTGATTGCTGTTCCTGAAAATGCAGTTGCAGGAATCTACATCCATTCTGACTTCAAGACAGCCGCTGTCACTGTCATAAAAGGCTCGACAGACGACAAAGTGAAGGAATTTGCCCGCGACTGCTGCATGCACCTTGCCGCATTTACGCCTGCATACAACTGCGCGGAAGATGTTCCGGCAGAATATGTGAACGAGCAGAAAGAGATTTTTGCAAAGCAGATGGAAGACGACCCAAAAATGGCTTCCAAGCCGCAGAATGTGAAGGACGGAATTCTTCAGGGAAAAATCAGCAAGCACCTTGCAGAAATTTGTTTTGTTGACCAGATGTTTGTAAAGGATGACAAGAAATCCGTAAAGGCAAAGCTTGACGAAGTGGGCAAGTCAGTCGGCGCAACCCTTGAATTTACAAGCATCAATCTGCTGCTTTTAGGCAAATAGCATGCCTGCCGGACAAAGCTTTTTGTCTGGCAGATGAATGAAAAAACTTGCGTTGCAAGCATATATACGTGATGCTCTGACTGTATGCAAAGCATCGACAGAAAGCCGGTTCTGCAGAAAAAGTTTTCTGCCCGGTTTTTTACGGGAGAAATGTATGGCATCTGACAATGAAAGCCGCATGGAAAAAACGGTTCATTCCTTGAAGGAAGAATACAGTGCAATCCGCACAGGAAGAGCGAGCGCTTCCATTTTTGACAAGGTGCGCGTTGACTATTACGGCACCCCTACTCCGCTGAATCAGGTCGGAACAATTTCAATCCCCGAAGCGCGGACTGTCATCATTTCTCCGTTTGACAAGTCGATTATGGGTGACATCGAAAAAGCCATCCAAAAGGCGGAGCTTGGACTGAACCCCGGCAACGACGGAAAGGTAATCCGCATTTCAATTCCCCCGCTGACAGCTGAAAGAAGAAAGGATCTCGTCAAGCAGGCTAAGGCAACTGCCGAAAACTACCGCACGACAATCCGCAACATCCGGCGGGACGGAAATGACAGCCTGAAAAAACAGCAGAAAGCAGGAGAGCTAACGGAAGATCAGCTGAAAACGGAAACAGACAAGCTTCAGAAGCTGACTGACAAATATATTGAGGAAATCAACAGCATATACGAAGCAAAAGAAAAGGAAATAATGGAATAAATTCCATGAATGATTCATCCAGCATAGATACAAGCGCGCTGCCGGTTCATGTCGGAATCATTATGGACGGAAACGGCAGATGGGCAAAAAAGCGGAATTTACTCAGGACAAACGGCCATACAGAGGGCTTGAAGCGCGCAAAGGAAATTGCGCAGGCCGCCTGTGACATCGGGCTGAAATTCCTGACATTCTATGTCTTTTCAACTGAAAACTGGAAGCGCACGGAACAGGAAGTCGGCTTTCTGATGAACCTGATTCATTCCTATCTGCTGAAGGAATTTGATTTTTGCCGGCACAACAATGTGCGTGTGCGGATGATCGGAGACAAGTCCCGCCTTCCTGAAAGCGTGCGGGCAGACATTGACAAAATCGAAAAGGACACAGAGAATCTTACAGGCCTTACTATCTGCCTTGCGATAAACTATGGCGGCCGGGATGAGCTTGTAAGGGGCATAAAACGGCTTATTGAAAGCAAGGCAAGCTCTGCATCTATAACAGAGCAGTCTGTATCAGAAAGCCTTGATGAGCCGGAGCTTCCTGATGCGGATCTGATTATCAGAACCGGCGGAGAAAAGCGGCTGAGCAATTTCCTGCTGTGGCATTCTGCATACACAGAGCTTCTGTTCTCTGACGTGCTGTGGCCTGACTATTCCAAGGAAGCTTTTTTTCATGATATTGCGGAATTCCAGAAGCGCACAAGGAAATTTGGAGCAGTTCCCGTATGAACAAAATAATTTCACGGCTGCTGGTTTTTTTTATCGGAGTTCCGGCTGTCATTGCAATAATCTTCATGCCGTTTTTCAATCATGTGATGCTTCATCTTCTGATATGCGCTGTTTCAGCTGTGGCGGCCGGAGAACTGCATGATCTGTTTTCCATAAAAAGCATCCTGCTTCCCAAAAAATACATCATAGGATGCAGCATCTTTATTCCGCTTGTCGCCGCTGTGCAGTATGCGGCAGCTCCAGCCGCCGGAATGAAATTCTATGCAGGACAGGAACTGATCACCTTTGCATATATCATCACAATCCTTGTTTCGCTCGCACTCGAAGTTTTTACAGCGAAGAGCTTTGAGCATTCAATCGAAAAAATTTCCCTGTCAGTCTTTATTATCACGTATACGGGATTCCTGCTGTCATTTGTTTCGCGGATGACTGCGTGGACGCTGGACGGAAAGAGCATTGCTGATCAGGTTGTGTGCGTGTACATACTGATGGTCTTTATGTGCGACAGCATCGCATGGCTCTTTGGAATGCTCCTGGGAAAAAACAACCGCGGAGTTGTCAAGGCAAGCCCGAACAAGAGCAGGATGGGCTTTCTCGGGGGATTTGTCGGCGCGGCGGCGGCAGGACTATTCGGATACGTGATGTGGCCCGGCATTTTTTCAGGCCCGGTCTTTAAAATCATACTGACAGGAATATGCATTGCACTTTCCTCAATAGTCGGCGATTTGACAGAATCAGTATTTAAAAGAGCGGCGAACATCAAGGACTCCGGAAAAATCATTCCCGGCCGCGGAGGAATGCTTGATTCAATCGATTCAATCGTGATGTCGGCGCCAGTATACTATCTGCTGGTTTCTGTCTTGTTCGGGCCGTTCAGCTGATGAAAAAAAACATTCTTGTCCTGGGGTGCACAGGCTCTATCGGAAGCCAGACTCTTGACATCGCCAGAAACATGAGCAGCGACTTTGCAGTCTGCGGAGTTGCTGCCGGAAAAAATGCGGCGGCGGTTTCGCAGCTCTGTGCGGAATTCGGGTGTGAAGGCACCGTGTTTGAAAGGGACGGCATTGACGGAATCAGAAGGCTGATACAAAACAGCGGCGCAGACATAGCGGTAAACGGCATTGCAGGAGCCGCAGGGCTTGAACCGTCTGCCATTGTCCTTGAATGCGGCATAGATCTTGCGCTTGCAAACAAGGAAACCGTTGTCATGGCATGGCCTGTCATTCAGCAGCTGTCAAAAAAAAGCGGCGCCAGGATTGTGCCTGTTGACAGCGAGCATTCCGCGCTGTTCAGCCTTCTTGAGAAAATCGGAGCGGAACAGGCAAGAGAGCTTATACTGACTGCAAGCGGAGGACCGTTCAGGGAATTTTCCGACAGTCAGCTTGCGGCTGTCACTGTGCAGGACGCGCTGAAGCATCCGACATGGGCAATGGGTCCGAAAATAACTGTTGACAGCGCAACGCTTGCAAACAAAGGGCTCGAAGTGATTGAAGCATGCAGGCTGTTTTCCGTTCCCGCTGAAAGGGTGAATGTTGTTATCCATCCGCAGAGCCTGATTCATTCGCTTGTGCGCACAGCTGACGGAATGATGTACGCGCAGATTTCACGCCCGGACATGCGGCATCCGATTCTGAATGCGCTTACGTGGCCTGAGTGCAGGGAGTCGTTTCTTGAGCCGTTCGATCTTGCATCCTGCTCAGGAATGACGTTCTTTCCGCCGAGGTTCAGCTCATTTCCCCTTTTGCGCTCAGCATTTTCCTGCGCAGAAAAGGACGGCTCGTATCCAATAGCGTTCAATGCGGCAAATGAAATTGCTGTCCATGCATTTCTGAAGGAGCAGTGCGGCTTTCTGGACATTGCGGACATTGTCTTGCAGACTCTGGAGCATGACTGGAGCGATGTTCCCCGCATTCTTGCGGAAGTGCATGAAGCGGATCTGGCTGCCCGCACAGAGGCAGAGAAACTGCTGCACAGAGCCGGAGGACGCACGTGACCTTTGTCTGGGGAATTCTTGCGCTCGGACTTCTCGTCTTTGTTCATGAGCTTGGGCATTTTGCTGCCGCACGTTTTTTTGGAGTGACTGTTGAAGCATTTTCTATCGGAATGGGGCCTGTTCTCATCCACCGCAAGCGGAAGGAAACTGACTACCGGCTTTCCCTGATTCCTCTGGGCGGCTACTGCGCAATGAAAGGAGAACAGGATTTCCGCACAGCGATTGAACAGGAACTGACAGAAATAAAAGCTGATGCTGATTCCTTTTACGGCATCCACCCGCTCAAGCGGCTTGCAATTGCGCTCGCAGGCCCGCTTGCAAACCTTGCGTTCGGTTTTCTTGCGTTCTTTATTGTCGCTCTGACAGGCTACTCCTATTACAGCGCCGGCACAACGGTTTCCATGGCGGACGAATTATATCCAGACATTTCTTCTGCAGCAAAAAGCGCAGGAATGAAAACTGGAGATGAAATACTCAGCCTGAACGGAGTGAAGATGGAGGACTTCAGCGAGATCGCTTCCTATATATCCGCGCGGCCGCAGGAGCGCATAGAGGCGGAGGTCAGGCGGGGAAACGACATACTGATGATTTCTGTCGTTCCCGAGCTTGACAAGGAGACGGGAGCCGGCAGAATCGGCATTGCCGCAGATCCGAATTCCGTAGTAAAGCGAAGCTATCCTCGGCACAGCATTCCAGGCGCATTCAGGGAGGGAGCCGTGCAAAGCTGGCGCATCATCTTCCTGACAGCAAAAGGAGCTGCCGCGCTGTTCAAGGGCGTGAACCTTGCAAATGCAGTGTCCGGACCGGTGCGGATTACATCGATGATAGGAACCGCCGCACAGCAGGGATTTTCGGCGGGAATGCGTGAAGGAATTGCCGCAACATTGCAGTTCCTTGCGCTTATCAGCATTTCACTTTTCCTTACAAACCTGCTTCCTGTTCCTGTTCTTGACGGCGGACTCATTCTCTTTGCACTGATTGAATTTCTTGCCCGCAGAAAGCTGAATCCGAAGCTGCTGTACCGCATTCAAATAGCAGGCGTTTTTATCATTGCCGCGCTCATTGCGGTTTCGCTTGCAGGTGACATCCTGTATTTCCTAAGAAAATAGGAGGTTGTTATGAAAAAAAAGCTGTCTCTTCTTGCATCCGCCCTCATATCAGCGGGCGCCTTTTGCCAGACAGTCGCTTCCACTCAGTCGCACGAAGGAGCAGTAAACCAGCTGTTTCCGTTTGAGACAGCTTCTTCCCAAAGCGATGCTTTTCTTTCAGCAGGCAATGACGGATTCATTATAAAATGGTCGGCGGACGGCATGGGAGATCACTATCAGGTTTCAAACTTGCAGATAAAGCTTGTCGCACGAAGCCCGGCAACAGGAGACATTGCAGTCTACGAGACAGACGGCAGCGCAACGCACAGAGTCACTGTCATGGATCCGTCTTCATACGCAAAAAAATTCTCAAGGAAATTCACAAGCCCGGTCTCCTCTCTTTCATTTTCAGCAAAGGGACGGTACCTCTTTGCAGGAACGGCTGCTGTAAACGGGCTGTTCATACTGAATGCGCACACTGGAACCATCATAAAAAAAGCGGCAGATGTGTCCGGCATTGTCACCATGGCCATGACAGGAGATTCTGAAAAAACAGCGCTCCTGTATTCACAGTCAGGGACAATCTCCTACTTTGACCTTGCCGGCATGAAGCTCAAGGCGAAATTTGCAGCCGCAGGCTCTCTGGAGCAGGCGATAATATTCGGAAGCGGAAAATTTGCCAACCGTTTTCTTGCAGGAGTACGGGGCGGAATGATTTACATAATCGATGCCACATCAGGAAAAACGCTCGGACAATATCCGGCTTCTTCCCCGCTGATTTTTGCGTCACGGGCCGGACACGATGAAAAGCAGGGTCTGTACTTTATAACGGACGACGGCCGCACCTATTCACTCAGGCTTATAGATGAGCAAATGCTCCAGAAGCTTGTGACAGGAGGATTTGCAGCAGCTCCGCTGATTATAAAGAATTTCACCGGGCTTGACAGCCGTGACAAATTCACCTGTGCTGCAAAAAATTCGTCAACAGTCATGCTGGGCAGCCGCAGCGGAAACATCTACACCATGACAGACATCCCCGAGTCGGAGCTGTACAGCCTGTTTGCCATCACCGAGAATATGTATGAAAAGGTGCTCGACATTGCAGCTTTTGGCGGCAGCTATTATGTTCTTGCAGGAAACGCAGTGTTCAAGACATCCTATGACTCAAAGGCAATGACACGCCTGTGCCCGGGATTTTCACAGAAAAATCTGCTTATGTGCGAGGATGGCAGCATGCTGCTGTGGTCGCGGAACAGTGAAAAGCCTGTCCAGCTGGTTCCGCCGGAAGGAGCTGACTCGCCGCGGACACTGTTCACGCCTGAGTCCCAGCTGCAAAGCCTCCGCGTGTCGGGCAGCACTATCATATATGTGCTCGGAGCTTCTGATGTCATCACCTACGACATAAACACAGGAAGCAGCCGCACACTGTATTCAGGAACTTCCGTGCAGGATGCGGTCATTGCTGACGAAAGCACCGCAATAGTCGCAAAGACAAAGACAGGAAGCACAGACTCAGCGCTTGTCTCAGTGAATATCCAGACACAGGAAACGGTTCCCCTCAAATTCACTGGAAATGTCGCGTTTTCCCTGAGCCTGGGCGGCCCGCAGAAAAATGATGCGCTGTACGGAATTTCCATCAGCACTGCAAACGGCTCGCCGCGGACACAGGCATTCTCCTATATGATAAAGAGCGGAATTCAGTCAACGCTGTTTTCCCTTCAGGCCGAAGACTCAGGCGCGTTTACGGCAGCTGACTATCCGTTCGTATTCACTAACATCGGCAAAAACCAGGTGCGCGCAAACAACATCAGCACAAAACGCAGCACAGTGTTCAGAAGATCCGCCTCAATGCCGCTCAAGGCAGTGCCGTCTGGCAACAGGCTCGCCGTGCTGAACTACAACGGCAGCATTTCATGGTACAACCCGAATTCACAGGCGCTGCTTGCAGACTGGTACCTTACTGCTGACGGGCAGTGGTTTGAATTCTAGGAGCTAACAAACTTTGCCGGGTCTCCGCCATATGCATTTGCACTGAATATTTTATAAGGATTGTTTTTATCTGATAAAGAAAAAATCTCCTGCCACGATGATTGCGCCGAGGCAGGATGATTTCTTATTATTTCAGGCTTGAAAAATTAAATCCGTATTTTTTTGCTTATGCCTTCGTAATATTCCTTGCGGAGCTGCTTCACCTGCTCATCCTTCAGGTAGTCGTCAAAGCTCATCATGCGGTCAATCACTCCTTTCGGCGTTATTTCAATAATCCTGTTGGCGACAGTGGAAACGAATTCATGGTCATGGCTTGAAAACAGCACTACTCCGGGAAATTTCACCAGAGCGCCGTTCAGGCTTTCTATGGATTCAAGGTCAAGATGATTTGTCGGGTCATCGAGGACAAGGACATTCGCGCCGCTGAGCATCATCTTTGAAAGCATGCAGCGGACTTTTTCGCCTCCTGAAAGCACTTTCACTTTCTTAAGGCTCTCGTCCCCGGAAAAAAGCATCCGCCCCAGAAAGCCGCGCACATACGCATCATCCTGCTCCGGCGAATACTGCTTGAGCCAGTCCGTAATATTCAGCTCGTTCTCAAAGTATGAAGAATTGTCGCGTGCGATGTACGAATGCGTGACTGTCTGCCCCCAGACAAACGTTCCGCTGTCCACCTTCTTTTCCCCGGAAACAATGTCGAAGAACGAAGTCACAGCGTTATGCTCCATGCCCACAAACGCAACTTTTTCTCCCGGATGCACTGTAATGCTGAAGTCCGCAAGCAGCGAGTTTCCGTCATCGTCCCGGGAACACAGCTTTTCGGCAGTAAGGACAAAATTCCCGATTTCCCGCTGCGGCTGGAAATGCACATACGGGAACTTGCGGCTTGTCACAGGAAGCTCTTCAAGCTCCATCTTTTCAAGAACTTTCTTCCGGCTTGACGCCTGCCCTGCCTTTGAGACATTGCTCGCAAACCGCTGGATAAACTGACGCAAGTCAGCCATCTTGTCCTCTCTCTTTTTCTGCTGATCCTTCGCCTGCTTCTGAAGAATCTGGCTCATCTGGTACCAGAAGTCATAGTTGCCGGCAAACTGGGTTATCTTGCCGTAGTCTATGTCGCAGGTGAATGTGCAGACAGCATTCAGGAAGTGCCGGTCATGGCTGACAACGATGACGCAGTTTTCAAATTCAAGCAGGAATTCTTCAAGCCATGATATCGACTCCAGGTCAAGTCCGTTCGTAGGCTCGTCCAGAATCAGGCAGTCCGGGCTGCCGAACAGAGCCTGCGCAAGCAGCACGCGGATTTTCTGGCTTTCGTCCAGATCGCTCATCATCCGGCCGTGGTATTCCTCTTCAAGTCCCAGCCCGGAAAGCATCTGCTCAATCTGGTTTTCCGCCTCGTAGCCGCCAAGCTCGCCGAATTCAGCCTGCATGTCGGCGGCCTTCATGCCGTCTTCGTCAGTGAAATCTTCCTTTGCATAGATGGCATCAATGTCCTTTTCAAGCTGATACAGCTTCGGGTAGCCCATTTTCACTGTCTCTTTCACTGTGTATCCGTCATACGCAAAGTGATCCTGGCTGAGCACAGCAATCCGCTCGCCGGGAGTGACGGAAACAGAGCCCGTGTCATGCTCTATTTCACCGGACAGAATCTTCAGGAACGTTGACTTTCCCGCGCCGTTCGCTCCGATTATTCCGTAGCAGTTTCCCTTTATAAACTTGATGTTCACATCCTTGAACAGCGGCTTTTCGCTGAATTTCAGGCTGACGTCTGTTACTGTTATCACTGGTATCTCCTGGGTGGTTCTATAGTACGGCTGCCCCTAAAAGCTTCAGTCTTAAGAGGCAGCTTCTTGAAAAAACAAAGCGGCTCAGATGCTGATGGAGGATGCGCCGCGGGAATTCAGCTCTTTTTGAACAGAGACTGAATTTTTGCAATCAGGCTCTTTTTCTGCGGAGCGTTTCCGGCTGCACCTGCCTTAGCCGCAGGCACAGAAGAGCTTCCCTGCGCTTTCCGCACTTTCCGGCTCTTTGCAGCAGCGGCTTTTTTGCCTGCATGGCGTCCGTTCTGTCCCGCTCCGCTCTGCTGCCTGAACTCTGCTGATTTTTTCCCGGAAGGCCGTGAGGAAGAGGCAAGCTTCTTTCCGTACTTTTCCTTGTACAGCTTCATGCGCTCTTCAGACGACATTGAGGCGAGCAGCTCTTCGTCTGCCGGGCTGTACACACGCCTGTCGCGCCGGTACTCGCTTCTGGCAGTCTCGTTGCGGGACGAATAGCGGCCCTGCCCTTTCCTGCCCCTGTCATTCCGCCCGCCACGCACCCGGCTGCTGTGCTCAGCAGCTCTTTTCCGGCCGAATTCGCTTTTGTCATGATATTCCTCATGGTAACTGTCAAGCTTGATATAGACAGAAGCGCTCTTGTCCTGCACAAAAAGGGACTCTTCCGCGACACGGCTCGGAATCGGCTTTTCGATATAGCGCTCAATCGGAGGAAGCGAATAGACATCCTGCTCGCTGCAAAATGTCAGCGCCTTTCCGGACTTTCCGGCGCGCGCCGTCCGCCCGATGCGGTGAACGTAGTTTTCAGCCTCGTTCGGCAGATCATAGTTGATGACCATGGCAAGATCGTTCACATCGATTCCGCGGGCGGCAACATCAGTCGCAACAAGGCACTTGACAGCACCTGACTTGAACTGCTCCATGATTGCAAGCCGTTTTTTCTGCGGAAGGTCTCCGATGATGAATTCGCTTTCAATGCCGTTCAGCCGCAGCCGTTTTGCAACAATCTCGCAGCTTTTCTTTGTGTTGCAGAAAATAATCAGGCTTTCCGGCTTTTCCCGCTCAATGATTCCGAGCAGAAGCTTCATCTTGTCATTGCTCGACACATGCAGAAGCTCCTGGTCTATTTCATCAACAGTGATATTTTCAGCGGCAATTGTGATTTCAGCCGGATTGCGCGTATATTCCCATGCAAGGTTTTTCACATAGGAATTGAGCGTGGCGGAAAAAAGCATTGTCTGCCGCCGGGAGCTTTCAGGAAGAACTTTTATCAAGGTGCGCAAGTCAGGATAAAAGCCCATGTCAAACATCCTGTCCGCCTCGTCAATGACAAGAAAACCGATTGCGCTCAAATCCATCTGATTTCCGCGGTTCAAGTCGATGACACGGCCCGGTGTTCCTATGATGATGTCAACGCCTTTCTTCAGCGCGGCAACCTGCTTGTCATATCCGACTCCGCCGTAAAAGCTCGCGCATGCAAGCGCAGTGAACCGGGCAAGCTTTTCCGCTTCCTCCTGAACCTGAACCGCAAGCTCCCGCGTCGGAACCATAATCAGCGCCTTTTTCCCCGCCGCATCCTGCCGTGCAAGCAGCTCCTGTATAATGCTTGTCAAGTACGCAGCTGTCTTTCCAGTTCCTGTCTGAGACTGAACGTACAAGTCCCGGCCTTCCAGGGACGACTGCAAGACCTGCTCCTGCACCGGAGTGCACTCTGCATAGCCTGCGCCTTCAATTCCTTTCAGAAGGCTTTCATGTAATGAAAATTCCGTAAATTTCATTGATAAGTCCTAACAAAAAAATATAAAATCTGAGCCTGCTTGACACAACCGTTCAAAAGCAGCAGGACCGTTCAGGCAGATACAGTATACATGTTTTAGAAGATAATGTACAGATTATGCCTGATTTTTACCACTCTCTTTCAAGCGGAAATCAGAATCAGGGAAAATTGCAATTTTCAGCGTATATGATATAATCAATGCGGAGGAATTCGCATGGACTTACACGGAAAAACTGTCTGCTTTCTGGGCGACAGCATAACGCAGGGATGCGGCGCAAGCCGGCCGGAAAACAGCTTCGTGTCCCTGTTCGCAAAGGCGCATCCTGAAGCCGCAGTGATAAACTGCGGAATCGGCGGCACAAGAATCGCTGCCCAGAAAACGCCCGTCTCGCCTGAATTTGAGCATCCGTTTTTTAGCAGGGTGGAAGAACTGGCGGACGATGCGGCACTTGTCTGCGTGTTCGGCGGCACAAATGACTTCGGGCACGGAGACGCGCCAATGGGAACGTTTGAAGACAAGACGGCAGACACATTCTGCGGTGCGCTCAGGGTGCTGTCTGAAAAGCTGATTGAAAAATACCTGAATGCAGCGGTTGTCTTTTTCACGCCCCTGCACCGGACAGGAGAAGATGTGCCTTCGCACCGGGCGGACGGAGACTGGACTCTCAGCGACTATGTGCGCGCAATACGGCGGAACGCGGAGCACTACTCCATTCCTGTGCTCGACCTGTACCGCGTGTCAGGAATGCAGCCGCAGCTGCGCGCCGTGCAGGAGCAGTTCATGCCCGACGGCCTGCATCCGAATGACGCCGGACACAGAAAAGTGTTCTCCCTGGCAGACTCCTTTATAAGGCATCTGCCGTAGCGCACAGCCTTTCCGCGCGCAAAAACGCATCCGGCTGACAGAATTTTCCGCTGCCCGCCGGAAACTTACACACAAAACAGGAATTTTTTCAGGAAAAATAAGAAAAAAGGAAATTCGGTTTAAAATAAAAAAGCGGCAACTTTCTACTTTCCCGCGGTTAGCAGTATCATCGACGTAAAAGAGCTTGACTTCCGTGTTCGGTAAGGGAACGGGTATTGCCTCTTTACTTTGGTCACCGTGAGACTACTATACGCCGCATAAAAAAAAATGTCAAGCCTCTTTTTAAAAAAATTCAGAAAAAATGAAAAATTCACGTGCAAAAAGGCATTGTGAATGATATGACATTCCAGTATACTTATTTTATGGAAAACAGCACTATCAAGAACAGGCGGCTTGTCACTTCCGCCCTTCCGTATGTCAACAATATTCCCCATCTCGGAAACCTGATCCAGATGCTTTCCGCGGATGTGTTCGCGCGGTTCTGCCGAAGCCGAGGATATGAAACGCTCTATATCTGCGGAACTGATGAATACGGCACAGCAACGGAAACAAGGGCGCTCGAAGAAAAAAAGACTCCGCGCCAGCTGTGCGACTATTACTACAGCCAGCATGATGAAATTTACAAATGGTTCGGCATTGCATTCGACAAATTCGGACGCACATCAAACAGCCAGTGCACTGAAATCACGCAGTCATTCTTTACAGATCTTGACAGGAACGGATATATCACGGAGCACACAGACAGGCAGCTGTTCTGCACTCACTGCGCGCGGTTTCTTGCCGACAGGTATGTGCACGGCACCTGCCCGAAATGCGGCTACGAAGATGCGCGCGGTGACCAGTGCGACAAATGCGGCTCGCTGCTTGATCCTGTGGATCTTTTGTCTCCCAGATGCGCCACGTGCGGCTCTTCCCCCGAAATAAAGGAAACAAGGCATCTGTACATCAATCTTCCTGCAATCAGCAAAAAGCTCGGCAGCTGGATGGACAGCGCAAGCAAGGAAGGAAGATGGGCGGACAACGCGGTCAGCATTACAAAGGCATGGCTTCGTGACGGGCTGAATGAGCGGGCAATCACGCGCGACTTGCAGTGGGGAATTCCCGTTCCAAGGGAAGGATACGAGCACAAGGTATTCTATGTCTGGTTCAATGCGCCTATCGGCTATATTTCAATTACAAAGCAGCTTGCGGACGAACTGCGGGAACAGGGAAAGCCGGGCTTTGACTGGAAAAGCTGGTGGCTGCCTGAGGAAAGCGAAGAGGCGCGCGGCAAGCCCGGCGTAGACTTATTCCAGTTTATCGGCAAGGACAACATTCCGTTTCATACGGTGATTTTCCCCTGCTCTGAAATCGGAAGCGGGCACAACTACACAAAGCTGTTCCACATGTCTTCAACTGAATACCTGAACTATGAGGACGGAAAATTTTCCAAGAGCCGCGGAATCGGAGTATTCGGAACAGACGCACAGGAAAGCGGAATCAAGGCCGACGCATGGCGGTTCTACATCTTCTATAACCGGCCGGAAAAACAGGACTATCAGTTTACATGGAAGGATTTCCGCGAGCGGTACAACGGAGAGCTTATCGGAAACCTCGGGAACCTTGTAAACAGGACGCTTCTCTTCGTCCAGAAATACTACGGCTCAGTCATTCCAGACGCGCAGGAAGACGAGCTGCTGTGGAAGCAGATACGGGAGCGCGAGGCAAAGGTGACAGAGCTTCTTGAATGGGCGAACCTCAAGGATGCATTCCATGAAATTTTCGCCATCTCAGACATCGGCAACAAGGCGTTTCAGGACACGGAGCCTTGGAAGACGCGGGAAACAGATCCCGGCCGCGCAGCAAAGCTCATTCACAACTTGTGCTACATGATAAAAGACCTGATGATTATGGCGCATCCCTTTATGCCGCAGTTCTCAGAAAAAATCATGTCATACTTCGGAAAGAGCATCTGTGAGCCGCGGTTTTCCGACAGCCAGAGGCCGGAAGGGCTTGACTGGTCCGACCTTGGAAACACATCAGGACTGAGCCGCGTTGCGCCGACCGAAGTCTTTTTCACTCCGCTTGACCAGAAAGCAGCCGACGCATTCAGGCTGAAATTTTCAGGCAGGCAGAACGGGCGCGGCACAGCAGACGGCAGCCAGCAGCCGAAAAAAGAAAAAAAAGCGCAGAATGCAGCCCTGACACCGCAGCAGCAGGCCGCATGGTTTGCTGAAAAAATCGAGCTGAAGGTTGCAAGAATCGTCAAAGTCGAGCCGAATCCTGACAGTGAAAAGCTGTATGTGGAAACACTTGACGACGGAAGCGGAACAGAGCGCGTCATTCAAAGCGGGCTGAGAGGAATTCTTTCTCCTGAAGAGCTTCTGGGAAAGCACATACTTCTTGTGTCAAACCTTGCCCCGAGAAAAATGCGCGGAATTGAAAGCCGGGGAATGCTGCTTGCAGCCGGCTATACAGATGCCAGCGGAAAAGACTGCGTGGAGCCGCTTGAAGCTCCGTGGGCGCCTCCGGGAACTGACATTGTTCTTGAAGGCCAGGACGGCTCCAGCTCCAAGCCCGCCTCCATTTCCGCTGATGAATTTTTTGCAGTTGAAATAGCCGTCCGGGAAAACCAGGTGCAGATTGGCGGCAAGCGGCTCATGGCATGCGGAATGCCGGTAAAAACATCATCCGCCGCAAACGCAAACGTCCGCTAGGGAGAGAGCCATGGAGCGGTTCCTTCAGACCCGGTTCTGGGCGCAGTTCAAGTCCCGCCACGGCTGGACACCGTACTTTTTTCTCCTGAATGAGCATGAGGCGCGGCAGACAGACGGACTCTGTGACTGCGGCCGGGAAGAAACGCGCCTCACAGTCCTCGTGCGGACGTTCAGCCTCAGATGCATGAAATTCAGCATTGCGTACATTCCAATGGCGCCGGAAGCTGATATCAGCACCGGGGCGGAAGCTTTGAAAAATCAGCTGGCTTCCGGGGCGGAAGCTTTGAGAAATCAGCTGGCTTCCGCGGCAGAAAAAATCAGGCCGTTTCTTCCTAAAAACACGCTGTATGTGCGCTTTGATCCTGCAATGGATTTCCTTGAGCGGGAAAAGCGGGATGAATTTGTATACAATTTCATACATCTTGAGAAAAAAAATAGGATGGTCAGGAAAGCAGCCTGCGACATTCAGCCGCCGGACACTGTGCTTCTGCCGCTTTCAGGAACAGAAGAGGAAATTCTTTCCCGCATGAAAAGCAAGTGGCGGTACAATATCCGGCTTGCCCAAAAGAAAGGCGTTTCCGTACAGCGTTTTTCAGCAGGAGACGAAGGGCTTGAAGCGGCGCTTGAAACTTTCTTCAGCCTTTTTCAGCAGACAAGCGAGCGGGACGGAGTTCAGTTCCACCAAAAAAGCTACTATCAGGATCTGTTTTCCCTGGCAGCGCAGCACAAAGACGGATGCGAGCCGCAGATCCGCCTGTACCTTGCGCAGCACGAGACTGACTTTCTGGCCGGAATCATAGTGCTGTTCTGCCGGCGGGAGGCCGTCTACCTGTACGGAGCAAGCGGAAATGAAAAGCGGAACTGCATGCCGGCATACCTTCTGCAATGGACGGCAATCAAGGATGCATTGCAGTCAGGCTGCCCGGTGTACGATTTTTACGGCTGCCCGCCCTCAGACGACAAAAATCATCCCATGCACGGACTGTTTCTCTTTAAAACAGGATTCGGCGGAACGCTTGTCCACAGGCCGGGAAGCTTTGATGTCATACTGAAAAAAAACGCATACATGGTTTTCCGAGCCGCTGAGCAGCTGAGAAGCTGGTATCACAGGAAATTCAAAAAGCTGATTGCCAGGCGGAAAGCCTAGGAATTTTTTTTCACGGGAACTATGGCAACATTGATTGTCTTTTCCGTTTCCACTCCGGCGGCAAGAGATATCTTCCAGCAGAGGCTGACGGAATAGACAAAGGAACAGTCAGCCTCAGTTTTTCCTCCGGCAGGCCTTCTGACAGGAATAAGGGAGCAGACGAGGCCGGACTCTTCGTTCGGCTCGATGACAAAAAGCCTTTTGTCGGCAGAATCCTTCACCTGAAGAAGCGAAATTCCTGAGCCGGCAAAAAACGGCTCGGACGCAGAGAGCGACAGCCTGTTTCCGTCAGCAATCAGCTCGCAGGAATACTGCTGCCCGCCGGAATAGCTTCTGTCAAAGCGGCTCTGCGCAAAATTCAGCTCAACTGCAAAAATTCCGTCAATATCAGGCTGGCCTTCATTCTTCAGTATGTACTGGACTGAAATTCCGCTCGAGGAAAAGCTGTAGTTCTTCCGCAGACGCACAGGAACCTTTCCCACGGAAAATTCTCCCCGCGCCTCAAGCTGAATTTCCTTTCTCTTGACAGTGACTTTCCGCTCCGAAAACTGGACGCTGGAAAAAAGCGCAGAATCAGCCGGAACCTGCTGCCGGTACAGCTCGAATTCCTGACTGCTGAACAGATGGTCTGCAAAGAATCCCCGCCGGTAGAGGTCGGAGCATCCGTCAAACTGCTCAAGGCGGGAAAGACCGGCGGCGTAGTTGGCTCCGTTCCGTATGACGTTCAGCTCGGATACCTGGGCGGAATTCAGGGAAACAACGGCGCTGTACTTTTCCATCTGGCAGACATAGTCGTTCAGACCGTCCCCATCGTAGTCAAAGGAAGTCAGTGACTCCTTGAAAAGGGCGGAAGCTTCCCTGATAAGCCGCTCGGACTCATTGAGGCTGCGGTACGCCTGCTGCATTTTTTCAGCGGAAGACGGAACACCGTCCGGCAGCGACATATAGTTATACCCGCCCTGCGCTTCCCACAGCTTTTCACTGGCAGCGGTTTTCCTGACCTTGTCACCGCCCTTGCACTGCGCAATCAGCATGCTGATATGCATCATGCGCTCATACAGATGCTTTTCCTGAGGATAGGCAGCAAGATGGTCGTATACCGAAGGCGCAAAGAAGCTGCTTTTTTTTCCGTCAGAAGAATAAAAAGAACGGCAGGCAATGCCACGGTCCACTCCCGCAGGAATATACGAGGGAATAAATTTCCGGCAGGACTTTAAATACACGTGCGGAAGCGCAAATGAAATGCTGCCGCCCTGCCCCGTCTCCATGTCCTGCAAGACAGAGATACATACCGGACTTTTTACAAAGCGGCTCATCTGCTCCATGGAAAAAGAAACTGCTGCAATCCGGGAAAAGCGGCTGTTTCTTCCGTCCGGCTCAGGGACATCATTGCACAGCATGAACTGCATGATCCGGGCCGTCCACTGCGGGCCGTCTTCATTTTCCAGAGGATTCAGCTCCTTAGAGACAGGCAGCACCTTCACGCTCTTTCCCTGCTCGCTTGCAATCAGCGGGAAGCACCGGCCGCTTTTTTCAGGGACAAGGGAGCTGTCAAGCAGCACATATTCCATTCCGCATGACTGAAGCGTTGTCACAAGGGAAGTGTCCCATGCGCTTGCAAAAAGATACATTCCGCACGGACGCTTTCCAACTGAAGAGCGCAGCAGGGAATTCATCTTTTCTATCTGGCCGCTTCTGTCAACTGGAAACAGGAGCGGAAACAGCGGAGCGTAATATCCTCCGCCGAGAATTTCAACCTGCTTATGCAGAACAAGCTCATGAAGCAGCTCCGCCGACTCAGGGTGCTTTTTTACATAGAATGACAGCTGCGGGCCGGTAAAACCGATGGTAAGCAGAAATTCAGGATGGGCATACAGAAAAGACAGCAGCGGCTTGAAGCAGCCCTGATAATTCTTTTCAAGCAATGAAGAGTCATTTGCGCTTTCAATATCAGCATTCAGCACAAGGCTGACAAAACATTCACCCATAAAAAGCTATATATCCTTGTGAAACAGTTTATAGCACATTTTCCAAATTTGAAAGCCTCTTTTTGCTTTTTTCGGACTGCTGTCTGCCTCGGCAAGGAACGCAGGGCATTCAGTCGCCTCTGAAAACTGCGCGCTGCACAGAACAAGGCTGCCGCTTTCTGACGGGACAAGCTTGATTATGCTTTTGGGGCAGGAGTCAATGCATTTTCCGCAGCCGTTGCACAGCCCGTTTACAACAGCAGTTTCATTTTCCACAGACAGCGCGCCGCGGGTGCAGGAGCGCACGCAGTCACCGAAGCCGATGCAGCTCCACGTGCAGTCACGCTCGCTGTCATACAGGGAATGAAACAGGGCGCAGCTTTTCGGCCCGCTGTAGTCAAACTGCTTCCTGACACAGTTTTTTTCCGGCGAGCAGAAAACCGCAGCTCTCTTGCCGTTCTGCGGCGCATACTGCTCCACCTGGGAAGGCTTGATGCGGATTTCTCCTTCAGAAACCAATGTTCTTTCAAACGGAACATTCTGCCGCCTGAGGGACGGAGACAGCACGTGAAACACAAAGACAATTACAAAGGACAGGACTATGATAAACAGCAGTCCGAGCAGAATCGCAGCTACCACCGGAACACTCCTTTATTCAGCCATGACACATTCCAGCACAGCAGAATGATGGCAATAACCGCAACAGACGCAAGCACAATCATCGTCTTTTCATGCTCATGCCTGCGCTCTTCAAGCTCAATGCGGCGGCTTATAGCATACAGAAGCGGAATGCACAGGAAAAAGGAAAGAACGCAGACACAGGAAATGAAAACACAGCCGGAAAGCGAAGCGCTCTCGCTCAGAGCGATAAAAATGAAAAGCAGCGTCACCCCGAATTCAGCGGCGTTCACTTTTGCCGTAATCCTGATTATCGCCTCTGTAAAAACTGAAATCGCACTGAATATCAGCACCACGGCAAACGGATACAGCTCCCCCAGGTCAGCAGGAACAAGAAGCCCGTTCACAAAAAGATACGACAAGGCGGAAGTGGAGCTTGTGCATATAATCATCTTTGAAGCCTTGAGCGCAAGGTGCCTGCGCTTGTCCACGAGGCTGACTGCCCGGTCAATTCCGGCTCCGTATATGAAGACAGCAGAGGCATAGAACACATAATAAAAAAATATGGCTATCATCTGTATGCGGCCTCCGAAGTCTCTATGATTTCAAGCTTGTCCAGCACAGCAGAAACCGCGGCATAGCACAGAACCAGCAGTATGATTGCGCCTGGGACAGAAGCCCAGAAAAAAGCGGCCTGAGGAATATGATGCGGCGCAAGCAGCCTGATTTCAAAAATGCCTGGTGACGACGGAAAGGAAATCGCGCCATAGGCAAGTATGTCCCGCGCAAGGAAAAAAAGCAGTGCAAAGGCTGAAAAAATCCCGCAGGAAGCAAGTGAGCTTTTCAGCTCTGCTCCAAGCGGAGCCTGCGGCTTTAAAAAGAGGTTTCCCAGCACAAACGGAGTCATTCCGGGCATAAAAAACGAAATGCCAAGGACAAGCGCAGTGAGCGGAGAAAACAGCGTGACAAGCTGCTTTACGAGAATGCAGACAGACACAAGGACAACAGCAATGAGCGCATTCTTCAGATCATCATCAAAAAATTTTGATGCAAATTCCCTGAAAAGCGTTCCGAGCGTTATGAGGGAAAAAAGCAGAAAAATCATCACAAGCCCATAGGCAAGCCGCCCCGGAACCGGCACAAGCATTGCAAGGGACAGCGGAATATACGCGCGAAGTTCATTTTTTTTCATAATGCAGCTCCATCTTGCTTTTCAGCCGTCTTCAGGAATTCAGGAAGACGACGTCCCCAGTATTCAATCTGAGAATGAAGGGACGCGCTTTCAATCCGCAGCGAAATCTCTTCGTTCATGTCGGCAAAGCCGATAAAACGCGCGTCTTCCTCCAGGCTTGAGCAGGTGTAGACAGCAGGAACAGGCCCGTACAGCGTGGGAATTCTGATAATCACAGCGTACTGCGCGCCGTCCTTTGATGACACGCTGTATGCTGACGCCGATGCCGTAAGCCCGCTGCGCAGCCGCACCCAGCCGGTAAGCTCGTATCCTTCAATCAAGTTGTCATTTAAAACCTGAACGATTTTTTCCTTCAGCCCTGTCTTCCATGAATTCCGTCCGAGCAGCGTGAACAGGACAAGAATCCCAAAAATTCCCGCAAGTATGCCGCAGAAAATTCCGCATTTTATCAGCATTTCCCGGTACAGAAACTGCTCTTCCGGCTCATTGCCGCCTTCTGAAACATCTTCTTCAAGCATTTTCACACCTCGTCCATTTTCTGTATCCGCGGAAGCAGCTGCCGTGAAACAGTGCGGAGCAGAAGATTGTCTTCAAGAACCTGAATAAAAAGAGAAACAAGGTTCATGACAAGTACCGTAAAGGCATATCCGGCGGAAGAAGCCCCGATGCCGATAATGACAAAGCCCGCAGCTCCGGCCGCAATTCCGTAGGCAGCCTTTCCTCCGCGCGTGACGGGAACCGTTCCGTACCATTGCAAAAGATAAAACGTGCAGAACAGCGTTCCGCTTGTCAAAAGCGCAAGAAGGCAGTCGCCCTGAAGCGGAATTCCGCCGGTTATCACCGGGGACAGAAAACGCACAAGCAGCGCATAGACAAGCAGGAAGAGAGCCGGAACAGCAGCTTCCGCCATATCAAACAGAATGAGAAACAGGGAAGAAAGCAGCGTTATGCAGTTGAACCTGAAAGCCGCAATAGAAGAGCCGCTGTCCCAGAAAAGGCTTACATATCCTTCAGGAATCGAAACGCCGAACCATTTAAAGACTGCCGCATTTAAAAATGATGTGACGGACGGATCGCACTGCAAGAGAGGAACAGCTCCGCTTTGGATAAGCGAAAGGGAAGCGTTCCGCGACTGGATATCCGCGGCAGAAAGAGACAGAGACGGAAAATACTGCGGATTTAAAAAATAGAGGACTGCGACAAGCAGCGCAACGGGATTCGCCCATGAGCCGGCAAAGCTTCCGAAAAAATATGTTCCGAGCGCAAATATGAGGAATGCGGCTGCAAAAACAGAGAGCGGCGGATATGATGACGGAACAAGCATGCCTGCAACAAGCCCCTGGACAGCGGCAATGCTCCATGTGCGGCCGCACGGCACCTTTTTTCCGCAGAAAAAGAAAACGGCCTGTGCTGCAGCAGAGGCGGCGGTCGAGCAGCAGATCAGCACAAGGGAAGCCCAGCTTTTGGTAACTGCGAGCATAGCCACCTGCACTGAAAGCAGAACCACTGCGGCCAAGGCGGCTGTTCCCGCCGAAGAAACTGCATAGCTGAACGGATTCAGCGTTATTTTTTTGCAGGATTTTTTCAGTTCCAGCTGTATCATGTTCTATTCCTTATATAGCAGAGAAATGGACTGGCTCAGCGGAAGCCGTGAAGGACAGACGCTGTTGCACAGCGAGCAGCGGGAGCACAGGGCCGCAGTCGCACACAGATTCCTAGGCATGCACTGCTGCCGGACAGCGCACTTATACAGCAAGTCAGGAGCAAGCCCTTCAGGGCAGACAGTCCTGCACCTTCCGCACCGTATGCACGGCATCTCTGACTGGGAGCACAGCTGCGAAGCCGGAACGAATTCCACAGACTTCACCTGCTTTGTAACTGGAATGTCAATTCCCGGAACCGCATTTCCAGTAAGCTTTCCGTTGACAATGACTTTTGACGGCCTTGTCTTGAAGCCGCCGCACTGCTCTGCAAGATCACGGATTGAAGCGCCGATCCGCACTTTAAACATCCCCGATGACTTCAGGCAGCTTCCAGTGACATGGACATACCGCTCCACGGCAGGAATGCCCTGCACGACAGCCTCATAGGCAGAAAGCGCTGTCTGCGGATCAATAAAAAGGCTTTTTTGGCTCACATGCATAAAGACAGACTCTCCCGCAGTCCGGGCATGAGATGCAATCAGCCGCACCAAGTTCCTGCTGAATCCTGACGGATAGCGGGACGTGTCCGCCTGCACCAGGCAATGAGGCAGATCCTTAAACAGAGAGCCGTCAAGCGAAAATTCTGAGCGCCGGGGAACAACAAAGGCAATTCCATGGGCATACAGCGCCTTTGCAATAATCAGCGCGCCCTGGATAACATCGGAAGAGCGCTTTTGCGCGACAAAGCTGTCTGTATACCTGCTCGGATCCTCGTCAAACATCCGCACTGCAACAATCCTGTTCTTTAAAAGGGAGCGTTCGTGTATCTGGGCCGAAAGGGAAGATGGAATTCTGCCAAACGTGTTTACAACTCCTTTCAGCCTGAATTCCTCCAGAATTGAAAGCGGGCTTGCAAAGCTCCAGTCCGCCTCAGGAATTTTCTTTCCAAGGTATGAAAAAACGCCGTCTGTGGCAATTTCAGCGGCAAGCCCGAGCCTTCCGTCACAAAGCATGCGGCGCGATACGGAGACAACTTTTCCTGGCACTGATGAATGAACGGCAGCTCCTTCTGAGCTTGAAATATCCTTTGGCGCGGAAATCACCTGCCCTTCCCGGACAACATCCCCCGGCTTGCATCCGCACTGGTATTCTGTGCCGTCGGCCTGACGGAACGGAATCGTCACACGCTGCGGGAGAAATGACCTGACGGACGTTTCAAACATCGGATAATCCGGCGAAACAAAGCTATGCATCATTTTCATTTATCGTTTCCTAGAAGATTTTACCGCATATACCGCCAAAAGAGCAACAGGCACAAAAAGGCAGCAGAGAATCAGAATCAGGCTGAAGCTGTCCGGCTGCTGGCGCGCATTTCCCCTCGGAGCATAGGCAGCCCGTATCCCTTCGCCCTGCCGCTTCATAAGCTTTTCTATCGCTCCATACTCAAGGGAATCTATTTTCCTGTCTGTATCGCTGCGGAATTCGCTGTTGAATTTCATAATCAGGGAATCTGACTGCACAATCCTGCCGTCCGTCTCTTCAAACCGGGGAACAGTCAGCAGCTGCCCTTCCTGAGGAGGCGCAAACAAAAATGCGCTGTTCAATCTTCTGTACGGAAATGCCTGCACATTCCATGCCCAGCTGTAAAAGTCATCAATTGAAGGAAGAATGCTGCCGGCTGCCGCCTCATAGGACGCCGCGACAGGCACAGGAAGCGTCAGCCCTTTGTCTGCCGCAGGAGAAAACCGGGCGGTGAACAGAAAGCAAAACAGCAGGAGCAAAAGCGGCACAAGGCAAAGCAGCGTATGAAGCGCCGTCTGCGGATGCATCAGCACAAGCTGAGGCGCAGAAAAAACAGCGACAGGCCTGAAAGAAATCCGCGAGTCAAAAAACAGCTGGGCTTCCCTCAGCAGAAACAGAGAGAGCACAGACGAGATAACTGCAAGAACTGCAAGAACTGCGCACTGCCACCCGGTGCCTGCCGCAGCAGCAACAGAAACAGCCGCAGGAATCAGCACATACGGACTTTTTTTCAGGACAGACAGAGCCTTGCGCCTTCTCCAGAGCCGCTGGGCCAGATAGCAGGAAAGCATATAGAGCACAGAGGCAGCGGCCACCGGGTAGAACGGCTTTGAAACGCACAGCGCAACGGCAAACACCGCAGAAAGAAAAAAAACAAGCCGGTTCCTTGAAAAATACAGAAAAAAGCAGAACACAGCGGCTGACACGGCCGCGGCGGCAAACGGGAGCTGCTGCTTTCCGTCAATCCCGGCAGAAACATGCAGTTCCCGCGAAAGAAGATCAAGCGCTTTCTGAGCCTGAAGGCTTGAGCCCTGAGGAATGTAATACAGCAGGAACGACCGCGAATAGTCAAAAAAATATCCCAGCCGGTCCGTCAGGTAGCTGCGGCAGCTCTCCGGAAGCAGCGGAACAATATCTGTGGCAAGCGGAACGCGCTGCTGCCCCAGGCTGATAACTTCCCCGCAGCCAAAGCGCGCAAGGTATGAAAGGACAGTTTCTTCATCAGCTGTCTTGTCAACGCAGGCAACCGCATAGCTGTTCCATATTCTGGAGACAGGAACGCTCCGCAGAGCATAAAAAGAGAAAGCTGCCGCGCAGATAACAGCAAACGATATGATACGGATATTCTTCGCTTTCATTTTTATACGCTGAATGCAAGCCCGATAAAAAATCCCAGCAGGGAGCCCATGACAACTTCCGCCGGAGTATGCCCCTGAACTTCCTTTATAGGCTTAACATCATCGATTATATTCTTTGAAGCAAGAAGACGGCCTATCCTGTTGAGCATCGCCGCCTGAATTCCGTTTGCCCGCCTCACACCCACGGCATCCCGTATGGTGACAAGATAGAATCCCAGTGAAAGCAAAAAGACATCGCTGTTTATTCCCGACCGAAACCCGATTGTCGTGCAGAGCGTTGCAACAAGCGCAGAATGGCTTGAAGGCATGCTTCCTGTCCGCCACAAAAGCAGCTCGAAAAGTTCCTTCAGGCTGCGGACCTTGCCGGAAAAAAGCTTTATGAGCGTTTTCACAAGCTGCGCGGAAAGCCAGCTGAACAGACATGCCAAAAAAGCCGGCTGAGAAAAAAACAGATGAAGCTGTTCCCGTAAATTCATGACAGAATTATAGCATACAACAATTTTTTATTCTATAATGGCTGCATGGAATTTACAGAATTTGAAGCCCTCCGTGATGACTCAGGAAGAAGGCTTGACAGAATCCTGAAGCGCATTTTCATGTCAGGCTGCTTCCGCTGCGAAAACATCTTCAAGCTCATACGGAAAGGGCTGGTCAGAGTGAACGGCGAAAAAAGCAGGCCGGACAGAATTGTGAACGAAGGCGACATCATTTCAGTTGCAGCGTTCCTGCTTCAGAAGGAGCATCCTGAAAAAAAACAGGAGATTTTCATTCCGCGCGGATTTTCAGCAAAGACCGTCTTTAAAAACCAGCATATATGGATTTTCAGCAAGGATGCAGGCATTTCCGTCCAGCCGGAAAATGGAGCGCAGTTCTGCCTCAGCAATTTTGCAGCCGCTGAATACAAGGGAAGCCAGGGCGGACAGCCGCTTTCATTCCGTCCCGGCCCGCTTCACCGGCTTGACAAGCACACAACAGGACTTGTCGCCTTTTCCCAGAGCCTTGAAGGCGCGCGCTGGTTCTCGCAGGAGCTGAAAAATCATTCGGTGAAAAAAACGTACCTGGCGGCGGTCGAAAACCATTTTTCCGCAGCAGAGCCTCTGCGCTATGACGATTCCATCGGCGGAAAGGAAGCGCACACATCCATACAGCCGCTTGCAGCAGGAATGCTCGGGGAAACAGAGATTTCCCTTGTGCAGGTGCAGATTGAAACAGGCCGCAGGCACCAGATAAGAAAGCACTGCGCCCTGCACGGCCATCCGCTTTTCGGCGACACTTTGTACGGCGGAAAAAAAATCAGCCTGAGCGGACTGAGCGGCTGCCGCTTTTTTCTCCACGCATGGAAGCTGTCTGTTCCTGAAAACAGCCTCGGCATTCCACCGGAGCTGACGGCACCGGTTCCTCCTCTGTTCAAGGCCATGGCGGAGCGCGCGTTTCCCGGGCTTCAGGATTTTTCATCATAAATTTTCACCGCAAGCCTTGAAAATTCGCCCTTCAGAATTTATACTTATTTATAACAAGGATTTTTGATGAACATTATTTCAAGACTCTCCCGCCCCAAGATCTGCGTCTTTGCGCTTGTCGGAGAAAGCGGAACCGGAAAAAGCTTCAGGGCAAAGCTGCTCGCCCAGAAATACGGAATCGAAGCGATTATTGACGACGGACTGCTGATCAAGGACGACAAGATTGTAGCAGGAAAAACCGCAAAGCACGAAAAGACATACATGGGCGCCGTGCGGATCGCCTTGTTTGATGACAAGCAGCACCGCGATGACGTTGCAAAGGCGCTTCAGGCAGGAAAAATAAAAAAGCTTCTCATAATCGGAACAAGCGAAAAAATGGCGGGAAAAATCGCCGCGCGGCTCCAGCTTCCGTTTCCTTCAAAAATCATCAAGATTGAAGACATTGCAAACCGGGAGGACATTGAAAAGGCAATCCGCAGCCGCCAGATTGAAGGCAAGCATGTCATTCCCGTTCCGGCAATCGAAATAAAAAAATCATACTCGCAGATTTTCCATGACTCGCTGCGGGACATCGCCTCAAAAAGCCGCCTTCAGTTCCTGAAAAAAGAAACATCAGTCCTTGAAAAGTCGATTGTCACCCCGGAATTCAGCAAGAAAGGCCGGATTGAAATTTCAGAGGCCGCGCTGAGCCAGATGGCCATGCACTGCGTGAGCGAATTCTCCCCGGAAATCAGGATAAAAAAGCTTTCCATAAAGACTGACAGCCGCGGCTACCGGCTCATCATCACAATCGATGTTCCGTTCGGCCGCCAGCTCACCGGGGAAATTCACAGCCTCCAGCAGTACGTCATCGAGAACATTGAAAAATTCACCGGCATTCTCATCGAGGAAGTCAGCATCATCATAGACAAAATCACAGTAAACAAGTGAAAAATCAGCTTCAACAATTGACTTCAAAACAGCGGAGCATTAAAATGGATGCACTGTGTTAGTGAGATATTCTACGGACGAAAAGGGGCGCCCGGTAAAAAAAGCGGTAGTCTATACAAAAAGCGAGCACAAGATAAAGCCAGACTCGATTGACCGTGATGCCCTGCTTATCATCGACTGCCTGAAGCGGAACGGTTTTGAATCGTATATTGTCGGGGGAGCCGTGCGTGATCTGCTTGGCGGCAGAACGCCGAAGGACTTTGACATTGTAACGGATGCGACTCCGAGCAGAATCAAGAAGCTGTTCAGAAATTCCAGAATCATCGGCAAGCGGTTCAGGCTCGTCCACGTTTTTTTCGGGCCGAAAATCTTTGAAGTGAGCACGTTCCGCTCGATTGTGGACGGCTCGGTGGGAAACGCATTCGGAACCATTGACGAAGACTTCCAGCGCAGGGACTTCACGCTGAACGCGCTGTACTACGATCCGGTCAAGCAGCACATCATTGACTATGTGGGCGGAGTTGAAGACATACGGAAAGGGATCCTGAAGCCCGTCATTCCGCTTGAGCGGATTTTTATTGAAGACCCGGTGCGCATGCTCCGCGCCATAAAGTACGGCGCAACAACCGGCTGCAAAATCAGCCGCAAGCTGAAGAAAAAAATCAGGGAATCCGCGCCGCTCCTGTCGCCCGTCTCGCCTTCCCGGCTCACTGAAGAGCTTCTCAAAATTATCAACGGCGGACATGCCCATGACATTGTATCTTCCGCGCTTGAGACGGATCTGTACATGTACCTTCAGCCGGCTGCGACAAACCTTATGCTTGAAAGCAAGAAATTTGAAAAGGCGTATCTTGAAAGCCTGAAGCGCCTTGATGAGCTTGCCGTGCGCAGCCCTGAGTCCCGGACCGGCGAGCGGCTGTACTTTCTTTTGAAGGACTTTGTAGAGCAGCTCACCGACTGGAACCTCGAGATGAAAAGCGCGCTCTCACCCTCGGAACTGTACAGGCAGACATGGACTGTATGCCGGAATTTTGTCCTTCCGATGAATCCGCAGAGAACAGAGCTTGACTTTGCCGTGCGGAAAATTCTGTCGGAAAAAGGAATTCCCGTGAAGCCGAGAAGGCAAAAGCAGTATCAGCGGCAAAGCCGCCCGTAGAAAAGAACGTATCCCGGCTCAGGGCGCCGGGCATAGACACTCCGCACAGATCAGCCCTTGATAAATTTCAGCATATCCTCCATGATGATGTCCCGGTTCGTTTCATTCAGCAGCTCATGGCGCGCATCTTCGTACAGCGAAAGGCTCACCTTTTTCATCCCGGCCTTTCTGTAGCAGCGGTACAGCCGTTTCACTGTTTTTCCGTATGAGCCGACAGGATCTGCTGTTCCGGCGGCAATGAGAACAGGAAGCTCCTTGGGAATCATGCTGATGCGCTTTTTCCTGTGAATCTGCGAAAGCCCGCAGTAGATGTCGTACAGAAATCCGTTTGTCGCAGGAATTCCGCACAAGGGATCATCCACATACAGATCAACTTCGCTGCTGTCACGCGAAAGCCAGTCGAATTCCGTCCGCCGTTCCTTTATCCGCGCATTGCTGGAGCCAAACGTGAGAAAATTCAGCAGCCTGCCTGCCTTTTCTCTCCCCTGAACCGCCAGCACAAGCGCACCGGCGCATTTTGCAAGGGCAATGGTCAGCGGGCGCGGGCCCGCCGTTCCGCACAGAACCGCCTTGTCCATGGAGTCCCCGTGCTGCTCGATGACATTCTGCGCAATGAAGGAGCCGAAACTGTGGCCGAAAAGCACAAGGCAGGCTCCGGGAAACAGGCGGCGCGCATACAGAAGCTCCTCATAGATATCCTGCGAGACCCGGTTAAATCCGTCTGACTCGGCGAGAACAGACAGGCTGCCAGTTCCGGCGGCCTGTGCCTTCTGCCCTGTTTTTCCATGACCCCTGTGATCTTCTGCAATAAGCGCAACATTGTTCCTGCCAAGGAATTCAGCAAAGCGCGCGTACCGGGCGGCATGCTCAGCCATTCCATGGCTCAGCACAACAACATGGGACACTGTCTCTGGAATCCACTGGTACACAACATTTGTGTTTCCGTCAGACTGGGAAAATTCTGTCAGTTCGCATTTCATATATACAATATACTTGCAAAACCGTCCGGCGGCAACCAGTTCCGGAAGAAATCAGCAGAACTCTCTCTTATCCTGCGCCTATATGCTCATGTTCATTGCGTCCCGGACTTCCTGCAGCGTCTGCACTGCAATGGCACGCGCACGCTCCACGCCGTCAAGAAGAACGCTCCTGATGTACTCCGGCTCCCGCTCAAGCTCGGCTCTCCGTGTGCGCAGCGGACGCAGCTCTTCATTCAGCGCCTCGCACAGCTGCTTTTTCAGCTCCCCGCTCCCCTTTTCGCCGATGCGCTCAGCAACAGCCTCAGGCTTTTCCTTTGTGCACAGCGAAATGAGCAGCAGCAGGTTCGCGACTTCCGGGCGCCCTTCAGGATCATACGTAATGACGCGCTCGGAGTCAGTCTTTGCCTTTTTGATGAGGCTGCACGTTTCATCTTCAGAGCTGCACAGAAACACGGCGTTTCCGCGGCTCTTGCTCATCTTCTGGCTTCCGTCAAGCCCGAGGATGCTCGGCGCGCTGGAAAGAAGCGCCTGCGGAAGCGGAAACACCGGGGCGCGGTCCCTGCAGAACTTGCGGTTGAACGCCTTTGCAATGCTGCGCGTCAGCTCGATGTGCGGAAGCTGATCCTTTCCCACCGGCACAACATTTCCCTTGCAGAACAGAATATCGCATGCCTGATGAACAGGATACGTGTACATGCCTGCGTTTACGTTTGTAATCCCTGCGCTCGCAATTTCTTCCTTGACTGTGGGATTGCGCGAAAGCTCGGCATTGCTCACCAGCGTGAGGAACGGAAGCATGAGCTGGTTGCACTCAGGAATATAGCTGTGCGGATAGATAATCACGTTTTCACCGGGCTCGATACCCGCGGCAAGATAGTCAATCACAAGCTCCTTTGTATTCTGGCTGATTTTGTCAAACGCGTCATGGTCAGTGAGCACCTGGTAGTCCGCAATCAGAATCATTGTGGGAACTCCAAGGCGCGAAAGACGCACGCGGTTCTGGAGCGAGCCGAAGTAATGGCCGATGTGCAGGTTTCCTGTGGGGCGGTCGCCGGTGAGAATGCGGTACTTTCCGGGGTTCACCTGGATGTCAGCTTCAATCTGATTGCTCCGCTCAACCGATGCCAAAAATGTCCTGCTGCTGTCAAACGCCTCTTCCGCCATGTAATCCTCCTGCACAAAGGCGCGTCTGTGTGCCTTTGCGCACAAGCATAGCACAGTGTGCGGATTTTAGCAATGACAGCAAGCTGCCAGCTCAGACAGAATTTCCAGAAAGCATCACTGAAAAAATGTGCAGGAAAACCAATCGTCCGGCGCAGAAAATGCCGCAAGCAAAAAAAAGACGCTAAGAAAGCCTTAGCGCCTTGTGTGGGGAGTGAAGGATTCGAACCTACGAAGGAAAAACCAACAGATTTACAGTCTGCCCCCTTTGACCACTCGGGAAACTCCCCGTTCCCTTTCAGGACAGCTGCTTGTAGGACTTGGACCCACGACCCCGAGATTACAAATCACGTGCTCTACCAGCTGAGCTAAAGCAGCCTGCTCCACTTTGCAGTGCAACAAAGATGATGAATAAATCATATAGAAAATGATGCTTCTTGTCAACAAGCGGATTGCTTTTTTTTGTCTTTTTTGTTTTGCGCGGAGAGTTTCAAGAACTTTGAGCATTCTGGCTTTGAACCGTGTCATCATAACAGACTGAAGACCGCCGGATTCAAAAAATCTTACGGCAAACTGTTTGTGAAAGGAACGCTTCTGTGATATAATGAGGCGTATGCCTTTTTTCTGGCAGGAAGAGGCATTCTCAGATGCTTCATACACAAGGAGGATGTAATAAAAACTTTGGCGGTATTTTTGCCAAAGTTTTTATTCATAAGTTCGCGTTGCGAACTTTCTTATCAAGCTGCTGCTTCTCACTACGTTGCGAAGCAGCGTAAAAAGTCAAATCGGAAGTTGAAACTTCCTCATTGGCTTTTTATGGGAGGCGGAAATGCCGGTTTCATCTTATATAAAGGAAGCCATGAGCAGCCCGGGCGCCGGAGCTATCAGGAAGATGTTCGAGGAAGGAATCGAGCTGAAGAAGACGTTCGGAGCAGACAATGTCTTTGACTTCAGCATCGGAAATCCCGACCTTGAGCCGCCGGAAGAAGTCCTCGCGTGCGCGCAGCGGCTTTCCCAGTGCCGTGAGCAAAATTTCCACGGCTATATGCCGAACGCAGGGTACAGCTTTGCGCGGGAAGCAATGGCAGAAAAGACGCAGGCTGAACAGGGCGTGAGCGTCGGCCCAGAATGCGTTGTCATGTCCTGCGGCGCGGCAGGAGCCTTGAACTGCGTGTTTAAGGCGGTGGTATCGCCGGGCGATGAAGTTGTTGTGCCGGCTCCTTTTTTTGCGGAGTACCGGCAGTATGTGCGCAATTACGGCGGAACGCTTGTGGAAGTTCCGGCGAAGGAAGATTTCTCGCTTGATGTGGCGGCAATTGCTTCCGCCCTGACGGAAAAAACGGCGGCAGTCCTTATAAACAGCCCGAACAATCCCACAGGAAGGGTGTACCCGGCGAAGGACATTCAGGCTCTCGCCCAGGCCCTGAGCCTTCATGCGCAGCGCAGCGGCCGCACGCCGTACCTTGTCTGCGATGAGCCGTACCGTGCGATTGTCTATGACGGCAGGGAAGTTGCCCCGGTGTTTCCGGCATACAGCAGCTCAGTCATTGTCACATCGTTTGCAAAGAGCCTGAGCCTGCCGGGAGAGCGCCTCGGCTACATCTGCGTGAATCCGGCCTGCCCTGACAAGGACGAGCTTGTCTCTGCCTGCATTTTTGCCACACGGGTTCTCGGGTATGTAAATGCGCCCGCATTTTTCCAGCGCGTCATTGCGGAAACGTGGAATGCAAAGGCTGACTATTCCCTGTACAGGAAGCGGCGCGACATGCTTATGGAAATTCTTGACGAGGCGGGAATTGTGCATCTGGTGCCTGAGGGAGCCTTTTACCTGTGGTGCAAGGCTCCTGAATGCTTTGGCGGCGATGACGCATCATTCTGCGGGCATCTGAAGAATCATCTGATTCTTGCCGCCCCGGGAAGCAGCTTCGGCGGAAGCGGATGGATCCGGCTTGCATACTGCGTAAGCGCCCTGACAATCGAACGTTCACGGAAATCATTTATAGAGGCAATGAAAGCCCTGGAGGAATCAAAATGAAAATTCTAATGGTGACTGCGGAAACTGTTCCGTTTGCAAAGACAGGCGGCCTTGCCGACATGGTAAGCGCCCTTGCCATCCAGCTTGCAGAAATGGGGCACGATGTGCGGATTGTCATGCCGCGCTATTACCGCATTGACAGGAACAAGCTTTCAAAGCTGGAAGGCCCCATGGCAATTGCGGCAGGACAGGCGGAAACATGGTCGGCTGTGTATGAGACAAGAATGCCGGGCTGCGAAAAAATTCCCGTGTACTTTATTGATCATGAGCAGTGCTTCGGGCGCGACGGAGTGTACGGCGTTCCGTCTGAAACAGATTTCCACGACAATCCGTACCGCTTTGCAGTCTTGTGCCACGGAGCATTCCAGCTGTGCCGCAAGCTCGGATGGATGCCGGACATCATGCACTGCCACGACTGGTCAACATGCCTTGTCCCCGTGCTGCTCAAGCATGTGTGCCGGTACTGCGGCTTTGAGCGGACGGCGAGCGTCCTGACAATCCACAACCAGGGATACCAGGGGCAGTACAGCAAGGACTCGTTCCCTGCGCTCGGGATTGACTGGGGCCTGTACTACGGCGCCGGGTTTGAGCACGAAGGCGGAATCAACTTTCTTCAGGCAGGCGTCTCCTGCGCGGACATGATTACAACTGTTTCCCCTACGTATGCGCACGAAATCCAGACGCCGGAAGGCGGATTCGGCATGGACGGGCTTCTGCGTGTGCGGAGCGATGTCATCAAGGGAATTCTCAACGGCGCGGATCTGCGGCAGTGGAACCCTGAAATCGACAAAAAGATTCCGGCGCAGTACTCGGCAAAGAACATGGCGGGAAAAGCGGTGTGCAAGCGGGAGCTTCAGGAGCACATGGGGCTTGAAGTGAACCCTGACGTGCCCGTCATCGGCATTATAACGCGGCTCGTGGATCAGAAGGGAATCGCGGAGATTTTTGCCCCGACATACGGCTCCATCTACCAGATATGCACCGAGATGAATGTGCAGGTGGCAGTTCTCGGCAGTGGCGAAAGCTGGTGCGAGAATGAAATCCGCGCATTGCAGTCAAAGCTTCCGAACTTGCGCGCATACATCGGCTATGACGATGCGCTGAGCCATCTGATTGAAGCGGGAAGCGACTTCTTCCTGATGCCGTCAAAGTATGAGCCGTGCGGACTGAATCAGATTTACTCCATGATTTACGGAACGCTCCCGATTGTAAAGCGCACCGGCGGGCTTGCAGACACTGTGGAAAACTACAACCAGGACACCGGGGACGGAACGGGCTTTGTGTTCGACCAGCTTACCCCGCGCTCTGTCTACGACACCGTGGGCTGGGCGGTGTGGGCGTACTACAACCGCAAGGATCATATCCGCAAGATGCAGCAGGCCGGCATGAAAAAGACGTTCACCTGGGATGAGGCGGCGCAAAAGTACGAGGCCGTGTACCGGGAAGCCCTGCTGCGCGGCTGCGGAATAGGGCAGTAAGCGCATTCTGAAACGCAGCACAGCAACGCCGGGTATAAAAACAGCGCCCCTGAATTCCCGGGACGCCGCTTCACTGTGCTGCCAGCCGAATTAACATGCCCCGATGCTTGCATCGGGGCATGTTGTTCTCATAAGGTATTGCTGCCGGGTTTTATATCCTTTATTACGATGCAAGCATCAAGTATAAAACCCTCCGCACAAATCAGCCGACAACGACAGACACGTTCACCTGCTTGGCTCCGCTGTCTGCAATCACTGTTGTTCCGCTGGCTTTTCCGCCGCTTTCAACCGTCACTTTCACATCGCCGTCATTCCTGCTGTTCTTCACTTTGATGATGTACTCCACTCCGCGGAACTTGCGCGTAACCGTCGCCTCCTTGATATGCTCAGGGAACCGGGGTTCTACAACAAGCCCTTCGTAGCTCGGACGCACGCCTGCAATGTACTGGCTGAGCGCCACAAAATTCCATGCCGCCGTTCCTGTGAGCCATGAATTCTTCGCCTCGCCCTCGCGCCGCGCTTCCTTTCCGGCAATCATCTGGGAATAGACGTATGGCTCCGTGCGGTGAATTTCGCTGATGTCCTCGATATACGCCGGAGCAATCTTGCGGTAATGCTCAAACGCGTCCTGCGGACGGCCGTTCACCACTTCGCCGATAATCACCCACGGATTGTTGTGGCAGAAGATACCTCCGTTCTCCTTGTATCCCGGCGGATATGAAGAAACCTCGCCAAGCTCCACGTGGTAGTCCTGATAGGCAGGCCAGCAGATGACAATGCCGTACTTTGAGTCAAGGTGCTTCTTTACGCTGTCAAGCGACTTTTCCGGGTAGCCCCTGTCCTTTCCGACTTTCGCCATCGTGCCGAATCCCTGGCTTTCAATGAAAATCTTTCCGTCCTTGCACTCGTCAGATCCGACCTTGCTGCCGGCATCATCGTAGGCGCGAACATACCACTCGCCGTCCCAGCCGGCTGTGCAGATGGCTTCCTCCATTTTCCGTGCGGCATCCTCGGCGAATTTCGCTTCAGCCTCATCTCCCTGAAGGCGGCACATGGCGGCGTAGTCAGGCGTCACATAGACGAACATTTCGGCAATCATCACGGACTCGGCGTTCTTGCCTTCCTTGTTCGTGCATGTCTGGAACGAGTCGTTCGGATTCGTGGAAAAGCAGTTGAGGTTCAGGCAGTCATTCCAGTCAGCGCGCCCAATGAGCGGAAGCCCGTGCGGGCCGATGTGCGTGGTGATGTAGCGGTATGAGCGCCTGAGGTGCTCGTACATCGTGGCCTTGTTTGTCTCGCTGTTGTCGAACGGAACCATTTCATTCAGAAATTCCTTGTCTCCGGTTTCGCAGATGTAGCGTCCCACGCCCAGCACAAGCCACAGCGGATCATCGTTGAAGTTAGAGCCGATGTCTGCGTTTCCGCGCTTTGTGAGCGGCTGGAACTGATGGTAGGCAGAGCCGTCCTCAAACTGCGTGGCGGCAACATCGTACAGCCGCTCGCGGATGCGGGAAGCAGGAAGCTGGTGGGCAGCGCCAAGCATGTCCTGGGACGTGTCGCGGAAGCCCATGCCGCGCCCGATTCCGCTTTCAAAGTATGAGGCTGAGCGGGCAAAATTATAGGTGACAACGCACTGGTACTGGTTCCACAGCGCCATGCGGTCAAGCTTTTCGTCCCCGGTCTTAAGCGTAAAGTGAGAGAGGATTTCGTCCCAGAATTTCTTCAGCGCAGCGAATTCCGCCTCAACTTTTTCCTTTGTGTCAAACCGGGACTGAATTTCGTATGCCTTTTCCTTGTTGATGATTCCGCTGGCTGTATTCGTCCTCAAAAGGCCTTCCTTCGCCTGGGAAGCCCATTTTTTTCCGTCTTCGTTCTCCACATAGCCGAGGACAAAGACAACCGTTTTTTCCTCCCCTGCCCTGAGCGTAATGTTCAGGCGGTGGGAAGCAATGGGCGACCATCCGTCGGCGACAGAATTTCCGCTCTTTCCTTCCATGACAGTCTTCGGGCGGGAAAGCGGATTGTACAGCCCGAGCCACGTTTCGCGGTCAGTGTCGAATCCGTCGATTTTTTCATTGCATGAGTAGAACGAAAAGTGGTTGCGCCGCTCGCGGTACTCTGTCTTGTGATAGATGGCGCTTCCTTCAATCTCGACTTCGCCGGTGGAAAAATTGCGCTGGAAGTTCGTGCAGTCATCCTGCGCGTTGTACAGGCACCATTCAACGAATGAGACGAGCGAAAGGCTCTTTTCAGCCTTCCCTTCATTCTTGAGCGTAATCATCTCCACTTCGCAGTTGACGCCGTTCGGCACCATGTACAGGACGGAAGCGCTCACGCCGTTCTTTTTCGAGCTGAATTTGGTATAGCCGAATCCGTGGCGGCACTCATAGCTGTCAAGCGGAGTCTGCGTCGGCTGCCAGGCAGGATTCCAGACTGTGTCTCCGTCCTTGATGTAAAAATAGCGGCCGTTCGAGTCAAGCGGAATATCGTTGTAGCGGTAGCGCGTCAGGCGGCGCAGGCGGGCATCTGTATAGAACGCGTAGCCGCCGGCAGTGTTTGAAATCAGCGAGAAGAATTTCTCGTTGCCGAGGTAGTTAATCCATGGATACGGCGTCTGCGGAGTCGTGATGACATACTCGCGGTTCGTGTCGTCAAAATGTCCAAATTTCATGGCTTTCCTTCATTATAAATAGTTTTCAATTCCTGCATTTAAGCAAATGCACAGATTTTCAAAATTTTATCATGGCGCATTCTAAAAGTCAAAGGTTTTTCAGCAGGGGAAACGTTTCAACAGGAAAATATTTTGAAAAACCGCTAAAAACGTCAGCTTTTCACGGCACCATCTGCCGGCAGCCCGATATTTCCAAAACGATGCGATGCCGGACAGAACTTCATGCTGTCAGTCCGTTTTTTTCCGTAATTCCTTGTTTTTTTCGGCGCAGTTGCTTATAATTTAACACATGAAAAAGCATCTTCTCTTTACATTTCTTTTGATAACGGTGTTTGCATCCTCTGATGTCTTTGCAAAAAAGAAGGCCGCCCCCGACTACGAAAAAATAGCGCGGGAAGGCTCTGCGGAAGAAATCAGGAATGAATTCAAGGAAAACAGGAAGCTCAGGGACCAGGTGTTCGGCAGCAACAGGGAGACTTTCCTTATGCTTGCCCTCCAGAGCGGCCGCGGGATTGACATCATATCGCTGTGCCTTGAAAACGAGTCGAACGTAAAGGCGAAGGCAAAGGACGGCAGGATTCCGCTCATGTATGCCGCACAGCATTCGTCTGACGAGGCTATAATCGGCCTGCTTGTGCAGTCAGGAACGCTGCTCAGCAGGGCAAGAAAGGCGCGCGTTCTTCAGAAGGACAAAAAGGGGCGCACATCATTTTTTTATGCGAGAATGAATCCGTCGTATGATATCTACCAAAAGCTCTGCGAATATGCAGAAGATCCTGACGGACTGTATGTTCCTGCCCCCAAGACAGATGCTGAAGCGGAGCAGAATCCGGCCGGCACCGGAACCGAAGAACAGGCAGCGGCGCAAGACGGAACGCCCGATGCACAGGGCCAGGAGCAGAAGGCCGCTTCCCTTGACGGCGCAAAGAAAGCGGAAATACAGGAGTATGCGCGCGTATTCCTGATGGACTATGCGGAAGACGGACAGGAGCAGGACACAGAGCCGTCTGCCCCGGAAAAAGCGCTTGTCGCAGACCCGGACGCGGCTGATAAAAACGGCGTGACGCTGCTCATGAAAGCGGCAAAAAGCGGAAACGACTGGGACGTGAACCTGCTCCTGGAAAGCGGAGCAGACGTAAACCGCAGGGACAGGGACGGCTGGACTGCACTTATGTACGCGGCACGGTACCAGAACAGCCTCGGCATAGTCAATTCGCTCATTGAAAACGGCGCGTATGTGCGTGTGCGGAACAAATTCAACGCGACTCCCCTGCTCATGGCCGCCGACTATTCCCAGAACCCGGAAATCCTCTCTGTGTTCCTGCGCAACAGGACTGTTTCCGAGGACGAAGTGTACAGGGCATTTATTTTCGCCATAACGGGAAATTCACCGTCGGAGCATATACGCGCGGCAAAAGTCGCCCTCTTCCTTGACAAGGGAATTCCGCTGAACAGGCTGTGGAAAGGAGAAACGCCCCTGATGTACGCCGCCCAGTACGCGCGCTCAACGCAAGTCCTGCAGCAGCTTATTGAAGCCGGAGCACGGACTGACTTTCAGGACGAAAACGGAAAGACCGCGTTTGACTACGCAAAGGAAAACAAATGCCTTCCGCATGACGATGTGTACTGGTCGCTGAACGGAGCTTCCTGAGCATCATGCGCATCACAGGAGGAATGCTCAAAGGCAGAATGACAGAGACTCCCCGCGGAAAAATGAAAATCCGCCCGGCAATGGACAAGATGAGGGAGTCTGTCTTTGCAATTCTCAGCCCTTCCCTCGCCGGAAAGTCATTTCTCGACCTGTTTTCAGGCTCAGGGACAATCGCCATAGAAGCCGTTTCTCACGGCGCAGCAAAAGTCACACTGTGCGAAATGGACAGGGCAAAGGCTCCCGTCATATTCCGCAACGTGCGGATGGCGGAAGAAGCGGGAGTGCGCATCCAGTGCCATTTCATGGCTGTGGAGCTGTTCCTCAAAAGATGCAGGGACAGCTTTGACTTTATATTTCTGGATCCGCCGTTTCCGTACCGGTTCAGGGAAGAGCTGATTCAAACTGCCGCAGACCGGCATCTGCTCACGGAAAGCGGAACGCTTCTGGTGCACTACCCCGCGGAAGACGCCCTGCCCGAAACGATTTCAAGCCTTGCGCTTGCCGACAGGCGCACATACGGCCGGTCAACCGTCAGCTTCTACCAGTACGAACGCTTCCTGCACGCGCCCGCCCGGACGGACACTTTTTAGAAAACCGCTCTTGACAAATCGGGATAACAAGGTAGAATAAATACAGGTAAAAACAGGATGGAAGAGCAGACAAAGAATCAGATTGACTCGCTGCAGGGAAGCCATGCATTTATCAAGACTTCCGATCAGCCTGTTTCCGGGCTGTCAGACCCACAGAAAGTAGCCTTGAACAGAAAAGCAAACGCTCTCTTCAATGAAGGAAACTTCGCAATGGCCGAGCGGATTTTCGTCACGACAGGATACTCAGACGGCCTTACCAGAGTCGGCGACACTTACGCAAAGAAAAACGACTATCTTCATGCGCTGAGAATGTACCTGCTGGCGCATAACAAGAGAAAAAGCGAGCCTATCATTGAAAAGATGTCGCAGACTGTGTCCATGATGCTAAAAATATAAGCGAGGTAAAAATATGAACGGAGATTTAAAAAACAGCGATGAATTCGAATTTTCGCAGGCGCAGGAATTCAGCGGCACGCGGCAGGACAGCTCCATGCCGTCGGAAATCAGCGAGCTTTCAAAAAGAGGCTACCAGCTTCTGAAGGAAAACAGAATCCAGGACGCCGTCAGCGCATTCAAAAAGATTCTTGAGCTGGAGGAAAACAACAACTACGCGCTTGTAGGGCTTGGGGACAGCGAGCGCAAGCAGTCGAAATTCAAGGAAGCAATCGGATACTATTCAAAGTGCCTTTCCTGCCACCCGGGAAACAACTATGCGCTTTTCGGGCTGGCGGACTGCTACAAGGCGATAAGCCAGTATCACAAGGCGATTGAAATCTGGGAGCAGTACCTTGTCCACGATGACAGGAATATCACGGTGCTGACACGTGTTGCAGACGCGTATAGAAAAATTCATGACTTTAAAAAGTCAAAGCTGCTGTATCTGCGCGTGCTGGACATGGAGGAAAGCAACGCATACGCGCTGATCGGACTGGGACACCTTCACTACGACTTCAAGGAATACAAGGACGCGCTGTTTTACTGGATGCGCATGGTTGACGCGAACCCGGATCATATCGATATCCGCGTGCTCACTTCCATCGGAAACTGCCACCGAAAGCTCAAGACATTTGACAAGGGGCTTCCGTACTTTGAGCAGGCGCTCAGCCTTGACCCGAAGAATTTCTACGCGCTCTTCGGAATTGCAGACTGCTACCGCGGCATGAACCAGCAGTTCCGCTCAATCGAGTACTGGAATAAAATCCTTGAAATGGATCCCAGGAACAAGGTTATCCTCACAAGGACAGGAGACGCCTACCGGAACACAGGGGACTATGCAACGGCGGCGGAATACTACAACAGGGCGATGGACATTGACTTTGACATATACGCGGCGCTCGGGCTTGCCCTCATCTGCAAGGGGGAAGGCAAGTACACCGAAGCTGTCGCGCGCCTTTCAAGCCTCATAAAAGGTGATGTCCGCAACTACAGGCTGTACATCGATCTGGCCGACTGCTACCTGAAGATGGGGAAAAAGAAGGATGCCCTTGACACGCTTCACTCGTTCCAGAGCCTTGGAATCAAGAGCCAGGCTGTAAATGACTTTGCAGAGCAAATTCAGGCAAGCTGAAGATGAACGGAAAGACAGCGTTAACGGGCCTGCTTCCTCATGAAATCGCAGAAAAGCTCGGCATCAGTCCGGCGTACCGCGCCCGCCAGATTTATGAATGGATTGCAAAAGGAGCGGAATCCTTCAGCGTAATGACGAACCTTGACAAGCGCACACGGGAATCGCTGGAAGAAACAGCCTGCCTGAGATCCTCGCGCGTCACAGACGCGCTCAGGGACTCCGACGGAACAGTCAAGCTCCAGATTACGATGAGTGACGGACGTGCGGCTGAAACGGTGCTGCTGACAGACAGAAACGGCAGAAAGACAGCATGCGTCAGCTGCCAGTCAGGATGCGCCATGGGATGCGCGTTCTGCCAGACAGGACAGCTGGGGCCGGGACGGAATCTCACGGCAGGGGAAATCACCGAGGAATTCCTTTTTATGGAAAAAGAGGCCGGAACGCTCAGCAACATTGTCTTTATGGGAATGGGAGAGCCGATGCAGAACCTCGCGGAAATACGGAAGGCTGTTGCGGTTCTTACGGACAAAAACGGACGCTCCCTGAGCGCACGGCGGATCACGCTGAGTACCTGCGGACTTATTGAAGGAATCTACGATCTTGCTGACAACGGGCCTCATCTCAGGCTTGCCGTCTCACTGACAACCGCCGATCCCAAGCTCCGGGAACTGCTCATGCCCGCGGCAAAATCGAATCCCCTCCCCGAACTGAAAAAGGCTGTGCAGTACTATGCCGAAAAGTCAGGGAAACGGGTCACACTGGAAGCCGCTCTCCTTTCAGGGCAGAACACCGGGGCTGAAAGCGCGCAGAGGCTGATTGAATTCGCCTCCGGAACAGATGCCTGCATAAACCTCATACCATGGAACCCTGTTCCCGGCCTTGAATTCAAGGCTCCCTCAAAAAAAGAATGCGAACTGTTCGCGTCCATGCTCAGGCGCGCGCACCTGAATGTAACAGTGAGGCTGCGGCGGGGCTCGCGTGTCCAGGGAGCCTGCGGACAGCTGGGGCGCCCGTCCCCGGCAGACGGAAAATTTACTTGAACAATTTAGAAAGTGCCAGTATACTATATTGTATACTGAACTATAGCTAGGAGCCGCATATATGCAGAAAAAAATTTATGTTACCGGAATGGATGATGCCGCCACAGCGGCAAAAGTAGATGCAGCGGTAAAGGCTGTCGCAGGAGTTACAAATGTTGTCTCCACACCGGAAAAATGCCAGGTTTGCGTTGACTTTGATGAAGGAACTGCGGGCGTTGAAGATGCAATCAATGCGGCTATCAGTTCTACTGGCGTCATAGCGCTCGGCTGACATCCTATGAGAATCACGGTTCTAGACGGAAACGCGCTGAATCCGGGAGATCTTTCGTGGGCACCCCTTGAAAAGCTCGGGCAGCTGACTGTCTTTCCGCGCACAGAAGCGCAGGACACAGCTGAACGGATCGGCTCAAGCGAGGCAGTGCTTTTAAATAAAGTGAATATAACTGAAGCTGTCCTGGAAAAATGCCCCAGTCTGGCCTATATCGGAGTTCAGGCGACAGGATACAATGTAATTGACATTGAAGCGTGCAGACATCATAACGTGACAGTCACGAATGTTCCTCAGTACAGCACGGCGGGAGTCGCGCAGCTTGTGTTTGCCTTTATCAGCGAATTCGCCTGCCACACAAAGCTTCATTCTGACAGCGTGATGGCGGGAGAATGGACTCAAAGCCCCGACTTCTGCTACTGGAAAGCTCCGCTTATCGAGCTGGAAGGAAAAACGCTCGGAATTTTCGGCTACGGAAGCATCGGCTCGCGGGTCGCGCAGATTGCACAGGCCTACGGAATGAATGTCATTGTCTGCACAAGAACGCCAAAGCCTGAAATCAGGAGCCCGGTCGATATTTCAACGCTGTTCAACGAGTCGGACTTCATTTCACTTCATGCGCCCCTGACAGAAAAAACAAGGAACGTTGTAAACAGAACCACTCTTTCGCTGATGAAAAAGACAGCTTTCCTGATAAACACCGCGAGAGGCCCGCTGGTGAATGAAAGCGATGTGCGGGAATTCCTTGATGCGGGAAGAATCGCCGGGTATGCCGCTGATGTTGTAAGCGAAGAGCCGATGAAAAAGGACAATCCGCTGCTCGGCGCACGGAACTGCCTTATCACTCCGCATATCGCCTGGGCCGCAACAGAAACGCGGCAGCGGCTGCTGGACACAGTCGCAGACAACTTGCGCTGCTTTCTGCAGGGAAAGCCGAAGAATGTCGTTTCCTGACGGCGGCAGACAGCCATGCACCAAAAGCACAGTCTGCTGCAAAACAGGACTTTGGCTATTGACATTTTCAGTATTACTGCATAAACTTTAACTATATTTAAGTTTCTGTAGCGAGGTACTATTCATGGGAAAGACAATTGCGCAAAAAATATTCGAGTCTCATCTCGTAGACTCTCCGTTTGAAGGGACAAGCATCCTCAGGCTGGACCGGGTGTTCTGTCATGAAATCACAACTCCGATTGCAATAACAGATCTTGCTGACCGCAACAGGGACAGGGTTTTTGACAGTACAAAAATCAAGGCTGTCATCGATCATGTCACGCCGGCAAAAGACAGCAAGTGCGCAATGCAGGAAAAAATTCTGCGCAGCTGGGCAAAGCGCAACGGCATAAAGGATTTCTTTGACATCGGGGCAAACGGCGTCTGCCATGCGCTTTTTCCTGAGAAAGGATTTGTCCGCCCGGGATTCACCGTTGTAATGGGCGACAGCCACACATGCACGCACGGAGCATTCGGAGCCTTTGCGGCGGGAGTAGGCACAACAGATCTCGAAGTCGGCATCCTGAAGGGTGTCTGCTCGTTCCGCGAGCCGAAGACACTGAAATTCGTGCTGAACGGAACGCTCAGGGAAGGCGTCTACGCGAAGGACGTTATCCTGTTCCTGATAGGGCAGATCGGAGTGAACGGGGCAACAAACTGCGTCATCGAATTCACCGGACCGGTCGTGGACCGCATGAGCATGGAGGAGCGGATGACGCTGTGCAACATGGCAGTCGAAGCCGGCGCCACAAGCGGAATCTGCCTGCCCGACATGACGACAGTGGAATACCTGTGGCCGTTTATCAAGGACGAATTTGCCTCAAAGGAAGACGCCCTCAGGGAATACCGCACATGGGCTGACGATGAAGACGCGGACTATGAAAAAGTGAGCGAATTCGACCTGTCAGGGCTTGAGCCTGTGTGCACTGTCGGATACAAGCCGGACCAGATAAAGAACGTTTCTGAAATGAAAGGAACGAAGGTGGATCAGGTTTATATCGGCTCTTGCACAAACGGGCGGATAAGCGATCTGAGGGTTGCCGCGGCAGTTCTGAAGGGACACAGAATCGCAGACGGCGTGCGGGGAATTGTCAGTCCGGCGACTCCGCTTGTGTACAGGACGGCGCTGGAAGAAGGGCTTATCGCCATCTTCATGGATGCCGGATTCTGTGTGACAAACCCGACATGCGGAGCCTGCCTCGGAATGAGCAACGGAGTCCTCGCGGAAGGCGAAGTCTGCGCTTCAACAACAAACCGGAATTTCAACGGCCGGATGGGAAAAGGCGGAATGGTTCACCTGATGAGCCCGGCCACAGCGGCGGCAACAGCCATTGCCGGAACAATAGAGAATTCATGCTTTTTCAAAGGCTGAAAATAATAGAGAAAGAGGAATGCAATGAAACAGTTCGGTGGACAAGTTCTTTTCTTGGATCGCTCAGATATCAATACTGACGAAATAATTCCTGCAAAGTACCTGACAGAAAACACAAAGCAGGCGCTTCAGCCGTATCTTCTTGAGGACTTAAAGCTTGACGGCTTTAACCCGAAGACTGACATCTCCGGCAAAAAGGTAATCATCACGCGGGAAAATTTCGGATGCGGCTCAAGCCGTGAGCATGCTCCGTGGGCGCTTGAGGCAAACGGAATCTACTGCGTCATCGCGGTGAATTTCGCCCGGATTTTCCGCCAGAACATGTACAACTGCGGGCTGCTTGCCCTTGACATGAGCAAAAAGGATGTGGAAGATATGTTCCGCATGTTTGCCGACAAGGACACCGAATGCAAGATCGAGCAGAAGGAAGACGGAACATGGAAAGTCAAGCTGATTGCAGGCTCCCTTTCAAAAAGCTATCCGTTCAAGCTTGAAGGATTTGAAAAGGCTCTGATTGAAAACGAAGGCTGGATAGGCTACGCTGACAAAAAGTACTAGGAATCTGCCGCTGGACATGCTCCGGCGGCAGGCCGCCTTGGAATGCGCAGGCTGACAATAAGTCCAGAACGCATAACTTCAAAAAAAATAAAACAAAAGTATTATTTTAAATCAAAAAAATACTTCATTATCTCACTTTATAAAATAGTATTATCTTTTTCTTGACAAGCTGTGCGGCAAGCGGTATTTTTAAGGCACAAGGGAAAATGCCTATGAATCAAGAAAAAAAAGAATTTGCACGAAGTCTGGTTTCCATTGCGCTTCCTATCTCAATGCAAAGCCTGATTCAGTCAGTGCTCGGGATGATTGACCAGATTATGATCGGGCAGCTCGGTTCTGTTTCAGTCGCTGCGGTAAGCCTTGGCGGACGCCCCTGCTTTATCATGCTGTACGGCCTTGGAGGAATTGCTGCGGCAGCATCTATCTTTGCCTCCCAGTATGAAGGCGCAAAGGAATTCGAGCGGCACGCGCATGTGATGAGGGCGGCTCTGGCGCTCTCCCTCGCAATAACAGTTCCGTTCCTCATGCTTTCCGCACTTTTTCCCGGGCTTCTGCTTTCTGTTTTTACACGGGACGCGGAAGTCATTTCCATCGGAAAATCATACCTTCAGATAAATTCGGCGGGCTATCTTCCGCTTATGGTGACTGTGAGCTGCTCTGCCCTGCTGCGGGCAACAGGACACACAAAGATTCCTCTTGTCACGGGATTTATTTCAGTCGCAGTTAACACAGTGCTGAATGCGCTGCTGATTTTCGGGCTGTGCGGTTTTCCTGCGTTGGGAACAGACGGAGCGGCCATGGCGACCGTAATCGCGCGGCTGTCTGAATGCGTGATTCTTGCTGTCTTCATGCAGAAAAAAAATCATCCTGCAAGCATACGGAGCGCGGTTTCATGCAGAAATGAAATTCCGTTTTCAAAGCTGTTTTACCTTGCGGCTCTTCCTGCCGTGGCAAATGAGCTTGTCTGGGCGCTCGGAGACGCAGGATACACTGCGCTGTACGGCCAGATGGGAACAGAGCAGCTTGCCGCAATGACGCTGACGTTTCCTGTCCAGGGCCTGTCTGTCGGATTCTTTTCGGGGCTTTCCGCCGCAACCGGCATTCTTCTGGGAAACACGCTGGGCGCGGGAAAATTCAGCGAGGCATACCGGCTTTCGTACAAATTCATCAGCATAAGCATTGCGCTCTGCCTTGTCATGGCAGCTATGCTCTGGGCGCTCGCTCCCATCTACATCGGTCTTTACAAAGTTGAAGAAAGGACAGGAACATACGGAAGGCAGCTTCTGCGGATTTTTGCATGCTACCTGTGGATCAAAGTATGCAATATGGTCATCGGAAGCGGAATCCTGCGCAGCGGCGGCAAAACAAAGTACACGCTGTTCCTGGATGTCCTGGGAACATGGGGAATCGGAATTCCGCTCGGACTGCTTGGAGCCGCAGTGCTGAGGCTTGAAGTCACATACGTCTATGCACTGCTTTCGCTTGAAGAGGCTGTCAGGCTTGTGCTCGGGCTGTGCCGGGTGAAAAGCAAAAAATGGATGCATAACCTTGCAAAAACCGGCTGAATTCCGCTTCAGCCGGCTATAAATCACAGCTTCATAACAGGAGGTGGAATAAAAACTCTGCCTGAAATAAAGACAGAGTTTTTATTCACAAGTTCGCGTTGCGAACTTGCATATCCACTGCAACTTCTTACTGCGTTACGAAGTTGCATAAAAAATCAATGAGAAAATTGGCTAAGGAAGTTTTACTTCCGTCTTTTCTCATTGATTTTTTATAGGAGAAAAAAAATGACTGTAAAACAACATCTGATCTGCCTTTCCATTTTCATTGCGGGAATGTCTCTGGCAGGAGCACAGGGCAAAAAGGCCGTTCAGCAGGGAACTATCCTTCACTGCTGGTGCTGGTCCTTTAAAACAATCGAAGACAATCTTGACACAATCGCGCAGGCCGGATTCACCGCAATCCAGACTTCCCCGGCAAACGAGTGCTTTGAGGGGGACAGCGGCGGCCTTGAAATCATGGGAAAAGGCGCAACGGGAAAATGGTACTATCACTATCAGCCCACAGACTGGAAAATCGGAAACTACCAGCTCGGAACGCGGGAAGAATTCATCAGCATGTGCAATGCGGCACGGAAAAGAGGAATCGCAGTGATAGTTGATGTTGTGCCGAACCATACAACAACCCACAAGGACGAAATTTCGCCTGCATTTATACGTGCTGCCGGAGGAATGGACAAACTGTATCACAAGAATGCTGATCACAACATCAGAACTTTCAGCAACAGGCGGGAAGTAACCAGCGCAATGCTCGGCGGACTGCCTGACGTCAACACAGAAAATCCTCTTTTTCAGGAATACTTTTTGAACTATATAAACGACCTGATCAGCTGCGGAGCCGGCGGCTTCAGGTTCGACACAGCAAAGCACATCGCCCTCCCCGATGATCCCAGGGACGATGAGTCGCTTGAAAATGATTTCTGGCTTGTTTTCACCGGGAAAAAGGCGGTAAACGGACAGATGATGCACAACGCGCAGAACCTGTTCATATACGGCGAAGTGCTTCAGGAAGGAGCCTCCCGGGAAGATGCCTATGGAAAGCTGTTCCCGGTCACTGCAAGCAAGTACGGCAAGCTCCTGCGCAGCGCGCTCAAAAACGGCAAGCTCAGCGCAAAGGGAATCAGCGGCTTCCAGAATCCTGCAAGCCCGAACGTTGTCACATGGGTTGAAAGCCACGACACGTATGCGAACGAAGGCGAGTCCGCGTTCCTTTCAAATTTCCTGCTCCGCGCCGGATGGGCTGTCATTGCTTCCAGAAAAAACGGAACGCCGCTGTTCTTCAGCCGCCCCAAGGGAAGCGAGTCCGTCCAGTTCCCCGGCGAGTCAAAAATCGGCGAAAGGGGGAATGATGAATTCTTCAGCCCGGAAGTTTCTGCCGTAAACAAATTCAGGACAGCCATGGAAGGCCAGCCGGAAGAATTCCTGAACGGAGCAAACACGGGCGTGCTGATTGTAAAGCGGGGAGACAAAGGCTGCGTCATAATCAACCTGAACAGCAGCACGGAGCCGGTTGAAGTGAGCATCGGACTGCCGAACGGAACATACACCGACAGGGCGGGCAAAGCAAAATTCTCATGCAGAAATTTCGTCCTCAAGGGAAAAATAAAGGGCAGAAAAATCTGCGTACTATACTAAATGATTTCGCCGCAATCTTTTCAGGAGAAAAAAAATGATCAGGAGATTTACATTCGGCGCTCCGTTTGCAACAGAGGCCGCCGTCAAAAAAATCGAGCCGTGCAACCATGCGCTTCCGTATTTCACACAGGAGCAAAACTGCTTTTCGCTGAAAATGGAAGATGACGATATTGTCTACGGACTGGGGCAGAATGTCCGCGGAATAAACAAGCGCGGCTTTCTGTATGAAAGCTTCTGCACGGACGAATTCGAGCATGACGAAAACAAGCATTCACTGTACGGCGCGCACAACTTTCTGATTGTCTCAGGCAAAACGCATCTCTTCGGAGTTTTCTTTGACACTCCGGGAAAAATCACATTTGACATCGGATATACAGAATTCTCAAGCCTGAAGATTGAAGTTGAAAACGACGGATACAATGTTTACCTGATAGAAAACCCAACGTTGGATTCTATAGCAGAAGAATTCAGGAGCCTTATCGGGCAGAGCTACATTCCGCCAAAATGGGCATTTGGAATCGGGCAGTCCAGATGGGGCTACCGCACCGAAGACGACATACGGAAAGTCGCCGAAGGATACAGAAGCAGCGGAATTCCGCTCGACATGATTTACCTTGACATTGACTACATGGAGCAGTACAAGGACTTCACTGTCAGCAAAGAAGCATTTCCCGAATTCAAAAAGCTCGTGCAGGAACTGAAGGAAAGCGGCATCCGCATCATTCCGATCATTGATGCAGCTGTAAAGGCGGAAGACGGATTTGAGCTGTATGAAGAAGGAAAGCGCAACGGATATTTCTGCAAGGATGAAAAAGGAAACGACTTCACCGCCGGTGTGTGGCCGGGAAAATGCTGCCTGCCTGACTTCCTGAATCCTGAAGCACGCAGATGGTTCGGCAGCAAGTACAAGATTCTTCTGGATCTTGGAATCGAAGGATTCTGGAACGACATGAACGAGCCTGCCCTCTTCTATTCCGAGAAAAACCTGAAATCATCCCTTGAAAAAATCTGTGCAATGAAAAATGATGACATAGGCCTGAAGGAAAACTTCGCTCTCAAGGATATTGTAAAGAGCCTTGCAAACAGCCAGGATGACTACAAGAGCTTCTATCACAACACAGGCGGAAAAACGGTGAGCCATTATTCTGTCCACAATCTGTACGGCGGAAGCATGACACGGGCAGCCGCCGAGGCATTTGCATCTCTTTCGCCGCAAAAAAGAGTCCTGCTGTTTTCACGGGCTTCCTGTATCGGCGCGCACAGATACGGCGGAATCTGGATGTGCGACAACAAGAGCCAGTGGGCGCATCTTCTTATGAACCTGAAAATGCTTCCGTCGCTGAATATGTGCGGCTTCCTGTTCACAGGAGCTGACATCGGCGGATTCGGAGAGAACGCCACGGAAGACCTGCTGCTGCGGTGGTATGCGCTGGGAATCTTCATGCCGCTCCTGCGAAACCACTCCGCCATGGGAACGCGCAGCCAGGAGCCGTACCAGTTCACCGGCAGCGTGAAAAAATGCGCGGGCATTCTCAATCTGCGCTACAGGCTTCTTCCGTATCTGTACAGCGAATTCATGAAGGCAGCTTTGAAAGGCTCGATGTACGCACGTCCGCTGGGATTTTTATGGCCTGATGACGAAGACGCGCGGCGGACAGAAGATCAGCTTATGATTGGAGAAAGCATCATGATCTGCCCGGTGTACGAGCAGAACGCAGCCGGACGGCACGTCTATCTTCCTGAGGAAATGAAGCTTGTCAGGTTCAGGGACTGCGCCCTTGCAGAAGAAACCGTGCTGCCTGCCGGACACACATTTATCTCTGTCGCGCTGGACGAAGTCGTCTTCTTCATACGGAAAGGACACCTCGTTCCTCTCGCAGAAAAAGCCGGCTCTGTTGAAGACGTGGACTTCGGAAAGCTGACGCTGCTGCATTTCGCCAGCCACGGCTCCTCATACGAGCTGTATGACGATGACGGAGAAAGCAGATCATTCAGCCTGGACGAACATATCAGGACGCTCACATATTAGCGTATGTCTGGACGGAATCCTCCAGATGCTCAATTGCAATTCCGGCATCCCGGAACATCTGGAGAGAGTCCGCCTCGTCATGATAATGCTTTTCACAGACAACCCGCGTTATTCCGCAGTTGATTATGAGCATGGCGCATGTCCGGCACGGCGTCATCTTGCAGTATACGGTGGCTCCGTCAATGGAAATGCCGCGCTTTGCAGCCTGACAGATAGCATTCTGCTCGGCATGGACAGTCCTGACACAGTGCTGGGTAACAGAGCCGTCCGCATGGATCATCTTCCGCATCAGGTGCCCCGCCTCATCGCAGTGAGGAAGCCCTGCCGGACTGCCGACATATCCTGTCACCAGAATCTGATTGTCCTTTGCTATCACGCAGCCGGAACGGCCCCTGCCGCACGTGGCCCGCTTTGCAATAGCCCGTGACACTTCCATAAAATACTCATCCCATGTAGGGCGGATGTACTTTTCCTCCGGCATGAAAATCTCCCATAAAAAGTCAAGAAAATTGCTTCAACAATCTTCTTGACTTTTTACGCAACTTCGCAACGCAGTGAGAAGCTGCAATTGATAAAAAAGTTCGCAACGCGAACTTTGGGCAGATAAAAACTGCGCTATTTGAGCAGTTTTTATCTTACACTCCAGGACAGGCAGTTCCGTCTGGCGCGCAGGCACACAGATGCACAGCCGTACAGACGGAAAATGAGACTTCTACTTGCAGGCTTCAAAAATGATATCAGCGACAAAGACCGCCGCAAGAATCCATGTGAACACAGGAATTTCCTTTGCACGCCTTGCCGCGCACTTTGCGATAACATAGGAAATCATTCCCCATGCAATTCCCTTGGAAATTGAATAGGAAAACGGCATCGTCATGATTGTAATGAACGCGGGGATTCCTTCCGTGGGATCGTCAAACCGTATGGCGGAGGCAGACTGCATCATCAGGTAGCCTACAAAAATCAGCGCGGGAGCTGTTGCGGCCGCAGGAACAAGGGAAAACAGCGGAGTTAGGAAAAGGGAAAGCAGGAACAGAATTCCTGTCACGGCAGACGCAAGCCCGGTGCGAGTTCCTGCAGCAACGCCAGAAGTTGACTCGACAAACGATGTCACCGTTGAAGTTCCCAGGCACGCGCCCGCAACCGTTCCGATGGCATCAGCAAGAAGAGCGCCTTTTGCGTTGCGGATAGTTCCGTCCGGGTTCTTCAGGTTCCCCTGCTCTGCGACTCCCATCAGCGTGCCTATCGTGTCAAACATATCCGTAAAGAGGAACGTAAACAGCACTATGAAAAATTTCACTGACAGAACATTCGCCCATTCAAAATGAAACAGATGAGGAGCCGCGGGCATGGAAAACGGCTTCCAGTTCTCCGGAACCGCCGTGACAGAAAACGGAATTCCGATCACCGTTGTTGCAATGACCGCAATAAGAATAGCGCCGGGAACCTTCATCACGTACAGCACAACAGTTATAATCAGGCCGATTACAGCCACAATCGCGGTTCTGTTTTCCATCGTGAAATTCACAAAACCGATTGCCGTTCCTGTATGCGTAGAAACAATTCCGGCGTTGACAAGCCCGATGATTGTTATAAAAAGCCCGATGCCGACAGCAACAGCTTTCTTTATTCCCTCAGGAATCGAGCGGATGATTTTTTCCCGGATTCCGAACAGAGAAAGCGCAATAAAAATAATTCCTTCAATAAGCACAGCCGTCAGCGCAAACGCAGCGGAACACCCCATTCCGAAGACAACCGTATACGTAAAGAACGCATTCAGCCCGAGTCCCGGCGCAAGCGCAACAGGGAGATTCGCAAGGAACGCCATCACAAGCGTTGCCGCAGCCGCAGAAACGGCAGTCGCCGTAAAGACAGAATTCCATGCAAGCCCGGTTCCTTCCGCCGCCAGAATGTTCGGATTCACGGCAAGTATATAGGCCATGGCAAGGAACGTTGTAATGCCGCCGACAATTTCACGGTTTACCGTTGTGCCGTTTTCCTTCAGCTTGAAAAACGTATCCATAAAAAATATTCCTCCAGAAACTAAGTAAAATACGCGCTGATTATATCATCTGGAAGAAAAAATTGACAGAGAGGAACGCAAAAAATTCAGCAAAAACCGCTGAATCCTGTTGACATTTGTTTTTCTCTGATATACTATTTTGAATATAAGCAGTGCGGCAGTCGTATAACGGCTTATTACCCCAGCCTTCCAAGCTGGAGACGAGGGTTCGACTCCCTTCTGCCGCTGAATTTATTTCTTTATAATACAAGAAGTTAAGGCCAGAAAAACAGTCCGTGACAGCAGATTGACAGCAAAACGGCAACAGACAGCCGCTGAGCCTCTATAGCTGCTGTTTTTTATGGATTTTTTTTTACAGGCAGGCAGTTTCTTTTTTTTAACAGCACTTATCAAAACAGCCAGATACACTTACGGGAGGGTGAAATGAAAATTGCAGTCGCAGGAACAGGATATGTCGGCCTTTCAAACGCAATTCTGCTTGCCCAGCATAATGAAGTTACGGCCGTTGACATTGTCTCCCAAAAAGTGGACATGATAAACAGCAGAAAATCCCCCATAGCTGACAAGGAAATCGAGGAGTACCTTTCCTCAAAAAAACTGAATCTCACAGCTACTTCTGACGCGGAAGCAGCATACAGAAACGCAGATTTCATTCTGATTTCAACACCGACAAACTATGATGATGAAAAAAACTACTTTGACACCTCCTCTGTGGAATCAGTACTTGAAGCAGCCAAAAGAATAAATCCTGAAGCGACAGTTGTCATAAAGTCAACAGTGCCGGTCGGCTACACGGAAAAGATCGCTCAGGAGCTTCACATAAAAAACATTCTTTTTTCCCCGGAATTTCTGCGGGAAGGACACGCGCTGTATGACAATCTTCATCCTTCCAGAATTGTTGTAAGCTTTCCGAAAAACTGCCCTGAACTGCGGGAAAAGGCGCAGCAGTTCGCCTCGCTTCTCATGGAAGGAGCCATAAAAAAAGATGTGCGCGTCCTGCATCCCCACTGCACAGAGGCGGAAGCTATAAAGCTCTTTGCAAACACATATCTTGCGCTGCGGGTCGCATACTTCAACGAGCTTGACACATATTCGGAGCTGCGCGGACTCAATGCGCAGTCAATCATCGAAGGCATCTGCCTTGATCCGAGAATCGGGAACTTTTACAACAATCCGTCTTTCGGGTACGGCGGATACTGTCTTCCCAAGGACACAAAGCAGCTTCTTGCAAACTACAGGGACGTGCCGCAGAACCTGATTCATGCAATCGTTGAGTCAAACACAACAAGGAAGGACTTTATTGCCAGCCAGATTATCGCGAAAAAGCCGGGCACTGTCGGAGTTTACCGGCTTACCATGAAGGCAAACAGCGACAACTTCAGGCAAAGCTCCATTCAGGGCATAATGAAGCGCATAAAGGCAAAGGGAATTCCAGTCATTGTGTACGAGCCTTCCCTTGCAGAAGACACATTTTTCAATTCAAAGGTAGTCAGAAGCCTCGAGGAATTCAAGGAAGCAAGCGACATCATCATCACAAACAGAATGACAGATGAGCTTTCTGATGTGCGCCAAAAAGTATATACACGGGATCTGTATTCACGGGACTAGGCTGCCATGGGGAAAATTCTCATCAATGGAAATTTCCTGTGCCGCAGCCTTACTGGAATCGAGCGGTTCGCATGGGAAATCTGCCGGGAGCTTGACACGCTGCTGGAGAGCGGCAGCGGTGTGTCACTGTACGTTCCTGCAAACGCGCAGGACATTCCCCGCTACCAGAACATATCCATACTCGTGTCAAAAAAGGCAGTCCGCTCCTTTCCGCTGTGGGACATGGGAACATTTGCACGGGAATGCAGGCGGCAGAAAGCCACCGGGCTGAATTTCTCAAACACTGCGCCGCTGGGAAAAGCCTGCGGGCTTGCCTTTATCCATGACATTTATGCAAAGGACTGTCCGCAGGACTTTTCCTCCCTCAGAGAAAAGCTCATCATGATGTACAGCAGGCTCTCATACTGGAACATCGCGCGGAACGCACAGAAAATTCTCACAGTCTCTGAATTCAGCAGGCGCCGGATAATGGAGGCATACCATGTCCTGTCCTCAAGGACTGAAGTCATTCCCAACGGATGGGATCATTTTGCCTGCATCAAAAGCGACAGCTCTATTTTTCAGAAATTTCCCCGCCTTGAAAAAGAAGCATTCTACTTTACGCTCGGAAGCCTTTCAAAGCGCAAAAACATACGGTGGATTGCTGAATACGCATCAGCCCGTCCGCAGGAGCTGTTTGCAATCTCCGGGAAGGCAATCTCAGGGGGATTTGTGCCGCAGGAGCTGCGCCTTCTTCAGGAGCTGCCGAACGCAGTGCTTCTGGGCTATGTCACGGACGGACAGGTCAAGGCGCTTATGGAAAAATGCAGAGCTTTTGTATTTCCTTCCTATTATGAAGGGTTCGGCATTCCGCCGTTAGAGGCCCTTTCCTGCAAAGCCCGGATTATCGTTTCACATTCTGCGAGCCTGCCTGAAATATACGGAAGCGCGGCATCCTACATCAACCCCGCCAGCACGGACTGCCGCCTGGAAGAGCTGCTTCAGGACAGGAGCGAAAGCGCGTCAGCAGTCCTGGAAACATACACTTACCGCAACGCAGCGCTGAAACTCAAAAAAATCATAGAAAATGAAAAAAAGCAGTAAAGTTTTTATGCAGTTCTGCCGAAGAATATAGTGAGGAACTACGGCTGTTCAACTTCGTAGAAGATATCAGACGGGCTTCTCAAATGTAAAAGATTGCAGATGTAGCCTTGTAATACAGATGTGATCTTTTACAGCCAGGCCGAACGGATTTGGCCTGAACAATTCCACGGAGGAACTCATTATGGTCATCAACCACAACATGTCCGCACTGTTTGCTAACCGCACGCTCGGAGTAACCCAGCTTTCTCTCCAGAAGGATATGGAGAAACTCTCTTCAGGTGAAAGAATCAACCGCGCCGGAGACGACGCCTCAGGACTTGCAGTCTCTGAAAAAATGAGGTCTCAGATCCGCGGCCTGAACCAGGCTTCACGGAACGCTGCAAACGGCATCAGCTTTATCCAGACAACGGAAGGCTACCTTCAGGAAACAACAGACATCATCCAGCGCATCCGCGAGCTTGCAGTCCAGTCTTCCAACGGAATCTACTCTGACGAAGACCGCATGCAGATTCAGGTTGAAGTCTCCCAGCTTGTTGCTGAAGTAGACCGCATCGCTTCTCAGGCTCAGTTCAACGGAATGAACATGCTTACAGGACGCTTTGCCCAGGCAACCGGCGAAAACGTGCCGACAGCTTCCATGTGGCTTCATATCGGCGCCAACATGGATCAGCGCACGCTCGTGTTCATCGGAACAATGACAGCACAGGCGCTCGGCCTCAAGGAAATCGGAAGCGAAGAGATTATGACAATCGCGGCGCCGGGAGATGCAAACCGTGCCATCGGAACGCTTGATGACGCGCTCAAGCTGATCAACAAGCAGCGCGCGGATCTCGGAGCGTACCAGAACCGCCTTGAATATGCGGTAAAGGGACTTGACATCGCGGCTGAAAACACGCAGGCGTCAGAGTCAAGAATCCGCGACACAGACATGGCTTCCCAGATGGTGGACTTTGTCAAGAACCAAGTGCTGTCGCAGTCCGGAGTCGCAATGCTTGCGCAGGCTAACAGCCAGTCGCAAAATGTCTTGTCTTTGCTGCAATAATGTGATATACTTGGCTTAAAAGGGCATGGAAGACTCCTGTTCTTTTAAGCCAAAATCTTGGGCCAGGTTCAGTTCTGCTCTTTTCCTGCTTGTTCTGAATCTGTCCGTACAGTTGCCATGAGTGCAGACATGGCTTTGCTTCCTTCCGCAAGACAAGGAAGCCGCTCTTTGAAAACAGTTCTCCGTGTGTCTGTAACAGCAGAGACAGTTGCTTTTCCATGTACAAGGCAAGGCAGAAGCAACAGTTCCTGCTGTACAAGGTCTGACACCTCTGCCGGGGGCGCAAAAACCGGCAGCAGCCTTTACAGGCGGGCATAGTGCATGAAGCATTATGAAAAGATTCATGGAGGACAATTATGGTCATTAATCACAACATGAGTTCAATGTTTGCAAACCGCACGCTGGGAGTTTCAAATTCACAGCTGATGGGCAACATTGAAAAGCTCAGTTCAGGCGAAAAAATCAACCGCGCAGGCGATGATGCTTCAGGGCTTGCAGTTTCTGAAAAGCTGCGCAGCCAGATCCGCGGACTTAATCAGGCTAACAGAAACATTCAGAACGGAGTTTCTTTCATTCAGGCAACAGAAGGATATCTGCAGGAGACTACAGACATTCTTCAGCGCATCCGTGAGCTTTCAGTTCAGTCTGCCAACGGAATTTACAGCGATGAAGACCGCATGCAGATTCAGGTTGAAGTTTCTCAGCTTGTTGCTGAAGTAGACCGCATTGCTTCACAGGCTCAGTTCAACGGAATGAATATGCTTACAGGACGCTTTGCAGAGAATTCTGCAACAAACACTGTAATGACATTCCAGGTTGGCGCCAATATGGATCAGAGAGTCACAGCGTTTATCGGAACGATGACAGCTCAGGCGCTCGGTCTCAAGGGTTCTCAGGGAACAGATGAGCAGATCAGCATTTCTACACCTGACACAGCCAACATGGCAATCGGAACAATTGATGCCGCACTGAAGTCAGTTTCTCGGCAGAGAGCAGATCTCGGCGCGTATCAGAACCGTTTCGAAATAGCATCTGAGGGTATCGCCATCGCAGCAGAAAACATGCAGAGCGCAGAGTCACTTATCCGCGACACAGACATGGCTTCTGAAATGGTGGAGTACACAAAGAATTCTATCCTTACACAGGCCGGAACAGCAATGCTTGCACAGGCAAACAGCCAGTCACAGAATGTACTGGCCCTGCTGCAGTAGCATAACAGGTAAAACTGTAACCGTATTTTCTGGACAAGAGAAATCTGGATGTCTTCTTTTAGACAGAGAATACGTAAGAGTGAGGAGGGGTGCGCCCCCTTCCCCTCTCTTCTTTATTTCAGGAGGAAATGTCCATGAATACAGCCCGTATAAATGGTCAGGCACTGGCAACGGACGGCCGCAATGACTACACCCTGTATTCCCCTCGGAAAAGCGGAGTACAGACAAAAGGAGTGCTTCCTGCCTCTGCATCGGAAGTTCTTCAGAATATTGAAAAAAACAAAGCGGAGCTTGAGGCTTCTGTGCAGGAGCTGCAGCGGCTTTCTGATCTGGTGACAGGCCACAAGCTGCACTTCAATGTGAACAGCGAGCTTGACAAAGTTATTGTAACTGTTGTAGATGCCCAGACAAATGAAATTATCCGGGAAATCCCATCAGAGGACATGCAGCGCATACAGGCACGGATGAAGCAGGCTATCGGCGTGCTGTTTGATGAAATGATTTAATGGCAGACGGACTGAACATACCCGGCGTAAGCGACAGATATAAAACAAATGATCTCGTAGAATCTCTGATGGAAGTCGAGCGGATTCCATTAAAAAGAGAAGAAGCCAACCTTGAAACATACAAAAAGCAGCAGGACGCATGGAGAGGCGTAAACCAGAAGATGGCTTCGCTGCGGGACAGTGTAAAGACACTCTACTCATTTGAAAATCCGTTCAGCAGCAAGCTTTCGTCCTCTTCAGATGAAGGCGCAGTAAGCGCAGATGCAGGGCGGGAAGCGGAATTCGGCTCGTTTAAAATTGAAGTTCTCCAGCCCGCGGCAGCAGACCGCTTTTTAAGCGATGAAATCAGCAGCGACATGCAGGTTCCGCCGGGCACATATACATACAAGGCAGGCGACAAAACAGTCGAATTCAGCTGGAAAGGCGGAAAAATCAGCGACTTTGTTACAGCCTTGAACAAGCGGGGCGGCGAAACAATAAAGGCAAGCCTCATAGGCGTAAGCGCCGGGAAAAAAGCCCTTTTAATTGAAAGCCTCAGGACAGGAGCAGAAAACAATCTTGTGTTTGAAAACAAGGCGCTCAGCCTCGCAAAGGACACAGGAATGATTTCCCCTGTAAAAAGCGAAGCGGCTGCGCTGGATTTTTCAGCAGATCCGCTTTCAGGAAGCACTGCGTCAAAAGACAAGGACACCGTCACTGTCGGGGCGAACAAAGAACTTGAAGTCAAACTGCCTCACAGCGCAGCAGAAAATCCTTCAGGAAAAGTTACATTTTCATTCTCACAGCGGCCAGTGCAAGGCAGCGCGGAGCATTCAGCGCAGGAAGTGCCGCAGACGCTCGAGCTTCCACAGCCGGGCGGAATTACATACGAAGGAATCAGCATACAGAACAATCCCAGCGACTCTACCCTGCCGCCGCCCGCAGAAAAAGAGCTGCCTTCATCTCCTGCCACACCTGGCAGCGGAAAGCTGTTTTTCATACGGGATGCAGGCGGAAAGGAAACGCCGCTGGACAGCTCGCATCTTGCAAGCGACGGAAGCGGCAGCACAGCAGTTTCCTTCAGCCTTTCTGAATTCCCCGGCGCGCAGGCGCTTATTGTGCGCAACCCAGGCTCAGGAACGGAACTGACAGTGACAAGGCCGCTGTACCATGACGAAAAAAAATCGTCCGGCTTTGAGCCGCGGCATGCCGTTTCCACAGCCCAGGACGCACAGCTGCGGTACGAAGGCATCACAATGACGCGCCCTTCAAATGACATTGATGACATTGTTCCGAACGTTACGCTTCATATCCATGAAAAAACAGAGCGGCCGGTAAAAATTGAAATTCAGCCGGACACAGAAATGGCAAAGGATGCCATCATCACCTTTGTCGGGAAATACAATCAGGCGATAGCAGAAATGAACATTCTGTCTATCAACAAGCCGGAAGTCATCTCTGAGCTGGACTACCTGACTCCTGACGAGCAGGAAAAGGCGCAGGAGCGGCTTGGAATGTTTCAGGGCGACTTTTCACTGACAAACGGAAAATCATCATTGCAGCAGACAGTTTCCTCAAGCTACCGCTTTGCAGACGATGCCGGCATTACGCTGCTTTCACAGATCGGCATTTCTACAAATGCAAGCGGAGGCGCGCGCGGCTACTCGCCTTCCCAAATGCGCGGCTATCTTGAAGTAGATGAAAAAAAGCTTGACGAATCGCTGAAGTCGCATCTGAGCCAGATAAAAAATCTGTTCGGATATGACTCTGACGGCGATCTGGTTATTGATGACGGCATCGGATTCAAGCTTGACAGGCAGCTCGCTTCGTGGGTTCAGTCCGGCGGAATTATTTCCTCAAAGACAAATTCGCTGGAAACCCAGATAAAAAGCTCCAATTCCAAGATAAGCAGGCTTCAGACGCAGCTTGACAGAAAGGAATCCGAGCTGAAGCGGAAGTACGCAAACATGGAAGGCACGCTGGACAGCCTTGAAAGCCAGCAGTCCACAATCCGGAATTTTGCGAACCAGGGAAACAGGCGGCAGAACTAGCTGAAAAAAGGAGGATGAGATATGGAATTTTTTGTGAACGGAGAAAAAATCAGCATTACCTTGGAAAATGAGCAGACAGTCGGAGAAGTGCTGAAGGCATTTGAGCAGGAAGCTGAAAAGAACGAGGCAACAACAATCGGAATAAAAATAAACGGAAAGCGCATTCCCGCCGAAGAATTTGATGACGCGGCAAAGCAGCCTGTCGATGAAAACCTGAAAATCGAGCTTCAGGTGCTCAGCAAGGCTGACGTGCTGGAGTCCTTTGAAAGCGCGCGGACAAAATTTCAGGAGCTTGCAGAAAAGCTTCACGAAGTTCCCGTCGCACTGCAAAGCGGAAAGGACCGGGAGGCAAACCAGTTGATTGCGCAGCTGGCGGAGGCAATCGACGGATTCTGCCATACATCAGCCTTGAGCGCGCTGTTCCCGGAAGTATATGAGCGGCTGGTTATAAACGGGCAGAGCGTCACTTCATTCTTTGAAGAATTCGCGCCGATTATGGCTGACTTTGAGGAGTCGCTCAAGTCAAAGGACACAGTCACATCAGGAGACTTGTGCGAGTACGAAATTGCGCCGCGGCTTGAGCAGATTGCACAGGCAATACAGTCCGGGCTGTCTGAATAGGAGGCTCCTATGAACGCAACAGGCTCCCCCATCGAAGCAAGGCTGAACAGCTTTGTATATGTATTCATACTGATTTTTTTCATCGCAGCAGCAGTGCTGGGGCTGGTTCTTTTTGCCATACAGAAATTCAAGAGCCTCACCAAGTCAAAAAAATGGATTGAAGCAAACAAGAACCGTGAAACAAGGCGTTCCGACGTGCGCCTCCTTGCGCTTGAAGCAGGACTTGCTTCCGAAGAAAAGATGATGCTTTACCGCATATGCAGGCATCATCATGCACGGAACATTCAGTTTCTGTACCGGTCAGAAACGGAGCTGAACAGACTGTTCAAGGCCGAATTTCAGCTCATGAACAGCCAGAGTCCGCGCAACGAAGAAAAAACCGCGGCCTTCTTTTCCCTGCGGTACAAGCTGGAAAAACTGTACGACAGAAAGCATGCAATCATTTCAACAAGATCGCTGAGGAACGGCCAGCCGGTTGCTGTTGTGGACGAAAAGCGCACGCCATGGAATGCCGTAGTAAGAAAAAACACGCCGGACGGCTTTTACATCGAAATTCCGCAGAAGCTCGCTTCATCTCCGTCAAGGCCGAAGCCGCTTTCCCGGTTCCTGGTAACGCTTCCTTCCCAGACAGGAATTCTCTACCAGTGCATTGTGCGGGCTGTGCGCTACGAAACGGAGCCAAGCGGAAAGCTGTATCTTCTTGCCGCGCACGCACTGACTCTGAAGATATTCCAAAAGCGCATGGCCAAGCGGAAAGATATAAACAATGAGTGCTTTTTTTCGGCAGTAAAGGCCGCCGGACAGGACGCAGGGAAAAATAACGCTATTCAGCAGAAACGGCACAGCGGAAAGCTTATTGACATCTCGGCAACAGGCTGCAAGATTTCATGTGCGCTTCCGATAGTCAAGGGACAGTCCATACGTGTTTTTTTTGTGGTGCCGGGGCTTGAAGAAAATGAAGCGCAGGGAACTATCATCAGAACAAAGAAAAATCTGGACGAAACAGAATTCATGCTCTATATTCAATTTACCGATATAGATATAGCTGTAAAAAATGATATTTATGCAGCGATTTACGGCTATCTTTAATTGTGGGGTTTACTGTTACTATGAAAGTTCTTGAGCTTAATTCCATAACAAAAAAGGACGGTTATATATACTATATACATCATTACACAGCAATTGCAAAGATACAGGTTATGACTTCTGTTATTTCGGTTCCCATCAGCTTCACCGTGGAAATGAATCCGCTCGGAATGAGGTCGATTGACCTTGATCCGCTTCCGAAGGAGCTTGACTATCCAGTCATTCCGATGACAAAGAGCCTGAAAAGCTTTATCGATGAAATGGCAAAAGACGGCTCGCTGCCGCAGGTGTAAGGCAAAAAAATGATATTTTTCACAAAGGATGCCGGAGAAACGCTGCTTCTTGGAGAAAAAATCGGCTCGCTTTTGCAGCCGGGAGATGTCCTTGCGCTGACAGGAACGCTCGCCGCCGGAAAAACCACGATAACAAAGGGAATTGCAAAAGCGCTGGGAATTGAAGACGAGATAACAAGCCCCACATTCTGCCTCATAAGCGAATACGACGGAAAAAAGCTGCGCCTGTATCACATGGATGTGTACCGGCTTGACGGCGCGGAAGACTTTGCCGGGCTGGGGGCAGATGACATGCTCTACGGAAACGGCGTATGCATTATCGAATGGAGCGAAAAAGTGCAGTCCGCGCTTCCAAAAAAATCCATCTGTATTGAAATCACACCGCTTGCAGACGGAAGCCGCCGGATATGCATAAAAAACTGGAACAGAGACGCCATAGACTGGAAAGAGGAAAACCAATGAACGCACTGGCAATAGACTGCGCTGTCTCACGGCTTGCTGTGGCTGCAAAAAGCGGCAGCACGTTTGCAAAGATTACAATTGACGCCGGAACAAGGCAGTCGGAAAAGCTTCTGCCGGCAATTGACACTGTGATGAAGGAAGCAGGCATTGCACCGTCAGAGCTTGACTGCACGGCCGTAACACAGGGACCGGGAACATTCACCGGGCTGCGGCTCGGACTGAGCGCACTGAAAGCAATCCAGCTTGCGCACGGCGTTCCGCTGTACGCGGTTCCGTCACTTAAGGCATATGCATGGCCTTTCAGAAAATTCAGGGAAACAGTGCTTTCAGTCATTCAGGCAAAGGAAGATGAATACTTCTATGCATTCTATATGCACGGCGAGCAAATCAGGGCGGAAGAATCCATGGACATTGAAGGAATCCTGCGGCAGCTTGACCCGGAGATTCCGATTCTGACCTGCGGGCCGGCTGCAAGCCAGTTCACGGGGCGCGCACGGGAGCTTTTTCCGCTCTGCCCTGCCTATGACATTTCGCCTGAAAGCGGCTGCTGCGAAAGTCTTCTTGAGATTGCAGAACTGATGCTCAGGGAAAAAACGCCGCCGCTTAATGACTATGACGGGCCGCTCTATGTCAAGAAGAGCGAAGCTGAAATCGCGCTTGCCTCAGGAACAAAAAGAAAGGAACTCTGAAGATTCAGCCGAAAATCCTGCTGAGCTGTTCCCGTGAAGGCTGCGAGGCGGCAGCCTTGTTTTCGCTCTGGATTGCCTGGAACACTTCCTGCCTGTAGACTTTCACTGAGCCGGGCGCTTCAACACCAATCTTCACCTGGTCGCCCTTCACATCAATTATCGTAAGCACAATGTCATTGCCGATGCAGATTTTCTGGTCGATTTTCCGTGAAAGGATAAGCATCACCTGCCCTCCTTCCGCTTGAGGGCTTCAAGAATATTGTGCTTTGTCGTGTACCGGGAACTGTCAAGGACTGCCTGCATGCACAGGCGGTTCCGCTTATTGATGATAAGCGGCCCCTGAAAATTTGCAGTGACAGCCCCGCCGTCTTCCGGCACAGTGATGATTGCAAAGACAGATACATCTGAAGGATCCTGTATGCCGATTCTCAGAAGCTCCTTGTCGTCAATTTCAGCTTCATAGTCATCTGAAATAAGAAACGGATCAATCAGAAGGAACGCGAGATTTTTTTCCTGAAGCGACTGGAGCCAGACAAGAGGCGCATACTCGCTGTCAACAAGGGCAAAGTCCGTATACTCCTCAAAGCCGAAAAGGCCGGCAGGAACACTGACAATCCTGTCCTCAGAAATTTCAACCCGCCCCATTGCCTTTGTATCTATCACCATAAAAATGACCTCATGCCTATCTCATGTAGTTCAGAAGCGTGCTTGAATACATTTTTCCTGCGTTGCTCATTGTAGCCTGGTTCACGTATTCCAGCATCTTCAAGTCAGTGACAGCATCGGTAAAGTCTATGTCGCCCTCGCGGCTTATCAGGCGTGTCACATTCAGATTGCCTGTCTTTGAACGCTCCACGTTGTTCAGCGCGCGCTCATAGTCGCTTCCTGATTTTGCAAGGCGGGCGGTAAGGCTGCTGATTCCGCTGTCAAGCGTTCCGAGAACCCTGCCGCCGATTGACTCCTGGTCGCCTTTGAGCATTGAATCCCGCAAGGCAATCACAGCATCAAACAGGGAGCCGCCGGAAATCTTTACACCGGCTGCATTCACATTGTACGGAGGAAACTGGCTTGAATCCTCTATGATTCCCATGCCGGCCAGCGCGCTTCCCGTTATGTCCTCCAGCCAGATCTGATGGGAATCAGTCGCTGAAAGATTCAGTCCGCGGGAAACAGGATCTATGGATGCCTTTACTGCGGCTCCCGAGTCATTTATTTTTGCAGCCACAGCGTAGACATTGTCTCCGGCCTTCAGCGCAATGGAAACTCCGTCCACAGCAATCACAGAATCTTCAAGCGCCTGCCATGAGGACAGATCCCGCTGTCCCATCAGCTGCTGCGGCTCCGCCCAGAACGCCTTCGCTCCGCTTGAATCGACTGTCAGGTATGCGTTTTCATCAACCTCGATTTTGTTCGCCTGTATATTGCCCTTGTAGCTGACTTTTTCAATCAGCTCCTCGCTTGAGCCGGGAATGTTTCCCATGACAACGTCAAACGCGATTCCTTTTGTCCTGGTTCCGGCAAACAGGGAATTTCCGTCAGGGCCGACAGCGTTTGCATTCTGAATTATTTCCTTCAGAAGCTCGTCAACTTCAACCGCCATATTCCGCAAGTCATCGCCGGTGTATGTTCCGTTTGCCCCGGTGACAGCAAGCTCGCGGATTCTGTGCATAATCTGAAGGTTCTGGTTCAGATACCCTTCGCGGACACTCAGCTGGTCAGCAAGCGTCTGGGCATTCTTTTCAAACTGATTTATCCGCGTCAGATACGACTGATAGCGAACCAGATGCCCGGCTGCAAGCGGATCATCACGCAGCGCGCCGATTTTGCTCTGAGTTCCTATCTGCCGGCTTTTCATTGCCTGACGGACTTCCTGCCTGCGCAGCTGATACTGGGTATCTGTATTAGTAAACTGTGAACTGATTCTGTGCATTTTTCACCTCTCTTATCCGATTTCTATGCATTAAACGCCGAGCCGGTTAATCAGCGTGTCCAAAAGCTCGTCCTGAACTGAAATGAATTTCGCCGCCACATTGTAGCCATGCTGAAACTTGATTATGTCGGCAAGCTCCTCGTCGATGTTCACGCCGCTGATGCTGTCACGCAGATCCCGCAGGTCGCCCATGATCTTGTTCTGGGAAGCAAGCTGAGTCTGGGCCTGCTCACCTTTCAGACCGACATTCGTGACTGTGTCCGCAAAATAGTCGTCAAATGTGCGCTGCGTTCCGATCATGACCTTTGTGTTGCGGATTGCAGCAAGCTCTACAGCAGCCCGGGCATCCCCAGGCTCCGCACGTCCCTTTGAATTTGCAAAGGCCGCGGCAACGCTTGAAACATCGTTTTGAATCAGCCCGTTCACTTCAATGTAGGCAGACGGATTCAAGACAGGGGAAACAGCGAAGCTAGCATCTGCAAGCACATTGACTGCATCCGCCTGATTAAAGTCATAGGCATTTTCCGCGCCGCTCCCTGAAAGAATTCCTGAGTATCCTGCAAGGAACATTCCTGAGTCTTCCACATGGCGGATAACAAAGTCAGGATTTTCCATGCTGGCGGAAGGAGCCGCCTTGAGCGCAAGGCGGCTGTTCCTGTCAAGGTACGCCTTCACTTCTCCGTCCGAGTCATTGATTCTGTTTACAACGTCCTCAACCGTGTCCGTTGCAAAGTACTCGACAGACACAGGGCCGCGCGCGCCGTTGAAAGTCATTGTGCCGGAAAGACCGATCTGCTCCTGCGGCTTGAGCGCGTTCGTTCCTGTTATTCTGAAAATATACGACACGTCCTCAACGCCGTCGCCGTTCCTGTCATAGTTTCCGTTTGTGTTTTCCACAAAGTCATGCTGAACAAAAAAGTCAAGCCCGGTGACATTGTTCTTTCCGATTGCGCTCCTGTGCACTTCATTCACCAGGTCGGCAAAATTCAGTGCCATCGTGTTCAGCGTCTGAATTTCACCCCTGATGTCCTTGTCGCGAAGCTCAACCAGGGCGCCCAGCGTGCCTCCATGGAATTCAGCGTCAATCTTTGTGTCAGACCAGACAAGCTTTCCGTAGCCGTTATTGTCAATCTGGCCGACTGTTTCAATCTGGCGGGCAAGGCTTCCCTGAACGATTATCTGTCCGTCAGTGTGAACCATGAATTCATCAGGATCCCGCTGCGTGACAGTCACATTTATCAGCGAGGAAAGCTTTTCAACCAGAAGATCACGGCGGTCCATCAGGTCATTCGGATTGTCTCCCAGCCCCTTGCTGCGCACAATCTCGCCGTTTATAGAGGCAATCTGGCGTGAAAGATCATTGACCTGCTTTACAACTGCCTCGATGTCTCCATTGATCTGATCTCCGATTCCGCGCAGGCTGTGGTACTGCTGCCTGACTGAAGAAGCCAGCGTCTGGGCGCGGATAACAACGGCCTGGCGCGCAGCATCGCTTTCCGGGTATGAAGACAGCTCCTGCCATCCCTGCCAGAACGCGTCCATGTTTGTGCGCACAGACACATCGTTCGGCTCATTGTACACTGACTCAATCATCGAGTAATACTTGTCGCGCGTTTCCCAGTACGACTCAGCATTCGTCTGCTCGACAATGCGGCCTTCCAGAAGCTCATCGCGGATTCTCTTGATGCTTTCAACTTCGGCTCCCTGCCCGATCTGGCCCGGAACCATGGCGCGCTCCAGATCCGGCCGGTATATCGGATCAAAGGACTTCAGTATGACGCGCTGGCGGCTGTAGCCTTCCGTGTCCGCATTTGCAATATTATGCCCGGCAGTATGAATCTGCGTTGAATGTGCCATGAGGCTTCTTTTTCCAATTTCAATTCCTGCAAAAGAATTAGCCATAGTCTGCTCCTTTTTTTGTGCGCTGCTGAAAATGCGCTTAAATGCTTCTGTTGATTACAACGCTCTGGGCGTATTTCTTTCTGAATGTTCCGTTCGGCGAATACAGCTCATTGCGCTGCTGTGACGCACACTCGTCCATCACTTCAGAGATAAATTTCTTTGTGGCGCTCACATACTTGGCAAGGGCATCATTTTCAATCTTGCTTTTTGAAAGCTTTGACTTTACGCGAAGAAAAACATCCTTTACTTCAGGCCGAAAATAAATGTTGTCAGAAACAGAGGCAATCCGCTCCCGGAAGGCATCAGCCTTGGAAAATTCAGTTCCAAGCTCGTTGATAGCAAGCACAAACTGCTCAAGACCCTCCCAGCTGCGCCGCACAACGCACTCATGCACTTTGTCCTGCTCTTCAAGCATGGAGTCAAGGATGCGCTCCTGTTCATTCAGCACACTGATCAATTCGATTTCTTTTTCTTCTGCCATACTGCTTCCTTGAGAAAAGAGTTCTCTGTATATGATTTTCGGCATCTGAACAGCTTTGTTTAGGGAAAAAAAGCAGAAACGGAACGCTCTTTCCGCATGGACGGAAAAAGGGATGCTTGCAAAGCAGTTCCCGGTGTGGTATACTGGGTGATATGAAGCGCAGCACTGTAGCCTGCGTATTCGCCCGCTCCGCAGCCGCAAAACGCACGGGGGGGGGTACGGCAGAACTGGCCTAGAACATAATCCACATCTCACATACAGAAGGACGCACAATGCGGACAAAAGCCCGCGGAGTGCGTCCTTTTTTT
>JAGBGX010000001.1 GCA_017935745.1 Treponema sp. | reverse complement strand
CCGCTCTCGGAGGCGCCTGAGCGCCCCCTGCCGCCCGACTTGCATGCTTAAGACGCGCCGCCAGCGTTCGTTCTGAGCCAGGATCAAACTCTCCATCATACGCTCCCGCCGGAGGCCGAAGCCCCCGGCCGGACTCTCTTCACTGTCCTTGCGCTGCCCGCAATGCGGCCTTCTTACCCCTCTCTGCTGTCTTCTTTCCTTCCCTTAAGCTGTCAAACAACGGCACTGTCATTCGTAAGTGAAAAGACTATATCACCATCATCACAATATGTCAAGCGTATTCCCTGTCTTTTTTACTTTTTTTCATCCGCTGCATTTGCTGTTGACAACCGCCGCTGTTGGATTTACAGTGAAACGCGGAGAACATCATGAGATGCCCTTACTGCGGAAGCTTTGATGACAAAGTCACTGAATCACGGCAAATGGCGAACGGCGAAAGCATCAGGAGAAGACGGGAATGCCTTTCCTGCGGACACCGGTTCACGAGCTACGAGCGCATTGAAGAAAAGCCTTTTATGGTCGTAAAGCGCGACAAAAGAAGGCAGCCGTTTGAAATACGGAAAATTGCAAAGGGAATCGAGCGCGCGCTTGAAAAAAGGCCGGTTTCCGCTGATCTGGTTGACCAGATTGTAAGCGAAATTGAAGACGAGGCATATACAGCCGGAAAGCAGAACCGCGAAATCGCGACAAGCGAGCTTGGGGAAATCATACTGAAGCGGCTGCACTCGGTGGACAAGGTCGCGTACATCAGGTTCGCCAGCGTATACAGGCACTTCACAAGCATTGAGGAATTTATAACTGAAGTCAACAAGATTTCCCGCGAATCCGAGGCAGCGCAGGAGCCGGAAGCAGACAGAACGCCTTCTGCCTAAGCCAGGAAGCCGGCTTTCAAGAAACACTGAAAAAAGCACGCCCTGGCTCTCATTCCCCGAAGACAGCTGCTGTCCAGGATGCTTTTGTGCGCCTGCGGGAAGCTTGGTTTCTAGAGCGCACGGATCAAACTCATTGAAGAAATCACCCGAATATGGTACCATATCATTCCGAGGGGAACATGAACAAAGCAGAAGGCAGGCTGTACATCATCGGAGCCGGATTTGCAGGCCAGATGATCGCAAGCGATATTGCCAAGAAAAAAGTTTTCGGAACGGTCGCGGCATTTCTTGATGATGACAAAAACCTGATAAGCACAAAGATTGACGGAATTCCCGTTCTCGGCCCGATTGACAGCATGGCGGGCGTCCTGCGGGTCAACGGAGCAGATCAGGCAATCATAGCAATTCCCAGCGCGCCTGTCTCCAGAATCAGAAAGATGTACGCCTCGCTGAAAAAGTGCGGCTTTATCAGAATCAAAATTCTTCCTTCAATAAGCCAGATAACGGACGGAAAGGCGCATATCATCCAGGCCAGGGACATCAATCCGCTTGACATACTGGGAAGAACGCCCGTTCACATTCCGCTTGAAAAAAGCCTTGCCTATCTGCGGGGAAAGCGCGTCCTGATTACCGGGGCCGGCGGCTCAATCGGCAGCGAGCTTGCACGGCAGCTGCTTTCAGGAGGAGCCGAGCGGCTGTACCTTTTCGGGCACGGAGAAAATTCAATCGTGCATATCTACCGCGAGCTTCACGTGCTTCAGAATGAAGGAATCGGGCAGAAAGCGTCCGTAGTTCCGATTATCGGCGACATGAAGGACAGGGAATATGTGCGCTACATCATTTCGCATACACGGGCAGATGTCATCTTTCACTGCGCCGCATATAAGCATGTTCCCATGATGGAGGAAAATCCTGTTTCGTCAATTGAAAACAATGTGTTCGGAACAAACAGCCTGCTGGAGGCGGCGCTTGAGGCAGGCACCGAGAAATTCGTCCTTATTTCCACGGACAAGGCGGTGGCTCCGGTCAGCGTGTACGGCGCAAGCAAGCTGATATGCGAAAAGCTTGTCCTGCAGGCCGCTGAGAAAGCCGCGCGCCATCAGTCGTTTATGTTTGTGCGCTTCGGAAATGTTCTGGGCAGCCGCGGCTCCATTCTTCCGGTTTTCATGGAGCAGATACAGAACGGAGGGCCGGTGACAGTGACTGACCCTGAAATGGAGCGGTACTTTATGACAATTCCAGAAGCATGCTCGCTTGTCCTTCAGACCGGCGGAGTAGGAAAAAACGGAAGCTCTTATCTGCTCGACATGGGCGAGCCAATAAAAATCCTTGAGCTTGCACGGCAAGTCATCCAGTTTTCAGGATTCACGCCGGACAAGGACATCAAGATTCAGTTTATCGGCGCCAGAAGAGGAGAAAGAACCCGGGAGCCGCTGTGGCTGGAGGAAGAGCGTCCTGAGCAGACTGAATACAAGAAAATCCTCAGGCTCACAAACATTCCGCCGCAGTCATTTTCAGTCAGCCGCCTGATGGAGTCGCTGCGGCCTGTCTGCATATTTACAGAAGGAAAAGAAAGCCTGTACAGGAACAGCAGCGAGCTGAAGCGGATTCTGCGGAATGCAGTTCCCAGCCTGGATGCATTTTACAAGGCAGAAGAGTCCGGCACCCAAAGAATCGGAACGGAACAGTCTGCAAAGGTGGTTTTATAGCTATGGAAAGCACAGACAGCACCGGAACAAATCAGCGCAAGGCCAAGGAGCTGACGGTTCCGTTTTTCAGAGCCTCGCTTTCAGAGGAAGAGGAAGCGGCCTGCATACGGGTTCTGCGCAGCGGCTGGCTCACAACAGGAGCTGAGGCGCATGAATTTGAGCGGGAATTCGCGCAGAAACTCTCCGTTCCGTTCGCGCTTGCAGTGAACAGCAATACAAGCGGAATGATTCTCGCAATGGAAGCGTGCGGAGTCACGCGCGGAACAGCAGTAATCACAACGCCCTACACGTTCGTCTCCACGGCAGCCAGCGCGCGCCACCTCGGCGCAGATGTCCTTTTTGCCGACATTGAAAAAGACAGCTATTCAATTGATCCTGACAAAATCGAGGAAATACTGAAAAGCCCGGCAGGAAAAAAAGTCCGCGCAATTGTCCCCGTGCACATTGCCGGAAATGTCTGCAGCATGAAGCGGATAATGCAAATCGCACAGACATACGGAGTGAAAGTAATTGAAGACTGTGCGCACTCATTCCCGAGCCTCACAGAGGCAGGATATGCGGGCGCAATCGGAGATGCCGGAGTTTTTTCCTTCTATGCAACAAAGACAATAACAACAGGCGAAGGCGGAATGGTCACAGCAAAGGATCCGCAGATTGCACAGCGGATCACGCAGATGAGGCTGCACGGCATGAACCGTGACGCGTGGGACAGGTACACTGCACAAAAAGCATCATGGGAATACGATGTCATAGCTCCCGGCTACAAAAGCAACCTTCCAGACATTCTTGCGGCAATCGGAAGAGTCCAGCTGAAAAAAGCCGGGGAATTCTACAGAAAGCGGATCATGCATGCGCAGGCATATGACAGCGCATTTTCCTGCCTTGACTTCGTAAAAATTCCCCCGACATCAAAAGGAGACGCACGGCACCTGTACCTGCTGCGGCTGAACCTTGAAAAGCTCAGATGCAGCCGAAACACATTCGCGCAGGAGCTTCAGGACAAAGGAATCGGAATCAGCATGCACTTTATACCGCTGTTTCACTTCAGCTACTGGAAATCACTGTATCCTGAATTCACAAAGAAGCAGTTTCCGAACGCAGAGCAAAAATTCCAGGAAACAGTTACGCTTCCGCTGTGGCCGGACATGACAAAAGAAATGACAGACCGCGTGATTCAGTGCGTACAGGAAACCGGGGAAAAATACCATGCCTAGGAAAAACACTGGAAAAAAGGAACGTGTTTCCTTCCAAAAGGAATTCTACAGTGATCTTACAGCCGACTCCATGCTCTTCGGAATAACAGTCAGAAGCCCGGTGAACAGAGGAACCGTGCAGTCAATTTCCCATCCTGATCTTCCTGAAGGCTACACGCTTGTCACCGCCCGCGATATTCCCGGATCAAACGTTGTCTCCACGCCGCAGGGAACGTTTCCTGTTTTCTGCGAAGGGAAAATTGCATACGAAGGAGAGCCTGTTGGAATTTTAGCCGGGCCTGATGAAGCTGTACTGAAGCGGCTTGCAGGCGAGCTGATTTTTTCAATCAGCACAGATGAAGAAAACCTTCCGCCGCCTGAGGAATCCGCGGACAAAGCTCCGGCTCCTGAAATCCCGGAAAAGCAAAAGCGCACGGCAGAGAGGACAGCAGAAAAAAAAGCTTCGGCACAGACTGAAAAAACAGCAGAGCAGCCTTCTGCTCCAGACGTCATTGCCGAACGGACTTTTTGCTTCGGCCCGTGCTTTGAAAAAAAACAGGGCAGCCTTTCTTCTGGAATTGAAGCAGTCTTTAAAAACGCAAAATACACGGCGGAAAACGAATGGACATACGCGCTTAAAACTCCTGACTACGGAGAGCCGAACGGAGCCATGTGCTCATGGAAAGATGACGCCCTGACAATTTCAACTCCGACACAATGGCTGAACAGCCTGCGCCGCATGGCCTCGGAGTCCCTTGCCGTAAATCCCGAGGCAATCACAATACGGAAGACAACTTCAACAAACCGGGGAACTGCCGGCATCTGGTACAATTCGATTATCGCCTGCCAAGTCGCAGCCGCTTCAAAAAAAACAGGCAAGCCAGTCAAGCTTGTCTATTCGCGGAATGAGCAGGAAACATTTCTCAACACAATGCAGCCGATTTCAATACGGCACAGAACGGCAGTGAATGAAAAAGGCGAAATTGAAGCAATGGAAGTTCATATCGAAGTAAACGCCGGATTTACAAACCCGTTTACCCAGGAAATCATCGACCGGCTCGTCATTGCCTCCTGTGGATGCTACAGCCCGAAAAACATGATGGTGAAAGCAACAGCACGCAGCTCGGCCCGTCCCGCTTCTTCCGTTGACATCCAGCTCATTGACTCTGCGGCTTTTTTTGCTGTTGAAAACCAGATGAACGAGCTGTGCGGCCTGTGCAACCTTACGCCTGTTGAATTCCGGCAGAGAAACTTTCTGAGCGCCGGCATGGGCAAAAAGAAAATTCCCGCTGTTCCCTTTTTATTCGGCATCGAGAAATTCAGCGAGACGATGGAAGCCGTTTCAAAAATCAGCGACCTGAACAGAAAGCATGCATCATACCATCTGGACGCAATGAACTGGAAAACAGGAAGCGGCCCAAAGGAATACGTATCTGTCTTTTCCTCGCCGATGCGGGGAATCGGATTCGCCTGCGCTTTTGAAGGAACCGGCTACTACGGCTCGGAACTGTATTACGGCTCGCAGTCTATCGAAGCCACGCTCGAATCAGAGTCAGTCCTTGTCATACACTGCCTGCCCATTTCAAATTCAATCCATGAAATATGGGCGGGAATCGCGGCAGAAATTCTTGACATTCCGTTTTTAAATGTGAAGATAAATTCCGTCTTTAAAAACGGAGAGGAGCCGACTCTCCCTGAAAACATGTACAGCAACATCAGCATCATGACTTCGCTCCTAAAGAAATGCTGTACTGCCATCAAAAAGAAAAAAGGAACTGAGACGCTTCCCATCACCGTAAAGAAAAAAACAGCCTTGCCGCAGAGAAGCGGATGGAGCAGAGAGCTGTTCTCAGGAAAGCCGTTCCATTCCACTTCGTTTGCCGCAGCAACAGTTGAAGTGGAAATAAATCCCTGCACATACCGCGAGGAGCTCAGGAGCATACATATTGTTTTAAACGGCGGAAAAATACTGAAGACTCAGGCGGCGGCTTCCTCGGTAAAGCTCGGCATCCAGAAAATTCTCTCCTCGCTTCTGGAGGACGACAGGATAGAATGCAAGAACATAAAGGTTTCGTTTATGAAGTCAGAGCGGGATCCGTCACAAATCGGCGAGCTTGCATACCAAGTGATTCCCGCAGCATACACCCACGCGCTGACACAGGCGCTGAACTGCACGGTCAATTCGCTTCCGCTGACAACCGAGTCACTGTACAAAAAAATCAAGGAGCAGAAGGCAAGGATAAAAGCCCGGAAAGAATCAGAGCAGAATTCCGCAGACAAAAAAGACAGTCCGCAGGCACAGGAGGAGAAAAGGGAAAATGAAAATTCCGCTGTATCTGAACAATAAGAAAATCGTTCTTTCAGCAGAGCCGACAGACTCACTGCTTTCAGTTCTGCGCCGGGAAAAGCTGTACAGCGTAAAATGCGGCTGCCAGAAAGGACGGTGCGGAAACTGCATGGTGCTGCTCGATGACACCGCAGTTGAAAGCTGCCTGATTCCCGTTGGAATTGTCAGGGACTGCAAAATCGTGACGCTGGAATATTTTAAAAATGACCCGTACTATCAGGACATCGTGACGGGATTTTCCCAGGCCGGAATCAATCTGTGCGGATATTGCAGCGCAGGAAAAATTTTCACGGCGTATTCTGTCCTGAAGAAATTTTACCGTCCGTCACTGGATCAAATTTATTCTGCAATAAAAAACCTCGACTCCTGCTGCACCGATTTTTCAACACTGACAAACGGCATCCTGTATGCTGTCGCGGCAAAGCACACGCGGGAAGGAAAAAGTGCAAATGCAAAAAAATAGCACCGTATTTATTTCAAAATCAGTTTCCGATGTGTTCTACCATATGAAGAACGTAAGCGAGATTCAGATTCTTGCAGGCTGCACGCAGACAAGAGCTGTCGCCGAAAAATCAGTTTCCCTGCGGGAAATTCCAGAGCTGAACATTGTCGAAAAAAAGGAGCGGTTCATCGAATTCGGAAGCGCCGTCACTATTTCAAGAATGATTTCCATCGGAGGGCAAAAGCTGCCGCATGTGCTGGCTGAAGCGCTGGAAACAATCGCCACGGAGCCTGTCAGAAACATGGGAACGCTCGGAGGAAACATCTGCGCCCAGGACACACGCCACACGCTCTGGGCTCCGCTTGCTGTGCTGAACGCGCGGCTCGAGCTGAAAAGCCAGAATGAAACGATCTTTATCCCGTTCAACCGGTTCACTTCGGTGCCGGAAAAGCACATCCTCACAAAGGTGAGAATTCCGCTTGACGAATGGGAAGTTGAAATCTTCAAGCGTGTCGGGCCTTCAAGCATTATAACACCGCTCTCAGCCGGGTTCGCATTCCTGGTGGACACACAGCGCGGAATGATTGCAAACATCAGGATAGCATATGCCGGCAGAATGTTCTTTTACTCGCCTGAGTTTGAAAACAGGATAATCGGAACAAGGCTGCCGCTCTCCGAAAAAACAACTGATCTGCTGATTGCTGAAGCGGACGCGCTGTATGACAAGCAAAACACCGGTGACGGATGCAGCCCCATTTTAAAGGCCCAGTTCCTTAACCTGCTCAGAAATTCATTCGAGCAGCTGATGTAGCTTTTTTCATTGTGCAATTTCCTTTTTTTCTGTATAATGCAAGCGTATGTTTAACAGCCTGACAGGAACCATCACAGGAAAATCAGCTCAAAAACTGCTGCTTGACACGCACGGAATCGAATGGGAAATAGCAGTTCCCGCCGGCACGCTTGACGCAATTCCTCCTGTCGGATCCAAAGGCAGGGTGCTTGTCTGGATGCAGCACACAGACAGCATCATGGCACTGTTCGGATTCGCATCAGAAACCGAACGTTCGGTTTTCTTTGACCTGCTGAAGGTTGACGGAATCGGCCCGAAAGGCGCACTGAAAATCATGAGCAGCATCTCTGCCGCAGACCTTTCGCAAATCATCGGGCATGGCGATGTTGACGCGCTCAAAAAAGTTCCGGGAGTGGGCGCAAAGACAGCAGCAAAAATTCTGCTGCAATTGAAGGGAAAGCTGTACACCGTTCAGCCGCTTGCTGAATCTGCTTCAGAAAAAAAACAGCTTCCGTATGCTGATGTTGTATCTGCGCTTGCCGGCATGGGATACGAGCGCAAGGCTGCGGAGGACGCAGTCGCAAAAGTTTCCGCTGAGCTTGCCGCCGACCAGGAATTCAGCCGGCTCAGCCAGAACCAGAAGGAAGACGCTGTCTTCCGCAGCTCAGTAATGGAGCTTGCAAGATGAACAGAAGCGTGCAGCCCAAAAGTGCCTACGGAAAAGGCATTTCAGAAGAAGACGAAATGAACATTGTATCTCAGATTGCCCTTCAGGCGGCTTCTGCAAAATCGCTTGAGAGCGGAGGCTCCGTAAACATTGTCCGTCCCGATGCTGTGCTTGCTGAAGATGCCCAGGAAACATCGCTTCGTCCGCTGAGCCTTGCCGAATTCCTCGGGCAGGAACCGATAAAGAAAAATCTTTCCGTTTTCATACACGCGGCGCGAAACCGGCAGGAAGCCCTTGACCATCTTTTCCTCATCGGCCCTCCCGGACTTGGAAAAACAACGCTTGCCCAGATTACCGCAAACGAGCTTGGAGCAGACTTCAAGGTTACAAGCGCGCCGGCCCTTGAAAAGCCGAAGGATCTTGCAGGAATTCTTTCCACAATCACACCGCGCACCGTTTTTTTCATAGACGAAATTCACCGTCTTAAGCCCGCAATCGAGGAAATGCTGTACATTGCCATGGAAGACTACGAGCTGGACTGGGTGATCGGACAGGGAGCATCCGCGCGGACCGTGCGGATTCCCATTCCGCACTTTACGCTTGCCGGAGCAACAACAAAAGCCGGAATGGTCTCAAGCCCGCTCATAAGCCGGTTCGGAATTATCCAGCGGTTCAGCTTTTACACGCGGGAAGAGCTTGCCAGCATCATCAGGAGATCTGCACAGATTCTGAATGTCGAGGTTGAAGATGAAGCGGCCCTGCTCATGGCAGACTGCTCGCGGGGAACGCCGCGCGTCACAAACAGAGTGCTGCGCAGAATGCGGGACTTTGCCCAGATTGAAGGAAGCGGAGTAATCACACGGGACACTGTCGAAACCGGGCTGAAGCGGCTCGGAATCGACTCTCTCGGACTTGAAGGCTGCGACAGGGAAATCCTGCTCGCCATAATCAAGAAATTCGGCGGCGGGCCTGTGGGCGCTGAAACGCTGGCAATTTCAATCGGAGAATCAATGGACACTCTCGAGGACTACTACGAGCCGTACCTGATTCAGTGCGGACTGCTGCAGCGGACTCCCCGCGGAAGAATCGCCACAGAAAAAGCCTACAGCCATCTCGGCATTCCGATTGAGCGCACCGGAAGCCCTGATCCGGCGTTCGATTTTTAACCGGAAGAAACCAGCATGAATACAAGCGATTTTTATTTTGACCTGCCCGAAGAGCTTATCGCGCAGAAGCCGTCTGGAACCAGAGGCGAAGACAGGCTGATGCGCCTGGACAGAGCCGCAGGAACCGTTGCCCATTACAGAATGCAGGATCTTGCTGACCTGGTTGCGCCCGGAACAGTAATGGTCTTCAACAACAGCAGGGTGCGCAGAAGCCGCTGCTACGGAACAAAGGCCGGCACGGGGCGCGAGCAGGAATTTCTGTTTCTTCACCAGGCTTCCGCAGAAGGAGACACCTGGAGCACTATCGTAAAAGGCGCAAGGAAAGTCAAGCCGGGAAACAGCTACCGCTTTGCAGACGGAAGCGAAGGCGTGATTGTCACTGACGGACAGGACGAAGGCAGCGAATTCAGGCTCGTGCAGTTTCCGTTCCGCCTCACAGAAGACTGGTTTGAACGGAACGGACATATTCCGCTTCCTCCGTACATCAGGCGCAAGGACGATGACACAGACAGCGAGCGCTACCAGACTGTCTATGCAAAGGAAACCGGCAGCGCGGCATGCCCGACAGCAGGACTTCATTTCACCAGGCAGCTCCTTTGCAGGCTCAGGGAAAAAGGCATCGAGCTTGAATGGATTACGCTTCACGTAGGGCTTGGAACGTTTCTTCCGGTCCGCTCAAAGCATATTGAAGACCACAAGATGCATGAAGAGCAGTACACAGTTTCACCTGAAACAGCTGAAAAAATCAACAGGGCAAAAAAAGAAGGACGCCCCGTTCTGGCTGTCGGAACAACAAGCGTCCGCACACTGGAAAGCGCCGCCGACGAAAGCGGAACTGTCCGCAGCGGAACAAGAGGAACCAGCATCTTTATGTATCCGGGATACACATTCAAGGTTGTCGATCAGCTGTTCACTAACTTTCACACCCCGGAAAGCACGCTGATTATGCTTGTAAGCGCATTTGCCGGCAGGGAATCAATACTGAACGCCTATAAAATTGCTGTAGAAAACAAATACAGATTCTTTTCCTACGGAGACTCAATGCTGATCCAGTGACTGCTCAGCTGCCTTTAAAAACAGACTGCAAAAAAAGGCCTTCGGCAAAGAATTCTTTGCCGAAGGCTGCTTTCCGATAAAAGGCAATGCTACCAGTTATCCATCATATCATCTTCATCTCTATTCTCAAGATCATACAGATCTGTTACGGCACGCATGTCATCAAGATACATATAGAATGATCCCTGCGCTTCCATCGGATTGCAGTCTACGCGGAAGCCGACAATGCGGAGCCCAGGCTTGTCGCCGTGATACACGCTCTGCTGAATGATTCCATGCTCCCTGTCCGGAGAAGGAGGAATTGCCGTTGTAAGCTTCTTCCATCCGCTGAATTCCAAAGAGCCGAGCCAAATCTCAAAATTGTTTCCATTGTAGTCCTGAACAAGCAGCCACAGCTGATGCCCCATGTTGCGTCCGCATGCCCACACAGAAACTGTCTTTGTAACACCTTCAATCGGAATCGGACGTGCTGCTGTGATAAAGAATGAATTGACTCCGCGGCGGAAAAATTCAACCTTCACACCCAGCACTTTTGTATCTTCAATCTGCTGATTGTCAGAATCATTCAGTTCTTCCTTTGCAAGCGGACCGCCGTCAAACAGCCGGCCAGAAATAACGCCGTTGTCAGAAGAAATATGAACATTCCATGAGCCTTCCCGCTCAAAGCGGTCAACACTCACTTCACGGAGCGCCTGACGCGCGCTGTCATTTCCAATATTTGATGCATCAGGCTCTGAAAGGCTTGAAGTCTGCGCAAAAACAGATCCTGAAAAAGCTACGGCTAAAGCTAAAATAGCAAAACTAATTTTTTTCATGTATCTTCCACCTTTATTTTATTCTGCGTCTGCTGTGCCGGAAGATGACTCCGACTCACCGAAATCAGCGTCTTTAAGCGCATAGCCGTCATAGACGTTTGCGAGTGTATTTGTCGTATATTTAAGCTGATCAAAATAAATAACATAGTCGTCAACAGCTTCATTTGCATCCGAACGGATTCTGAAGCCGACAAATGTCATGTCAGGCCGCCCTGATCGGAAGCGTGAATGCTGGCGGATATAGCCGGGAACATTCACAACAATGTTTCTCCATCCGCTGAACATCAGGTTTCCTGCCTTAAGCGTATGGACACGGCCGTCTGCGTCACGGATAAGAACTTCAAGACGGTAATTGTAGTTCGCTCCCCAGACCCAGAAATCAATCTGAGTGACGGTGCCTACAAACGGAATTTCATAGGCGCTGTCATCCTTGGAAGGGAACACTTCAAACCAGTTGTCGCCCTTACGGTTGTATTTTGCCTTTATGCCAAGAACCATTGCCTCCGGGTCGGAATCCTTATGATACGGAACCAGAGAATTCGGAATTCCTTCAAACTTCTTGAGAATCGGATATCCGTCCGCTATAAAGCGGCTGGCCTGAACGCCCCAGGACCATTCCATATCCGTATCGAAATTATCGATGACAATTGTTTCTACAGCCTTAGCGCTTGGCTGCGCTACTGCTGGAACGCAGAATGCAAGTCCAAGAATCAGGCCACCTAAAATGACTACGCCCTTTTTCATTAAAAAACTCCTTGAATACAATTATTTTCTACAATGTATCGTCAAGCATTTAGTTTCATTTAGCCGATAAAAAAGAATCCGCTAAATTTCACCGTCTATTATATGTATACATTCATTTTTTGTCAAATGTTTTTGCAGGGGAATTTGCGCAAATCAAAGCCTTGATGCCAGTTTCGTTTTTTTGATGGAAGAAAAACGGCATATACAGGCTGTATCTTGCATTTTGCATTCAGATAGTTTATTCTATAATAGAATCCACAATTTTTTGGACACAAGGAGCATTTTATGGTAAGTTACAAAGAGCTGGGGCTTGTGAACACAAAGGACATGTTCGCCAAGGCCATGAAAGGCGGATACGCGATTCCCGCGTACAACTTCAACAACATGGAGCAGATGCAGGCAATCATCCAGGCCTGCGTGGAGACAAAGTCTCCCGTGATTCTCCAGGTTTCAAAGGGAGCGCGCGCCTATGCCGACAAGTACATTCTGCGCAACATGGCGCGCGGGGCAGTCGAGTACGCGCACGAGCTTGGCTGTGACATTCCGATTGTCCTGCACCTCGACCACGGCCCGAGCTTTGAAATTGCCAAGGACTGCATCGACAACGGATTCTCTTCCGTGATGATTGACGGCTCCGCCCTTCCCTACGATGAGAACGTGAAGCTCACCAAGCAGGTCTGTGACTATGCGCACAGCCAGAAGGACTACGTGACAGTTGAAGGCGAGCTGGGCGTTTTGGCGGGAGTTGAGGACGATGTCGTTGCTGCCGAAAGCCACTACACGAAGCCTGAGGAAGTGCAGGACTTCGTCTCGAAGACAGGCGTGGACTCCCTCGCAATTTCAATCGGAACATCGCACGGCCGCTGCAAGTTCACGCCCGAGCAGTGCACGCGCAACGCTGACGGAGTCCTGATTCCGCCGCCGCTCGCGTTCGACGTGCTTGAAGGCGTCGAGCAGAAACTTCCCGGATTCCCGATCGTTCTGCACGGCTCGTCCTCCGTCCCGATGGAATACGTCCGCATCATCGAGCAGTACGGCGGAAAGATTCCCGACTCAGTCGGAATTCCCGAGGAGCAGCTGCGAAAGGCCGCCAAATCCGCAGTCTGCAAGATCAACATCGACTCCGACGGACGGCTTGCGATGACTGCGGCAATCCGCAAGTTCTTCGCGGAGAACCCGGGCAAATTCGACCCGCGCGAGTACCTCGGGCCGGCGCGCGACGAGCTCAAGAAGATGTATATGCACAAGAACATCGAAGTGCTCGGCTCGGCAGGCCACGCGCTCGACTAGGCGCACACCGCCCTGAACACAGCACAATGCGCTCAGGGCGGACATTCCGCAGGCGCAGCGGCTGTCCGTGCAGTTGCAAAGAATGTATTTTCCTGCTAGACTTGCTTCCATGTATTCATTCCTACTGCTGGCGATTCCAGCCGCAACGCTCTGCTACTGCTTTTCCCATTCAGAATACCGCTTCAGAAATTTTCTGATTCCAGTCCTGACAGGGATGATGGCAGGAATACTGGCGGCATGCATCAAGGAATTCTTTATTTTTTCAGTCTATATCCCAAAGGGAAGCGTTCCGGGCAATATGCTGCACCTGTTCAAGCCGACATTTTTTCCCTGCCTTGCGCTGTGCGGGCTGCTCACTTTTTTTTCAAAGGACGACAGACAGTACAAGGCGACAGCTCTGTTTCCGCTGATATCATCCTTTTATGCCGTATACCTTCCGTACACAGTCATTTCAGGGCCGGAAAGCCGTTCGTTCTTCCTGCTTTTTATCAGTCCAGTGCTGACACTATGCACCGCGCTGTCAGTCCAGACGGCCGTTTTCCTTATAGGGCGCAAAGTGCTGTCCTGCGGCTGGAAATCATCGCTTCCATATATTGCGCTGTTTCCCGCAGCCACAGCAGTCCAGCCCGCGATCCACGCATTATGGCACTGCAAGACCGGCGGAATTCTGCCGTTCATTCTTGCCTTCTTCTTTGCTGCGGCGGCACTCGCATTCCATAAGGGCGTCTCTGAAAAAATCAGCTTTCAGCCGCAGCCTTGAAAACACGATACTCCGCGCTGTCACAGCAGCCTGAAACCCGCAGATTTCCGAAAATTTCCTGGAAGCGGTTTTTCCGGGAATTTATAAAATCACTTTCAAAAAAGCAAATTCACTAGACACATCTCTATAAATTCTGATAAAATGATATTCATGCTATTGAGTATTTTATACTCTAGGAGGATAATTGGCAGACAGCAAAGGCATGCGCGTAAACGAACAGATACGCGTCCGTGAGATCAGACTCATTGATAATGAAGGTGAACAGCAGGGAATTGTCCCTACAATCGAAGCCCTCAGAATGGCAAAGGAGCGAGACCTTGACCTTGTAGAAGTTTCGCCAAACGCAAATCCGCCGGTCTGTAAAATACTGGATTTCGGGAAGTACAAGTTCGAACAGGAGAAAAAGCTCCGTGACTCCAAAAAGAACCAGAAAGTACTCAAGCTCAAGGAAATTCGCATGCAGCCAAAAATCGGCTCAGGCGACCTTGACACGAAAGCCAAGCATGTTCAGGAATTCCTAAACGAGGGAGACAAGGTGAAAGTGACCATCCGCTTCCGCGGGCGCGAGCTTGCACATACAGAACTCGGTTTCGATGTACTGAAAGAGGTTGAAAAAAGACTTACCGAAGGGTCTTATGCAATTGAAAAGCCGGCCGCAATGGAAGGCAGGTTTATGTCAATGACATTAAGCTCAAAAGTCAAAAAACAGGGGTAACAGTATGCCTAAGATGAAGACAAAGAAAGCAGCAGCAAAGCGGTTTTCTTTAACCGGCACAGGAAAAGTCAAGCACAAGAAAATGAATCTTCGTCATATTCTGACAAAGAGATCACCAAAAAGAAAAATGCACTTGCGCCACGCAGGAATTCTTTCTGAAGATTCAGCGGCAAAAGTACGCAAGCAGTTTCTTCCGTACAGCTGATGCATTTTCAGCAGCTTTTTTTGAGGAGTAAAAGATGTCTAGAGCAATAGATGGAACAAAACGCAAGAACCGCCGCAAAAAGCTTTTAAAGCTTGCAAAGGGATTCAAGGGTGACAGAAAGTCAAACTACAAGGCCGCAAAAGATGCCGTTGTAAAGGCGCTCGATCATTCGTACACAGGACGCAAGCTCAAGAAGCGCGAATACAGAAGCCTCTGGATTGCGCGTATCAATGCTGCTGTCCGTGCAGACGGACTGTCGTACAGCCGCTTTATAGACGGACTGACAAAGGCAGGCGTAACACTCAACCGCAAGGCGCTGAGCAATATGGCTATTGAGGATCCGGCTGCATTCAAGGCTGTCGTAGAAGTTGCAAAAAACGCACTGAAGGCATAGAAAGATGATTACCCTCGATCAAGTCCTGCTGCTGCAGGAAAAAGTAGAATCCGCTGTAGATAAAATCAGTTCTCTTACTGAAAGGATATCTCAGCTTGAATCAGAAAACGATGCTTTGCGTAGCAAATGCGCAGAGCTCACAAAAGCGTATTCTGAAAAAACGGAGCTTGTTTCTACGATGGAATCAACGCAGGCAAAAATCGAGGAAAGCATCTTGCTGGCACTGACCCGCCTTGACTCAGTCGAGGACAAGCTTCTCGGCAGCAGGGACGGACAGGGAGATGATGCTATGCAGAATCCTGCGGAAGCAGAAATTCCTGTTCACGGGACAGAAGCCGGCATTCAGCAGGAAGAAGAGGCTTTGCCACAGGAGCAAGAAGAACAGCATTCCGTGGCGGAGCCTCAGATTTTCAGCCAGGAAAATCAGCCTCCATTGCCAGCAGAAGAGAACCGCAGTTCTTCTGAATCAGCAGACATAAACGGGCAGTTTGATATCTTCTGAGCAAGCAGGAGCCTGCCGTGGGTAAGATTCACATCGATATGCTCGGAGCGTCTTTTTCAGCCCAGGCAGATGAGGACTCCGCATATCTTGAAAAGCTCCTGTCATATTACAGGGAGATAACAGACTCCATACATAATTCAGCCGGTGTTTCCGACCCGATGAAAATCAGCATACTTGCAGGCATTGCTCTTGTTGACGAATTGTACAAGGAAAAGAAAAAATCGATTTCACTGTCGCATTCGCTTCACCCAGAAGACGAGACGCAGATGGAGGAGATAGCCCTCAGCATGATAGAAAAAATATCAGGTGTTCTTTAACTAATGGCAAAACGAATTTTTGTCGATGCTGATTCCTGCGCGCGGCCTGCCAAAAGCTTTATACTGCGGACAGCGGAGCATCATCGGATTGCTGTTTTTTTTGTTGCAAACAGAGCTGTTCCGGCCAAGACTGAAAATCCGCTCTTTGTAATGCATGTCTGCGGCAGCACGAAAGATGCGGCAGACAATTTCATCGTAGAAAAATCAGAGGAAAATGACATTGCCGTGACGCGGGATCTGATTCTGGCGCAGCGGCTCCTTGAAAAAAATACGGCTGTGCTGAACGACAAGGGTGTAATCTTTACAAAGGAAAATATGCAGGACTTCCTGAATGAGCGGGAGCTGAGCCTGCAGATGAAGGCGCTCGGCGTTGCAACGGGAGAAAGCTGGCATTCCTACGGAAAAAAAGATATCAGCGCGTTTTCAAAAAGCCTTTCCGCGCTCCTTGGCATATAGCCTCATCAGCCTATCGCGCTGTTTATAGCTTCCAGACGGTCCCGTATCTGCAGCAGGGCATCAACAATCTGCGGATCAAACTGCCTTCCGCGCTGCGACTCTATTTCCCGGAATGTATCTTCGGCTGTCCACTCCGACTTGTAGTAGCGCTTGTGGCGCAGGGCATCATACACATCAGCAAGCGCAACAATCCGGGCGGCAAGCGGAATTTCTTCTCCCTGCAATGACTGCTCAAGCCCGCGCGGCATTTTTGTCGCAGGAACATAGCTCATGTAGTCATACTGCTTAGGGTATCCTTTTCTTCCTCCGTCCCACCGGTCATGGTGATGGAGGCACACATCCCGCGCCATTATGTCCAGATCATTTTCCACGGGAGTGAAAATCTGCGCTCCGATGCACGTATGCCCTTTCATTATGTCTCGCTCATCTTCATTAAGGCATCCCTGCTTCTTCAGTATTTCATCAGGAACAGCAACCTTTCCGACATCATGGCAGCGGGCTGCAAGGCGGAGATTGTCGCGGAATTTGTCGCGCTCTTTTTCGGGAATGTTTTTGTTCGCAGCATAGCGGTCATAAATTTCCAGGGAAAAGCGGGACACGCGCTCAACATGCCGGCCAGTTTCCTTCGGATCCCGGAAGCCTGCTGTCTTTACGAGGCGGTCGATATTCAGCCTTGTAAGATATGCGTACTCGTATATCGAGCCGACCTTTGATGCGAACCGGGAAATGTAAAACTCATCGTCCTTGCTGAACGGAATGACAGAGCCGTCAGCATCCTTGGCATTTATAATCTGAAGAACGCCCAGAATGTTTCCGTTCGTCATAATCAGGGGAATTGCAAGCATAGACTGCGTGTGATAGCCTGTCCGTCCGTCATTTTCAGAGTCGAATTCAAACGGGCGCGATTCCTTTGACTCTTCGTCCATATATTCAGGCATGCTGTACACGTCAGGAATGTTTATGATTTTCTTTGAAAGCGCACAGTACCCGGAAACAGACCTGTTTGTGGGCACAAGATAAAAGGAAATATACGGAAGCTTTTCCCCGGGGGCAAGCTGTTTTTGAAGCGTGTCATTCTGGCTGTACCGGATCCACAGCTTGTTTTCCTTGCCGTCATATTCATAGATGGAACCGGCGTCTGCATTTACAATTTTTCTGGCTCCGCTCAAGATGTTTTCAAGCAGAACATCGACATCCTTTATTTCCTTGAGCTGTTCTTCAATCTGAGTAACAAGGCGCATTCTGCCTTTCGATCCACAATCTCTGTTCATACCGTCTGCCTAGCAAGTATAAAGCACATTTCCAGAAAATTCAATTGTTATTATTTTGAATGAAGCCTGACGGTTTTTGAATCAGGGAAAAATAAATCGGACCGGCTCCGCTTGCCCTGTCAGGAAGAATATGGAAGCCCGACTCCGTCCGCTCTGCAAGCGAAAGGATGCGCTCAGGGCAGATTTCCTGCGGACAGGCAATGCTCCCGGAAAACGCGCCGTTGTTTTCCCGGAAGACGGACAGCACTTCCTCCGCCTGAATCACGGAAGCATCAGGAAATTTTTTTATCAGGCGGGAAACAGCCCCGTCATTTTCTGCGGGACATAGTGCGCAGGTCGCATACAGCAGAAATCCGCCGGGCTGCAAAAGGCGGTATGCGCATGACAGAAGCGCCCATTGCCCGGCAGCGGCTGACTTCACTCTGGCGGGAGACCATTTGTCAAGATAGCTTTTGTCATTCAAGACATGACGCTCGCTTGAGCACGGCGCATCCAGCAGAATGCTTCCGTAGCACTCAGATTCCCGCCTGCACCACACGCTGCCGTCCGTACAGCTTATGCGGACACGGCTGGAAATATCAGGAGGAAGTGATGAGGCGATGACTTTTGCAAGCCGGATTTTTCTTGACGGAGAACGCTCGTTCGCATGCAGGGATGTATGGCTGCCGGATGTTCCGCACAGCACAAGCGTCTTTCCGCCGGGAGCCGCGCACAGATCAAGAATTTTTTCTGACTGCCTGACGGGAAGGCACAGGGCCGCGGCAACGCTTGCAGGATCAAGAAAATATGGCTCGCATTCTCCAAATGAAAGCCCTGCATAAACAGGCGGCAGGAAAAGCGCCTTTTTCAGTTCTTCCCACCGTCCGCCGAACAGTCCGGAATAAAAAGAGTCAAACGCCGGCGCTCCTGTCATTTTTTTCGGCCTACTCTGCTTCATGTACAATGCCTTTTTTCAGCTTGAATTCTATCACTTTTCTTTCAGCTTCATAAAGACGGAACGCAAACGCGCTGTCTTTTTCTGCGCGGGAAAGAAGCACTGCGGCAACATGAAAAAATTTCTTTTCGCTGAGCATGATAATGTCAACTCCAGCCTCAATTGCCTGCACACAGGCTTTTTCAGGCGGAAATCCGTTGTCCTGCAGCGCGCCCATAAATATGTCATCGCTTATGACAAGCCCTTTGTATCCAAGCTTTCTTTGAAGCACTTCCGTTATCCAGAACTTGCTGAGCGCGGCCGGATTTTCGTCAAGGGAACTGATGCGGGCATGGCTCATCAGCACGCATGACGGACAGGCACGGAGAACAAACGCAAACGGAAGCAGAAAATACATTTCAACTTCAGAGGCGGAAAGCGCAATTTCCGGCAGTCCGGCATGAGGATCCGTATTTGCATTCCCGGGAAAATGCTTGACAGCGCAGCCGATGCCGTTTGACTCATACGCCTGTATGCACGACATGCTGTATGAAACAGCACTGGGAACAGAACCGAACGTTCGGTTTCCAAGAAACTCCCGGTTTGTGTCAATGACCGCCTCTGCAACGGGCGCAAGGTTCAGCGTGATTCCAAGCTCCTTCATCTGCTGTGCCTGAACTGCATACAGATTTCCTGCCTGCTGCGCGCTGTTCTGTTCCGCGACTTTTTTTTCAGAAGGAAGGAATGATGTGATTCCGCGGAGCCTGCTTACGCTTCCGCCTTCCTGGTCAACAGCAATATACGGACGCACAATGCCGCTTTTTTCACAAAACGACTGCACCGATCCGATAAAGCTTTTCACACTTTCAAAAGAATCAGAAATGTTATATGAAAACAGCAGGATGCCGCCGGGAACAACGGGCGTTCCGTCATCAGTGAATTCCACTGGAGAAAACGACCTGTTTCCTTCAACATTCACTAAGAAAATCTGAGAAATGCGCTCGGCTTCGGACAGGGACGAAAGAATTTCTTCGGAGCGGCTTTCCGGCTGTGCGGGCATATGAATGAAAACAGAGAGCAAGACTGCAATGACAGCACTTTTTTTCATACGGAAATTATAACCGGGAAGAAACGAAAAGTCTATTGCCCATGCACTGCATTTTACAGCGGAAGAGAATCATGATACAATGCGGGCATGAAAAAAATCATGATTGTTACAGGAGCTTCCAGCGGAATGGGAGCATGGTTCGCACGTCTTTTGGCGCAGGAAAGCGCTGACTATGAGCAGTTTTCAAGCGACGAGCTGTGGATTATCGCCAGAAGAGCCGCGCGGCTTGAGGAACTGAAACGCGAAATTGAATCGGATGCCCGGAAGAGCAAAAAAAAATTTCCCGCAGTAAAAACAGTTGCACAAGATATTTCAGGCTCAGCCGGCGCAGAACGGATCAGCAGAATTCTGGAGGAAGAAAAAAAGAGCGGAGACTTTTCAATAACGGTTCTTGTGAACAACGCAGGATTTGGAACGTATGGAGCGTTCGAGAATACGGACGTCCGGCGCGAAATGGAAATGATTGACCTTGACTGCACTTCCCTCACGGGAATCACCGGATTTGCGCTTCCGTACATGGGCAGAGGCTCGCGGATTATCAATGTTGCAAGCCTGGCTGCCTTTATGCCGCTCGGAAATTTTGCAGTCTACGGAGCATGCAAAAGCTATGTGCTCAGCTTTACCGTTGCCCTTGCGGCAGAGCTGAAAAACCGCGGAATCAAAGTGACTGCCGTATGCCCCGGGCCGGTAAGCACCGAATTCGCACGGGTAGCGTCAAACGGCGCGCGGGAAAAAGTGCGGCACGGACTTTCGCCTGAAAAAACAGCGGCGCACGCGCTCAGATGCTCGCGCAGGGGAAAGCTCTGCTCGATGTTTGCATTCAGATGGAAATTCCAGGCGGCAGCAAGCAGATTCATCGGCAGATATTTCGGAGCATGGGCGACATACACTTTCTGCAAGCGGCCGAGCAATTGACTTTTTCAGGCCAAACTGCTATTTTGTATGCGGACGCCGGTTGTGTATAGCAGATGCTGTCTGTCCACTCTAAAAAACGTCCGAGCAAAACTATCTTTTTAGAGGACATATATGCATTCAACATTCAGCAAAAGCGCGCTCTTTACAGATTTCTACGAGCTTACAATGGCACAAGGCTACTGGAAGCAGAACATGAACGGGCTGGCAGTCTTTGATATGTTTTTCCGGCGGCAGCCCTTTAACGGCGGATTCAGTGTCTTTGCAGGAATAGAGCCGCTGCTTGACTCCCTTGAGGAATTCACTTTTGATGATGAAGAAATCAGCTACCTGCGCGCCCAGGGAATCTTTGAAGAAGGATTTCTCAGCTATCTCAAGGATTTCAGATTTTCAGGCGACTTGTATTCATTTGAAGAAGGCTCCCTCATTTTTCCGCAGGAGCCTGTCATACGGATTCATGCGCAGCTCATTGAAGCGCAGATTATTGAAGGGCTTGTGCTGAATCTCTGCAACTTCCAGAGCCTCATAGCAACAAAAACAGCCCGCGTATGGCTTTCCAGCAAAAAAGGAAGCGTAATGGAATTCGGACTGCGGCGGGCGCAGGGGCCTGACGGCGGAATGGGAGCAACGCGGGCGGCATACATCGGCGGAGCGGCAGGAACAAGCAACACACTCGCAGGCAAGCTGTACGGCATTCCAGTCATGGGGACAATGGCGCATTCATGGGTCATGTCATTTCCAAGCGAGCTTGAGGCATTTGAAGCATACGCAAAGCTTTATCCAAGCAAGACAGTTTTTCTGATTGACACGTATGACACGCTGAAAAGCGGAATCAGGAACGCTATCACCGCAGGCTCAAAGCTTGTGCAGCAGGGATACAATTTCGGAGTGCGCCTCGACTCAGGAGACATTTCATACCTTACAGCGGAAGTCAGAAAAGAGCTTGACAAGGCAGGATTTCCGCAGGCGTACATCTGCGTCTCAAATGACCTGACAGAAGAAATCATTGAAACACTGGTGCAGCAGAACGCTCCGATCGCAAGCTGGGGAGTCGGAACGCACATGGTCACCGGCGGAACAGAGTCAAGCTTTACCGGCGTGTATAAGCTTGCCGCAAAAGAAAGCGGCGGCTCCTTTGTTCCAGCGATGAAATTCAGCGACAATCCCGCAAAAAACACAAATCCCGGAATCAAGAATGCATTCAGGCTGTATGACGAATCAGGCATGGCGCGCGCCGACATCCTTGCGCTTGATGATGAAACAATCGAAGCAGGAAAGGAATACCGCTACTACCATCCGATGGTGGACTACCGGCAGTTTTCTTTTACCGCTTCCGAGGTGCGGCCGCTCCTGAAAAAACGGCTTGAAAACGGAAAGAGAACCATGCCCCGGCTTTCAGACGCAGAGCAGCTCAAGGCAAGCCGGAGCCGGATGATGGAGGAAATTGAAACGCTGGATCCTTCATATAAGCGCATTCTGAATCCCCACATTTACAAAGTCTCAGTCACAGAAAAGCTCAAGGATCTCAAGCTTTCCTTCATAAAGGCAAACATCAGGTGAAAATGAGCAGATTCATGCCGCGGTGAGTCCGTTTACTGCGGCGGCTCATCGTGAAGCGGAAGTATTTTCATTGCGTACCTGCCCTTATACTCCCTGTCAATCCTAATCTGCACCGATGTTTCATTCCGGCAGGCCTTGCGAAGATCATAGATGTAAGAGAAAACAACTTTCCGCTTTTCAGGCGAATAGCTGCCGAACAGCAGAGTGACAAGCTCTTCGCTTGAAATTTCTTTTCCAAGGTTTTCATACAGGTGCCTGAACACCTTGAACCGCGAGGGCGTGATTCTGTGGCGCAGGCGGAATGCTTCGAGATCAATTATGCGGCTTCGTTCTTCCGGCGTCAAAAAAATGTCAGGCCGGTTTATGACGCTGACATAGCGGTTCAGCTCATCGCTGTTCAGGTATGATTCAATCAGAAAAAATTCAGGATGAAAGCTTTCTATCGCGCTTTCGCTTATCAGCGGAACCAGGTAGCGCTTGTTCTTTGCAATCCAGTACGCGGCACGGTAGTCAGGCTCAGGATACGGATCATTGAAAATCACCACAGGAACAGGATACGGCATTGTCGCCATGTCTGTGTAAGGATTGTATATGTCAAGCTGAAACGTCCTGACATCAATCATCACGTAGTCAACTTCACCTTTTTTCTGCAATTTCAGCGCGGCATAAAATTCCGACGGATCTGTAAAGACAGTGACTTCGTTGCCAGTGCGCTCAATCTTCAGCGCAAGCTGAACGCAGACTTTCAGCAGGTCAGGCTTTGTGAGCAGATAGACTCCCATTTCTCTCTCCTGTAAAATGGAGGCGCAGGACAGTTCCTACTGAATTTTCCGCAGCGCTCCGTTGATAAACACTTCGTCCTGATACCAGTCAATAAGCAGGCTGAAATATTCATCGTAATAGCCGTCATGAGTCATAAGAAATTTATAGACCGTTCCAGTCTTCAGCCGGGAAAAGTCAACGTTCCGCACATCAGTCCATTTTGATCCGGCCTGAACCTTGAACTGGGCTGTCGCGCTCAGATCCGCTCCTGTGGCAGAGTCCTGGGCTGAAAAATGAACAGTGAGATTCCGGCTTGCATTTTTCAGGAAGTCAAGGTTCATGACGAGCTTTTTGTCAGTCACAGAGATGCTTTTCCACCAGATATACGGGCCTTCCGCAATCTTAATCCGGTACTCGCCGGGCTTCAGGAACACATCCTTCATGATATACTCAACATTCTTTCCCTTGGAGGAATTCCTGCTGCTGTAAAAAATTCTCCGTGTGCGCGGAACTTCTGGAATTTCATCGTTGTCGTTTACAAAGAAATATGCATGGGCAGGAAGATCTGCATTCACACTCGCAGCCGAAGGAACTGTCATAGTCAGGGAGACTGGCGTGTACCATTTTCTCAGGAGCGTCCTGTGTATGAATCCCTGGCTCCATGCCGCATACAGCAGCAGAAGAAAACTTGCGGCGGAAAAAACTGCAAGAGCCGCGCGGTGTGCTGTTCTGTTCTTGCGGACATACGCGGGAAAAGTGACAGGCTTCTGTGAAATAATAGACTGCGCAAGAGAAACTCTGATTGCGTGCGTATCATACTTTTTCAGGTAGCGCCGCACCCGTGCAATGACAGGCTCAATCCGCTGCTCGCGCTTAGCCGGATTCGGCTTCATCATTCTTTTTATCAGCCGCCTGACGACAAGCGGCAGGTTTTTGTTCAGCTTCTGCGGGGGAATGTAGTTTCCTTTCTTTATCTTCAGGATTGTGCCGGGAGCCATGTCGCCGGCATACGGCTTTGCACCGGTGACCATTTCATACAGCATGACTCCCATTGAATAAATATCAGCGCGGCTGTCCACCGAGCTTGAATCCTCCAGCTGCTCAGGAGACATATACGCAGGAGTTCCGAGCGTTGATCCGGCCTGCGTTATGGCAGCGGAAGCGGCTGATACAGACACAACTGTCTGTGCGGAAGCAGAAGCCTTGGGTTCCTCAGCCTCATCCTTTTCACCGCTGGCAATCCCGAAGTCGGCAAGCTTGACTTCAGCCCGCTTTGAAATCAGAATGTTTCCCGGCTTTATGTCGCGGTGAACGATTCCCTTTGCATGGGCATTTTTCAGCCCGAGGCACGCATCCTGAAAAATCAGAAGCGCAAGCTCCGGCGGAAGGGAGCCCTGCTTTTCAATAAGCTTGTCAAGCGACATTCCGTCTACAAATTCAAGGACAATATAGTTCGCCCTTCCCTCTGTAAAATAATCAAACATCCGCACGATGTACGGGCTTGAAAGCTCGCTCAGAATCTGCGCTTCCCGCTTGAACCGTTCCCGGATTGCAGCGCCTCCGTTTTTCATCGTAAGCTTTTTTATGACGACTTTCCGCTTAAGCTCAGGATGAGTCGCCAGATAGACAGCGCCCATGCCGCCTGCCGCGATTTTCTCACAGTTCTTATATTTTCCGATTGACTCTGTTTCCATTGCACTCCCCTCCGCCAGAATTCTGCTGCGCCTCAAACGCTTTTTATGTCAGTCTCAGGATCAAACTGCGTTCCGGGAACCACAAGCGCCACATTCATCTCTTCAGGATTATGAAGCTGAAGAAATTTTCCGTTCTGCCTGAGATTGTACCGGCTGCATTCCTGAACAGGCCTGTGTCCGCCGAACCATGCGGCTCCCTTCCGTGCCGAGCCGGGAATCAGTTCCTGAATCAGCCCCTGCACGCTGTCTGCATCCGCCTCATCGTTTCTTGTCCATGTAAGCCCTGCAATCACATCTTCATTTCCTTCAGCATGGCAGTTTATAATTCTCCGGCGCGGATATGCTTCCCGCGGCTCCGCATGGCTCACACCGAAATCAGAGAAAACCGCGCAGACAGGGAGCGACTTTTCCCAGAGGCTGATCAGATGCAGAATCACATCGCCGTAGACCTGGCGTATAAAGTCGCGGCACATGCTTCCTTCCTGAACAAATTTCCTGAAAGCGAAATTCCCGTGTTCTGTTTCGTTCAGCACATTCTCATGGTTTCCTTTCAGAAAGTGAAAATGCCCGGGAAAACGGATTTTCATCTCCATTATTATTTCCAGAGTGGAAAAATTTTCCGCCATCTCTTTCTGCATCGCAGGGCCGGCATAAACGCCTGCCTCCCAGTCCCGGTACCCTTCAATCCAGCGGCTGTATGCACGGCTTTCAGAATGAACGGCATCCCCAACGCAGACAACAGTCACTGCCTCCTTGTCCAGAAGCTCAAGGACGGTTTCACCCGTTTCCGTCAGCCTGCTGTCTGCCAGCCGGAGAAGAAAGTCAGCGCGCGCATGGATATCAGGGACAATGACAACAGGAAGCCGGCCTGAAGAAAAATCAAGCAGTCCGCCCGGCCGGGATGAATCATCCTTCGGACGGTACAGCGGAGACTCGTTTTCAAGCGCAGAAAGCGCCCTGTCAAGCAAAGACTGAAGCCCGTCTTCCGCAGGCAAAGACAGGGAGCTTCCTATTTCATGCAGGCGGCTTTGAAAATCATGCAAGCTTTGTTCCAAATTCATCTTACCCGATTATCAGGCTTGAAGAGCCGATCGTAAGCTTGTCGCCGCTGTTCAGCTTTACATATTTGTCCGGCGGAATTCTGCGGCCGTTTAAAAATGTTCCGTTTGTGCTTCCTTCGTCCTTCAAAAAATAGGCATCGCGGATTTTCTGAATGACGCAGTGATGACGGCTTGCAAGCTTTGAGTCGATGACGATATCATTGTCCGGCTCCCTTCCCATTGTAATTTTTGCAGCAATCTGAATTTTTTTCTTATTGAATACAAGGTAGGAAACCTGCTGCGCTTCAGCAATCTTGTCAAGGTGCTGCCCCAGGGGAGTTGAATTTATAATAGTTGTATCTGCCATGCATTCTATTATAAATCACTTTGCCAAATTTGCAAGTTTTACTTGACACATTTTCTTACTTTGTGATATAGTCACAGAACATGGGGTGTTAGCGAAGCTGGTTATCGCGCTGGCCTGTCACGCCGGAGACCACGGGTTCGAGTCCCGTACATCCCGTTTGTCCGTTTCCAGCAGGAAGCGGCTTGTTTATTCGGGCAATAGCGCAGCTGGTAGCGCGCTAGCTTCGGGAGTTAGAGGTCCCGGGTTCGAATCCCGGTTGCCCGACTTTTTTCCCTTTTATCCAGCGCGGCATAATGTGCATCGGCGCAGTTTTTTTTCAGCAAGCAGAAGCATAAAACAGCTCGTTCAGCCTTGCATCTGCCTGAACAGATTGACCATCTCGATGGCGCCGAGAGCGCAGTCATAGCCCTTGTTTCCAGCCTTTGTTCCTGCGCGCTCTATAGCCTGATCAATCGTGTCAGTCGTCAGAACCCCGAACATGACAGGAACGCCTGACTGCAAGCCTGCCTGAGCAATTCCCTTGGAAACTTCAGCGCACACATAGTCATAGTGGCTTGTCGCGCCGCGGATAACAGCGCCGAGGCAGATGACGGCATCGTACAGCCCGCTTTCCGCCATCTTCTTTGCGGCGCACGGAATTTCAAATGCTCCCGGAACCCAGCACAGCGTTATGTCATCATCATTCACATCGTGGCGGACCAGTCCGTCACGCGCGCCTGAGACAAGCCGTGAGACAATGAATTCATTGAAGCGGGAAGCAACAATGCCGACTCTGATGCTGCTGCCGCTTGCAACGGCAACTTTTCCTTCAATCACTTTCATATAAACCTCCGAAACGCAGCCAGAGCAGTTACTGCGGCTGCACGTTTGCAAGCAAGTGCCCCATGCGCACTGCCTTTGTCTGTAAGTAAAACGCATCGTGCTTTTGAACGGGAACTTCAAGCGGAATGCGCTCCGTGATTTCAATGCCGCACTCCTTGCAGCCCAAAGCATCAATTTTGTGCGGATTGTTTGTCATCAGCCTGATGCGCGAAACGCCGAGATTCTTTAGAATCTGAATTCCGCAGGAATAGTCGCGGGCATCCTCCGGCAGGCCGAGCGCAAGGTTCGCGTCCACTGTGTCAAGCCCCTTGTCCTGCAGGCTGTACGCCTTTATCTTGTTCAAAAGACCAATTCCCCTGCCTTCCTGAGAAAGATAGACAAGGACGCCGCTTCCTTCAGCTGAAATTTTTTTCAGTGCGGCATCAAGCTGCTCTCCGCAGTCGCACTTGAGCGAGCCGAACGTGTCGCCGGTCAGGCACTCGCTGTGAACGCGGCAGAGGACGCTTTTCCCGCCGGATATGTCGCCTGCCACAAGCGCTTCGTGATGCTCGCCGGTAACCGTGTCAAGGAATCCGTACAGCGTAAAGTCTCCGTACTTAGTGGGAAGATGAGCTTCTGCAACACGCTGCACAAACGGCTCCGTTGCCCGGCGGTATGCAATCAGGTCGGCAATTGTTATGAGCGTGATGTTCCATTCCTTCGCCTTCTGCTCAAGCTCGCTCCGGCGCGCCATTGTTCCGTCAGCGCTCAGGATTTCGCAGCACAGTCCGCACGGAGCAAGCCCGGCAAGACGGCACAAGTCAACAGTCGCTTCCGTATGCCCCTGCCGCTCAAAGACTCCTTTTTCCTTTGCAATGAGCGGAAACATATGTCCCGGCCGGCGGAAGTCCTGCGCACAGGAATGCGGGTCGGCAAGAGCCGCTGCTGTTCTGCTGCGCTCAAACGCGCTGATTCCTGTGGAAACCGAAACATGGTCAACCGAAACAGTGAACGCGGTCTCATGGTTGTCCTGGTTCTGAGAAACCATCGGATACAGATTGAGCCGCGCTGCAATTTCCTGGCTGACCGGCATGCAGATAAGGCCGCAGGCATTGCGCGCCATAAAATTGACAAGGTTCCCGGACGCATACTGCGCGGCGCATATAAGGTCGCCCTCATTTTCACGCGACTCGTCATCAGTTACCATGACGAGCTTTCCGTTCTTCAAGTCTTCAATTGCTTTTTCTACAAGCTGAAATTTTTCAGCATTCATGCTCACCTCCAGCAAAATGACGGATATATTTTCCGACAATGTCGCATTCAATGTTCACAATGTCGCCGCACCGCTTTTTGCTCAGAACCGTGCTGCTCCAGGTATGCGGAATGACTGATGCAAAAACAACGCACGTAGAGCCGAGACGCTTTACAGCGGCAACAGTCAGGCTTATGCCGTCCACAGCGACAGAGCCTTTTTCTATCATATAATCGCCGAGTTTTTTTTCCATGCTGAACTGAATGTTCACGGCATTTTCTTCCTTTGCAAAAGCGGCGATCCGCCCGGTTCCGTCGATGTGGCCGGAAACAATATGCCCGCCGAACCTGCCGTCAGCTTTGAGCGCGCGCTCAAGGTTCACAGGGCTCCCAGCTCTCAGCACGCCCAGTGATGATCTGCGCACGGTCTCAGGCGTAACATCAGCCGTAAAGCTGCTTCCTGAAAACGATGAGACGGTGAGGCAGACTCCGTTCACCGCGATGCTTTCCCCGGTGACGATTTCTTCTTTGAATGAAGATTCAATTTCGATGGAAAATGATTTTCCTGCGCGCACCATTTTCTTTACCGTTCCGAGGCATTCTATTATTCCGGTGAACACGGCTTGTCCTCCAGCACATCATACGCAAGCAGAACATCGCTCCCGAATCTTTGCACGCTCGGCGCGGAAAGATTTACGCACGACAAGAGGCTTTCGCACTCTGCTCCCTGAACGGGGGAATGCACGCGCTCTTTTTTTCCGCCGGCAATTTTCGGTGCGACAAAGCACAGCACTTTGTCTGCAAGGCATTTTTTATTCGCCCCCGAAAAAAACAGGGAGGCATTCAGGGAGCCGCCAGACTCAACAAGAACGCTGTCTATTGCGCGCCGTCCAAGCTCTGTAAGAACGGACTCAAGGTCAAGACGGTTTTCAGCGGATTTTTCCACACAGACAACGGCGGCTCCTTTTGCTTCAAGCGCATCTTTTTTTTCAGTTTCAGCGCAGGATGTGAACACAATCAGCGGAACTTCGCCTGCCGTTTTCACCAGCTTGCAGTCTTCAGGAATGCGCAAGTCTGTGTCAAGGACAACGCGCACGGGCTGCTTCAAGGCAATTTCAGTTTCCGATTCCAGGCGGCAGGTAAGCAGCGGGTCGTCCGCCAGCACCGTCTGAACACCGCACATGACGGCAGCTGTTGTGCCGCGCAGAAAATGAACATAGCGGCGGGACTCTTCATTTGAAATCCACTTGCTTTCTCCTGAAGACAAGGCTGTTTTTCCATCAGCAGTCATAGCGTACTTTACGGTTACAAGCGGGCGCTTTGTCTGAATGAAGTGAAAAAATGCTCCGTTGAGCGCATCGCATTCAGCCTTCATAAAATCCCGGACAACCGTGATGCCGGCCGCCTTCAGCTGCTCCGCGCCTTTTCCGTTTACCAGCGGATTCGGATCCCGGCTCCCGATGACAACAGTTCTGATTCCTGCATCAATGACTGCCTGTGTGCACGGCGGCTGCTTCCCGGTGTGGCAGCACGGCTCAAGCGTAACGTACAGCTCGGCTCCGCGGACATCCGCATTGCGTTTCCGCGCATCTTCCAGCGCCTCCCGCTCCGCATGAAGCATTCCGAATGCATGATGAAATCCTTCCGCAATAATCCGGCCGCCCCGTGCAATAACCGCGCCGACAAGCGGATTCGGATAAACAGCGCCTCCGCCGAGGCGCGCAAGCTCAATCGCCCGCTCCATGCATTCCGGGACAGGATGAAAGACAGAATCAGTTTCCATACAGAAATAGTTTTATATCAAACTATTTTAAATGTCAATACATCATCAGCCGCTGCATTTGACATTGGATTTGATTTTATCTATTATAGGATAATATGAAAAAAAGAAGCAAAGCGCCTGTGGTCTGCACTGCCCTTCTGCTGCTCTGCGCGGCCGCATTCGGCTCGCTGCTCGGAGCCGGGCTTGCCGTCACGGTGAACACAAAGAACACGGAAAATTTCACAGACTTTGAAACCGCGCTTCCGACAAAGCTTCTGGACATAAACGGCGAGCTGATCACTGAATTTGCAAGCGATGAGCGGCGTGAAATCATCGCGCTGAAAAACCTTCCGCAGCACATGAAGGATGCGCTTCTGACACGGGAAGACAGAATTTTCTACGGACATCACGGCTTCAGCATAAAGGCCCTTGTGCGCGCTGTCGTGGGAGTCATTTCGAGAAGCTCCCTCGGAGGCGGCTCTACGCTCACCCAGCAGATTGCCGGCACACTGTACTGCGACAGGCAGGAATATTCATTAAAGCGAAAGCTGAAGGAACTGTGGTGGGCAATCCAGATGGAGCGGCGCTACTCAAAAGATGAAATTCTGGAGCTGTACCTGAATAAAATTTACTTCGGCGGCGGAACATACGGCGTGAATGCGGCAAGCAAGTATTACTTCGGGCATGACGCCACTGAAATATCTGCGGCAGAATCAGCACTCCTTGTCATTCAGCTTTCAAATCCGTCCTATTACAATCCCTTTGAGCATCCGAACCGGGCAATGGCGCGGCAAAAGGACGTTCTTGACGCGATGGTCAGCGCAGGCTACATTTCGCGGCAGCTTGCGGACGACAGCTTTGACACATACTGGGCAAACTTCGACTACACACGGACAAACGCATCGGCATATCTGCTGCAAAACGACAAGGCTCCCTGGTTCAGCGAATACGTGCGGCGAATTCTGGGAGACATGATCTACGGAACTGAAGACATCTATACAAGCGGCTTCACTGTCAACACAACGCTGAACCTTTCGCACCAGAAGGCGGCAGAAGAAATCATGCAGAACTATATAGCAGCTGCAAACAGGCTGTATCAGCGCACAATGAACATGCACGAGCGGTTCGCCTTCAGCCAGTACATTCCGTTTTCAGAGCTTCTGAGCCTTGTCTTTGATCTGCCTGACCTGAAGCTGAGCCAGCAGCGGAACAGGACGATTGCCTTCAGCCAGTACCGTGACGAAATCAACCCCGTAATCGACATCATGTCCATGATCTGCGGAATGGATTCCTTTAAGACGGAAATCATCAGCAAGGGAAACGCCCTGATCAAGCAGAACGCGGAAAAAACGACAATCGAAGGTACAATGATTGCGCTGGAAAATGAGACAGGCTATATCGATGCGCTCGTCGGCGGCTCCAAGTACGACAAGGAAAACCAGTTTATCCGGGCAACGCAGGCAAAGCTTCAGCCGGGCTCCACATTCAAGCCGCTGTACTATGCGGAAGCAATCGAAAGCCAGAAATTCACCATGACAACAATAATCAGCGACACTCCTGTTGTGTTCCATAAGGAAGACGGCTCGGCATATATTCCGCAGAATTTCAAGGGCGAATGGGAAGGCGATGTTGAACTGTGGTACGCGCTCGCCCACTCGATGAATGTTCCTTCGGTCAAGGTTCTTGACGGAATCGGATTTGAAGATGCCATAAAGCGCACTTCCTCGCTGCTGGGAATCCGTTCGGACGAATTTGAGCCGCGCCATTTTGAGCCTGTCTATCCGTTCGGTCTTGGAGTCTGCTCAGTCCGTCCTGTTGAAGTCGCAAAAGCCTACGCAACAATTGCAAACAAAGGAAAGGAAGTCACGCCGATAGCAATCCTTTCAATTGAAGACAAAAACGGAAACATCATCATGAACCCGGGAAAAGAAGCCGCGCAAAAGAACAGGCATGCCCGGCAGATTATAAAGGAAGAAACAGCATTTATCATGCAGGAAATGCTCAAGAAAACGGTGGAAAGCGGCTCGCTGCGCTACGGCTCTGACTGGGATTCCACCTACTATGTCACAGGAAAGCGCGAAGCCCGCGGCAGCAAATTCAGGCTGGAAGATGAAAGCGGAAAAAAATTCTTCATGCCGGCCGCAGGAAAAACAGGAACAACGCAGAACTGGGCTGACGCATGGACCGCAGGATTCACGCCGTACTACACATCAGTATTCTGGTTCGGATTCGACAAGCCGGGGCAGTCGCTGGGACTTTCCATCACAGGCTCCACGCTGGCAGGTGTCGCATGGGGAGACTTTATGAATGCCGCAAACAAAGGAAAGCCGTACAAGCCGTTTTTTGAAAAAGCGCCGGAAAGCCTGGTTCAGCTTGAAGTATGCTCCCAAAGCGGCGGGCTTTTGACGCCGGAATGCGAAGGCCACAGGATCACCGCATGGTACTTTCCGGGAACGCAGCCAGCAGAACCGTGCAAAAAGCACATAGACAATGCGGGCAGAAGCCTCGGCGCGTACAGGCTCAAGCGCGCGCGCATAAGCTCCGGGATGCAGTTTGAAGAATCCGTTGACTTGTCCCCGCTCACCGCTGACTTGAGCTTCCTGAACAGCGGAAAGCTTTCCTCTGAGCTTCAGGAAGAAGGATTCAGCTACGGAGCAATTCAGAGCGAGCGCAGTCCTGATGACTTTTCAAACTGGCTTCTTGACTAAAGGGCAAAGATTTCATAAGGTTTTATTCAGATGCTTGTAAAGATTGAAGACATTGCTGTAAAGAAACGGGTCCGCAAAGACCTCGGAGACTTGTCCGCGCTCAAGGAAAGCATGCGCCTGTACGGCCTCATGAACCCCATCACGCTGAACGCAAGCTACGAGCTTGTCGCCGGAGAACGGAGGCTCGAAGCCGCAAAGGCGCTCGGCTGGGAGAGAATAAATGCAACCGTGCTGGATGCAAACATCGATTCCGTCCGTCAGCTTGAAATGGAAATCGAAGAGAACAACCAGCGCAAGGAATTCACAGACCAGGAGCTTATGAACGGTTACCGGCGGCTCGAGCGGCTCAGGCATCCGCCGCTTATCATAAGGATTCTCAGGGGACTGTGGAGCTTCCTCACACTGATTGCCCGCCATATCCGCGCGCTCTTTGCACGCAGGCCCGCCCGCCCGAAAGACGGAGACGCATAGGAGATTCCGCATGAAAACTGAACCGTTCTGCTTCCTTTTGCGCGCTTCCGTTTTTTCCGCGGAACGATTCTGTTTGCATTTCAAAAGCCCGTGTCATATAATAAAAAGGCAGCTCATGGCAGCTGAACAGAAATATCCGCTTCAGGAGACCGTTCCATGAAAAAAATCACGCTTACTTTCCCCGACATGTCAGCTATTGAAGCTGAAGGCGAAATCCGCCCGATAGTCATACTGAACCATTTCAATCCGAAGGGAAAAAATATTGTCGCTGTAAAAGTGAACAACGAAATCTGCTCCCTTGACGCGCCTATATGCATTTCAGCCCAGGTGGAGCCTGTTTTTTCAGACACAAAGGAAGGCAGCGCAGTCTACCGCAGATCGCTCTGCTTTGTTCTGGCGGCAGCAGCCCACAACATTTTTCCAGGAAAGCGGCTCCTTGTAGGACACAGCCTCGGATACGGCTATTACTATACGATTGAGCTTGAGCGGCCGCTTACAGAAGACGATGTCAGCTCCCTCAAAAAGGAAATGGAGCGGATTATCAGCGATGACAAGGCGATTGAAACGGACATTATCTCCTACTCGGAAGCCTGCACGCTCTTTGAAAAGCTCGGCCTTACAGAAACGCGCAGGCAGCTCAACTACCGCTGCCCTTCACGGCTGCAGGTCAACACGCTCGAAGGCTTTTCAGACCTGTACTTCGGGCCGCTTGCCGGAACAACGGGAATGCTGCGCGTATTCGATCTGCTTCCCTACAGCGGCGGCTTCCTGCTCAGGTTTCCCCGCCATGATGAGCCTGACTCGCTTCCGCCGTTCACCGACCAGCCAAAGCTTTTTGAAGTCTACCGGGAATACAAGCTGTGGGGAAAGCGGCTCAATGTCACTTCCGCAGCGGGACTGAACCAGCTCGTGCATGACAACAGGGTGAGCGATTTTATCAGCATTACGGAAACGCTTCAGACAAAGCGGCTCTCAAACATCGCTGACAAAATTCTTGAAAGAAAGTCAGTGCAGGCAGTCCTGATTGCAGGGCCTTCCTCATCAGGAAAGACAACGACAAGCAAAAAGCTTTCCCTCCAGCTTGAGGCAATCGGATACAGGCCCAAGGTCATAAGCCTGGACAACTACTATCTCGGCCGCGAGCAGACGCCCAGGGACAAGTACGGAAACTACGACTACGAGTGCCTTGAAGCGCTGAACATCGACATGCTGAACCAGAATCTCATGGATCTGCTTGCGGGAAAGGAAATCAAGATTCCCAGCTACGACTTTCACAGCGGAAAAAGCTATTTCAAGGGCGACACGATGGTTCTTGAGGAAAATGACATCCTGATTATGGAAGGAATCCACGGGCTGAACGACAGGCTCACGCACCTTGTTCCGGCAGAAAAGAAATTCAAGATTTATATTTCGGCGCTTACCCAGCTGAACCTTGACGACCACAACAGGATCGCGACAAGCGACAACCGGCTCATCAGGAGAATTGTCCGTGACTCCCGCTACCGCGGAAAAAGCGCCGCCGACACTATCGCAATGTGGGACAATGTGCAGAAGGGCGAGGAGCTTCATATCTTTCCGTTCCAGAACAATGCCGATGCTATGCTGAACACGGCGCTGGACTACGAGCTTTCTGTCCTGAAAGTGTATGCAGAGCCTCTGCTTCGGTGTGTCACTCCGCTGCAAAAGGAATATGCCGAAGCAAACCGCCTGCTCCAGTTCCTGAGCTATTTTTCCCCGATTCCAGCAAATTCCGTGCCAAGTCAGTCAATTATCCGGGAATTCATCGGAGGCAGCGCATTTAAATACTAGGCCCATGGTGATGGAACGTCACAATGTCATCGGACTCAAGCTCCTCAGCCTTGAGGCAGTCTCTCTTCCACTGGCGGAGCTTGCTTTCCCTGAGCTTTTCAAGAACCTTCACCTTTTGCATTGCCTGCCTCACAGCCTCGCGCTTTTCATCGGCGGCAAGCTGCGCCTGTGCAATCTCCGCAAGAAACCGCTCCTTTTTCTGGTCGAGCATAAAAAAGTAGTTCTGAATGCCAAGCTGAACAACGCAGTCTGTCCCGGTATCAAACGCCTTTATTGTGGCAGCCCTCTTGCGCGCAATTGAGTCAAGCTCCCGCTGGAGCCGTGCGACCTCGGCATTGGCCTTGCCAAGCTCTGCTTCTGCCTGCTGCTGCTCGAATTCGCGCAAGTCAAGTATTTTCTGCATCGAAAAGCTGAATTTCTTCACCGTTTTCCTCCGGCAGGATTATGCAGGGCTTTCAGAAAATTCTTCCTCAGGAATTTCTATTCCGCTGACAGCTGAAAGGCTTTTGAGCGTGTCTTCAATTGAAATATGATCGCTTTCTTCCTGGCACAGGAATTCCTCCACAGCCTGATGATGATCTATCGCCTCATCGATTTCAACAGAGCTGCCCTTCTGATACACGCCCGCCGCAATCATTTCCTCCTGCTCCGCGTACACTGAAATCCACCGGCGCACACGCTGAACGGCCTTCTTTGTGCATTCGCCGGAAACCCGCTTTGAAAGGCGGCTGATGCTTGCAAGCATGTCAATGGCAGGATAATGCTGCCGGGAGGCAAGTGAACGCTGAAGGACAATATGTCCGTCCACTGTTCCGCGGACCTTGTCAGAAATCGGCTCGTCCATGTCGTCCCCGTCAACAAGAACGGTATAGAACGCCGTTATGCTTCCCTTGCTGCTTGTGCCGGAACGCTCCAGAAGCTTTGGAAGCATGTCAAACACGCTCGGAGGATATCCGCGCTGGGCTGGAGGCTCGCCGGCCGCAAGCCCGATTTCCCGCTGCGCGTGGGCAAAGCGCGTTATGCTGTCGAACATGAGCATCACATCGCTTCCCTGGTCGCGGAAATATTCAGCAACAGCTGTCGCAACGTATGCCGCCCGCAGCCGCGCAATCGAAGGCTGGTCGCTTGTTGCAACGACAAGAACAGAACGCTTCAGCCCTTCCTCGCCGAGATCCCGCGTGATAAAGTCCATCACTTCGCGTCCGCGCTCGCCGATAAGAGCGATGACATTCACATCTGCATTTGTATTGCGCGCAATCATGGAAAGAAGCGTTGATTTTCCGACGCCGGAGCCTGCAAAAATTCCAAGGCGCTGACCTTTTCCGACAGTCAGAAGACCGTCAATCGCCCGTACTCCTGTCACAATCCGCCTGTCAACAGGAGCGCGCTCCAGAGGGCTTGGAGGAGACGCAAGAGCCGGATAGTAAGCCTCAGGAAGTATGTCGCCTTTTCCGTCATACGGCCTTCCAGTGGCATCAATGACGCGTCCCAGAAGCGATTTCCCGACAGGAACTTCAAGGACATGGCCTGACGCAACAACGGCGCATCCGACTTCAATTCCCTTTGTATCTGCAAAAGCCATAAGGCGGACTACAGAGCCTTCAAGCCCGGTAACTTCCGCAAGAACAGAAGTGCCGAGGCTCGGAATATGAATCGTGCACAGCTCCCCGATTACAGAACGGGGGCCTTTGCTTTCAATCATAAGTCCCTTGACCCCGGTAACAGAACCTGTGTACTTTATCGGCTCGGCCCGCTCCACACAGCGGATATACTTGTCAAAAAATGCTTCCATCTGCTCCCCGCCCTGAACACCGGAACCTTATGCGTCAGGATTGACGGCTTCCGACTTGCTCACCGTTTTTATCGGAGAAATATTGAGAATCTGAGTCTCAAGCTCGCTGAGCTGGCTGGAAATGCGCGCGTCAATGGCGCCGAAATCAGTTTCCACGATGCATCCGCCTTTTTCCACCGAGCTGTCTTCAACAACAAAAATATTCTTGATGCTTTCAACCTGGCGGACAAAATCCTTTGCATGCTCCGTTGTAAGCTTTACATCGGAAAGGTTCACCCGCAGGGTGACTTCGCCGGAGCCTTTCACTTTTTTCAGAGCCTGAAGCACATTAGACATGATGACGCTTTTCTGGTTTTCACTCATGATTTTTACAACCTTGCGCGCAATCAAAATGACAAGGCTGACAATCTGCTGCTCTGTGCCGTCAAGGATTTCCTGCCGCTTCGACTGAATCGCTTCAATCATCTTATGAATGCGCTCCACAAGCCGGACAGCCTCTTCATTTCCAAAGCGGTAGCCTTCCTCATGTCCTGCCTGAAATCCGCTGTCCTTTGCCTTTTGCAGGACTGAAGATTCCTGGCTTTTTGCGTTCTCCAGAATTTCGGCGGCTTCGGCCTGCGCCTTTTCAACAATATCCTGCGCTTCCTTCTGCGCCTGCGCCTTGAGCACCGCAGCCTGGTCAGCCTGATGCTTTACCTGGGAAAACGCAGCCTCCTCGGCATCCTTTACAATCCGGTCAGCTTCAGCTTGCGCCTGTTCCAGCATCCGGGCCTTTTCTTCTTCCCACTTGGCCTTGAATTCCTCCGCTTCCTTGCGCAAATCCTCGGCAGTCGGGCCGGTGTATTCAGGAATTTCTTCCTTCACTTCCTCTTCGGGGGGAGTGAAATCCTTTGTGAACTGAAGAATGACCTTTTCGTCCTTATTGGTGACTTCTGTCGGCCTGAATACGCTTTGTGCCATATATAAGCTCCTTCAAAACTGATTGCAAAAACTGATGCTGCGCTGCAATTTCCGCGCTTTTATGCACATCACACAACCATCTCGTCATCGCTTGAGCGGGCAATGACAATTTCTCCTGAATCTTCAAGACGGCGGATAACGCTGACAATCTTCTGCTGGCTTTCTTCAACATCCTTCAGGCGGACCGGGCCCATATACTCCATGTCTTCCTTGAGCATCGAAGCAGCGCGCTTTGACATGTTGCGGAAAATCTTGTCCTGCACTTCCGTGTCAACTGACTTGAGCGCCTTTGCAAGCTCCTGGGTGTCAACTTCACGCAGCACTTTCTGAATGGCACGGTCGTCGAGCATAACAATGTCTTCAAATACAAACATGCGCTTCTTGATTTCTTCTGCAAGCTCAGGATCGTCCTCTTCCAGCGTCTCGATAATCGCCTTTTCAGAGGAGCGGTCAACAAGGTTGAGGATTTCAACAATCGAATCGACACCGCCGGCTGCCGTGTAGTCTTCGCTTGAGAGCGTGGAAAGCTTCTTTTCAAGGACGCGCTCAACTTCGCGCAGAACTTCCGGGCTTGTGCGGTCCATCGTGGCAAGGCGCTTGGAGACTTCCGGCTGAATTTCGGGCGGAAGGTTCTGGAGGATTGTCGCGGCCTTCTGCGGCTCAAGGTACGCAAGAATCAGCGAGATTGTCTGCGGATATTCCTGCTGCACAAAGTTCAGAAGGTGCGCCGGATCTGTGCGCCGGATAAAGTCAAACGGACGGACTTGCAGGGAGCTTGTAAGCCTGTTGATAATGTCAATTGCCTTCTGGCTTCCGAGCGACTTTTCAAGCAGCTCGCGCGCAAAGTCAATGCCGCCTGTCGTGATAAAGTTCTGCGCCTGCATCAGCTCCTGAAATTCTTCAAGAACAAGATCCTTGAAGTCAGCATCAACAGTGTCAAGACGGGCGATTTCAAATGTCAGCGTTTCAACTTCATCTTCCCTCAGATGCTTCATTACATCAGAGGCAATGTCGCTTCCGACTGCAACGAGGAATATAGCGGCTTTCTGGCGGCCGGTAAGGTTCTTGTAGTCCTTTGTCCCGCCTTTTTTCTTGCTTTTCTTGCCGTCGACAAGTTCGTCTGCCATACACTATTCCTCCATAAGCCATGTGCGGATAAGCATCGCGACATCTTCAGGATGCTCCTTTGCCATTGCGATTGCATTTTCCTGAAGCTCAGCTCTCTTTCTTTCTTCAACAGACATCGTAACTTCCATGCCCTGCTGCTGTGCTTCCATAAGCGCCCGCTGCCGCTCTTCTTCCTGCTGCCTGATCCGGGCTTCCTCTGCAAGACGGCGGCGGCGTTCAATTTCACGGCTGATAACGCGGAACGCTATAAATGCAACCAGAATAATAGCAATTCCAGCCAGGCTGAACATGACAGTGCGGCGCCTGCTCATGCGGGATATGTACTCTGCATCTTCCTTTTCGTGCTCTTCAGTCCTATCCATCGGAATGTTTGTGACAGTGACGCTGTCTCCCCGCGCACGGCTGTAGCCGACTGCATCCTGGACAAGCTTTGTCACAGAAGCAATTTCTTCCGCGCTGATCGGCACATACTCGCGCCGGATATGCCCGTTTTCAAGAATAAGCTGGTTCTTTTCATCATATTGCTTGATCCACTGTCCGTCAATATTCACTGAAACGGTGACACGGTCAATGTTCGGGCTGGTGTTTTCCGATGTTGTCTTTTCATTCAGCGCATAGTTCCGCTTTACGCCCTCTTCAGTCGATTTTCCGATGACATTTGACATATCGCTGTACACAGGCGGATTCTGCCCTTCAATTCCGGCAGGTCCTTCCGGATTATAGCCTGTGCCGGTGAATGACTTGTCAACGCGCTCCTCAGAAAGCACGAGGCTTTCAACAACTTCAGAGTCGTCATACGGCGTGTTCGGGTTGTCCGGCCTGATAGTGATGCCGCCGTACTCGCGCGAAGTGCTTGTGCGCTCGGACATATTCATGTCGATTTTCATGTTGGCAACTTTCACACGCTTATCTGAATACGTTGCCTTGAGGGCTGCAAGCACCTTGCTTGCATATTCGGCTTCTGTCTTGCGGATAAGCTTCTGCTGCTTTTCTATGTTTGAAATCCTGTCGCTTTCCGCCATTCCCTCAAAGTCATTTATCTGCGTGTTCGTGCTTCCGTCCATAATGACGATGTCATCTTCCTTCAGCCCTTCAACGCTCCTGGCAATAAGCGTCTGAATTCCCTTTATCTGGCGCTTGTCCTCAAGGACGCTGCTTCCGCCGCGGGCGTACAGGATGACGCTCGCAGTCGTAGGATTCTGAGTGGAAGAAAACAGGGATTCTTCCGGCAGGGACAGGACAACTTCCGCACGCTGAATTCCTTCGAGCGCCTCAAGGTGCTGCTTGACTGCATTTTCCATGGACCGCTTCCAGTTCACCTGGTCATCAAAGTCATTTCTGGACCACCGCGTAACATCAAACAGCCGGTAGGCATCAAGGCGGGAAGGAGCAAGCCCTTCCGCGACAAGACGGCTCCTGTAGTCCTTTGCAATCTTTTCATTGTCTACGGAAATATAATTGTCTGAAGAAACATAGGCGCGCACATTGTCCTGGTCAAGGCGGGAAAGGATTCTGTCCCGCTCGGATTCATCATTGACAGGACCGTTAAAAAGCCGGACTGTCGCAGGGCGTGAAGACAAGGAGGCCATAAGAATCACCGTGATGATGATTACCGCCGCAATGCCAGCTGCAATGGCTTTCTGAAGAGCAGTCCACTTTGCCCATTTTGCTTTAATGGTTTCTTGTTTCTTTTTAAACCATTCGTTCATATACCCCTCCCATGAACGAACTCACTTTTCTGCATGCCATCCCTCTGACATGCAGAATTCGCAGTAAATATGCCGTTCAATTATAACACATATATACAAATATGAAAAGCGTTTTTCCGTCCTTTCCTGCAAAAGCACGGTTCCGCCGCCTATCACCTGTTCTGTGAAAGATCACTCCAGCCCTTTACCAGCCTGTCTATCACCGTCTGAGCCAGATTCAGCGACATCTGGGCTTTTGCCATAGCCGTAGTGACATCGTGGATATCAACGCTGTCAGGATCTGTTATAACCTGCTCCTGAATGGCAGCGACATCAAGCTGCCGGCTGTTCAGCTCGCTGACTGCCTCCAGAAGATACTGCTCAAACGCGCCTTTCTTTTCAGAGCGGCGGACACCTTCCTGCCCGGCAATTCCCTGTGCTCCGCCGGCAGGCGCTGTCCCGATATGAGCGGCATGTGTCCTGTTAAGCTCAAGAGAGCCGAAAGAAAAATCCATTGTTCAGTACCTCCCGCTTTCCTGCATGCAAATCCGTATTCCGGACGCAGCTAGAATTCTACCAGTTACCGCGCTCCAATTTCAAGGGCAGAAGCAAACATTTCCTTGCTTCCCTGAATGACAGAGCTGTTCGCTTCATACGCACGGTTTGCGCTTATCATGTTCACCATTTCGTTTACTATATTTACATTCGGATATTCAACATATCCTTTGTTCGGGCCGGACTGGATTGCATCAGGATGGCTCGGGTCGTACACCATTCTTCCCTGTTCGCTGTCCTTTACAATTTCACGGACACGCACGCCTTTTCCCGGGCCGTTGTCCATATCAGAATCTACAAACGGAAACCGCCACTGCGGATTCTTTGATGCAACAGGCTCCACAATGACGCTCTGCCGCCGGTAAGCGCCGCTTCCGTCCTGGGAGCGGGTCGTTGTTGCATTCGCAATGTTGTTTGAAATCACATCAGTGCGCAGACGCTCCACGCTCATTCCTGTTGCCGCTATGTTTATGCTTGTAAACAGTCCCATACAAACTCCTTTTGCTTTTTATCCAGAATTTCAGACGCTAGATGCTCTTCATGGCCGTGTTGACCTGAGAAAATTCAAAGCTCATAAGCTGCGTCAGAAGCCGGTACTGCATCTGGATCTGAACGATGTTCATCGCCTCCTGCTCAGCGTCAACATTGTTTCCGTTCGCCTTGGACGATGTTGTGTAATCAGACACGCGCCTCGGCTCCACATCGCGCCAGTCCCGGGGAACTTCGCTTTGAATATGGCGGGCATCCTGTGTCGCCATGCGGAAAGACTCATGCTCATTGTCCCGGCTTGCAAACGCCCGCTTGAGCTCGCTTTCAAAATTGACAGACTGCCGCTTGAAGTTCGGAACTTCGCTGTTCGCAATGTTGTTCGCTGTCACCTGATAACGCAGGCTCTGCACATCAAGCGCGCGGTGCAGCAGGTCTACGGAATTTGAAAAACTGTTCATACCCATACTCTGAACATCGGCATCCGTAAAAAAAAGTTTAGGGCAAAAAAGACGGAGTGACGTCCGGCCATCAGCCCGGGCCAGCGCAGCAGATTCTGGTAGCCCCTTTCTGCAAAAACTGATATACTAAAGAAATGGCGGAACGGAACAAAAAAATGCGCGCACTCATCCTTTCAGCACGGAGAACCGGGGAATGCAACAGGCTTGTGACAGTCCTGTCCGCAGAAAACGGCATTTTCAGCGCAATCCTGTACGGCGGCCCGAAAAGCAGGCTGCGCTCGCTCGTTCAGCCGTTCTATGCCGGAACGCTGTATGTTTATGCTGACGAAGCGCGCCATTCGGTAAAAATCACAGACTTTGATGCAGAAAACTGCCATCTGTCCCTGCGGACAAGCCTCTTCAAGTCATGGGCAGCTTCTTTTGCCTGCGAGCTGGCTGTAAAGACAAAATGCGCCGGAGACAGTGAACGGGCTTTCGTCCTGCTGTCCGCATTTCTGGACGGAACAGACGCAGTGAGCGAAACGGAAGCGCGGCTTGGAATGCTCCGTTTTCTCTGGCGCTACCTTGCCCTGCTCGGACTGCAGCCGGACGCACGGTTCTGCGCTTCCTGCAAAGCTTCGCTCCTCAGCCATGAAAAGGACGCCGTCTTTGACGAAAGCCAGAACGGCTTTATCTGCCGCGACTGCCGCTCCTTTTCCCCTGAATATCCACGGACGCAGCCTCAGCAGTTCAGCATGGACATTGACGCGCTGACATATATTGCCGCAGTCAGCGAGCTTCCGCCGGGACAAGTCAGAAAGCTGCTTGTTCCACCCTGTTCAGCAGGACGCATAAAGCAGCTTCTCTTCTATTTAATAGAAAAATCCTGCGGAACCCGCCTTGAAACGCTGGAAAGCGGAGCCGGAATCCTGTAGGAAATCTTTCCGGGCGGCAGGCTTTATTCGTGCGGAGAATTTGATATCCCGGCATCTGCGCCGAGCCTGCTGATTTGAAATGACATTTTTTTTGATTTAGTATATACTTGTGCAGATATTGTTCCAGGAGGAAGCATGAGAGCCGCAGACATCATTATAAAAAAAAGAGGATCCGGATCAGAAAAGGGAGCGGAGCTTTCCCGCGAGGAAATCGAGTTCCTTGTGAACGGCTATGCGGACGGCTCCATTCCCGACTACCAGATGTCTGCATTTCTGATGGCAGTCTATTTCAGCGGAATGACTTTTACAGAAACAGGAATCCTCACGGACTGCATGCTCCGTTCCGGCAGCATTATCGACCTGCACACAATTGATAGAGCAGCTCTGCACACAGCTGGTAGAGCAGCCCTGCACGGGCCGTTTGTGGACAAGCATTCAACAGGAGGAGTCGGAGACAAAATCAGCCTTCCCCTTGCGCCCGTTGCGGCTTCGCTTGGCATCCAGATTCCCATGATGAGCGGAAGAGGACTGGGACACACAGGAGGCACGCTCGACAAGCTTGAATCAATTGAAGGATACAATGTGAATCTCACAGAAAGCCAGTTCGCTTCTCTCATTGCCGAAAACGGATTTGCCATGATGGGACAGACTGAATCGGTTGCGCCGGCAGACAGGAAAATGTATGCGCTGCGGGACGTCACGGGAACTGTTGAAAGCATTCCGCTGATAACAGCAAGCATCCTCTCAAAGAAAGCAGCTGAAGGAAGCGATGCGCTTGTCTTTGACGTGAAGTGCGGGCGCGGCGCATTTATGAAAAGCGAGCAGGATGCACAGGCACTTGCCGAGTCCCTTGTAAAAACCGCGCAGTCCCTGGGAAAAAAATCATGCGCGCTTCTGACAAACATGGACACACCGCTCGGCTTCAAGACAGGGAACTACCTTGAAATTGAAGAAACGCTTGAATGCCTTCAGGGAAACGGGCCTGAAGATGTGATGGAGCTTGTCTGCCAGCTCGGCGCCCGGATGGCCATGCTCGCAGGAAAGGCAGAGTCAGCTGAAGACGGAATGCGCAAATGCCGGGAAGCAGTTTCCTCAGGAAAAGCGCTTGAAAAATTCCTTGAAAACGTAAAAAGCCAGGGAGGAAATCCCCGGAAGCTCCTGAGTGAGCAGGGAAAGCGGCGCTCTCCGTTCGCTTCTGAGCTGGCGGCTGAGCACGACGGATTCCTTGACATAGACGCATACAAAACAGGAATTGCCTGCGTGCACCTTGGAGTCGGACGAAACAAGACTTCGGACAAAGTGGACGCAAACGCAGGAATCATCTTTGCAAAGCGGCAGGGAGACTTTGTGCGGAAAGGAGAAAAAATCATGGATATCTACGGCCGCGACAGCCAGTCGCTTCAGGCAGGAATCAGCTCCATGAAAACGGCGGTAACATACAGCGCAGAACAGCCGGCGCAAAAAAAACTGATTCTCAGGGAAATAAGCTGAATTCTATGTGGAACAAAAAGTCAGTTTCAAAAAGTGAAGTTGAAAGCCTTCAGAAAAAATTCGCTCTTGACGCGCTCACCGCAAGCATCTTTGTCCGCCGCGGAATTACAAAAGGAAAGGATATCCTGTACTTTATGGAAGACGATCTGCGCTTTCAGCATAATCCGTTTCTGTTCTCCTCGATGGAAAATGCTGTAGACAGGATTCTTGACGCGCTCCCGGAAAACGGCGGCGAATCACATCCCGGGGAGAAAATCCTCATTTTCGGAGACAAGGATGTTGACGGCATAACAGCAACAACGGTTCTCTACGAAGAGCTTTTGTCGCTGGGCGCTGATGTGCAGTTCAAGGTGCCTCAGGGAGACGATGCATACGGACTTTCGCTTGAGGCTGTTGATGAATTTGCGCAGCAGGACGGCACGCTGATTATAACTGTTGACTGCGGAATCGCAAACAACAGGGAAATTGCGCATGCGGCAAGCCTCGGAATCGATGTCATTGTCCTCGACCACCACAATCCCCAGGAAGAGCTTCCGTCTCCCGCGCTGCTGCTTGATCCCAAAATTCCCGGCTCAGGATATCCGTTTGAAGAGCTGTCCGGGTGCGCCGTCGCCTACAAAACGGTGTCCGCGCTGAGATTCAGCAAAAGCAGATGGTACAAGGCAGAGGCTGTCCTGCTGAATGCGCGCGCAGAGGAAAGCCAGATTGCCATCGAATGCATCAAGACACGGAATCTTGTTCCCGTGAGCAGGCTGATTGAATATGTCGTTCCCGGGGAAAAAACAGTCATGGAAACAAAAATCCCCAGGTACCTGGAAGGACAGGCAATCTTCTGCTGGGACAAGGATGCTGTCTCGCAGCTTCTGGCCCAGGCATTCGGAAGCGGAACGCAGTTCAACATGATTGACATGCGGCAGGAAGCAGCAAAGCTGTACCCTTCGCTCAAAAGCATGCCGCTTTCCAAAATCAAGTTTCTTTCCAAGATTGCAAAGTACGGAGACCATGAGCCGACTGAAATCGGAGGCTTCTACAATATCTTTGTAACATACGTGCAGCAGAGCCTGAAAAAAGAATTTCCGTCTGATGAAGAAAAAGAGAAAAAGGATCTTCAGCTTGTCGCGCTTGCGGCTCTTGCCGATGTCATGCCGATGAAAAACGAAAACCGGCTTTTTGTGCGCAAGGCGCTTCAGTCCCTCAGCTCAGGAGATGTGCGTCCCGGGCTGAAAGAGCTGATGTCGCTGCTGAACCTGCTCGGAAAGCGCATCACTTCAGGCGACATCTGCTGGACTATCGTTCCAAACCTGAATGCCGCAGGCAGGCTCGGGCAGGCAAAAATTGCTGTTGACCTATTCACCCTGAAAGACGCGGCGGAACGAGAGCAGGCTGCAAAAAAAATAACCGAGCTGAACAGCGAGCGCAAGCGGCTGACGCAGGAAGCAGTCAGCTTTGCCTCTGAGCAGGCGCGGCAGTCAGTTGCGGACTTCAGCGGAAACCTCTGCTTTGTCCTTGACGAGCGCATCAACAGAGGAGTAAGCGGAATCCTTGCAGGGCAGCTCGTCACCAAGCTCGGAGTGCCAGCCATGGCAATGACCTGCGCAGGAAACATAGTCATAGGCTCGATGAGAAGCTGCCGCGGCTACGATGTCACATCATTCCTTGAGCAGCTCAAGGATCTGTTTATAAGCCACGGAGGCCATGCCTTTGCGGCAGGATTCAGCTTTGAAAAGGAAAAGCTTGGCATATTCCGGGAGCGCGTCAGGGAGCTTTCAAAAACAATCAAGCTTGAAAGCAAAACGGAAGACATTCAGGTTGACGCGGAAATTCCCGCTTCCTTTATGACGCCTGAGCTTCAGACGGTTATCGACAGGTTTGAGCCATACGGAAATGAAAACCAGAAGCTCACATTTCTGTCACGGAGCCTTCCTGTTATCGCAGGAACCACAGTCGGAAAGACAGAACGGCAGCACTTGAAAATCACTGTTGACTGCGGAAAAAACAAGTGGCCGTGCCTGTTCTGGAACACCGGGGAAATGCTTCACCGGGACTTTGAAGTCGGAGACAAAGTGAACATTCTGTTCAGCGTGGAGCGCAACTCCTTCAACGGAACAGAATCGCTCCAGCTGCTTCTCTGCGGGCTTGAAAAGTGCGGAACGTAAAAATTTCCGTAACGCAGACAAGGCAGTTTGCACCGCAAGCTATAGGTAAAGCGGGCCGCGCAATTCCAGCGGCTGATTTTAAATCTTCAAAAAAAAGAGGAACCATTATGAAAAAACTGTGTACAGCTGCAATCCTGCTCCTGGCTCTGCTCGTGCCGGGCATTTGCGCACGGGAAGCGGTTTTTAACGGCGAGGAGTACGGCATTTCAGCCGTCTACAATGAAACGTCCTTTCCCGGCGATGCTGTGTTTGTGAGGCTCCACTTTTCACAGGGGCTGAAAAAAGGAAGGGCGGCGCGGACGGATTTTTCGGATATCCAGGCAACGCTTGAATTCCTGGCCGAAGGAAATGTCTGCCGCACTGCGGACTTCTTCACACTCTCAAAAAACACACGCGCCTCACGGACACTGCTTGCAGGAGTTCCGCTTTCAACATGGTGGACAGCCGGCATGGACTGCGCTGTCAGAGTCACCTACCGTCTTGGCGGACAAAAAAGCATGGCATTCGAGCTTCCGTTCTCACTCAAGGAAAAGGAATTCATCTCAGAGACGCTGAACCTGAACCAGTCAAATTCCGACATCAAGACAGACACAAGCGTAAAGCGCATGGAGCAGATAAAAAAGCTCAACGGAATTCTTGAAACATCAGATCCTTCCGCTGTCTACCAGACAAAGCCGTTTATTCCTCCTACGCCTGCATCCCGGCGGACTTCGTTTTTTGCTGACAGGCGGGTGTACAAGTACACAAACGGAAAGTCATCCACAAGCCTTCACTACGGCATAGACTACGGAATTCCTGAAGGCTCCGCTGTAGGCTCCTGTGCAGACGGAAAAGTCGTCCTTGCGGAAATGAGGAATTCCACCGGCTGGAGCGTTGTCGTGGAGCATCTTCCGGGACTGTACAGCCTCTACTACCACATGAGCGAGCTGAAAGTAAAGGAAGGCGACATGGTGAAGGCCGCCCAGATTCTCGGGCTGAGCGGAGCCACAGGGCTTGCAACCGGCCCGCACCTCCACTGGGAAATGCGGCTGAACGGCGAGGCAGTAAGCCCCGACTTCTTTACCGGCGACTTTGCTTTTGCAAGCGAGAACTAACAATTTGACCTTGCACAGTGCGGCGCAGTATGATATGCTCATAACATGAAGCGCAGCACCGTAGCCTGCGTATTCGCCCGCTCCGCAGCCGCAAAACGCACGGGGGGGGGTACGGCAGAACTGGCCTAGAACATAATCCACATCTCACATACAGAAGGACGCACAATGCGGACAAAAGCCCGCGGAGTGCGTCCTTTTTTT
>JAGBGX010000011.1 GCA_017935745.1 Treponema sp. | reverse complement strand
GTCATGCCTGGCAAAAACTCGCAGGGATATCCGCGCGAGTTTGCCATCCGGCAAACTCGGTAAGCAACCGCAGGTTGCGACCCCATGCAGTCGTCCGGCTCCGGCGTGAGCAGGTTCTCACGCAATGAATACTTGAGCATATGCTCCCTCCTGAAATTGAGTTGAAAATAATCCCCGCACTGCGGAGACGGCTTGAGATCAATGAATCTGAAAAAAAACAGTAGAACAAAAAAGCGTATTGCTGTTATATCTTTTAAATGCAGAGAACTATATTCATCACCAGAAAAAATTGGGTTCTTAGGGCGCAGCCCTAAGTCGTGCTGGGGAAGGCGGGTGGTTTGGAGGGTGGAAACCCCCGCTTTGAAAGTAGAGGGGTGTCCACCCTCCAAAAAACGCAAAAAGGACACACTCCGCGGGCTTTTGTCCGCATCATGCGTCCTTCTGTATGTGAGATGTGGATTATGTTCTAGGCCAGTTCTGCCGTACCCCCCCCGTGCGTTTTGCAGCTGCGGAGCGGGCGAATACGCAGGCTATAGTGCTGCGCTTCATATCACGCAGTATACCACACCGGGAACTGCTTTGCAAGCAAAAGCTTATTTCCCGTATTTCTTCAGCGTATCTTCCTTTTCCTGAATCTTGTCCTTGAGTTCCCGGATGGAAGCAAGCTTTTCGGAGACTGCGAGCGAATCCTTTGTGATTGTCTCGTCTTCCGCCATAAGCTGCTCAGAAACGCACTCGCCAAGCTCCTGGTATTTTTTTTCAAGGCGGCTTTTCAGCTGGGCAATGTCTATGCGGATGACAGACTTGTCCCCGAATTCGCTGAGAGCGGCCCCGGCATTCTTTATGCCTTTCACAGAAGCTTCAACTCCCTTGTCAAGGTATGTTTTTATTGTCCTGCCGAATTCGCCCGGTTTCTTTGCCCTGGACTTTTCTTCCTGCCCGGCTTCTTCCTTTCCCTCTGTTTCTTCAATGATTTCCTCTGACATAGTTTCCTCCATAAAAAAAGCCAAGAGCGATTTTTTGAAACCGCGGCCGGCTTTTTAGCGTGCGTTTGCACTGAAATGAAAACGCGCCGCCGATATTGAAGTCCGCAACGCGAACTTGTGAATGAAAACAAGCTTCACTCTAATAATATAACAAAACATCTCTAAAAACAGAAGCTTTCAGATGCTTCCCATGCAAAAAAAACACAAAACACCTGTCTCCGTACGCACAGGCAGAATTCGTCATGCTCCTATTTTAATTCCCATTCTCCGTATTCGTCAATAACTTCCGTCTTAAAGCTTGGCATCGGATGCCATGAAATTGCAAATGTTATGTACGGATGATAGTCATATTCCCGCCGTCCGCTGCTGCTGGTGATTGCGCGGGGCTTGAAGGAAAGGGTGCCGATCATGTCCCAGTCATGAAGGTTTCTCTTTATGCTCACTTTCAGGGACTTCAGCTTAAAGCCGGAAGCGCGCCGCGATGTCTGGTCGGAATCATAAAAGTCGCCGTCTCCCCAAAACGAAAAGGAATTCCACAGGTCAGCAAACATATTCTGCTCCCCGGAAATGACATCCTTGTACTTTGTGAACCGCTGAAAATACCGGAAGATAACATCATTCTGGGACTCGGAGCTGAACGTAAGCTCGAAGGCATCGTGGATTTTAAATGACAGCGACGGAACAAACCGGAAGTAGCTGTTTGTAGGCCTGATGCAGTCATAGACCACACCGGTCGTCAGTGCCGGCGCCCATGTTATCCTGTTTTTCCATGTGCGGTATTTTTTTTCCGAAGTTCCGTAGGCAAGGCTCACTGTGTACGGAAGAAATTCCTTTTCGCTTCTGGGAATCCAGTCCTGTCCGGCTTCAAAGTCATAGCCTGTCGTGTACTGCATCGTGTACGCAAGCTGCAGATCCTTCCATGCAACAGCAAGCTTCATAGAATCGGCATGGCGCTCCTCAAGCTCATAGTTGAATGACTCGGTAAAGGAAAGAGAGCCGCCAAAAAACTTGAGCGATGCGGACTGCTTGAACGGCTTCCAGGAGAAATCTTCCGAATCAACGCTTTTCTTTTCAAAGCCGGCTTCCGCGGAGCATGACAGGTACGGAAACACAAAGTCAGTCTTTACCGTGTATTCATCGCGCTGAGGCGGAAGGTTTGAAGAAAAAGTGACTTTCTGTGAAAGGCTGCTGCTTTCCCGCGCGGCGAATGTTGCGCTGAAAATATGCTCAGTCACGCTTTCTTCGTCCGTAAGATCGGCAGTTATATAGTCCCATTCAGGATTTTCAGCATCCCCGATAAATTCAGTGCGCACCACTTTGAGCGATGTGTTCCAGTCAAGGCCAGAGTCCCTGAACACATCGGAGTACGTAAACGGCCTCACGGAAAAACTGTTGCTGCTTACCAGGTCGAGCTTCCTCGCATTATAATCGGAAAGAATGACAGAATTCTTCGCCTGCTCGGAGGCATATCCTTTTAAGCTCGGATGGCGCTGATACTCAGGATTGAATGCAAGACCGTTATGTACAGTCAGGAACGGCTCCCGGAAGCTGAACTTGCTTTTCAGCTCGACAGGAACCTGCACCTGGAAGTATGTCGAATAGAAGTCTCCCCATGCAAAGTCTGAAGGCTCAAGAAACTCTAATGAATCATAAGTAACCTGGGACGCAAACTGCGCGGCCACTGAATATCCCAGTGAATAGGAAATGCCCTTTATCTCCCTGACAGCAGTTTCCGCGCCGCTGTCAAGCTCAGGAAACGTAAAGCGCAGCTGCCCGTCCTCTTCCGGCACAGAAGGAGATTCTGTTCCGTCCTCCTGCTCCGTCCCGCTGCCGCCGAGCATTTCAGGAGCAAAAAGTTCCAGCGGAAATTCAGGCGTACTGTATTCTTTTTCCTTTTTTTTCAGCGGATACTGAAAAAGAGTTCCTTCAGCCTTCACGGCAAATTTGAGCGGCACAACCTGCGACGGATAGAAAAAAGAGCGCTCTGGAGTAAACCGCCGCCAGTCAGACGGAGAGGAAAGAAAATCCTCGTCAGCGCGCGAGCGTGAGTTAAAGACAATGCCCGATGAAATTTCCGTGAAGGAAAAGCTGGACACAAACGGCTGCAAAAATTCAGGAACAGGAATTGTCCATGAAGCGTCTGCCTTCCATTCAAAAGTTGTCTTCTGCGCGGAAGTGTCTTCCTCGTCTTCTTTTTCTTTCTGGGAGCCGAGCAGGAATGTTATCCAGTCAAGGTACTCAGATCTTTTTTCAAAGTCCTCGGTAAAGTACGGATCGCTGTACACAGGAAGCGACAGATTCAGAGTGACCGGCTTCTTGAGCGAAAGGTTCAGCTCGGCTCCGTAGCGGAACGGAGTCTTCACACCGAGAAAGCTCGCGCTGTCCTTTTCAACTGTGCCCTCAGACGAATACGCGGAATAGGTGCCGCCGGAATAAAAGACAGTGTTTGTAAATCCCAGCTGAACGGAAGCATCTGCGGAAGAAATGAAATCGGAGTCAGGATTATACGCTCCTGCAATGCCGGTGAGAATGCCGATGTTTGCATAGCTGTCCGCCATAATCTTCAGATAATCTGAAGTGCTGCCGGTGTACTTCTCATCAAGATTATGAAGCACAAGTCCTTCCCGCCGCTGCTCCTTCAGAGAGGTCTGCTGCATAAAGCTGAATGACAGGTTTTCATCATCAGACGAGCCCAGCTCCTGCAAAGGCTTCCGTCCGATCAGATATGTTGTTGTCTGAAAATAATACCCGAGCCGCTCAGAATAACCGAACGATGGGTTAAAGAGCAGCTCATCCTTTGGATAATAGAAAGCAGGAAGATACAGGACAGGAATGCTTCCCACATAGACAACTGCATTTAAAAACGCGAATTCGCCGCCGGGGAGAAGCCATATCCGGGAAGCCTTCACACGCCAGTGCGGGTTCTCATCATCACAGAATGTAAGCTCCGCATTTTTAAATGAAACGGCTCCTGATGAGTCCCGCCCGAAAATGCGCGAAGCCACAATCAAGGCGGAGCTTGAAGGCTGCCCCGCAGAACCGTCTTCAAGCTGAACCGTCCGGCCGCCGTCAAAAATTCCTTCAAGTGTGCTTGTATTCAGCAGGACAGTTTCCGCACAAATCATCTGCGAGGAATTTCCGTCCCCCGCTTTTTCAATTGTCACATTTTCCCGCGCATACATCATCTGGGATGAGCGGCTGTATGTTACAAAGCCCGCCTTGACATGCGTCAGCGTTTTTCCTTTTTCAACTGAAAGGCTGACGTTTCCCGACAGGCGGATTTCATCCTCCCCGGTTGTTTCGTTCTTTTTATATTCAGAAGAATCCGCGCTGAGTATCGTGATGACAGAAACTGTTTCATCGGCGCAGAACACTGAAGCTGAGAAAAAAAGAAGAACGGAAATGAGAACAATGCATTTCCTGCAGGATGAAATTCCAAAAGACATAATCAGCCTGAATGCTGCGCGTCCCGCTCTTTTTCACGCTCAAGCATTTTTGCTATGAACATTCCGGTGTAGCTTCCCTGCTTTTTCGCAACTTCCTCAGGAGTTCCTTCCGCTATGATCCGTCCGCCGCCGGCTCCACCTTCCGGGCCGAGATCAATAATATAATCAGCCTGGCAGATGACATCAAGGTTATGCTCAATCATCACAACGGAATTTCCCTTGTCCACAAGCTGCTGGATAACGCTCATCAGCTGCCTGATGTCCGCAAAGTGAAGCCCTGTTGTCGGCTCGTCAAGAATGTACAGCGTTTTTCCTGTCGAAGGGCGCGCCAGCTCTGACGCAAGCTTTACGCGCTGCGCTTCCCCGCCGCTGAGCGTGAGCGCATTCTGCCCGAGCTGAATATAGCCAAGCCCGACGCTCTTTAAAGTTTCAAGCTTGCGCGCAATGTGCGGAATTCCTGAAAAGAAATCCGCGGCTTCCTCGATTGTCATGTCAAGGACATCGCTGATCGACTTTCCCTTGTACAGGATGCCGAGCGTTTCCTGATTGAACCGCTTTCCATGGCAGACATCGCACGGAATGAAAACATCAGGCAGAAAATTCATTTCGATTGTCAGCGTTCCGGCTCCCTGGCACGACTCGCATCTTCCGCCCTTCACATTGAACGAAAAGCGTCCGCTGCGGTAGCCCTTTGCCTTTGCTTCCGGGATGCTTGCATACAGCTCCCTGATTTTGTCAAAGACTCCGATGTACGTAACCGGGTTGCTGCGGGGCGTTCTGCCGATTGGCGACTGGTCTATGCTGATTACTTTGTCGATATACTCAAGCCCGGTGATTTTTTTGTACGCGCCGACAGGCAGCTCGCTTTTCATGATTGCGTTGCTTGCGGCAGGAAAAAAGACATCATTGAGCAGCGTTGACTTTCCGCTTCCTGAAACTCCCGTAATGCAGGTGAATGTTCCAAGCGGAATCGAGACGCTCACATTCTGCAGATTGTGCTCTGTGACTCCCTGAATTTTTATCTCAGCTCCATTGCCGCTCCTGCGCTGCTTCGGAACCGGAATCCTGATTTTTCCTGCAAGATACTGTCCTGTCAAGCTCTGATCGTTTTTCATGACTTCCTGAGGAGTGCCGGCCGCCATCACGGTTCCGCCGTGAACTCCCGCGCCCGGACCGATGTCCACCAGATAATCCGCCGTAAGCAGCGTCTGCTCGTCATGCTCAACGACAATCACCGTGTTCCCCAGGTCACGCAGATACAGAAGCGAGTCAATGAGACGCTGGTTGTCACGCTGATGAAGCCCGATCGAAGGCTCGTCGAGAATATACATGACTCCAGTCAGCCCGGAGCCGATCTGCGTTGAAAGCCTGATGCGCTGCGCTTCCCCGCCGCTCAGTGTTGCGGCCGAGCGCTCAAGCGTCAGGTACTCAAGCCCGACATTCTTTAAAAACTGAAGGCGCGCCTTTATTTCCTTCAGAATCTGGGCTGCAATTTTCTGCTCCGTTTCAGAAAGGCTCAGGCTTTCAAAAAACCTGATTGTTTCAAGAACTGAAAGCTCTGTAAGATCCCAGATATTTTTTCCGCCGACGGTAACGCCCAGAGCCTCAGGCCGCAGACGCTTTCCCCTGCATGAAGCGCATTCCTTGTGGGACATATACTTTTCAAGGGACTCGCGCGCATTCTCGCCCCACGCCTCATTGTACCTGCGGCGCAAATCCCCGAAAATTCCAGGCCACGGACGGCTGTACGAGCTTGTTCCTTCCCCGCTCTGCTTCTTGTACACCCACTGGATGTTCTTTTCAGAGTCTCCGTTCCACAGAAAGTCGCTCTGCTTTTTCGTGAGGCTTTTCAACGGAGTCTCAAGCGTAAAGCCGGCAGCCTTTGCGACAGCCTCAAACTGGGCATGGTTCCACGCGCTCTCAGGATTGTAGGGAGCAATCCCGTATTCGCTGAAGGAAAGCGAAGCGTCAGGCACTATCAGGCTCTTGTCGTATTCCATTTTTTCACCAAGCCCGGTGCAGTCCGGGCAGGCTCCAAACGGATTGTTAAATGAAAAAAGGCGCGGCTGAAGCTCAGGAATTGAAATGCCGCAGTCCGGGCAGGCATTCTTCTGCGAGAAAAACACTTCCTCCTCTATAAAGTCAGCGTTTCCGTCGTACTGCTTTCCTTTCGCAGAAAGCTCATCGGCAACAGCCTTGTACGCCTCGTCATCCTTATACACGCGGCGCAGGACAATGATTACGCCGTTCGAGCTTTGCAGCGCAGTTTCAACCGAGTCCGCAAGCCGCCTGCGGACTTCAGGCTTCAGCACAATCCTGTCAACAACAATCTCAACGGTGTGCTTTTTCTGCTTGTCAAGCTTTACAGAATCCTCAAGCTCAACCATCAGCCCGTCAATTCTGGCGCGGACAAATCCGGCCTTTCTCGCATTTTCAATCACTCCCTGATGCTCGCCTTTCTTCCCCTTTATGACAGGAGAAAGCAGCGTCAGCTTTGTGCCTTCGCTCCAGGAAAGAATTGTCTCCACAATCTGATCAACAGACTGCTCCTTGATTTCCCGGCCGCATGCAGGGCAGTGGGCTTTTCCAATCCGCGCGTACAGCAGACGGTAATAGTCGTAAATCTCCGTGACAGTTCCGACTGTGGACCTGGGATTCTTATGCGTTGTCTTCTGCTCAATGGAAATGGCAGGCGAAAGCCCTGTTATCAGATCAACATCAGGCTTGTCCATCCTGCCAAGAAACTGCCGCGCATAGGAGGAAAGGCTTTCCATATATCTGCGCTGCCCTTCGGCGAACAGCGTGTCAAACGCAAGGGACGACTTTCCGCTCCCGGAAATTCCGCTGACAGCAACAAGCTTGTTCCGGGGAATTTCAAGATGTATGTTCTTCAAGTTATGCTCGCGGGCGCCCTGTATCACAATTTTTTCATCAGAATTTGCATTCATAGGAATTCCAGTATAATTGAAATAATTTTCTTTTACAATTCCATTGCGCTTTAAATCAACAACGGGCGATGAAACTGCCGCTTCCCCCCCCGGCACGCTTTTTTCTTTTTTTTTACATTTTTTTGAAAAAGCTCTTGACACTTTTTTTTATATGAAGTACAGTAATTTCACGGTGACCAAAGTAAAGAGGCAATACCCGTTCCCTTACCGAACACGGAAGTCAAGCTCTTTTACGTCGATGATACTGCTAACCGCGGGAAAGTAGAAAGTTGCCGCTTTTTTATTTTAAAGCTGCAATGCAGTTTCAATTATCATGACGGTATTTGAAGCTGCATTTTTTTTGCCCGCCGCACAAGCCTGAATTCAGCGCAAGGCCGCCAGCCCGCCGCAGTGCTAGCCGAGCACATGTTCCCGCGTAATGTTCCTGAGCCACTTTTTGCTCCTGTAAAAGGAAAGCACCCACGGCCACTTTACAAATTCATCCAGGCACAGGAAAAAATACACCCACACAACCGGCAGCTTCAGCACAAAGGCAGTCACACACCCGGCAACAACGCCGTAACCCCACATGTCAACAGTGTCGCAGACAAGGCCGAACTTTGTGTTTCCGCCGGCGCGGAAAATTCCTGCGATAAGCGTTGTATTCACGGCGGTTCCCATGATATAGTAGCTGTTGATGTACAGCATTGAGCGCAGGTAGCCCATGGCAGTGTCAGACAGCTGCGCAAAGCGCAGGACAAGCGGCATCGACACAAGCACAAGCAGCCCGCCGAACAGCCCGGCAATCACCGTAATCCTCATGAATTTCCGCGCGGCCGTCTCAGCCTCGGCAAGCTTTCCTGCTCCGATTATGTTCCCGACAATGATTCCGCCGGCAGACGCAACCGCATAGCAGAACACCGTGGCAAAATTCCGCACAACGCAGACAATGGAATTCGCCGCGACAACATCAGAGCCGAGCCGCCCCATGATGGCAACATAGACAGAAAAGGCAAGCCCCCACGAGACATCGTTCAGGAGCGCGGGGACTGACATCCTAAAAAAATCCTTTGCAAGCACGCGGCTTTTTATAAGCATGAACGAAGCCTTCAGCTTTATGTCCCTGCTGAAAAACGAAATGACAAGGCATCCGGCAAGCTGCGCGCCCTGGGCAATGGATGTCGCGAGGGCAACGCCTTCAATTCCCATCCTGCGGCAGCCGAACAGCCCGAAAATAAAGACAGCGTTCAGCGCGATGTTCAGGAAAAAAACAGCTCCGTTGGCGGCAGTCGCAACTGTAACGCGGCCGATGCTCCTGAGCATGGAAAAATAAGCGCTTGAGATCGCCCAAAACAAGTATGAAAACCTGACCGCCCTCAGATATTTCACGCCTTCCTCAATGAGCGCGGGCTCCGCTGTGTACACCCGCATAAGCGCGTGCGGAAAAAAAGACGCGCCCGCAAAAAAAATCAGCGCGACAAAAAGCGAGCATTTGAGCGCAATGCCCTCGATCGCTTCAATCGCCTTCATGTCGCCCTTGCCGAAGTACTGGGCCGCAAGCAGTATTGCGCCGGAGCCGATGCCGAAAAAAAACATAAACAGGATGCCGGTATACTGCGTCGCAAGGGAGCCGGCCGCAAGCGCATTCTGAGAGACAGCATTCAGCATGACAACATCAGCAGAACCCATCAGCGCAGAAAATATATTCTGCATGACTATCGGAAGAATCATCTTGAAAGAGTCCCTGTAAAACTGCCTGTCCATGCGTCCATTATCACTGTTTTCACGCTTCTTTTCAACAGCAAGCATGCGTTTCAGGCTGAAAAACCGCCTGGACTGCAAACAGCATTCTGCCGCAGACCGAATCTGCACCTGGCATGCAACTTTTCTGCCTTGCCAGTGTCTGACAGTGCATGGAAAACGGAATTAACAGACTGTTTGTATACGGAGACTCAATACTGAAGGGCGCAGTCACAGGAACCGGCTCAGGACACCTGTTCGACATCACAAAGAACGACAGCCTTTCCCTTGCGCAGAAGACGCTCGGGTTTGAGCTGAACAACAAGAGCGTGTTCGGCAATATAATCACCAAGGGAATGCACCGTCTGGAGCGGGACATTGAGCGAGGTGAGTTTTCTGCAGATCTCGCAGTGATTGAATTCGGCGGTAACGACTGTGACTACGACTGGGGCGAAGTCTGCAAGGAGCCGCTCAAGGCGCACACGCAGCGCGTTCCTTCAGCGCAGTTCATGGAGACGCTTGACGCAATGGTGCGCCTGTGCCGAGAACACCGCGTCACGCCGTTCCTTATGACTATGCCGCCGCTCGTCATAGACCGCTGGCATGCCCATATCTGCCGCGGATATGATGCTGAGAAAGTGGCGCTGTTCACAGGAAATGCGCCTGAAGTCCTGTACAGAAACCATGAGGCATACAGCACGCGCATCCTGAAGTACTGCTATGAAAACAATGTGCAGTTCGCGGACATGAGGCTGCGCTTTGCCGAAAGCCCCCAGTTCAGGGATCTTATGTGCACAGACGGCATTCACCCGAATGAAAAGGGCTATGCCTTTATGGCAGAAATCTGGAGACAGGAGCTGCCGAAAATAAAGGCTGAATTTCCGCCGCACGCACAGTAAAAAAAAGCCAGCCGCATCGCATGCACAGGCCGGGAATGCGCAGGCTCCGGACGTTCTTCCGCTTTACAGAATGTAACGCTCCAGATTCTGGTTCTGCATGATGCCGCTGAGCTTTTCGTCCACGTAGCTGCTGCTGATGGTGATTGTCTCGCCCTTATGCCTGTCAGCGTCAAAGCTCAGCTCCTCAAGGACAGTCTCCATAATTGTGTGAAGACGGCGCGCGCCGATGTTTTCTGCATGGGAATTGACATCCTCGGCAATGAAGCTCATGCGGTCAACTGCCTCTTCGGAAAACCGAAGCGTAACGCCTTCTGTTGCAAGGAGCGCCTCGTACTGCTTGACAAGGGCATTTTTCGGCTCAGTCAGAATCCGCTTGAAGTCTTCTTTTTTGAGCGCCTCAAGCTCCACACGCAGCGGAAACCTTCCCTGAAGCTCAGGAATCAGATCGCTGGGAGCTGAAACGCTGAAAGCACCTGCGCCGATAAAGAGGATATGTGTTGTATTCACAACGCCCCATTTTGTGTTCACATCGCTGCCCTCGACAATCGGCAGAATGTCGCGCTGAACGCCTTCCCTGCTTACGGCCTGCCTGTCGCCTTCCCCGCCATGAGTTGCAATCTTGTCAATTTCATCAATAAAGACAATGCCGCTCTGCTCCACACGCCGCCGCGCCTCGTCAGCAACCTTGTCGCTGTCCGTGTTCCTGTCCAGTGTTTCAGCCATCAGAATCTGCCGGGCTTCGCGCACGGTGACAGACTTGCGCTTTGTTTTTCCGCCGGAAAGAAGCTCCTGCAGCCCCATGATGCTTTCCTCAAGCTCCTCGGGATTCGAGGCGCCCATCATGTTCATGCTCAGCGACGGCTGGCGGTGAACGGTGACTTCAACCTCGCGCTCCTCGAGCTTGCCTTCGCGCAGGAGGGCGCGCAGCTTTTCACGGGTGGATGCAAGGCTTTCTTTTTCCGGCTCCGACAGATCCGGCTCCGAAGCCTTTTCCTGGGAGGCGGAAGGATCTGGCTTTGGAATGTCAAGGCGAATCACGCCGCCCTGAACCGGGCTTTCGCCTGTGAAAATGTTTCCAAGCACACGGACGCCCCGCTTCGCATCGTCTTCATGCCGCGCTTTCTTTGCCGAGCTTCCTGGCAGGAGTAAGTCCAGAAGCTGCTCTTCAACCATCGGAACGCACTTTTCACGGAGCGTTTCCTGCATTTCAGCCTTGACCATGTTGTAGCCGACTGCCATCAGATCCCGGATCATGCTTTCAACATCGCGCCCCACATAGCCGACTTCCGTGTACTTTGTGGCCTCGACCTTCAGAAACGGAGCGCCGCACAGCTTTGCAAGGCGGCGGGCGATTTCAGTCTTTCCCACGCCGGTCGGCCCCATCATCAGTATGTTCTTGGGCGCGACTTCGTCACGGATTTCCTCAGGAAGCTTGATTCTGCGCTGGCGGTTGCGAAGCGCGACGGCAACAAACCGCTTTGCCTTCTGCTGCCCGATGATATATCCGTCAAGCTTTTCTACAATCTGCGCCGGAGTAAGTCCGTCAGGAATTCCCGCCGGACCGGCACTGTTTTCTGTATGTCCGTCCATAAGCTACAGCTCCTCAACAACAATAGTACTGTTTGTATAAATGCAAATTTGCCCTGCAATCCTCAGGGATTTTTCGGCGATTTCCCGTGCGCTCAGAGCGCTTGACTCCATATAGGCCATTGCAGCCGCATAGGCATAGTTTCCGCCGGAACCGATGGCAAGAATGCTGTTCTCAGGCTCGATGACATCTCCGCTTCCTGAAATCAGAAGAATTTTATCCGCATCCGCAACAAGGAGCAGCGCCTCCAGCTTGCTCATGGAGCGCTCCGTTCTCCAAAGCTTGGCAAGCTCAACAGCAGCGCGTGTCAGGTCGCCGTTGAATGTCTTGAGCTTTTCTTCAAATTTGTCAAACAGCGTGAAGGCGTCAGCTGTCGCCCCAGCAAACCCGGTGAGCACTTTTCCATCGTAAATGCGGCGGACTTTCTTTGCGTTTCCTTTCATGACGGTGTTGCCCATGGTAACCTGTCCGTCTCCTGCCATGGCAACCTTTCCGTTGCGCCGGACTGCAATGACTGTTGTGCTCCGTATCCTGTTTTCATTTTCACTTTCCATAAAAAGCTCCTGTAATCTCCATGATCCCGTGCAGTGCACCGGGATGTAAAACTCTCTGCACGAATAAAATGCGCCTGAAATCCGCCTGTCAGTCTTTTTTTCCTGAATGCGGAAACGCCTGGCTGTACACGTTTTTCAGCCGCTCAAGCGTTACGTGCGTATAACGCTGGGTTGTGCTTATGCTCGAATGCCCGAGCATTTCCTGAACCGCCCTGATGTCCGCGCCGGAATTCAGCATGGCGGTGGCGAATGTGTGCCGGAAAGCGTGCGGCGAAACATGGCGGTTTGTTCCCTCAGTTCCGCTGTACCGGCTCACAATGTACCTGATTCCTCTGACTGTCAGCGGTTTTCCAGCATGATTGACAAAGACAGCTTCCGCTGTGCTGTGACGGAACTTTGCGCGCCGCTCCAGAAGATATGCAGACAAAGCGCGCCTGGCATCTTCCTCAAAGTAAACTCTCCTGTCCTTGCTGCCTTTTCCCGTCACAACCGCGCTGTCAAGCCCGGAAGAAAAGTCAGAAAGCTTCAGGGAAGCAATCTCGCTCACGCGGCAGCCGGAAGAATACATCATTTCAAGAAGCGCCTTGTCCCGCGCGGCCCAGAGCATATCCTGCTTTCCCGGCTGGGCGCACAGCTCATCAACTTCAGACTGCGTCATATACCGGGGCAGCTTTTTGGGAATTTTCAGCGACTTCAGCTCCAGAGCGGCATTCCGCGGAATAAAGCCGTACTTCCGTGCATAGGCGAACAGCGCGCGCACAGAGGCAATAAACCTGTTTATTGAAGCCTCCGAATATTTTTCAGCGCTCATCCGCCTGATGCACAGCCGCAGGTCTTCCAGCGTGAGATCCGCCATTTTTGTCTGCGGCCCGGCATAGCTTTGAAAGCGGGACAGATCGTTTTTATAGGCAGCCACTGAATGCGGAGAAAAGCCGCGCACGCCCTTTATATACACAAAAAATTCTTCACAGCATTCCTGCACTGCGGCAAGTTCCTTTTCTGTATCCATGGCTTATTTCTGCGGCTCTTTCGCGGCCTTGTCAGCCTGATTCGCCAGAGCAAATGCTCCTGCGGCTTCAGCAGCGACAGCCTCATCAGCAGAATGCAAATAGTCGCAGTCAGGATTGATGCAGCTCTTGTATGAGCCGTTCTTTTTGTCGTACTTTTCAACAAGGAACCAGCCGCACTTGGGGCAGTACACATCGATCGGCTTGAAATGGGAAATGAATGTGCATTCAGGATAGTTCGTGCAGCCGTAGAATTCCTTTCCGCGGCCTTTTGTTTTTCTTGCGACAATATGCCCGTCGCAGCCTTTGCGCGGACATTTTGCAAGAGGAACGCTTTTTGTGTTGTGGCACTCCGGGAATCCTGAGCAGGCTAGAAAATATCCGAACCGGCCGAGCTTCTTCACCATCGGCTTTCCGCATTTTTCGCACACTTCATCAGTCGGCTCGTCAAGAGAGCCTTTCAGGCTTTCCTGGCGCTCCATGACATCTTCCACACGCTCTTTGAACGGCCCGAAAAAATCCGCAATCATGCTGTTCCACACAAGGCTGTTCTGCTCAACCTTGTCAAGGTCATTTTCAACTTCCGATGTAAACTGCTCGTTTATAACTTCAGGAAACGACTCCACAAGAATGCGGCAGATGATTTTTCCGAGCATCGTCGGGACAAGCTGCTTGTTGTTTCTGGTAACATAATAGCGGTCAAGCAGAACTGAAATGATCGGAGCATACGTTGAAGGGCGCCCGATTCCCTTTTCTTCCAGCGTCTTTACCATCGAAGCGTCAGTGTAGCGCGCCGGCCCCTGCGTAAAGTGCTGCTCAGGATAGAACGTTCCGCTTGACAGGACTTCGCCAGCTTTCAAGGACGGCAGGCTTCCGGTAACTTCTTCCTTTGAAGAAAGCGTCTTTATGACATTGTAGAATCCCTTGTGGCTCAGCTTGCTTGAGCTTACGCGGAACAGCGCGTCTCCCGCCTGAATGTCAACGCTCGTTGTCTTGGACTTTGCATTGCTCATCTGGCTTGAAACAAACCGCTCCCAGATAATTGAATACAAGCGGAATTCCTCGCGCGTAAGGTACTCCTTGACGCTGTCCGGCGTGTACTTCACGTATGTCGGCCGGATTGCTTCATGCGCGTCCTGGGCGCTTTTTCCGACGGCATACTCGATTTTTTCAGCAGGAAGATCGTCAGGATACATCTCACCTATCCAGCTGCGCACATCATCAATCGCGGTCTGGCTTATGCGCACCGAGTCAGTTCTCATATAGGTGATAAGGCCCACGCGTGTCGTTCCGATCTGAATGCCTTCGTACAGATGCTGGGCTATCTGCATCGTCTTGCGGGAAGTGAATCCCAGCCGGTTTGCAGCCGCCTGCTGGAGCTTTGACGTTGTGAACGGAGGCTTGGGGCGCACCGTTTTTTCCGACTCCTTGATGTCAAGAACCGTGCATGTGCTGTTCTGGATTTCCTGAATGATGCTGTTGACTGACCGCTCGTCCTTAAGCTCAGGCTTTTCGCCCCGGTACTGGACAAGCTGCGCTGAAAACTTGTTCTTTCCCTTTGAAAATTCAGCGTCAAGGGACCAATATTCTTCAGGAATAAATTCCTCCACTTCCTTTTCACGCTCACAGATAAGCCTGAGCGCAACAGACTGGACGCGGCCGGCACTCAGTCCGTTCTTTACTTTTTTCCAGAGCAGCGGGCTTAAGTTGTAGCCCACAAGCCTGTCAAGAACACGGCGCGCTTTCTGGGCATTCACTTTCGCCTCATCGATTTCCCGCGGATTCTTTACAGCTTCCTGTATTGCAACGGGAGTAATTTCATTGAAAACGATGCGCTGAATCGGAGCTTCTGTCTTTTCCTTCAGCGCGTTGTTCAGATGCCACGCAATCGCCTCTCCTTCCCGGTCATTATCAGACGCAAGCAGAACTGAAGACGAATTCTTTGCATCTTTTTGCAGCTCCTTCAAAAGCTTTGCCCTTCCGCGGACCGTTATGTACTCAGGCTGAAATCCGTCGTCCACATTGATTGCAATGCGGCTTTTCGGCAGATCAATCAGATGCCCCATCGAAGCCTTTACGGTAAAGCCGGTCCCAAGGTAATGCTCGATTGTCTTTGCCTTTGCAGGAGACTCCACAATAATCAGAGTGCCTTTTTTCTTTGCTTCTTTCTTTACTGATGCCTTTCCGGCAGTTTTTCCAGCCATATTCCACCTATTCAGCCCTGCGCCTTGAACAGCTCAAGCTGCCTTTTGTTTTTGCAGACATGCGTTCCCGGCGCATCGTTTTTCACCGCAACAAAATCTGCATAATTTTTTATAACAGGCGCTCCTTCCTCCAGAAAACGCCCGCACGTGCGTTCCGCCCGGACTTTTTTCCCCTGGCAGCCGCCCGCTGTTTCCACGGCAATGGCACGAAGCCCTGCTTCATGGAACATAACATCGCGGCTGTAATCAGCGGCAAAATCCGCCGTTATCAGGGCGCCGCTTCCCGCCGGAGCATGAACAACAACCGTGCAGGAAGACAGAGCCGCGACAAGCCTGTTCCGGTGCACAAACCGCCACGGCTCGGCAGGAATTCCCGGAGCATACTCGCTTGCAATGCAGCCGCCGCTGCGCACTATCTGGGCGGCAAGAAAGCGGTTCCCGTATGGAACAACAGTCTCTATTCCGCACGGAAGAACCGCCGCTGTGCAGCCCGTTTCCCCGCCTGAAAGCGCTCCCTTGTGGGCAAACGTATCCGTTCCGTATGCAAGCCCGGAAACAACAGTCTGTCCGTCCTGAACCGCGCTCTGTGCAAAGCTGAATGCGGCCCGGGCAGTTTCCCGGCAGATCTTTCTTGTGCCGACAACGGAAACACACTGCCTTTTGAACGGCTCCAGGCTTCCCCTGTAAAAAACGGCATACGGAAAGTCCGGAATCGTTTTAAGCATGACAGGAAACGCCGGATCTGAATGCAGGACAGCATGAATGCCCTTTGCCGCCATAATGGCGCAGGCCTTTTCAGCCTGAACCCTGCACAGCCCGCCGTTCCATGACGCTTTTCCCGTGCTTCTGCCTATAAATAGTAGAAAGCTCTTGTATAGACAGTAACGCAAGACTATCCAGACTGTCAATATTTTTCTCTAAAAGTTTTTTTTCTTTTACAGACAGGAATGATAGCGAAGAAATTGCAATATGTAAAATATCCACACAAAGAAGATATAAAAACCAGCTGAAAAATGCAAATTTTGCGCAGAATCCGCTGGAATCCGGACTGCCCGGCACGTTTTTACAGCCGCACAAGCCGAATCCGGGGAAAAACGCAGCAAGCCTTGCACTGAATTTACTGGTACTGGGCCTCAAGAACCGTTTTTTTGTTCGCCTGCGCTTCCTGAACCTTTTCAGCATTCGGCTTCAGCTCGATTATCCTGTCGTACAGCGCGACAGCCTTGTCAAACTGATAGGTGGCATAGTACGCGCGCGCAAGCACAAACATGGCGCTTGTATCCTTTACCTGGGTGGAAAGGAACTGCTCCAGATACGGAATAGCCTTTTCGTTCTGTCCGAATTCAAAGACATACAGGACTCCGATTCCATACAAAGCCCGGTAATAGTTCGGATTGATGCGAAGCGCCTGAAGATATGCGTTTTCCGCAAGCTTGAGGTAGTTCGCCCGCTTGATTGCGGCATCCGATGCAGAGCCTTTCGCCTCATAGTCCAAGGCAGTATGGGACATATATCCCGCGCACGTTCCGACATAGTAATACAGATTCGCGTTGTTCGGATAATAGGTGAGCGCATTCTGAAAGCATTCGAGGGCTTTTCCGTACATCTGCTGATCCAGATACCGCGTCCCAAGAATCTTATACCAGATTCCAATCTGGCCTTCGGTGAGGGCAAGATCCATTGCCCGCCGGTCGTATTTGCGGATAGCCTCCTCAAGCTCTTCCTTTGTCGTAGGGCTACTCACTCCCTCTTCAATTTTCTGCATCCGCTTGACGGAATTATATGACGGAGCGCAGGAAACCGCAAGAGCGCACAGCGCAGCAAAGACAGGCACTGCCAGGAACTGTCTCATAAAAACCTCCTATTAAAAAAGCCAATGAGAAAGTGTCAGCTTTCGGTTTGGCTTTTTAAGCACATCCGCAATGAAATGCACCCGCAACACACGTTTCCAGCGGAATGCGCATTTCTATTCTTTTTCCGTACAGCTATGGCCCGGAAAATAATCCCTGTGATAGTCACGCAGATTTCCGTCATCCACGTGCGTATAAATCTGAGTTGTCGCCAGATCTGAATGCCCCAGAAGCTCCTGGACAGAGCGCAGATCCGCGCCGCCGGCAAGCAGATGCGTTGCAAAGGAATGGCGCAGCGTGTGGACTTTTGCTTCCACGCCGCTTTTAACGCCCCATGCCTTGAAATTTTTCCAGACACCCTTGCGGGAAATCGGCTTTCCGCGGGCATTTACAAACACCTGGGCCACAGCCCTGCTGCCTGTCAGAGCCGGCCGCGCTTCAAGGAGCCACTTTTTCAGCCAGAAAGCCGCATCAGCTCCGAACGGAACAACGCGCTCCTTCCTGCCCTTTCCAGTGACAATAAGCACATTTTCATCAAAATGCACATTTGAAACCAGCAGTCCGCACGCCTCGCTTATCCGCAGGCCGCAGCTGTAAATCGTTTCATACAAGGCCCTGTCGCGGATCCCGGACGGCCGCTGCACATCAATCGCAGCAAGAAGCGAGTCCACCTGCTCCACTCCAAGGACTTTCGGAAGCTTGCGCGCAGTTTTCGGAGTGTCCATCTCCAGGGCAATATTCGCGCTCCAGATTTTTTTTCTGACTAAAAACGAGCCGAATTCCCTGAGAGCGGACAAATCTTTTGCAATAGTTGCCGAATCAATGCCTGCCTCCTTCCGAAACAGCTCATAGCGCGCCAGGTCACGAAGCCCTGCCGTCTCCAGCAGAACAGACCCGCGCTCAAGGAACAGCAGAAATTCCTTCACTGAAGACAGATATGTCTGCGCCGTCAGTTCTCCGCGGTGCTCTATAAAAATGAGCTCATCATAAAATTCACCGAGAATGCCTGCGGCTGCCATTTTAAAGCTGCGTCAAGTCGATTGAACGTGAAAGCCCTTCCAGCTTTTTCCGGTAGATTGCAGGCTGATTGATATCGTTCGGATCGATTTTCACGCCGGCTGGAATTTCCCGCGCAGAAAAAGCGCGGCCTGCGCCGGGCCGGGGCTTCGGCTCCTCCTTGCTTTCAACGAGGGAAACTGTTTCCCGTTCCGCAATGGAAGCTGCGCTTTTTGCCTCCTTTTCAGGCTCTGAAACACTGAATCCTTCAGGCAGCGAGCTTTTTACATCGACAGAACTGAGATGCTCGGCCTGCTTTGCAGATGCACAGGCTTCCTGCGCCAGCTCCGGCTGACGGTTTCCTCCAAGCGCCTTTATAAAGTCTCCGTATCCAACAACAGAATCATCCTTTTCAGGCTCATCGCCCTGCAAGGCTCCAAACTCATCATCGCCGTCAAAGTCAGTCGCTATGACTGTCACGGCAAGATCATCGTCCTCCATCTCGGCATTTTCAGCAAGCCCCCAGATTATGTTTGCCTTCTGGTTCGCCGAGTGCCGGATCAGGTTCGCAATTTCCTCCGCTTCTTCCAGAGACAGATTTCCGTTTGTCGTCATGTTGATTAAAATCTTGCGCGCGCCGTCAATCTGCCTGTTTTCAAGCAGCGGATTTGCAATCGCGCCTTCAACAGCCTCAGTAATGCGGTTTTCGCCTTTTCCTCTTCCGACGCCGAGAATAGAATCGCCTGAGCCGCGCATTATGGAGCTGACATCAGCAAAGTCAAGGTTTATGGGACCGGGCTTTGTAATCAGCTCTGTGACGCCCTTTACGCCTGCGCACAAAAGCCCGTCGGCAAGCTTGAACTGCTCGCGGAACGTCATGCGGTGATCAACATTTTTCACCGCCTTGAAAATCTGGTCGTTCGGAAGAACTATCAGGCTGTCAACATTGCTGCGCAGCTTTTCAAGGCCCTTGAGCGCATTGTCCATGCGGACAGTTCCTTCAAACTGAAACGGCGTAGTAACAACAGCAATTGTGAGAATTCCTTCCTTATGTGCAAGCTCAGCGACAACAGGCGCAGAGCCGGTTCCTGTTCCGCCGCCCATGCCTGCCGTGATAATGACCATGTTGGAGCCTTTGATAATCCGTGAAATGCGCTCGGCATCTTCCTTTGCAGCATTTTCGCCTACGTCAGGATTTCCGCCCGCGCCAAGTCCGCCGGTGATTTTCTGTCCGATGGGAACCCTGAGCTTTGCTGAAGACTTATGCAGAGCCTGCTTGTCTGTGTTCAAAACGACAAAATGAACATCAGAAACGCCGTCGTCAATCATGCGCTGAACCGCGCTCGAACCGCCGCCTCCGCAGCCGATAATCTTTATGACAGTAGGATTCAGCTCGCCAAGCTCATCGTCAAAATTCAAGTCAGCCTCAGCCGCTGCTTCTGCCGCCTGCGTCTCATCTTCCGGGCACACCGCAGCTTCATTCTTTGGAACTGAAGAGTCCTCGACATTTGTAAAATTCATAACATCCTCCCAACCCGCGCATGCTGCCGGCCGCATAAAGCCGCATCCCCATTATGCAGCGTGCGCTTTATAATTTCAGCGGAATCCGAAGCCCTGCCTCCGAAACCGTCCAGAATCTCTCCAAAAACACTCCCGTGAGTTCTCAGAGGTTCCCTCTAGTTTATTTTTTTGAGCAGGCTCCGAAACCAGCTTCTCTTCAGATCCGCTTTCTGCTTCTTTGCATTCCTGCGCGGAACTGCTCCCGGCGTATCATCATTCCTGTTTGCAAGGACAAGCCCGACTGCCGTCGCAAAGTCCGCATTCCGGTACGAGTCATCAGAGCCGCCGTAATCAGCCGTGCATCCGATTCTGACAGCTGTTGTCTTCCAGACTTCCTGCGCAAGCGTTTCAATTCCCGGCATAAGCGCGCCGCCGCCGGCAAGAACAATCGTTCCGCGAAGCTCGGTAAGCCCTGAGCGGCGCACAACTTCCTTTTTCGCCGACATGAGAATTTCTTCAACACGGGCTGTAATGATTTCGCTGAGCACTGACTTTACGGTGACTTCAGGAGGAAGCCCGCCCACACCGGGAATAATGACCTCGTCATCCGCCTCGCCTTCGTCAAGCCAGCACGTTCCGTACTTGAGCTTGAGCTCTTCCGCTACAGAAAAAGGCACTCCCATGACGGTGGAAATATCATTTGTAACGCGGTTTCCTCCGGCAGGAATTGAAGTCGTAAAGACAGGAGCATCCTTGTTCAGCACAATGACATCTGTTGAGCCGCCGCCCAGATCGATTAAAATGGAGCCGAGATCCCGCTCATCTTCACGCAGCGTGGCATACGCGGCAGCAAGCGTCTTAAGCGTAATTCTCCTGAGCTGATATTCAGCGCGGGTGATGCATTCCTTTATGTTTGCAAATGCTGAAGTGGACACTTTCAAAAGGAGCGTCTTTACTTCAAGGCGGACGCCCTTGATTCCGATCGGATTCGCATATTCCCGTCCGTCAACAAGGTATTCCTGCGGCAGAATATGAAGCAGAATTTCATTGAGCGGAATTGAAACTGCCTTTGCGCATTCCAAGGCCCGGTTCTTTGCCTCCTGCCTGATTTCGACTTCATGGTTTCCGCCGCGCGGATCCGCCCCTACAACCCCGGTTGACGGCAGGCTTGTCACCTGTGAGCCGCCGATTGACGTGTACACTTCCACGACAGTCGTTCCCGCTATGATTTCCGCGGCTTCAATTGTTTCCCGTATTACATTTTTTGTCGCATCAATATTGACGATGACACCGTTGCGCACTCCGAGCGACGGCCGTTTTGAAATGCCAATGATTTCAACTTCGTCAGCGGCGTTCACTTCTGCAATAACAGTCCTGATCCAGCATGTGCCGATATCAAGGCCAACAATTGTCCGAACCAAAATACTCCTCACTCAGCGGCATCTGTATGAAAGCGAGTCATAGCGCAAATCGACTTCCACAACATCCGGCTCAATTGAATTGACAACGTCAAGCACAACCATCATGTACTTCAGCGCGTCTTCAGTAAGGGAGCGGTCAGTAAGAACCCGCACCTTCGCCTGAGTCGGATACAGAGCAAGCTCATAGTTTCCGTATTCCTTGGGCACAACCTGAATTTCAGAAATCGCCGCAAAATATTTCTGCGGAAGCTTTCTTATGGCTGCAATCTGCTCCATCAGCACACGGTACTTCGCAGGAAGCCTCATGCCTTCCTGAAGAGCATCAACAGGAATCCCTGAAATGAGCGGAATTGAATTGTCCTGCTCTGCTGCATCTGCCTGCATACCAAATAATACACAATTTTCATCGATTTGAACAGGCTTTGACCTGCCGTTTACTGAAAGAATCGTTTTGGCGACAGGAAGCCGCTCCTTTACAGAAACAAACACCTTGTCTGGAAACTGCTTGTCCACGGAAACGCTTTCTATGCAGGAAACTGAGCTGAGCAGCGCGACAGCCTTTTCCGTGTCAAACCTAGACCACGGTGCGCCGGCAAGCGGAGCAAGCTTCGCTGAAACCGCCTCCCTGGAAGCAAGGCTCAGCCCTTCATACACAACAGACGGCTGGCTGAAGCAGGGAATCACCAGGGAATAGACAAGCCCTTCGACAAGCAGAAAAAATCCGAGGACAGCAACAATAATCTTAAGCGCCGTGACTTTCTTATCCTTCGCTTTTTTCTGCTGCCCGGACTGGGGAACAGCGGACTCAAAGCGCGCCCCGTCTGTAAAAAATTCATCAAACTGAGAAACTGCCGCATCACTCATATTCAACAACCACCCCGCCTATGCTTTCCCTTTCTTCAAGCGCAGCATTTGATTCATTCCCGGTTTCTTTATCGGCTCCGCAATGCGATGCATTTATAATAAATCCGCACATGCACAGCGTGACAATAAGCGAAGAGCCTCCCGATGAAAAAAACGGAAGCGGAATTCCTGTTGTCGGAGAAGCGCCGCAGACAACCGCGCAGTTAAAGACAGACTGGCAGAAAATCGAAAGCGTGCAGCCGAACGCGGAATACGCCGCAAAGCGGTTCGGGCAGTGCACGGCAATGCTGAATCCGCGGAATGCAAAAACCGCAAGCAAAAGGAAATAGCACGTCACGCCGAGCAGCCCCATGGAAGCAGCCCAGCCGGCAAAAATATAGTCTGTCTGAATTTCAGGAATGCCGGAAATTTTTTCAAGCCCGGCTCCCGTTCCCACTCCCCAGACGCCGCCGGAAACAATCGCCCGCTCAGAAGCTGAAGTCTGATAGCCTGCCGTCAGCGCAAATTCATCAGGACGGAAAAACGCAAGGATTCTGTTCAGACGGTACACTTCAGTGCAGATTAAAATCAGGGATGCAGGAATGACAAGCGTTGAAAACGGAATCAGCCACTTGAGGGATGCCCCTGACAAAATAAACATTGCAATGCCGATGCAAAAGATGAACGCGCCCGTAGACAAGTCGCGCTGGCATAAAATCACAATGACAAACGCCAGAAGCGCCGCAACAGGATAAATGAATTCCTTTGAGCTTTCTTCATACTCAGCTGAATGCGCATCGAACATATGCGCCAGATACAGCACAAGTGAAAATTTCACCAGCTCTGAAGGCTGGAATGTTACGATGTGCGGAATCACAATCCACCGGGAAGCGCCTTTGCGTTCGCTTCCAATTCCCGGAAACAGGGCAAGCAGGCACAGTGCAAGCGAAACAAGCGCAAGCGCAAAGACACATCTGCGTATCACTCTGACTGGCACAATAGCAAAAAAGAAGAAGCCGGCAAAGCCAAGGACAGAGCAGGCAAGCTGGCGGTAAAGAAAATAATTTTTATTCCTGAAGAACCGCTCGCCTACACCCGGCGTGCATATATACAAAGTGAAAATTCCAAGCCCCCAGAGCAGGATGACGCAGACAAAAAAAAGCGTGTCTCGTTTCCTGTAATTCATCAAAGGACGGTCAGGAAAAAAACGGTATCCGTTCATCTGTCTTCTCCAAGCAGCATTCCAGTTATCCGCTCAAGCCCCATGCCGCGCGATCCTTTTAAAAGAACAGCAGTCTTTCTATGCTCAGGAGAAAAATCCCGTATCTCAAGGGCGGCTTTCCTCATGGCCTCGTCAGAATTCCCTTCAATAAAAATCATTTTTTTTGCACATGCATCCTTTGCCGCGCTGAACGCTGCTTTCATTTCCGTTCCAATAAAGATAATCATGTCTGCACGGGCACGGGCAGCCGCAAGTCCCGCCTCTTCATGCTGACGGACTGAATCTGCGCCAAGTTCAAGCATGTCGCCCAGAACAAGAATTTTCTTTGCTCCTTCAGGAACTTCCAGTGATGAAAAAAATGAAACTGATTTTTCCATTGAATCAGGATTTGCATTGTAGCAGTCCTGCACAACCGTGTACGCTCCTTCAATAACTTCTCCGCGGCCGGACAGCGGCACAAGGCTCTGCAGTCCCTGTGAAATTTCTTCGGCGGACAGCCCGAGCACCTGTGCAAGCGCAATTGCCGCGAGCGCGTTCCTGTAGTTGTGCTTTCCCGGAAGCGCAAGTACTGTTTCAATTCCTCCGATAGAAAGCCTTGTTCCATGCAGCCCGAGATCTTCCTTGTACTGCACTGTTTCAGAGTCCTTTCCATACAGAACGGTTTTTCCTTCAGCCTGCTCCCTGAGAAAATCTGCAAAGTCATCATCATACGGAATCACTGCGGTTCCGAATCCGTGGAAATGATTAAAAACGTTCGCCTTTTCCCGCGCAATGGCTTCCCGGCTTCCCAGACAGCCGATATGCGCTGTTCCGATGTTTGTTATAACTGCGAACCGCGGCTTGAACACAGCTGCAATTTCAGCAATCTCATGCTCCCTGTTCATTCCCATCTCAAAAATGCCGCACTCATGCTCCTTTCTGATTTCAAAGACTGAAAGCGGCAGCCCGGTCTCGCTGTTTAAATTCCCCTTGTTGGAAATCACGCTGTATCTGCGGGAAAGAATTGAAGCCAGCATTTCCTTCACTGTCGTTTTTCCGCTCGAGCCTGTGACTGCAATTTTTATCAGGCGCGGAAACTGCTCCACATAGCGGCCCGCAGCCTGCTGCAAGGCAGCCAGCGTATTTTCCACAGCAATAAAATGCACTGACGGATGCTTCTTAAAAATCTCAACAAAAAATCCGCTGTCTTCCTCAAAGTTTTTCATGCGGATAAAAACCGCCGATGCGCCGCGCTCAGCAGCCTGAGGAATAAACGCATGTCCGTCCTGCTTTTCACCTGCAAGAGGAACAAAAAGCGAGCCTTTTTCAACAAGGCGGCTGTCCGTCCTGACAGAAGTAAAACTGAACGGCCCGCTGCCAAGGACATGAGCGCCGCAAACAGCAGGAAGAATTTCATCCATTGTCAAAAGCGAATCAGTTTCTGTCATTTTCCCTTTTTCCTTATTTCAACACGGACAATCTCTTCAGTTTCTGCCTTCCGCATTCCAAGGTCGTTTTCTGCAATGGTTTCAATTCTGTCGGAGCTTGAAAGGACGCTTATGTCTGTTATCAGCTTTTTATTTTCCTCAATCAGCCGCTCCTGCCTCTTCTCCAGCTCGGCAACTTCCTTCCGCAAGGTGCGGTACTTGCCTGACTGAATTCCGTTAAAAATCAGAAGCCCCGGAATTCCAAGCGCAAGAGCAATCATGAGCAGATTCTTTAAAATGCAGTCTATTTTTCTGTCAGCCATACCTTCATCTCCTTTTCACAGCGGGCGCAAGCCGAAGCCGCTTCCTGTTTTCTCATAGCTTGCAGCGGCGGATTTCCTCAGGATCCCGGATTTTCCTGACAACCCTGAGCTTTGCGCTGCGTGACGGAGGATTCCGGCTGATTTCCTCTGCCGAAGGCTCCGCAGGCTTCCGCGTCAAAAGCTCCGCGCACGGACTGCCGCCGCATACGCATGACGGAACTTCCGGCGGACACACGCATGCCTTCCCGAGGTTCCGAAAATAGTTCTTTACAATCCTGTCTTCCAGGGAATGGAACGTTATCACGCCCATTTTTCCGCCCGCATTCAGGACAGAAAACGCCCCGTGGACGGCCTCTGAAAGCCGCTTCAGCTCGCCGTTCACTTGAATCCGCAGAGCCTGAAATGTCCGTGTGGCAGGATGGATTGCGCCATGCCGGTACTGAGCCGGAACTGCGTCATATATAATATCGGCCAAAACACTGGCAGACGTTATCCTGCACAGGCTCCGCGCACGGACAATGGCAGCCGCAATTCTGCGCGAGTATTTTTCATCTGAATACAGATAGATCATATCCGCAAGCTGCGCCTCTGTCATTCCGTTTACAATGTCGCACGCGCTTTCCCCGGACGCAGGGTTCAGCCTCATGTCAAGAGCCTCGTCATGCCGGAAGGAAAATCCGCGTCCGCTGCGCTCATAGTGGAACACGCTGATTCCGAGGTCAAACAGAATCAGGTCGGGCCGCCGCATCTCCGCATATCCGCGGAAAAATTCATCAAACCATCCGCTGTAAAAGCTCATGCGGCCGGCAAACGGTGCAAGCCGCTCACGCGCGCGCTCCTGAATCACGCTGTCAGCATCAATCCCTTTTATTCTGAGCGACGGATACGATTCAAGGAAGCCGAATGAATGCCCGCCTTCGCCCAGCGTACAGTCAATCATAAAGGCGTCCTTTTCATACGGCTCGCCTTCAGGAGACAGATATCTGAGGCATTCCTGCAAAAGCACCGGCGTGTGAACAATTTCCATATCTCTTCCAGCTTCACATCAGAATATCGCCCATGCTTTCAGCAGCCTGAAGGAATGAACTTTCTGTTTTCTCAAGGTACGCCCGGTAGCTTTCTGAATCCCACAGCTCCATATACCTGTTGATGCCGAGGATTGTGCATTCGCTCTTAAGCCCTGCGTAGTCCCTGAGAGACTGGGGAATGGAAAGCCGCCCTGTCCTGTCAAAATCGATTTTCTGCGCCGGAGCAATAAAGCGCCGCATGACAAGCCGCTTCTGATCGTTAAACAAGGACGCAGACTCTACAATTTTCCTGTTGAGCGACATCCATTCGTCAATGGTGAAAAGCATGAGACAGCGGTCAAGCCCTTGCGTTACAACAACAGACTCCTGCCGCAACACACCGCGCAGCTTCGCTGGAAACAGGATTCTTCCCTTTTCATCCAATGTGTTGCTGTACTCGCCGAAGAGCATTTCCATGCCACTATCCACCACTTTCCCCCACTATTTCCCACTCACATATCATTTTATGCAAATTTACGGTAATGTCAATGCAAAAACAGCCCGATAATACGTTTTTATAAACTAATTTTTCAGACGCACTTACAAAGTGTATAGTTGAGGTTCAGCAGATTTTCCTTTACCGTTCCAATAGCGCATGATAAACACACTGAACGAAACGCACCTTCACAAGGCGCTGAAGGCCCTGTACTGCGCGCAAAGCGGCGGAACAGAGGAAGCGGCATGCGGGCCGTACATTGCGGACATAGCGGCTCCCGGCGGGGAAATCATTGAAATTCAGACAGGAACGCTGGGACGCCTGCTGAAAAAGACGGAATTCTTCATCGGGCAGGGCCGGAAAGTGAAAGTCGTCTACCCGGTGGCTGCCGTAAAATATATTGAAACATTCAGCAAAGCCACAGGAAAAACATCACGGCGCAAAAGCCCCGCAAAAAAAGGCGTGCGCTCCGTATTCCGGGAACTGTCATCCCTCGCGCCAGTGCTGCTGAGCGCACAGTTCACGCTTGAAATCCTCGAAGTGGAAGTCACGGAAGAACGCACAGCCGGAACAGAGCCGGTTCAGTCCAGAAACAGGCGCAGACGGTTCAAAAAAGCGTGGATAAAGACTGGAAAGCGGCTTGAACAGATTGGAAACACAGTTGTTCTCCACGGAAGGAGAGCATACGAAGCGCTGCTGCCGAAAGACCTTCCGCAGCAGTTCACATCAAAGGAATTCTTCACGCTTTTAAAGGCAGAAGACAGCCGGATAAAGCCCGCGGATTCCTGCATAATGATATGGCTTTATGCAAGGCTCGGCATTCTTGCTGTATCGGGGAAAAAAGGACGGTTCCGCCTGTATTCAGTCACGAAAATGTAAAATGAAGATGCGTTATGGCTCCGGCAAGGGCATCTGCTGCATGATCCGGCTCAGGAGGCTCCTTCAGTCCCAGCAGAATCTGCACATACCGCTCCACTGTGCTCTTGTCAGCGCCCTTGCTCCCAGTGACAGCGCTTTTTATCTGGTTCGGGGCATACAGAGACAGCGGAATTCCCTGCTGGGCAAGGCACAGCGTCACAACTCCTTTTGCCTCGGCAACCGCAAGAGCGCTTGTTGTGTTCCGTGCAAAAAAGAGCGTCTCCATTTCAGCTTCTGTCGGCCTGAATTCATCAATAACCGCAAGAATCCTGTTGTAGATAGACAGAAGCCGTATTTCATGGGAATCCCGGCTGTCCGTCTGTATGACACCGTAGCTGACAAGAGACAGCCTGGAATTTTCGCAGTCAACAATCCCGAACCCAGTGTTTGCAAGCCCGGGATCAATCCCTATAACACGCCGCAGACGCACGTTATGAATCCTGCACCATGTGCTTCCGCAGCATAGCGGCAGCGGACAATGCCCAGGGAAAAACTGGTGCTTTTTTATGACTCAGGATCAAAGTCGTCAGGATACTCGACCGTGGAATACACGTTCTGAACATCGTCATTTTCTTCCAGCTTGTCCAGAAGCTTCTGCACTTTTTTCGCTGTCTCCGCATCAACTGCTGTATAGTTAAACGGAACCATTGAAACTGCGGCAGAAAGGGTCTCCCATTCCTTGGCCTGAAGCGCTTCAAGGACAGTATCAAAGGACGCAGGATCTGTTGTAACAGTGATGACACCGTCTTCATTCACAACATCTTCCGCGCCGGCTTCAACAGCCACGCTCATCACATCATCTTCGCTGACTTTTTCAGCATCATACTCAATGACTCCCTTGCGCTCAAACATGCGGCTTGTGGAGCCTGTAGTGCCGAGGTTTCCGCCGTTCTTGTTAAACACGTTGCGCACATCAGCAGCCGCACGGTTCTTGTTGTCTGTAAGAACTTCCACAAGAACAGCAACTCCGCCTGGAGCATATCCTTCATACACAAGCTCTTCGTAGGAAACCGCGCCAAGCTCGCCCGTTCCTTTCTTTATTGCACGCTCAATATTATCCTTGGGCATGGACGCTGCCTTTGCCTTCAGCATCGCTGTGCGCAGACGAGGGTTTGTATCCGGATCGCCGCCGCCCATTTTTGCAGCAATAGAAATTTCCTTTATGAATTTTGTGAAAAGCGCGCCGCGTTTTGCATCAGCAATGCCTTTTGCATGCTTAATAGTTGACCATTTACTGTGTCCTGACATACGGAACTCCTCTATAAATACGAATAAGTATAATATTTTACCATAAGAATAACAAGTGCGTCAATAGAGTGCGCGCTGACGGAAAATCATGCATCCGTGTCAGAGCCGAAAAACTGCTGCACCGTCCGGGCCATATGCTCAGGAAGCGGAACAGAGAACGTTTCCTGCCTGCCGTCCAGCGGAACGGTGAGCCTTACAGACGCAAGGTGAAGCCGCCGGATTCCGAGCGCGCGGGCAAGCCTGTTTTTCTTAAAGTCACCGTGCCTGTCATCCGCTGCAACAGGACACTGCGCCTGCGCCATCTGAATCCGTATCTGGTGCATCCGTCCTGTTCTGATTGTTATGCCCAGCAGGCTCATTTCAAGCTCAGCCCCGTTTTCATTTCCCGGAATGGCAGCCCGGCACTCAGACAGGACTGCAAACTGCGTCTCCGCGGCCTGCATTCTTCCGTGCGCTTCCACTGTTCCCAGCAGGCTCCCGGCGCGCTTTTTTTTTCCGTTCACCAGAGGAATGCCAAAGCATACCGCGGCATACTCTTTCTGCACTTGCCCGCAGGAAATCAGCCGCGTCCACTTTGCCGCAGCCGCAGGACTCTTTGCGACAATGAGAATTCCTGAAGTCTCCTTGTCAAGCCTGTGAACCAGATGAATTTTATATCCCAGCTGGCGGGAAAGAGACTCGTCAAGCGAATGGGAAATGCCGGCTCCTCCCTGAACAGAAAATCCGGCCGCCTTGTTCACCAGAATAATCTCAGGGTTTTCAAACAGTATAGAAAAATTCTTCATCTGCCGAGCATATAATATCCGAGGTTAGGAAAAATGACAAGCAATGCAAAAAAAATTATTGCCTCAGCCGCAGCCATTCTCCTGTCTGCGGTCTCATTCGCAGGCCGCACACGGTTCAGCGGGCTCCCGGAAAGCGTCTTCATAGACTTGCCGGAAGGATTCAGGCTTGAAAATCATATCGGAGACACATCATTCCTGCTGCAAAGCACAGTCCTCCCGGTGAAACTGGCGGTGCGGATATATGAAACGCAAGCATTTCCTTCAGCGCACGATGCCTTGTCAGCCTCCCTGGAAAAGCTCGGGCTGAAGCATGAGGCCGGCACAGTCAGCTGGCAGGGCGGAACGGCAGCACTGGCGATTCACTCGGGAACAGTGGCCGGCGAGGAATCCTTTGGCTATTCGGCCGCAGCGGCAGTTCCTGAAACCGGCAGGACCGTAACACTCATATCATGGTGCCCTGAAAAACTCAAGGAAAGCTGCAGCATTTTTATGGGAAGCATCATTGACGGCCTGTGCATAGGCTCAGAAAGCTGCTTTTCTCCCGGGCTGTTCACATCATCTCTGTTTCCTGAATCAGATGAAACTGAAAAAATCACCCTTTCAATCGGCGGAAAAACAATCAGCACACAGCTGCGTTCCGGCGCCGGGGAAGCTGCACAGGATCTTATTTCCAGAGAATATGTTGTCCTCGGCCTTTATCTGACCAGCCCGCTGTGGAAAGAAGCGCTGACGCGCTATTACAGGATGATTTTCAAGGATTCCTGCGGGCGGCTCAAGGAAGTTTCCTTTGACATTTACCGCACGCTTGCTCCGCACTGCGCAGACGAAACCGATTTCGCCCAGAAGCTCCTTTCATGGACGCAGGGATTCGCCTATGAGCGGAACCAGACTGAAAGCGACTTTACAGCACTTCCGCTTATTCTGGCAGGAGCCGGAAGCGACTGCGACAGCAGATCCATGCTGATTGCCGTCATACTGCAAAGCGTGCACATTGATTCAATCCTGTTTGTAAGCAGGGAATACAGCCATGCCATTGCCGGGCTTGTCTCAGATCATCCCGGATTCGGATTCAAAGCGGCAGGAAAGCTGTATCTCACCGGGGACACGACAGTGACAGGAGCCACATGGGGAACGATTGCAGCAGACCTGGGCGACTCCCGCAAATGGATTCCTGTCGAGCTTCCGTAACAGCTTCACATGAAGGAACCGCCGCTTGCCATTTTCCGCCGTTACCAGTAATATCAGTGTATGTTCGGATTTTTTTTCAAGAAAAACACATGTGATCTCTGGGACAATCTTTTTTACACCGTAATCTGCAATTTTTTTTCCCTGGCCGCGCTCTTTGCTTCCTTCCTGATGCTTGCCGCCGCGCTGAACGCTCCGCTTTCCGGCGGCCTGAAGGCAGGTACTGTGCTCATCTCCCTTGCCGCCGGCTGCACCCTGACATGCACTGTCACCATTGCGCTTGGAGACAACGCAGCGCGCATTTCCCAGTTCAACTCCGCGCGGTACGGAAATTTCTTCAGGCGGATCGCATCCTCGCTGAAAGACGGAGCATTGTGCGGAATTTTCCTTGCAGCCGTCATTTCCATTGCAGTCATAAGCATGCCGTTCTATTACAGAATGTGGAATTCAAGCAGAAATCCGCTCTGGTTCGTCTTCATGGTGATTATTTTCTGGTTCCTCGTCACAACAGTGTTCGCCCTGCAATGGTTTCTTCCTGTCAGAAGCCTGCTTCACAACGGGCTTTTAAAATGCCTGAAAAAATCATACATCATCTTCTTTGACAACATGGGATTCACATTCGCTGTAACGCTCGTCAACATACTGAACACGCTGATTTCTGTCATAACGTTCGGGCTGTATCCGGGAACAGCAGGAATCGTGCTTACAAGTACAAACGCGCTGAGAATTCTCCTGTACAAATACGACTGGCTCGAAGTAAACCCCGGCCTGTCCCCAAAGGAGCGCAGGAACGTTCCCTGGAGCGATCTGCTTGCCAAGGACAAAAAGACGCTCGGCCCGAGAACGCTCAAGGGCTTCTTTTTTCCATGGAAAGAAAAATAGCCGCATAAAGCAGAATTCAGCTGCGTTCTGCAAAGAAAAGCCAGTCCATGCATCATGATTCTTCTCTTTATTATGCCCTATCAGCCAATGCGAATATTGACAAAAAAGCGCAAAGATTGCAAAATACAGTATTCACAGGCTTACGCACAGCGGGGCATCAAGAGGTTGTAATCATGGAAGACGATATACTGACAATCGAGGAAGTGGCAAAATATCTGCGCGTCAGCGAACGCACTGTATACGACTGGGCGCAGAAAGGCGAGATTCCAAGCGGAAAAATCGGAACTGTCTGGAGATTCAAAAAGTCGGAAATTGAAAAATGGGTGAACGAGCGTCTTTCTTCAGGCGCACGGACATCCGCAGCTGACATCGTTGTCCAGATCAAGAACATTCTTTCCCCTGAGCGGATCGTATTCATGAACCATCAGACAAAACGCGACTCCCTTGTCCAGCTTGCCCAGAACCTCGCGACGGCGCCCCAGGTAAAGGATGCAGCTGAGCTTGAGGCAGAAATACTCAAGCGCGAAGAGCTTATGTCAACTTCCATCGGACGAGGGCTTGCAATTCCCCATGTGCGGCTGTCAAGCGTCACCGACCTGGTGATGTCCGTAGGAATTTCCCAGTGCGACATCATGGGCTTTCAGCCGGTGGACGACATTCCCGTGCGGATTCTTGTCATGATTGCAGCCGCCTACAACCAGCACAGCTACTATCTGAAGACGCTTTCTTTTTTCAGTTCACGGCTGAAAAGCAGCGCGCTCCGTTCCGCGCTCCTTGAGTCCCGGTCGCCCATGGATGCATACGGACTTCTCACGCAGTGAACGGACTGTCCGCGTTTGCGTGCAAAAAAAAGCGTATGACAGAACAAAATGATATGGAATATGCCGCAGGCTCCATCGTTTCACTGATTTCGCACATCCACGCGTCCACAGCGGAATTTGCAAACAGGCTGCTTTCACGCGAATGCAGCTTTGTCTCTTCCCACGGATTCATTCTCTATCAGCTTTCCCTCAACGAATCGCTCACAATGAGCCAGATTGCAAGGAAAATCAACCGCCGAAAATCCACTGCAACTGTCCTGATCAGGAAGCTGTGCGAGGAAGGGCTTGTCCGCATCGAGCACAGCTCCCAGGACAGCAGGCAGAAGCATATCTCCCTGACTGAAAAGGGCAAGGAATACAACAGCTTTACAGCCGGCATTTCAAGGGAGCTTCTGTCTGTCTGCTACAAGGGATTCTCAAAAAACGAAAAGGAATCGCTGCTGGCGCTTCTTCTGAAAATGAATGAAAACATAGAAAGCGCTCTTGCGCTTTAAAGCAAAAAAAGGCGGCCGCCTTCGCAAAAGGAGCCGCCTGAATTTCCGTACAATGCGCCTGTTCCGCTATTTCAAGGCCGCGCTGATACGCTCTAGCACTTTCTTGCGGTCAAGAGGCTTTACAATGTAGTTCTTTGCACCGCTCAGAAGGGACTTCTTGACAAGCTCCTCCTTTCCCAGCGCACTGACCATCACAACACGGGCATTCTTGTCAAAGGCGACAATCTGCTCAAGCGCCGTAATGCCGTCCATACGGGGCATTGTGATATCCATTGTAACCAGATCCAGATTCGGACAAAGCTCCTTGTATTTATCAACACCTTCCTTTCCGTCTTGTGCGGTGGCAACAATCTCGTACCCTGCGCTCGTCAGAATCTGAGTCAGCTGCTTTGCAACGAACATAGAGTCATCCACAACAAGTACACGGTACTTTGTGCCGTCAAGGCGCTCTCCGTCAGGAGGACATTCATTAATTGATGGAAAATCTTCTCTTGTTTTCATAAAGGCTCCTTATTTATGCTCGCTCGCGGATTGCGACGTTAACTTCAATTTTTCCATAATCAGTAATCAGAGGAACGATAAGAGCTTCCACACTTTCAGTTGTTCCGCCCAAAGCTGCTATTTCCATATTTTTTCCTGCAAACAGCGCCGGAGGCGTAAGATCAAATTTAAAACCAAGATCATGCAGCTTAGTAACAGACTGAGCTGTAATAAGATTGGCAAGCTCGCTGATTGTAGCCTTTGCCAGGTCATCAAAAGCAGGAAGAGTCTCTTCATTCATTTTCGACGCAATATTAAGTGCCGTTTCAAATGTCATGTCAAAAAGAACACGTCCCTCCACATCTCCCGCAAGTCCGACCAGAGCTGCAACTCCCATAACCGGCATTGCTGTAGACTTGAGATACAAGTTACCTCTTTTTACTTCGGCACCACCCAGAACTTCCTTTAACACTCTATAGGAAGTTTCTACAAACGGGTTTATGTACTCGACTCTCATTAAACATTTCCCCCTGAAAACAGATATGTTATTTTGAATATACTGCTACATTGCCAGCTGATTTTTTCGTCCAGCCTGGAATTGCAATAGCTTCATTTTCTCCGACTATTATAACGCCGTTTCCCTTGACTTTTTCACCGAATTCCGACAAGAGAGTGCCTTGGGATGCCTCCGGAAGGAAAGCAAGCACATCACGGGCAAAAATAATATCCACTGGCGGAAGGCTGTTCGTATTCACACAGTCATGATATTCAAACAGAACCGAATCCTTTATATCCTTATTGAAGGTATAGTCTCCGCCAGCTGTTCTGACTGTATACGGCTGATACCAGCTTATGCTTGCCTCGTCAGAAAGATTAAGCAGCGGCGCATTTGAAATGCTCAGCAAGTCAACGTCATGTCCGTACACTTTTATCTTTGCGTCCGGATACTTGCGCTTGAGGATACATGCTAGCGAATACGACTCATATCCCTTGCCGCAGCCGGGATTCCATACAACAATATTCTTGGCGCTGTTTGCAGGAAGTGCTGAAGCAACGGAATCAGCCAAATCCTCAGTCCACCATGTTCCTGTGCATTTTGAATAGAACGGAGCCAAAAACTGATCTGCATCGGCTTCGCTTTGAAGCTGAGTATTTGCGTTGCCGCGCTCCTTGAGCCACTCTGCATACCGTTTTTCAGTCCATTCCTTTGTAACTGGCGTTACAGAAAACTTCTTCAAGGTGCGCAGAGAATCTGAAATAAAGCTCAAGTCCAGCGCTTTTTCTTCCTGCGGGGAAGGAAGCGGAGCCTCTTCTTTCTTTTCTGATCCGGATTCCTGAGATTCAGCCTGGACATATTCCGCCTGACGCATCTTCATCTGAGCCTGCGCTGTTTCTGCCAGCTCCCGCTCTTCTTCCGGAGTGCGCACGCCGAAAATTCTGTCTATGTCCAAAAGGACATACAGGTTGTTCTCATATTCAGCAACACCATAAATATATTTTATATTGATATCGCCAAACAGAGGATGCGGCGGCTGTATAGTGCTTTTTTGAATTCCGACAACTTTGTCAATGTTATCTACAACAACACCGAATGTCTGCTCACCGACCGCAACAAAAAGCAGATTTTCCTGATAGTCGTCATCATGTGCAGGAACCGGGCTGTTAAAGAACAGGCGCAGATCAATAATCGGAATAATATCACCGCGCAGATTGTAAACGCCGAGGACAAACGGAAGCGCGTTCGGAACATACGTAAAATGTCCCGCCTTTACAATCTCCTTGACTTTCATGATATCGATGGCATAATCCTTTCCTGCCAGAGAAAAAGTAACCATCTTGAAATCAATAACTGTATTTTTCTTCTTTTCATCCAAGAGCTGCGCTTCAGTCAAATCGTCAGATTTTTCCAACGTATTTGCAAGCACGCTCAGTTTTTCCTGAATTGTTGCCATACACTATCCTCTTGATGCGGCTGACTTTATCGCTTCAGCTTCACGAATCTGCTGCGCGTCAATCTCCTGCTTTACTCCAAGCTCCAGCAGCTGGTTCACATCAATAATCAGGGAAACAGAACCGTCTCCCAGCACTGTAGCGCCTGCTATTCCCGGAGATGAAGTGAACTGATCCTGCAAAGGCTTGATTACAACATCTTCCTCCGCAATAAGCGCATCAACCATGACACCGATTTTCTTTTCCTGGGAACCGACAATGACAATAAAGCAGTATTCCTTGTCATCAGTCTTCTTTATGTTGAAAAGACGGTCAAGCCGCAGTATGGAAATGACTTCATTGCGGACATTCAAAACCTCATAGTTGTCAATTGTATTGATTGCGTCTTTCTTTACACGCTGGCTTTCAATGACATTGGCAATCGGAATGGAGTACACTTCCTTTCCGACACGCACAAGCAGCCCTTGAATAATAGCAAGCGTGAGCGGCAGCCTGATTGAAAACTTGGAGCCTTTTCCCTGCTCGCTTGAAACGCTGATAGTGCCCTTCAGTTTTTCAACCATTGTCTTTACAACATCGAGACCTACGCCGCGTCCCGAGACGTTGCTGATCTTTTCGCTCGTGGAAAAGCCCGGCAGGAAAATAAGGTTGTACGCATCCTGATTTGAAAGAATCTTGTTCGGGCTTATCAGTCCTTTCTTTATAGCTTTTGCCCGGACTTTTTCAACTTCAATTCCGCAGCCGTCATCAATAATATCGATGACAATCATGTTGCCTTCATTTGCAGCCCGCAGCACAAGCGTTCCCGTTTCTTCCTTGCCCGCCTCTTTGCGCGCATCCGGAGGCTCAATTCCATGATCCACGGAATTGCGGACGCAGTGCATGATCGGGTCAAGCAGGTCATCAACAACCGTCTTGTCAAGCTCCGTGTCTTCTCCTTCAATGACAAGATTCACTTTGCGGCCCAGATCGCGGCTCAAGTCGCGGACAACACGCGGGAACCTGTTGAAGATAGTTCCGATCGGAACCATGCGGATCTTCATGACACCTTCCTGAAGCTCCCCGGAAATGCGTCCAAGATTCTGCGTTGTAGAGCGGTACTTTGCTGAGGAAGCCTTGAATTCATTTTCAAAGGCATCAAACCATGAAGGCAAGGAACCGAATTCTTCTGTTATTCCCTGACGGATATCCTTCATCTGAGCGCCGCTTTGCAAGTCGTTCAGAATTTTGGGAATGCTTTCCATCAGCTTATGATATTTTTCCTTGAAAGCGACATTCAGTCCCTGAAGCTTCACCTGAAGATCAGCCATGTGGAGGCCATTCTGGTTGAAAGCAGCCTTTGTAATGACTGTTTCTGAAACAAGGTTCATGAGATTGTCTACGCGCTTTGAGTCAACACGCAGGATAGAGGACTGGCTTACGGCATGTCCTGTGGCGGCAGGCTTCTTTGCAGCAGGAGCAGACGCACCAGCAGGAGCCTCGCTCTTTTCTTCCGCAGGAGCAGCCTGCTGCTTCACTTCCGGTGCGGGAGCCGCAGCAGGAGCCGGACTGCTCTTTTTTTCTTCAGCAGCCGGTGCGGCAGAAACCGCAGGAGCAGGAGATGAACTCTTTGAAACAGGCTGCGCATCTACGGCAGTCGTCACATCGTCAAGAAATGCCGCATCCTCAAGAACGCTTCCTTCTGACGGGGAAGAAATATAGTACACAACCTGAGGATAATACACATCTTCGTACAAAGCCTCAAAGTCAGGAACAGTCTTCAGCACGGTTCCGCAGTTTTTCAAGGCGGCAAAAACCTGTATTCCGCCGACACTGTTCATCGGATTCGACTCGTCAAAGGCGACATTCACTGCCCACAGCTTCTGCCCGTCCAGAACAGCATCCTTGAGCTCTGCATACTCATTGTCTGACAGCGGAGGAACAGGAGGCATTCCGCTGCTTTGCGCCGGAGCAGGAGCTGCCTGAGGCTCTGGAGCCGCAGGCTTTGCGCCGACCATGCCGGCAGGAAGCTTTACGCCGCTGCTTTTCTTTGCTGTTTTTGCAGGAATATACGAATTTATCTTTTGAATAAGAGGAGTGACATCCTCCTGATACACGGAGCCATTGCTTCTTGCCTCGAGCATTGACTTTATTGTATCGATGGAAGTCAGAAGAACATCTACAATAGGCTCGGAAACTTCAACCAGGCCGCCGCGCAAAGCGTCCAGCAGATCTTCAACATCATGGCAAAAGCCTGCCAGCTCGGTCATTTCAACAGTGGCAGAGCCTCCCTTCAATGTATGAGCTGCACGGAAAATCTCATCAATTGCATCACGGTTTGAAGGATCATTCTCTATGACAAGAATATTGCTTTCCAGTGTTTCAACCTGCTGTTCCGCCTCAGCAAAGAAGTCCTTGAGAAGCTCCTCGTTATTTGCATCAAGATAATCACTCATGATAGTACATTTTAATCGAATATTTTAAGATGTCAAGTCAAAGTGAACAAACAAGGCGAATTTATCCGAAAATTTTCATACTGCTATCAAAAAATTCACTTTCTGAGGCTCCTGCAAAGAGCAAAAGCTGCACAAGCTCTTTTCCGGCAGAACGCAGGCAGATATTAAGTTTTTTTTTATTTTTCCGAAAATCAAATGGAACGGAAAGCAAAGAAGCCGTCATAAGCCTATATGCGGCGGCATTCCGGCAGGGAGGATCCATTGAAAAAAAATGTATGCGCAGCCGCAGCTTTTATTCTGGCAGCGTGCAGCCTGGCTGCCTTGGAGCGGCCCTTTTTTAACGGATGCACGGGATTTTCAGCCGGAGTGCAGAACAGGCCGGACACCAGCAGTTTCAAGCCGGAATGCTTCGGCGAGTCGTTTCTCACCGGGCAGATTGACTTTGGCGGAACGCTCTTTCTGCGGGGCGGATTTTACGTGTACGGAGACGATATCTTCAAATATGACTCGCTTTCCTTTGCAGAGCGGAACGCCAGGTTCCGCATGGAAGAATGCTCTGCCACACTCAAGCTGAGCTCGTCAGGAGCCTCCCACTATATAAACGCATACATTGGAAATTTTGAGCCGATCGGCTCCGACCTGTTTCTTCAGCGGCAGTTCGGAATAAAGCCGGTAAGCTCGTCCTTTACCAGCAGCTACCGCGGGCTTGCAGGCATTTCATACTATCCGATGTACGCAAAAGGGCTCGGCTACACATTCCGCCCGGAAGGACCGCTCGCATTCGGAATCAGCTGCTATCAGAATGAAGCCCTTTCTGATGAGAGCAGCAGCGATGCACTGAACCTTGATGTGCGCTTTGCGTCCCTTCTGGGAATAACGGCGGCAGACTTGAGCATGGGGCTTGCGCTTCCTGAAGATGAAGGCGATGAAAACTACTTTTTTGCAACAAAGGAAATCCAGATCCACGGCGGGCTGACGTTTCTTGTCGGAAACAGAAACACAACCTCGCTGCTGATAAAAGCCGGCATAAACAGGCTGCGTCTGACTAAAAAGAACAGCGGTTCCGATAAAATCAACAAATGGAGCGATATCTATGCGTTTGCAGAAGCGCGGGCGGCTGGAAAGTATATTGCAATCGACTCGTCAGGCTTCTTTTTTCCGAGGGAAACTGCACAGGACATGGTTTTCCTGAGGCATACCGCAGAAAGCAAGGATGCTGAGTCAGTGTTCGGAGGCAATGTCAATATCCATTCTGAGCAGCTGTATATCGGGGCAACCAGAACATCGCTCGGCGCCCATACAACATTCGCTGTTTCACGGACGTATGAGGAAAAATTCAAGGCCAGCCTGCTGATTTCTCCGTATGCGGGCATAGACATCTTCGGAGGCTCGCTGAACGCCTCGCTGTCCGTGGACTGCCTGAGCCTTGCAGACGCAGATAAGCGCGCGCAATGCTATTCAGCACAAGTCGGCTTCAAGGTGAATTTTTAGCTTTGCCGGGCGCCGGGCGGAAAACGGCAGAGATGCGCCTGCCGGAAAGAAGCACATGCACAGCAGGCTGAATCAAATCAGCTTGAATTTCTGCTCCACATACGGCTCCCGGACAACCATGACTGAGCAATGGGCGCTTCCGATGATTTCACTGTCCTGAGATGAAATGCTGTCATGGGAGAGAGTTGACAGCCTGTTCAAATTCTTTGCACCGCCAAGCAGAATAAGATCAGCCTTGAATTCATCCGCCGCGCTGATAATTTCGGACCAGACTGCGCCTTTCCTGATTTCAGTTTCAATCTTCACGCCCTTTGACTTTGCAAGCTCTGTAACATAGGCAAGATTCTTTACACAGTCTGACTCAAGGTTCTGCGAAACGGAATCGCTCTCCTGGGAAACCATGAATTTTTTCAGGGTCAGATACTTTATGGAAGCCGTATCTACAACGCTTACAGCCTTGACAGAACACTTGTACACTTTTGCCATCAGAATTGCGTACAAAACAGTATGAAGCGACGACTGAGAGCCGTTGTAGGCGACTACGACACGCTGGAAAAGAGGTTTTATCATTTTTCACCCTGCCTTTTTTTTAGTGACTTCATAACAAAAACGTTGTCCCGTTCCCGTTCCTCCAGAACGCTTTCTATATACTTCACTGTTTCCTTCGACTGCGGAATAACAGTCTTGTCAAGGGCATTTACACGCCGCTGTGTTTTCTTCACTTCAAGGGCAAGCCGCCATGCAATGGTGCGGATGCCTGCCATTTTTGTCAGAAGCGTCAGAAGCTCAAAGAAATCAGTCATGACTTCATCGCTGTCGGCAAAAGTTCCCCTGAATGATGAAAACAGCTGCCGCTTCGGCAGATTCACATCGATTGTTGTAAAGGAAATTCCTGCAATCGCGGCAGGGCGCTTTGTAATTTCAAACGCATAGCTGATTCCGTGGGCAATCCGCTCAACCCTGTCGCCGCCGACTGTCATCAGCATAGCCTTTAAAGCAGGATATGCCGTGTTTATGCACTTGTCAACTTTATTTTCAAGGAGCTTCACCTGCTCAACAATGCGCATCAGTTCCATGACAAGAATTTCACGCTTCTGCTCAAGCAGGTCATAGCCTTCTGTGCTGACTGCAAGCTGCTCCTTTACGGCGAGAAGGTTTGACTTTGTCGGAGCTATATTGAGTTTCGCCATACGCGCACCCTACGCTTCCGCCTTCGGCAGATATTTTTCAATCATATCGCTCTTGATTCTGTACAGTTCGTCCCGCGGAAGCATGGACAGCATTTTCCAGCCCAAGTCAAGCGTTTCTTCAATTGAACGGTCTTCATATTCACCCTGGGTAAAGAATTTCGCTTCAAGCTCGTTTCCAAACCGGAGATAGCTTTGGTCAAGCTCGGAAAGCTCCTCTTCGCCGATAATGGAGGCAAGGTTGCGGATGGACTTTACCTTGCTGTACGCGGCAAACAGCTGGCTTGAGACAGGCGCATGGTCTTCGCGCGTCATTCCTTCTCCGATTCCGTCCTTCATGAGGCGGCTCAGGCTCGGAAGCCCGGAGACAGGCGGATACATTCCTTTCTGGCTCATTTCGCGGTCAAGGACAATCTGGCCTTCCGTAATGTAGCCGGTCAAGTCTGGAATCGGATGCGAAATATCATCGTTCGGCATGGAAAGAATCGGAATCTGCGTAATCGAGCCTGAGCTTCCCTGAATTTTTCCGGCACGCTCATACAGCTCCGCAAGGTTGGAATACAAGTATCCGGGGTAGCCCTTGCGGCCGGGAACTTCGCCACGCGTTGTTGAAATTTCACGCAGCGCCTCGCAGTAGTTCGTCATATCCGTCATCACGACAAGAACGTGCATATTGCACTCGTATGCCAGATATTCTGCGGCAGTAAGGGCGCACCGCGGCGTAATGATTCTTTCTATAGAAGGAGCATCAGCCAGAGACTGGAACATAACGACCTTGGAAAGAACGCCGGACTCTTCAAATGTATGCTTGAAGAACTGGGCGACATCATACTTGATTCCCATGCCGGCAAACACCATGACGAATTCTTCCGTGCTGCTGCGGATCTTGGCCTGGCGGATAATCTGGGCGGCAAGCTTGTTGTGCGGAAGTCCGTTCCCTGAAAAAATCGGAAGCTTCTGGCCGCGGATAAGCGTATTCATTCCGTCAATTGAAGAAATGCCGGTCTGAATGAAGTCCCGCGGATAAACACGCGCATAGGGATTGATCGGATTTCCGTTCACGTTCACTTTTTTGTCGGAAATAATCTGCGGATAGCCGTCAACAGGCTCTCCAAGGCCGTTGAAGATGCGCCCCAAAAGCCCTTTCCCGACACGAAGCTCCATCGGCTCCTCAAGGAATTCCACAGTCGCACCCTCAAGGTCAAGCCCGGTAGTGCTTCCGAAAATCTGGACAATAGCGGATGTTTCATTCAAGTCTATGATGCGTCCAGTCCGCTTTTCACCGTTCTTGTCGCGCACATACACGACTTCATCATAAGAAGAATTCTCACTGCGCTTTACCGCGACAATCGGGCCGTCTACAGAAGTCAGTCCGGCATATTCTATTCCTTTCATACGGCAATATCCTTGCGGTACATTCTTTCCAGTTCCGCCATCTGATCGTCAAGGTGGTTTTGAATAGTTGTAAGCTGATCCAGCTTGTCGTTCGGAATTTCACTTTTTGCCCTGATTATTTCATTTCGCACTGGAAGCTCTATGATTTTCAGCAGCGGGCAGCCGGACCTGATGATTTTCAGCGCTTTTTCGTAGAATCCCATCATAAGCAGAAGCGTGCGGATCTGCTTTTCTGGAACCGCAAACGCATCCACAGTGTCAAAGGCGTTCTGCTGTAAAAAGCCGTTTTTAATCATTTCGCATACTGTCAGAATCAGGCGGTCGCTGTCAGGCAGGGCATCCGCACCAATCAGGCGGACAATCTGCTGAAGCCGCTGCTCCCTTTTGAGAAGGTCAAGCGCCTGCACACGGATAGAAGCCCAGCGCGGATCAAATTTGTCCCACCAGCCTTTGATTTCTGACGCATATTCTGAGTACGAGTCAATCCAGCCGATGGCAGGATAATGGCGGGCATTGGCAAGCTCGCGGTCGAGCGCCCAGAAGCAGCGGATAAAACGCTTTGTATGCTGAGTGACAGGCTCCGAAAAGTCGCCGCCAGCAGGAGAAACAGCTCCGATAACACTTACAGAGCCTTCCTTGCCGCACAGGGAATCAACGCGGCCTGCACGCTCATAGAATTCTGCAAGGCGGGTCGGAAGATACGCAGGATATCCTTCTTCCGCAGGCATTTCCTCCATGCGCCCTGAAAGCTCGCGCAGCGCTTCCGCCCAGCGGCTCGTGGAATCAGCCATGATTGCAACATGCATTCCCATGTCGCGGTAATATTCAGCAAGCGTAATGCCTGAATACAGGGAGACTTCGCGGGCAGCAACAGGCATGTTTGAAGTGTTCGCAATAAGAATCGTGCGCTCCATGAGGGAACGTCCCGTCCGCGGATCTATCAGCGTCGGAAATTCAGTGAGAACATCAGTCATCTCGTTTCCGCGCTCACCGCATCCAATGTAGACAATCAGGTCGGCATCGCACCATTTTGCAATGGCATGCTGCGTCATTGTCTTTCCCGTTCCAAAGCCGCCGGGAATTGCCGCAGTTCCGCCTTTCGACAAAGGAAAAAACACATCGATAACACGGAGCCCTGTGACAAGCGGCTGGGAAACTTCAAGCTTCCGGGCAAACGGACGCGGACGGCGCAGCGGCCAGTACTGGCTCATGGTGATTTTCTCACCAAGCTCAGTTACGGCAATCGTTTCATCTACCGTGTAGGAGCCTTTTCCGGCAAACGACTGCATTGTCCGGCCACGGATAAACGGCGGAACCATAATCCGGTGGACAATGGAACCTGTCTCCTGCACTGTTCCCAGCACCATTCCCGGAGCAATCGCGGCTCCTTCAGAAAACGGTGTTCCGTCTGACGGATTTTCAGCAGGAACAAATTCCCACTTTTTTTCCGGGTCAATGGCTTCCGTCCGCTGTCCCGGAAGCAGAAACGCGCCGCCGTCTTCATACATTTCCTTCAAAGGACGCTGAATTCCGTCATAAATTGTTCCGACAAGACCAGGGCCGAGCTTCAGGGAAAGCGGACGCCCGCTGGAAACAACCTGCTCGCCCACATGCATTCCAGTGACATCTTCGTAAACCTGAATTGTAGCCTTCCCCTTGTCCTGGCGTATTATTTCACCGATGAGTTTTTTTTCACCGACATCGACAACATCGTACAGACCGCATTTTTCAAGTCCTTCTGCATAGACAATCGGTCCTGAAATGCGCGTGATTCTTCCGGTAATCATTCAGGCAGCCTCCCTCCAAAAAGAGTTTTTGCCAGCTCACAGCTCTTTTCGTCTAAAATTTCATGCACTTTTTCATCAAGAGTCAGACGGCAAACGACTGTTCCGTCCTGAGTTCTCAGTATGATTCCTTCCCTCCGGCTGAAGCCTTCTACAGCTTCGCCTGAAAGCAGAACAGCATTCCCGGACGAGCAGGAAGCAAGCTTTTTGCCGAACACAGCCCTGAGCATTTTTTCAGCGGAAGCTTCGTCCAGCCCGACTGCAACGGCATCTGTGTCCCGGCCGCCCACAGTCTCCTTTGCCCGCTCAGCAAGGGAACGGAGCACCTTGAGCCGCCCGTCCGCGCCGATTTTATCAAAATAGCTGTTCATGGCTTCCACGACCGAACTATGAATGTAAGAAACCAGATACCGCTGCTTTTCCAAAGGCAGGGATGCATCCGTATTCTTTGCGTAGAGAGCAATCCGTTCCTCTGATTTTTTTTCAGCGGCTTCCCGTTCCTTTGCAACACGAGCTTCGACACCGTCAAGCAGCTGCCGGACGCTTTCTTCGGCCTTGGCAAGAATTTTTTCCGCTTTCTTTACGCTGTCAGAACGGATTTCCTTGTCTAAAACCTCCGCCGAACGCAACTCTTCCATACTTATCTTCCTTAAAAACAGAACGTTTACAATCAGCCGCTGAAATTGCGCGGCCGGCTGTATCTCGCAGTTTCTTACGAAACTGCTCTTTATCAGACAGTGCGCAGAGCAGACACTGTCCGCGCGCACCAATTCAGCAGCTCCAAAATCTGAAGATTTTCTCGCTGCCGAATTATAAGGAATGTTTACAATCAGCCGCTGAAACTGTACGGCCGGCTGTATCTATTAAACTGTCCTCTCACGCGGATACCGCCTTCACGGACAAACGCACATCCTCGGAAACCGAAAAGTTTCTGCGGTGCTGCATTTTGCGGAACAATTCACCATAGCAAAGCATAGTGCGGCTGAGGCTGCATTCCTGCACAAAATGCCTGCGCACATGCTACACTTGAATTCCAACAGCCTCGCGGATTGAATCAGTGAGCGTTTTTCTGCCCTGAATGTGACCGTGAAGACCGGGAATTTCCACAATAAGAGGAGCCGCGCCTTTCATCTGCCAGGCCTGAACTTCTCCCGACAGCATATCAGCGACATCTTCTGTAAGAATCAGAACTTTCGGCCTGTCCTGCTCCACCGGGGCGTAAGCGGAAGAAAGCTGCCCGGTCATTCTGTTAAATGACTCCAAAGCTTCCTGCCTGTTGGAAACTGACTTTCCTTTCACACCGACAAGCATGAATCCGAGGACAAGCTCCCGTTCTCCGATTACAAAATATTCCAAAGCGAAATACCTTTCAGGCTGATTACATGATTATAATGAACAGCGCGACAAGGAAGCCCCACAGACAGATTCCTTCGGCAAGACCTACAAACGGAAGCGCCTTTCCTGAAAGCTCTGCATTCTCGCTCATTGCGCCCATTGCCGCCGAACCGATTTTTCCGACAGCTGAGCCGCCGCCGATACATGCGATTCCCACAGCAAGCGCCGCCGCAATGTATTTTACAGCGGAACCAAGCCCTGCTGAAGACTGCTCGACAGCCTGAACATCAGAAGGCTCCTGGGGTGCCTGGGCAAAAACGCCGGCAACAGCAATAACCATCATCATTGACAAAACAGCCACCATTTTTTTGTTCATAAAAACACCTCTTTAGTTCTAAAAATATTCATATTGAAAACTGCCTGACACAGTTGATTCCTATGTATAGCTGAAGGCAAACGGCTTGAATTCGCGTCCTGTCTCGCTGAAGAATTTTGAAAAGAATTCATAGTACTGAAGACGGACAACCTGAATCGCAACAATCATGCCTTCCAGAACAACAACAAGCGCATTTCCCGCAATCAAAACAATAATGCCGAACCCGCCCGGAGTTATTTCAACCAGCGCATTGATAATATAGCCGAGAACCGCATGGGCAAGCGCAAACGCGCCGACACGCACAAAGCTCACTGTGTTTGAAAGGTAAGATGAAATAACTTCGATTATTTCAACGACAGCGCCAATCAGCGCGCTGAACAGGCCGTTTTCAAGCACAGGCCGCTTTCCTTCTGCAAGACGCTCAAAAACTTCGCTGAACGCCGTCAGAAACAGCGAGACTCCTATTACAATCCAGTCATACAGCGCAGGCTCATGGCCGAAAAACGCAGTCCGCAGTGCAAAGGCAATTATATACCAGAAAAAGACAGCGCCTGTAATTCCCGTTTTTCCGAACAAAGCCTTTCCGAGCCTGTGCAGCGAAAAATTGTTTACAATATTGATTATAATTCCGCAGGTATTGATGACGAATCCCACGGCAATGGTGAATCCGAAGAACATGAACATCCGTGCAATGGAGACAGGATCGCTGGAAGGCATCATGCTCAAGATCGGGGCGCGGGGTTCTCCGAACAGCCCGGTGACCCACAGCGCAAACGGCCTGAGAAGCGTTTCATTCGCAAAGAATTCCCCTGTCAAAAGCCCCATCACCGTGCTGCTGACTCCTATGCAGCAGAAAACCGGCCCGAATTTTTCCCAGCCGGAAATCTTGATTTTCTTAAGGCAACACAAGATTCCTATGAGCAAAAAGCAAAGCCCCTGCCCCGCATCCCCGAACATAATGCCGAACAGCACCGTAAAAAACAGCGCGACAAACGGCGTGGGATCAACAGTTCCGTACAGCGGCGCACCGTAACTGAAAATCATCCGCTCAAAATTGGACACAATCTTGCCGTGCTTTACCTGGACAGGAACTTTTTCATGCCCGGAAACAACGGAAGGAACTTCGTCCGGCAAAAACTCGCGGATTCCAGTCCTGCTTTGCGTAAGCTCATCCAAATCCCTGATAATCTGCCGGGTGCGGTACGCAGGAATCCAGCCGGTAATTCGGTAGACAAATTCCGTTGACTCAAGGGAATTTTCCACCGCATAAATCTGCATTCCGACTGAATATGACTGAAGAAGCCTGTAAATTTCAGCCTTGTGAGTCTCTGCAAAATTTCTGCGCTCAGCCTGAATTTCCTCAAGCTCCCGTGCAGCTTTTTCCTTGTTGATTTTCAGCGTCAGAAGAACATCGTCAGGAATTCCCTTGAAATCCTTGGGAACCTGAAGCTCAACAAATCCGGCCGCCTTAAGCTCGCCGTCAAGGGCAAAGCGCGCCTTTTTTGACGAAGCCGCAAGAATTCTGGACTTGTCCTCTCCGAGCTGGACGATAATTCCCCGCGCCCCGATTTTCTCCTTAAGCTGCCCGATTTTCTCAGGCTCGATTTTTCCGATGCGCAGCGTGAGGAACGAAAGGGACTCAAGCTCCGAATAGGAAACCTTGAGGTTTGAAAAAGCGAGAGCCTCGCTGTACGCAGAAGCAGCCCGCTTTGCCTTGTCAGCCGCCTCAAGCTCCTTTTCATGCAGCTCTTCAACAGACTCAATGATTTTTGAAGCCTCTTCAAAGTCTTCGCTCACAGGAAGCGCGACAGAACCTTTGTACCCGGACAAATCCTCAATGTCAAGAGCCGCGCGGATCTTCTGAAGCTTTTCAAAAACAGACGCATCAGGATTGAGACGCAGCTCCTGGGAGTCAGCGCTTCTCTCTGAAATTTCCTGCTGAAACTGAAATTCCCCAAGCTCACCCAAATACTTCAGGACTGAATGAATATCCTCGCGAAGAACCATCAGCTCAATAAGACGCATTGCAGTTGTCTTAACCATGCATTACCTCCGGGATTCCTGCCATCTGCATAGCCTGGGATGAACTGATGCTCAGCCGCAGGCTTTCCGATGCCGTGCGGATATAATCAAGCTCATTCCGCTTTATAACAAACCAGCAGACAAGCGGACAGACGGTGAACGGATACTTATGAAAAAGCTTATATGCCTTGCGGACATACTCACTTTTATAGGAATTTGCAATCCAGCGCGGATCCACATTCCAGACAGCGCCTTCTTCATGCGGATTCAGCAGATAGCTGAACTTCCACTTTTTCCACTGCTCAAAGCTGTCAAGCTCCCAGCCAAGCGTCTGGACTGCATCAGAAGCAAGATCATCGGAAGCAGATTTTTTTTCATCCGTATAAGCCAGAAGCGGCTGCGCTTCCTCCCTGCTCATGGAATAGTACAGCCTCAGGCGGATTGCCCAGACAATATTGTCAATCCGAAGCTTTTCCCCGAGCAGGTCAAGGATCGCTTCCCGGCATGGAGAGCGGATGCTTTTTGCCGCGCTCCACAGCTCCCGGATATACTGGCAGTCAAGCTTATAGTTCACAAGATGCTGCTCAGTTACCGCAGGAACAGAATTGTACCAGGCAAGCGGCCCGTCAGCCGTAACCGCAGCAATGTCAGGCCATTTCTCATAGCGGATTATATTGAACGGAGTGATTTCATGAACCTGAGGCATTTTCTTTTCATTAAGTATGAGAGACGCTCCAATATCCTTCAGATTTTCATAGTCAAAGTTGTGAAGAAGCGTCAGCAGAATCTGTTCCGGCCGTGCATAATTTCCGACAAGCCCTTCATATTCAGAAAGAAAACGGCTGAAGGCTTCATTTTCCAGAGCCTTTGCCAAAAGTGTTTCGGGAACGACTGGGACTTCCTTTTTAAAGAGAAACGCCCACAGCTCCTGCAGCGTGTGAAATGAAAAAAGCTGCCTTGCCCGCTTTCCTATATAGGACCGGGCCATCATTCCGCTTGCCTTTGCATAGACAAACGCATCCGCAGCCGACTTATCCATCGCCATACAGTTCTCCTATGCACGCCCGAAAAGAATCTCATCCATAAGAGCATTGAAAGACGGTTCGTCCTTTGCATTTGAAGCGAGCTGCCGGCGGTACGACTCCCTGTCAGCAGCCAGTTTCTTTTCAATTTCATCCTTTGCCGCCGCTTCATTCCGCTCAATTTCCTCAACGGCAGCAGCATACTGCTCCTTGAACTGCGCTTCAGACTGAGCGCGGGCAGCAGCTATCTTTTCATCAGCCTTTTTCTGAGCATCAAGAATGAGCATGGAAGCTTCATGCTCCACATCGAGAAGATGCTTGATAACATCAATTTCTTCTGCTGCCATTATGAATCTCCTTTAGCCGCACAAAAAGCCGGTCATATTTCAGCTTCGCACATTGCATCGAACACTTCCTGAGCGGACGTTTTTTCAAAAAGATCTGCCGCAAATGCAGGATTCTTCAGAAGCTCCGCAAGCTTTTTTAAAACTTCCAGATGAAGCTCGTTATCCTGGGAACCGCACAGAAGCATAAAGACCAGGTTGACAGGCTCTCCGTCCAGGGCGTTGTAGTCAATTCCGCCGCGGCTGATTCCGATTGCACCGATACAGCCTTTTACAGAGGCAGATGTTCCGTGAGGAACCGCAATTCCGTGTATGATTCCCGTGCTCATCTGATTTTCACGCGCATGAAGCACCTTGAGCGCATCCTCGCGGTTTATTTCAGGATGAGCTGAATAAATCGCCTGAACCATTTCTTCAAACAGCTCGTCCTTATCTTCGCTTTCAAGATTTAAAAGTATGCTCTTAGGAGAAAACACTTTTGAAAAAAACACATATCCCCCGCACAAGCCGGACTGGAATTTACGCAACACGCAGCATTTTCCGGCTTTTTACTGTCCTGCTGAAAACAGGAAGCAGCAGTTTTTCGTACTGCACAGGCCGCCTCCCGCATCAGAATCAAATGCCGGAACAGCCTGAGGCAGCCGCTTGTTTTTACGGATTCAGTTCTTCCTCAAGCCAGCTTCCTGACTCAGGAGCAGAAGGAGCTTCTCCCTGAATTTCCTTTACAGAGGAAGACAAGTCCTCCTTTGCCGGAGCCTTGTTCAGCAGTGAAAGTCCAAAGGCAATGACAAAGAAAAGTCCCGCAAGCACTCCGGTCGTCTTTGTGAGGACGCTTGCAGAACGCGCGCCGAACGCCGCAGACTGTCCGCCTCCGAAGACGCTTCCCATGCCGTTAGTATCTTCATTCTGAACAAGAACAAGCAAAATCAAAAGAACGCAAATAATCACAAACGCAACAAGAAGCACTGTCTTTACAACACCCATTTTCCACTCCAAAGGCCGGCTGTGCCGTTTATTTTCTATGTTCATCTATAATACAAAAATATTTTTATTAGGTCAATTATGGCAGTCTGAATTATCTGCTATTTTTTTGAAGGCGCGCAGAAAGGAACTGTGCAGTCCGGAACTGATTTCTTCCGGCCGGGAACCGCGGATCTGCGCTGCTTTTTCATAGACGGCGGCTATCAGTGAAGGAGAAGAAGGCTGCCCGCGGCGCAGGGACTGGTACGGAGCGTCAGTTTCCAAAAGAAGCATGTCCAAAGGAAGCTCCCTGACGCAGGCGGCGGCTTTTCTGCTTCCGGCAAGCAGCGGGCTTCCGAAGGAAAAAAAGCAGTTTATGCCCTTGCGCAAAAGCGAACGCGCTTCCTGCGGGCCGAACGCAAACGAGTGGAAAATAACAGCAGGAAGCTTCTTCAGCTGAAAAGCATACGGAAACAGACTGTCAAGGGCCTTTCTGTCATGAATGACAAGCGGAACCTGATACGCCAGAGCAAGCTCAAGGCACGTCTGAAAGGCTTCCCGCTGCTCTTTTTCCGTCTGCCTGAGATGCGCCGTAAAAAAGTCAAATCCGGCCTCTCCAACGGCAGAAATCCGCTTTTCGCGCAGCAGGGACTCTAAAAAGGCGGCGTTTTCCATGGCAGGCTCCTGCGGATGCAGTCCGAACGCACAGACAATGCTGCCCGGATGCTCAGACGCGATTCTCTCCTGCTCAAGGAATTCCCGGGGCGAATGGGCGCAGGAACAGCACAGGGCCGCAATCTCAAAGGGACGGCACTGAGACGCATGGAGATGGGCATCGCACAAAATCATACAATCTCCTGTAAAAAAGCTAAAACAAGAGCCGTTTGTTCCGAAAATAGTATAAACGGCTGTTTTCCGTGAGCAGCTGTTTTCAGCAGGCTTCAGATTTTGTGAAGCCGGACTGCTTATGCTGCTGTGAATTTGCACCGCCTGCGCGGATATGCAAATGTATTTTAAGAACATTACTTTCAGAGGTACTTTTCATGGCTTACTACACGCTTAAAAGCATAGGAAGCGCAAACGACTACCTGACAGTCCTGCGTGAAACCGAAGACGGATATGCTGTGCGCATTGTCCGTGACAAGGATGGATATGACGAAGTTACAACGGACTTCATCTCCCGCTCGCTTTTTGACTCCTGCATCAGGACAGGCTATCTTACAAAGATAGAGGAGTCGGCTGCAAAGCTTGCCGCAAATGCCTAGGATGCACAGAAGATTCTATCAGCCTTACTGCTGAGCGGAACCTGGCTTCACTGCCGCCTTCGCGCGGAAGCCAGTGTATGTCCACACCCTTGCGCTCCATTCCGCGGAACCAGGTCTCCTGCCGCTTTGCAAACTGCCTGATAGCGCGGCACAAAAGGCGCTCCATTTCCTCCCGGGACTGTATTTTTCCTTCAAGGTACAGGCTCACATACCGGTACTCAAGCCCGAGCTTTTCAAGGCGCTCCCACGGAAATTCAGCATGCAGCTGCCGCACTTCTTCAATCAGCCCCTTGCCGAGCCTTTCGCGCAGCCTGATTTCTATGTTCCTGTACAGCTGGCTCCGCTCAAGCGTCACTCCGATGACAAGCGGACGTATGTCCGGCCGGGAGCAAAGAGTTTCCCTGAGCTTTTTTCCTTCAGGGCTGATTTTGTACAGCTCAATCTGCAAGGCCTTTATGACACGCGCTTTGTCCGCAAGATCGCTTCTGTTATGAAGATCCGGCTTGAGCTGTAAAAGCATCGCGCCAAGCTCTTCCAGCGGATGAGACTCAAGCTCCTGCTTCTGCCGGGGATTCTCAGGAACAGGAAGCAGCTCGTATCCGCGGATGACAGAATCAGCGTACATGCCGCTTCCGCCCACAGCAAACGGCATTTTGCCCTGGGACTGAAACTGGCTGAAAAGCCGGTAAAAATCCTGCTGAAAGCAAAAGACATTGTATTCGCTGTGAAGCGTCGCAATGTCAATCAGATGATACGGAACCTGCCTTCCGCCCGCATTGTATTCGTCCAGATCCTTTCCGCTCCCAAGGTCAAGGCCTTTGTACACCTGCCGTGAGTCCGCAGAAATGATGTCCCAACCGAAGCGGTCCGCAAGGCGTACCGCAAGCGAAGTTTTTCCGGCAGCAGTCGGCCCCAGCAAAACTACGCAGTTACAGCAGTCTGTCTGCATACGCGCTTACAGCACCCGGCACACCGCGCACTTCAGGTAGCCGCTTTTCGGATAGCCGAGCAGGACTGGATGGTCAGGTGCAGCTCCGAGCTTTTGCAGAACCTGAACCCGCCTGTGGCTGTCACAGGCCGCATGCATTATCATTGAATAAAATGTGTTTTCGTCAAAGTACTGGGAGCAGGAGCAGGTGACGAGAATTCCGCCTTCATTTAAGAGCCTCATCGCCCGCAAGTTGATTTCCTTGTAGCCTCCGTATGCCTTTTCAATCGCCTTCGCTTTTTTTGTAAATGCAGGAGGATCAAGAATGATGACATCGAATTTTTCACCGTCAGCTTCATACTGCTTCAAAAGAGCGAACACATCCGCGCACACAGCCGAAACCCGGTCACTGACTCCGTTAAGCGCGCTGTTTTTGCCCGCCATATCGACAGCTTCCTGAGAGCTGTCCGCGCATACAACCTGGCGGGCGCCTTCTGCCGCTGCGTTCAGTCCGAATGCGCCCGTATGTGAAAATGCATCAAGAACTTTTTTTCCGCGGCAGAACCGCCTGATGATGCTCCTGTTATGCTTCTGATCAAGAAAAAAGCCTGTTTTCTGTCCGTGCGCAATATCAACAAGCAGCTTCACGCCGTTTTCTTCAATCTGAATCACTTCGCTTCCGCTGCGCCCGAGCCAGCCTGACGTCTGCTCAAGCCCTTCCTTTGTGCGGACATCGGCATCGCTGCGCTCATATATAAAGTCGGGGGAAACAGCGTTTTTCAAAGCGCCAAGAATGTCAGCGCGGAAGACTTCGCAGGCAAGGGCAAGAAACTGGACAACAAGATAGACTTTTCCCTGGGAAACATACTTTTCAGCGATAAGCCCCGGAATAAAGTCAGCCTCCCCGAACACAAGACGGCAGCTGTCAGTTTCGCTGAAAAACAGCCGCCTGATATTTACGGCATCATGGACTCTTTTTGACCAGAAATTCTTTGTGTCTGCAAGAATCTGATCAGCATGGATGCTTCCAATCATCCGCACTGTTATTTTTGACTTCCTGTTTATGACTCCGCTTCCTAAAAAACGGCCCGAAGACGCAAAGACTTCCACAACGGCTCCGTCCTCTGTGCTGCACTCCGCAAAGGGAACCGTCTTGATTCCTTCTTTTGAAGGAAATTTGACAAGCGCAATCTCATTGTCATATACCCACGGAAATCCCTGTGAAATTTCCTTTTCTTCCCCGGGCTTTAAAAGCACCCGTATGTTTTCATTCATTTTTTTCTCCCAAGCGAAAGCTTCCGTTTTTCCGCAAAAAAATGCACCGCAGCTTCATCTAAACGGAAAGCACCATGCAGCTTTCACTGCCTTTAAAACCGATTTTTTCATACAGCGGACGGCCGCATTCTGTCGCGTCAAGGCTGATTTCAGTGCAGCGTTTTTCTGCCGCCTCTTTTATCAGGGCACGTACCATCCGCAGCGCAATTCCCTGACGCCGGAACCGGGGCTTCACCCAGACATTCATGATATGGGCACGCTTTCCAAGCGGATGGTCAAACGTCGGCATGACTTCAATATAAGAAACCGAGGAGCAGCCGACCGGAACATTGTCTTCGTCCAGAGCAAGCACCGTTGTCTGGTTTCCGTTCAGAAAATACAGCCTGGCGCATTCAACAAAACTGCTGTCAAACTGATAGCCGTCAGAAAGCCCGTTCACCGCTTTGAGCATTTCAAGCCGCAAGGACATGAGGGCTTGCATGTCAGCAGCGGCTGCTTTCCGTACCGTAACCAAAGAGAACTCCAAAAACATATCCGCGCCCGGCCGGAAAAGCCGGACGCAGCCGCCTGAAAACGGATTCTATTTCGTCGCAAGAATCGCGATTCCCGGGAGCGTCTTTCCCTCGAGGAATTCAAGGGACGCGCCGCCGCCGGTGGAAACGTGGCTCATCTTGTCGGCAAGGTGGAATTTGTTCACCGCCGCGACAGAGTCTCCGCCGCCCACGACAGTCATCGCGCCGCGTCCGGTCGCCTCCGCAACAAGGCGGGCGACAGCTTCCGTTCCCTTTGCGAACGCGTCGAACTCGAACACGCCCACCGGTCCGTTCCAGACGATTGACTTCGCAGTCGAAAGCACGGCTTTGTATTCCTCGATTGTCTTCGGTCCCACGTCCATCGCCATCAAATTGTCCGGAATGTCCGTTCCGTCAACGGCGACGGGCTTCGCGTCCGGGCTGAATTCCTCCGCGCCCACGTGGTCAACGGGAAGAACGATTTTCACGCCCCGCGCCTCCGCGTCAGAAAGCAGCTTTTTCGCCGTGTCGATAAAATCGTCCTCGACGAGCGACTTTCCGACTTTGTGTCCCTGCGCCTTGAGGAACGTGTACGCCATTCCGCCGCCAATCACAAGCGCGGACGCGTTCTTCAGAAGCGACTCAAGCACGGCGATTTTTGAGGAAACTTTCGCGCCGCCGATAATGGCAACCTGCGGCTTGGGCGGATTCTCGACCATCGGCTGAATATATTTCACTTCCTTTTCCATCAGGAAGCCGCCAACAGACGGAACCGGCATGAATTTCGCGATTGAGGCGGTGGAAGCCTGGTCGCGGTGCGCCGTTCCGAACGCGTCGTTCACGAAAATGTCGCCGTAGGACGCAAGCTCCTTCGCCATCACGTCGCGCTCCGCAGCGTCCTTCGACGTTTCTTCCTTGTGGAAGCGGACATTCTCAAGCATCGCGACAGCACCCTCAGGAAGCGCGTCAATCGCAGCCTTCTGTCCGAGCGCGTCCGGCAGGAACGTAACCGGCGTTCCGAGCTTTGAAGCAAAATACTCGACGACCGGCTTCATGCGGTTCTTTCCGCTGATGAATTTCTCCGCGTCGGCATCAGTCCATGTCTTTCCGGCTTTCTCGGCCTTTTCCTGCGCCTTCTTCACGTCCTTTTTCGGGTCGCCGAGGTGGCTCATCAGCACAAGGCTGCGCGGCTTCTGCTCAAGAATGTATTTTATGGTAGGAAGAGCCGCCATGATGCGCGTGTCGTCCTGCACCACACCGTCCTTCATCGGAACGTTGAAATCAACGCGCATAATAATGCGCTTTCCCTTCAAATCAACGTCTTTTACTGTCTTAATCATACACTTGTCCTCCAGCATGGATCATGCACTTAGAATACAGATATGATATACCAATTCCGCGATTATTTCAACAAGGAGAAGGCAGTCCGGCAGCGGTGACGGGACAAACTGCCGGCGTGGGACGAGGCTACAGTATCGACCGGATAAGATGAATCAGGTCATTCTCGCGGGAAGCAGGACGCAGTGATTCCTTAAGGGACTCAAGCTCTGCCTGCCGCGCGCTTTCTGTCGCAGGATTTCCCTGAAGGTCAGCGGCCGGCCTGGCAGATCCGCTGCCCGCAGAAGCATTTTCCTGGCTGTCTGATGCGGCCGGGTTCCGCGTAAGAATAACTTCATCCCCGGCATTCAGCGTGTCATAGAAGCCTCTTTTTTTGTAGGCGCCTTCTGAAATTTCTTCATCAGCATGGGAGACTACGGCAGTTCCAAGCAGATCTTTTTTGTTGTATGTGACACCGGGGCCTGAGTCATTTGTTTCAACGCATCCTTTTCTGATGATGTCGAATTCTGAGCCGGCAGCAATTCCGTCATTCGTTCCAAGGTCGATAAGAAGCGTTCCCTGCACGTTCCGAAGCACTTTTCCGCGGATAGGAAGCATGTCGAGAACGCCCTGCCTGAACCGCTGGAGGGATTTTGCCATGCAGTCGTTTCCCGTCCTGTAGACGTGAATTTCTGAAATCTTTGAGCCTGTGCGCGCAGAATAAATCTGGGCATCAATGGAAAATGTCCGTTCCGTCTCGTCAGCTGTCATAATGACAAAGTACTCACGGCCAGCCGTCCGCGCAAGCCTGAATGCCTCTCCGTAGCTTTCCACCGGCTCCGCCTGAACATCCACGTATGCCGATGGAATTCCGTTGAAAATGTCCTTTGCCGCGCCTGCCGCAATTTCCTCAAGGTCAGCATGAAACAGCTGGACAGGCTTCTTTGTATAGTAAATGCCGATGTTCCACCGTGTCTTGTCAAGGTAGAACGGATCAACATTCCAGCGGCCGGCAATATTGTTTTTCATAAGGCTTTCATACGCTTCAATCGCATCATCATTCTTTATCTGGGCGCGGGTTCGCTTTTTGGGCGGCGAATTCTCGTCCCGCTGAACACCGCTGTCCTGTCCGGAAGATTCGTAGTTTTCCTGAATGAATTTCAGCTGCTGCAGGCAAAGCTCATACTGTCCGTCCCGCTCAAGCATATCGGCAAACGACTGGCGGATTTCATTGTTCAGAGGCGCAATGGAAAGAGCCTTCTGATATTCGTACCGCTCGGCAGCACTGTCAAAATTCCGTCCGTATTCAGCAGCCTTTGAAAAATGGAACTGCGCCCAGCTGTCCCGCGCGGAGTCTTCAACAGGAAGCGTTTCCCGCACAAGCCGCTCCAGCGACTGCCTCATGACTTCGTCCTGCGGACTGACTGAAAGGCCTGCCGAATATGTTTCAACAGCAGCTTCCGGCAGCCCGAGCCGTTCCTGCGCCCTGCCCTTCAGGCACCATGCGTCTCCTGCATTCCTGTTGCGCCCGATGCGGAAGTCGCAGATGTCGATAACCTCGTCATACCGTTTCTGGGCATACAGAATGCCGGCTAAAAGCGCATACGCCCTGTCAAAGCTGCCGTTTATCTGGACTGCGCTCCGTGCGCGCTGCTCTGCAGTCCGGTAATCACCGCTTCCCGCAGAAAGATATGCAGCCATGTAATGCACTTCCGACTCTCCGCTGTAATAGGAAAGAGCCTGCCGGATGTATTTTTCTGAAACAGAGCGCTTGCCCATTTCTGCACTCACAAGGGCAAGGCTGAGCAGAGCCTTGCGGTTCCTGCTGTCGCGCTTGAGGGCATCAAGGTACCTTCCTTCGGCAACTGAAATTCTGCCGTCCAGCAGATCAAGCTCGGCAAGTCCGAAGCGGGACTCTATGTCATTGGGAAATTTCGCAAGGACTTCATCAAAAACGGAACGGGCCTCTTCAACTCTTCCAAGGGAAATCAGCGCCATTCCCTTCAGATTCTGCACCGCGCTGAAGTTGCGCGCATACTTTGCCGCGTTCCCGGCATACTGGACAGCAAGATCGTAGCTTCCAAGCGCATACGAGCAGAGGGCAAGATTGTACCAGGCATCCCCGTACTGCGGATTCAGCTCAAGCGCCTCCTGATACAGATCAACGGCATCATACCACTGGCTTCTGTCCTGCAGCTCCTGCGCACGCTTGAACAGCTCAAGGGCAGTTTCTTCCTGTGCAAACAGAGGCACGGCAAAAAAAAGGAGGAAAATCGCACTGTATGCTTTCTGCAAAATCTTTTTTTTCATTTCAACTGCTCCGTCTGCGGTTCAGGGCTTTTAGAATCCAGGCAAAAACACCTCGTTCTTTAAACACAGCCCGCAATTCCCGCGTTACAAAAAATCATCCAGCTCATGCATGCTGCCCGTCCGGCGCCGGCTCTTCTTTTTTTCTTACGACCTTTATCGCGTTAACCTTGTGGCCTTCCATTTCATGAATGATAAAGTCATACTGGTTCCACGAGACTTTTTCAAACATAACAGGTATTTTTCCAAACAAGTCAAACACAAAGCCTCCAAGCGTATCAAAGCTGTCAGTTGGAAAGCAGGAGCCGATGCCTTCGTTCAGGCTGTCAAGGCTGATGCGCGCATCGCAGAGCCAGACATTTTCGGAAAGCGATATGATGCCCTGCCGCTCGTGGTCAAATTCATCCTGAATGTCGCCTACAATTTCTTCTATAATATCTTCCATACAGACAATGCCTGAAATGCCGCCGTATTCGTCAACGCTGACAGCAATATGCACGCGCCGCCGCTTGAATTCGCGCAGAAGGCTGTCAATATGCTTGCTCTCAGGAACAAAGTACGGCTTGCGCATGATTTTTTCAAGATCGATGGGCAGCCGCAGCGCAAGCTCCCGTATCAAGTCCTTCACATACAGAATGCCCACAACATTGTCGATGGAGCCTGAGTACACAGGAATGCGCGAATGCCCGCTTTCAGTGACTTTCTGCAAAAGCTCGTCCTCAGGCGTTTCCAAGGAAAGAAAGTCAACGTCTATCCGGGGAACCATGACTTCCTTTACCGTTGTGACGGCAAGCTCTTCAACGCCCTGAATCATGCCGTTGCGCTCTTCCTCGAGAATTTCCTGCTGAACTTCATCCGGCGTGGCTGCCTTCAGCTCGTTTTTTTTGCACTTTTCTTTTCCCAGTCTAAACATCACCTATTCCCCGATTATCTGTTCGTCCCTGAACTGCTCCATCAGCTTTTTCTGAAGGACAAGCATTTCGCACTGAGGCTCCGCGCCTTTTTCCACATGCTCCTCGCCATGGTCATATCCGTTCAGATGAAGAATTCCATGGATTATCAGCTGCTTGAGCTCTTCGTTCCGGCTCACTTCAAAGTATTCTGCATTTTTTGGCAACGTGTCAATGCTGATTGCGATGTCTCCTGCAAGCTTCCAGCTGTTTCCTTCTTCGTCATCATACATTCCGCCGTCCTCAAAGCTCAGGACATCCGTGGGGCAGTCCATGCCGCGGTACGTTTTGTTCAGATGCTGAATGTACTTGTCGGAGCAAAAAAGAACCGCAAGCTCCTGGCCGTCATAGCCGCACGCCCGCATCACGCTGTGAGCAAACTGCCCGGCCTTTTCAAGCCAGAGCGGAGGCTCGATGCCTTCTTCCGCGCTTACAAAAATCTGGTTTGCCATCACTTTTTTTCCTTTGCAGCTTTTTCAGCCTTTTCCTTTGCGCTCTTGCGGGGAGCCTTTTCGTCTGTCTTTTCTGCCTTTGGCTCCGGCTTTGCAGGCACTTCCTTTTGCTCTGCAAGAGCCGCGCTTTCTCCGGGTGCAGACGCAGGAGCTGCCGCTTCATGCGAATCAGGATCCTTCTGGTCAGGATACTTTGTGCGGCTGTGGTAGTATCCGGCGAGAATCTGGACAAAGGCGTCATGGATTTTTGTCAGATCCTTGAATGTAAGGCTTGAATTCTCAAGCTGCCGGTGCTCAATTTTTCCGTTGATCAGCGTTGTAATGAATTTCTCAAGGCGCGGCACGGAAGGCTTTTCAAGGCTGCGGCAGGCGGCTTCAACAGTGTCAGCAAGCATGACAATGGCGCTTTCCTTTGTTGAAGGAGGATTTCCTGTGTACGCGTAGTCTTCCGGGCTTGCGTCAGGATTTATCAGCTTGGCTTCGTTGTAAAAATACGCGATGACCTGATTTCCGTGGTGCTCGTTTATAATATCGATAATCTGCTGGGGAAGGCGGAGCGAGCGAGCTTTTTCAGCGCCGCGCTTGACATGGCTTCTGATGATGCTGACGGACAGCGACGGATTGATTTCGTTGTGAAGGTTTTCGCCTGCCCGCTGGTTCTCTACAAAATAATCAGGATTGTCAATCTTGCCGATGTCATGATAGTAGGCGCCGACACGGGCAAGCAGCGGATTTGCTCCGACTTCATTGCAGGCGGCTTCAGCAAGGCTTGCAACCATAAGTGAATGGCTGTACGTTCCGCTTGCAGTCACAAGCATTTTTTTCATAGTCGGGCTGTTCAAGTCGCTTAAGTCCATCAGGCGGAACAGCGATGCCGTGTTTAAAATCAGCTCAAGCGGCGTCAGAAGCCCGAGGCACAGAATGCCGGAAAAAAATCCGTTCAGCGCAACGCCCGCAACAAATCCAAGTCCGTCAGACAGATATCCGTTGAAAATAATCTTAAACACAAAAAGGAACACTACATTCAGCAGCGCCTGAAGAACGGAAACAAACACCATGTCCGTGCGGCGGTTGATTTTTCTTACCAGGCGCGTTGAAGCAAACGATGTTGACAGGACAAACAGGAAAGGAACAATCTGATAGCCGGACGCGTTGAGGACGGCAAGGGAAGTCACAATTGAAAAGAACACTGCGTTCAGCTGCCCGAACAGAATCGACACGAGAAAGACACACAGCGATGACGGAATGACCGCGCAGAGCGCAAACGGACTCAAGCTGAAAACAGACTTGGAGCCGAAAATCACCGAGCCGAATATCAGCAGATAAAAGCAGCATTCGGTTACAAGCTCCTTGAATTCTATTTTTTCATTCTTAAAGTAAATCCGGCTGCGGAAAAAGAAAAACAGAAAGCAGATGAGAATATGGTAGATTACAGAATTTGCGAATGACCGGTAGTCAACATACACAGGAGACTCCGACATCTTCTTGAGCTTTGAGTATCCTTCCTCCGTAATCGGGAAGCCTTTCCTGATGACTTTTTCACCGGCTTCTATTGAAATGGGATTGTCATAGTCCGCAGGAAGCGATTTTGTGGCCTTTATTGTGATATCCGCTATCTGCCCCACTTCGTATTCCTCTATGTCGAAGGAAGAAACAGTCGTAGCCGTGGAAATCTGCACAAAGCTCATTCCTATGGCGGCAAGCAGCGTTACAAATGCAAGAATAACAACGGGATACTCTTTCTTCATATAATTGGAAAAAGAGCTCAGCAAAACTGAAATTACTGTCTCTGTGTTTTCATCTTTCTTCACTATACGCCTCCACAGGAACCGGCGGCCGGCACATGAGCGGATTCCGGCACAGGTACCGGAGCATGAACGGTTCTGCACAAATCATTCATCCCGGTCGTCCTTTTTGTCAAAGTACCCCGATTTTTCCAGATATTCCCGGCGGCTCATGACAAGGCTGATCAGCTCCTGGTACATATTGAAGTCAACTTCAATCGCAATCGGAAGAATAAAATATTCAGTCTCGTCACAGTAACGCTCTATGAATTCATTGCTTGTCACAAAGCCGAGGCTTATCATGTTTGAAATTCTGTCAGCGCACTTAAGAATCTTTGCGCGCTGGCTTCCCTTGTCAATAATCGACTTTAAATAGTCGCTTTTCATCTGCCCGGGCATCTTGGTGACTTCCTTTACAAGCGCAAGGACTTCCGGCCCGTCGGAATCAGCATTTTTTATCAGGTTTTCATCGAATCCGGGAATATCTTCGATTGTGTCGTGAACACAGCTGGCCTTCAGCAGAATGGTGTCTATGTAGCCGTAGTCAATGAGAATGCTCATCGTGTCAAGCTGATGACGGAACATGTTTCCCCCGGCAAACCGGGCTTTTCCAATCAGGGAAGTGGCAATCTGCATATACGGCGCAAGAAAAATGCTCCTGAGTGCAAGCATGTGCTCCCTGTCCATCTGCTGCGGCTTGTCCACAGCCATTTCATACTTCTTCCTCATAGGCGGCCTACTGTATATGTTTCAGGTATGACTGAAGCTTTTCTATGCGGCTTTCCGCCTGCTCAAGGCGGACGCGCTCAGCCTGCACAATGTCAGCAGGAGCATGCTGCGCAAACGAGCCGCTGAGCTTGCTGCTGATTTTCCGCACTGCTTCCGTCTCCTGCCCGATTTCCCTTTCAAATTTCGCCTTGAGCTGCTCCTTGTTTATGCCTTCATCAGCCAGAATAAACGCCTCAAACCCGTCTCCGGCAGTTCCGATTGATTTTTCCGGGGCAGAATCAGCAAAGTCAAGCCTGCCGATTCCCGCGAGCAGCTGCACAACCGCAGCTTTTTCCAGCACCGCTTCAGCATTGGAGCCGCGGTCAATCTTTACGGCGGCATGAATTTTTACCGCAGGATCAAGGCCGCACTCTGTCCTGAGGGAGCGCAGGCTGCGCACCAGATCCTGAAGCACCTTGAACCGGGCTGCGGCCGTTTCATTTTTCCGGCCGGATTTTTCAGCCGGATACGGAGCTGTGACAAGAAGCCCTCCGCATGGTTCCGACGGAAGAATTTCCTGCCTGCCGGCCTTGCTCCGGTTTCCGCTGATTTCAGCAAGCGGAAGCTTTGAGTAAATTTCCTCTGTGACAAACGGAATGTACGGATGCATGAGGCGGAGGCTTTCCTCGAGAACGTTCAGCAGAACTGAAACAGCCCGGTCCTTTTCATGGCTGTCTCCGTTTTTAAATGAAAGCTTTGTCGCCTCAACATACCAGTCGCAAAAGTCATTCCAGAAATATTCATACAGCGCGCTGGCTCCTTCGTTAAACTTATAGCCTTCAAATGCAGCGGCAGCCTGCGCAGCAGCATAATCCATGCGGAGATAAATCCACCTGTCAAGCTCAGTAAGGTCTGAGTCTGAAACAGGAATCAGCGTGCGCCCTTCAAGGTTTCCGAGAATATACCGGCTCGCGTTCCAGACTTTGTTGCAGAAGCGGCTTCCCATCTTGAATGAATCCTTGTCAATAAGGATGTCCTGCCCCTGCGCGCACATATAGGCAAGCGTAAACTTCAGGGCATCAGCGCCATATATATCGATGATTTCAAGCGGATCAATTCCGTTTCCGAGCGACTTTGACATTTTCCGGCCCTGCTTGTCGCGCACCAGACCGTGAATAAAAATGTCGCGGAACGGCGGCTTTCCTGTGAATTCAAGGCCTGCCATGACCATGCGACTCACCCAGAAGAAGATAATGTCATACGCAGTGATAAGCGCGGATGTCGGATAGAAATGCTCAAAATCGGGCGTCTGCTTTGGCCAGCCGAGCGTGCTGAACGGCCAGAGCCACGAGCTGAACCACGTGTCAAGCACATCGGGATCCTGCTTCAGCTTGTCCGCCGGAGCGCCGCATTTCGGGCAGGAACCCGGATCAGTCCGGCTCACAACCGTTTCCCCGCATTCCGCGCAGTACCACACAGGAATACGGTGCCCCCACCACAGCTGGCGGCTTATGCACCAGTCGCGGATATTTTCCATCCAGTGGGTGAACGTATGCTCCCATTTGCGCGGATAAAAGACAATTTCCCCGTTTTTCCACGCTGCAAGCGCCTTTTCTGCGAGCGGCTTCATTTTTACGAACCACTGGTCGCTCAGGTACGGCTCAACAACTGTCGCGCACCGGTAGCAGTGTCCGACTGAATGGGTGATTTTTTCTTCGCCCTTGTACAGGCCGGCATCCTTCAAGTCCTGAATGACAGCCGCACGGGCCTGCGCACACGTCATGCCGCGGTATTTTTCCGGGCAGTTTCCGTTCAGCGTCCCGTCAGGATTCAGTATATTGATGGCTTCAAGATTATTGCGCCGCCCGACTTCCCAGTCGTTCGGGTCATGTGCAGGCGTGATTTTCACCATTCCCGTTCCGAATTCCTTGTCAACATAGGAATCAGCAATGAGCGGAATGACACGGCCAGCGAGCGGCAGCCTGAGCTTCTTGCCCACAAGAGATGCATACCTTTCGTCTTCAGGATGGACAGCGACTGCCGTGTCTCCGAGAAGCGTCTCAGGGCGCGTTGTGGCAATTTCAATCCGTCCGCTTCCGTCTTCAAATTCATAGTAGATATGGTACATAAAGCCGGCGGTGTCCGTATGGTCAACCTCATCATCAGCAAGAGCAGTTCCGCACCTCGGGCACCAGTTCACCAGATACCGGCCCTTGTACACAAGCCCGCGCTCATACAGCGTGACAAAAACATCGCGCACCGCTTCCGAAAGACCTTCGTCCATTGTAAACCGCTCGCGGCTCCAGTCAACCGAATTGCCGAACTTGCGCTGCTGGCGAACAATTGTTGCATGGTGAGCTTCCTTCACCTGCCATGTGCGCTCAAGAAACCGCTCGCGGCCCAGCTCCTTCCTGCTTGTGCCTTCTTTCTTTAAAGCGCGCTCAACGACATTCTGGGTCGCAATGCCGGCATGATCAGTTCCGGGAATCCACAGCGTGTCATCGCCCTTCATTCTGTGATAGCGGACAACAATGTCCTGCAGCATATTGTTCAGTCCGTGTCCCATGTGAAGAACGCCGGTAACATTCGGAGGCGGAATAACAACTGTATATTTTGCAACAGCCGCATGCTCTGATGATTTCAGATAGCAGCCGTGAACAGGAGACGACTCGTCTGACGCAGGCTTAAAGCAGCCCTTTTGAACCCACTCCTCATAAATTCGCTCTTCAAATTCCTTGGGATTATATGATTTTTCCAGTTCAATAGCTTTCATTGTAACCTCTGAATATCCTTCGTGCTTTCTATTGCAGCAGCCCTTGTTCAGTTTTCCAAAATGTTCTCACACTTTTTCCATAAACTGCAATTATATCATCTTTTCTCAATGTATGCAATGTTTCAGCAGACAAAGAAATTCCACTCTAAAAATTGCAATTTTCACCGATTCTCTTTATACTATTGATATAGGAGAAAACGATGCCTATAAAACTGATTGGAATTCTGCTTCTTATTACGCTGGTTGCAGTCCTCACCGGATTCAACCTTTCAAATCCGTGCACCATCTGGTTTTTCCACAGGTTTGAAAACATTCCTGTATTCGCTGCGCTGCTCGGCTCATTTCTTGCAGGAGTGATTGTCACGCTTCCGTTTACATTCAAGAAAAGGCAAAAGTGCGGGCCAAAGGAAAAATGCAAAAATAAAAAGATTCAGGCTGTTAAGACTGAGACGCTGACAGCCGAAACTAAAGAAAACAAGGACAAAGCGTAGCGCCGCACGCTCCGTTTCTGCGCAGCCGCGTCCCAAGGAGCAGTATGAAAAAGCCATTTGCCCGGGCCGCAGCCTGCGCAGCTGTTCTTCAGCTGGCGGTGTGCGCAGCAGTTTCAGCGCAGAATAAAAAATCAGCGGAAATAATCCAGAAAGAGGCACTGCGGCAGGAGACTGTCCAGGATTCCATCAGCTGCCTGAAAGACAGCCTCAGCCTTGCGGAAACAGCGGCGGACAGGCGTTCCCTGCTGTATTTTACCGGAATGCTTCAGGAGCAGCTGGGACTGTACACGGACGCAAGCAGCTCCTATGCAAAGGCAGCGGGAATCGCAGCGCCGGATGCCGTCAACATGCCGAAAATTTCCTCCGAGCAGCTTGCAGTTTCAGCGGTGCGCGCAAGCCTGTGCGCCGGAGACTGGGAAACAGCGAATTCATACTTGAACAGCGCAATCCGCTCCTCAAAGAACGAGGAGATTCTTGCAACGGCAAACCTGTACTCGATATGGAGCACTCTGTGCAAGGCGTCTTCCGTTCAGGAAACAGAGGATTCCGTTGCACTTCTAAAGGCGTACAGCACCATGCAGTCAATGAAGTCTGTGAGGCCGCAAGTCCTGCTGACCCTGTGGTACCTGACAGGAGAGCAGCAGCATGCCTCAGTCTTGAAAAAGGAATTTCCTTCAAGCCCGGAAGCTTCCATTATAAACGGAACTGTCAGCATCATGCGTGTTCCGTTCTGGTATTTTGTTCCGAGGCACGGCATGCAGCTTTCTGAAATCAGTTCCGGCGGAAATTCCGCGGCGCAAAACAGCTCTTCTCCGGCAGAAAAAGAAACGGTTCCGCTGTCTGCCCGGCACCCGGGAAAAAAGCAGCAGCTCGGGCTTTTCAAGAAAAAAGAAAACGCGGACGAGCTTGTTCAAAAAGCGAAGGCAAAGGGATTCAGCGCATACTGCTATTCTGAAACGCGCTCAAGCGGAACTTCATACTTTATTGTTGCCGTTGACGAAAACGACTCCTTGACAATGGGGAAAAAACTGAAGGAAGCCGGATTCGACTGCTACACAATCAACTGAAATCCGCTACTTTTTCTCCCGCAGGATGCGCACAAGGCTCTCATAGACCGGCTTGGGATTTTTGTCCGCATCGTAGAGCAGCGCGTTTCCATACCCGGGAAAAGCCTGCGGAACCCAGCTCTGGGAGTCTGTGAATCCCCATGTTATAAAGCTTGTCACATTCGGCTCTTCCAGCGCAATGCGAAGCAGGGCTTCATACACTTCCTGCTGCCTCTGCTCCCATTTTTCAGGGCTTCCTGAAGGAATGCGCACATCCACCTCGCTGAACGACACCTTCACTCCTATATCGGCATAGCGCCTTACATTGCTGCGTATGGCATCAGGACTGAACGGCAATGTCGCGTCAAGATGCAGCTGCATGCCGACTCCGTCAACCGGCACACCCTGCTCCTTGAGCTGCTTTACAAAACGGTACATGGCATCCGCCTTCGGATTTCCTTCCGCTTCATTGTTATATTCATTCAGAAACAGAAGCGCGTCAGGATCAGCTTCCCGCGCGCGCCGGAGCGCATATTCAATGTAGCCGGAACCGGCAGTCCTGAGCCACACTGAATTGCGCAGGCTTCCGTCTTCATTGAACATTTCGTTTACAACATCGTATTCCCTGATGCGGCCCTTGTAGCGGGACATCACCGTGCTGATGCACTCGTCAAGCATGCTTCTGGCTTCTTCCTCTGTCTGCATTCCTGAAACAAACGGCGGATTCTGATTGTGCCAGACAAGCGTGTGATACTTGACGGCAATCTTGTTCTTTTCAGCGAATTCCACAAGGCTGTCTGCGTCTCCCCAGTTCCACAGAGAGCGTGAAGGCCGCACAGAGCCAAGCTTCATGCAGTTTTCGGCAACAACAATGGAACTGTTTTCCCTGATGATTTCGATATGCTCAGGCTGAAACAAATCCCCGACAGCAACGGCTGTTCCTGTGCTGAGATTCCGTGCAGCGGCCAGTTCCGCAAAGGAATTCCGTCCGCATCCGGCAAGCACTGCTGAAGCAGCAGCTGCAAGAAACCAGGCAGCTTTTTTCATTCCGCATTCCTCCCGTGAAAAATCCGTCTTATCCTGCAAAATGGTTTTTCAGGAATTCCAGGTCAAGCTCAGGGTACAGCAGATGGCTGGAAAGCAGCGCATGCACTTTTTCTTCAGCTGATTTCTGCACCGCAGGATCAAGCTCGATTTTTCCCTTGGCAGCCTTTCCTTCCTTTGTAACGCCGGGCTTTGTCCCCTTCAGAACAAGATCGATAATTTCAGCAACTTTCTCCATATCGGACTCATTCATGCCGAGCGTTGTAAGGCCGGGTGTGCCGATGCGGATTCCGCTTGTCCACCAGGCGCCGTTTTTGTCATACGGCAGCGCATTTGCATTCGCTGTAACGCCGCATTTAAAGAGCGCAGCTTCAGCCTGCTTTCCGGTAAGCCCGTATGTTGTCACATCGACAAGCATAAGATGGTTGTCTGTTCCGCCAGTCTGAAGCTTCATTCCCCGGGCCATGCAGGCGGACGCAAGGGCAGATGCATTCCGCACCACGTTCTGCGCGTACTGCCGGTATTCAGGCTTCTTCGCTTCCTTAAAGGCGACAGCCTTGGCTGCGACAATATGGTTCAGCGGGCCGCCCAGCACCATGGGGCAGCCTTTGTTCACATAGTCAGCAAATTCCTTCTTGCAAAGGATGACAGCTCCACGCGGCCCGCGCAGCGTCTTGTGCGTTGTGGAAGTGACGATATCCGCCCACTTGACAGGATCGTAATCACCAGCAAACACTTTTCCCGCGACAAGCCCGGCAAAATGAGCCATGTCAACCATAAGCACCGCACCGCACTTGTCAGCTATCTGGCGGAAGCGCTTAAAGTCAATTTTCCGCGGATACGCGCTGAATCCCGCAAGCAGAATAAGCGGCTTCACTTCCATTGCCTGACGCTCAATCGCATCATAGTCAAGCAGCCCGGTTTCCCGGTCCACGCCGTAAGGATGGCTTTCAAACATGCGTGCGCTCACGTTCATGCGGTAGCCGTGGGTCAGATGCCCGCCGCACGAATAATCAAGCCCCATAAGCCTCTGGCTTCCGAACCGCTTGCGCAGCATATCAAACTGCTCAGCAGTAAGCTCTGCCAGCGACTTGACGCCAAGCTCCTCAAGCGCAGGAACTTCCACTGTCTTTGAAAGAACCGCCCAGTACGCGACTAAATTTGCATCGCATCCTGCGTGCGGCTGTACATACGCATAGTCAGCTCCAAAAAGCTCCGCCGCCTCACGCGCAGCCGCAGTTTCAACTGAATCAATGTTTTCACATCCGCCGTAATAGCGGTGCTCAGGATATCCTTCGGCATACTTGTCAGTAAGCAGATTTGCCATGGCGGCCTGAACGTTCAGCGAGCAGTAGTTTTCGCTTGCAACAAGCTTCAGGTGCCTGCGCTGCGTTTCAAGCTCCCTGACGATATCCCGCGCAATTTCAGGGGCGGCTTCAGAAACAAGCTGAAGGTTCGCGACATACGATGTCATGGCGGCATTCATATTCTTGCCGGCTTCTTTTACATAGATTTCAAGCGGAGTGGCCATTGCATACACCTCATTTTTTATCAGACGGGCTGACTGAATCAATCAAATCAAAAAATACCCATCGTAGTCTACTTGAATTTCCTTCCTTGCGCAATAGCAGGCAGCCATTCCGATGAGCGCATTGAGGCATGCTGTTCTCCACGGTTGCGCAACAGGAGCGCACCAGCTGCAAGGCAAGCCCCGGAAGAGCGCATTTCTCTATTGAACTGAATCATTTTTTTCCGTAGACTGTATGCATGAAAGACAGAATATATATGAACAATGGCTGGGAATTCTCGCCTTCATTCGATGAAAAAATGCTTTCCGTAAAATTCAAGGGAAAGCTTGAGCAGATACGGCTGCCGCACACCGTTGCGGAAACTCCGTTCAACAGCTTTGACGAAAGCAGCTACCAGAAGCTGAGCTTTTACAGGAAGCTGTTCAAGACAGAGAAATCATGGGCCGGGAAAAAAGTCCTTCTGACTATTGAAGGCGCCGCGCACCGCTGCGAAGTTTTTATCAACGGAACATCAGCCGCAACCCACAGCTGCGGATACACAGCATTCACTGTCGATCTCACAGCTTTTCTTCTGCCGGAAGGAAAGACAAACACGCTGGCCCTGAAGCTGGACAGCAGGGAAAGCCTCGACATTCCGCCGTTCGGCTTTGTCATCGACTACATGACATACGGCGGCATTTACCGCGATGTCTACCTTGAAATAAAAAATCCTGTCTATATAGAAGATGTCTTTATAAAGACAAAGGCAAGCCATTTTGAAACTGAAATCACACTCAGCACAGACGAAAACATCGAAGGGCTTTCAGTCGTTCAGCGGGTCGAGCAGGCAGGAACGGACATTCAGGCAGCATACATACACACCGGCGTCCCCGGCAGGACAATTCTCACAGCGGCAGACGCGCAGCCGGTCTCCGCATGGACAGCAGAGCAACCGGTTCTGTACAATCTGATTACAGAGCTTGTAAACGGAAAAGGGAAAACCGTAGACAGCAAGACTGTCAGATTCGGCTTCAGGGACATACGGTTTGATGAAAGCGGATTCTATCTGAACGGAAAAAAAATCAAGCTGCGCGGACTGAACCGCCATCAGTCGTATCCGTATGTCGGCTATGCAATGCCAAAAAACATGCAGCGGGATGATGCTGACATCCTGAAATACGAGCTGGGACTGAACTATGTGCGGACTTCCCACTACCCGCAGAGCCGCCATTTCATAGACCGCTGCGATGAGCTGGGACTGCTTGTGTTCACTGAAATTCCAGGCTGGCAGCACATCGGCGCAGAGGCATGGAAAAAGCAGGCGCTGGAAAACACCCGCGAGATGATTATGCAGTACAGAAACCATCCTTCAGTATTCATGTGGGGCGTGCGCATAAATGAAAGCAAGGATGATGACGCGTTCTATGCGGAAACAAACAGGATTGCGCATCTGCTTGACTCCACACGGCCGACAGGAGGAGTGCGGTGCATCAAGAACAGCACGCTTCTTGAGGATGTGTACACATACAATGACTTCAGCCACTCAGGAAGCAACGCGGGACTTGCACCAAAGGAAAGCGTCACAAAATCAAAGGGCGGATATCTGGTCACCGAGTACAACGGCCACATGTTCCCCACAAAGTCATTTGACACAGAGCAGCGGCGCACAGAGCTTGCAGTCAGGCACGCAGCAGTGCTGGACGCAGCCGCAGGAATGGACAGCTGCGCAGGCTCAAGCGGCTGGTGCGCCTTTGACTACAACACGCACAAGGAATTCGGCTCGGGCGACAGAATATGCTACCATGGCGTCATGGATATGTTCAGGAATCCCAAGCTTGCCGCCGCCGTATACCGCTGCCAGGGAGACCCTGAGGAAACCGGGGAAGTCCTTGAAGTGAATTCAAGCATGAACATCGGAGAATACAACGGAGGAATTCCCGGCCGCATCTGGATTTTTACAAACGCGGATTCAGTGAAGCTGTACATAAACGGAACATTCACAAAGGAATTCTTCAGCTCAAGCTCCCCCTTTAAAAACCTTCCGCACGGCCCGATTCCGGCTGACGACATCATCGGAAACAGGCTTTCAGAAGAAGACGGAATTCCAGCGAAGTACAGCGAGGAAGTGAAGGAAATCATTTTCGCCATGAAGCAGTTCACGGCAGAAAAGCTTCCGGCAAAATACGCCGCAGCCTGCGCAAAGCTTTCACTGCTGCGGGTCGCCACAAAAAAGCGGCTGTCTGAGCTTTACCTGAAATACATCGGAAACTGGGGCGGCGCTTCAGCCACATATACATTTGAAGCATACCGAAACGGAAAAAAAACAAAGACGCTCGTAAAGGCGATGTGCAAAAACGCGTCTGTAACGGCCGAGGCAAAGCGGACGCAGCTCATAGAAGAAGAATCCTATGATGTCTCAGAAATCCGCCTTTCAGCAGCTGATGAAAACGGAAACGTCCAGCCGTTCTGCCAGGAAGCCGTCACTGTGGAAGCAGAAGGCACGGTCGAGATTATCGGGCCGAAAGCAGTTTCCCTGAAGGGAGGAATGGCCGGAATCTATGTAAAGTCAGCAGGAAAAACAGGAAAAGGAGCAGTCAAAATCACCGGCTGGGACGGAAGTGAAACAAAAATTCCGTTCACCGTAAAAGTGAAGAAATCCTGACTCAGCAGCAGTCCGGATGGCCGGCGAACCATGAGTCCCATGCTTCGCCGGCGCGCAGCAGGCTGCGCTCCTTTTCTTCCTGCTCCATAAAGGAAGCCTTGAAGCCGTTTTCTATAATCCGCCGTATTTCCTCAAGTGAAAAATGCAGGCTGCTGTACAGGTTCCAGTATTCATCAAGCAGCGAAACCTTAAAGAATGTCGGATCATCAGTACCCAGAGTTACAAAGGCTCCGCTGTCATACAGCCGCCGCACCGGATGCTTTTTCATGTCGCCGCCGAATTCCTTCAGTATAAAGATATTGCTTGTCGGACAGACTTCAAGCGGAACGCCTGACTGTGCAAGCTGCTTTAAAAAATCCTCGTCCTCGGCAGCCGCAATCCCGTGTCCAAGCCGCTCTGCCCTGCACAGCGCAAGGCTGTCCTTCATTGAGCTGCTGCCGCACGTTTCCCCGGCATGAACCACCGTATGAAGCCCGTTTGCAGCCGCCTTTTCAAAGACTGCCTGATAGTCGCGCGCAGGGCCTTTCTTTTCATCTCCGCCAAGCCCGATTCCGATTATATACGGATTCCGTTCCCCGAGCACCAGATCAAGGTTTTTCATGGCATTTTCAGGGCCGAACGAGCGGCTCACATCGACAATCAGCCTGACTGTCCTTCCGCTATGTTCCTGAATGCGCTCAATGCTTTTCTGAATGACGCCCATCATGTCATGGAATTTCCAGCCTTTCTTCAGATGGGATGTCGGGCTGAAAAATGTCTCGCAGTACGAGATATTGTTTTCGTTCAGGTAGCTTTCAAAGTCGCTGAACATATCCTCAAAATCACTGATGTTTGTGAAATATGACTGGATTTTTATAAAAGAAGAAAGGAATCCCGCCAGATCATCATATTCAAACAGGGCGCTCAGCTCCTCTTCAGACAGCTCCCTGCCGAAATTCCGGCTGAAAACGTTTTGTATAGTTCCGCGGCTCAGCACAGCCTCCTCGTGAATATGAAGCTCAGCCTTGGGCACTGACCGCACTAAATCATAAAATTCTTCTTTCTTCATGCTTACTATTATATCACAGGAACTGCAAAATAAACAGCGCAGGCGCAAAATTTATTCCATAAATTCAGCATGAAATGAACTGCCTAACCTTGACAGCTGCGTTTTTCCATAGTATTTTAAAAGAGCATGATTCCCTGCCAAAACTGTGAATCTGCAAGGAATTTAGTATGTCAAAAAGACTGTACATCGGGAACATGAGCTACGCTACAACAGAAGACACTCTGTCATCCCTGTTTTCTGCGTATGGGGAAGTTGTTTCGGCAACAATCATTATGGACCGGGACACCGGCCAGTCTAAGGGCTTCGGATTCGTTGAGCTGGCGGACGATGCAGGCGCAAGCAAGGCAATCGCAGAGCTGAGCGGAAAAGAAGTTGACGGACGGAAAGTGCGTGTCAACTACGCGGAAGAAAAAAAGCCAAGTGACCGCTCCGGCTTTGGCAGAGACCGGGGAGAACGGCCATACAGGGGAGGCGGCCGGAGCTTCCGCAGCGGCGGAGAGTACTAGCGGACATGGGATTCCTTCCGGAGGCATTTTCAGACTATATAGCTCATGGCTGCCGCCGCGCTGATTTTATACAGGAACGGCTTGAGCAGCTGGGAGTAAAATCAGAAAGGATTGTCATAGACGGAAAGAATCACATTCTCGTTCAGTTTGCTTCCAGAGCGTACAACCCTCAGTTCAAGATCAAGACAGTTATCGCGCATTATGACAGAGTTCCGGGAAGCCCCGGCGCAAATGACAACAGCGCGGCAAACTGGCAGATCATGGACTGGGCTGCCCGGCTCAAAAGCTATCCGTCGTTTCACAATGTGCGGATTTTCTTTACAGACGGAGAAGAGCTCGGCTGGGACACGGGAGTCTGCGGACAAGGCGCGTTCGGAATTGCAAGCACTTTCCAGCGGCTCGGCATTACAAGCGATGACGTATACGTTTTTGATGCGTGCGGCCGCGGGGAAATTCCCATTCTTTCAAGAAGCGGAATGAATTCGCCGGCTTCTTCGCGCTTCAAGCTTCAGTTTTCAGACTTGCACACCAGAACCCAGAATCTCCTGCGGCAGGCAACAGGCGGAAGATGGATGACGCTTCCTGTTCCTTACAGCGACAACGCATCGTTTCTTGCCTGCGGAATTCCTGCGGTTGCAATAACGCTTCTGCCGGCAGACGAGGCTTCCCTGTACGCCCGCAAAATCAACAGCGACAGGCACCTTGAGGACGCGGTAGTAAACCGTGAGTCATCAAAGGAGAGGCGGATAAAGGAGCACATTCCCGACTTTTCATACAAGGAGCATCTGCCCCTGACATGGCGGCTCTTCCACTCAGCGGACGATGACATTGCAACGCTGACGCCCGCAAGCTTTTCTGTGATGGAATCGGTTCTGAATCTGATTGCAGACGCAAAAGTTCCCTGCTGACTGACGCAGACACTCAAGAAACAGGCAGACTGCGGCGCTCAGTCCGCGCATTGTGCACAAAAACGGCAGCCGCAGTTCCGATAATGATGACATATCCTGCCACACTGAGCGCGTCCGGCACCTGCCCCAGAAACACAAAGCCGAGCGCAGCGGCAAAAAGCACATTGGAATAGTCAAACACTGAAATTTTGGAGGCCGGCGCATTGAAGTAGGCGTTTGTCATTCCGAACTGCCCGCACGCGGCGGCACATCCGGCCCCGAGCAGAACCAGAATCTGGCGCAGGGACATGGGCGCATGAAAAAACACAATGAACGGAAGCGCAAGCAGGCTCGAAAAAAGGGAAAAGCATGATATGATGAGATCCCCGCAGACAGCATAGCCGCGCAGCTTGCGCACAAAGCAAGACGCAAATCCGGCTCCGACGCCTCCGGCAAACCCAAACACGGCGGGGAAAACTGCAGCAAAGTCAAATGACGGCTTTATGACAAAAAGGGAGCCTGCAAAGACAACAAAAAGCGAAACAGCAGAAAACAGCCCCGGCTTTTCGTTAAGAATGAAGATGCTTGCAAAAACTGCGGCAAACGGAGACATCTTATTCAGCATGGCCGCGTCAGAAATATTCATGTGTCCGATTGCATAAAAATTCCCAAAAATGCCAAGGGAGCCGACAGCGCAGCGCAAAAACAGAAATTTCCGCGCGGGTGCAGGCACATGCAGGACAGACCTGTCTTTTCCAGCCTTGCTGCATAGTGTCAAAAACGAAATAAGAAACGCAATCATATTCCTGAACAGTGTTTTCTGAACAAACGGAAGGTTTCCTGCTTCCCGGACGCACAGCCCCATCACGGCAAATCCAAAGGAAGAAAACAAAATCCAGCAGACACCTTTCTGCACGTTTTCCTGACGCTCCATACGGCAAAAGTATAAATCCTGCGCGCTCTTTTGTAAACTGCCTGAAAACATCAGGAAGCCAGGCTAGTCACCCCATGTTCCGCTTTCAAGCTCTTCAAACGTGTGCTTCCAGCTTTCATATCTGGCGGCAGATATGGCGCCTTCTTCCACAGCCCGGCAGACGGCACAGCCTTTTTCATGCAGGTGGGAACAGCTCATGCCGAAGCTGCACTTCCCAAGAAACGGAAAGAATTCCCGGTAATAGAGCGCAAGGTTTTCCGCAGAAATTCCGTTGAGCAGGAACGTCTTTACGCCGGGAGTGTCAATTATATCCGCCACGGCATCCTTGCGTCCGCCCACAAGGGATTCATTCAGCTGAAGATGGATAAGCGTTCCCTTTGTCGTTGTGTGGGTTCCCTTTCCGTATTTTTTTGAAAGGCTTCCTGTCTTTAAAACAACGCTGTTGTCAAGCACATTGATGATGGAGCTTTTTCCGACGCCGCTTTTTCCCACAAAGGCGCACAGCTTGTTTTCCATAAAAAGCGCAAGCTCTTCGATTCCTTCTCCGGTGCGCGCGCTTGAGCGGATAACCTTGTACCCGATGCGCTCCCAGTCGGCAAGCCTGTCCTGAAACGCACTGTCCTGCGCCGCAGGAAGATCATACTTGTTGCAGACAACAACCGGCGTGATGTTCTGGCATTCAGCCTGGGCAAGCGCACGGTCAATGAACTGCGGCTTGAACGCAGGCTCGTCAGGAGTGGTGACAATCAGAAGGCAGTCAAGGTTCGCTGCAAGGACCTGAGGCTGCCGCTTCTTTACATTCCACCGTACAAATTCATTCTTCCGCTCGGAAAGGCCGGCAATCATTCCCTTTTCGCCTTCAATTGAATCTTCGTCAAGAAACACAATGTCGCCGGGCGCAAGCGGATTGTAATATCCTTTTCCAGCCCTGAGGATTTTTCCTTTGATTGAACAGGAGCGGAGCTGGCCGTCTTCGCATTCAACTTTAAAAACATTCTTGCTGCCGTCTAAAATCAGTCCGTTCATAGATACTGAAAAGTATACGGCAAAACGCCCCGGATGCCAATAGAAAAACGAAAAACCGGCGGCGAAAGGCCGCACTGCATCACACAAGAAACGCACAAAAAGCGGAAAAACCGCTTGACCAAACACAGCAAAAGCTATATGATTTATGTACGTTTTATTAACGGATGGGCTACTAGCTCAGTAGGTAGAGCAACGCCCTTTTAAGGCGTGGGTCTCGTGTTCGAATCACGAGTAGCTCAGTTCAGGCACTTACAGGATGTAGGTGCTTTTTTTTATTCGTGCGGAGGGTTTGATACCCGACGCTCTGCGTCGTAATAAAGGGTATGAAACCCGACTGCAATACCTTATGAGAACAACAGCCTCGACGCAAGCGTTGAGGCTGTTGATTTTCCGACCTTTTCAGCAGGAACCGCATCATGGGCAGAAACGGCAGGACAGCTCTCTTTGTAATCGACATGCAGAACGACTTTGTTCTGCCAGGCTCCGTCATGTATGTTGCAGGAGCAATGGATACGATTCCTGCCATTCAGCGGCTGGTTGCCCTTGCCCGCAGCAGCGGCTGGGACATTTTCTTTATCATCAGGGAACATGACTCCTCTGGAAGCGATGTGGAGCCATACAGGAAAAAGCACTTTGAAAACGGAAACAAAGGATTCTGCGTTCCCGGCACATTCGGCTGTAAAATCGCGGACGGCATTCCAGTGACGCAGCAGGACACGCTGCTTGTAAAAAAGCGCAACAGCGCATTCTTTAACACCGGGCTGAACGGAATGCTTCAGGAGCGGGGCATAACAAGGATTGTCATTTCAGGGACGCAGTACCCCAACTGCATCCGGGGAACAGCATGCGATGCAATGAGCTTCGGCTATGAAACAATAGTCTGCACTGACGCATGCTCCGCCAAGACAGAGGAAGTCGCCCGGGCAAACATCTTTGACATGATGAACATGGGAATCAGCTGCGTTCCGCTGTCCGAGCTTGAGCAGTCCGCGGCAAATGCTGGCGAAAGCCGGCAGGCATCTAGCTGCTTTTCGGCTGAAAATGGCTGAACGTCATGCCGAAGCTGGCTCTTCCCTGGGTGACAGAGCGGAGGTTCGTGGAAAAGCCGAACATCCGCGCCATCGGAGCCTTTGCATGAATGACGTTTCCGTCTGACTTTTCATCCATGCTCGAAATCATTCCGCCGCGCTGGGTTATCTGGCTCATCGCATCCCCGACAAATTCAGCGGGACATTCAATGTCAACATCCATCACAGGCTCAAGCAGCTGCGGACTGGCGGCAGAGCATGCCTTGTCAAACGCTTCGGCGGCCGCAGCTTCAAACGCAAACGGAGTTGCCGTCAGCTCGTCATACACCACATCTGTCAGCGTAACCGCAATGTCCGTGCACGGATAGCCCATCCTGATCCCGGAGCCGAAGCAGCCCGTGATGCTCCGCTCAATGGCATCAAGAATATCCTTCGGAACGGAACTTTCGCTGACAGCGCAGACATAGGCATTTCCGGCGCCCGTTTCCCGCGGCTCAACATGCAGTGAAAGCTTCGCCGCATTTTCCTTTCCGGCAAGAATCCTGCTGTACATCTCCGTGTAGTCCGCAGCAGAAGAAACTGACTCCCGGTATGTAACCTGGGGAGAGCCTACCCTGCACTTCACCTTGAAGTCATCCCGGATGCGCGTGACAAGGACATCAAGATGAAGCTCGCCCATGCCGGAGATAATAAGCTGCCCGGTCTCTTCGTCATCACGGTGAACAAACGTGGGATCCTCGCGGCTCAGGACTTCGAGCGTTTCCTGAAGCTTGTCGCGGTCGCCCAGAGTCTCAGGCTCTATGGCAACTGAAATGACCGGCTCGGGAAACTGAACGCTTTCAAGCAGGAGCGGAAAACCTTCGCTTGCAAGCGTATCGCCTGTCTGAGCGCACTTCAGCCCGACAAACACCGCAATGTCTCCCGCGCTCACGCTGTCTATCTGCTCCATGCGGCTTGCGTTCACGCGCAGAATACGGTTCACCCGCTCGCGCTTCTTTTTCCCGGTGTTGTACACCTGTGCGCCCGCCGCAACCGTCCCGGCGTACATGCGCACAAAGCACAGGATTCCCGCCTCGCGGTCATGCTGAATCTTAAAGACAAGCCCCGCAGGAAATTTCGCGTCCGGGTCGCACTTGACAAGAACCGTTTCCTCTTCGCCTTTCTTTATGTGGACAGCCTCGGCGGGCGGAACTTCATCAGGGGACGGAAGGTATGACACGATTGCGTCAATCAGCGGCTGAACGCCCTGGTTATGGCGGCTCGAGCCGCACAGGAACGGAACAAGAGAGCGGCTTATGACAGCCTTGCGCAAGGACGCGGCAAGCTGCGCTTCCGTGATTTCCTTTCCGTCAATGTACAGTTCCGCAAGCTCATCGTCATGGGAAGCAATGGCATCAAGAAGCTTTTCCCGCCACTGCACGGCACGCTCCCTGTGCTCCGGGCTGACATCAGTTTCCGTGAACAGCTCCCCTTCGGAAGCATCATCCCAGCGGATTTCCTTCATCCTGATTAAATCAATGACGCCTTCAAAATCCTGCCCTTCCCCGATGGGAATTTCAAGAGCCGCCGTCTCGCAGCCGAACTTTGCGTGCACATCATTCATCGCGCCGAAAAAGTCAGCTCCCGCACGGTCCATCTTGTTCACAAAGCAGATGCGCGGAACGTGGAACCTGTCAGCCTGCTTCCAGACCGTTTCAGTCTGAGGCTGAACCCAGCCCACTGCGCAAATCACGGCGACGGCTCCGTCAAGAACGCGCAGGGAACGCTCAACCTCCGCGGTAAAGTCCACATGGCCGGGAGTGTCGATTATGTTGATTGTATATCCCTTCCATTCAGTCGTGATTGCGGCGGAAGCGATAGTGATGCCGCGCTCCTGCTCCTGCTTCATAAAGTCCATCGTCGCCGCACCGTCGTCAATTTCGCCAATCTTATGAATTTTTCCTGAATAGTACAGGATGCGTTCCGTTGTCGTTGTCTTTCCGGCATCGATATGAGCCATGATGCCGATATTTCTCATTTTGTCCAGCATAGCAATTCCTAAAAAGCGGCACGGACGCAAGAGCAAAGCCGGATTGTCCGCCCGCTGAAAATCTTCTGCCATTCTAAAAAAAGAGCAGACATCTGTCAAGGCAAGAGACGGAGGGAGCAGAGGAGCAGAAACCTATGAGATATTCAGTTTTCCATCAAGCTGATTTTTTAACTGCCTGAAATCAGAAACAATGCTTTGCCATGAATCATGCTGAAAAGGAGCAGTCTTTTCCATATAGAAATCATTTTTATCCAGTATTGTAAAGATACAAAAAATAGATGACAAAGGTTCATGGCTGTCTTCATATTCTGTATCAGACAAGACAATCAAAAACAAATGCCCAGTTCATGTGCAATTACAATACGGGCTTGCTTCGGTTCCAGCTGAGAATCATAAAGAACAGTGAACGACTGTCCTTTTTTATAACTGGCGCAACCAGTTCCTTTTAGCTCAGGATTGCTGCTAGATTCTCTGCACGTAATCCTAAAAAATGGAGCTTTACAATGGTCTCTGATGTACTGCTTCAAGGAACGCATTATATGTGCAAGATACTGCTTCTTATTCATCACACTCAGCTCTTCATACCGCTGAAACAGTTTCATCACGCTCTCTTCATTCAGATTAAATGTTTCAGCAATATATTTTGCTTTTTGATTATCCATTGCATAAAGAGACATTAATCAATCCCCATTTTTTCATATACCATGGAAAGTTTCCATTCCATCGTCAGGAACATTTCTACAGTCAGTTCATACCGCTGCTTCAATGCAGGCTCCCCGCTAGAAAAAAACATTTCAGGACTATACATAGCCTCCACTAAAACATCACATCACTGCTGCAAATCAGAAACTTTAATAAAGAGCAAATGTTGAATCCAGCATTTCTCTAGTCTCGCAAGCCCGTATCGCACCTATCAAAATCTGCTTGTTTTCCATTGCATCCTCCTGCAAAACAGCTGCACTCTATTTATTACTGAAAAAAATAAAAAAGACACCGTAATAATATCATAATAACATCTGCATACGCAAGAAAAAAGTCACAGCACAAAAAAGCCTGCCACTGTGGCAGGCTTTTTTGTGCTGTATTTATTCTAATAGTCTTCGATTGTAATGCCAGTTGGCAGATAATCTAAGTTTATATTCCCAGGTTTTTTCACATACTTTAGTACTGTGCAGTCAGTGAGAGTCTGTTTATATTTGTCAAAAGTCACCACTGCTTTCGGGAGATATACTTCTTCTAGTTTGGAGCATTTCTCAAAAGTGTAGTCAAGTTCAGTTATTCCGCTTTCACTCAAATCTACGCTCAGCAAGCTTGTGCATTCTAAAAAATCATGTTGCCACGGAGCAATACTGGTAACATTCACTAATTTCACTGTTTCAAGCCTTGAGCAATATTGAAACACGCCGGAGTTATTGTGTATTTTCATATTACACAGTTCTATAATTTTTATATTCGCACCGTGAAATGCCGCATCTGCTATTTCTGTAACAGTTGCCGGAATTGTAAAGTCATCAGATAAATTTGTAACAAAGTACAAAACAGTTCCGTCCTTGGAAAGAAGCATATTGCCGCTTGCATTTGTCTTGAAATGCTGATTCTTTTCATCCACAATGAATTTAAATGGAAGTGGCTTAGTTCTTTTATCATGCATTATCATAAATCCAAGATCCCTGCTATCTGTAAATGCCTCTCTGGTAATCTCTTCTACGCTGGCAGGAATTGTTATACTTTTAAATCCAGTATATATGCCACAAAATGAGCCATCTATAAAGGCATTGCTGCCGCCTATCGATTTCACGCCGTCCGGGATACGCACGTCCGGCTTTACAGCAGCGGCATCTTCTACAACAAGGTTGCCGTCACCGTCCACTGACAGGCCGTCAGAGCTTGGCGCATCAGGGGTTTCTGTATCTGCTTTTCCCCAGACTGCATACAGCTGAGTGTCGGCGGAAATGAGAACCTGCTGCCTGTCCGTGTACAGAGGCTCTTCCGCAGAGGCGTCCGCTGCCCAGCCCTTGAATGTGTACCCTGCAACTGAGAATGCGTTTGC
>JAGBGX010000010.1 GCA_017935745.1 Treponema sp. | reverse complement strand
GGATAACTTTCAATTATCCTTTATCCATCTCCATTAAATTCCTCGGGTGCTTATTTGTAAGGATGTCCTTCTGCTTTGCGCTCGACACGTGGGTGTAGATTTCTGTCGTGCTGATGGAGCTGTGGCCGAGCATTCTTTGTATGTAGCGGATGTCAACGTCCTGCTCCAGCAAAAGTGTGGCGAATGAGTGGCGGAACATATGCGGGGTGATGTGCTGGCTTATGCCGGAACGCTTCGCGTGATGGTCTATCATAAGGCGGACGGACTGGTCGGACAGTTTGCGGCGCAGGCGGTTCACGAAAAAATATCCGCAGGCCTCAATGTCATTCCTGAACGTCTCCCGGTACAGCGTCAGCGCGGCGATGACTTCCTGATTGCCGATCTGGATGATCCGTTCCTTGGCGCCCTTTCCGTAAATCAGAATGTTGCCGCTCTCAAGGTCGATGTCGGACGGTTTCAGCGAGCACAGCTCGGAAATCCTCATCCCGGTGGCGAACAGCAGCTCGACGACGGCGATGTCCCTGATGCAGCAGCGGAGCTGGTAGCCGGATTCCGCCCGCGACTTCTGCGCATACAGCCCGGACAGGAACGTCCGTATGGAATGAAAGGGAATTGTCTTCGGCAGAAGCTTTGCCTCCCGGAAGCGGATGTCCAGCCTTACGAACGGATTTTCAGCCAGAAGTTCCCGGTACTCCAGATGGCGGAAGAACGCTTTCAGGCTTGCAATCTTGCGCCTGACCGTCTTGGGCTTGAACTTCCTGTGCAGGCTGGTGATAAAATCATCCACGGCGGCTCTGCCGAAGCAGCCGGAGCGTCCGGCGCAGAAAGCTGCGTACTGATTCAGGTCGATCCGGTAGGCCTTCAACGTCTTGGAATCCAGACGCTTCCGGTACTCGCAGTATTCGATGTACTCTGCGATATGGTTGTTCAGAATGTTCATGGTTCTTGCCTTCCTTTAAATTGCACACCGCAGGAAGTTTCAACTTCCGAGGATTGCAATTTCGTCCGCGTGAGCGGACATGTAAACAAGGCAGTTTGCAAGGCAAACTGCTGTTAAACACAGTCGCGCTATTTAAGCGGCTGTGTTTAAACGTTCCTTGTTTTTTTGAACAAGTATGGGCGCGCGACGGCGGATTGTCTATCAGTCCGACTTCCGGGATGCGCGGCAGTGGCAGCCGGTTCTGCGCGGTGCTTTTCGGCGTGCGGTAGAAAATCCGGAGCGGAAGCAGTATACTTTTCCTCAGAAACTGAATTCAGCGGAGGCAGGAAGTGAAGCGTTGCATTGCGGCAGCCGATATAGTCGCATACTAATCAGAACACGGAGGATTTCAAGATGGCTATATCGGAAGGCAAAATATATCCCCGGACAGGAGACGCGCAGACGGTCTACCTGAAGAGCGTGGTTAAAAAAGCCGGCATCGAGGTCGGCGACTACACGATGTACAACGACTTTATGCGCGACCCGCGGGATTTTGAAAAGAACAACGTCCTGTACCACTACCCGGTAAACGGAGACAGGCTGAAAATCGGCAGGTTCTGCTCGGTTGCGTGCGGCGCGAAGTTCCTGTTTGCATCCGCGAACCACACGATGCGCTCGCTTTCGACATATCCGTTCCCGATATTTTTCGAGGAATGGGGACTGGACGCGGCAGATATTGCGGACGCATGGGACAACAGGGGCGACATCGTAATCGGCAGCGATGTCTGGATCGGATTTGAAGCCGTGATTCTGGGCGGCGTTACGGTCGGCGACGGAGCGGTCATCGGCGCGCGGGCGGTTGTAACAAAAGATGTTCCGCCGTACACAATCGTCGGCGGCGTCCCTGCGAAGCCGATCCGGAAGCGGTTCTCGGACGAAGTGATTTCAAGGCTGCTGAAGCTCCAGTGGTGGAACGGACCGGAAGAGCGGATCAGGAAAAACCTTGCGGCGATTCAGTCGGGCAGGATTGCGGAACTGGAATAGCGCGGAGCGTGCGGGAATGTATGTTTCCGCACGTTTTTCCGGGAAAACGAACAGCAAAAGCAAAAGGAGGAACAAAAATGCCATATATCACCGTTGAAAGCGGCTCGCTGTCGAAAGAGCAGAAGGAGCAGCTCATCAGGCGGCTGACGGAAGTGTCGTCTGAAATCATGAACGTGCCGCAGGAATTTTTCATTACCACGATCAAGGAGCTTCCCGACAGCAATATCGGCATCGGCGGAAAGACGATTGACAAGGTGAAAGAGGAATACCGAAAGACGATGAAGACATGCTGAACGGGCGGGCGGCGCGCTTTCCGCTTGGTCCGCGGCAGATTTCACTGCGGCTCCACTTCCTCCGAGCAGAACATCGAAATGCCCTCGCCGGGAAACCGCTTCTTTACGGCATCGATGATGACGCGCGCCTTGAGCGCGTTCTCCCTGCCGAGGTACGCAAACATCACGAAATTCTGCTCCGGCCACGTCGTCGTTCCTAGCTTCTTCGCCCGGCGGCCGCGCCCGTGCACGGTCGGAATCACCGTGTACTCAATGTCCGGGATTTCCTGCTCCAAAAGCTCCGTGATTTCGTCCTGCACGGACTGGTTCGAAATGATTTCTATCCTGTAGTTCCTGTTCATTTTCCGTCTCCGCCCTCTTTTTCACGATTATCGGCAGAATCCGCTTCCGGCAGAACGCACGAATAGTCAATCTTCACCGCCGGCGCCGCCTTCGGCTTTTTGCGCATCACGATGGAATACAGCACGGGAATCAGAATCAGCGTGACGAACGTACTCGACGTGAGTCCGCCCACAACTGCAATTCCAATCGGCTGGATCATCGCCGCCTGCCCGTCCGAAGCAAAGCACATCGGCAGCATTCCGAGAATTGTCGTGAGCGTCGTCATCAGGACCGGGCGCAGGCGGCTCGTTCCAGCTTCAAGGCACGCCTCGTGCATCGGAATGTCGCGGTCGCGCAGCAGGTTCGTGTAGTCCACAAGGATGATTCCGTTGTTGACGACGATTCCGACGAGCATAATCAGGCCGACCATCGCCATGATTGAAATCGGCTGGTTCATGATTTTGTACAGCACCGCCACGCCGATAATCATGAACGGAATTGTCGCAAGGTTGATGAGCGGCGCCTTGAACGATTCGTATGTGGACGCCATGACGCCGAACACGAGGATGATTGCCATGATGATGATTGTCAGGTAGACTTTCATCTGCTTGCCGATTTCCTGCCATGAGCCTTCGTAGCTCACCGTCACGTTGTCGGGAATGATGAACGAATTTGCGATGCCGTCCTGAATCATCTGCTCGACAACGTTCGCGCTTTCGTCCGAAATGATTTCCGCCGTCACGTGGACAATCCGCGTCTGGTTTTCGCGCCTGATGGTGACAGGACCGAGCCCGCGCTTCAGGCTCGCAAAGTTGGAGACGCTCACCATGCCGTTTGTTCCGCGCACGTAGATTGAGTCGAGATCCGTAATGCTCTTGCGGTCTTCCGGCCGATACATCACAACAATGTCGTAGTCATCGCCTGCCGAGCGGAACGTTGAGGAAGTCGCGCCGTTGATGGCGTAGTAAATTTCCGTTGCAACAGTGGAAACGTCCACGCCGAACGCATACGCACGGTCGCGGTCTATCACCACTTCCACCTGCGGAAGTCCGCGCTCCGTGTCGATTGAAGTTTCGCCAATGGAATCAATCTGCTCCATGACGCCCTGCACTTTGTCCGCAACGTCAAGCGCCGCCTCCAGATCGTCCGAGCGGATTGCAATGTCGATGTCGTCGCCCGCAATCTGCCGCCTCGTGTTCGCGTCAAACGTAAACCGCGCTCCCGCAAAATCCTTGAAGTGCGCGCGCAGCTTGCGCTGAATGTCAGCCGCCGTGTCAATCTGCTCGGCGGAATCCGGCAGCGTAACCTGCACCGACGCGCGGTAGGAATAGCGCGTTCCGCGGCCGCCCGATCCGACTGACGTGGTGATGAACTTGTAGCCTTCCACTTCGCTGCGCACAATGTCCTCAAACGCGAGCGCGACAATCTGCGTTTCGGAAAGCGGAGTTCCCAGCGGCATCGTGATGTTCAGCGTTACAGAATCGTCGTTTCCGGCAGGAACCATCGTTACCGTCAGCGTCGGCACAATCGCAAAAGACACCGCAAGCACGCACAGCGCAATCACGACTGCTGGCGCGCGGTTGTGCAGGGCGGCGTTCAAAATGCGCTTGTAGACTGCGGTTACAACGTCCATTCCCTTCTGGAACGCTCCGTACAGAAATTTCAGAACCGGGTTCGTCACCGGCTTTTCCGCGCGGCTTGAAATCGGCAGGAACACGCCGGCAAGGACAGGAACAAGGAAAATCGCCACGAACAGCGACGACACGAGCGCAATCACAATCGTAAAGATGATTCCCTTGAACATCTGCCCCATCATCTCAAGGTCCTTGATGAACAGGAGGAACGGCACGAACACGCAGATGGTCGTCAGGTTTCCCGAGACAACGGAGACGACCATTTCCTGCGAGCCGAGGACAGCCGCGTTCCGGGGCTTCGCGCCGCGCATACGGTACGAATAGATGTTGTCGATCATGACGATGGACGCATCGACAATCATTCCGACGCCCAGAATCAAGCCCGTAAGCGTCATCATGTTCAGTGTGATTCCGAACAGGCTCATGGCGAACAGCGTGATGATGATTGAAAGCGGAATTGAAATCGCAATGATGATGGTGCTTTTGAAATTCTGGAGGAAGATGAACAGCACGATGACCGCAAGCAGAAGCCCCTGCCACGCCGACTCCGCCAGAATGTTGATGGTGTCGCGGATTGAGTCGGTGTCATCGCGGATGATTTCCAGCGTGATGTCCTTGGGAAGCGTCCGCTCAAGCTCCGCCATCTTTTCGTACACGGAATTCGCAACGGAGACAGTGTTCGAGCCTGACTGCTTGGTAACCGCAAGGTACACGCCGGTCTGCCCGTTGATGTAGACTTCGTTGTCCTTGTCCTCATAGCCGAGGAACGCGCGCCCCACGTCCTTGAGCCGCACATCGTAGCCGTTTACCGTTGCAATGACGGCGTTGTTGATTTCGTCCACGCTCGCGTACTGGCCTGTCGTGCGGACAATATACTCGCGGCTGCCTTCGTCAAGCTTTCCGCCGCCAAGCTCAAGGTTCTGCTTTGCCAGCGCGGCCGAAATCTGCGCGACGGTGAATCCGTAGGCTGCAAGGCGATTCTGCTCAAGCTCCACGCGCACAATCGCCGACTGTCCGCCGTACACGTTCACTTCTGCAACGCCGTCGGCCTGCTCGATGTAGTCGGCGATGCTGTCATCGGCAAATTTCTTCAGCTCGTTGACAGGGCGGTTTCCATAGACAGCGATGCGCATAATCGGCATGGAGTCCGTGTCCATTTTCAGGATTACCGGGGAATCGGCGTCGTCGGGCAGCCTGCGCTTCACCCGGTCTATTTTGTCGCGGATGTCCGAGACGGCAAGATCCAGATCCGTTCCGTAGTCGAATTCAAGGGAAATCATGGAGACGCCTTCGGACGAGCGCGACGTCAGCTCCTTGAGCCCGCTCACGCTGATGAGCGAGCCTTCCAGCACTTTCGTAACCGTCTCTTCTATCGATTCCGGGCCTGCGTTCTGGTACGTCGTGGAAACCATGATGTACGGAATGTCGATGTCGGGCATCAGCGCGATTGCAACGTTGCGCAACGTGAACAGTCCGACCGCGCCGAGCAGTACAAAGACTATCAGCGTCATGACCGGGTGGTCGAGCGTTTTTCTGGACAAGCTCATTCTTCTGTCTCCCCGCCGGCTTCCGTCTGCGGCCGCTGTGAAATGTCGTTCACCCGCGCGCCGTCTGAAAGCGACGTCATGCCTTCCACAACCACGCGCTCACCGGGAGCAAGTCCTGCCGTTATCTGCACAAGGCTGTCAACAGCCTTTCCGAGCGCCACCGTCCGCCGGGAAACAGTGCCGTCATCGTTCACAACGAACAAGTAGGAATCCTCGTCCTGCGCCACAACCGCGTCCGACGGAACAGCAATCTGCCCGGAATACCGCGTCGTATACAGCTTGATTTTGGCGAACATTCCGGCGTTCACGCGGCTGTCGTTCCTGTCGAAATGCAGGATGACTTCCTTTGTGCGCGTGGCTGCGTCCACAACGGGCGAAACGCGCGAAAGCGTCGCAGGAAAAATGACGCCCGGATACGCTTCAAGCGAAATTTCCGCCTTCAGCCCCGGCTTCAGCTCCGCGACATAGCGCTCGGGAATCAGGGCGGTAATCTGAAGATTGTTGATGTCGCCGATCATGGTGATTGCAGTCGTCGTATACACCTGCGTGCCGACTTTCAGCGGGGAGGAGACAATGCTTCCGCCGATAGGAGCAAGCACCGGGCTGAGCGAGTACGTTGTTCCCGGCTCGGACGGATCAACCGTCGCAATCACCTCGTCCTTGCGCACGCGGGAGCCGAGCGTTACGTTCAGCCCCGCAATCTTTCCGCCCATCGAGGGGAACACTTCAATGGAGCTCTGCGACTCCACCTCGCCGTTTGTAATCACGTAGTCCGTCAGCACTGCTGTTTCCGCCGCCGCAGACCTCACCGTGAACACTGTCTCCTCGCCGCCGCGCTTCATGTCCGCGCCGCCGCCCTTCTTTCCCGTCCGTGAAATCAAAAAGATGGCCGCGGCCGCCGCTGCAATCGCGATGATGATGACCGCCGCCTTTGTTCCGTTTCTGGTGCTTCCCATACTGCTATCCTACTATAAATATGTATATGCGCGGCTGATTCTGCCGCAGCTGCGTTCATTCAGCCCGTTCAGCTTCCGCCTGCGGAATTCCAATCGTCCCGAACGGAACGCCGAGCAGGCTTTCCAAGTCCAAAATCGCGCTCACAAGCGTGTACGCCTGCTGCTTGAGGCTCACCGACGCGCTCAGCACGGAATCGGAGGCATTGAGCAGGCTCATCAGATCCGTCTTGCCGTAGTTGTAGGCGGTTTCCGTCATGGAATACGTCCGCTCGGCAAGCTCGACCGTGGAGCGCAGGGAGTCCACCTGGGAAATCGCCTGCGTGATTTTGCGCATACAGCTTTCCGTCTGCACGGCCGTTGTCTCCATGGCGTTTTCAAGCTGAAGCTGCGCGTCCGCCACGTTCGTCTTTGCGGAAGCGACGGAAACCGCGCCCGCCGACCACGGAAGCCAGCCGTCAAGCGGAATCTGCACTCCCACGGACAGGCTGTTCACCGTCGCCCAGTCATAATCGGCGGACATGGAATTTCCGTAGGTTTTTCCGTACTGATAGCCGAGCGAAAGGCTTGGCGCATACGAGCCGAAGCGGGAGGAAAGCAGACCGTTCTGCGCAATTTCGACCGACTTTTCGGCAAGCTGCACGTTCGGAGCGGGCTTGTCCGCAGGCGGCAGCTCAATCTTCCGCACGTTCAGCACATCGTCAAGCGAGCCGGAAAGCGAAACGTCCGTCTGCTGGTCCATGCCGATTATCTGCTTGAAGGACGCAAGATCGTTCAGAAACGCAGTTTCCGCCGCCTCCACCGCAGGCTTCTTCTGCTCGTAGCTGACGCGGCTCGTCATGACGTCCAGCTCGGGAATCTGGCCGCGGCGGAATTTCTCCTGGTTCTGACGGTACTGCGCCTCGCTTGTGGCAAGGCTGCGCTTTTGCAGCGCGATGTTTTCCTGCTCGTACAGAAGCCCGTAGAACGCCTTGCGCACATTCAGCTCGACAGTCCGCACCGTCTGTTCGTAGGAAATCAGCCCCTGCTCGTAATTGAGCCGCGCGCCGCGGATGGAAGCGTACAGGTTCGGCGAAAGGGAAATGCCCAGCGAGCCGGAAAGCGAAAACGATGTCGTGTCGGCCTCAAAGTTGTCCGCAAAGCTTCCGTTCAGATTGATGGACGGGCTGACGCTGTTCCACGAGTACTTGTCCTTCGTCTTGAGCAGACCGACTGAATTTTCCGAGCGCCTGATATCAAGGTTGTTTTCCAGCGCAAGGTTCACCGCGTCCGCAAGGGAAAGAACCTGCGCCGCGGCAGGAGGCTCCGGCTCTTCCGCCGAAGCTGCAAAAACGGACGCCAGCAAGACGCACAGCGCCGCCTGCATATATTTGAAATTCATCTGCATACACATCATAGCCTGTTCCCTGTAGAAATGAAACCGGCGCAGGAACTGCCGGCAGTCAAAACCAGATTCAGCACGCAAGCCGTCAGCTCCTCCATGTTTCTACCTAAAATAATACTGTCTTTTTTTCAAAGTTACAAAAAAATACTGTTATTATAGAGAACATTGTGTTATAATTACAGCATTTAAGGCTTGACAATGCCCAATAAAATCAAGAATATGATAAAATCATATATATTTTTTTATGATAAATGCGGAGAAATCTCACTATGAACACGAACAAAAGAGTCGCACTGCCCGCAGCGGCTGTATTGCTGGCAGCAACTGTTGTTTTTATTGTATGGATCTTCGGAAAATCTTCATTCCAAAAGAATGCCTCAAAGACGCTGCTCCATGCGGCCGAGCTGAAGACGCTTGAATTTCAGTCAAGCCTAAATTCCCAGCTCACGCTTGTCCGCCAGATGATACGCTCGCCTTCCATAAGCCAGTATCTTGAAAACCCGGATAACGAAGAGTATGAAAAAGCTGCCTTTCAGGAATTCTCGGCATACCGCGACTCGTTTCTGGGCAAGACAGTGTTCTGGACTTCTGACAAGGATTTTAAATTTTATCAGGACATGGAATACAAGTACACGGTAGACATAGAAGACCCTATCAACTACTGGTACAAAATGACAGTGTACGAAACGGAAGAATATAACTTCAATATAAACTACAATCCTGATATAGACATGATCATGCTGTGGGTGAACGCGGTCATACGGAACAAAGCCGGAAAGCCGGTCGGAATGGCGGGAACAGGAATTCCGATGACTGACTTTATCAACGGCATGTACAACGGGCTTGACAAGGACATCGTCATGTACATGTACAATGACAGCCTTGAAATTTCCGGGGCGCAGGACAGTTCCGTTCTTGCACAGACAACGCTCATTACAGAGAAAATGCCGGAGCTTGCAAAAACGGACGCGCTTCCGTCTTCTATCACCGGGTACACGACCGCAAACAATGAATACATCCTTGCGCCGCTTTCACTCATCAGCTGGCACATGGTCATGAGAATTCACCTCTCGCCCAAGCAGTTCTTTGCGAATGCAGTGACACCGCTTGCCGTCTGCCTGACAATTCTGCTTATTTCAGCGGCAGTTTTCGTTTCGTCCAAGTTCTTTATCAACATTTCAACGCTCAAGAAGGCGGTGGACAACCTTTCCTCGGGAAACGCGGATCTGACTCAGCGCATCAGCCTCAAAACAGATTCTTCGCTCCCGGTCATAAACAGCCTTATTGACAGTCTGAACGCGTTTATCCTCAAGCTTCAGGGAATCGTTGCATCCGTAAAGGAAACAAACCTCGAGCTTGTTTCAAGCGGCGAAAAGCTCAAGGCGGGAATGGAAGACACTGAAACGTCCATCTCGCAGATTGTCACAAACATCCACAGCATAGGAGAAAACATCGAAAAGCAGTCGTCAAGCGTTGAGCAGACATCCGGCGCCGTGAACCAGATTTCAGGCAGCATCCAGTCCCTCAACAGGATGATTGACATGCAGAACAACAGTGTGAGCGAGGCTTCCGCCGCAGTCGAAGAAATGGTCGGAAACATCAGTTCGGTAAATTCGATTTCCGAGCGGCTTGCAAGCCAGTTTGCCGACCTTCAGGAAAAGACAGTCAACAGCGTTTCCAAGCAGGAGCAGGTCAATACAATGATTCTTCAGATTCAGCAGCAGTCCCAGATGCTTCAGGAAGCGAACCTTGTCATCTCTTCAATTGCAGACCAGACAAACCTGCTTGCAATGAATGCGGCAATCGAGGCAGCACACGCAGGAGACGCCGGAAAGGGATTCAGCGTTGTTGCTGATGAAATCCGCAAGCTTTCTGAAAATTCATCTTCACAGTCAAAGACAATCGGCAACCAGCTCCACGGCATAGAGGAGTCAATCAGCAAGATTGTTGACGCTTCCCAGGAAAGCCATTCAATGCTCAGCTCTGTGACTGACAACCTGAAGAACACCGACTCCCTTATCCATGAAATAAACGGCGCGATGAGGGAACAGCAGGAAGGCTCAAGCCAGATAAGCGGCTCCCTTGAATCGCTGCGGAACAGCTCATCGGAAGTTCTCGGCGCCTCCCGGGAAATGGAGGAAGGAAGCAAGTCGATTCTTGACGAAATCAGAATTCTTGAAAACGCTACAATCGAAATGAAGGACAAGATGCAGGAAATGACTGCCGGCGCGCGCAAAATCAGCGAGACAGGAACTGCGCTTTCCGACATTTCCACCGAAATGGAAAGCTCAATCAGCTCTATCGGAAAGCAGCTGGATCAGTTCAAGGCGTAGGATTGCGGCGGGCCGTGCAAAGCTGTTGCAAAAATAGCGTTTGTGCGGTACCGTTATAGCATGAATATCGTTTTCGGCATTTTAATCCCGTTTCTGGGAACAACGCTCGGAGCAGCATGTGTCTATTTCCTGCGGAATGAGCTGAACCCGCGCATTCAAAAGATGCTCCTGGGGTTTGCCTCAGGAGTGATGACGGCAGCTTCTGTCTGGTCGCTTATTATTCCGTCTATAGACAGCTCGCACGCAATGGGAACATTTTCATTTGTTCCTGCGGCAGCTGGAATTGCGCTGGGAATTGCATTCCTGTTTTTTCTGGACGAAATAATTCCGCATCTCCATGCACATTCTGAAAAGCCGGAAGGCCCTGAATCTCATCTTCCGCAGAAAACAATGATGTTCCTTGCTGTCACGCTTCACAACATTCCTGAGGGAATGGCAGTAGGAGTTGTGTTTGCCGCGCTTGCAGCTGAAAGCCCGGGAGTAAGCCTTGCCGCGGCAGCTGCGCTTTCAATTGGAATTGCAGTTCAGAATTTTCCTGAGGGAGCAATCGTCTCATTATCGCAGGCAGAAAAGGGGCAGTCCAGGCACAAGGCGTTTGCCTACGGAGTTGCATCCGGCGCTGTTGAGCCGGCCGCTGCCGTCATTACAATCCTGCTGAAATCTGTGATTGCCGCGCTTCTGCCGTACCTTCTGTCCTTTGCCGCCGGAGCCATGCTGTATGTTGTTGTTGAAGAGCTGATTCCTGAAGCCTCCCGCGAGCCGCACTCAAACCTTGGAACAATCGGATTCGCATCAGGATTCATACTGATGATGATTCTCGATGTCGCGCTCGGATAAAGGACTGAAGCCCGCCCGCAGGCGAGCTTCAGTATTTTACTTCTTTAAAAGCGCGGCAAACGGATTGTAATACATTCCGTCATCGCTGCCAAGGTTCTGCCGCTCACGGCGGGGACGGTCATTTTTTGCCGCCTGATTCTTTCCCGCAGGAACGCCGCCTTTTTTCACAACGACAACTTTCTTTTTTCCGCCGGAAGCAGACGCGCCGGAAGAGCCTGAGCGCCGGGCAGCAGCATCAGACTTCAGCGAAAGACTGATTCGCTTTCTGTCAGCGTCCAGATCAATTATTGTGAATTCCTTTACATCTCCGACTTTTATAACGTCCATCGGATCGGAAACAAAACTGTCGCTCAGCTCGGAAATGTGAATCAGCCCGGTTTCGTGCAGGCCGATGTCCACAAACGCGCCGAAATCGACAACATTCCTGATCTTTCCGGTCACTTTCATTCCAACCTTCAGGTCTTCAAATTTGACAACGCCCTTCTGCATAATCGGAGCCGGATATCCGTCACGCGGGTCGCGGTTCGGCTTGGCAAGCTCGTCCACAATATCATTCACTGTCGTTGAACCGACGCCGTATTTTTCTTCAAGCTGCTTTTTCAGTTCGGCGGAAACCTGCTCCTTCCTTTGGACAAGCGGAAGCACTTCCCGGGCGACTTCATAGTTTTCCGGGTGAACCCACGTGTTGTCAAGCGGATTTTCACTTTCAGGAATCTTGAGAAATCCCGCGCACTGCTCAAACGCCTTCGGTCCGAGTCCGCTCACTTTCTTCAGCTCCTCACGGCTGGTAATTTTTCCGTTTGAATCGCGGTAGGCGACAATTTTTTTTGCAAGCGAGCTGTTGATTCCCGAGACATACTTTAAAAGGCTCGCGCTGGCAGTGTTCAGGTTCACACCGACTTGATTCACAACAGAACTGACAACTTCATCAAGCGTTTCCGAAAGCTTCTTCTGGTTTACATCATGCTGATACAGACCCACGCCGATTGCCTTGGGATCGATTTTTACAAATTCAGCAAGCGGATCCTGAAGACGCCGTCCCATGCTGATTGCGCCCCTGACAGTCAGATCAAGCTCCGGGAATTCTTCCCTGGCAATGTCGCTCGCAGAATAGACAGAAGCGCCGCTTTCATCAACAACAGTGTACATCACATCAGAATAATTCTCGCTGATTACCTTGCTTACAATCGCCTGAACTTCCTGGCTTCCTGTTCCGTTTCCGACTGCGACAACCTGAATGTCGTACTTGTCAATCGCGTCATTGATTGCCTTGTACGCACCTTCCGGGTCGGCAACCTGCTTGATGAGGAAATAGCCGAGATACTTGCCAGTCTCATCGAGCGCAGCGCATTTTGTTCCCGTGCGGATTCCGGGATCAACACCGAGCACCCGGCTTCCCTTTATTGGCTGTGTCATCAGAAGATTCCTGAGATTCTCGCTGAAAATGCCGATGCCATGAATGTCCGCGGCATCAGTCTCGTCGCTGCGGATTTCCCGCACAACAGCCGGGCTGAGCAGGCGCACAACGCCGTCTTCAGCAGCAGCCGGAAAATACGAATTGTTCAGCCTGTATTTTTTCTGGATCAGCTTCACCGCGTCTTCAACGCTTACATCGATTGTGACTTCAAGGGCGCCTTCACGCTCCGCGCGGTTGACAGCAAGAATCCGGTGCGGCTTGACCTGATTCAGCGGCTCGCTGTAATCCCAGTACATCTTGTATGTTGATGTCTTTTCAGCGGTCTCAGCATCCTGTCCTTCAGGCACAATTCCTTTTGTAACAATGCGCCCGCTGCTCATGTACAGTGCGCGCACATCCTCACGGTTCTTTGAGTCCTGGGCAATCCGCTCGGCAACAATATCCTTTGCTCCATTAAGCGCATCTTCCGCGCTTTCAACATTCAGCGCAGGATCCTCATTGTCCGTTTTTATGAATTCAGCGGCCTTGGCACGCAGCGCATCATCGTCAAGCTCATACATCGCATCAGCAAGCGGCTCAAGTCCTTTTTCCGCCGCAGCCATTCCGCGCGTCTTCTTTTTCTTTTTGAACGGCGCCCACAGATCCTCAAGCTCGGCAAGCGACTTTGCATTCATGGCCGCATTGTACAGAGATTCCGTCAGCTTGTTCTGATTGAAAATTCCCCGTACAATTTCAATGCGCCGCTCCTCAAGGTTTTTATATGAAGTGAAGCGGTGGTCGCATTCCCGCACCTGAACTTCGTCCAAGGAGCCGTGCTTTTCCTTGCGGTACCGGGAAATGAAAGGAATGGTGCATCCTTCCTGAACCAGGCTGATAACTGCGCTGACCTGGGGAACTGTTATAGAAAGCTCCCCGGCGATTTTCTTCATGATTTCGACTTCGTTGACTGACAGTGCGTCAATCTGTTCCTGAGTAAATTCCATAGGCTGATATTCTACGAAAAAAACGAATTTCCGTAAAGTGCTGATTTTTTTCCTTTGCTATTGACACTCTGTCCGTTTTTCGATAGTATAATAAAATACATTACGACGCTGGGTAGAGCAGTTGGCAGCTCGTCGGGCTCATAACCCGGAGGCCGCAGGTTCAAGTCCTGCCCCAGCTATACAAGGCTCTTCCTTATGCGGAAGAGTTTTTTTTTGCAGGAAAAACTGACGCTGATGAATCCGGCACGCCGCGCGGAATGTATCCGTCCTGTGAAAGCGGCGCAAATCTTCCGCACAGACTGGAAGCTTCAGCCTGCAATATAGAATGTTCTGGAGCTGAAGTCTCCGTGCATTTCAACAGGAAGCCCGGCATTCATCAAGGTACGGCCGCTGAGAGTGAGCCCCAGCTCTTCCACACGGTATTTCCGCTCAGGCTCCAGCCCTTTCAGCTTATATATTCTTGACGCATAGTTCGGACGGGCAAGAACCTGCACAACGGTGAGAAGCGCCTCGGACTTGTCTTTTGACACAAACATCCACGCATCCCACGAACCGTCCCTGAACACATTGCCGATTCTGTACAGGTCACCTGTCCGTACAAGCGGGCTGTACTTTTTGAATTTTGCAATCTGAAGCGGAATGGAATTCCTGTCCTCAGCAGAAATTCTGGTGACATCAAGCTCGTACCCGAACGTTCCCATGAGCGCGACATCGCCTCTTGCCGCAAACGGAGTTGTCCTTCCGACAGTATGGTTCGGGCAGTCTGAAACATGCGCGCCCATGCTTGAAGGAGGATAGCACAGCGATGTTCCGTGCTGAATCTTAAGGCGCTCGGCTGCGTCCATATCGTCTGAAGTCCAGATCTGCGGAGAAAAGTACAGCATTCCGCCGTCAAACCGTCCGCCGCCGCCCGAGCAGTTTTCCAGAAGAATATGCGGATAATCCGTTGTAAGCCTGTTCATCAGATCATACACGCCGAGAACATAGCGGTGCCAGATTTCGCGCTGCCTGTCCGCCGGCAGAGACAGTGAGCCTGCTTCCGTAAGACAGCGGTTCATGTCCCACTTGACGTACTCAATGTTTGCAGAATCCAGCACGTTCTTCATCATGCCGTATACAAAGTCCCTGGCTTCCTTATTGGAGAAATCAAGCACATACTGCGCGCGGCTCATGGAAAGCGGACGTCCCTTCACCTGAACTGCCCAGTCAGGATGGCTCCTGTACAGCCGGGAGTCAGGGCTGACCATCTCAGGCTCAAACCATATTCCGAATTTCATGCCGAAGGAATTCACCGTATCAGCAAGCTTTTTCAGCCCGCCGGAAATTTTCTGCCCGTTTACAAACCAGTCGCCCAGAGAGCTGCTGTCAGAGTCACGGTGCCCGAACCATCCGTCATCCATGACAAGCATTTCAATTCCAAGCTCAGAAGCCTGCCGCGCAATGGCAACAAGTTTTTCGTCAGTAAAATCAAAGTACGTTGCCTCCCAGTTGTTAATCAGGACAGGACGCGTCTTGTTTTTCCACTCTCCTCTGATAAGATTGCTGCGGTACAAATCATGGAACGTGCGGCTCATCTGCCCGATTCCCTGCGATGAATGCACCATCACTGCCTCCGGCGTCTGAAAGTCATACCCGGGAAGCAGCTTCCATTCAAAATCAAACGGATTTATTCCGATGACGAACCTTGTCATGTCGTGCTGAGTGACTTCTGCCTGGGCAATAAAATTTCCGCTGTAAATCAGGTTAAAGCCGAACACTTCTCCTGAGTCTTCATCGGCAGAGCGGCTTGCAAGCGCGGCAAACGGATTGTACTGATGGCTCGACTCTCCTCTGGAAGAATCAATGCGCTGCTTTCCATGGCGGAGCGGAGCGCGCTCAACCATCCGCTCCCTTCCCCAGCCGCCGTTCAAGGTAATCATGTCATACTTGTCCGAATCAAAGTCAACGCATGCGCTGAGCACGCTTCTAAGCCCGATGGAATCAGATCCTTCATTATAAAAGCGGACACTTCTGGTGATAACGTCAAGACCGCTGAATACAGTGTACATCAGCTCAGCCCGAAGAGCGAGATGGCTGTCATGCATAGTGACGATAAGCGTTTCGGCTTCGTCCTGCGAGCTCCATGTTGAAGGAATGCACGGAACATCCTTTTGCTGCAAGGCCGGCTTTCCCTTTACAATCTCATGGGAACAGTATTTCAGCTCGCAGGCAGACATTCCGTCCTTGTCCATGACTGTAAGGCACGGCTCGCGGAAGTCGCCTGTTCCATGGCACGGATATTCAAATCCCTTTGTATCCATAAAGGAAACTTTGTCCCTGAGGTTCGACTTGAGGGAAAACGGATTTTCATTCAGCCTGAGCAGATACGAAAGATCATCATCGCCGAGCTTTTTTCCATAATAGACATGAAGCAGAAATCCTTCCTCGCTTGCAGCAAAAGCATACGTTGCGCCCGCCGTCTCCAAGGTGAATGTCAGCAGCTCTTCGCTAAACGTCTTTGTCTCGCCGCCGCTATTTCTGAAATATGCAGCACGGACTTTTCCTGTTCTAATCATTTTTCACATCTCCTGACAAAAGCAGACACTTTCAACGGGCCGCAAGGCAAAATTTCCGGAGGATTTTATGCTCCGATGCTTGCACCGGGATTTGTTCATTAGGATAGAAAAAAATCTTGATTTTGTCCACATTTCATTTTAAAATATCCTGATGAAAAAATTTCATGTAAAAAAAGCAGCTGCGGCTGTATGCCTCATGTTTCTTGCGGCTTATTCCTGCTTTCCATGGAAAAAGAAAAACCGGGAAAAAAGCAGCTCCGGCGTTTCCACGGAATTCCAGAATTTCCAAAAAGCGGAGCCTGAAAATCTCGCCGTCTTCAGGGAAGCATATCCTGATGTGCAGTTTTCGTCTTCCTATGATTCTGAAAAGTCAGACTGGAAAATAGAAATCCGCCTGCCGGAAGAAACCGAAAGCAGCACATTTTACTGGTGCAACGGAAGCCTGCTGCCGGAAAAAGAGCTCGGCAAAGCGGGAAAATACTGGACGCTTCTGTACTCCTACCCCAAGGAGCTGAAGGATCCTGCGTCAATGACAGAAGAAGAAAAAGCGCGGCTGAAGGAATTCAGCTCACGCACAAACCGGCGCGAAGGGCTGGGAACTCCGATGTTTTTCTTTGAAACGCTCTACAAAAGCGCATCCCGCGCCGAGCTGGAACGCAGCCTGACTGCCTCCACGTTCCTTGGCAAAAAAACAACCGTTCACAGGCGGATTGCCGGGCCGCTGAAACGGACTGAAGACAAAATCCTTGAAGCGGCAAAAACAAGCGCGGACGTACAGTCTTTTGTTGAAGGACTGAACAAAGCGGACGCGTACAACTGGCGCGTCATAGACGGCACTTCAAGAAAGTCGTTTCACAGCCTCGGAATCGCAATCGATGTGCTTCCAAAAAAAATCAGCGGCGAAATTTTCTGGAGCTGGGCGCGCGACAAAAATCCAGGCGGATGGATGCTGACTCCGCTTTCACGGCGCTGGCTTCCTCCGAAAGCTGTGGTGGAAATTTTTGAAAGCGAAGGATTTATCTGGGGAGGAAAATGGGGCATCTGGGACAATATGCACTTTGAGTACCATCCCGAACTGATACTCTTTAACAGAACAACTGAAAAATGACAGCACCGCAGAACGAATCATTTCAGGCAGACAGTGATGCACCAGTCCCGGCTGCTGTTCACGCTTGCGCCGACAACAAAGTTTCCCAGAAATGTATGAAGCGCAAAAAAGATTCCTGCTCCAGCTGACTTTTCATGCCCGGAAAAAAAAGACCTGGACGGCGGCTCATCCTGCAAAAACGGATCATAGCTGTCGCTCACGGATGCCTTCGCCACGACAATCCCGTACAGCGGCATCGCAAAAACATCGGCAAGCCTCTGCCTGAACGACAAGCCCAGCACAGCAAAGTCCCGCTTAAACGTTCCCGGCGGAATTCCGCACATCCCGGTGATGCCGCCGAATTCGCAGTAGCCTGAATTCAGCTCGTACGGAAACCTGTTCACACAAAAGGCAAACGAAGCTCCGGCAGAACTCCTGCCGCCGGGAAGCTCCATGCGCTTTTCTCCTGCAAGCCTGACGCTGTACATCGTCCCGTCGCTCTCGTCCTGCTCCATTCCGACATTCACAACCGTTTCAATCTGCCCGCCGCGCAGCAAGACAAAGTCATTATGAAGCGTTGTAAAAACAATCTCATTATAGAAGAAAGCTGAATTGAACCATTTTTCCGCAGAATGAATTTTTTCCGCAGAAAAAGCAAGTCCCGACTTCAAGACAAAATAATCTGTATGCCTGAACCTGATTCCGCCGTGCAGAGACAGCCCGCGGTCATCGGCAGTGTAACGCTTGTCATAAATCGAATTTGTCTTCGGCTCAAGGCTCCCGTACTTCAGCGAGCTTCCAAAGTCCATGCTGAGCTTATAGTTGCCGAAGCTTTCAATGAGCGGAAACACAGACGCGTCCAAAGCCAGCGTGTTCCCGAACGAAAGCTGCGCCATAGACTCAACCGGCGTGTACAGGTACAGCCCCGCGGCAAAATTCGGGCTTACCGAAAGATATCTCTGCGGCTCGCTGTTTGTAATTGAAATGGAAGAAGAGCCTGAAAAAAAGATTCTGTCCATTTCCTGCTCGTAATGATTTGCAAGAATTTCAAGCGTGCACGCCCCCGAATGCTCTTCCTGCTCCAGGGCATACGTAAGCGAAGACAGATGATAGCGGTCCTTGAGCCTGTTCAGCCGCGATGTAAGAGCCTTCTTTGCTGCATCGTCCAGCTCTCTTCCCGTAAACGCTTCAAACTCCTTTTTTCCGGGAAGAACGCCGGGGCTTGCAAACGAAATGCTCCTCACTTCAACACTGCCTATAAACGGATTCTCCATCATGTCGTAATCGCTTTTCCGGCTGTAGTCAGGAACAGAAAGCTCCGCGCCGGCTTCCTTCAGCTGCTGCGCAATAGAGCGGATTTTGTCCCGGTTCTGCTCAACGCACAGCTCCCCTGCCCGTATGATTCCGTCAGGATGCCTGAAGTCCAGCGTAGTGAATTCAGACAAGTCAGGGCGGAGCAGCACATCTGCCCATTCATACTGCTCGACTGCATTTGAAGAAATAATCAGGTTGAAAATCTGAACCGCAACAGAATAAAAGTCAGAGAGCGTGCGCGGGTCAGTGTCAACAATGCTTGCAACGTCCATGGAAATGATTATGTCGGCTCCCATCTCCCGCGCAAGCTTCACCGGAAAATTGTTTTTCAGTCCGCCGTCCATCGCATACACACCGTTTTCCAGCGGAGCCGGAGTAAAGACTGCGGGAATCGAAATGCTTGCGCGCACAGCAGCAACAACCGAGCCGGAGCTCATCACAATCTGCCCGCCAGTGCTCACATCTGTGGCAATCGCGCGGAACGGAATAGGCAGCTTGTCAAAGTCACGGATGCACAGCACCTTGCTCAGGTGGTTGTTAAGCTCGCACAGAATCTGATGGTCTCCAATCAGCCCGGGAGCAGAGCCGAACTTGCGGTCGGAAAGAGAAAACGGGAACGAAATTCCTGAGGACTTCTGCGAAAATGCCTCAGGCGGATTCTTTTCAAGGCTGCCCGGATCTTCGCTCAGGATTGAAACAAAATCCATCGACAAAAGCGTCTGCCGGATTTGAGCGGGCGAGTACCCGGACGCATACAGCGAGCCAATCAGCGCTCCCATGCTCGTTCCCAGAACCATGTCAGGGCGTATTCCTTCTGCCTCCAGCGCCTCAATAAGCGGAATTTCCGCAAGCCCTTTCGCACCGCCGCCTGAAAGCACAAGCGCAACCTTCGGCTTTCCGCTGCGGGCAAAGCAGAAGCCAAGAAGCAGCGCAAAAAGGCAGGCCGCAGCCGCCGCGCGTTTCTGTTCAAAATGCATAGGCACAGAATAGCACACAAAAACGCTCTTGTCATTCCCGCTTTTCGCTGCCTGCACGACGTTCCCGGGGTGCACAGCCTGCATTTCCGCGCCATTCACCGCCCTTTTTTTAAACAGCCATGTGATTCTTAGCTGAACCCGTGACGCTTTTGAGCTGAAAGACATGATTCTGCTCAAAATGCATGCTGTTTTAAGCAAGAACGATATTGTTTTAGACAAAAATGATATGAATTTGACTTAAAACGATGTGATTATAAGTCAAAACGTTATGAATTTACCCTAAAATGATGTTGTTCTAGACTAAAACAAGATGAATTTGACTTACAGTGACGTTATTATAAGTCAAAACGTGATGAATGTAGTCCATAATGATGTTATTTTGCATTAAAACAATATGATTTTGCTCTAAATTCACATTGCTTTAAACTAAAATGATGTGATTCTGTCTCATTTTTATGTCAAAACGCTCCGATTCCATATTCTTTTGGGACAAAAAAATATGCCGCCCCATGGCGCAAAGGCCACGGAACGGCATTCACAGGCTGCAAGCAGATACAGCTGTTCAGTTTCAGCTGCCGATGTTCTTACAAAGCAGAGCTTGTTACAAACACATCCGGATCCGCGCCACGGAAGTCGATTTCAAATCCGTTAGGTTTCCTGTCTACTTCCTCAATTGTTTTGCCCTTATGATTGGTATCAGCCCAAGCCTTTATCTTTTCCAGCTCGGCGTCTGTTCCAAAGTACTTAGCATCAATCCCGGCGTTGTTGTCAATCTCTTTCCACTTTCCGTCAAAATCAAAGTCAATCTTTGTGCCGTCGTTCAGGTAGATTTCGTAGCTGTCATCGTCCTTTTTGATGTCTTTGATAGTATCAAGCTTTCCGAAGCTGTTTTCTATTTCTTTCTGTGCGATTTCAGGGATTTCGTTATACGAAATCCAATCATCATCGTCATCATCATCGTCACTGCAGCCCAGAATAAAAGCGCCTCCCAGAATCAGAGCGGCAGCCAAAGCCATTGCCTTTACGTTCTTTTTCATACCAGATTCCTCCTTGCGGTTCTGTTACTACTAAATGAGATACTAAAATATGCGGGAATCGTCAACAAATTGCAAAAAAAGCGGACATTTTTTTTCTTCGGGCGGGATTTTTTATATGGTACTATTTGCCATTTATGCTATAATGTCAAATGTGAGGTTTCGGTATGCCTGTAATAGGAGATGCTATGGAAGTCGTTCAGGTAATTCCTCAAGATAATTATAAAATTGCTGTTTATTTCGTTGACGGTGCAATAAAAAGCTATGATGTTTCTCATCTTGTCGGTAAAGGTGTTTTTGAATGTCTAAGGGACATTGATTTTTACAAAAACAACTGCACTGTCTTAAATGGAACGCTGGCATGGACTTTGGACGGAACGTATAACAAATGCAATTGCCTGGATATTGATCCCTATGTGATTTATGATAACGGTGAGTCGATAAAAGACCCTTTGCTGGATATTGCATGACAAGCGGACGCCTGCACTCTGAATGCAAAACGTCCGCCGGAATTGTGTTACTGCCTACCGGTGGTGATGGGAGCGGTGATGAGCGCCGGTTTTCTGTCCGAGAAAACTTCCGTCATAGGAAAAATACAGTTCTGTTCCGTCAGAAAGCTCCACTTCAAGCTCCCTTCTGTTCTTTTCCGCTGTGCAGACTGTTTCGCCGGGAAAATTCGCCGCAACATATTCAGTCACGTATTCCGGCAGAAGCAGCGCGGGAATCCCTGAGTACGAATCGATTTCCTTCCACTCGCCGTCCCGGTAAAAGTCGATTTCCGTTCCGTCGGCAAGCGTGATTTCATACTCCTTTGAGTCGGCCTTTGCACGGTGAATCTGATTCTCAGGAAACGCTTCCGCAAGCGTGTCCCGGATGTTCTGCGGAAGGTCATTCACGGAAATGATTCTGTCGGCAAAAACCGGCACTGCTGCAAGCGCAAACGCGGCAAGCATTAGCTGCATTTTCTGTATACCTTTCATACGTTCCTCCTGTACATATTCATAATATAATTAAAACGCAGCGGATCGTCAAAACGCGCCTGCCCGGACTGACTGCCAAAGCACGGAATTTTCCTTGTCCAGAGCGACTGTTCCGTCCTGAACCATTGCCGCAATATCGTCCGGGCTGTACTTGCGTTCCTGATACAGCACAACAACCGCAGCATCTCCGTCCTGCAAAAACGTGCGCTGCCCGAATTCCGTATAGCGCGTTGAGCCGATTGACAGCACAATCTTTTGAGGACGCCCGGCATCATTCAGATATGCGCCTACATTTTCCAGAGGGCCTTCGTCCTGCTGCGAATTGAGCTGCCCGACAGTCCAGTCAAGCAGATTTTTGTAGATGCAGCTGTAGCCGCTCACCGGGCTGTCTTCTCCGTATGCGGACACTTCATTGTGACGCACAAGAAAGCTTGCAATCCTGTAGCCGCTGATGGTTCCGCCGCTTTCAAACGCGCCGACAGGAATCAGATTCCTGGAAATGCCCTTGCTTGAAGGGCCCCAGTTTTTTTTCATGCTGATTTTTTCAGCTCCGCTTCCTCTGACGGAACAGTCGTTTGATGCTCCGAACAGAACCGGCACAAGCTCCGCTGCCTTGGCTCCGTTCCACCGCACAGTGCAGACAAGCGCGCACTCAGGCTCAATCTGGAGGTTCTGCTCTCCGCGCGGAAACACAATCCTGTCACTGTCAAACGGAAACACAGTCAGATAACCGGGAACAGATCCGGCAGGCCCGGGAATGTATGTAGGGAAAATTCCCTTGGGCGCATTTTTATCTGCCGCTTTTATTCCTGCAAAGCCCGCGGCTTCGCCTGCCTGCTCAAGGTGCCCGGTAAAATTTCCGGCAATTCCAAGGCATGCAGCTTCCTTTAAATTGAATTTCTCACAGTCCATGGCTTTATTTTACCGCATTAAAAAAATTTCTGCCAGCGTTAAAAAATGCTTCTGACGCAATGAACGAGCCCCGATGCAAAAATGCAAATAGCGCAGTTTCTTACAACTATTGCAACGCGTTATTTGGACATTTTTTTACACATTCAAAGCATAAAATGCATTCCGTGCCGTTTTTTCGTTTCCGTGAATTATCCGTAACATTGACATCCATCGGGCAGACTTTTTTGCATTTTCCGCACAATGTGCATTTTGTTTTGTCACATTTTATACGAAGCAGCGAAAAGTAACTTGCGGGTTTCAGAAAAACGGTTACGGGACAAATGTATTTGCAAAACGCTCTGTTATCCTTGCATATAAACGCCAATGCGATCCCTGCTGCATAATACGCCGCGTTTCCTATGACGAACGCCCAAAACATAATTTTTTCAATTCCGTCCGCGTGAAAAAGAAAAAGCGCAGCAACAAACACAAACGAAAGAACAAATGCAACGTATTTTATCCAGCCGATTTTTTTTCTCGGCTTTTTCGGAATTTTGTACGGAAGAAAATCAAGAACCATTGCAGTCCAACACGCATAACCGCACCAGCCTCTGCCGAACAATAACGGTCCGAAAATTTTTGCAACCGCGTAATGTATTGTCGCCGCTTCAAAAACACCCGTAAGCAAATAGTACCAAAACCCTTCGATTTGCATATTTTCGCCGTCAATAAATCCCAAATAAACAAGCATATACAGCCCGACCAAAAGCTGCGTAACGCGCCGTGCATATTTGTATTTTTTGACGTACAAAAAAATTCCAAAAAAAACCGCAATACCGATGTAACTGAAGTTGAACAGGTAAAATATGCTGTCCAAAGAAAGCCACAATATAACCGCGATTGCTTCAAATACCGCAAGCATAACAAACGGAAACGCGTATTTTTTTATAAAATTCATTTTTATCCTCGGAGTTTTTTTTGCAAACTATTATGAAATGTTATTTTATAACTTTTTTTAGTTCGTCAATCATTGCTGAAATTATTTTTTTTGATGACTGCATTTTTTAATTTGCCGGGATAGGGAATATTGTATTTGTTTTGCAACGCTGTCAATGCACCGTTTTTGTCGTATAAAATTTTGCAGCTGAGCAAATTGTGCCACATGCACGTTGTGTAGCCGTTGTATGAAATATGATTTTCTACGACCGAGCCGATTGTCCGCGAAAAATCATCGATGCTGCGGTACAAAATATCGATGTCGATTCCGTCTTTGAGCGTGCAGTCGTCTTCGAGTTCCCAAAATGAATTTCCGATTTCCGTATATTTGCAGCATTCGTCCAAAATACGTTTGCGTTCAGCTTCACCCGGAACGCTTGTGCAATAAATGTACAAATCGTAATCAGACTTTTCGTCAAAAACGCTGCCCGCCCGCGAACCGCCAAGAGCAATCGCTTGCGTTTGTTCAAGTTTTGAAAATTCTTTCCACAAAGATTCAAAATACATATATTTCTCCTGCTTGTGCTGTTTGCTTGTTGATTTTATTTTATCGTTTTAGTTTAGAAATGGGAATGTGCAGCCATCAAATATTTTTTAAATAGAATCAACAGCCTCGATGCAAGCATCGGGGCTGTTGTTCTCATAAGGTATCGCAGCCGGATTTCATTCCCTTCATACGGTCCAAGGGACGGGGTATGAAATCCTCCGCACGAATCAAATGCTTTAAAAAAATGGAATTTTGTTCTATACTGAACGCATGATTCAATTTTTTATGGCGAACTTGCCGTGGTTCTGGCTTGCATTGCTCATCGTGTTCCTTATAGTGGAAGCCTGCACGATGTCGCTTACAACGATATGGTGCGCAATCAGTTCTGTTCCGCTGATTTTTATCGCGCGCACGCCGCTTGCGTTCCGCTGGCAGCTGCTGATTTTCGCATCGCTTTCTTTTGTGCTGATTGTCCTGACGCGTCCGTTTGCCGTAAAAAAGCTGAACATCGGAAAAAACAAGACAAATGTCAATTCCCTTGAAGGGCAGCAGGTTCTTGTCACACGGGATATCACTCAGTTTGAAAAAGGCGAGGCAAAGGCGCAGAACGGCGTGCTGTGGACTGCTGTTTCGGCTGACGGAACTGACATTGAAAAAGGAACAGTATGCATTGTTTCCAAGGTGGAGGGAAACAGCCTGAAAGTCCTGCGGAAAGAGCAGGCGTAAAAACAAGGGAGGAATATATGGTTTATATTTTAGTTGCGCTCATTGTGATTGCAGCGCTGGTTCTCATCTCAAACATCAGAATTGTCCCGCAGTCATACGCGCTTGTCATTGAGCGGCTCGGCGCATACTGCTCGACGTGGCAGGTCGGTCTTCACGTAAAAGTTCCGTTTATCGATAAAATCGCAAACAGGATGAGCCTGAAGGAGCGCGTGCTCGACTTTCCGCCGCAGCCGGTCATCACCAAGGACAACGTGACGATGATGATTGACACGGTCGTCTACTTCCAGATTACCGACCCAAAGCTGTACACCTACGGCGTAGAAAAGCCCATCAACGCGCTTGAGAATCTTTCGGCGACCACGCTGAGAAACATCATCGGCGACCTTGAGCTTGACCAGACGCTCACGAGCCGCGACGTCATCAACACCAAAATGCGCTCGATTCTTGACGAGGCGACCGACCCGTGGGGAATCAAGGTGAACCGCGTGGAAGTCAAGAACATCATTCCGCCGGAAGCAATAAAAGAGGCGATGGAAAAGCAGATGCGGGCTGAGCGCGAGCGGCGCGAGGCGATTTTGATTGCGGAAGGTCAGAAGCAGAGCGCGATCCTCGTGGCGGAAGGAAAGAAGCAGTCGATGATTCTTGAGGCAGAGGCGCAGAAGGAAGCCGCAATCCAAAAGGCGCGCGGCGAGGCCGAGGCAATCCGCGAGGTGCAGCAGGCGAAGGCGCAGGGAATCGCCATGCTCCGCGAGGCTGCCGCCGATGATGCGGTTATAAAGCTGCGCAGCCTCGAGGCGTTCGAGAAAGCCGCGGACGGACAGGCAACGAAAATCATCATTCCGTCTGAAATCCAGGGGCTTGCAGGGCTTGCCGAAGGAGTGGCAGAAGTTCTCAAAAAGTAGCGGAAAAGCTTACGGAAAACAAGCAGCTATTTTGACTTCATTGTATAAACGCCGTCCCACAGCGCGGGAACGCCGTTCTGAATAAAGCCGGTGCATCGTTCGGCAAACACGGCTGAAGATGCATCGGGCGGATACAGGGCGGCGGCCTTTTCAAAATACGAGGCGGCTTCCGCAAGCTCCGCGATGTCTTTTCCGGCTTCCGGCGTGCCGCTTCCGTTCAGATACAGCTCCATTCCGATGTTGAACAGCCTTGCCGCTTCAATCTGCTCAGAAGAAAGCTCTTCCTTCAGTCCCAGAATATTGTAAATGCCGACCGGCTTTTTTACGTTCACGACGCGCACGTTGTCGAATTTCCGTGCGACGAGCTTTCCTTTGTACGCGCCGCTGTCCGCCTTTTTCCACGTTGACTCGCTTGCGATAATCCACGAGCCGTACACTTTGTTCGCGCCCTCAAGGCGGCTTGCAAGATTCACGTTGTTTCCCATCACGGTATAGTTCAGTTTTTTTTCTGTTCCCATATTGCCCACGACCATCATTCCGCTGTTCAGTCCGATGCGGCTGTGCAGATAGAACGGTTCGCCTGTGCGCGGATTCACCGGGAGCCTGTCCCAGTTCCTTTCATTGAACCGTTTTTCCGCCTGAAGCATTCTGACAGCGGCAGCGCAGGCATCGAAGGCATTGTTTTCTCGCGGAACCGGCGCGCCGAAAAATGAGACGATTTCATCGCCGACATACTTGTCGATTGTTCCGCCCTGCTCCATGATTGCGTCGCTCAGGTCGCCGAGATATTCGTTCAGAATCTCAACAAGTTTTTCCGCTCCCTTCTCCTCGCCGTACTCGTTGTTGATGACTTCCGTGAAGCCTGAAAATGTTTTTACGTCGGAAAAGAGGGCCGTCAGATTCTCGCTTTTTCCGCCGAGACTTGCAAGCTCCGGGTGATGCACAATCTGCTCGACGACAGCCGGCGCAACGTAGGCTCCGAATGTTGCCTGCAAGAATCTTTTCTCCTTTTCCGAATCAGAAAAGCGCAGGACGGTGATTTCAAGGAAGCCTGCAAGCGCAATCAGGACAGGCGTGAATGCCGGAACATACATTCCGAACCAGCGCATGAGCAGAACGGGAATCAGCGCAGAAATCATGACCGCACCGATTCCAAGCACGTTCTGCATGAACGGCTTTTTTTTCTGCGCAAACAGTTCCTGCAAAAGAACAAGAAGCGCGGCGGCGAGAATTCCCCACAGCGGATGAACGGGCGTGATAAAGCCGCCGCTGCGGATTGTACTGTAGACATTCGCGTGGGTTCCGAGGTTCGGATAGGCGCGCTCAAACGGAGTTGTCCCCAAGTCCGCCGTGGAACTGGCAGTGTTTCCGATAATGCAGAACGCGTCTTTGTACACGGCGGATTTTTCTTCAAGCAGCCCGGTGTACAGCGAGACATCGTGGGAAAGGACTTCAAACAGCTCACCGAGCGAGGCGGCGGATTGTACGTACTGCGCTTCACCCAAAGCATCACGGTTTTCAAAAAGCACTTCTTGAATTGTGTCTGCGTCTCCGCTTTGTGTCCATGCCTTGAGCGATTCAAAAAAATCAGCGCGCAGGGAAAAATAGTCTTCGTACAATGCTCCGCTTATTCCGCCGTTGAGCGGCTCGGAATTGTTTCCGTAGCCTTCGCACAGCGAAAGAAGATATGCTTTATAATCCGAAATGTCCTTGTACCAGCTCAAAAGATTCGAGCTGCTTTCGGCAAACGCGCGGACAGGAATCTGGCTTTGCATTCCGCAGAGGTTTTCATGAATGAGATGGAGGGCACGCACAATGTTCTGCTCCGATTTTTCAAGCGTGTCTAAAAACAAAATGCTTTCGTGCCGGAAGGAATCCTTATATTTTTTGTGGCTCCAGTTTATAATCATTCTGCCGTATGAGTCGAGCGGAATGTGTATGTCTTCCGTTTTGCCGCCGCGCGCAGCATCTTTCAGAATGAGCGTGTTTTTTGTGCGTATGATTTTCTGCGGCTTCAGCTCTGCAAGCAGCGGACAGAATGCAAGCTGTACGGCGGATTTTTGATATTCGTCCTGATATTTTAAAAGCTCGATGCGACGCCGCGTTCCGTCCGTGTCAATAACGGTGTTTGTAAAACCTGCGCCCGCCGCCCGCGAAATGAATTCATGCATCGCCGGAGAAAGCCCTGCCGCAAATTCGTTTTTTGTCTCGGCGCTGCTCCAGTCGGTTCTGCCGAATCCCCAAAGCGAGTCCTTCTGCGCCTCGTACAACGTCTTACAGTTTCCGAGGACGAGCGCATCCGTGTCGCCGTCAGCGTGCAGCAGAAACCGGCTCTGAACGTAGTCAAGCTCCTCCTGCGAATACGGTATGTCGAGATTGGCGGCGTTGATAGTAAGGAATGTGTTTCCGAAAAATTGAATTGAGCGCGCGAACACATCATCGCATTCCGGGAAATTTGACGGCGAAAGAAATTCGATGTCGAATACTGCCGTCCGTGCGCCCAGCTCCTTCATCCGCAGAAGCATATTCGCATAGACATCGCGCTTCCACGGCCACGGCCCGATGTTCTCAAGGGAAATATTGTCCGCCTCCACAAGCAGAATGTCCGCGGATTCCGCCGGAGCTTTTTTTGCGGCGAGCAGAAGGTCAAAAATCCTGTACTCAAATTTCCGGAACAGTCCGAGCGCGCCTGCTGCCGCCAGAATGAAAACTGAGCATATAATGATACCACTGTTTTTATTTCGTTTCAATGTTGTTTTCCTCTTGTGTAAAAATAAGTTTTATTTTACTGTATACTATTATCTGAAACTGCATTTTTCAGTAGTATATCAGTAAACCGCTGTTTCAAACAATGCACGGAAATGCGGCATTTTGCAGTAACAGCCGTCATCAGGAGTTTGTAATGAGAAAAAAGGCTCTCGCCGCCGCGTTTTTGTTCTGTGCCGTGCAGATTGCGGCAGTGTCCCAGAATTTTGAAACGATTTCCCGGATCATCGAATCGCAGGAAATTACGGTGGCGCAGGCTTCGTATCTGGCGGCGCAGCAGTTCGGTGCGGCGGAAGAAGAAGCTGACGAGCGGCAGTCTTATGAAGCGCTCCGTGCGTCAGGCTGCGTTTCTCCCGCTCTGGAGCCGGACGAACGGATTTCGCTCAAGGAGCTGTGCGCGCTGTATGCAAAAACTTCGCGCGCAAAAGGCGGCATGATGTTCACGCTCACAAAAAAATCCGCCAGATATTCCTACAGGGAATTCCGCGCAAAAGGATATATTCCGTCCTGCGCAGACCCGATGATGAGCGTAAGCGGCGCGGACGCAATCGGGCTTTTGAATGCGCTGGCAGCGGAGCAGAATCAGAATGAAAAAACGATGTAACATCATCGGGATAAAATCCTCCGCTTATCTTACAGCCTGTCTCTGCCTTGCATCTGCTGCTGCATTCGACTACGGATTTTTGCTTTCAAATGATTCGCGGATTGAGGCAATCGGAAACAATTCTTACTATTTGAATCAACAGAATGAAGTTTCCGCGTGGCTGAAAATTCCGTTCGGAAAAGGCGTTTCGCACTATCTTGCCGCGGAAGGACTGTACCGCTTTGAATACGATGACCGCACATCATTCGATGCGAATTATGCTGATCTTCAGCTTTTCAAATACGTATGGGGAACTGACACCGGGCGCGGTTTTTTGGAAATCGATGCCGGACGTTTTTTCACCGCTGATGCAACATCGCGGATTTTTGCTCAGAACGCAGACGGACTTCGCGTATCGTTCACAGGCGGCCAATATGCCGTACAGATTTCCGGCTCGTACACAGGACTCTTGAACGGAAACATCGTGAAAATGCGGAATGCAAAGGATTTTGATTTGCCGGACGATGAAAAGCTCTATTCGCTTGCCGACAAATACGTAAACGCCATGGTGACAGCAACATTTCCAAACGTGTTTTTGTACCAGTCGGTTTCCGTCCAGGGAATTGCGTCAGTCCGCATAAACGAAACGATGTACAACCGGTTCTACGGAACGATATCAATTGCCGGCCCGATATACCGCAGCCTGATGTATGATGCCTGCGCGAGCATGGGCTTTTCACAGTATGATGAATCCGTCACAATTTCGCCGTTCGCAAAAGGCACAGTCAGCTATTATTTTACCGAAACTGCGGTGAACCTTGACGTCTTGTTCGCAGGAAAGGACTTTACGGGAATCACCAGCATGACCGCATACAGCTCAGCGTCGGAACCTGAATTTACGGATATTCTCATGGCGGGAATTTCCGTGCTTTCAAAGCCTGCCGATGTGTCGCTGTTTTCCGCAGGATTCGATGCGGTTTTTGACGGCACGGAGCAGTACGAATTCAAAGGCTGTCAATACAATCTGGGCGTGGTATTGCAAATCGCAAGCGATGTGCAGTCCAGCATCGACTGGATTCAGTATATTGACGCGCATTCGTCCGGCGAGCATTACTGTGAATTATCGTTTAAGGCAAAGCTGGCGTTGTAGCGTCTGCCTTGGATATTCATTCTTGCACGAAGAGAGGTCTGCATGAAAAAAAAATTGCTGGCAACAGCTGCCGTTGCGCTTTTTGCGTTCCGGGCATTTTCAATTGAAGCAAAGCTGATTTCCGTAACGGGAAAAGTGCAGGTGGCACAGGCAGGAAACACGTGGAAAACGGCGGTCATCGGCGATGTGCTGAAGGCAGGCGACATAATCCAGACCGGCTTTAAATCGGAAGCCGTCATTGCGCTTTCAAGCGCGCATGAAAATTCCAAAATCACCGTTGCACAGCTTTCCCGCATGACAGTCGAGCAGCTTGCGGAAGACGCATCCGGCGACAAGACAAGCGTCTACCTGTCAGCCGGCTCCGTAAAGTCCGAAATAAAAAAGACGGCTGACCACCGCGCGAACTACATGATCCGCAGCCCGGTTGCAACGGCTTCCGTCCGCGGAACAGAACTGACGGTGACAAACGCATTTCTTTCGACAAAAATCGAAACGCACGAAGGTGTTGTTTCAACGTGGAAAACACAAAAACCGATGAAAGGCCCGATGATTTCTTCTGAAAATGCGGAAAGCGGCGGACTGGCCGCAACAGAATCCGCCTTTAAAAACAAAGGGGAAACCGCAGTATTCAAAGGTCAGTCGGCTTCGTTTTCACCGGCAGGAAAAACGGCTCCTCGCGATGCAGCCGTAAAGCGCACAAGCGCGCTTGCCGATGCAACGCAAAGCATGCAGTTTCAGGAAGCTGTATCAACATCATCAGACAAACAGGGGCCGCGTCCTGCGCATCTTTTACAGCAGGAAAGCGTACCTCCCAAAGAATTCGGAAGTGCGTCCGTAACCGTAACAATTCAATAGCATTTTTACAAGGAGATAGCCTAAAATAGCGTCAGTTTTTATCTTATCAAGTTTGCGTTGCAAACTTTGTTATCAACTGCAACTTCTCACTGTGTTGCGAAGTTGCATAAAAAGTCAATTCGAGAGTTGATACTCTCTTCATTGACTTTTTATGGGAGCTTAGTATGAAAAAATTTACGGTGTCATTTTTTGTCATTTCGCTTTTTTTGATGTCGTGCATGCAGCATGCTTCCGATTCGGATGCTGATGTAAGAGTCACTCTGCCGGGAAATTCGGACAGCCGGGCGGCACAATACACGCTCAGTGATATTTCCAGCTATGAAGTCATCATCACAAATGAAGACGGCGAGCCGACTGCAAAAACAGGCGCACCGGGCGAAACGATTTATTTTGAACGGATTTCCGTTGGACAGATCACTGTCGATGTGTTTGCGCTCGATGAATCTGACTATGCGGGCGCGCACGGTTCCACAACCGCAACTGTAAAAAAAGATGAAACCACTGACGTGAACATTGCGGCTTCTCTTCTTTATAAAAGCGACTTTTTTATTTCCGGGGAAGACGGAGCGTGGCTTGCACAGTATTCCACGTACTTCAAAAAAGATGCGAAATTCAAAAGCTACCGCAACGATGTCGAATTTTCTGCCTCTGCAACGGACGGCACATCAGTACGGCTTGTGAATTCCGATATTCCGTATGTGTATGTGAATGATATAACTAAATACAGCGTAAACAGTTCAAACACTGCACTGAAATTTTCTGCAAAGGCTTCCGAGCCTACAGCAGTGAATTTTTATTTTCAGGACACGGAGCATGAGCCGCTCGGCATTGTCCGGCAGTGCGAACTGGGAACTGATTTTAACGAATACACAATACATATTCCTGTAAGACAAAAAACATCGGGCGGCGGCGTTACAAGTGATCCAGTATCTTGGAGAGGAATTCTTCGTGCGGCCGTTTCCTCCGGGAACGGCACCGTAACGATACAAAAGCCGGAATTAGACGCAAGCGCAGCTTCGGGTTCAGGATGGAATCCGACATGTTATCCGCCGAATACTGCGGGAGTGAAAGTTTCGGAAGGCAACGGAACCAGTTATTATTCGTTCACATTTTCCGATACTCAGGCGTATGGAGGTCTTTGCGGTCTGTACACAGAGCCAAGCAGAATACCACCGAATGCTTCGATAAGCGGCGGACCAAGCACTGCTGAAAACGTTACCATTACATTTTATTTGTACACGCTCAAAAACGGCATACAGGAAATCGGAATCACCACCACCACTGCCAACGGCTTTTACTTTTCATTTACACCGGACATAGAAATGTTTGCAGATAACTATGAATTTGCGGCGGTCTTATTCCGGGTTTCCGAGCCTACGACAGTACAAATAACTGATTTCTCATTCTCTTGATTCGTGCGGAGGGTTTCATCCCTGCGGGGCTGCAAGCAGTACCTCGACGCTCGCGTTGCATGAAAGGTATGAAACCCGCTCTGCTAGCTCTTGTGCGGATCGAATGCGCATACCCTGTGCACCGCATGCTGTATTCTGCTGCACAGCCCGTCAAGATGCTTTTCATCAGCAAAGCCCTTCGCTCCGCCTGACTCGCCTATTTTCCAGGAAGCAAAAACAACCGCCTTTTTCAGGCAGTCCAATGGCGGCTTCCCCTGCACATAATAATGCGCAAAGCAGGAAAAAAGCGCATCTCCTGCGCCGACCGTATTCACAACAGGCCGCGTCATTACGCTTTCAACGGAACAGACAGTCCCCTCTTCAGAATCCAGAATCAGCGCGCCTTTCTTTCCCTGCCCGAGGACAATGACTTTGTTTTTATACTCATGGTAAAGCGAAAGCAAAAAGTCCTCGTGACGGTCTGAAATTTTTTCATCGCTCAAAAAAACAATATCAGCATTTTCCAGGAACCGCCGGTTGTATGCATCATGGATATCGCTCAAGTCCTGAACATCAGTGAGCACAAGCTTGCCGAGGCTTTTGGCGTTCCGTATCAGCTCATCATTAAAATTGATGTTGCAGAGCACAAGGGCATCACAGGAAGCGGCTTCATTTTTTACAGACTCAAAGGGAAAAACAAGCTCCTGGACGTCCTTTAAGTCACAGTAAATCTTCCGCCGCCCGCAGTCATCAAACAGCACAACCGATGTGCATGTCTGCTCCATCCGGCAGTCAAGAAGTCCGCACGGAATATTTCTGTCTTTAAAGCCGGAGATCAGTGTCCGGGCAACAGAATCATTTCCCAAAATGGAAACAGGAACCACCGCGTCCCCGAGGCTGTCAAGCGCATTGATAACATTAAGGGCAACTCCGCTGAAATCAGCCTGCGCCTGATGAAATGCGTATTCAATCGGAGTGTATTCAACTGGAAAACGGTGAACGCACACATTCATCTCTACATTTATCAGTCCGCTGACAAGCAGCTTCGCCATTTTTTCTCCCATAAAAAGTCAAGAAGATTGTTTCAACAATCGACTGACTTTTTAAGCGTTTCTGCAACGAAGTGAAGAAACGCACTTGATAAGGAAGTTCGCAACGCGAACTTGTGAATCAACAACCTCGACGCAAGCGTCGAGGTTGTTGTTCTCATAAGGTATCGCAGTCGGGTTTCATACCCTTCATTGCGACGCAAGCATCGGGGTACTGCTTGCAGCCCCGCAGGGATGAAACCCTCCGCACGAATAAAAACTCTGACGCCATTTCAGGCAGAGTTTTTATTACACCTCCTGCGGATTTAGGATTTCAGCCCTGCCTGATCTGGCCGTCTCCGTCGATGAGGAATTTTGTTGTCGTAAGCGCTTCAGCTCCCATCGGGCCGCGGGCATGAAGCTTCTGAGTGCTGATTCCAAGCTCGGCTCCGAATCCGAACACGCCGCCGTCAGTAAATCTTGTGCTTGCATTCACATAAACGCAGGCGGCATCCACACGCTGCTGAAAAAGCCTTGCATGGCTTCTGCTGGCAGTGACAATGCATTCGCTGTGCTTTGTGTTATGGGCGTTTATAAATTCAACTGCGCCTTCCACAGACGCGACCGCTTTTACCGCAACGATAAAGTCAAGGAATTCAAAGCCGAAGTCTGCGTCCGCTGCCGGAACAAGGTTTTTATATCCTGCGCTTTGCAAGACAGAAAAGCATGTCTCGTCAGCACGAATTTGAACCGTTTCTCCAAACAGCTGTGCAAGCCGCGGAAGAAATTCCTGCGCAGCCTGCTCATGCACAAGAATTGTCTCAATGGCATTGCATGCGCCCGGCCGCTGCGTCTTTGCATTCATGGCGATGCGCGCCGCAGCCTCCATGTCAGCTCCGTCGTCAACATACAGATGGCAGACGCCGGCCCCAGTCTGAATGACAGGAACCTTCGCCTGCTCCACGACAAGATTTATAAGGCGGGATGAGCCGCGCGGAAGCACAACATCAATTTTTCCAACAGCAGAAAGAATTTCACTCACTTCAGAACGGTTCGCGCTCCGGCACAGATAAACAGCATCTGCAACGCCGTCCACCCCGGCATCATGCAGCCCTTCCTGAATTGCATCAACAATCGCCTTGTTTGAGCTGAGCGCAGAAGATGAGCCGCGCAAGAGAATTGCATTTCCGCTTTTGTATGCAAGGGCAAACGCATCGGCAGTGACATTCGGCCTGCTTTCATAAATGACCGCGACAACACCCAGCGGAACGCGCACCTGCCGGATCTGCATTCCGTCAGGAGTGCTCCAGCCGCTCACAACCCTGCCCACAGGATCGCCCTGCCTGGCAACATCTTCAATTCCGCTTACAATCGAGGCGAATTTTGCATCGTTAAGCGCAAGCCGCTCAACCAGGGCTTCGCTCATTCCGCCTGAGCGCGCCTTTTTCACATCATCTTCATTGGCTGACAGAATTTCAGCCTTGTGCTTTCTTATTGATTCTGCGGCGCACAGAAGCGCTTTGTTTTTCCGGCATTCCGAATGAAGCGCAAGCTCGCACGCGCCTTTTCGCAGCAGTCCGCAGGCTTCAGCTATATTCATGGCAGCCTCCCTTTGCAGCAGCTAGTAATTCGCCAGAAAATACATTCCGAGCAGAACAGCAATCCGCGACTTCATCTGCGTCCACTGCGCTTCCCGCGGAAGGCTCTTCATATACCACCAGAAAATGCCGAATTCAGGATCGATGCGCAGCGCATACTCAGGAAAATCACGCAGCTTTGCCTGGGCGCCGAACATCAGGTAGACAACATCATCAACAATAGAAAAAAACTCACGGTACGACTGCACATACCTGCCGGAAGAAAGATTTCCGCAGAATTCTTCAAGCTGATATAAAACCTGCGCCTTCAGCTCTTCGTCCGACTTTTCAATCCACGTTTTCTGAATGAGCAGGACAAGATTTTTGTTGAAGCTGGAAATGAGCTTTGCCTCTCCGTCCGAAGACTTGTCCGCAATGCGCGCGAACGGCTCGCCGCCGCCAAACACAGCGGAAAACTGCACACAGGCAGCCGCAGCCTCCTCGTCCGAGCAGGCGCCGAGAAGCGTTTCCAGAGCCTTCAGCATTTTTTTATCAACAAATTCTTCCAGTAGCGTATCTGACATATATCTATTGTAATTTTTTTCATTCGTTGCTTCAAGAGGATTTGCAAAATTTTCCTGAAGCGCAGACTGAACACGGCGGGGCTGATATGCGCAGTTTTCGCATGAAAAGCTGAATTCCGCAGTTTTTTTTTCAAAAATATGATTTTTTTTCTTGACAGATGCGAAAAAGGGAGTGATACTATTATTGTCAACTCGTGTAAATTATCCGTGTCATATCATTTTAGCTTAGGAGAAGCCAATGAAAAAACTGCATGTGTGCTGCGCGGCACTTATGGCCGCAGTCATCACCCCTTCATTCCTGCATGCGCAGGCCGCGCCGAACCGCGCCCTGGACGGATGCAAGCAGAACATTCTGGTGGAAAGCGTCCCCGGAATTTCCAATGACTTTATCCGCGGAGTGGACATCAGCTCGCTTGCGGAAGTGGAAAAGCACGGCGGAACATTCAAGAACGCGCAGGGAAAGGATGCCGATATTTTTGACATTCTCAGGGAAAGCGGCGTAAACTGGATCCGGCTGCGCGTCTGGAACAATCCCACGGAAGGAGGCGGAAACAACAGCGTGGAAACAGACATTCCGCTGGCAGTGCGGGCAAAAAAAGCCGGCATGAAGCTGCTCATCGACTTTCACTACTCCGACTTCTGGGCTGACCCTGCCAAGCAGACAGTTCCAAAGAAATGGAAAAACCTCAAGGGAGAACAGCTGAATTCCGCCGTTGAGCAATTCACCAGGGACTCAATCAACAAGTTTGCAAAAGCCGGAGCAAGCCCGGACATGATCCAGATTGGAAACGAGCTTAACAACGGCTTTCTGTGGCCACAGGGAAAAATCTGGGCAATTGAAAACGAAAAAGCCGGCGGAATGGACAGGTTCATTTCACTGCTGAAGAGCGCGTCAAACGGAGTGCGTTCTGCTCAGGACGGAGCCAAAAAGAAAATCGCCGTTCACCTTGCTGACGGAGCGAACAACGGGCTGTACCGCGCAATCTTTGATCCTGTTACGGCGGCCGGGCTTGACTACGATGTAATCGCACTTTCATTCTACACCTATTTCCATGGAAACACGGAACAGCTCAAAGCGAACATGGAAGACTTGAGCAGACGGTACGGAAAGGAGCTTATTGTAGCGGAAACAGCGTATGCATTCACTCCCGATGACGGAGACAAGCAGGGAAACTCATTCCTCGTTTTCAGCGATGACACAACAGGCTACCGTCCTTCTGTGCAGGGACAGGCAACCGCAGTGCGGGACGTCATTGCAGCAGTCGCATCCGTAAAAGGAGGAGCCGGAGTTTTCTACTGGGAGCCTGCATGGCTGCCAGTCAAGGGAGCCGGGCTTTCAAAGTCGGAAGGATGCACGTGGGAAAATCAGGCGATGTTTGACTTTAACGGAAGGTACCTGCCGTCTCTTGCAGTCTGGAACCTTGTCGGCGGAAAAGGCGAAGTAAAGACAGTCTGGGGAGGCTCTGCAAAAAACGGAAGCAGCTTCACGCCCTATGCGCTGACTGAGCCGCTTGAAGTCCAGACGACCCCGGGAAAAAATCCGCAGCTTCCTTCAAAAATAAAAGTGCTCTTTACAAACGACAAGGAGCAGCTTGTTTCAGTAAAATGGAACGAGCCTGACTGGACAAAGCAGAATTCGCTTGGAACAGTGAAAGTAACAGGAACAATTGCCGGAGCTTCGTTTGCACCTGAGGCAGAAGTAAAAATCGTGGAGCAGCTGAACCTCATTTCTGATCCGTCATTTGAAAGCGGAAAGCTCGGCGAATGGAAGCTGGACGGCGAAGGCGCTTCCTGCTTTGTGGAAAACAACAAGGGAAACGCGCACACTGGAAAATTCACATACAAGTACTGGAAAAAAAGCGGATTCAAGTCAACGCTTACACGCACAGTCACCGGCCTTGCAAACGGAACGTACATTCTTTCCGTCTGGGCGATGGGCGGCGGCGGAGAAAACCAGATTCTTCTGTTCGCTGAAAATTACGGCGGAAACAGAGTTTCAGCTGAAATCACAAACACCGGCTGGAAAAACTGGAAGCAGTATTCGGTTGAAATTCCTGTTTCAAACGGAAAAATGACAATCGGAATTTACCTTGACACAAACGATGGAAACTGGGGCAACTTTGACGATGTTGTTCTTGTGCAAAAATAAAGCAGCTGTACGCGCATGCGCACAGATTACAGGCAAGGAGCATACCATGAAAAAATTAGAAACGGTTTTGGCAGTGACAGCAGCGATGATTCTCGCGCTTTCAGCGGCAGGATGCAGCAGCAGTTCTGATGACGATGATAATGAAACGGGGGGGGCAGGCGAACTCGTTTCAAAAGAGCTTGAAATATCGGAAACTCCGCAGCTTCTGGTAAAAGCTGATGAACTTAAAAACATATCAAGCCTCACTATCAGCATAACCAATATTTACACATCAGAGAGTGACTGGTGGTTTGGCATCGTTGACGAAAACGGAGAAAATTACCAAGAAATTAAATGGAAATCTGGAGAAAGCTCCGAGTGCATATATGAATTGAGCATCACAGATTTTTCCACATACTCAAACGGCATTTACATCAAGGGAGTAAGCAGCACTGCCACTGTAAAAGCAACAGCAGAAGAAGGCTCTGCATCCCAAGACACTCCATCCAATACAGAAACTCCTTCCGATACAGACACCTCATCCGGAGACGGAAACAGCGGCACTGAAAATGGAAATGAAGATTCCACTGGAGATACTGAAAAAACAATTACACTTGTATTTTATTCTTATAATAATCCAGCTAAATACGTAAACATCTGGAAACATACAGGAATTGAATTTGCAAATGATGTAACCTTATCAACCAGTTGGAATTGGGAACATTCCCAAGGCATTATGACTGAATCAACAGAACATGAAAAATGGTATAAGATTAAACTAAAGATAAAAGATGCCAACAATAATGATGAAGGATTTGATATTTATAAGGACAGCTCCTCTGGAAATAATAATGACAAGCTATTCTCTTCTAACGATACAAAGGCGACCACGGTATATAATAATTTAGTCAACAGCACATCAGAAATTTTATACTTGTATTATGACGATACCAACTCAAAATATGCAACTTCAGCAACATATCCTTGGTAATTATCACTAACACCATTGCCCGGCTGCTGGAATCTGGCGGCCGGTGCATTCACATTCCTTTCCGCCCGGGAACTGTCAGGCTGCCATCAGCACTGTTCCTGCTGCTTTCCCGGGCAGCTTTCTGGAGAAAATCACCATGAAAAAATTCATATTGCCTGCCATGGCTCTTTTGCTGCTTACTGTGTCCTGTTCCGGCGGAGACTCTGGCAGCGGAAACAATGAAAACGGCAGCACCGAAACAAAAACACAGGCCGACTGCTTCCGTCTGCTAAAGGACACCGGCATGAACGCAATCCGCCTGCGCGTGTGGGTTGACCCGCAAAGCCCGGACGGCTACGGAAGCGCATACTGCGATAAAGCCGACACCGTTACAAAAGCAAAGCGGGCGCAGGCTCTGGGCATGGACGTGATGATTGACTTTCACTACAGCGACAGATTCACTGACCCGGGCGCGCAGATAAAGCCGAATGCATGGAAAGAAAAAACACTGGAAGAACTGACGCAAGCAATACACGCCCACACAACAGACGTTCTCCAGGCGCTTAAAGCCAGCGGCGTCACTCCCAAATGGGTGCAAGTTGGAAATGAGCTTAACGCAGGAATGCTTTGGGATGAAGACGGAAACACAAGCGGAGCAACATGGAACGGAGGAACTGCAAAAACTCCTTCTGGAGCAGAACTCTTCACATTTCATACAAAAAACGGAAAGGACGATTTTTCAAACTTTGCCGAATTGTTGAACGCAGGTTCTGCTGCGGCGAAAGAAATTTTTCCCAATGCGAAAATTATCATTCACGTTGCGAACGCGTTTAAAACTAGCGACTTGAATTGGTTTTTCAGCGGTGTAGAAGCGCAAAATGTGAATTACGACATGATCGGACTTTCACATTATCCGCAGGACAACAGCGAAAAATCATGGAAGGAAATGAATTCCCTTGCAATCAAAAATATACAGTCTCTTCACAAGGATTACGGCAAGCCGGTCATGATTTGCGAAGTCGGCGTGAAGTCCAATTCTTCCGAGGCTGCCAGCGCGCTTTCAGAATTTATAGACGGAATAAAAGATTTGGACGGATGCCAGGGAATCTTTTACTGGGAGCCGCAAGTGTACGGCGGATGGAAGCCGGACATATACAGCACATGGGGCTGGAATGCATACAGCATGGGCGCATTCACTCAGGACGGAACGCCAGGCTCCTGCCTTGCATCATTCAGCATTCTGCCTGACAGCTTTGCAAAGGGTGCGGACATCAGCTGGATTACAGAAATGGAAGCAAACGGAATCATGTTCTATGAAAGCGAATAATTTCACATGAAGAAATGCGCACACATTTCAGCAAACTCGCAGCTCAAAACGTCCCGCTTTTTGAGCCATTCATTTTTTTCTGAAAATGTGATACACTGGCTCCATGAATCTTCTATCTGTTCATGGCCTTGCAAAAACCGGGCGGGAAAAGCCTCTGTTCACAGACGTAACATTCGGACTGAACGAAGGAGAAAAAGCTGCGCTCATCGGACGCAACGGAACAGGAAAATCCACGCTCCTGAATACAATCGCAGGAATTCTTTCTCCAGATGAAGGAACAGTTGTCTTCAGCAAGGAAGCAGGCGTTTCATTCCTGCCGCAAATTCCGCTTTACAGCAGAGATGACACAATCAGGCAGCACGTCTTCAAGTCAAAAAGTCCCAAGCTTCAGACAATCCGCGAATATGAAGAAGCCTGCGCCGAGCTTGAAAAAAACGGCTCTCCGGCCGCGCAGAAAAAATTCAGCCTCCTGAATGAAAAAATGGACAAGGGAAATTTATGGAACTATGAATCGCAGATACAGTCAATTCTCACTACGCTCGGTCTGAACGGCATGGACCGGAAAATGGGAGAGCTTTCCGGCGGCATGATAAAAAAAGTTGCGCTTGCCCAGGTTCTTGTTGAAGACACAAAGATTCTCCTTCTGGACGAGCCGACAAATCATCTTGACATTTCAACAATTTACTGGCTCCAGAACTACCTTTCAGAAACCAAACGTTCGGTTCTCATGGTGACTCATGACCGCTACTTTCTGGACGCAGTATGCACAAGCATTTACGAGCTGGCACGGAACAAGGTAAAGCTTTACACCGGAAACTATTCAGCGTACATTGAAAAAAAGCAGGCGGAAGCGCAAGCAGAAGCCAGCACGGAACGCAAAATTGAATCGGTGCTCAGATTTGAGCGGGACTGGCTTATGCGGGGTCCCTGCGCACGCGGCACAAAGGCAAAGGCGCGGATTCAGCGCGATGAAGCGCTGCTCAGCCGGGAAAAAATTCAAGAAGAAAAAGGATTCACCCTGCATGTTGAAAACCGCCGCCTCGGAGGAAAAATTCTTGAGCTCAAGAACATTTCAAAAAATTTTCCCAAGGGATTTTCCCCGGAAAAAAACGCTGCGCCCGTGCTGAAAAATTTCAGCTGCTGTTTTAACAAAGGAGAAAAAATCGGACTGTTCGGCGGAAACGGCTCAGGAAAATCAACCTTGCTGAACATCATCGCCGGAAAACTGACGGCAGACTCAGGAGAAATTGAAAAAGGCGAAAACACCGCAGTCGCGTATTACGAGCAGAATCCGCAGTTTGAAAATGAAACCCATACCGTTCTGGAGTATATACAGGAAGCTGCCGATACATTCAAGATGAGCGACGGAACCGTTTTAAGCGCGCCGCTTTTTCTTGAGCAGTTCGGATTTGAAGGAAAAATTCAGCACTCCCCGGTCAGTGCGCTCAGCGGCGGAGAACGCAAGCGGCTGTACCTTGTGCGGCTTCTTATCAGCAGCCCGAATTTTTTGATTCTGGACGAGCCGACAAACGACTTCGATATTTTCACAATGAACATTCTTGAGCAGTTCCTTGTCTCCTTTCAGGGCTGCCTTCTTGCTGCAAGCCATGACCGCTGCTTTATGGATAAAATCTGCGGCTCGCTTTTTGTCCTTGAGGACGATGGAAGCGTAAGCTCTTTTGCCGGAACATGCTCGGAATATATTGAATGCAAAATGCAGAAGGAAGCTGAAAAAAAGGCTGAAGAAAAAAACAGCGGAAAAAAATCTGCGCCCGGCCAGAGCATTCCGCACAGTCCGCAGAAAAAGAAAAAAATGACATTCAGCGAGCGGAAGGAATTTGAACTGCTTGAGCAACGGATTTTTGCACTGGAAGACAGAAAAGGCGTTCTGGAAGCCGAGCTGTCATCAGGAATATATGAGCGGCTTCAGGCGGCCGCACAGGAATACGGAACTCTCACTGAAGAGCTTGCAGCTTCCTATGCGCGGTGGGAAGAACTTGCAGAGCTTGAACAATAACAGCAAGGCGAGGTGTTATTTATGGACGAAAAAATTGCACAGCTTCAGAAACTAATTTCAGCTTCATCAAGAATTGTATTCTTTGGAGGAGCCGGAGTTTCAACAGAAAGCGGAATCCCGGACTTTAGGAGCGTAGACGGACTATACCATCAAAAGTGGAGCTATCCGCCGGAAACTATTTTGAGCGCAAGCTTTTTCAAGGCCAATCCGGCTGAATTCTACAAATTCTACCGGGAAAAGCTTCTGGTGCAGGGAATCAAGCCGAACACCGCGCACAAAAAGCTCGCGGAGCTTGAAAAGGCAGGCAGGCTTTCCGCAGTCGTGACACAGAACATCGACGGCCTTCATCAGGCGGCAGGAAGCAAGAATGTCTTTGAGCTTCACGGCAGCATCCTCAGGAATTTCTGCACTGGCTGCGGACAGTTTTACGATGAAAAGCAGGCAGCGGAGCTCAGCGGCCAAGACGGCATTCCCCGCTGTGAAAAATGCGGAGCCATTATAAAGCCGGATGTTGTGCTGTACGAAGAGCCGCTGGACAATGCAGTGGTGAGCGGCGCAATAGAAGCAATCAGCAGCGCAGATCTTCTGATTATCGGAGGAACATCCCTGTCTGTCTATCCTGCCGCAGGAATGATTCACTACTTCCGCGGAAACAGCATTGTTATAATCAACAGGGATGCAACAGCAAGCGATGCAAGCGCAAGCCTTGTCCTGCACGGAAGCATCGGAAGCATTCTCGGACAGATTACAGCATAGTGCCGTCCTGGCTCCCGCAGCTTCAGCCGCCATTCACACTGAACAAAAGCCAGCGCGCCGCTTACTTGGCCAGCCGCTGCGCAACAACAGCCTTGAGCTGCAAAAGCGATTCCCTTACCGCGCACTGGCTGCGGCCGGAGAGCGCGGCATCGCAAGCAGAGCTGACCGCCGTAATGTTGCCCAGAATATCCTGCTCAAGCTTCGCAGAAAAAATTTCCTCTGACTCCCGTATGCTGCGCGCATCTTCTGCAATGCGCATAATTTCTTCTTTTTCCTCGCTGAACTGATCGTTCAGATTTCTGGATTTCTGGACAAGAAGCTCCATGGAGGCATTGATTCTGTCAAGCAGGCTGTCCGAAGCCTTTTTCTGTTCCTCAGGTTTCTTAAAAATGCTTTTTACAAAATGTGCAATACCCATATCTTATCATTATGTCCGATTTTTCACCTTAATGCAACAGCCGCACAAAAATGATGCCTGCGCGGACAAATGTACCGTCCCCAGGCTGAAACTTCCTGCGGCTGCACAGCAGAAATATTTTTTTGAATTGCATCTTTATATTCTGTAAAAAATCAATTAGAATAGATTTTATGGCTGAAGAAAAAAAGGTGCTGGTGACAGGAGCTTCCGGCGGAATCGGAAGGGCAATCGCAGCTGACGCGGCGAAAGCCGGCTATTATGTCATCTGCCATTACAACCGCGGAAAGGAAAAAGCGCAGGAAACGCTTGAGCTGATTACACAGGCAGGCGGAAAAGGCGAGCTGATTCAGTTTGACGTTGCAGACAGGGAAGACTGCAAGGCGAAGCTCAGCTCCCTTGCAGAAATGCACGGCGCGCCCTGGGGAGTTGTCTGCAATGCAGGAATCGCACGGGACGGCACTTTCGCAGGGCTTTCAGGCGAAGAATGGGACTCTGTCCTGCGCACAAACCTGGACAGCTTTTACAATGTCCTGAATCCGCTTATATTGCCGATGGCGCGGAAAAAAAGAGGCAGAATCATAACAATTGCATCCGTGAGCGGAATTATCGGAAACCGCGGACAGGCAAACTATGCGGCTTCAAAGGCCGGAATCATCGGAGCAACAAAATCGCTTGCCGTTGAGCTTGCCAGCCGCTCAATCACCGTAAACTGCATTGCGCCGGGAATCATTGAAACTGAAATGATAAAAGATGCGCCTGCCGACACAATTATCCAGACTGTTCCGATGAGAAGAGCCGGACGCCCGGAAGAAGTTTCCTGCGCCGCTGTCTTTTTGCTTTCAGAAAGCGCATCGTACATTACGCGGCAAGTGATTTCAGTCAACGGCGGAATTATATGACGTTTACAAAACCGAACGGAAAGCGCCGCGTCGCTGTAACTGGCGCCGGAATGCTCACAGAGCTGGGCCGGACATGGAGCGAGGCTCTTGCATCGCTCAAAGCCGGAAAAAACAAGATCCAGTACATGAAAAGCTGGGACTCCTTTCCCCGGATGAACACGCGGCTTGCCTGCCCGTACACTGGCGAGCTTCCGAAGTTTCCCCGGAAAAAAGTCCGCGGCATGGGGCGCGTTGCGCTGCTTTCTCTCGTTGCGACAGATGATGCGCTGCGCATGGCAAATCTGATTGACTCCCAGGGAAACGCTTCAGAAGAGCTTCACAGCGGCCGCACAGGAATTGCATACGGCTCCTGCATGGGCTCCATGGACGCGCTTGCCGACTTGTGCGGAATGGTTCAGAACGGCGACACTTCAAAAGTTGACTCCCAGACATATATAAAGTGCATGCCCCAGACATGCGCCGCAAACCTGAGCATCTTCTATTCAGTCCGCGGAAGGATGATTGTCACGGACACAGCCTGCACATCAGGAAGCCAGGCAATCGGATACGCCTGCGAAGCCATTGAAGACGGGCGGGCGGACATAATGATTGCCGGAGGCGCCGACGAGCTTTCCGCAGCAGACTCAGCTATTTTTGACGTGATGGGAGCCGCAAGCATTTTAAACAGCTCCCCGGAAAAAACACCGAAAGCATGGGACAAAAACCGCGACGGGCTTGTCATCGGAGAAGGAAGCGGAACGCTGATTCTTGAGGATCTGGAGCACGCAGTGAAGCGCAACGCGCACATTTACGCGGAAGCCGCCGGATTCGCAACAAACATGGACGGCATGCATATCACAAGCCCCAATCCCGAAACGCAGGCGGCTGCGCTTGAGCTTGCCTTAAGCGATGCAGGAATCACAGGCGAAAAAATCGGCTATATAAATGCGCACGGAACAGCAACTCCGCACGGCGACATAGCCGAAAGCCACGCAGTCTATTCAGTCTTCAAGCGTCCTGTTCCCGTCAGCACAACAAAAAGCTACATCGGACACACGCTCGGCGCATGCGGAGCTGTTGAAGCATGGCTTTCTATCTGCATGATGAACGAAGGCTATTTTCATCCGAACCTCAATCTGCATGAAACCGACCCCGAGTGCGCGCCGCTCGACTATATTCAGGGAAGCGGAAGAATCATCAGCACAGAATATGTAATGTCGAACAATTTTGCGTTCGCAGGAGTGAACACATCGCTCATCTTTAAGAAATGGACCGGGCAATGAACGCAGTGTATGCCCGCGGACTGAACGGAGAATTCGCGCTCGCTGACGGAAGCCTTCCATGGAAAAACAGCGCACAGCTTCAAGCTGAATTCAGAGCCGACATGAACCGCTTCAGGCAGCTCACATCAGGCGGAGCCGTCATCATGGGATTCAACACATTCAAAACATTCCGCGCCCCGCTCAAGGACAGAATGAATGTCGTCATACAGAATCAGGCAGAAGCCGCTCCGCTCAATGAAAAGAAGTTCACTTTTTTTCCGTCAATTGAAGCAGCTGTGCAGGCACTGCATTCCGCCGGATTCAGCGGAAGCCGCATTTTCCTGATCGGCGGAGCAAAGCTTTTTTCCAAGGCATTCAGCAGCCGGCTTGTGGACGGAACGGTTTACGAGACTGTGTTCCGCGCGCAGTTTCCCGAGGCAAGCGTCTTTATGCAGAAGCCGGACAGCGCGCTGTGGAAGCTTACCCAGTCCGAGGAAGCCGGGCTTTTGACATTCAACTGTTACCGCAGAAGGATGGAAACTCCATAGGCTCAATTCCGAAGCGCCCGGCAAAATCACGTGCCTTCCACGCGTTTATAATTACATCAGAAGGCTCATGCGCATCAGAATTGCAGATGACACGCACATTTGTAAGAGCTGCCATCTCCCAGAATTCAACATACGGATACGCATAGCGCATTCCCCGCCGTGTGCTGCTCAAGGCACGCGACATTCCAAGCCCGTTTATTTCAACCGGGAGATCCAGATCTGCGGCAGCATCAAGAATCGCCTGGCTGCACGCCTTTGCCTGCTCGTCCCATTCCTTGTACCCTGCCATAAACAGGTCGGGATGCGCCAGAAACGCAAAATGACCGCTTCTCATTCCGTCGATTGTCTGGTCAATATATGCGTTTAAAAGCGAAGGGCTTTCAACGCGCGGAATATAAATGTGGCTTTTCCCGTCCGTCACCCAGTGCGCGCCAAGCACAAGATAATCAGCATGATATGAATCCTTCAGCTCATCGTACCACGATCCGTATTCCGCTTCCCATTCACATTCATACCCCTGGAAAACAGGAAAACTTGCCATTTCCCTTGCCTCAAGTATGTCCTGATCATATTCCGCAGCTTCATCTTCAGTCATGCGGATTTCCGGCCAGCAGTCAAAAAAGCTGTCTGGATACGGACAATGGTCGCTGAAGCCAAGAGCCGAACACCCTTCCTTCAGAGCCTGCTCAACATAATCAGCAGGACGCCCGGACGCATGGCGACACAGATGCGTGTGAGTGTGAAAATTAGAAATTGCCTTCATAATTCAGGATTGATTTACTGCAAAGCAAAAATCCCCTCAAGATTGCTCCTGAGGGGACAAGCGCCTTACAGCTTATTTCTTTGATGTCCTTTTAGCAGGAGCCTTTTTTGCAGAAGACGCTGTCTTTTTGGCAGCAGGCTTTCTGCCGGGAGTCTTCTTTTCAGCAGCCGCCTTTTTAGCCGGAGCTTTTTTGGCGGGAGCCTTCTTTGCAGAAGAGGCTGTCTTTTTGGCAGCAGAGGCTTTTTTTGCCGGAGCTTTCTTTTCAGCAGCTGCCGTTTTGGCAGGAGCCTTTTTCTTTGCCGGAGCCTTCGCCGCCTTTGCAGCAAGAGCAGCCTTGATGATTGCCTGCGCGCCCGCAAGCCGTGCCAGCGGAACGCGGAACGGAGAGCATGAAACGTAGTTCAGGCCGAGCTTGTAGCACAGCGCAATTGACTCAGGATCTCCGCCGTGCTCGCCGCAGATTCCAAGGTGCAGGTCTGACTTTACAGAGCGGCCTTTCGCTTCCGCAATTTCCATCAGCGCGCCAGGACCGTCAGCATCAAGGACATTGAACGGATCCTCGTCAAGAATCGGTCCCTTTTCAACATCATTCACCTTGAGATACGCATCGATGAACTTAGAGTAGTCATCGCGGCTGAAGCCGAATGTTGTCTGTGAAAGGTCGTTTGTTCCGAAGCTGAAGAAGTCTGCATACTGTGCAAGCTTGTCTGCGCTCAGAGCTGCACGCGGGAATTCAACCATTGTTCCGATTTCAAATGAAAGTTTTGTTCCCTGCGTCTCATTCACTTTTGCAATGACAGCCTCTGCCTGTTCGCGGATCTGCGCAACTTCCTTGTAGGAAATGACGTTCGGAATCATAATCTGAACGCTGTGCTTTACGCCTTCCTTGTCAAGCTTCGCAGTGGCACGGGCAATCGCCTCAACCTGCATTTCATAAATCTCAGGATAGGTGATTGCAAGGCGGCAGCCGCGGTGTCCGAGCATCGGGTTGTGCTCATTCAGAGCGGCAACTTTCTCAGCAAGCACTGCCTTGTCAACTCCAAGCTTTCTTGCAAGCGCATCTTTCTGCGCATCGCTTTCAGCCTGAATGAATTCGTTGAGCGGCGGATCAAGAAGGCGGATTGTCACCGGGCGGCCTTCCATTGTCTTGATGATTTCATAGAAGTCCTTTTCCTGCAGCGGAAGAATAGCCTTGAGGTTCTGCCTGCGCGCTTCCTGATTTTCAGAAATGATCATCTTCTGGAATGAAGTGAGCTTCGGCTCGTCAAAGAACATGTGCTCGGTGCGGCACAGACCGATTCCGGCAGCTCCAAAGCGGAACGCATCCTGCGCGTTCTTCGGCGTGTCTCCGTTTGCGCGCACTTCAAATCCTCTTACCGTTTTTCCAGAGGCAGTCTTGCGCACAGACTTTTCGCGGATTTCATCTGCCCAGCCGAGGAATGTAGCAAAATCGCCGGAAACTTCGGCATCTTTTACTGCAAGCTGGCCTTCGTACACATGGCCTGTAGAGCCGTCAATTGTAATGAAGTCGCCCTTGCTGAACGTCTTGCTTCCGATAATGACTTTGTCTCCGCCGGGGAATTTTACGGCTTCGCATCCGCATACGCACGGCGTTCCCATTCCGCGGGCAACAACAGCAGCGTGAGAAGTGCGTCCGCCTGTTGAAGTGAGGATTCCCTTTGCAACTGCCATTCCGGCAATGTCATCAGGAGAAGTCTCCTTGCGTACAAGCAGCACTTTCTTTCCGGCATCATTCATCTTCACCGCTTCGTCAGCTGTAAAGACAATCTGTCCGCAGCCGGCTCCCGGAGAAGCATTCAGGCCGGACGCAATTGCAACAGCCTTTTTCACAGCGGCAGGATCAAGCGTCGGAAGAAGCAGCTGGTTCAGCTGAACAGGCTCCACGCGCAGCAGCGCCTGTTCCTTTGTGATAAGCTTTTCAGCAACCATGTCAACAGCCATCTTGACGGCAGCAGCGGCAGTGCGCTTTCCGTTGCGGCACTGGAGCATAAAGAGCTTTCCTTCTTCAACAGTAAACTCCATGTCCTGCATGTCGCGGTAGTGCTTTTCGAGCTTTGCGCGGATTTTGCACAGCTGATCATAAATAGGCTTGTTTGTCTCTTCAAGCTGGGAAAGCTTCTGAGGCGTGCGGATTCCGGCAACAACATCTTCACCCTGCGCGTTCATGAGGTACTCGCCCATGAATTCGTTCACACCAGTTGAAGGGTCACGGCTGAAGCAGACACCTGTTCCAGAAGTCTCGCCCTTGTTTCCGAACACCATCGCCATAACAGTAACAGCGGTTCCCTTGAGCGCGCCTTCCTTGATTCCGTTCAGCTCGCGGTACTTGATTGCGCGCGGATTCATCCATGAGCCAAAGACAGCTCCGATTGCGCCCCACATCTGCTTTTTCGGATCCTGCGGGAAGTCCTCGCCTTTCTCGCGCTTGTACAGCGCCTTGTACTGGGAAACAACTTCCTTAAGCTGCTCGGCGCTCAAGTCCTTGTCAAGCTTTACGCCTGCCTTGGCTTTTGCATTTTCAAGGATTTCTTCAAATTTATCATGGTCAACACCCATCGCAACATCGCCGAACATCTGAATAAAGCGGCGGTATGCATCCCATGCAAAGCGCGGATTCTGCGTCTTGCTTGCAAGCCCGAGAACTGACTCATCGTTAAGTCCGAGATTGAGAATCGTGTCCATCATGCCCGGCATAGAAATTGCAGCGCCTGAGCGGACGGAAACAAGAAGAGGATCCTTTGCGTCGCCAAGCTTCTTGCCGTAAGACTTTTCAAGCTTTGCAAGATACTTGTCTACTTCCGCATTCAAATCAGCCGGATACTTGCGCCCGAGCTTGTAAAAAAGCTGGCATACATCGGTGGAAATCGTAAAGCCCGGCGGAACAGGAAGTCCTATTGTAGCCATTTCGGCAAGGTTCGCTCCTTTGCCTCCAAGTTCAGCGCGCATTGACGCATCGCCGTCAGCGGCACCGTCTCCAAAGAAATAAACATATTTGGTCTTAGCCATTAATGTCCTCCATATCTATATGTAGGTAAAATTATAACGGCATTTTCTTATAGCGTCAACAAATGTTCTTATTTATAGCCATTTTGAATCAAATTTTTTTCAGCTGAAAAAAATTCAGCGCACTTTGACACACTTTTTTCCCAAAAAAAATGGCGGTGAGCCAAAAGAATGCACACCCCCTGCACGGAGCAAAAAGCTTTTGCCTCATGCAAAAAAAAGCGCCTTCTGCGATACAGCAATCTGCATCACAAAAGGCGCTTCAGGAGGCTTATGCCGCTTGAGACAAAAGCGGTTTATCTGGTGAATGTCAGGCTGAATGTAACCAGAACATTCTTTGATTTGTCCTGATATATTCCATTTTCATCGGGACCGTATTCTCTTATATATGCATGACGGTCTTTCATTTCTACAGTGAACTTCTTGTCCCTCGGGCTGCCTGTTACAGTAACAACATCATCTTCTGTACCGACTTCAGGCAGATAGAATACTTCCCTGTATTTTTTCAGACGAGTTGCTTCATCTTTATCATCATAAGGAAATAATTCTTTTAACTGCAATACTTTTTTTCCTTCAGGTACATCTCCGTTATACCATGTATTAATGGCATAGTCTTCCTCATTTGAATTATAGCTGTCGTCCCAGCTAAGCCAGCCTCTATTTGCAACAAGCTCAACAGCTTCTGCTCCTTCCACTGCTTTCCACTTCTTAGCAGTTTTGTCCCATTCAGCCGGAACATACGAGCCGGTTCCTGTTATTTCCATGCGGTATCTATACTCAGTCTTTTCAGTTGACACATCGCCGTCGATTTCCACTTCCTTCTGGCATGACGCAAGCATCATCACCGACACAATGCCCGCAAGGGCAATCATCATTTTCTTCATACGTTTCTCCTTAAAAGTATAAAAAGTTGAAATCAGATTACCCCCCCCGCCATTTTGTCAAGCCCTTTTTTCCACAAAAATATTTTTTTCAGACCCTTCACTTGGCACAATATCTGCTATATATTTAGTGTGCCGGCAACACGGCATACTAAATCTTAGTCAATAGCTGACCGTACAAAAGCTGCAGAAGCAGCCCCGTACCGGCAGCGAGGAGAAACAGTATGAACGAACTTTCACTTTTGGATTCACTTTTTGGAAACGACGGATTTTCATTTCCGTACCACCGCGCTTCAGCCTGCGCCCCGAAAGTAGACGTTGTGCAGAAAAAGGACGGCTACGTGCTGTCCATGGATCTTCCGGGAAAAACAGAAAAAGATGTGGACATCACGCTCAAAAATGATGTTCTCACCATTTCGTCAGTCAAAGCGGAAAAGGGCGAGGACGAAAAGAAGTGCTGCAAGAAAGACGATGCTGTGTACATTCTGCGCGAACGCAGCTGCGCATGTGCAGAATTCAGCCGCTCATTCACCCTTCCGAAAGACATCGATGCAGGAAAAGTAAGCGCGACATTCAAGAACGGCATTCTTTCTGTTGAAATCGGACGCAAGGAGGATACAGCCGAAAAGAAAATTGCAATCCAGGCTTCCTAAAAAAGCCGGATGCCGCCGCGCGCCCCGGCGGCACAGCAAAAATGCGCTTATTTTTGATTTTTTTTCAAAAAAAGGATTGACAAGACGACCATAATCTAGTATGTTTATATTAGCTTATAAAGCTGATAAAACTCTCTCCTTTAGTTCCCGCAAGGGAACGGTAGAGCCGCCGGGAAACTGGCGGCTCTATTTTTTATCCAAACAAGAAGTTTACGCGGCACAAACAGCACGCGCAGCAGAAAAGTTCTAAAAAGAAATTCCAAGCGAAAATCCTGTGCTCACCCTCTGTTCCGTCATGTTATATATCATCTCAAAGGCGCAGGCAGGAAATGCAATCTTTGAAAGGTACAGGCGCAGTCCGCCCCCTGCACCCTGGCTGCACACAAGGCTGCTGTCAAATTCCTTTGCGCAGGCGGCCTGATATACACCGTACACAGAGACAAGGCCGATTCTTGTTGGAAGCAGGGCATATTCAAGCCCGGCTGAAATTCCGGCAAGGCGCTCAGACACAAAATCGTCAGGAAAAAGACGGACAGAAACACTGGAGCCGCCGCGGTAAAAAACAACAGGCGTGTCAAATCCGCAGAAAGCGCAGGCACTTTGAATAAAGCGAAGCCGCTCTGTAACAGGGTGCTGAATGCGGATTTTGGCTTCAGCGGCGTAAAAGGCATCTGAGCACGCAGTGACGGCCGCGCTTCCTTCCGCCGAAGCAGACTTTTCAGACATAAACGTTCCGTTCCAGTCCGAAACCGAAACAGAAAGCGACACGCAGTTTTCCCACGCCTTTACAGATTCAATGCACTGCGCAATTCCGTCCGCACTGTCAACGGAAATAATGCTGAATCCCGTGCCGATTCCCGCAGAAAACGCCTCGCCGAATTTTTCAGTAAGGCGCAGCTGCCCCGAAACCGAAAGCGAGTCAAAGCTGAACAGTTCGTTTTCCTTTGTGTCAGTGATTTCATAATTCTTTTTGGCAACGCCTGTGTACACTGTAATCCCGGGAATTCTGCCGGACGCAGGGCGGGCAAACAGCGCGGTTCCCATCAGCATTTTTGCTGAAAAAAGCCCGCCGATTACAAATGTATTTTTCATGCCCATGGCGTTTGAGTCAAGAAAAAACGCTCCGGCTGCAAAAGAGCCGTCCGTGACAGCGACAATCGGAATCGGCAGGATTGAAATTTTTTCATTCAGCGAAATGCGGATATCTGACTCAGCTTCAGAAAGCGGAACAGCTTCAAGCGAAATATCAGTGAACAGATTTTCAGACTGAAGGACAGTTTCAATGTCATGCAAAACAGAATCTGAAATTTCCATTCCTATAAACCGCTGCAAGTCGCGCTGAATGACAAATTCCTTTGTGCGCTTCAGTCCGTCAAATGAAAAGCCCGAAATTCTGGGCGGAGGCTCCTGGGAAAAAACGGCGGCGCAAAAAAGGAGACAGACGGCAGCCGCAAGGACAGTCCGCCGGAATGCCGCGCAATTGTGAAGAAAACGCACTTATATCCCCTTAAAATGTGACACCGCAGGAAACTTCAGTTTCCGAGGATGGCACATTTATGCGCGAGGCAGTGTCTGCCCCGCGCATACGTCAATAAGACAGTTTCGCAAGAAACTGTAGTTAAAATCAGCAACGCTATTTCAGTTGCTGATTTTAAACCTTCCTAGTAAAGAAACTGCAAGCCTTCCGCTGAGTGCCGCAGCTTCCTCTTCATTAAAGCTGTACATGGCTTCTCCGCCATCGTCAGCAGTGTCGCTTATGCAGCGGATAATGACAAACGGAATGCCATTCACGTAGCACGCATGGGCCACGGCGGCTCCTTCCATTTCAACACAGGCAGGCGCGAACAGCCGGGCAATCCGCGCCTTGGCATCAGTGCTGCTTATAAACTGGTCGCCTGAAGCAATGCGGCCTAAAACCAGGGAATGATTATGAAATTCAGGAAGGCTTTCAAAGACGCTCTGTGCAGCTTCAGCCATAGCTCTGTCAGCTGGAAAATCGCTGCATTCCATCTGCGGAATCTCGCCCGCCTTATAGCCGAAGCCTGACGCGTCCATGTCATGGTACAGCGCGTCCGTGGAAACCACAAAGTCAAAAACGTTCAGCCCGTGCGCCACAGCTCCCGCAATTCCCGTATTGATGATATGGGTCACATTGAACTGAATGATAAGCCTCTGGGCGCACAGTGCGGCGTTCACCTTTCCGACTCCTGACTGGACAATCACAACGGAAACGCCAGAAATCCTGCCTTCCGCAAAGGACATGCCTCCGGCAGCTGTTTTCCTTGGTGAAGACTCCCCCGGCTCAGGCTCAAGCTGCGACAAGAGAAATTTCACTTCAATTCCCATCGCGCCGATTATTCCGATTTTTTTAGGCATTATAAACTCCCATAAAAAGTCAGCAAAATTGTTTCGGCAATCCTGTTGACTTTTTACGTGCTTCCGCAGCAAAGCGAGGAAGCACATTTGATAAAAAAGTCTGCAACGCAAACTTTAAGAAGACAAAAGCCACGTCATTGTAGCGGCCTTTATCTTACACTCCTTGCTAATACTTTTGAAAAGCTTAATTTCGCCTGCACAAGCAGTCAAGTTCAATATCAAATCTGAAGCAAACGGTACATGGGAGTTTCTCCCGGACGAAGCTCCAGAATGTTTTTTTCACATGGAAGCACTTCCGACGGATCATGTGTCACATGAAGCAGTGTCGTTGTTCCCGTTTCCGCCACCGTTTGCAGCAGGGCGAGAATATTCTCACGGAAGCTTTCGTCAAGCCCGTGGCACGGCTCGTCCAGAATCAGAAGCTGCGGAGCCTTTACAGCCGCACGCAGAATCAGAACCGCGCGCTGCTCTCCATAGCTCAGCGAGCTGAACGGCTCGGTTTCCCTGCCGGAAAATCCGGCGAGCTTCAGCCATGAGCGTGCGACAGCGATTTCAAAGTCAGACGCCTGCTCATACAGCCCGATGCTGTCCTTGAATCCGCTTGCAACAACGCTCTGCAAATCAGTTCCGCCAACCATTCTGTATTCAACATGAAGCCTGTAGCTCACAATCCCCAGCCGCTTCCTGATATCCCAGACTGACTCTCCTGTACCGCGCCGCTTTCCGAAGAGAAAAACAGCTTCCCTGAACACCTGCATATTGTCGCCGGTAATAAGCTCCAGAATTGTCGTTTTTCCCGAGCCGTTCGGGCCGCGGATTAGAAAATGGCAGCCCTTCTTTACTTCCCAGCTCAGGCCGTCAAGAACCTTGCGTCCGTCCCAGCCGACAGTGACATTTTCAAATTTCACAAGGGTTTCACAGCAGCTTCCGCAGTCAGGAACAGAAGAGCCTGCCGCGCTTTCTTCCCTGATTCTTTTCAGCTCGTCAAGAAATTCCTTTTTCCGCTGCACGCACAGATGCCGCGACTCCTGCTCCCGCTTCTGCAAAAGCAGCTCATAGTCTGATTTTTTTCCGCAGAAGGAAACTGTTCCGCCGGAAAACTCAAGGACGCGGTTTATGCTTTCTGGAATTTCAGTGAACCGCTCCATGCACAAAAGAAGATGAGGAAAGCCTCCGTTTTCAGCTGAAGAGCAAAGCTGACGGCGCGCAACCGTGTCAAAAAATGCAGACAGAATTTTCCTGGAACTGCTGTCAAGCCCGTCAAACGGATTGCTCAGGACAAGAAGGCGGCAGCCAGACAGCAGCGCGCGGCACAAAAGCGTCCGCCTGATTTCACCCGTTGACATAAAGCTCAGGCCGCGGTCAAGAATTCCTTCCACGCCGCACAGCTTCACGGCAGGAAACGACTCAAGCCTGGAAGCGACCTTTGGGAGCGGCGCGTTTTTTCTGTCAGAGCCGCCAAGAACTTCGCAGATATACGCACGTCCGGTTCTGCCGATGTCCTGCTTTCCAAGATACTCGCTTTCGTCCCGGCTGCGCTCCTCTTCAATGAGATCCGCCGCCGCTTCAAGAGACACCGCAGCAACGCTTCCTGAAAAAGCAGTGCAAAAGCAGCCGTCTGCTCCGTTCGGAATAAATGAAAGGGAGCCGGTCACAGCCTTTATAAAAGCTTCCTTTCCGCCGCCGCCCGGGCCGGTGACAAGCCATGCCTCTCCTTTTTTCATCGTCCAGTCAATCCGGCCAATGACAGGAGAAGAGCGTCCCTGAATCCTACAGTTTTTTATTGAAACAAGAGCTTCGTCCGTATCCATACATGCATATTCCTTTCAGCAGAATTTATATAGTACCGTTTTGCGCACATCATTGCAAATGATGCTTCTGAGAGGGAGAAAAAACCGCAGGCAGATTCAGCTGAAAAAAATACGTGCATTCACTATAAAAATTCCATGCGCTTTAGTCGATAATCAGAACAGATATTTTGACTGGGGGAATTATGAAAAAACTTATATCAGCAGCCACAGCCGCCGCCCTTTCGCTCTGCGCCTTTTGCAGCGATTTTTCAATAGGGTTCAAGCCTGAAGGAGCAGTTTCTTCCTATACAAAGACAGTGTACACTGTCACTTCAAAATTCGGCGACTACTTCCGCACGGTCTTTGAAAAGGAGACGCACACATTTGCAAACGGACTGGAAACCGATGTCTGCGTGTACAGCCCGAAGGACGAGCTTCTCAGAAAACACACGAACACATACGACTCTGAAAGCAGATGGACTGCATTCGAGTACGCTGATTTTTCTACAGGCGTTTCCCTGCGGACTGAATTTGAATATGCCCCGGACGAAACACTGCGCTCAGAGACAGTCACCGATGCAAATTCCGGCGCGCTGAATTCAAAATCAATCTTCAAGCATGAAAATACAAAATGCACAGAAAACCTGTACGACGCGGACGGAAAGCTTGTTACCCGCATCATTTCATCCCAAAATGAATCAGGAAAAACCGCAGAGGAAATTCAGTACAACGGAGACGGAACGCTTGACAGCTCCCGCAAGTACGCCTACACGGAAGACGGAAAAAATGCAATCGTTGAGCAGTACGGCGCAGACGGAACATGCACGCAGAAAATCGTATTCCGCTATGACACGGCAAGCGGCTTCCTCACAGAAATCCAAGTGTACAATCAGGACAACAAGCTTTCGCAGCGCCGCATCTACAAAAATGATGCGTTCGGAAATCCTGTGAGAATCAGCTGCTACGATGTCTCTGAAAAATTCGGCACAACAGTAAACGAGCTGACGCGCATCGAAGACTTTTCCTACGTCCTGAACTGATACAATGCCGCTGCGGCGGCACTGTGCTCCATCCTGAGTTCCTGCACACTGCCTTTCACTGATTGCAAACTGTCTGAAAATAAGATATGATTGTCTGATATGGATCAGCAGTTTTCAGAGCATCTCAGAAGAATTGAACTCTCTGTCAATCAGTTTTTGCCGCGCCAGCCGGACTCTGAATGGATCAGGCTTTCATTCGGAAATCAGCCGCAGGAAATCACCGGGAGCCACATTTCTCCGCTGCTGGAAACAACACGGAGCCTTGTCGATCTGGGCGGAAAACGGTGGCGGCCGCTGCTGCTTGTTCTGTGCGCCCGGGCTGCTTCGGCTGAAGAAAAAAAGGAAGAAGCACAGGAAACCGCATACCGGCTTGCCCCTCTCGTTGAATTTGTCCACACGGCAAGCCTTATTCATGATGATATTGAAGACCGCTCTGACACACGGAGAGGAAAGCCTGCCGCGCATATAACATACGGAACCGACACTGCCCTCAATGCAGGCTCGTGGCTGTATTTTCAGGCTTCTGTCTGCCTTGAGCAGCTTTCATGCTCTGCGCAGCTCAAAAACAGGCTGCTTTGCACGTACCTTTCACAGCTGCGCCGCCTTCACCTCGGGCAGGCAATGGACATTGCATGGCACAGGGACAGCACCGTTTTTCCGTCTTCCGCTGAATACAGCGCGATGATTGCAAACAAGACAGGAACGCTCGCTTCCCTCGCAGCAGAAATTGCGCTGATTATCTGCGGGGCAGATGAACAGTCCGTTCTGCGCGCAGGACAGGCCGCCTGTGAAATCGGAAGCGGATTCCAGATTCTTGATGATGTGCTGAACCTGACGGCAGGAAATCCCGGGAAAAACCGCGGGGACGATATCGTGGAAGGCAAAAAGTCGCTTCCAGTCCTGATTTTTACTGAGCAGCATAAAAATTCAGCGGAACAAAAACTGCTCTGCTCGTACTTTGAGCAGGCCGCGCAGGAAGGCATCAAAAGCCGCGCCGTGGAAAAAGCCATAGAGCTTCTCGGGCAGGACGGCTGCATTGAGACCGCGCGGGAAAAAGGAACTGCCTTAATCGAAAACGGCTGCGCTTCATTCATGGAGCTGTTCGGCAAGGACTGTGCCGACGCGCAGCACATCAGGGACTTGTGCGCTTCCCTGATTCCAGAAAACGGCAGCCGCGCCTGAAAAGGCAGCACGGGAGGAACGGAATGCTTGAAAACAGCGAGAAACTGAATAATCAGGCCGTAACGCTTGCTGCAAAGGGCGAATACGATGATGCAATCGCCTGCCTGAAGCGCGCCATAACTGTTGAAAACGAAAATGCCCTTCTGTGGTTCAATCTGGCGCTGACATACAGGGACGCAGGCCAGATTGCCAAGGCAAAGGCTGCAATCGAATACGCATACACAATAAATCCGCAGGACGAAGAAATCATAGAGACGCTTGCGGTTTTGTGCATTTCGGCAGGCGCAATGGACGAAGCGCTTCTGCACTGCACGGCCGGACTGGAGCTTAACTCCCTGAATCCGCACTTCTGGAACACGGCGGGAGTCATCCATTTCAGCTCGGCTGACTATCAGGCGGCAGCAGACTGCTTTGAGCATGCGGTCTCGCTTGATCCGCACTATTATGATGCCGTTTTCAATCTGCGCGACACATACGGAGAGCTTAAAAACAGCGTGGGCGTTCAGGAATGCGCCAGGCTGCTTTCATCAATCAGAAAGGAATCCCAGCCGTGACACAAAAAGCCCTTGTTGTTTCAGTAGAAAACGATGCAATCCTCGCCGCCCGGATCCAAAAGGAAGAATGCGCTTCCTGCTCTGCCGGATGCGGTGCAAAAAAGTCATGCTTTGAAGTTGCAAATCCCAGAAATCTTGCAGTAAAAAAAGGCGAAGCCGTCCTCATCGGGGCAAGCAAAAAAATGCAGGCGCTTCAGGGAACTGTTTCACTCCTTCTGCCCGTGGCGTGCGCTGTAGCCGGCTACCTGCTTGCCGCGCCGCTCATGGCGCTCCTTGGAAAAACAGTCACAAGCGATGCAAAGGCCGTCTTTGTCCTGCTCTTCCTTTTTTTGTCCTCGCTGGCTGTTTTTATCGTGACCCGGCGGTTTCCTGTTCCGGGAAAGCCTGAAATAATCGAAGTGCTCGGCTGATGAAACAGAACGGAACAGGGCGCGCTGCGTTTTTCATGCTGATTCTTTCCTGCACAGCAGCTTCATGCTCGCTCAAGTATGAAAAGGAAATGAACTTTGAAAACGCATCTCCTGAGCTGCAGTTCCAAAACGTGCGGTTTATGAAATATGAAGGCGAATCCCTTTCCGCAGAAATCCGCGCCGAGCTGCTTGAGCAGTACAAGGGCGACGGGAAAGCATACGCAAGGAACGCGCACTTTAAAACGTGGGACAAAAGCGGCAGCCCCGGCTCTGAAGGCTCCTGCGGGCTTCTCGGAATGAATCCCCAGGACGAACTGTATACGCTTTTCGGCAGCATCGAGCTGAGCAGCTCTGACCCGGAATTCAGCATACGCGCCCAGGAGCTGAAGTGGAACAAAAAAACACAGCAGCTCGTTTCCGGGCAGGACAGCACAGTCTTTCTTTCACGGGATGACATTGAAATTGAAGGAAAAGGATTTTCAGCAAGCGGAATTTCCAGAAGCTTTTCATTCAGCAGAAACACAGCCGGAACAATCACGGCGGACAGCGGCACAGAAAGCCAGAGCGGAGCAGATTCCGAATGAATAAAAAGCTCTGCCTGATTTTCGCCCTTATGACTCACCTGATCTCTGCACGCGCAGAAACAATCAAGTTCAGCGCAGATTCCATGAGCGGAACAGCCGGCAGCAAAAGCAGCGTGACCATTTTAAAAGGCAACGCAAAAGTGACAACCCAGAACATGCAGATTTCCGCAGACTCCATCGAAATTTCAGGAGACAATTTCCGGCTGATAAAAGCAGAAGGCAGCGTTGAAGGCAGGAACACGGAGACGAACATGGACTTTTCCTGCGGCAACATGCTGTACGACAGAAACACAAAAATCGCGCGGCTGGAAAACAGCGTCAAGCTTACTGACATTGAAAACGGACTGACTGCCCAGGCTCAGATTATCGAGTACAGCGAAACCGCGGAAACAGCCGTAATGCAGATCCAGGTGAACATCACGCAAAAGGACAATGTATGCACCTGCGCCCATGCCATTTACAAAAAGCGGGAGCAGCTTCTTGACATGAGCGGAAATCCCTCTGTCGTGCAAAAGGGCGACACATTCCGGGCGCAGAACATCACGCTGAACCTGCAGTCCCAGGAAATTCAGCTGTCAGGAAGAGTGAAAGGCTCTGTTTCATCCTCGCAGCCGGAAAGCCAGGCAGGAGAAGAATGAACGGACAGACAGACAAAAAAGAAAGCACGCTGCGCGTTTCATCGCTGTACAAATCATTCGGGCGGAAGCGCGTTGTCAAGGGAGTTGAATTTTCCATGCGCACAGGCGAAGTGCTCGGGCTTCTCGGCCCGAACGGCGCAGGAAAAACCACGACATTCTACATGATTGTAGGATTTTACAAGCCCACGGCAGGAGACGTGTTCCTGAATGAGAGCCGCATCACACAGTTTCCGATGTACCGGCGGGCGCAGGCAGGAATTTCATACCTTCCGCAGGAGCCTTCTGTTTTCAGGAAGCTCACCGTAGAAGAAAACATCTGGGCAATCCTTGAAACACGGAAAGACCTGACAAAAGCGCAGAAAAAAACGCGCCTCGAGCAGCTCATAGACGAATTTGCAATCGGCAGAATCAGGAAGCAGCAGGCGTACACGCTTTCCGGCGGGGAGCGGCGCAGGACGGAAATTGCCCGCTCGCTTGCCATCGAGCCGAAATTCCTGCTTCTGGACGAGCCGTTCGCCGGAATCGACCCGATTGCCGTGGCTGACATCAAGGAAATCATCAGGCTGCTTGCACGGCAGGGAATCGGAATTCTCATCACAGACCACAATGTGCGCGACACGCTGGAAATCACGGACAGGGCGATTATCATTTCCACAGGAACAATTCTTGTTTCCGGCACAAAGGAAGACATCTTGCAGTCACAGGAAGCACGGGAACTGTATCTCGGGAAAAATTTTTCAATGTGAAAAAAAAAGCCGGGTAATCTACGGCACAGCCTCCGTCCTCATACCGTTGCTGCCTTCCGGCTCTGGCGGGGTTTTGAGGCGGACACTTGCATAGCACCCGGCACTACGGAAAGAGGGAGATTCGAACTCCCGGCAGCATTTCTGCTGCGCACCCCTTCCAAGGGTGTACCTTAAACCGCTCGGACATCTTTCCAAAAAGCCCGGCATTTTCTGCCAGACTGCAAATCAACAGCCTCGATGCAAGCATCGGGGTATAAAACTCTCCGCATGAATAAAAAAAAGGATTCTCATACGGAATCCCTCTGCCTTATAAAAAAGCGTTCTGAGACTGACACGATTCGAACGTGCGACCCTCACCTCCGCAGGGTGATGCTCTAATCCAGCTGAGCTACAATCTCATAAGGACACCGTTCAAGCGGAATGATGTCCGTTAGCGGAGACGACAGGGGTTGAACCTGCCCGGCCCTTTAGGAACCGACGGTTTAGCAAACCGTTGTATTACCGCTCTACCACGTCTCCAATTCCCAAAAGGCATAGCCTTTCAGTACGGAGCGAGAGGGATTCGAACCCCCGGTACCTTTCGGCACGCCTGTTTTCAAGACAGGTACTTTCGACCACTCAGACATCGCTCCATGGTGCGGGACTATTCTATCAGTTTTTTTATCATATTGTCAATAGAAAAATACCGGAATTTTCGTCTGCCGTACAGACTCTTCACAGCAGACGGCCGCCCGGCACAGGAAAAATGCACTTTGTTTTTCAGGCCGTTCTGTATTATCTTACTTTTATGGCAATGCAAAGGAAAACCTAAACATCGCCCGTTTTTCTTCCGAAAATATGAACAAGAGTGTTTGTTTTTAACACGCATCTTGCTTTGCAAACTGCCTTGCCTGTATGTCCGCCTGTGCGGACAAAATTGCAGTCCCCGGAAGCCACTGCTTTCTGCGGCGTGTAATTTTCAGGGAGTTTAACAGAGGAAACCGTATGAAGTCTATAGGAATAAAACTGGCCGACGGAACTTTTTATCCGCTCCTTGAAGAAGGAAATCCGGAAAAAAAGACAATTGATCTGACAACCGTCATGGACAACCAGACAAAGGTTCAGGTCGGCGTTTACAGGACGGAAACAGGCTCGCTTGAAGGCGCAGAATATATCGACACGCTTGAAATCACCAATCTGAATCCGCATCAGAACGGAGAGCCGACTCTGTGCCTCGCAATCGATATGGACGAAAACAACGGGCTTTCAGCCGAAATCCGCGACACGGAAACAGGCAGGACAAGCGAATTTCAGGTTACGCTTGCTTCCCGCACGCTCTCTGAGGCAAATGCCGCGCAGCCGCTTCCTGAGCCTGAAAATGACAGTTCCGTCACCATTTCTGACAGCGACCTTGAAAACGCCGGACTGGAAGATTTTGTGGACGCAGACACAGACAGTGCCGGCAGCGATAACAGCGATGAATTTCCTTTTGACGATGTGAACAAAACAATCACACAGGAGCCGCAGGAAACAGAGCCACCTGCGGAAAATCCGCCCGCTGACAAAGCAATTTTCGGAGAAGACAGCCTTGATCTTCCTGACTTGTCCTCGGTTCAGGAGCCTGAGCCGGATGTGAATGACACCGAACTTACGGACGCAGACTTTGAGCTGCCTGATGAAAGCACGGACACAGATTCCGTGCCGGCTGTTGAAGCTGCGGACACAGCAGAAACCGCCGCAGAGCCGGTGCCGCCGCAGGAAGCAGACGAAGACTTTTCGCTTCCCGATCTCAGCAGCCTTGAAGCAGACTTCCCGGAAACGCAGCCAGACGCTCCTGCTGAAGACAGCCTGAGCAGCCTCAGCGATTTCAGCATCAATGATGAAGAAACGCCCGCAGACGATTTTTCTGCCCTGACAGAAGAAAGCGGCGCAAACAAAACTGAAGGCACTGACTTCACGGCTGACCTGCCCGACTTTGACGACACTGAATTTGACAGCGGAACGGACAATTTCGATCTGCCTGATTTTGACGATGAAAAAACAGGGACAGAGCTTCTTTCAGATGACGATGATTTTTCGCTTCCCCCTGACTTTGGAGAAACAGAGCCGCAGAAAGATCCTACATTCCAGCCGAACACAAATATGTTCAGCAACCTGTACGACAAGGAAACGATGCAAGGCTCTTCTTCATCTTACACTGAAGAGGACGATGACATCAGAAAAAAGACAAAAGTTCCTGTCGCCATCTGCATAATCTGCGCAATTATCTGTATTATTGCGGCTCTGCTTGTCCTGTTTGTGATTCCGTCGCGCCTGAATATCTTTACAAAAACGGAAATAACAGAAACTGCCGAAGAAACCGCTGACAGCAGTTCCCTTGGGCAAAGCCAGGAAAGCGAACCCGCAGAAACAGAGCAGCTTACAGAACTGCCGCCTGTTGCCGCCCAGGAAGACATCATCGTTGTTGCGGAAACGCCTGAATCAGTTGTTCCAGAGCCTCCAGCTCCGCCGCCGGTGCCGCCTGCCGACATACGCTACAAAATCGTGTGGGGAGACACGCTGTGGGATATTTCAAATGCGTACTACAAGACTCCGTGGAAATACAAACGCATTGCAAGCTACAACGGCATCAAAAATCCTGACCACATTATTTCAGGCCGATGGATTTTAATACCGGCGGAATAATGTACATCAAAAAATATATAGAACATGAAAGAATTCTTATATACGCAGGAAATTTTTCCTGCGTTTTTTATTTTTCTATAGAAGAGTAAAAACAATAGATACTAGTCAAGCACCAAAAAATTGTTTAAAATTAGATGTTTCAGTTTGCAGGATTTACTCTGCATCTTTTTCCAAGAAATATTCGGCTGCAATATAATCCGGTCCGTTGTGCCAAAGGGTATAATTGTCATCAAAAAGCATTTCCCCGGTTTTTGAGTTCATAAGCGCATCGAATCCCTGAATATTTGAAATTCCTGTTTTTTTTGCAATGGCTTCTCCTGCAAGAGCAGCGAGGATTTCCATAGTGTATTCATTTTCACTTACATTCACAGCACTATCTCCTCAGCCCGCACAAATGCAAGGCATGAAATTGATTTTTGTGTCTTAAAGCAAACCTGTCCGCTCAACTTGTTCGGAATCAGAAGATTGATTGCCGTTCTGTCTGCCAGAGGACTTCCTGCTTTTCCGTAAGCATTGTTTATATATGCCGTTATCACCCGGTTTGTTGCATCATTGGCAATTTTTCCGCAAATTATATCATACTTCTGTAGTTTTCTTATCTCTTCTTCAAAAATTCCTTTTTTGCGATTTCCAGCCACATAATGAAGCCATTCTTTACCTGCCTTCTTAAAATCATACACATTGACATCACAAGCTTTCATGAATTTAAATTCAGTTACATATCCTGCGTCTGTATCTGCCTTTATAATCCTATTTTTGACAGCCTTGGCTATGGACGTTTTTATAAATTTAACAGCCTGACTGTAGTCTGTAGCCAGATAAAATCCAGCACCAAAGTCTTTCCCATCAAGGCAATTATCAAGATTAATTTTTTCTATTTTTGCATAGCTCCCATGGTACAAACTGATTCCATTTTTTATTATCATTTTTTGTACCCCAGATTTTCCATATATTTTTCTATATCACAAAGACTCGCTTCATCTCCCTGTGCATGATAAATCTCGTAGCAATTTGAAATGTAGGCATAAATATCATATTCTTTAAACAATTCGCTGCATTGTGGTGCGGAAATCTGCCATTTTATTTGTGCCAACCGAAAAAGACGCACCTGAATCTGATATAAATCCTCTTTTTGCATTTCATTCATACAAAATACAAATATATAGTATTTTTTGCAAAAAGTCAAACTTTCCACTTCAGCACGGCATTTTAAATACTTTACAAAAAAGACAAGAAAAGATTTATCAGTAAGATACTATCTTTACCACTGCTAAAAGCTGGAAACTGCGTTGACATCAGCACAAAAAAACAGTATAGTACATAAAGACAAAGGCGTCTGTTCAAAGGAAATAGTATTTTTCTTTAGGCAGGCGTCTTTTTTATTTTAAAACTGCGGTATGCAATTTTAAGGAGAGCGAAATAAAAACGCCGCCGAAATAGCGCCGGCATTTTTATTCTATCTACTGTGCTTCCTCATTGCATTGCGGAAGCACGTAAAAAAGTCAACAAGATTGTTGACTTTTTATGGGAGTTATTATGTGTGGATTTGTAGGGGCATTTGATATACACAGCGGTTCACAGCCGGTTGATGAAGGGCTCAGGCAGCAGCTTCGCGCTCAAGTTCTTGATATGTCAAAAAAAATACGGTACCGCGGCCCGGACTGGAGCGGAGTGTACACGGGCGAAAATGCAATCCTCAGCCATGAGCGGCTTGCCATTGTGGATCCGCTTTCAGGAAAGCAGCCGCTTATAAGCGATGACGGAAAAATCATTCTTGCAGTAAACGGCGAAATTTACAATCATCAGGAAATCAGGCGGCAGTATGCAGACACTTACCGCTTTAAAACCCAGAGTGACTGCGAAGTGATTCTTCCGCTCTACAAGGAAAAAGGCACGCAGTTTCTTGAAGACTTGAACGGCATCTTTGCATTTGCGCTGTATGACTCAGAAAAGGACACGTACCTGATCGGACGAGATGCAATCGGCGTGATTCCGCTGTATCAGGCGTGGGACAGGCAGGGACGCTATTATGTTGCTTCCGAGCTGAAGGCTTTGGAAGGCCAGAACATGGTTTCCATTGAAGAATTTCCAAACGGATGCTATTACTATTCAAAGGACGAAAAGCCGGTGCGCTATTACCGGCGCAGCTGGGAGCAGTTTGACGCAGTGCAGAGCGCGCGGCGGGCAACAGACAGCAGCGGCGCAGTCATCAATGAAGACATAATTCAGACAGTGCGTGACGGACTTGAAAAGGCAGTGAAGCGCCAGCTCATGAGCGATGTTCCGTATGGCGTTCTGCTTTCAGGCGGACTTGACTCAACTGTCATCGCAGCAGTTACGCAGAAATTCGCAAAAAAAAGAGTGGAAACAGGCTCGCTCAAGGATGCCTGGTGGCCGCAGCTTCACAGCTTTGCAGTGGGGCTTGAAGGCTCGCCTGATCTGGCCGCAGCAAAAAAGGCTGCTGATTTTATCGGCACTGTTCATCATGAAGTTCACTTTACCATTCAGGAGGCGCTGGACGCGCTAGAGGATGTCATCTATCACATTGAAACATACGATATTACAACAGTCCGAGCCTCAACACCCATGTATCTGCTTGCCCGCGTCATAAAGTCCATGGGAATAAAAATGGTCTTGAGCGGTGAAGGAAGCGATGAGCTGTTCGGCGGATACCTGTACTTTCACAAGGCTCCAAGCGCGCAGGAATTCCACGAGGAGCTTGTGCGGAAAATGAGCAAGCTTCATCTGTATGACTGCCTGCGCGCAAACAAGTCACTGAGCGCATGGGGCGTTGAAGGAAGAGTTCCGTTCCTTGACAAGGAATTTGTAGACATTGCAATGAGCCTGAATCCTGCTGACAAAATGAGCATCCAGCTCCCGGATGGAACGCAGCGCATTGAAAAATGGATTGTGCGGAAAGCTTTTGAAGACATTCTTCCGTCTGAAATCTGCTGGCGGCAGAAAGAACAGTTTTCAGACGGCGTAGGCTACAGCTGGATTGACACGCTGAAGGAAACTGCGGCGCAAAAAGTCAGCGACACAGAATTCAGCCGCCGGGCAAAGCGGTTCCCTGTGAACACTCCGGCAACAAAGGAAGAGTACTTTTACCGGGACATTTTCAGCCGGCTGTTCCCGAGCGACAGCGCCGCACTTGCCGTTCCGCATGAGTCAGGAGTCGCCTGCTCAACTGCAAAAGCCTTGGAATGGGACGCTGCATGGAAAGACATGGACGAGCCAAGCGGACGCGCAGTTTCCGGGGTGCATGACAAGGCATACTGACGGCTCCGGGCAAAGGCATGGCAAAGCAGAACACAAATTATTTTCTCTGTACAAATAATCAGTTCTGATGATATAATAGAAAAATGTATCATTGCCACATCCGATTTTATCTTGCAGGTGCAGAAAAAAGTATTTTTGATGCCATAAAGACAGCAGAACCGCTTGAGCATTTTACGCATGAATTCTGCGAAAGCAGACAGCTTGAAGAACAATACATGCCTGATGCTGATGCCGTCTTTGCCTGCATAGCGGAGCAAGATACAGCGCAAGCCCTCGGCATTTTGTCCCGCGCAAAGGCAGAAGCCTCTCTCATTGTCATTTGCAGGAAAGAGCAGGCGGACTTGCTTTTTAAAGATGCGGCGGATGAAATTGCAAAGGCAAAAATCGATGACGTGTGGCTCTGCCCGATGACGCCGGAAGAAGCATCATTCCGCTTTAAAAAATGGCAGAACAGCCTCAAGCAGGAAAAAGACTCCTGGCAGACAAGCCAGTTTCTGGAATCCACCATAAACTATATTCCAAATCTCATCTGGTACAAAACAAAGGACGGCATCCACAAAAAAGTGAATGACAGCTTCTGCAAAATCGTAAACAAAAGCAAGGAGCAGGTTCAAGGCCGCGGACACGCATATATCTGGGATGTTGAAGCCGATGATCCTGCCTGCATAGAATCCGAGCGGAAAGTCATGCGCGAACGGAAAACTGTCGTCTCCGATGAAGTGATAAAAACAGGCAGCGAAACAAAAATCTTTATAACATACAAGTCTCCTCTGTACGATTTGGACGGAAGCATCATGGGAACGGCAGGAGTTGCAATCGATGTTACAAAGGAGCGTTCCTACAAGCAGAAAATTATGGAAAGAACCCACATGCTGGAATCCATTCTGGAGTCAATGGACTGCGGCGTTATCTGCCACAGCATGGACGGAAAAAAAATCATCAGCATAAACAAATCGGCTCTGGAAATTCTCGGCTATGAGTCTCCTGAAGAAATGGTGCTGGATAAATTTGATATGGTTTCAACATCAGTCCTGAAAGAAGACAGGGAAAAGCTGCTGAACAATATCAAGAGCCTGAAAAAAGAAGGAGACAGCATCAGCTCAGAATACCGCGTCCAGATGAAAGATGGAAGAATTCGCAATGTCATAGGAATTGCAAAGCTTATTCTGGAAAACGGAAACCTTTTGTGCCACCGGCTCCTTCTGGACTGCACGGCCCAGAAATGGCAGGAAGAAAAAGAGCGGAAGTATCAGCACGAGCTTATCCGTGCGCTTTCAACAGACTATCACCTTATCTGCCACTTTAACCTGGACACAGAGACAGGCATTCCAGTCTGCATTGACGAAGACATCAGCTGCCGGCTCGGAACGGATCTCCAGGGAAGCCTGTCCCTAAGCAAGAGCATGTCGCGCTATATTTCAGAATATGTGCATGATGATGACAAGCAGATGATGCAGAACGCATTGTCAGGCGGAAATCTTGCGCAGATGCTTCAGGAAAAAAATTTTTACTACGTGAATTACCGCCTCGTCCACAACGGCAAAACAAAATATTATCAGCTGAAAGTTGTTCGCATAGGGGAATGGGAAAAGAAGCGTGAAATCGTCCTCGGATTCAGAACCATCGATGAAATGACACAGAGGGAGCTGGCAATACGCAGCGAGCTTGAAAGCGCCCTTCAGCAGGCAAACGCCGCAAACAAGGCAAAGACAACATTCCTCTCAAACATGAGCCATGACATCCGCACTCCCATGAACGCAATCATCGGATTTGCCAATCTTGCGCTGAGCCACGCGGAAAGCAGAGAGCAGACGGAAGACTTCCTAAAGAAAATTCTGTCCTCAGGCAAGCATCTGCTGCATCTCATAAACAATGTCCTGGACATGAGCTATATTGAAAGCGGAAAGATGCAGCTGGACGAAAAGCCGTGCAGCATTCCTGACATCATATATGCCCTGTACGACATCATCCAGACAGATGCCGCTGCAAAGCATCTTGAGCTGCGCATGGACGCTGACGGCATCAGGAACGAAGACATTTTCTGCGACCGCCTGAGGCTGAACCAGGTGCTTTTGAATCTGCTCAGCAATGCAGTCAAGTACACTCCTATCGGCGGAAAAATCACATTCCTGACTTTAGAAAAGCCTGACGCCCCGCACGGATATGCGCACTACGAATTCTGCATTAAGGACACCGGCATCGGAATGAGCAAGGGCTTTGTAAGTCATATCTTCGAGCCGTTTGAGCGTGAAAACAATTCCACTGTCTCGGGAATACAGGGAACGGGACTGGGCATGGCAATCACCAAGAATATCATCAGCATGATGAACGGAACAATCTCTGTAAAAAGCGAGCAGGGCGAAGGCACAGAATTCACTGTTTCATTCCAGTTCCGGCTCAACCCGCAGGCAAAAAAGCCTTCCGTCATTGAAGAACTGAAAAACCGCAGCGCGCTTGTTGTCAGCAGCAACAGCGTCATAAGCAGCAGCGTTTCCGCCATGCTCCAGCAGTTCGGAATGCGCGCGCACCAGGCTTCGTCAGGAGCAGAAGCAGTCACAAAGGCGAAGCATCTTGCAGTGGCTGTAATCGACAGCTCCCTGCCCGACATGGACAGCAGGGAAGCCGCCGGCAAAATCAAGGCAGAAACAGACGGAAGCGCACTGACAGTTGTCCTTGCAGAATACGGCGCGGAATCCGCAGAGGAAAAAGACGGCAGCATTACCGCATTCTGCACAAAGCCGCTTTTCGCTTCCAGGCTGTACAGCTGCATTCACAGCGCCGTCAGCACAGCAAAGAACAGCGGCCAGTCCCGCAGCACACAGCCAGAAAAAATCCGCTCAGGGCGAATTCTGCTTGCCGAGGACAATGCAATGAATCAGGAAATTGCCAAGATGATTTTAACAGACGCAGGCTTTTCCTGCGACATTGCGGAAAACGGACAGGCGGCGCTCGACATGCTGAAGAGTTCCAAGCCGGAGCAGTATCAGTTTATCCTCATGGATATTCAGATGCCCGTCATGAACGGCTACGAATCGGCAAAGGCAATCAGGGCTCTTGAAGACGAATCGCTTTCGCGCATTCCCATTATCGCAATGACGGCAAATGCTTTTGAAGAAGACAAGCAGGAAGCGCTCAAGTGCGGCATGAACGGCCACATAGCAAAGCCACTTGACGTGAAAAACCTGTTTACAACGCTCGATGCGATTTTAAGCGGCATTTAGAAAAACAGCTGAGCTGCCGCAGACAAGCCTCCCGGCTCCTACTGGCACACAGCACGGCTGCTTTTTACGAAAAAAATCCGCCTGTTTTCAGGCGGACTTTCAGACACTACTTTGAGTAGAATTCAACAACAAGCTGCTCATTGATTTCAACAGGAATCTCTTCGCGCTTCGGCATCATTATGAGCTTCCCGGAGAAACTTTCCTCCGTGACGTCAACATAATCAAGCGGACGGCGGTTTCCGTTCAGGAAGCTTGCCTTAATCTGCTCGTTTTTCTGCGACCGTTCACGCAGGGAAACAACCTGCCCCACCTTGAGCTGGAATGACGGTATGCTGACTTTCTTTCCGTCAACACGGACATGCCCGTGAGAAACAAGCTGGCGCGCCATGCGGATTGAATTTGCAAATCCGATGCGGTATACCATATTGTCAAGGCGTGTTTCCAGACCGACAATAAGGTTTTCACCAGTCTTTCCTTCCTTGCGTGAAGCAATGTCGTAGTAGCGGCGAAGCTGGCGCTCAAGTATGCCATAGTACGCCTTGACTTTCTGCTTTTCACACAGCTGCCTTCCGTACTCAGATGTCTTCTTTGACTTTTTAAAGGCCGGATTATTCGCCCTGTTCATTGCCTTCGGATGTCCGCAGACATTGACTCCGAGCCTTCTGCATTCTTTAAAGCGAGGATTTCTCCTGGTTGCCATAATTTTTACTCCTTTTCACCATGGTGACAGTCTCACCATATAATTTGCCGCGGTGAGGGATATAATAATTAGACTTATAGTATATAAAATGCCCTGCATTGTTTCAAGTGAATTTCATAAAAAATCAGGAAAAAATCAACATACCTCAACGCAGAGCATCGGGAAAGGGCATGAAACCTTCCGCACGAATCAAAATTCCGCCGGAGAAAAAACAGCTGCTTATTATGACAATTTTACACATTTTGTCATATTGACACAGCATTATATTCATAGTATTATAGAAAAACTTCATACTTTTCTCATTGACCTTTTATAGGAGTGTAAGATAAAATCCGCTGAAATAGCACGGCTTTTATCTACCAAAAGTTTGCGTTGCAAACTTTTTTATTAACTGAGCTTCCTCATTACAGTGCGGAAGCTCATAAAAAGTCAGCTCGGAAATTGACATTTCTTCGCTGGCTTTTTAATAGGAGTATTTTATGCCTAAGGATTCTTTTTCTATTGAAAAACAGCATGCAAAGGGAAAGCTTCACGCAATTGAGCGGATCGCCGCCCTCTGCGACAAGGACAGCTTCTACGAAATGTACTCAGCAGCGCGCCATACGTGCACCAGCTTCGGAATGGAAGCAAAGGAAATTCCTTATGACGGAGTTATTACAGGCTTCGGAAAAATCAACGGAAAAAAAGTCGCCGTTTATGCGCAGGACTTTACCGTGCAGGGCGGCTCGCTTGGAAAAGTGCACGGACAGAAAATTGCAGAGCTGATTGACAAGGCAATCATGGCAAAATGCCCGGTTATCGGACTGAACGATTCAGGCGGCGCACGCATTCAGGAAGGAGTTGACGCTCTGTGCGGCTACGGAGATCTGTTCTACCAGAATGTCCGCGCTTCAGGAGCTGTCCCCCAGATTTCTGTCATTGTCGGGCCGTGCGCAGGCGGAGCTGTCTATTCGCCTGGAATCACGGACTTTGTTTTTGCAGTCGATTCAATCAGCCAGATGTTTATCACCGGGCCGAAAGTAGTAAAAAGCGTCCTTTCGCTTGACATCACGGCAGAAGAACTGGGAGGAGCTGCCATTCATTCCCAGAAGAGCGGAGTTGCGCATTTCAGAAGTTCATCTGAAGCAGAATGCTATGAAACAATCCGCAGGCTGCTCGACTACATTCCGCACTACTACGGTGAGGAGATTATTGCCGAAGCGAAATTCAAATTCGATGAAAAGAAAAAGGAAAAGAAAATCGCTGAAGTGCTGCCGGAAGAAAGCAAGAAAGGCTACGACATCCGCGAAGTCATTGACTGCGTGACTGACGATGAAAGCTTTTTTGAAGTGATGAAGGAATTTGCGCCGATGGCTGTTGTGGGATTTGCAAAAATCGAAGGCAGGACAGCAGGAATCGTTGCGAACAATCCGTCTGTGTGGGGCGGACTTTTGAACTGCGACGCATCAGACAAAATTGCGCGCTTTGTGCGCTACTGCGATGCGTACAATATTCCGCTCGTCACATTTGTCGATGTTCCCGGCTTTCTGCCAGGCCCGGACGAAGAGCAGAAAGGAATTATCCGCCACGGAGCAAAAGTCATTTATGCCTACAGCGAGGCAACTGTTCCGAAAGTCACCCTTATCACGCGGAAGGCATACGGCGGCGCATACATCGCAATGTGCTCGAAGCATCTGGGAGCTGATTTTGTGTACGCGTGGCCTAAGGCGGAAATTGCCGTCATGGGCGCGGAAGGCGCGCTTGGAATTCTGTATGCAAAGGAAATGAAGGATCCTGCCCAGGCAGCCTTTGTCGCACAGAAATCCCAGGAATACAAGGATACAATCATGACGCCGGCAATTGCAGCCCAGCGTGACTACATCAGCGAAATCATCAGGCCGGAAGACTCACGGGAACGCATTGCAAGAAGCCTTGAATTCCTTTTGCGCAAGCAGCAGAACACAGCGCCCTGCAAAAAGCACGGAAACATTCCGCTGTAATGCAAGGCACAGCCATCCTGCCCGGATTCAGACGGACGCTTGCGGATTGACTTTTTTTGTTTTTTCTGCTATAGTTCGTCTGCTTGCCAACTTAGCTCACCTGGTAGAGCAGCTCCCTCGTAACGAGCAGGTACTCGGTTCAAGTCCGGGAGTTGGCTGAAAGCAAAAGGATGCCGTCTGAAAAGACAGCATCCTTTTTTATTTCCTTGAACGTTTAAACACAGCCACACAAATGGCATGTCTGTGTTTAACTTACAGTTTGCAAAACAAACTGTCTTATTTACATGTTCGCGTCGCAACAAGTTGCTTACCGCGAACGGAATTGCAAATCCTCGGAAGTTGTTCTCGCAATGAGCCGCTAGGCAAAGTTTCCAGCGAACTTCCTGCGGTGTTGCGTTTTAAGGAACGTTTAAAATCAGCAGCTGAAATAGCGTTGCTGATTTTAACTTACAGTTTGCAAAACAAACTGTCTTATTTACATGTTCGCGCCGCAACAAGTTGCTTACGCGAACGAATGTGTCATCCTCGGAAGTTGAAACTTCCTGCGGTGTCACATTTTAAGGAACCGAAAAGCGCAGCGGATGCCGGTCCGCGCCTTGCATTTTTTGATGTTCATGATATAATCAGTATATGTCCCATGACGATCTGCGTGAAAAAAAACTGCGCCTTTTTTTGAAAATTCCGCAAAAACAGCTTGACACGCTCATAACTGCCGGACAAAACCGGCCGTCATTGCACAGCCGCTGTGACATTCTGGAGCCGTGAGCAGATGCGCAACGAACTGTACGCCGTGCAGGTCACGACAGGCCGGGAAAGCCGGTTCGCACAGCACGCCGAAGACGCAGAGCCGGACGGAATCAGGCGGATCATCTTTCTTCAGCGCAGGCTGAACATACGGCGCGGCGGAAAAAACGTGATGGAGCTTGCACCAGTGTTTCCCGGCTATGTCTTTCTGGAAACAGGCGGCTCACTGCGCAACGGAGCCTTCCTGGCGATAAAGGAGCTGCCGGACTTTATACGGTTCCTGCCGTCAAACAGCAAGTGCGAAAGACTTTCTTCAGGGGATGTGGACATAGTGAACAGCTTTCTGAAATTCGGCACAATCGCCGAGCCTTCTGATGCATACTTCGATGAGAACGACCGCATTGTAATCACGGAAGGGCCGCTCAAGGGGCTTGAAGGGCTGATACAGTCCGTGGACCGGCGCAAGCGGCGTGTCCGGCTCGTGACTGACTTCATGGGATGCAGGACATCTGTGGATTTGTCGTACAACGTGATAGAGAAGAAGAAAGATACGGAACGCTAGGCGCGGGGCGGCTCAGCAGATTCAGTTTTTTTGTATATGCATTTTCCCCTGTTATTTCTTTCCATCGCCAGAATGCATCAGGGCAAGGGCGGCAACCACGGCAAGCACGCCGACACCAAAGAATGCGGCCAACCCTGCAACTGCACTGTCATCATTACCGCCAGATTTTTTTGCCGCGTCAGAAAGCTTTTCCCGGAACACATTCTGCGGCAAAAGAAGAGCCGTGGCAAACGCACGCGCCTTGCGCTCGGACAGTTCATCCTGCATGCTGAGATGGGACTCAGAGGGAACAAGACGTTCCTTTTTATCGATATATATGCCTTTGAATCCGTATTCTGCAATGTAATGCCCCAACGCATGGGCAAGAGCAGCCCGTTTTTTAGACTGGTCGGCTGCAATCGTGCTGTCTATAAACACGACAGGAACAGAGCTTCGTGTGTCCAGGACAGTCGCAATATCCTCGTTAAGAGGAATGCTTACCATCAGCACACTTGCCCGCTTCAAGACACCCTCCATATCCACCGGGACAGAAAGGCTGAAATCCGCGCACAATTTCTGTGCCGCCGCCTGCGGCGAAAGAGCCTTGTATTCCGCCGCAGGAAAACCAGCTCCCCAGGTACGCATATGCTCATCACTTTGAATGCCGGGGAGATTGTCCCCTATTGTCCGCAACAACGCATATAGAACCTCTCTGCCAATTGTTTCACCCCGGCAGTCAGGAATTTCCACGGTAACCCGGCGGACAGGCAGAAAGTCAGTAACATCGCATTTGAAAATGTCCGCAAGGTCATATACAAATGAAATCGGTATGTCATTCAGGCTGCCGTTTTCCACACCAATGATGTACGCGCGACTCCTTCCTGCCAACTCTGCAAGCTTCTGCTGAGTGAAGTCTGCCTGCCGGCGATGTTCCTGAACATGGTTTCCTATTTCTTTCACCGTAGCGGCTATGGAATACATCTGCCCGGAATTTTCATTGTCAATCATAGTTACATTTTATAAAACAATATTCAAAAAGTCAAAGCCGGATTTTTTTGCTCTCGATGCAATACTTCAACAAATTATAGTATATATGATAATTCCGTAAGATATATATGGTAGAGCCGTAAAGTATATATGTTACACCCCTTATTGTATATACTTTAAAGTCGTAACATATATATCATATTCATATTTCACCCGAACCGCATAAAAAAAGCCGCGTATGCTGTTTCCAGCATACGCGGCTTTCTCCATGCCCCCACACACACATTCTCCCGTCCAGAAATTTTTCTGTTTCCTTATGATTACAGTTCGGAATCATTTCGTTGACACTGCTTTCCGCAAAATCTCATCCAGCTGTTCTATCCGCTGTTCCTTCCTAAAATGCTGCTCGTAATAATTTCTGCCGTTTTCTCCGAGTTGCATACGTTCCGACTCTTTCATTTCTGACATTTTTTTTACAGCATCTGCAAACGCAGTCTTGTCATTCGCGGGAACAGCAAGTCCGCATTTCGCTTCGTCAATCAAATCGGCACCGTCGCCGTTGAGCATCGCAAGAACCGACTTTCCTTGGCACTTTTGAGGGAACGGTCAAATTGAAAATCAATTCGTCCTTCAGGCTTACAAGCAAAACAGAAGCCCTGCTCATAAAATACGGCATTGACTCAATCGGGAAGCGTCCGGGGAAAAACACTGTTTTGCCTAGACTTCCGTTATCGGCAGATTTTTGAACGAGATGCTCCCTCGCCCTTCCGTCGCCAAGAAAAATAAATTTTACAGAAGGATGCGTCTTCTGAATCTCAACGGCAACATCAATCACGCAGTCAAGATTCTGTGCCTCGCCGATATTTCCGGCAAACGGCTCAACCGACTTGTATTTTTCAACATCTTCCGGCAGCTCCGCGGACTCGCACCAGTTCGGAAAATAGATGCATTTGTCCTTATAGTCGCCTTTTTCGCAAATTGATTTTTCAAATCCCTTAGAGCCGATAAGAATTGCATCGCAGTTGTCGTACACCTTTTGCACCTGCTTTGTCAGCGGCTTGATTATCAGCGGATTTAAAATTCCTGCGGCGGCAGTTATTGATTCCGGCCATAAGTCAAGCATCCAGAAGACCATCGGAATTTTTTGCCGGCGTTTCAGATGCGTTGCGGCAAGCCCGATAAAAAACGGCGATGTCAGATGAACAAAAACCGCATCATATCTATAGAAGAATTTATGAAAAAAAGTGAACACAAAAGACGAAATATAATAGGAAAGATATTGCAAGACAAGCCGTTTCGCACCGCCCTTGCTTCGCGGAATTATCGGCAGCCTGATAACATGACAGCCATTTACATCTTCCCGGCTCCGCCTGAACCATCCGTAGCCGTCAAAAAATTTCCCCTGAGGATAGTCGGGAACCGCAGTTATGACGGTAACGTCATGCCCTTTCTTTTCAAGCTCGAACGCAATGTCATTCACCTTAAAATCTTCAGGATAAAAATGATTTGTAAAAATACAGAGTTTCATAGAAGCCTGCCGCTGTGAGAAAAATATTGTTAACTGATTTTTGAATTTATAGAAAATGTGTTTTGCGTATGAAGCGATTAATCAACATTCGGATTATTCAGTGTCAACCTAAAAAAATACTACAGAACCGCGAAAAGATATTTCAAGAGGTTCGTTTTTAATTTTGTTCCACTGTGTATCCGCTGATAATTCTATGGCTGCACGGCGGAAACATTCGGCTGCGGGCAAAGCAATGCTTTCAGAGCATCTTGAAACACTTTCGAGCAGTTCACATTTTTTTCATCTGCAAGAGCCGCAAGCCATGACGGAAGAGAAAGTGTTTTCTTTACAAAAGACGATTTTACGGCCGCACGGACGGAAGGCATAAAAACCTCTATGACTGCCGGAGCCTGATTCTTTTCAAACGTTATTTTTGAAACAGGAGTCGGACTCGGGATTGCCTCTCCATCCTGCTCCATTCCATAAAGATGAAGTCCGAGTGCTTCCTTCGCGTTTTTCATTGCCCCGTCAGTATCATCCTTTTCAGCACACGAAAAGCATCCCGGCAAATCCGGGAAAACGTATGCTTATTCCGTCAGAGTCGTAATCTAAAACCGCCACAAAAGAATAATCATTTTTCATCTAAAGCTCCCTACTGTCTATTTCTGCCTGCGTGAGAATACTCTTCACTGTTTTTACAGGCAAATCCTTGTTCGGATGCGGAACTGTAACACGACCTTTTTTAGCAGGATGCTTAAAATGATGATGGTCTCCCGCACAGGCAACTTCATACCAGCCGTCAGCCTAAATCATCCGAATAATTTCTCTTGATGAATAAGCCTTCACCAGTTTCTCCTGCATAAATAATACATAATTTATTACATATCGTCAATGTTTTTCCTATTTAGAATCTTTTCTCCACACCATCTTGTTCACGATTCCGACATAACTCTGGATGATTTTCACCACTTTTGCGGAAACATTCTCGTCTGTATAATCCGGCACGGGAACGCCGTATTCCCCGCTCTGCACAAGTTCCACAGCCGTATCAACAGCCTGCAAAAGCGAAACTTCATCAATCCCGGCAAGAACGAAACAGGCTTTGTCCAAAGCCTCGGGGCGTTCTGTAGAAGTTCTAATACACACTGCCGGAAACGGATGCTCCACACTCGTAAAGAAACTTGATTCTTCCGGCAATGTTCCGCTGTCGGAAACAACGGCAAATGCGTTCATCTGAAGGCAATTGTAGTCATGGAATCCAAGCGGCTCGTGCTGAATGACACGCCTGTCAAGCTTGAAGCCCGATAATTCAAGGCGTTTCCGGCTGCGGGGATGGCAACTGTACAAAATCGGCATATCATATTTCTCCGCCATTTTACTGATTGCGTTGAAAAGCGAACTGAAATTCTTTTCTGTATCGATATTTTCTTCGCGGTGGGCGGAAAGAAGAATATATTTTCCTTTCCCAAGGCCAAGCTTTTTGTGAACATCGCTTGCCTCAATTTTTGCAAGGTTCTTGTGAAGCACTTCTGCCATAGGGCTTCCCGTAACATACGTCCGTTCCTTCGGAAGTCCGCAGTCCGCAAGGTAACGGCGTGCGTGCTCCGAATACGCCATATTCACATCGCTTATGATATCGACAATGCGGCGGTTCGTTTCTTCCGGCAGGCATTCATCCTTACAGCGGTTTCCGGCTTCCATGTGGAAAATCGGAATATGAAGACGTTTTGCACCGATGACAGAAAGGCAGCTGTTCGTGTCGCCAAGCACAAGAACAGCATCGGGCTTAATTTCCGCCATAAGCTGATATGACTTCGCGATGATGTTTCCCATCGTCTCGCCGAGGTCGCTTCCTACAGCATCCATGTAGATTTCCGCATCATCAAGTTCCAAGTCCCTGAAGAAAATGCCGTTCAGATTGTAGTCGTAGTTCTGCCCGGTATGTGCAAGCAGCGTGTCAAAGTATTTTCGGCACGCCTTTATCACTTCTGAAAGCCGGATAATTTCCGGGCGGGTGCCGACAATTATCAAAAGCTTCAGTTTGCCGTTGTTTTTGAATGATATACTGCTCATGTATAATTCCTTTTGAGAAGAAATATAATTATGGAAAATGAAATAGAACGTTTCTTAAATAAAGCGGAAAATGACAGTGAGAACCAAGCTCACGACACCGACAATGCCGAATGCAGTAGTAAGGCGGTCTTTTAATGCAGCCTTATGTTTTACATAATTAATGGATTTTGACGAGGACTGAATCAGATTATAAACAGCAGCGTAAGAATTATATGCTTTTTCATAATCCTCAAACACATCCTCAAGATTTTCTGCCGCAAGCTCTTTCTTTTGGGCCGCCGTCTTATTATTCACCGCTTCAATACGCAGACTGGTAAGTTCCTGTAAAAAAGAGCCGTTATCAACAAAAGATAAATCCACATTTCTATTTATTTTTGAAAAACGCCGGAAATGCTCGTCATACGCGACACACATATACTTAAAGCAATCAAGAATAGCCCGTTTTACATGCCGTTCTGCTTTTATCACATTGTCCTCGTATATTTTTTCATCAGCAGCAGACGAACACCGTGCCAGATGAGTAAAAATCGAACGGATCTCATTCAAAATCTCAACAGGAAACTCACCGTCCAATGTTTCCAATTGAATTATAAACGGGGAAATGACAGTAAGGTATGCAGTATAAATCTCAGAAAGCCTTGCATCTTGCTCTTTCTGCACTATTTTATCCTTGAAAGTTTTTTGTCTACATCATCCATAGTTCTGATTTTATGGCGAGAAAGGAGCGGGTTGCCTCTGCCGATTTTTTTCAAGTCGCGTTTTTTAGAAAAAACAGGCATTCTGCCCACCAAAGACATCTCTTCAGACGGCTCATAGTTTACGACAGAAACATAATCAACACCAATAACCCGGGAAATATTCTTCTGTGTTTCTTTTGAAAGTAACAGCCCGCTCATACAACCACCATATTTCTAATATAGCACAAAATCGAAATAAAAGGAAGCATTATTCTACTTTCTCGCCGAATGTCGCAAATCAGTAAAATATAATTTCCACAACAAAAGATTCATAGATTGTTTTTAGGGCTATTTTTATTCATCAGCTTCTTTATATATTCAATATTTTCTCCCGCGTTCTTCGATAAAACTCCACTTTCATAAGTTTTAATCATCTGATTCGGATAATACTTTTCGTAAATATCAAGTTTTTTCTTCCAGTTTTCATCATAATCATCAAGACCCAACATTCCAACATGTTCCCAATAAATTTCTTTATTATCAGGCAGAACTATAGTAAAGTCCGGTTCAATATGATGTATGTCATCATAAAAGAGTTTCTTCTCATATTCATATTTAATTCCGGCTTCACTTAAAAGATTAGAGATGATAACTTCTGACTTACTACGAACCATCGTTCCATCTTTAGCCTGATAAATACGATTCAGCTGATGTTTGTCTGTACCAAGATAATAAGCAATTTCCTGATGCAATTCTTGAGAGTTCTTGCATTGTTCGACTTGATAAACAAAATAATCCAACAAATCATGTTTATATGTTTTCTTTGCATTAATACTTTCAAGCATAGTTTTCATTTGTTTTTCAGATATTTCTGCTGAAAGAATAGTAAGAACCAAAGTTTTGTTTAATGCCTTTTTCACTTCAACTCGATTATCCAAATATTCATTGAAAACAAAAGAAGATAGTTCTGCCGGTTTTATATTCTTTTTCTTAATAACTCCTAAGAATAGTTTGGATTCATTGGCATATTCCTGTAGAACCGGTGACTGTATTTTTTCTAATGAAAACATATCTCCAAAGCATTTACCAACTATTTCAATTAATCCAACCTCAATAAAATAAGGCAAACATTTCAAAACTTCATCATCATCAAAAACATCCAAAGCCTTATAGCCCGGTTGTTTGCTAAATGGCAATACTTTTTCAAATGACTGTTTTAATAAATCTTCACTAGGAAAAGAATTATCAATAAAATAATCTCCTTTTACATCAATATTTTTGTCGGTATAGAGCATATAAGCATTAGCTGCTTTACCATCTCTGGCAGCTCTGCCTATTTCCTGATAATACTGTTCTCCAGATTCTGGAATCATATAATGGATTACCACCCTGATATCAGGAATATCAATTCCCATTCCAAAAGCATTTGTGGCAAAAACAATATTAATTTCATTATTTTTATATCTATCTATGACTTTTTGTCTTTCTTTTGCAGTCATATCACCATGGAAAGCTGCACATCTATATCCGCGGTTCTCTGCTTCCCGGCATAAGCCTTCCACACCATGATTGGAATACTTGCGATAAACATAAACAAGTATTTTTTCATCTTTATGAATATTTACAATATCCCAAAAAGCAGCCTCCTTATCAGCTTCTTTCATACATTTTTTAGTATGTAATTGAATCTCACTGCGCATCAACAAAGGAGTTTTTTTTATATTCTTTTTATCAATATGAAAGTAAGAACAAATATCATTCAACTCTTTATTATTTACAGTAGCAGTCAAAGCTAAGATTCTACACCAATTTTCAAAGCTGCCAAAAATTGTATCCAAGAAAATTGGAATACGCTGATAAAATGGTCTAAAATTCATTCCCCATTGGCTCACACAATGAACTTCATCTATCACCAATAACTTAATATCATTTTTTCGTCTTTTTATTGCTTGCTCCAAAAGACCATCAATAGCAATTTTCTCTGGACTAAGAAAAATAAAACTGGGATTAATCTTTTTATTTGCAAAAGCTCTTATTACTTTCATTTGCTTAAAAGAATCAATTCCGCCATGTAATTCAAGAACTTCATATCCCTGATTCTTAAGTTTTTCAGTCTGCTCATCAATCAAGGAAATCAGAGGAGAGATAACTATAGCAATACCTTTTATTTCCAAGGCTGCCATCCAATAAATCAGTGATTTTCCGCCTCCAGTTTGAATTATCCCTAATGTATTGCCAGTATCTATAACACTGCTAAGAACTTTCTCCTGGTCATCCCTAAGGGAATTGAATCCAATATTTGGAAAAAACTTTTGCAAATCACCATCCCATCGTGCCATAGTCAAAACCATCCGCATTAAATTCTTTTGATAACTCAGTAATTTCTGTAGCATGTTTATTTGCTACATGTTCAAAGAATGTATCAACAATTACATATCGATACTCTGGGTTAAGATTTACATTAAGTTCTTTTGCTTTTCCATTCAGAAGCCTGAAGATTTCAAAAGCATATTTTGAGAATAATTCATAAGGATAAAAATAATTCTGTTTTGTAACGCTGTGTTCCAAATCAATGATTAAAAATTCTGAATCCTGTTTACATTCAAATTTCTGTTTGTTTGAAAGATACCACAAAGACCAAATGGCATTTTTACTACGGTATGAAAAAACTTCCGGGTCAAATTTATAAAGCATTAATGATTTTATTCCACCACCCAAAACTCCATAATAAAAATATCCTTCCTTATCCATTAATTTCACATTTAAATCTTTATAAGATTTTATAGACAAATAAGTCTCAGGTTTATAAAATTTCTTTTTATAAGAATGAGCAAATTCACTTATATTCATAACCACCTGAAGAAGCTCGTTTGCATTTGCTCGATTAAAGTCACGTCTATATCCATCTAATTCTTTTGCCTTCTTATTCATAATTGTTCCATGAATAATTGGACACTCATTTTTTAGTGCCTGATTCTTAAACTGTGCTGGGTCATATTGATATTCTTCAAGATTACTTGGTTCAAGAAGTTTTAAATATTTTTCTCTGTCTCTTTCATAAGTTTCAATCGATTTTTCAAAAATACCTTTGAAGGCTTTTGTATAATCAGTGTTAGATTTGAGTGTAGAATTTATTGTTCCAAATTTCTGCTGTAAAGCCCTAAATTGTTCAGAACTAATAACAGTTCCTCCGGAAGTTTCCAAAAAATCAATAAAATATGGTTCAAAATTTCTCTTGATTTCTGCTAAAACCTTAGAAATATGCTCGTCTTCATAACAAATTTCTTCACACGGTCTGTCAGTTGTCGTTGCATACATGACCTCTTCCCCTTAATTTTGCACAGTCCCTATAACAAAGTTGAATTTTTTGGACGAGGAATACGGACAATAAACTGCTCCCCTTCCGAATCATTTATCAATTCTATATTTTTCTGTTCTTTTAGTGCACGGAGAATGCCTGAGCCCAGCCCCCGATATTTCATAGTTTTTGAACAGAATGTTACTAAAAGATTATTCCTGGCAACTGTATTGCCCATCTTTATATTTTCAACAGTTAAACTGTTTGGTAATGCTCCCGGACTTATCAATTCAATTCTATTATCAAAGATTAAAATTCTGATAGGTGCATTTTTTGAATAATCCCGATGAGTCAAAGCATTTTGCAATAATTCTTCCAATGCGACAGATGATATTTCTAAAACTCCTGTTGAATTGAAATTTTGACTGTTCTGAATTTGCCGCAGCGAAGACTTGAAGAACGCCATTCCTTGTTCAAATAATTCAGGCAGTGTTCCTTTTATGTCTTTGCTGTTTCTATACGAGTCACCTTCAATTTCATTTCCAAAATAAGAAACAGCTTTGATTCCGAATGCCGGACGATATTTCTGTGGTTCCCCGGAAAAAAACAGAAGCCCGCCCAATGTCAAACGAGAATCTTTTAAAATGTTCATGTTCTTATATATTTGCTCTTTAGAAAGTTCAGTATCCTCTTCTCCAATTTTTTTTAAATATTCCTCAACTTTGTCGCCGTCTATATCCGCGATTGATGTATTGGGAACAATCATTTCATCTACATACAATGAACCGCTTTGCTGGAACAGCCGTATTTGCTCGTTATTGTCAGTCAATTTTCGTTTGTCAGAACCTTGCTTCACCCAAATAATGCCGTTTCGGTCTTTGTACGGCTTTGCAATACCTTCTTCTATTGATACAACCAACACTTTTTTGGAACCTGTTTCTGCTTTTATAGTAACAACTTCTGTAGTTATAAAAACTTGCGGTTTTACAAAATCAGTTGCAATTGCGGCTATTCTGTTTCCGATATATTGCAGTTTTGTATAATCAAGTCCGCAGATTTCACCGGTCTTGTCTTTTATTCCAAAGAGAATAATCCCGCCCTTAGAATTTGCCATTGCTATCAACTCAGCAGCAATTTTATCATCATTTTCCAGAGTTTCCTTAAATTGTACTTTGCTCGTTTCCCCGGAACTGACAATATCTAATAATTCTATTGCATTCATAATTGTTTATCCCAAATAGTATAAATATTCTTTCGCTTGTCAAAGGCATCCTTTCCGCCTTCCATTATTCTGATTATATCATGCTGTATTGAAGTTGTATCTATTGAGCCTTCATTGAGAGCAATCTTATCCGAATCCTCAAAAGAGCATACAATTATTTTTTCACTATCTCCCAGAACCGGTATATTTGCATTATGAGTGGCAAATATAAACTGCATTTCCCCTTTCAATTTTAAAAGTTCTTTTATAACTTCATCGTAAATTGTTTGATTATCCAAATCGTCTTCAGGCTGATCTATTATAAGAACATCATTCTCCTTTTGTGCAAGCAGAAACAGTATCAAAGCGGAAGCCCGCTGACCAAGGGAATGTTTGTCCAAAGATTTCCCTTTGTATTCAATAGTAACCTTGTTCTCAACTTTAAATGTCAACAAATCAAAAAGATTTTCATTGAACCGCCTGTTGAAATCACCCAGCATATTCTCATTTATTATTTCTTTTACTGTTTCCGGAGTTTTATATATTTCTATAAAATCCCGGAATTGTTCAGATAAAGACTGGTATGCAGAATCTCGTAATCCGGAACCACGAAAAACGGATTTTAGTTTCTCAACAAATAGTGCTTTTTGTGCTTTAAATTCTATAGATATTTTTAAATTAGTATTTGTGCTGTTTATTTTTTTTGTTTCCTCATTTAAACGATTAAATTCTTCCCGCCATAATTCATTCAGCTCATATAGTTTTTCTTTCAGCTGCCTTTCCAATTCTTGTTTTTTTTCTGACTGCTTGTTTATTTCGACAAGTTTTAATTTTGAAATCTCACTTTTTCGTGTAAGAGATAGAAATGTATCCGGATTCAAAGTATCTGAATTTATTTCCCGTTTAATTTTTGCAAATTCTTCTTTCATTTCATCTCTTTTTTCATTAAGAGACGATTCTACGGTCTTATATTTCTCTAATGCACTGTCAGTTTTCTGAATAATCTCCTTTATTCTTATAAATTCCGGTTCGGCTTCCTTGACGGCCATATTTGCAGTTTCAAAAATATCTTTATTTTCAGCAGAACCGGAGATTGTACTAGTAAAAAAAACTTCATACTTTTCTACTAAATTTACTAATTCATTTCTATAAGAAACAAATGTTTCTCTATTACGTTGCAGAATTGAACTGTCTTTATCAAAATCAGTCTGCCGCTTTAGTTTTTCTGAAACACCTTTGTCTTTAAAAATTTTTAACTGCTGTTCTGCATTTTTGATATCTGTTTCCGTTTCTTCTTTCAATAAATCCAGATTTTGAATTTTCTGCATTTCTAAAACAACGGATTGAACCTCTCTTTTCTTTTCAGAAATTGCATCATGAACATCTTTCAGTCTGCTGCCTATAAGCCTGTTTAATAAATCTATTTCAAAATTATTTTCCTTATTTGACAAGTCTTTTTGTCCAAAATAAACAGGCTTGTCAAAAATCGCATCCACTTCACAGTCAAGGATTTCGCCGTTTTCATCAAAAACAGTCTGCTTCTGTCCGTATATTTTTTCGATTCTATATTCCTTATTATTTTTATCAACGACATTCAGAATGACCTTTCCGCCGCTGCCCAAAACAAATTGAATCAAATCATTCTTGTAGTTTGAATCCTCGGACGATGAACCCAAAGAAATTCCGAGTGCATAACGAACTAGTTCAATGATAGAGGACTTGCCGCTTCCCCTGATTCCTATAAAACTGTTAAGTTCCGGTGAAAAACTGATTTTCTCTCCTGAAAGTTTTCCTCCTTCAAATGCAATCGATTTTACATAAGAATTGTGTATTTTAGGAATTTCGTTTTTTACCCGGTTTTCAGCATCCAGCAATGCATATTTCAATGCCTCAAAATTAAAAGAACCAAGTTTTATAAACGTTTTTTTATCTTCACCCTCTTGTGTCTGTGCTTTCCCGACATCCTGCATTTTCTTGCAGTCTGACCCCTCAACAAAAGCAGGCAACGTGCCGCCAAACCACTGCTTATAGACATCTATTTTTCCAAAATCTCTTATTTTTTGCACACCTAAAACAAATTCTTTAAACACTGCCTTTCCGGACAATTCAATTATCCTGCCGCCTTCCAGTTCATCAAAAAAACCGCTGTCTTGCTGTGCGTGAGCCAGCACTATGAATGAATCCCGTCCTTGTTTTTTATGGTCGCTTAATTTTTCAAGCAGGTTGTCAAAGTTATAGTTGCAGCAGGCATTTTCATTTTCTCTGTTCTTGACACCTTCGAAAGCTGCCGTCAAAAATTGGTTGATATAATCTTCCCCGTCTTTTATCCATGATTGTTTATCAAAAACAATCAGAGTGTGAATTCCGTTTTTTCCATCTTTGACAGAAAGTTCAACTCCGGGCACAATCCAAATATTTTCTTTTTTGGCCTTCTTATACAAATTAGAAAATTCTTCTTTATCAAACTTATTGTGATTTGTAATGATTGCAACAGCAATTTGTTCTGCTCTTAAACGAGAAAGATATTCCTTGATAAACTCGTTAGGATTTTCAATACGCTCAAATTCCTTGTCCTGTATTGTATGCAAATGAAAATCGGCACGCAGCCATTTTGAGCCATTTATAAAAATACTTGTATTGTTTTCCATTCATGCCTCTTATGCAAACCTATAATTAAAATTATATTATATACTATTTTTGTGATATCTTCTATAAATAATATATGTTTACAGTGCATTTTTTCACCTGTGAAAATATTCAGATCAAGGGTTAAACATGAAACAGCAATGCGGTATCTCGAAAGACATGGCAATATCAAAAATCGGTCATTGAGCCTGTCGAAATGCCCGTGTAGCAAGCGAACTGCGTTCCAAACGGTGTTTTTGACACGCTCAAACACCTTGTTTATATTTAAAAATGAACAAATTTCTTTTCGTGCTGAAGCCCTGATATTCAGATATACCTTTACATTTTGAAGATTTTTTAAGACTTTCATTCCCGGTTTGTATAGCCAGAAACGTGCAGTATGCTTCCGGCAGGCGGCAGGATTCGGCAATAAAAAAGGCTTCCGTATCGGAGTAACAAATGTTTCATGCTGCCGATACAGAAGCCTTTTTTGCTTTAAAAATATATTTTTTAATAATATACCGCAATTTGTCGCTATTATGCAAAAACAGCGACAAAACAAAGCGTAGCTGTTGTAATAACGGTAAAAAACCTTTTCATTTTATTCCTCCGTTGTTAAATATTTTCTTCTTTTCCATCTGCTTTTTTTAAATAGTGTTTCTTCTTCGCATTTATTTTATGTCCTTTCATTCTTTTAGAGCTCTCATCTTTTGCCCCAAATACCTCATGACCACCTCTTTTTGCACAATATAGTTTAGGCAACTCATTTACTACATGTCCACCAGTTTCTGCTATACGTTCATTAGGTATTACTACTACTTCATGTCCTTTGGTTTCACACGCCCCGTTGATATTTGGTTTTATTACTTTTCCAACTATATGTACATTTTGCGAAACTGTGGATTCAAAATCCTTGCGATTAAAATCCAAAAAGACTTTTTCGTCATGAACCAGAATATCGGCAAGCGTGTTCCTTTCGTCTGTGTCTTTGATAGCATTGAGAACATCGTTTTTTGCCCAAAGCACAACATGACCGCCTGTTGTACAAACTCCTGTTTGTTCAGGATTTTGTACAGATTTTTTCTGTTGTAAAAAATCACCCAGTATTTTTGTAATCTTTTCCGCTTTATCCTTGCCAATGTGTTCCTTTAAAAAATCAAAATCAATTGTAGTGTATTCATTTTTATTACCTCTCTAGTTTTTTTACGCCGCAAAACACTTGTTATTCATTATCATTGCAAAATACAAAATGGCTGTTACGACAAATCCGCCCACAAGTATTACAAGACCTGTTGCAATATGTCCATTGATTTTTGCTTTTGCATCGACAACAGCAATGTTTTGCTCATAGAAACGTTTCACATCGTCAAGGAGTTCCTTGTCAATTTTTTTCGGAGTTTTCCTTTTCAGCTTGAGCAATTCATTAACATCGAAGTGCCTTATCTTTTTTGGAAAAAGCATCTGAATGCACATGAACAGCAGAATTATACCGAGAAAGAAAAAGCCGACACAAAATCCAAGGCTTACAATTTTAAAAATCTCGCAAACATGAGACTCATAAAACCCCACTGCAAACTGCACCAATATTGTAAGAATCAATGTTACCACGGTCATGTATCCGCCGACTTTTGATTCTAATCTCTCTTTCAGTGAAAGCGAACGGTCAAATTCTACAAAAATCAACTGTTCCAAATTGATTTTTCCTTCATAATGTGATTCGTCGTGAACGTTTTCGGATTCGCATGGCTCTTTGTTCGTAACACGTGCGTCCACATTTTCTGCTTCCTTTTCCGGCTTTCCGACTTCCACCTTGCTTTCCGGTTCTCCGCTGTTTTCTTTCTTCTCTTCTTCCATAATTTGCCTCCATATTTTTTGGAATTTATTTAATCAGACGGAATAGCACCGATGATGTCAAAATAAAATTGTGTACCGCTCCACACGGTATTCCGTGTGGCTTACAGAAATATCTGTCAAATCCTGTGACAATTGCAGGATATACGTGTTCATTATTTTTGTCTGACTTGGAAGATAGTTTTTTCGGAATTAGCATAGACAATGACCTGCTCAGTTTATTTCATTTCTACTCGCAATGGAACACATGCCCTTCCACCTTGTTCACAAACTCGTACTCAATTGTCGCTTTCAGCCCGTCCCCAAGCCTCACTGGCGGAACGAAGCCCGTCTGCGGCACACGAACTGACATGAAGTAGGTGTTCGTGCAAACAAGTTTGCATTGCAGAATTTCCTCACGCGGATTGAGTTGATTACAAACTTTTTATGCAGGATAAATGCCAGAAGGTCAAAACAAAGCCCGTCGAAATATGCAAGAGCGTACGGAAAGTGAACCAGTTTTGTCTTAGGCTTTCCCAGTGCCTTGTAGCAGTCAAGAACAAGGTGGCTCACATCGTAGGCAGGCACATCGCTGTAGTTGAAAAGATGCTGCTTTCCGGCTTTTGTTCCGTCAAAGTCCTTTTCAAGGCATGGAAGTTTTTCTTCATTTTCAATGAAGAACTGAATGAACGCAGCAACATTTTCGACATAGTCCATGATCTTTCTGTTCATCCCCTTCCCCACCATCAGGAACTTTCCGCCTGTAATTTGACGCAGAAGGTTGCAGACATTTCTATTCTTTAACCATAATAATTCAATCTGAAAAATCAATTTCAAGAATAGTACAAGCTTTTTTCCTTAAAAACTCATTTTCATCAAAACTCTTATTAAATCTTTTAAAGAAAAGTTGTATCTTGATTATCAATTTTTTTCGCAATGCCTCAATCTTTCGTGTTATCTGAGTTTCTTTATAAGTTTCTAGGGATTCTATATTATTACGTTGTGCATCTATTTTCTGTTTATTTAATTGTTCACAATACCAATCCGATTGCTTTTTTTTATCATTTTTTTCCTGTTGAATATCAGCATCTTTTCTCTTTAAATCTTCTTGATGTTGTTTATTTAGTTCTTTTTCTTTTTTTGATATAGTATTAAGTAAGGTTTTTGCAATATATTCTTTATTAAATCTATCATTTCGTATACTCTCTGCAAAAACATCACTTTCCAGCATTGGATCATTTACAAGCTGATGATCTATTTCAATATCAGCATTATATGCTTCAATTTTTCTTGTTTCTCTATAAAGACTATCCTTAAATGTTTCGTCAATTGTATTCAATGCAAAACATTTACTACGAAATAAAGTTTTATTTAAATCACCATTGTTTGACAAATTCTGCCACAAATTAAATATAATTGTATTTTCCAACAAAACTTCATTTTTTTACCTTTATTATGATAATAAGCCTTTATAGCATTTACCAATACATAATTATCAACCAAGAGATAATATTTTCCATCTTCAAAAGTTTCTGTTTTTGAAATCCTATCCCGATGCCTTAATCTTGATATTGCTGCAACGGACTGAATATCTTTATCCAGTCTTGTTTTGAATTTTTCATAATTCTCATCTTCAGAAATTATAAGTTTCTTAAAATATTCACAGTCAAATTTCCATGCGGAAAAGTCTGTAGTATTTTCTATATTATCATCATCCGATATATCAAAAAATTCTATATCAAGAGTTTTTATATTCTCTCTAATAACTTCTTTTGTTAAAGGCAACTCTTCGTTTCGTTCATATAAAAAACTTTTGCGAGCTTTTAGAAATGTATTAACACCTTTAGCATCAAATATATTTTGAGCAATACACCTTTTAAAATTGAACAATATTCCCCATAATTCCTCAAATGTATGTTCAAATATTTTTAGAGTAGCACCCGCTTTTTTTAAATCTTCAAAAAAATCTTTATAAATATCAGAAAACTCAATTCCGTCATATCCCAATCTTTTCATAATTATAGGTGTATCCAAAAAAATTACACAATCTTTCAGAAAATCTGTTTTATCGTTTTCTCCATTTAAAACTAAATCTTGTATTTGATTTGCAATTCCAAAATTTTCTATGATTTCCAAATCACGCCTATTACTTTTAAATAAACAAGATAAAAAGTTCTGAAAAATAAAATAATCCTTCGAGTCTTTTTTATCTACGATTTTTTCATTTGCAACAGTATATAAATATGAATTGAAAATGTCCTTTGTTTCTTCATTCGAATATTTTATGTTAAATTCAGATAATGCATATTTCTTAAAATTTGCACGAATACTAGAAACTAGTTCTAAAAATTTTCTTTCCCCATTATTAATTCGCTCAATTTTGTTAACAAGATTCTCGCTATTGGATGATAATTTCAATTTTTTATTTTCTACCTTAAATTTATCAGGCAACCATTTTTTCAAGATATATTCTTCTATTTCAATTGAATATTTATTTCTTATAATATCAACTATAGATTTCCCATCAGATGTAAAAATTCCCAATGATTCAAAATTATACTCATAACATTCAATTTCTATAATTTCCAATAACAAATCCAAAGGTTTTTTATTTTCATCAAGAGTATTTAAATAAGCCAATCTAGTTATCTTATCTGTCATTATATTTCACCTCACTAAAATGGTCATCTATTTCATAAAGTTCCAATCTATTTTTATATACTTGCATATTTATACAACTTATCAAATTTTTCATATCAATCGCATCTTTTTCCAAAAACAATTCGCTTAAGATAGTCAAAATTTATAGGGAGATAATCTTTTTCAAGATTTTTTGTATACTTTAATAACCGCATTTCATTTTCATATTCAAAAGACTTATCTTTTGTAAAAAAACAAGTCTTTAGCAATTCCTCAAAATTATCTTCAGTATACACTTCATCTTCCGATTTAGAAAAAACAGATTCAAAATCTGTAGCTAAATCTTGCTGATAATAAATTCTTGATAGAAAAGTTTTATTTTCATTAAAAGAGTTTCTATCAAGATAATCAAATTTATCTGCAGCAACTTGATATTCAAAACAAAGTCCTTTATGAGAATTTGCATAATGTGTCCACATCAATATTTCTTCTGCTGTTAATTTATCCTTATTTCGCTTTTTCAGTATATTCTTGTGATTAATAAAACAACTTATTCTAATTGAGTCCATTATCTGAGGAGTTAGAATTTTCTTACTTTCAGAAAAACAATTATCATCACTGTAATAAAAATATGTATCAACAGGATCATTGAATAATTTTGGAGCAACACAATTAATTTGTCGCTTAGCAAGATTTTCCAAATCATATACAGAGCCAGAAACGTATTTCCGTAAAATATAATTATTTGTACTCATTATTATTTATCTTAAATTTAAAAAATATAAATATAATATAATTCATTGTCAGCTTTAACTTTCTAACGACACTCTCGATATAAATCGAAGTCTCTCTTTCAACCGCAATCTCAAATGAATATTTTTCGAAATCTTCCATATTGTTCTTTCAGATTTCGGCTCTAAAACTGGACTTTTTGTAAAGTTTCAAAATCTTTTCAGCAAAATCAGCGTCATCATCTAGCTTATACAACTCTCAGTTTCGACCAAAGACCACCGTATATCAGGATGTGAAAGTTTATCACCGGCAGTAACAAGAAAATCTGTACGCATTAATCAACTTTACAAATTATTATCATTTATGTAATCTCTGATACTCTTCAATCTTTTTTATATTAGAAAAATGCTCCGTAATATATATGTCCATTTTCGCCAAGTTCAAAATGTTCCTCAAAATCATTTACTAAGAAAAAATACTTTCTAGAAAAGCCAAGAATTTCCTTTGCATAACCAAAATTCAATCATAATGCTTGTCCTACAAAATTATTGTTTAAGTATTTCCTCTACAAAAGATTCAAGTGAATAATTCTTTCTATATAGATCAGAATGTAAATTATAATTTGTATCAAAAAAATTTTTATTAATCAAAATATTTTTTCTATCAATCACACATATATTATCTTCATTATAAAAATCATAATTTTTGATATCTTGGTTTGTTGTAATTAATTTCTTTCTTAAACCAAGCATCTCAATCGTTCTCATCGTAAGACCAACTTGCTTTGGATGCTGAATATCAATCACAACTTTACATCTCTCTAAAAACTCTTTTGCTTGATGAGAATTTAATGAATTGAAATGAAAATCCTTTTTTGAAATTTTTATCTTACCCAAGTTTTGAAATTTATATTTATAAAATAAAATTTTACTTGGAAAAAACATATAATAGCTTGTCTTCAATCCATTTTGAGTTGCCAAAGTCTCAACTTCTTTTAAGACTTTGTACCTGTCGCTATGAACAGTACCAATAAATCCTATATCAATATCAGTTTTATTTTTTGCTAAAGGATTTTTATCTACATCATATTCATCAATAAAAAAGAGTGGTCTAAATTTGAAACCATATTTAGCACCCTCATCTTTATTGAAAGAAAGTTTATTTTCAAAGAAAGGTATTAATTCTTTTGTATGAGGTTTATTCTCAAAACTATCCCACATATACAGCACAAAAACTGCTTTTTTTTGCTTTTCTTTCAGCTTATTCAGCAAATCAATTGTTACAGTTTCTGGATTCAAAAAAACTACATAATCAAAATAATTCTCTTCAAACTTTTCTATAATCGTTTCATAATAGAAACGGATTTTTTTCATCAAAAGATTTCTAAGATTTAATCTTATACAAATTTTATCAAAAGTAGTCGGATTGGCTCTCTCATCATACAAATCAATTGTCGCACCAAATTCTTTTATTTTATTGGCAATTTCAGTTTCATATCCGAAAAACTGGGGTGCAAACAGCAAAACCTTTTTTCCGGTCAAGTTGCAATTCATTTGTACAATCCTTTTTCTTTCATTTCTTCAAGTGATTTTTTGTACATATCTTTTTCAATTGGCTGTGTCAAAACCCATTCGCAGAACTTTTTCAAGCCTTGCTTAAATGTGAATTTTGGCTCATAGCCCAAAATTTCCCTTGCCAAAGAAATATCCGCATAATTGTGGCGGATATCACCTAAGCGGAAATTTCCCGAAACATGGATTTCACTTTCAGATTTGTAAAACTCTTTCAAATACTTTGCCACGGTCATTACATCAACAGAAATTCCTGTTCCTATGTTAAAAGCCTTATATGCACACTGCTCATTTTCAATTGCAAGAATTGTCGCATCCGCAACATCATCGATGTACACAAAATCGCGTGATTCTGTTCCGTCCTCAAAAATATTGATGTCATGGTTCTGACGCAGACTGTTGCTGAAAATAGAAAGGATGCCCGTATACGGATTTTTAAGGCTCTGCCCCGGTCCGTATACATTCTGGTAACGGAACGAAACGGACGGAATTCCAATTGCACGGCATACACAATGGACAAGCTGCCCCTGCACCTGTTTTGTGATTCCATAAACAGAAGTAGGATGTATTTTGGAAGATTCATCGGTCGCAGCAAGTGTTACATTTTTTCCGCAGTTCGGACATTTTACGGCAAAATCACCGCCAATCATGTCGCTTTCTTTTCTTGCAAGCGGATACACAGTTCCGCAATCTTCACAAAAATATGCTCCCTCTCCGTAGATTGCACGGGATTCCGCAACAATCACTTTTTTTATAGGAGTTTTGCCGTTTGCAAGAATATCAAGAAGAAGTGCTGTTCCGCCAATGTTTGTTCCGCAGTATTTTTCAATTTCGTACATTGACTGTCCCGTTCCAGTTTCAGCGGCGAGATGAATCACAGCATCCTGCCCCTGCAACGCTTTCTGCCAATCCTCCCAGCTCGTCACCGTGCCGCAGATAAAATTGACCTTGCCTTTGATTCTGTTATACAGTTCAGAATTATCAGGATTTTTACCATGAATCTGCTCTGTAAGACAGTCAAGAACTGTTATAGTGCAACCTTGTGCAACAAGTTTTAAAGCGATAGTGCTGCCGATAAAACCGGCACCGCCGGTAATAAGAATGTGTTTGTACATTTTAGGCATACTATCATCTCCTTTTAGTTGAGTTATTCTCTCTTAAAATCTGCTGAATTTTTGTGTTGTCGCCCCAAACAGCCAGCGAATCATACGGTCTGTCAGGAAATGCTCCGTAGCAGAGTTTTATCTTGTAATTGCTTTCTTTTATGAACCGTTCCACTCGGCCTGCCAAAGATTCAGGTTTGCCGGAACAACAGTTTATAATGCCTGGCACGTTGTTATTGATCACAACATTTGCAATCTGATTGCAGAATTCTTCATAATCCAAAAAGTCATATTGATTCTGCCCTGTTGTAAACGGAAATTCTTTTTTGCCTTCTTTTTCGGCGGCAGTTATCTTTGAAAAAATCGAAGCACCTTTTTCAGAATTGCCGACAATGTAGTAGCCGCGAATCCATTGAAAAACAGTTTTGTTCTGGCTGCATAAAAGACTTGTCGCATTCCTAAGTGCATTTTTTGCAATGCCGTAAAGCGACTGAGGATTGCACGGCGTATTTTCTGTAATGCGTCCTTCATAAAATCCAACTTCATGCATTGTGCCAAGAGCGACAATTTTTTTTGCACCCGCCTCCGCCATCCTTTTTAAGAACAGATAATGGTGCGGCAAATCCTGCAAATGTGATTCTGAATTATGTACAAATCCATTCCGCCAAGCCAAATGCAGAACGACATCCGGCTTTTCAAAGTATTCAAACGGATTCTCAAGTTCGAATATATTTCCTGCTATTGCCTTAGCACGGTTATCAATACCATCAACATTAAAATCTGTGGCAACAACTTCCTGATTTAAAGACAGCAATGCCTTTACTACACCGGTTCCGATATAGCCGTTCGCACCAGTTACTAGGATTTTCATTTTGCAAAAACCTCTTTTAGTTTTTAAAAAGTTCAATATAGTAATTTTTTGAGAGAAATTTTTATAAATACTGGACAAATCCACTTTTCAAAAGTTGTTTTGTCCAGTATCATTACAGATATGATTAACAGAAGTATTTCTAAACACTTAATTTCTTTACTTTCCATGTATCCGACAGTAACCATCACAGGACCTCGTCAGTCAGGAAAAACAACGCTTGCACGAATGTTGCTTCCTGAATGGAACTATGTATCTTTGGAAGACCCTGAAATGCGGGAATTTTGCACTACCGACTGCAAAGGATTTCTAAAAACATATCCAAACCACACGATAATAGATGAAGCACAGCGTGTACCGGTACTTTTTTCATATCTACAAACTCATGTAGACCTTGCGGGCGAAAAAGGAATGTATGTGCTTACAGGTTCACAAAATCTGAATGTGATGGAAGCAATCTCACAATCTTTGGCGGGACGAACATCAGTTATTAAATTACTGCCATTTTCTTATGAAGAACAAAAAGAAGCAAACATCCTGCCAGACACTGTGGAAGAACAAATATTCACAGGAGGATATCCGCGTATTTTTGACGCACACATTCCGCCGGAACAGTTTTATCGAGACTACACAAACCTTTATGTTGAACGTGATGTAAGACAGCTGAAAAATATAGGCAATCTAGAAACATTCACAAGATTCGTAAAACTTTGCACAGGAAGAATCGGCAAGCTTCTGAACTATCAGAACCTTGCCGACGACTGCGGTATTGGAGCAACAACAGCAAAAGAGTGGATTTCACTTTTAGAAACAAGCTTTATCATCTATCTTTTAAAGCCCGACTACCGCAACTACACAAAAAGACTTGTAAAAAGCCCCAAACTCTATTTTACAGATACAGGACTTGCCTGTTCCCTTCTAGAAATTCAGAATGCCACACAACTGAAATCTCACTATCTGTGCGGCAATTTATTTGAGAACCTTGCCATAAACAGATTCAGAGCAACATCATTTAATAGCGGAAAAGACCCGAACATATCATTCTGGCGAGACAAAAACGGTATAGAAATTGACTTGATAACCAACAAAATCTCATCAGATGGAAAAGAACAGCCGACCGCATGGGAAATAAAAGCTGGTTCAACCTACTCTCCTGACTATTTCAAAAACCTAAAGCATTGGGTAAAGTTCGCTAATGAAAAAGAAGACTTCTGCAAAGTTATTTATACAGGCGAAGTAACCATGCAAACACAATATGGAGAGTTAGCATCATGGAAAACATTGAAAGTGTAAAAAATGTTTTATTCTCCGTAATTCAAAAACCCGCCTGCATACACTCGTTATGTCCATAAAATAAAGTCATTTTCTATACTTTCTCCCAGCGTTTTGTTTCAAAATTATATTGTTTGATTACTTTAGCCGGATTTCCTGCCGCAATTGAATTCGCAGGGATAGACTTTGTTACCACGCTGTTCGCACCAATTATGCTATTCTCACCTATTGTTACACCGGGAAGAATAGAACAAAGCTCCCCAATCCAAACATTATTTTCAATAACAACAGGCTTGTAACTTAAAGGTCTGTCTTTTACAATTGTGTCAGGTAAAGAGTCCTTCTCATCACCACAATAAGAACCATGTGCCAAATCAGTAATAAATACTTTACTTGCAATTAAAACATTATCTCCAATACAGACACTCTTAACTGCATTTATATGTACATAATCGTTTAATTGAACATTGTTCCCAAAAAAAAGAGTTTTATTTCCATCTTCTGAAAATGATTCAAAACGACAGCCATAACCTGTGGTTAGTCCATGTCCAAAATCAATTCCCTTCTTACCACGAATATCACAGGGAATACGTAACAATCGGGCAGAAGGTACAAAAAGTTTTGTAGCTATAAGACTGCTTGCCAGATAAATAATTTCTTTAACGCTTCGTGACATCTAAATAAACTTCTTTATAAAAAAATGGATAACAAAAAATCTGTAAAAAGATATATGTATTAACATCCTTTAACATTTTTTCTTAAATCACTAACCATTATAACAAATTCCAAATAACAGAAAAAATAAAGGTATATGAAATAAATTTATCATTATATTTACTATATTATTTTTTAAATTCAAATAAGCCAAATAAATACCTAATAATTTAGACTAATCTATGTATATTAGTCTAAGATTGGCAGCTGTTACGTTTTTATCTTCCATAATTATTCTCCAATATTAATTTTATAGTTAGTTAGTAAATATTGTTTTATTTTTTTCTTGTCATGACCACAATTTCTTTCTATTTCAAAAATTTGACAATCTACCAAGAATCTATACCAATAACCCTGTAAAAAATTAAATATTAATCCTACTTTTCCTTCAACAAATCCTCTTTTTATAAAATATCTGTAAAGAAAATATAAAAAAGGTCTAATAAAAATAGGTAATTTATAATACCTATGCTTTGCATCTCTTTTTTTATTTGCTTGAGCACCTTTATCATCTTTATCATTTTCTGAATATCCACAAATATTATAGGTTATATCCAAATAATCAATCGCTTCTCTGATTGCGTAATTGTTATGTTTCCCTGTCCACCAATTAATTGTATTTAAATTTTCATCAATAAAATCATAAGTAAATTCAATAGTTTTACCTTCTGATAATACGATATGTTCATCCATCCACCTAGATTCACACACCCCTTTACCAGTTCTAAAAATTCTTAATAATTTTACTGGGTATATACCATGATTTACCCATTTACCCATAAAATAATAACGTCGTTTTAGAATAATTCCTGAAATGTTTTCATCAATAGAATTTATTTTAAAATTAATCTCTTCAATTAATTCTTCCGTCAAAAATTCATCAGCATCTAATCGCATTATCCAAGGTGATGTGAAATTAAAATGTTCCAGTCCCCAGTTCAACTGATCAGCATAATTGTTATGCCATGGATTTTGAAGAACTGTAGCTCCAGCAGCCAGAGCCAAAGCAACTGTGTCATCTGTAGAAAAAGAATCCAAAACAAAAACATTATTGGAAATACGTTTAGCATTTTCAACTGCACGGCGTATATGCAAATGTTCATTGTAAGTAAGAATTATTGTATCGATAAATTTTTGCAATTTTCTTTTCTCCTTGCAAATACAGAAAACTTATCATAAACAGAAAATAATTTTTTTGACTTATAAAAATATATAATAATAAAATAGAATAGAAAAAAATCTCCATAGAAATTTCCAAATACAACATCCGTAAAAGCTCTGAAACAAAACACAAAGAATAGTGAAAACAAAGACGTATTGGTCTTATGCAAAAATGCTCCCAATTTTATTAAACAAAAAATACAAAAAAGAAATCCTATCAAGCCGTAATCTGCATAAAACATTAAATATGAATTATGTAAATGCGGAAACACATCTGGAATATTTGATATAACATTTTCTCCAAAAATTATTCCCTTTGCAGAAGAAAAATTCTTTGCTAGCCATATACCCCAAACTAATAAACGTCCATTTGAATCCATACCTTTTTCTTGAAATCCCGGCAAATGTCCTAATAATCGAGGTAAAATAACCGCCAATAATCCCATGAAGATAATTCCGACCATCACAACCATAACCATAAGAATTGCATTTCTTTTTAATTTTTCGTTAAATATTCGATAATAAATAGTTAGAAAAAGTAATAAAATACAAGATAGTATGCCACCTCTTCCTAATGCTAAAACAGAAAAAAAGATTGAAATACAAATAACACCGTAGTTACTTCTCTTTAAGCCATTTTGATATTGCGATATGTATATTGGAAATAATGATAGAATCATCATTATTGAAACATAATTAACACTTTGATCTGCGAACACATTAACAAAACTTCTATCTCTAATATAAAATAACGCAAGATAAAAACAATTAAAAATAAATGGCAAATATGATAATTTTGATTTGATTACAGTGTTATTCATTAATAAAGCAGCTCCAAAATAAGAAGCAGCTATAAAAACAGAAAAAAAAGAAAGGTTTTGATTATAATTGATAACAAAAATAATATTTATAAGTAAACAAATAACTAAAAAAAAAGTTTTAAAGCAAAACCGAATTCTGCCCTCTATTGCTCTAAAAAAATAAAACAAAAAACATATAAATCCAAATGCATAAAGCAATAAATTAATTATAGCAATACCAAAATAACGATTGGCAAATAATAATAATAAATATACAGATAATAAAAAATTACGAAATAAATTATTACCCATTAATAATGCCCCAAATTAAAAATATATTCGTCTGTAAAATTACCGTCCTTTAGCAGATAAGCAGAAATCGAGCCATTAGTAATTGAGCTTATAAAATACTTGCAATATGAAAGAAGGATTATTTTTACTAAATAATTTATGCCTCTTTCAATTCTGTCATCATTTAACACTTCAGATTTGCTAAGAAAATTATCTCCGCTAAAATTATGTATGAAAGTATCATTTTCTTTAATAAAGAGTTTTTCTTTATATTTTTCATCTAAGAAACTATAAATTTCATAATCCTCCGTAACAAGGAAAATATTTGAATTAGGATATTTTTCTAGAAAAGTATCTATTTGTAAACTTACCTGTTCTACACCTGGTTGCACAGGTTCTCCAGAAGGTTTTAATTTTACATAATCAGTACCTCTTAAATATACACCTATGGCTTCTGTAATATCATACTTCAAAATAGCAAATTCTTTATCCAAGCGTTCTTTTACCAGATCAGAAAAAAAAATATACTTCCTAATTAATTGTTTTGATTTATTTTTTATTTCGTTATTATAAAATACACATTCAGAAAATAAATCTGTTTTATTTTTTAATTGCCTAAATGTAAAGCCTGATAAAATATAATTTGTCTTTTTTAAATTTACCTCTTGCAAAGACGGTTGTTTAAAAAAATATTCCCACGCATTTTCAGCATCAGAAACAGAATACTGCGTTTTATATCTTTTAAAATCAATGTAAAACTGAAGATTTTTCTCATGAGCAAATACAATGTTCTTCATCACACCTAAAAAAAGTGACAGCAATCCCTCTACACAATCTGTCCTTGGACGAATTACATATATATAATTAGAATCTTTTTTATTATTTACAACTTTTTTTTGTTTTTCATCAGCCCTGCAAAAAGAAAGATAAAAATAATTAAATAGGAATGCAAAAGGAGATTTATTAACAATGTTTTTAAGTCTATTCTTTAATAGAAATTTCATAAAATCTTACAAATCTCCTCTAATTCTGATATCCATTTTTTATATTGCAAAATAAATTTCAATTTTGAATCTATTACTTTTTCCATAGGTAAGTAATCCATAAGACAAATCGTTTTTATATTAAAAAATAATGCACTTGTCATTAGTGATGTTGTCCCTAGACCAACAACTAATGATATTTCTTCTGTTTTAAATAAATCCTCTGCCGACAATGATATATTTAAAACTTCACAATCCAAATCTTTAAAACGTTCTAATCCATCATTTATTTCGCTAGGATGTGGTTTAAAATATATTGTAGCATTTGCATATTTTTCTCTAACTTTTGAAATTAAGAAATTATAAATCGGTATTTCATCTTCTTGGTTTTTTAAATACGAATTTAAACAATCAGAAATAAAAAGAATGTTATATTCTTTTTGTAATATCTGATTTTGAACTGGATACACATTCTCAAAAAAATAATTATACGCATTTATAACCTGCTTATTTTTATGTAAAGCACCGCCTAGCAAATAAAACAAAGTAAACTTTTCTATTTTATCAATGCAAATAATTCTTAAAATTTTACACAAGAACATTACAAAAAAATCTTTTATATAAAAAACAATTGTACTTTTTTTCCAAACACTCCGTCTGTAATTATACCAATATCTCTTATCACAATATGTTCCCATTCCCTCATCAAATAAAACACATTTTATACGCCTAAAAGTATTCTGTCGAAAAAGTGAAATAATAATATTATATGGAACTGACATAGCATTCATGACAATCAAGTTATTAAATTTTCCTAAATCAGATAAAGAAAAAGACTTATCAATATAATAAAACTCGAATGGAAAATTTATAAATTTGCAATCCTCTTTTAATACCCTAAACCTGTTTGAAGGCACATGGAAATCCGAAAGAATAATTATTCTACAATCTAACAAATTATGTGCATAGAGATAACTAATTGCACCAAACAAATGGAATTTAGATAATACCTTTATTATTATTGTCGTTTTTGAAATAGACATTTTAGAAAATGCTTCCTTTTTTTATAATATCTAACAGAGTAATGATTCCTAAAACGCAAGCTATTAACCATCTTATCCAAGCCGAAATGTCGGGAACAATTAAAAACAAGTTGCAAAAAAGAATCACTATTATTATCGGAATAATAAACAATAGTGGATTTCGATATTCATAATCATATTTCCCCATTACTCTTGCAATAATCTCATGAAATATAAAAAGTAAAATATGTGCACACAATGTTCCAACGGCAGCACCAAAAATTCCGTAAGAAGGAATAAGAATCCAATTTATAACAATATTTATCACTGCCGCACTGAAAGTAACCATAGAAATCAATTTTGTTTTTTCATGATAAAATTCAAAATTTATAGGAAAAAGATACAAAAAATTAAAGAAATGAGAGCAAACGAATAATGGAATTACTCTCAAACCTTCTTTATATGAAACCGGAGCCATGATATTAAACACATCACTCGCAAGTAACATAAATCCCAATGTAAGTACTGTAAAAAATTTTATATATCGCTTTGAATGATATAAAATTTCTTCTCTCTGATTCTCCATTTTCAAATCATAATAAAAAGGCAGCCATGCAGAATTAAGAGCTGAGTAAATAATGCTAAGAACAGAACATAAAGAAAAAGATACACTATAAATTCCCAATGTTTTTGAATCCATCATTTTCTGTAACATGATTCTGTCACTTTGTGAAAAAACAAGATGCCCTATACCGTGAAAAATCAATGGAAATGTAAGAGTAAAACAAAACTTATTATAACTCCAATTCCAAAAGCATTTTCCCTTTACATAAATTATTATCAATATTACAAATCCAACAATAACTACTGGAATTGCATTTCCATAAATTTTTGCAACTGCTTTATCATTTTTAAAAACAAATACAAAAAATAATGAAAGCAAAATAGAAAACACTGTTTGGACAACAGATAAAAAAGTTGATTTTTCAACCTGCTTTAATGAATTACATTTATCTACATAAAAAGCAACTATATAATTTGCAAAACTTTGACAAACCAGCAAAATAATTAAATCTTTTCTTAAGGAAAGCAAAGTTGATAAACTATTATTAAATACTAACGCAATTATAAGACAAACCAAGAAAGATAAGAACGAAATGCTCATTACACTGCTACAATACCGTTCCTGCTCTTCTTTTGAATATTTTAAAAGTGCGTTTTGTAAAGATCCACACGTTTGCAACCCAACAATCAATCCAAGAATAACACTCCAAGACATATACAAAGATGTATAACCGTAATCACTTGGCGATAAAAGGCGTGTAAAAATCGGCGTTGTAAAGAAAGTAATACCCTGAAGAGCAAACTTACCTGCTAATTGCCAAACTACTGATTTTGAAATTGATTTTGAAGCCATTATTTTTTTTTGGTCGCAATACATTCATAATTTCAAAAAAATTCATCTTTCTATTTTTTTGAAATTTTTATAACTTGTTATAGCAAGCATCATTGGTTCTAACCCATAGTTAACTTCATATACAATGTATATAGCACCCCTTGAATCTACCGCTATATCTGAATATCCTGCTATCCCTACTTCTATTGTTTGCTCCAACACAAAATCTATTGATTCTAAATCAGAACAACTTCCTTTTAAAACAAGATTTTTTCTAGACTCTGAATTATCACAATTAGAAAATAAAATAACATTCGGTCTATGATAAAATTTTACACAACTGCCAAAACAATTTGGATCAGTTAGTTTTTTATTTAAAGATGAACTAATAACAGTATTATTTTTTATGAACACCTCGCCTCGAAAACCCGAAGTCGAACGAATGTTACCATATAATACCCCTTGACCACATTCTACCATACACCATTCTGTTGGATCTGAAATACTTGAATCTAAATCTATATTTATTCGCTTCCATGATTTTATATTGTCATCACTAATTATATATGAAATACCGTACCCAGAAGTATTTGTTTCGAGTTGCCAACAAGGAATAAATACTTTACCAGAAGAAAACATAGTACCATGAGATGGACCTGGCACAAACATATAAGTAAAATCAGCCTGTATATCCGAAGTTATATCTTGAGCAGATGACCAATTCAGCCCATCATCTAAACTATGGTAAATTAATATTTTTCCGCCTTCTCCAGTCAGATATCCAGACGATACACATAATGCTACTCCACCATGATAGTTTAATAAAACAGGATTCCCTATTACCTCATATCCATTGCCAATAACCAAAACACGATTCCAAGATTCACCATAATCAGAACTTCTATAAACCAGACAGTCTTTAAAACCATCGTCTGATTCTGTGTACCTTGCTTCTAACGCAACTAGCAAAGTATCATTATCAGAAACAATAAGACCTGGAAGTCTCAATTGCCTATACCCCCCCCATTTTATTACCACGTACCGATTCTACAGAGGTGGGACACAGAAATTCTTTTTTAATTAGTTCAGAGTCGTATAATTCATTTTTATTGCTATTTTCACAACTAACAATAAAAATTGTAAAAAACACAAATCCATACAATGCAAATTTTTCACTAAGTTGCCAAATCACTGATTTTGAAATTGATTTAGAAGACACTTTTTTTCTTTTTCCCCTTATCTTTTTAATTATGCACATGTGTCACAATAAAACTCTTATCTTTATTTCCAAATTTTATCTATATTCTTATTTTGCTTAAATATTAAATTCGGGAACTCCCCAAATACAATTGTATCATTTGGAATATCAGTGTCTTTTACATAGGCGTTCGCACCTATTATCACATTATTTCCGATATGCGACTTTCCCAAAATCTTTGAATTGGAGTACATCGTCACATCATTCCCGATTACAGGATAATTCATGTGATTACCTCCGACCGTACAGCCTTGATAAAAGAAAAAGTAGTCGCCGTATTGCGCGCGTCCCATTACGGAGCCAAGCGGATGCTCGCAACTCCAGTGTTCAGGAAGGTCAATCGCATAGAATAAATCAACACCGTTGAGCATTTTGTTAAGATAATAGACTTTATCTGCGATTTCTGTATATCCTTCTTTATACAAAATGTGGCTAGTCTGATACAGATAATTGCAATACATAACGCTGTTGTACGGATTCAAGCCATTTTCTTCGCTAAAATATTTGTAGTTAGCTTTGCGGAAACATTCTATTGTCTTGTTGTACCCCCCCCTATACACATTCTCCCGTATAGCCATCAATAATTCCGTTTCTTTTTCAGAAAGCATGAAGTTATTTTTAAGCTGATGAATCAAAATAGGCAAAATCTCTTCGGCTTTCATTTTATGCCTCTGCAAGCTGTTGAACTTTTTTGAAAGTATCTTTCTTTTCAAACAAATATTTCGCAATGATTTCCATCATCTCAAAGTCCTGTTCACTATCTATATCGAGTACTGCGGTATCATACATTTCATAAATGCCACACTTACTGTTCTCAAAAATTCTATCATTTTTATCATTTCGCAATGCAGAGGCATCCATCACATAGATAGAAGCATTCATATCATAAACCGCAGGTGCTTCTTGTCTTGTGGTAAAATTTGACGGTGCAAACTGTGTTGAAAAACCGCTTTCAACTTTTACCATGTTAAAATATGGATTTCTGCGGCTTTCGCATACACTGTAAATCATCTGATATTGTGAATTATCTAATTTATACTTATAAGCATTTATAACATCATCTATTTGACGAAGTGGACTTGTAATATCCAAATCTATTACATAGTCAAACTGTAATTTTAGTTCTTTCTCCACAAGATCAAGAGTATTATGCCAGACAGCACACTTTGGAACTTTATCACCACCTAATTCTTCCGAACGTGTAATAAGTTTTATATTCTTATATTTATCCGAAACAATCTTCTGCAAATCTTTGCTGTCTGTATTTAAGCAGATTGTTGTATTACATTCACCTGCCATATGCTTTGCAAAATCTTCTGCAATTGCGGTTGTATAATATACAAGAGGACTTCCCAAAAAAGTCTTCAGATTTTTATTCTTAAAACCTTTGCTTCCTGCTCTTCCACAGATTGTTATAAGTACATTCTTCATTTATATTTCTCCTAATGAAATTTTTAAAACTTCAAATCCATGTTCAGGAGTATTTATGTTATCTTTGATTTTTCCGGCAATAAAATCAAAGATATATTCCATCTCCATAAATAAATCTGTTTTATTATTTATATTACAATCTTTTATACTGCCATCTGGAAAACTAATCGTATTATCCTTAAAATCAGCAATATAAGTTCCGTTTGCAGTATACAGTTCACATTTTCTTTGATACTCTCTTCCAAAATAATCAAGATGAACTTCACACAATTTATCTTTATACTTGGCAATATATACGCTCAAATCATCGCTGTCAATTTCAAGACTACTGTATTTTCCGTGAACATTAAAAACCTTTTCCGGCAAGCCAAACAAACCTACCATGTAATCAATTTCGTGGATTAAATCCAGAGTTACGCCACCACCAAGTGCCTTAATTGCAGAATAATTTTTTCTGTAATCGATATTTGGTCTCCATTCAGGAAGATAACTTGAACAAATGATTCTTGCAGAAAAAACTTTATTTTCTTCAATAATATTTTTTAATTCTTTGTATGTTCCTGTATGTCGCATTGGAGCTGCAATATATGCATTTTTTCCTGTAATTCCAAGTTGGCGATAATCATATTTACAACTCTCAAAAATTGGCTTTTCAATGAAGAAGAAATTTGATTTTCCTTTTAGTTTATCTAAAATTTCATAATGCAAATTCGTTGGATTAGTTATAAAAGCTACATCGTAACATTCATCTCCCAGTTCTGCAATTTGCCTTATTTTTAACGAAAACAACTCTTTTGGTAATTCAGAAATTTCTCTTCTAAGGATGGTTATATTACATTCTATTTTTTGCTCATTAGCAATTGCCACTACGTCTTTTATATGTTTTGTAGAAATCGAACCTAAACCGACAAAAAGAAATCTCATTTTCCAGCTCCACTAGATTCAATTTCATCTATTAATCTCAAAACATAATAATCTTTTTCTATAGACCACTTTGGTTCCGTCTCATTCTTTACGTAACCCACAAATTCCTTTATTTCATCAAGGTATGGATTTTCATTTATATTTGCTGCATAATTGGAATTGTGCTCAATATTTTCATATGCTTTAAAAGATTCAAGTTTCTTTTCAGAAATATTGAAATATTTTAACCCTTCATTAGAGCCATCCCAAGTAACATGAATATTTTCTCCGATGATTTCAAGATAAGTTGTTGCTACACGGCTTACCACATCAACAACAAAAACACCTTTAGATCCATTTTTGTGTTCAAAAGTCGTAATATAACTATCATCAAAATCAATTTCTAGATTTGTTGATTTATGGGATACTTTAGTTATATTCTCAACTTCACCAAAAACATCAATTATCCACGGCAATTGTATTGCATAAATCTCTCTACAACCGTTACTTTCTTTCTTACCAATAAAAAAATCCTTGTAACTTTCCCAAGGATGCCAGTCTGGAAGATACTGACCAATATGGTAAATATATGTCAGCGGTTGTTTCTCTTTCTTAACAAGTTCTTTGATTTTTTTAATTTGGGGTTCATATAGCAAAGTACTAGAAAGAAATAATTTTACATCATTTTCCTTTGCAAGGCGAATCATTTCGTCATAATTTTTTGAAGAAAGATTTATTTCTGTAAAAGTATTAATTTTGTTTTGCAAGAGAATCGGAATAATTGCCGCATGACTGAGCGGCGATGTACTTACAAAAGCATAATCGGGCTTTTCTTTTACAGCTTCGTTCAAATCTGCATACGCAGTATGACCATCTTCCTTAATTTGTTTAATGCGTTCTGGATTTGAATCTACACAGATAAACCGAGCGTCTTTATCAAGCTGTCCATAAAGACGGATTCTCCTTCTGCCCATTGAGCCGTAGCCAACGACCAAAATTTTCATTTGCACGCCTCCAGCCGTTTAAAAGCGAAGGCAAAAGCAAAGAAAACAAATAGTTTAGTTAACTCTCTCTCACTCTCTCTCTCTCTCTGCTCGTTTGTATAGTATTCTGCATAATAACCTCTATCAGATACCAATCCATCATCGTATCTATATCAACCGAAATGATTTCCGGCATCACGCATTTTTTGATTTTCGTAAATTCGCCAAGACCTTTTTCTTTTACAGCGATGGCGTTGATTACATAGACTGCACCGTTATACTCATACAACTTTTCTGCATCCTGACGACGGACATTTGATTTCCCGATTACTTGTTCCAAAAATCCTAATTCATTTTCCCTGCATAAAACCGCACTCACACTTGACTCCCTTACGGTCGTAACCATATCCAAATCAGGCGTATACAAGGCAAGACAATCTTTTACATTCTGAACTGTACGAAGCGGAGAAGTTGGCTGTAAAAGCACAACTGCATCATAATTGATTCCCTGCTGTGCATAATAATCAAGAGCATGAACAATCACATCACTGGTTGTTGCCGTATCGCCTGCAAGATAATCCGGCCTCAAAAACGGTACTTTTAAACCACATCTTTCTGCAACTGATTTTATCTCTTCGTCATCAGTTGAAACACAAATATCTTTATCAGAAGCTAGTTTTCGGGCAATTTCTATAGAATACTGAATCAATGGTTTTCCATTCAAAAGTTTGATATTTTTATGAGGAATTCCTTTACTGCCACCACGGGCAGGAATTAGATAAAGAGTTTTCATATTACGCTTTTACAACCTTTTTCTATAAACTATCAATCGCAGTACTTATAACAATTTTCAAATCATCAGCAACATTGCAAAAATGAATTTTCTTAAAAATTTGTTCTATTCCATATCTATCTACTATAGGTTTTAAGATTTCTTTTGCAGCTCTAGTCGTCATCAAATTAATTCTCTCAAAATTTAAACTTAACGAATCATTAGAACTTAATAAATCTAGTATTTCGTTAGCAATTTTATCTGTTGCACCACCAGGAATAATATTACTGCCAAATTTTGCTATATCATATTTCATAAATAATCAACTCCATTGAATTTTATTATAAGCAGGTGTTCTTAATTCTCTAATTTTATCAAGAGTCAATAAGTTTTCCAGATTAAGCTTTAGATAAGTTATAGTACCTTTCCAATAGCTAATTGATTTGTAAACACCTCTGTTTTTATCATCATATATATATTCTTCGGTATCACTATATATTCTAAATATATTTTTTGAACTTTGAGAAACAACACAATTTATCATATATAAACCAAGACCTAAATGATTTGTATTCGGCTTAGAAGTTATATTTTTTGCCAAAGCTAATTTCATTAACGTCTGCTTAGTTTCGTTTTTATATTTTTCATCAGAACACCTAAAACTATTTATAATGCCCTCCCCTGTATCAGCAAAACAAATTTCAATGTTTGTTTTATCTCCTCTTGCTACCATAACGGTTCCACTATCTTTTGTTGCATGAGACCAAAAATTTGAAAACAACTCTGCAATACAAAAACAAATTGTATGGGCTTTTGAAGTATTATTGTAAAAATCAAGAACCTTATCTAAATAAGTATTCTCCAACTCTATTGAATCAGAACTATCATCTCTCAACAATTTCTGTGGAGCAATTAAAAAATCATCTTCATTTACTATTTTTAAATTGTTATACGACTTCACAATTGCCCTTTTATTATTCGGTTTCTTTACATAGGTATCTATTAATTCCCAAAAACAACTTCGTCCTAGCTGCTCTTTTAGTATTTCATTATTTATACCTAATATTTTAGGTTTATCAAAACATCGATTTTCAACAGTATAACTAATAAATTTATACAACAACAATTGTCCAAGCAAACAAATCTTTTTTATTTTAGAAACATCTAATGTAAAATCAGGTTCTTCCTTTATTACCTTTTCCAAATATATAGAGATGTCTGATAAAAATTCTTCTATATGTTTTAATGTAAAAAATTTAGGCACTTCTATTTTCATAGAATTTTTTCATACTCTTTTTTCATTTTTATAAAGAAATTTTTTTCCTTGCTCGAATCTCTTTCTTCTGGCGTTACCAATACAATCTCGCAATAATCAAGCAAATCATTTGCTACATCTAATATTTCTTTTGTTAAAAGCAATTCACTAGAATGCACATATTCTCTAAGCTCATTTATTTTTAATCTTCCCTCATCGACATTTTTTGTATCAATAATACTTAAAGAAGATGAAAGTAATCGCAATTGCTTTATAACATTTTCTGTACTATCCAATTTTCTTTCACTTCGAATCTTCTTGATCTCATTTCTTCGATTAAAAGAACTTAAAAAGATTGGAATAAGCAAATTTATAATCAAATATATTATGCTAATAATTATTAAAATGATAATTGTAATTTTATCATGTTCTTTTGAAATTTCTTTAGCAAGTCTTAAAGTTTCATCCATAACATTTACGCTTTCCTTATATTCCGTGCAAACTCCTGCACGCTCTTAAAATCTTCCGGCTTTCCAATATCTACCCAATATCCTGCAATCGGATAGCGGATGACTTTCTTATTCATCCCAATCAATTCCGCCATAAAATCGGTTGCATTGTAGAAAGTATCTTTCGGAATCAACTTCAGCAATTCACGTTTAATAAGATAAATTCCTGCATTTGCATAATAGTAATAGGTTGGCTTTTCCTTTATACTTTTTATCTCACGCGTGTTTTCAATTTCAAAAATGCCGTACGGTACATTTACATTATACGGAACAGCCGCAACACTCATATCTGCATCATGCTTTAAGAAATGCAGATAAAATGCCTCAAAATCGATATTCGTAAACAAATCGGAATTCATCAAAAGAATCGTATCGTTATGCCATTCTTTGATAATATCAAGCGAACCTATTGTTCCAAGGAATCTGCCTTCGCGAACGCATTTTATCTGAATACCGTTTACAGGTTCTTTAAAGTGTTCTTCAATCTGCTCGCCAAGATAATTTACCGTAACATTGATATGCTCAATACCATAGCGCATCATATTGTCTATGTTGTAGTCGATGATCGGTTTGTCAGCAACTTTGAGAAGAGGTTTCGGCGTGTCAAGTGTAAGAGGTCTGAGCCGCTCCCCTTTTCCTCCCGCCATAAGGACTGCATCTACAGGGATATACGACTTTCCATTGGTAAAATCACGGATCTTGTACAATGTGCCGTCTTCATTCAATTCCGGAACATATTTTAGCCCAAGCGAACGAATTTTTTGAACTATAGAAACATCAAAAGCAGATTTTTTCATATAAGTAAAACCTGACTTCATAATTTCCTTAACGGAAACATCCAGACGTTTGTTTTTTATAAGACCGCGACGACAGTCTCCGTCGCTGACTGCACCCACAAGCCTGCCAAAAGAATCAACGACGAAAAGTATCTTACTGTTGTTTTCTGAAACACTGTCAATCTGGGCAAGTGCGTCCAAAACCGTAGCGTTCTCAGAAATTAAATAATCTTTATTTTCCATAATCATAAATAAGAAAACTGGTTTTTCAAAACAGGGTTCTCACCCCTCATATAGAAAAACTATATTTCCACAGCCTCGTCAGCCGCATACTCTCTCTTTGCTCTGGTTCCTGCAATTACATCCCAATATTTTGCAGGAACTCCTTTGTCGTTGCGTTTTACAGTAATGTTTTTTTCAGATAAAATTTCGCCTACTCTTATTGCACGCGATGCAACAATTCTTTTTAATACAACTTTTGAAATATCTTTTTCGCTTTTTGTCGGAACTTTTTCGCCGTTTCCCATTGCTTTTTCAATGTTTCTGATTGACTCCACCATTTTCTTAAATTCATCTGGCTCTGTACTTGCAAGGTGGTCAGGTCCCTCCATCTTTCTATCGAGCGTAAAATGTTTTTCTATGACTGTTGCTCCAATTGCAACCGCTGCAATTGGAACTTCTATTCCTTTAGTATGATCTGAATATCCAACAGAAATTTTAAATGCATCTTTTAAAGTCTGCATCGCGTTCAAATTCACATCATCCATTGGACACGGATAGTTTGTAGTACAATGTAAAAGAGTTATATCCGTTGCTCCGGCTTCTTTCAAAGTCTGCAATGCAACATCAACTTCTGCAAGAGTTGCCATTCCGGAACTAATTATGATCGGAAGATTCTTGCCGCCTATCTTGCGAAGAAACGGAATATTCGTAATTTCTCCGGAAGGAATTTTTATAAACGGAATTCCCAAACTAACAATAAAATCAAGGCTTTCTTCCTCATCAGCAGTAGAAGCAAACTGAATTCCGATTTCATCACAATATGCTTTTACTTTTCTAAAATCATCATAAGAAAGTTCAAGCCGCTTGAGCATATCAAACTGGCTTTCCTGCTTTCCTGTATTCTCTGTCTGATAGTCTGCCTGTGAAACAGTCCTTGTTATCAATTTTTCTGTTTTCCAAGTCTGGAATTTTACCACATCTGCACCGGCTTCTTTTGCGGCTTTGCAAAGTTTCAGGGCAAACTCAATATTTCCATTGTGATTCACTCCTGCCTCGGCAATAATAAGTGTATGATTCATTTTAATACCTGTATTTCAATAAATGATGTTTATATACTTCTATTTTGTCAGGATTCTTCTTTTCCCATTCTGTACAGATTTTTTTATACGCTTCTTCATTGAAGATTATTTTTCCGATTGAAAATTGCTTTATATTCAAACTGAATGATTTTTTGAACTTATAAAGACTGTTTTCTTCATCAGAATCAGTTCCTCCGCCAAGATGAAATTCTTTTACCCCTTCTCTATGCATTTCACAGGCAACCTTCCACAACAAAAGATTGTTTGTTCCTAAAGAAGAATACATTCTATTACTGCCTGCAAGGTGATAATGACCATAGTCATTTTCGTACATAAATAATGCAGCAGCAATGATTTCTGAATCTTTAGAAATGCACCCTAAAAAACCTTTTCCCTTAAATATTTCTACAAATCGTCTATAATATTCATCATCAAAAAAATAAAAATCAGCAGCATCAAGCCGCTGCATCGTAGAATTATAAAGTTGCTTAAATTGTTCTATATATTTAAACTCATCATCTCTGAAAAATTCTAAGCCATTCTTCTCAGCTTTACGAATCATATTGCGGTTCTTTGAAGAAATTTGATTCTGCCAGATTTCTTCTTCAGAAACAGAAGTGTTTATAGCTATAGTTTTTCTGTCATCGATAACAGTAAAAACATTCCGACATAAATCAGCATTGTTTAACAAAGGATGAAAACGAATAAATCCCGCAAGATATTTCTGTTCTGCAAAATACGAAATTATTTCCGCAAGAGCTTTTTGAATCCATGTCGCATCATCGCAATTTGAAATAAAACCTCCATACCCATAGGGTGTTTCAAAATCAAAAAATGAACCGAATTCACTTCTCAAAAACGGTAGCAATAAAACATTCCCACTATTTTTACATACAATACATAACGGTGTTTGTCCCGAATGAGCGGTGAGCCTTACATATTCTTCAGAAAAATACAAATCTTTATTCTCTTTTTTAAAAAGAAAAAGTTCATCATTCCATTGGGAAGTAATTTCTATGCACACTGCTTCAACCACCTTTGATTTTGATGGCAAACAGTGCTAAGCACTATACTACAGCACCCCCCCCCGGTTACTTTTATAGCATTTGCAGGAGAGCCGTATGCCCTTGCATTAGCAGGAATATCTTTTAATACAAGACTACCCGCACCAATCAAACTGCAACTTCCTATCTTACATAACTGAATAACTGTGCTTCCAGAGCCGACATGCGTTTCATTTCCGACCGCAACCCCACCGCAAATTGTACAACCGGGAGCAATGTGGACATGCCTTCCAATTATGCATTCATGATCTACGGAAGCTTTTGTATTTATAATTGAATTTGCTCCAATCTTACACCCATAAGAAAGAACCGCACCTGCAAGAATTTGGCAGCCTTCCTCAAGAATTGCATTTGATGAAATTACAGCAGAATTATGTACAACAGTTTCAAAACAGAACCCATTTTTTTTATAATTATTGTAAATTCTCTTTCTTAATTCCATCGAACCCACAGACCCAATTCCGTTCACAAGCAATATGTCTGAGCAATTATAACAATTTAATACCTCATCATTACCCAACACTGGGATACCGCAAATATAAGTACCATTCAGCACCTTGTTTTTGTCAACAAATCCTATTATTTTTCTGTTTTGCTGACGAAGCACATCAAAAAGAACCTTTGCGTGTCCACCGGCACCTATAATTATAATTGGTTTTTCTGTTTTTGAGTTTTCTATCATTTTACTTTATATAAACTCTCTTATAATACTAATTTGTTTTTCCATATCATCTTCAGAATATCGCTGGTCGCAAATAAGCGAAAGCTCGGTATCATAAAGGCGGTTTTTTATAAATCCATTCAATTTCTCTGACTCATACGGCCAGTGAACAGGAGTAAAAATGCTGTTCGCAAACATTGCCCGGCGTACTTCTGCTCTGTTCTGTAAAAAAACAGGCATAAACAAGGGAACTGAATTTTTATTATACAAATGCCTGATTCCTAATTCAGTCAGCCTTCTATGAAGATATGCAGCATTTTCTTTTCTCTTTCGCTTAATTTCATCAAACGGAATATTATTAATCAAACTTCTGCTTATTTCTGAACAGGCAACGTCATATTCAGAATCAAGTATAGCTTCGCCCTTATCCAATAAATCAAGGCAAATTTTATCATCCACCCAATTACTGTAATTTTTCAGAATGTTTCCTGCAAACTTATATTGAGCAAAAGAATTCTTTCTTATATTTGGCTTTATTTCCCCATTACGCGAATATACTTCTGCTCCATCGGGAACAGCAAACCACTTTCTATAACTTGTAAAGCGATAATCTGCAAAATCTTTATACTCAATTCCGTAGTAATTCTGAACATCATCCACAATTACAATCGAATCAGGACTTGCTTTTTTTATTTGCTCGGCAATACGTTTCATACTTACAATTCCAAAATATGATATAAGCAGAACAATCACCGGTTTTTTTATTTTTGAAAATAAATCAGTTTCATCCGGAAGCAAGCAATCATTTATATGATAAAAAGAATAGTCAATACCTTTATCAATAAATACCTGCACTACAGAAGAACATAACCAGTCCGGAAGTACCCCCCCCCTTACATACAGAATTATGAACAGTTAAACTTTCAAGTACAGCAGAAAGTGCTGAACGGCCGGAGGAGAATAGACACCGTTCATTTTTTGGTGCAGTTATTTCTGTAACAACAGGAATTTTGAATTCACCGCCAATTATTTTTTGCATTATTATTCCATAAAGATATTTTTATGCACAATTCGCACAATATTTTTGGAAGCCTCTCCTGTTCCCCAGTACGAACTGTCGGTTGTATCTACATTCTTTGCAAAAGCCTCCTTTACGGCCGAAGCTATTGCATCAAAATTATTACCACATTGAATTATATTCTTACATTGATAGCGACCTTTTTGTCGCTCTCCGATATTAACAACGGGAATTCCCAAAGACGGAGCCTCTACTATTCCGCTGCTGGAATTACCAATTACAAGCCCCGCCTGTTTCATATAACTAAGATAACGAAGCTGGCCAAGAGAAGGAACAACCTTAAATTGTTCTGGATTTTCTTTTGCTTTTTTCTCCAAAAGTTCATTAATCTGGTTTCCTCCAAAATCAGCATTTGCATAAGTCATAACAATCTGCAAATCTTTATGAGCCTGTAACGCATTAAAACAGCTTTTTACGGCATTAAGATTATATTCAATAGATTCTCTTGTTTCTGAATGGTAAGTTATCAAACACCATTTTTTGTTTACATCAAGCCTCAGATTTTCCGCAAGTTCATTTCGTGTCATAAGATGAACTCGTTTAAAAGCATCAAGCCCGGGTTCTCCTACAACCCATATATTTTTATCAGTTCCACGCATTCTTTTTATATTTTCAGCTGCATCTGTAGTTCCGGGAAAATGATAATCAACAAGCATTGTTACTGCATTACGAACACCATCGTCAATCGCTCCTTCCGTTACATCACCGCCGGAAAGATGAGCAATAGGAATCCGCATTACAAAAGCAGTATTACAAATCGGCAGAAGCTCATAACGGTCACCAAGAACTACCAATAAATCCGGTTTTAATTGTGCAAACACAGGGGCAAACTTTTCAGCCATCCGCCCCATTGAAGCAGCAATAGTTTCAGTGGAAGTTACATCGAGATTTGCATCAACAGTTGCATCTACAGTAAAACCATCAGCAATAATAGCATCTATGGTATGACCTTGCTCTTTAAGGAGATGACCGCCAGTTACAATAAGCTGAAGTTGAAATGAATCATCGTCTCGAATGTCATGCATAAGCCATTTGAGAAGTCCATATTCAGAACGTGCAGCAGTTACAAAACAGATTTTTTTCATTCAAATATTCTCTTTTTTCAATAAAATTTGAAAAAATAATCTCCAATTTTAACAAATATTCATAAACACACACACAGAAGCAATTTATATCTTGAATCGAATAATTTCGCCCAACTTCCTTAAAAGCCCGTTCGCCATGAGCAAGAGAATTTCTATAATCCTTTATATCTTTCAATTTTTCTTCATTAGCAAAATGAAAATTTTCCATTATCCCCCAATCTTTTAGTAGACATCTAATTAATCGAGCATCCAAATTACCAGAAAAAATATGTACATCTCTAATATAAGTTTCAAAATCTAAATGTAATAATTCATATTCGGTTTTTTTAATTTTCAACTTATCGTTATACTTTCTATATTGATTTTGCAGATTATTTTTCAATTTTGAAAAACAATTAACATTTATACTAATATTATCAAACAAAAACTCAAATAATAAAAATACAATTCCTTCGATTTCATTATATAATAATAAAAAAACAGCAGCCTTTTCAGTAGCAAAAGAAGGATTTGACGAATATGTATTTTTCTCTTGCTTTTCAAGATGCTGAATAAGTTCAACTATCTCAGAATTGCGATTCTGTAGAGATTTTTTTATCTCATTATTCATTCAATAAAGACCTTCTTACATAATCAATTCTTTCCTTAATATGAGCTTTATTATGTGTCTTATATTTACCAGATGTGATTTTTGTCAATTCTCCAGTTTTCAACCATGCATTTGTTTTCTCCACAGAAACTTCTAAATCCTTTCTTTCTTTTAAAGCTAATGCAGAACCAACTGATAATGCCTCAAAATAAACTCTTGATACAGATTTAATTTTTCCTTTTGCAAACCCATTTTCAAATGATTCTGAAACAAATGTAAGCATTTTATTAAATAGATTTCTTTTCGATTGTAATAAATTACTATCTTTTTCAACTTCTATATTCATTTCTTGAATATATGTATCTAAATAATTTGCAATTCCCATAGATTCTGTAAATGATAATTTTGGCCATGCATCATATAAAGCAAAAAATCTAAGAATTAACTCCTCATGCTCTTGACGCTTATCTATCAAAGGAGACAAAGGAGTCAAGCGTTTAAAAGTATCATTTATAGCACACTCTTTATATATAAAATCATTAAATTTACCCTTAAATATACCTTTTCTTTTTTCCATAGCATATAGAGGATCACTTCCCCTGTTAATACGTTCAAAGATATCATTTTTTATTTCTTCAGTAGTATTATCACGTAAAACTATTGTTTTTAAAGGGGAATTCTTTATTTTACGCCGTCTTGAATCTGGCAATTTTGAAAAAACAAGCCCATTTAAATTTGTCAATTTTTTTAAATTTGTTATTTTTAATTCATCCTGCATAAAAGCTGCAAGTGTTCTAATTCTTTGAGAACCATCAACAATTTCAAGTCTTCCATCGCTATTTTCAGCAAGAAACATTAATGGAATCGGCAATCCTAGAATAATAGATTCGATAAATTTTGACTGACGTTCATTATCCCAGGTAAATTCCCTTTGATACTCAGGAACAAAAATTTCATTCTGTTCTTTTTCTATTTTATCTAAGTATTTTTGAACTATTGTTTCAATTATCAACTCTCGTGTATCATAATCAACAGTTTTTTTCTGTTCATTAATTTGTTTTTCAATCTGTTCATTAATATCCATAAAAGTTTTCCTTATTAATTTAAATTCCTATACCCGCTCGGAATATTCACAACCCTATCCGCAAACATTTCCGCATTAATTAAATCGCCGCATTGGCAGCTTTTGAACATTTCCAGCCTGTTCATGAGTTCCCAAATCGGTCGAGTCTGCACTCCGGCATCATTTGTTTCTTCAAGGAACTTAAGCTGAGCCTCTTTATTCGGAAGAATAACAGCATTCAGCCAGAAGTTTGATTTACAGTCCTTTGGTTCGTCAAAGAACTGAATGTCGCTGTTTGCAAAGAACTCTTTATACGCCATTGCAGTTTTTCGCTTATTCTCAAGAACTTTTTCGATATTTTCCATCTGTGCACAACCAAGGGCTGCATTGATGTTTGGCATACGGTAATTATATCCAATCGCATCATGCCTGAATTCCCAGCGGTGCGGAATTTTTGCCTGCGTTGTAAGATGTTTTGCTTTTTCTCCGAGTTCTTCGTCCGTAAAAAGCAACATACCGCCACCGCCCGTGGTGATTGTCTTGTTGCCGTTAAAACTTAAAGCCGCAACCTTTCCAAACAATCCGGTGTGCTTTCCTTTATAAAAACTTCCTATACTTTCCGCAGCATCTTCTACAAGAGCAAGTTTCCATTCCTCACAAAGCTTTACAAACTCATCAAGATGAACAGGATGCCCAAAAGTATGCATTGGAACAACAGCACTGATTTTGCAATCTGTTTTCTTATTGAAGCATTTTCCGCCCTTAATCTCTGCATTATCTTCAAGCCATTTCCGAACAGCCACCGGTGAAAGTCCCATTGTATCAATATCCACATCACAAAAGACAGGAACAGCATTGCAATAACTTATTGCGTTTGCAGTTGCAATAAATGTAAGCGGCTGTGTAATAACTTCATCCCCCTGCTCAACACCGCTGAGTAAAAGGCTCATATATAAAGCATTTGTTCCGTTTACGCAGACAACCGCACGGGCAGCCCCTGTATATTCGGCGACCATCTGTTCCATTTTGTCTACATACTGACCGACACTGGAAACAAAGGTAGTATCAATACAGTCATTCAAATATTTCTTTTCATTTCCCAAGAATACAGGTGCATGTAAAGGTATATGCTCGCCGTATTCGGGATAGAGGAATTTTATAAATTGAATTATGTCTTTATTGTTCATAAAATTTCCTGTATTTAAATCATCGAAATAACTCTATTCATCACCTTTTGGTTATCAACAGGGGTCGCCTCTGTTTTATCAACTTTATATATAGCATCAGAATTTTTAAGCCAAACTGTCCCAATGTTAGCAAATCTTTTATTTAGAGCAGTTATAAAAACATCACATTTTCTGTAATTGTTTACATAATCATCGACTACAGTTCTATAATCCCCCATAGATAAAAAAGCAATATTTTTTCCTTTATAAGAAAGCACAGCAGTAAAATCATTTTGGTTTCCACCGATTTGTTTTTTATTATGCTTTACGGTTGCACCTGTATTTATTAACGTATCATAAATATCATTAATAACCGTCGTTTTTCCAGTGTTGCCATCACCATAAATTGTAATAATTTTATCCATCAAACTACCTCCTACATCTTACTATCAAGACCTTTTCCTTTTTCTTCGTGTTCGAAGTTAGGTAAGAAGTCTTGTAATATTTTTACAATTTCCGCTTTCGTCGTCTCCGGCTTTGCAAAAGCAGTTTCCAATTTATTGAACAAATCTCTTATTTCAGAAACAGGGCGAGCAGTTCTGTTTGTAACGACACCGAGCGATTCAAACTGATTCATATCTGTCTGCTCTTCATCAGTAAAAAATTCTTCATAGGCTTTTTCACCTGTCGTATCAGAACCTGAATAATGAACCGGATATTTCTTTGAGCCGTTTCTCAAATCCAGCGATTTTTCTATCGCCTCTTCGTCCGAACTGCATTCAAGAACTTCGTAGCCGTTCTCATACAAAAAATCTGTCGCAATGGAAGAAAATGTTTTCATCTTCTTTTCTTCAAGTTTTGGAAAATATATTTCTCGGTTTTTTCCGAGCATACAGGCAAGCATACAAATCTGACCGCTTTCCTGAGGACTTACAAAATATCTTTTTACATCACTTGGAGCAGAAATCGGCTGCAACTTTGAAATGCGGTCGATAAATCCTGCCGGAAGAGAACCGTTTGAAAAGGCAACATTCGCAAAACGGGCTGTTTTTACAGGGAACTTGTCGGAATAAGAGAATATCATATCCTCCATAACACGCTTGCTTGCTCCCATAATATTTACAGGATTTGCGGCTTTGTCTGTTGAAACACAGAAGTATTCTTCGGGAGGAAATTCTGCAAGCAAATCAAGAAATTGTTTTGCGTTAAGAATATTGTTCTGCAAAAGAGCTTCTATCGAATATATATCTTTCTCACTGCGGACATGTTTATGAGCTGAAAAATTTGCAACAATATCAAATCCTCCGCGAGCACGAAACATTTTTTCAAACACAGATGAAGCATAGTTCATTGGATAAGGAACATAATCTTCCGGCACAAACATACCTTTCGTACTGCGAAGATCGCGGGTAAGTTCTGCAAGTCCGTTTTCATTTACATCAACTACGATAAGAGACTTTGGCTTAAACTGCAAACACGCCTTTATAAACGAACTTCCGATACTTCCTGCACCGCCAATGACAAGCATAGTTTTATCTTTAATCGCCTTTGCAAGAGCTTCTGAATTATTCTGAATATCTTTTGCAAAAAGACTTGAATCACGTTCGGTAATATATTTAGATATGAATTGTTCTAGGTTTATCATTTTCTTTTCCTTGTTAAAAAATCATCTGACTTATTCATTTCTTATGAAACCAAAAACAAAGCATCAAAACCATTACTCATTCGGCTGTGTCTGTTCTGAAAAAAACGTATCACCTTTTTGGTAAAAGGATTTTCTATGAAATAAAAAAGCACTCCAAACACGGAGCATACAATGAAATTTATTGAAAGACGCATAAAAATGCTGTCAATGTGCTCATACAGAAAGCCCGCGGCATAGTTGAACCAAACCATCTGCGTCAAGAAAACAGAAAACGATGCTCTTCCCAATAGCTCCAGAAGCGCACATTTTGTTTTTCTGTCTTTTTTAACAAAATATAGGAAATCGGAAGAACGTATAAGCAGGCAAGAAAGGATGTTCCTGTCCAATTTATACTAGGCTTTTTATTTACAAAGCAGTTCACCATACGGCCCGCATGGTTTACACCATTTTCCCTAAAGACTTTTATGAAACTTTTGTAGACTTTTTAAAATCGATGAAAGAATTGAAGCCCCTGCCACACAACCGGCATCCTGATTCAACTCACAGCACACACCGCAACCAGCCGGTTTCAGAGACAGAAATTTTCTAATACTGTTGATTTTAACCAAGAATTTAAAATAGCTTTCCCCACGGCACAGTGCATCTTTCCGGCGGACAAAATCTGCCCGAGGAAATCCGCATACGCCGACAGCAGTTCTGAAAGAAAGCCATTTCTGCCGCCGCCGCAACGGCTTGCAGTCATGTAGATTCTATTAAGAAAAAGTATATACGCAATTACATCGGCCTGTCAATGCTGCGTCAAAGACTTTTCTTCCGCGGAAGCAGCAGAAGCACACAGGCTATTTCCGCCAGTAAGCCGGAGTCAGGAAAACAAACACCGTGAAAAGCTCAAGGCGTCCGGCTATCATAGCAAGGCAGTACCACCATTTTACCGGCACGGCAAGCCATGAGCAGCTGTACGACGGCCCGAGCATGCCGAAAGCAGGCCCCGTGTTTCCAACCATCGTAAGAGCGCCGGTAAACGAAGTCTGAATATCCATTCCAAACAGCGAGCCGAAAAATGATGTGGCGATTATGAGCGCAAAGTACAGAAAGAAAAAAGCCGCAACTGAAAAAACAACATCCCGCCTGCCGCTGCGCTGATTGAGCCTCACTGAAAAAATGCCGTGAGGATGCATCATCTTCAGCATTTCATTTTTAAACTGCTTGTACAGGATAACCCAGCGCACAACCTTCACGCCGCCCGCAGTTGACCCTGAGCATCCTCCGATGAACAGAAGCATGAGAATCACAACCTGCGCCACAGGCTTCCACAGCGTATAGTCTGATGTCGCAAATCCGGTCGTGCTTATTATGCTTGCAACTTGAAAAGCTGAAAATCTGAGCGAGCTGAAAAATCCGCCGTAATAGGAAGCCTGAAAAAACGTAACAAGAAGAACCGCTGCAAAAACAATTCCGATATATGCCTTCAGCTCGGAATTGCGCCGTATTTCGCCGAAGTTTCCGGTAAACAGATAAAAGTACAGCGAAAAATTGATTCCGGCGCCGAACATGAACACCGTGCAAATCCAGTCAATCAGCGCAGACTGATACGAGCCGATGCTTGCGTTCCGTGTGGAAAACCCGCCTGTCCCGAGCGTTGAAAACGCATGGCAGAGCGAGTCAATGACATCCATTCCTGCCAAGTGAAGAAGCACTGCCTGGGCAGCCGTCATTCCAAGATAGATAAACCAGAGGATTTTTGCAGTTGTTGTGATTTTAGGCGTGAATTTTCCTTTTTCAGGGCCGGTTGTCTCCGCTTTTATCAGCTGAAATCCGCCCACGCCAAGAACGGGCAGAAGCGCCACAGTAAGCGCCACAATTCCCATTCCGCCGAGCCAGTGCGTCAGGCACCGCCACATATGCACGCTGCGCGGCAGCTGCTCAATTTCAGTCAGAATCGTGGCGCCAGTCGTTGTAAAGCCGCTCACGCTTTCAAAAACCGCGTCTGTAACGGAAGGAATCGCACCGCTGAAGTAAAACGGAACCGCGCCGAACAGGCTTGAAACCGTCCATGCAAGCGCAACCACCGCAAAGCTTGAGCGGATATGCAGAACCGACTTCTTTTTTCTGCCCAGAATGACGCAGAGCGCTCCAAAAATCCAGCTCACTGCCATCGGAACCAAAAAAGAAGGAATCACATCAAATTCCCCGCAGAAAAGCGCAGTCAAAATCGGAATGATAAATGTCGTTCCAACTATCGAAAGAATAAAAAATAAAATTCTCAGAACTGTAAAAGCCATCTTGCATCCCTAGCGGCTGAATTTTTCAAGGACTTTTTTATCGCCGGTTCTTTCTATTATAACAAGATGGTCGCCGACCGAAAAAAACGTGTTTCCCTGCGGAAGCTCATACCGCGCGCTTCCCGGCTTCTTTACCAGCAGAATCAGGAATTCCCCCGGGCTTGCAATGTCCTTGAGCTGCTTTCCGATAAATTTGCTGGAAGAAGGCAAGTCGCACTCCACAATTTCAAATTCGCCGTTTGCAACAGTATGAATTCCAGTCACCGATTTTCCGTGAAGATGGCTGATAATTGAGTCAATGAGCGTGTCCCGCATCGGAATTGCAACATCAATTCCAAGCTTGCGCGCAATGTTCCCGAACTGCGACTGGGCAACAAGCGCAATTGTCTTTTCCACGCCAAGCGACTCAAGGTAGGCGGAAACAACCATGTTCATTTCGTGGTTATGCGTTGCGCAGATTACAAGGTTATACTTGTCAATTCCTTCTTCTTCAATGAAAGCATCATCGGTAATGTCAGCGTTGCAAATCCGTGCCTGCGGAAATTTTTTTTCGGCTTCGAGGCAGAGGCTCTTGTCGCTGTCAATAATTGTAAACGTCTGGGAAATCCGTTTCTTTCCATTGAACAGCTTCTGCAAAAGAGATGTCTTGTCCTTTTCGATAATCTTGTCGGCCACAATCGTTCCGATTCTTCCGATTCCGACAAGCGCGATTTTCTTTATCGCATCAATTTTTATTCCGCACAGCTCAAGAAGCGCCGGAACCGTCTCCTTTTCAGTTATAATGCCGATTCTGTCTCCGGCATTTAAAATTGTGCTTCCGCTCGGAAGGCTTGAAACCATGTTGTCAGACTCTGCTTCCCTTGTTTCCTGATACACAACAAGAAATTTTTTGTCGGTGAGGGAGCGGATGTCCTTGAGCGCGATTCCGTCAAGCTTGCTCTTGCGCTCAACCTGAAAAGCTGCAATTTCAAATTCCCCGTTGTCGCCAAAGTCAACAATATCGCTGATTGCTCCGTGCTCAACCGCCTTGACAATCGCCTGAGCCGCCTCCACATCAGGATGAATCATATAGTCAATTCCGTACAGCGGGCGGTGGTTTCCCTTGAACGTTTCCGCGTGATGGCTTGCCGTGTCGTTTGTATTCACATAGTATGCATAGTTTCTTACACGGGCAATCTTCAGGACGGAAGGATATACTGCGTCCACAAGCGAGCAGGTAATCATGTTGATTTCATCGCTGTCTGTCAGCGTGACAAGCGCATCCATTTTTTCAATGCCAAGCTCTTCCAGCGTCTGCAAGTTGTTTCCGTCGGCGTGAATCACTTCACAGTCAAGTCTGTTGCTTATATGCTCAATTATGTCTTCATCATTGTCTATGAGCTTTACAATGTTGCCTTCATTTATAAGCCGCTTTGCAAGCTGAACGCCCGTAAATCCGGCGCCGATAATCATAATGTTCATTTGCTCCAGTATATCAGAAAACACAGCACAGCGTTAAGTGCAGAACAGCGGAAACGCGAAAGACTTTTATTTTGATATTTTACGTTGATAAAACATGAAATATATATTATAATTGCTTATTATGGCATTTGTTACTACTCAAACTATTAACCGTTATTACGATTGCTATAGAGACACTGAAATTGTATTCTCCAAGGAGATTATACATACGCTGAAAATGGATCCGCGGCAGATTTATATCAAGAGCGGCGGACTGCAATGGCCGTGTATCGTGAATTCATCTTCATTTAACCAGGCTAAAATCATTCTCGGCACAAACGGCGGAGCGTATGCAACCCTGTCCAAAAAAGACCCGGATCCAGTGAGCCTGAAGTTCAGCTTTTACAATCCTGACGGGCAGCTGATGAGTTTTTTTGTCAATGCAAAGGTTGATATTATCCAGCCATACATGAACAGCACGGATCTTTCCCTTATTACAATTCAGTATACACAGCGTCCGCCGGACGATCTGATTGTCATGCTTGGAAGCCTTGTTGAAGCAAACATGAACGCCATACGGAGAAAGGAAGACCGCATCCATATAACGCAGAATTCAATGAGAAAGCTCGGGCTGCAAAGAAAAGAGCTTACTGTTTCAATTCAGAATATCCAGCGCAACTGCATTTTGCAGGACTTGTCGTTCGGCGGGGCAAAAATTGTTTTGCTGGGACTTTCCAAGTTTCTCCTTCAAAAGGAAGCGTTTCTCCAGCTTGAATTTGACGATCCCCATGAAATGATGATAATAAAGGGAATCATCGTCAGCACAACGCCTGTTGAAGGCAGAAGCGACCTGATTGGAGCCAGCATTCAGTTCCAGGAGGATTCCATCAGCCTTGCGTACAAAATCAGAATCAACAATTACATTTCAACAATGCGCAAGGACGAGCTGAACGCAAACAAAGACGAGCAGCAGGGCGAAGTTCAAAAGGTTTCCGAAGCAAAATAGAACGCCGGCAGGAAAAAAATGATTGTTTCAAATCCTCTGGATTCAGTGTACTTTATCAAGCCGCCGCAGAACGCCGTTTTTTCCTCAAAGGCAATGAGCATCGATCCTGACAGGGAGCTTCCTGTGCAGAAAAAAAATCCCGGCGACTCTGTTGAAGCAGACGCTGCGCAGCTGAGCGAAGAGCAGATTCTTTCGGGAATCCTGAAAGTCCTTGCGTATGACAGGGAAAACAAGAACGCAGACTACTACCGGAAATTCATCACGGATGCGCGTCCGGGAATAAAAAAGGAGCTTGCGGAAGCCGCCATTCTAAAGGCGCGGAACGAAGACTGGGATCTGGCGGAAGAAATCTGGCTTGCGGTAAACGGAATTGACCCGCAGGACAAGTCTGTCATACTGAACATGGCGATTTTCTTTGACCAGAAGGCGGACAGCTACAGGCGCATTTCCCTGAACGATGACGCTGACGCATACGATGAAACCGCCCTCAAATACTACAAGGAAGCGCTGGACAGCGCGGATGAAATTCCTGACGCGTACTTCAATGCGGGATTTTTCTATCTGAAAAAATGCGACTATGGCGAAGCGAAAGCCTGCTTTGAAAGCTATCTGGCTCTCACCGCAGATGAAACGGATGAATCCCTTGGTGAAAACGGCCTGTACAAAAAGGAGCGCGCCCAGGAAATCATCTACAAAATTTCCAACAGGAATTTGGAGAACAGCAGGTTTCACAGCGCCTATCTGCTTATTTCCAGCGGACAGGAAGAAAAAGGCCTTGAGGAAATCCGCCGGTTTATTCAGGACAATCCCGCCGTATGGAACGCATGGTTTTTGCTCGGATGGGGACTGCGCAGGCTCGGACGGTTTGAAGACGCCCGGCAGGCGTTTGAAAAGGCGCGGGAGTGCGAAGGCGGAGATGAAAACGCTGACACGCTGAACGAGCTTGCTATCTGCCAGATGGAAACCGGCAGGCTCAAGGAAGCAAAGGAAACCCTGACAGAAGCATTGTCCATGGATCCTGAAAACACAAAAATCATAAGCAACCTCGGCTGCCTCTGCCTGAAGCTCAGCCAGCCGGAAGAAGCCAGGCGTTATTTTGAAGTTGTGCTTGAAATTGATCCCGATGACAAAATTGCGCTTTCAGAGATTGAGCGGCTCACGGCAGCACTTTAAACTTTAAAAACCAGAACCGGGAAGAACCAGCCTGTCGCCGGCCGTTATGCCTGCCTTTTCATACCATCCCTGCGGAACTTCCAGCGCATACCGCACGGAGCGCGGGCTTTTTACCGGGGAAAGGCTGTACGGAGTCATATCGTAAATGCCGCGGATAATTCCTCCGCTGTCAATATAGGCAATGGAAAGCGGATGAGGAGTGTTCTTCATCCAGAAGCTTAAGACTTGGTCGCGCTCAAACACAAAAAGCATTCCCGTTCCTTCAGGAATGTGCCTGCGCTTCATAAATCCCCAGCTGCGCTCATCTTCCGTCCGTGCGATTTCCGCCTGCACAGTGACTTCATTCCCCGAAGAACACAGAACAGTCAGCTCCCGGACAGGCAGGCGGTATTTTTTCCCGGAGCAGGAAGCCAGCTGAACCAGAGCAGCCGCGCATAAAAAAAATGAAAGAAGCAGTTTTTTCATAGGCTGTCCAGAAACGCTCCCCTGGCCTGCTCTTCCGCGCTTTTTTGCACAAGCGCCTTGGACTGAAGATCTTCAAAAACCGCCCGATCCGTGTACTTTAAAGTCAGCGGCCGCTCCAAGGACATAATCACACTGTCATCTTTCCATTCTGATTTTTCAGGGCTGAGCGAGTCCGGCATTCCGTATTTTTCAGCCAGAGCGGAAAACACCGAGTAATGATCCATCTTTGACCGGCGCACGTTCACGGTGATGGTGTACAGCTTGTCTTCATAAAACTGAAACCAGCACCGCTCCAAAAAGGAATAGGGCGCAGTCCGCGATGTGTCGGTCTCTATAAGCGTCCTGTTTTCTCCCGGCAAAAGAGAAACATCACGGTCGCCCCGGTAGCCGAAATTCAAGTCCTTCTTCAGGGCATCCTTCACTTCGTCCACAGACATTCCGAGCCTGATGCTCCTGTATCCGCCAGGAAGAGCTTCCTGTGAAAACGCGGCAAAAGCCGCAGCAAAGAGACACATAATAACTGCGGAAAAAAATTTAGTGCTGCTCATTTGACCTTCTGGAATTTTGCTGGCGGTAAAAGGCGGACTGCTTTATCAGCTCTTTGATGTCCGGAATGACAATCTTTCCGCTTGCAATCCGTACATTCTGATCGGTCTGAAGCAGCCTCAGAGCCATTGAATACTCTTCGCCCGGAATTGCGCAGAGCTTTAAAATATCAGTGACTGAAAATTCTGTGACATAGGCGGAACCTTTTGTATACGGAACTTTCTGCTTTTCAACCTGAAGCGAAATCATGTCAACAAGCTTTTCCCTCAGGTCAGACAGCTGCGTGTTTGAAAGCTGGCGGTACGTGCTCCACAGCCTGTCTGCGAACATCATTGTAAGCTTTGAAATCATCTGCGGCTGCGTTGCAACCATCTGGTTGAAGTTCGCCATGTTTATAACCATGAGCGTGCAGTTTTCATGCGCGATTGCGCTCGCAGACCGGGGCTTGTTTTCCAGCAGCGCCATTTCACCGAACATGTCGCCTTTTTTCAGCAGCGCAAGAGTGACTTCATTTCCGTCAACAACTTTTGTTATGCGCACAAGCCCTTCCTGAATGATAAACATATCAGCGCCGTTCTGGCATTCAGAAAAAATCATTGTATCAGCAGGATACTTCCTGAAATTTTCCTTTGAAGGCTCGTAATACACTGCCTTGGAATACGGCCGGAGCGCAGAAAACCGCTGCTTTGCCTTTTCAAAGTTAATTCCCGAGGGGCAGTGCTTTAAGTACTGATAGTAGCCGTATGCAGCTATGCTTATGTGGCGCGAACGCTCATAGTATTCAGCAATTGAAAACAAGGACTCAGGCGAATCAAGGATGACTTTTTTCAGCGTAAGCTTTGTCAGCTGATCGTTTACAATCCGCATTTCCCGGGCAAAAGCGCGCACAATTTTCATGGCGACAGGCGTATTTTTCATTATAAGCTCAGGATACTGGCTTTTCTGAACCATAATCGCGACCACCGGCGTAAGCGTAACTACGCTTTTTGTCTGTTCATGCCCTGACATGCAGGAAATAACGCCAACAAAGTCTCCCGGCCCGAGAATTTCAGGCACCGCTCCCGGAATGGCAATTTCATTGTAGCACTTTACTCTTCCGCTCTGTATGATAAAAAACCTGTCTGTGGCAGGAGTGCCTTCGACAAATATATATGAATTCTGCTTGAAATTGACAAACGAAAGCTGAAGCACTTTTTACCACCTTTTCAGTTTTATTATCGGATGCCGGCCCCTGCGGATTACAGAAAAATCACTTCGCATTCCAGGAGGAATCCTGTCTGCTCCCTGACTTTTTCCTGCGCCAAACGGACCAATGCCTGTATATCCGCACACGTTGCATTTCCTGTATTGATAATGATATTCCCATGCCACGGAGCTATCTGCGCGCCGCCAATCCGCATGCCTTTCAGCCCGGCCCGGTCAATAAGAACTCCGCTCGGGCAGCCGAAATCCCGGCTGTTTTTAAAGATGCTCCCGGAGCTGGGGGCTTTAAAATGACCTTTTGCCTCCCTGTCCTGTATGAACCGTTCGCACTCTGCCTGTATGAGCGGCTTTTTTGAAGGATCCGGCTGCCCGGCCTTAAAAATCACTTTTGTTATGATTTTTGATCCGCCCATAAAAGGAGACTTCTTGTACGACCAGTCCGCACCGTTATCTGCATTATGATACATTTTCAGATGCTGTTCAAGAAACGTACACGCATTTGAGCCGATTTTTTCCACATCAAGATACTCAGCAGAACTGATTCTTGAGCTTATGTCCGCCGCATAGCACCGTGCATTCATAAAGCAGGCGCCGCCGCACGTTCCCGGAAGTCCGGCAAAAGGCTCCATTCCCGGAATGCCGTTTTCAGCAAAAAAACGCACAACATCCCCGGTCTGCGCCCCGGCTCCGCAGACAACGTTTCCGTCTTTCAGTTCGACTGAAGAAAACGCGTTCATTGAAACTATCACGCCGTCAAATCCGCTGTCGCTTACAATCAGGTTGCTTCCGCCGCCCAAAATAAAAAAATCCGCGCCGCCTTCCCTGCATGCAGCTGCAAGAACCGCAAGGGAAGCGCAGTCTTCCGGCTCGGCAAAAACAGAAGCGCATCCGCCGGCTTTCATCGTTGTATGGAGGCTCATCGGCTCCTGCATCAAAAGTTTTCCCCGATAAGCAGGCGAGTTCTTGATATTTTCAACTATTTTGCGTATTCTGGTATTCATCAGGTTTATTTTATAGTAAAAAAGTAAAAAAATCACCACTTTAGAGGGAAAAATGGCGCTGAGACTGTACAATACAATGGGCCGCACAATGCAGGAATTCAAGCCGATTCGGGAAGGGTTCGTCGGGTTCTACGGCTGCGGGCCTACCGTTTATAATTATGCGCATATCGGAAACCTGCGCGCGTATGTTTTTCTTGACATTCTGGACAGAACGCTGACGTTTCTTGGATACGATAAAAAACATGTGATGAACATAACGGATGTCGGGCATCTTACCGGCGATGCGGATGCCGGAGACGACAAAATGGTGAAGTCCGCGGCGGAGCGTCATCAGTCCGTGCTTGAGGTCGCGAAGTTTTACACCGATGCGTTTCTTTCCGACATTGATTCTCTGAACATTATCCGTCCCGACGTCATCTGCAAGGCGACCGAGCATATTCAGGACATGATAGACCTGATAAAGCGCATCGAGGCGAACGGACACACGTATATGGCGGGCGGAAATGTATACTACGATGTCACGACATATCCGCAGTACGGCGAGCTGGCGCAGCTGAATCTTGATGAGCTCCGTGCCGGTGCCGGCGAGCGCGATGTCGTCGTCGTTGACAAAAACAAGCGCAATCCTGCCGATTTTGTGCTGTGGTTCACCAAGTCGAAGTTTGAGAATCAGGCGCTCACGTGGGACTCTCCGTGGGGACGCGGATATCCGGGCTGGCACATCGAATGCTCCGCGATGAGCATGAAGTATCTCGGCGAGCATTTTGACATTCATACCGGCGGAATCGACCACGTTCCGATTCATCATACAAACGAAATTGCCCAGAGCGAAGGCGCGACCGGCAGAAAATGGGTGAATTACTGGCTGCACAATGAATTTCTTGTCATCGCAAAGGACAAAAAGGCTGCGGAGGAAGGCGGAGCGGAGAAAATGTCTAAGTCCGGCGGAAATTTCCTGCGCCTCAAGACGCTTGTTGACAGAGGCTACAGTCCGCTTGACTACCGCTTTTTCCTTTTGGGCGCACATTACCGCAAGCAGATTTATTTCAGCTGGGACGCGATGGACAGCGCGAAGAACGGACGGGCAAGCCTGATTCAGAAAATTGCAAAGCTTATGCAGAAAGCCGGCGGAGAAAAACTGCCTGCCGCAAAAAAATACGCGAAAGGACAGGCGAATGACCGCGCGGGGCTTTCGGAACGGGCGTGCGGATATATGGACGCGTTCCAGTCCGCGCTCGAGAACGATCTGCTTACGCCGGTCGCGCTCAGCCAGATTTCCAAAGTCATAAAAGACTCCTCCCTTGCTCCGGCGGAGGCGCTTTCGCTGATTGACCGCATGGACAGCGTCCTCGGGCTAAAGCTTGCAGAAAGCGCAGATTCCTTCCTTAAAGAAACTGAAAAAATGGAAAGCCCAGTCTCCCAAGACCACAGCGGCGACCCGGAAGCCGGAGAAATCGATGCTCTTGTCAGCGAGCGGGCTGCTGCAAAAAAGGCACGGAATTTCGCGCGGGCAGACGAAATCAGGGCGCAGCTTGCGGCAAGAGGAATCACAGTAACAGACACCCCGGCAGGACCGGCCTGGACCAGAACATAACAATGTAACCGGACGGAACTTATTGTGTTTACTTTTAATAAAAGCGAATCTGGCGCAATACACTGCGCGGATCCAAAGGACTTTAGAAAGCTATACGACTCGGCAATGGAACTGTTATTCAAAGTTTCATTTAAAATTGTAGGCGAAGAGGAGGCGGCGGAAGACCTTGTTCATGATTCCTTTATAAAGGCGAATGAAAAAGGACTTGTTTTTCCTTCTTTAAATGATGCAACGTTCTGGCTTATCCGTGTGGTAAAAAATGCATCCCTGAACTATGCAAAGCGCAAGACAAGGGAAGCAAACGCATACCATAAGGCTCTGTATGAAAGCAGGCAGCACATGGAAAGCGGAGAAACGGAGCTTTTAAAGAACGAAGCAAAGAAAATCGCAGTGGAAGCCCTGAACAAGCTTCCTGACAACTTGAAAGAAGTGCTTATTCTAAAAGAATATGCCGATATGAATTACAAAGAAATCGGGCAGCAGCTTGGAATTACAGAGGGGAACGTAAAGGTGCGGGTGTTCCGGGCAAAAGCCCAGCTGTTAAAGCTTATAGGAGAAGATGATGTATACTTGTCCTGAAACAGACATTCATTCCGTTTATCTGGACGGCGAGCTTCCTCACAATTACATTGCAGCATACGAATCCCATGTGCGTTCCTGCCCGGACTGCTCCGCCAAGCTGGAACAGTTCCGCGCTTTAAAAAATGCGTTCCAGGCAGACAAAAACGCGTTTCATTTTTCCCAGAACGATCTGGACGCCAGCTTTGAACGGCTTCAAATCCGCCTTTCTTACAGCAAGATCACACAGCATCATAAAAGCGCCGTTTCATTCCCCAAAATCAGCGGCATAAAATACTTTGCGGCCGGAATAGCAGCGGCAGCGGCAGTTGCGCTCATTCTTCCCGGCTCCAGCAAAAGCAGCGCTATGCAGAATCAGATCGCTTCATTTCAGCCTGTTGCACGCACGTCAATTTCTTCAGTGGCAAACCAGGTGAAGGCGGAAGGTAACATTGATGTGTCAGTTTTAAACGAAATGCTTGCCTCTGAAAGCAACGAGCAGCAGTTCTATGCGCTTCCCGTTTCAGCTGAAGGCACAGCGGCTTTCGTTCCGATGATGGTGGCAGGAAGCCCCAGATACAAAAAGCTGCATCAAAAGCCGCCGCTTGCAAGCTACGATGTTTTCTGTCCCCAGGAAGCGCATCCAGAAAAGAATTACAGCTCATTTGCGCTTAAAGCATTCTATCCTTTTGATGAAATACATGACGGCATAGGAAAATGAATTGAGCCTTTTACAATCGTACCGCAGCCTCCTCAGAAGCTCTCCGCTTGCCAGAACAGCAAGCTGGCTTTTTATTCTGACAGCCGCCTTTGTTTTTTTCAGCCTGATCAGCATAAAAGCAAAAAAAAAGCCGTTCATTGAATCAATTTCTCCGTTAATCGGCTCTCCCGGCGATGAAATGACAATACAGGGCGGCGGATTCGGGGAAACGCGCGGAACTTCATACGTTGAAATAGCAGGCTCCAGAATTACGGCAAGCGGATATGTTTCATGGAGCGACGGCCAAATCCGGGTTGTTCTGCCGCCAAACGTTCAGGACGGGCTTGTGACAGTCGGAACTTCAGCAGGAGTTTCCGATCCGGCATTCTTTGCAAACGAAACAGGAATTCCTGTCGCAGTGCGTGAGCTTCCGGGCACTTCAGTTCCTTCCATATCATCCATCTCGCCCGAAAAAGGCGCGCGGACAGGCCAAAAAATCACTATACACGGCTCACATTTTGGCAGCGCGCGGGGAGACTCAGCAGTGTACTTTACCGCAAACAGGGACAAAACCGCATCCTTTCTTTCCGAGCAGGACTCAGACAGCCAGGAAAAAATCAGCCTGTACATTCCTGCCAATGCAGATGACTTTGACTATGTTTCATGGTCCGATTCGGAAATTACGGTGAGAGTTCCCGACGGCGCGGACTCAGGCGCTGTCTTTGTAGAAACAGAGCGCGGCTCAAGCAGCCCTCAAAAAATCAGCCTTGAGTTTCCCTCTGGAAAAAAGCAGTATGCGCACAGGCGGACGTATGTTGTCCAGGTTGCAGCTGACATTTCAAATCATGTTTCAAATCAGGAAAGCACAATCCTGCTGTATATTCCCAAGCCGGCAGTTTCTTCATTTCAGCCGTATGTGCAGCTTACTGAAGTGTACCCTGAGCCGTTTATTCTGGATGATGAGCATGATGTGATTCACAAAAGGCAGCTTAATCAGATTACAAACAACAAGGAGCGGTTCAGCCAGACATTTGTCGTAAGCGCTTGCAGCGTGCAGGGCAATTTCCGCGAAAAAGGAATGCAGGCCGTGTACAGCGCAGAAAATCCGCTGTACATGAAATATACTTCTGCTGACATGTGCGTGCCGTCTGACTCCCAGGCGGTTTCCAGGCTGCTTGAGACAATCGCAGGAAACGAGCGGAATCCATGGAAAACAGCAAGGCTTATCTATGACTTTATGGTTTCCAGCTATGATATTTCTGAGAAAGTCAGGAGCGGAGACATTTCAGTGCTTGACATAATCAGAAAAAAAAGAGGGGATGCCTACGATTTTGCAGTCCTGTTTACCGCTTTGTGCCGGGCAGCAGAAATTCCGGCCGTTCCTGTGGCAGGAATTCTTGTCAGCGACAAAAATTCCGTTGTTCCGCACTGGTGGACAGAAATTTACTTTGAAGGCTACGGATGGTTTCCTGTCGATGTGTCCCTGGGCGCAGGACTTCCGTTTTCCCCGTTCATAGAGACAGGCAGTCCGCAGGAATTTTACTTTGGAAATCTGGACAATCAGCATATTGCCTTCAGCCGGGGCTGGAAGCAGATCCGCCAGTCATCCTTAAACAGCAAGGTTGTCTACCGGCCGAGAACATACGCCTTGCAGTCAATCTGGGAAGAAGCGGGAGACGCGACTTCAAGCTACAGCTCGCTATGGAACAATCCCGTGATTCAGGGAATTTACTGATTTTATATACAGAGGTTTTTATGGTTACAAAAGTGCTGAGCGTGGGCGGCTCGATTATTGCGCCCGACAAGCCCGACACAGGCTTTCTTTGTGAATTTGCCGGCATGATCTGCCGGTGGCTTTCTGAAAACAGCGGCACACGCCTTATCCTTGTTGCGGGAGGAGGCGGCCCTGCCAGAACATACCAGGCAGCATACCGGGCGGCGGCAGAACACTGCGCAGACATGCAGCAGAATTCGGCGTCATCTGAAGCGGATCTTGCCTGTGACTGGATCGGAATCATGGCAACACGCCTGAATGCCCAGCTTCTGAAAGCGGTGTTCGGCACCCTGTGCGTTCAGGAAGTCGTAACCGATCCTACGGAAGCAGTGGAATTCACGGGACGGATTCTGGTTGCGGCCGGATGGAAGCCGGGATTCTCCACGGACAATGACGCGGTTCTGCTTGCCCAGCGGTTTCATGCCGATACAGTCGTCAACCTTTCAAACATTGAAAAAGTGTACACCGATGATCCGCGCAAAAATCCCGATGCGCGTCCAATTGACAGCATCTCATGGAGCGAATTCAGGCGCATGGTCGGAGACGAATGGATTCCAGGAAAAAACTGCCCGTTTGATCCCGTCGCTTCAAAAAAGGCACAGGAACTCGGACTTTCAGTAATCTGCGCGGCCGGAAAAAACATTGCCAACATTCAGGCAATTCTTGACGGCAGAGCATATGCAGGAACTGTTATTTCAGGCTGAAACTATATGAAGCATTTTCTTTTATTGATTTTACTGGCTCCCGCATTTCTTGTGCTTTCATGCGTTTCAACAGCCGGACGCAGCGAAATTTCCAGAAATCTGACTGACAGCGGAATAAAAACGGAAGAGCAGCTGTATGACTTCTTTATGAGCGCACATCCCGATGCGGACAAAGCGGAAGTTGCGCGGCTGGCAGCCCTGTATGTTCAGGAAGCAGCGGCTGAAGGAATCAACAGCGACTGCGCGTTTGCCCAGATGTGCCTTGAAACCGGATTCCTGCGGTTCGGAAACCTCGTCACGCCTGAAATGCACAATTACTGCGGGCTTGGAGCCATAGACGCTGACCATCCCGGCGAAACATTTGCAACGGAGCAGCTCGGAGTGCGGGCGCACATTCAGCACCTGCATGCGTATGCCACAGATGAATCTTCCGTCCTGAACAATGAGTGCATAGACAGGCGCTACCGGTATGTGCAGCCGCGGGGAAAGTCGCCGACGATTGAAGGGCTTTCCGGGACATGGGCCGCCGACAAAAGCTATTCTGCAAAGCTTGAGCAGCTGCTTGTCAGAATGGAATCATTTTAGATTCCCCTGTTATTTTTTTGCATTCTGTGCTATCATATCCGCATGAAAGTTATTGTTGTAGGAAACGGCGGACGTGAGCACGCAATCGCCTGGAAGCTGTCTCAAAGCAGTTCTGTTGAAGAAGTAATCTGTGTTCCTGGAAACGGGGGCACAGCCTTTGAGCATAAATGCAGAAACGTCAGTTTTTCGGACTGCCCGTATCTGTGCGGAGCGAACGGCAATGAAGCATACGTGAAAATCGCTCTGGAAAACAAATGCAGCCTTGCCGTCATAGGGCCTGAAAATCCTCTGGCGGAAGGACTTGCTGACGCATTTTGGGATGCCGGAATTCCTGCGGTGGGCGCAAAGCATGATGCGGCTCAGCTCGAAGCAAGCAAGAACCGTGCAAAGGAATTCATGCACACGCACGGAGTTGCCTGCGCAAAAAGCAGAACATTCACTTCAAAAGATGAAGCCCTCGCATACATTCATGAGCAGGGCGCACCTATTGTCATAAAGGCTGACGGACTTGCAGCCGGCAAAGGTGTTGTTGTTGCAAAAACGGAACAGGAAGCCGCCAATGCCATTGAAGAGCTTATGAGCGGAAGCCTTGCCGGAGATGCCGGAAAAAAGCTTGTCATAGAAGAATATCTTCGCGGAACAGAAATTTCAATTCTTGCAGCAGTCTGCGTCACACCTGAGCTGGCCGGACAGGGAAAAGCCTGCATTGTGCCGTTTGTGAGCGCCCGCGATCATAAGCGGCTGTGTGACGGAGCAAAAGGTCCGAACACAGGAGGCATGGGCGCAGTTGCCCCTGTAAGCGATGTAACTGATGAAATTACAGCCCAGTTTAAAAGCACAGTCCTTGAGCCGACACTGAAAGGACTCATTGCGGAAAACTATGATTACCGCGGATTCATTTTCTTCGGACTGATGCTCACAAAAGACGGACCGAAATGCCTTGAATACAATGTGCGCCTCGGCGACCCGGAAACACAGGCCGTGCTTCCGCTGATGGACTGCGACTTTGCCGCGCTTTGCACATCAATTGCAGACGGCACGCTGCACTCATTCAATCTCAATTGGAAAAACGGATTTGTTGTCGCGCCTGTTGCAGTGAGCGGAGGATATCCGCGGTCTTATAAAAAAGGATGCGGCATTTCAATTGACGAAAAGCGCATGCAGGAGTCAGGTGCAAAGCTATTTATCGCAGGCGCAATGGAAAACAGAAGGCATAATTCCGGCGGAGAAAAGCTGGTCACAAGCGGAGGAAGAGTCCTTGCCTGCTCTGCGCACGGAGACACATTTGACGATGCATGGCAGAAAGCTTACAGGGCAATGGACTGCATCCAGTTCGACGCTATGTTCTACAGAAAGGACATCGGGCTTCCAGGCGCGGCTGAATCAAGCTGAAGCAAAAATGTTCCGCGGGAAATTTCACTTCAGGAAAATCAGCCCGAGAACTCCCAGCGGAACAAGATACGCGGCAAACCACTCAAGGCGGCCTTTTCGTATCAGCTTCATGAGCCAGGCGAGCGCGCAGTATCCGCTGACAAATGCCGCCGCACAGCCTGCGGCAACAGGAGCCGCTCCTATGCCGGAAGCAACTTCGCCCAGATCTTTTGCTTCAAGAATAAACGCTCCGATGATTGCAGGAATCGAAACAATAAACGAAAATTCTCCTGCCATTTCCCTGCTCACGCCGCAAAAAAGCGAGCCTGCGATTGTAGAGCCGCTTCTGGAAATTCCCGGCAGCGTTCCGATTCCCTGAAAAAGACCGATTGCCAGCGCCTGCCGCCAGTCCGGGGGAGTTTCCGCCGGTTTTGCATCAGGCCGCGCGGAATATTTTTTTTCAGCTGCGGAAGAAAGAATCAAAAGCATCGCGGTGCAGATAAATCCGGCGCAGACAGCCTTTATGGAAATTCCGCTAATCAGTTTTGAAGTCAAAACTCCGGCAGCTCCTGTAACCGCAGTCGCAAGCAGCAGCGCGGCAATATACGTTTTGTCCGCAGCAATGGAATCCGGCTGATTTTCCTTCCGCGGAAGGAAAATGCTTATAAAGGAACAGAGCAGCTTCCATATTTTCTTCCGAAAAAAGAGAACAACGGCAAGCAGCGTCGCCAGATGCAAGAATACATCAAACAGAAGCGGAACTTCCGTCAAGCCGAACAGATGCTGAGCAACGGCAAGATGCCCGGAAGAAGAAACGGGAAGAAATTCCGCAATTCCCTGAAGCAAGCCAAGTATGATTCCCTGAAAAACTGACAATTATATCCTCCTGCGCGCTCCGGCAAAGCCGGCTTCTGCTGTCTCTGCATACACTATAGACTATCCTGTTTTCTGTGTCTACAATCTCCAGACAGGAAAAAACGCAGCTAGAACGATATCCGCATTTCAAACACGCACCGACTGCCCTCGCAGATACGGACAAATGTCACGCTGCCTTCTGTGCGGCTGAAAATCCTGAGCAGCTGGCCTTCACAGCTTTCGCCTCTGTAATGAACTTCCAGCGACACAGGCTCATGTGACTGCAAGAAACTGTCAGAAAAAACATTGAGCGCAAGCCTGATGTACTCAATGTTGTTCATGTGGCGGGACATGTCGATATGCTGCGAGCGGACAGTCTGACTGTACTGGAAATCAGCTTCGGAAAAATCCTGCGGAAGTTTTGAAAAAGGCTCATTGCAGACAGGCGGCGGCAGCGAGTCCTGCGGAAACGGAAGGGAAGCAAGCTTTACCGGACGGTGCGTTTCCAGGCTGAGGACGCATGCCTCCTGATTTGCAGTGACGAGCGGCATTCCGTCCGCATCAAGAAAAACTGTATTGATTTCACAGCGAAACCCGGAGGACACCACAGGAAATGTCTGCGCGGTGATTTTTTCACGCCACAGCGGACGGCGGTTAAAATGCACCTTTGTCTTTGTAAAGACCCAGAAAACGCTGAACTGCTCGCGCCAGGTGATTCCGTCGCAGCCAAGCTGTGCAAAGCATTCTGTAAGGTTGTCCTGAACCATCAGCACGGCCTGCGCAATTCCAAGCTTTGTTGAGCTGTCGATAAACGCAGACGTAACACTGCGCTCCTGTGAAAAAACTACATTTTCTGCCATTTAGGAAGTATAGCACAAATCAGACAGAAAGCGCAAATTGCCCGGCGCAAATTATGAGCCTGCTCAACGCACGCTATGAGCAGGCTCAATGCAAGCTATGAGCCGCTGTAAAAAAGGCTTTCATGCTGAATGAATTCTTTGGCCTGAGCAATTTCTTCGTCAGAAGGAATAAAGCTGTACTTTTTCCGCAAAAGCCGCGCGGCCGCAAGAATGTCAGAACCGCACTGCTCCATTGCCTGCGCGTAAGCTTCTTTAAATTCGCTGAACGGAAAATATTCGCTTTCCAGTTCCGTCTGAATATCAGCAATAATCCACCGGTCCTTTTCAAAGGCTGCAAAAACGCGCTCCACCTGCCTTGTAACAGCAAGCATATCTTCGCCTGAAGAGTCAAGGATAAAAAACGAAACCGAGTACTGCTTTTCCATTCCGGGAACAACGGCCTGCCCGTTTTCTTCATGCAGAACTTCAGGCCTTTCACTTTTCCTCGGCCCCTGAAAAAAAATATCTCCCTGCGCTCCGTCAACAGTGAACTGAGAAAGTCCGTATATGTTATGCTTCGGCTGATTTTTTACAATCCAGACGGCCGGAGGAACAATATCGAGCGAAACATCATACATGGCCCGCGTTTTTCCGGTGACAAACACAGTGCTGAGCATGTCAGTTCTGCGCCGCAGTTTTTTTGCTGAAGCATTTCCGGCAGAATCGACATCAAGGCAGTTTATTGCGCTGTAGTACATTTCAAGCGCCTGAAGTGAAGTCAGCCCTTTTGCAGTCCGCTTTTCCTGGGAAGTTCTGTACAAGGAACTGGAAACAATGATAACGGCAGCAGCAGCAACGGCAGCGATGCCTATTGCAGTCCGCCGCGCCCTCAGCCACCGCCGCACACGGAGGCGTTTCTGCCGACAGGAAAAATACCGTTCCGCCTTTTTTGTAAAATCCTCCGGATTATGGATGAGCGGCTCATTTTTTTCAGCAAAAAGAGAAAATTCTTTTTCAGGAAATTCAGCATTTTTTCCAGAAAACGCATGCTCAGTAAACAGAATGATTTTCCTGTCGATTCCGCAGGCCAGATAGCGCAGCGGCCGGTAATTCAAGTCGAGCATATCAGCTGTCCGCGCGGACGTTTTTTCAGCAGCAAACGGAAATGATTTGCAAATGACCCTGTACAGCACAACAGCCTGAATAAAGCGCACATTGCTCTGCGCGTTAAAAGCCGGATGCACATACTGCCCCTGCTGCTCGCCGAATGTCCGCTCATCAAAAGAAGAAACCGCAGAAACAAAAAAAATCTTCGGCAAAAATAAAATCTTTTTTAAATCCGCGGAAATAAAAATGCCGCCGCCGCCAATGCCGTCAACTGGGAATTTTTTTTCAGCAGCAGCCTGAACCGCGCTGCAAAATGCGGCGGCTGCCTGCAAGGAAGAAGGGCAGCTTCCTTCAAGCATTTCGTGAAGCGTCATGCCGTCAAAAGCCGTTCCCTCAAGAAAAACTGTTTCCTTTCCGTCTTCACAAAATCCTTTTACAGAACGCGAGGATACAGTCGAGTCAAAATTCCACGGAGAGCAGTTCCACTGTCCGCCTTCTTTTTCTGCAAGGACTCCGTTTTCCCGAATCCGCTCAGAAAACCGCGCCTTCACAAAGTCACTGTTTGACATACAGGTGTTTAAGAAAAGAGATCCTTCCTGAAAAAAAACAATCCGCTCTTTCATTGCCGCTTTCCATCCGGGCTGTACAGGTACTTAAAATAGTCAAGGTTCGTGCTGTATGTCGTGTCGAAATTTCCCATTGTTGATTTATACGACTCAAGGCTTTTCCAAAATGCATAAAATCCGGGATCGCGTGTGTAAGCCTGCGCATAGATTGCAGCCGCCTCTGCGTCTGCCTTTCCTTTAGTCTCTTCGCTTTTGCGGTACGCTTCCGATTCTATCGTGCGCTTTTCATTTTCAAGCTTTCCAAGCCATTCCGATTTTTTCCCTTCGCCTAAAGAGCGGTATGCCTGCGCCACCTGATTGCGCTCCTTTATCATTCTGCTGTAAACGCTTTCTGTCAGCTCATCAGAATACTTTATCTGGCGCGGAACAATATCAATCAGCTCAATTCCGTATTCTCCTGTCATTTTTCTCGCATCAGCAGCCATTTCCTGGCAAAGCGCGCTTCTTCCCTTCAGGACACTTTCATTGTTTGAGCTGACGTTTACAAGCGCTTCAATTTCTTCGGAATCCTCGCCTTCAATCACCGCAAGCTGCGTCTGCTCGTCTGCCTTTTCCTCGTTGATGCTGTTGCTGCTGCGCACAATTTCGCTGAGGCGGTTTCTCGTAATAATTGTCCGCGTGGAAGAATCAATAATATCGCTGAGCTTGTTATAGGCTGCGTCAAGCGTCTTGAACGCCTGATAAAAAAGCGCCGGATCAGAAATTTTCCAGCGGCTCGTAGTGTCAACAATTATAAACTGATTTTCTTTTGTCGGAATGCGCGCCTGATCTCCTTCGAGCGAAAGAATCTTTGCCGGATAAAACGTCACGGCATCAAGAAACGGAATCTTGCCGTAAAGCCCTGCTTCCGTGCGCGACTCCACAATCTGGCCAAGCCGGGTGACAACAGCCTGCTCGCCTTCGTTCACAATATAAAGCGGCCCCGCAGCAAAAAACAGAACGGCCGCAACAGCAGCAGCCGCAAGAACTGCATATATCTTGCTTCTCTTAGTCACTTTTTCCTCCAAGATTTTTAAACGGAATCACATTGTCAAGCTCGCCGTCAATGAGCGAAGGCTTTTTGTCCTGTGCCTGAGAGGCAAAAACCGCTTCCATTGCCTCAAGGTACAGACGCTCCCGGGTTACCGCGGGCGCCTTCCGGTATTCTTCATATACTGAATTGAAGCGCGCAACATCTCCCCTGGCTCTGTTCACGCGCTCGGCGGCATATCCTTCGGCAACTTGAATCTGCCTGTCAGCTTCTCCTTTTGCCTTCGGAATTTCAGAATTGTAGCTTTCCTTTCCTTCGTTAATAAAGCGGTTCATATCCTGAATCGCCTTGTTCACATCCTCAAAGGCATCCTGAACTCCCTGCGGCGGAACGATGTTCTGAAGCTTCACTGCAAACACATTTATTCCCATTCCCAGCTGGGAAAACTGCTCGTTCATCATGGAAACGGCAAGGCTTTCAATGTTGCTGCGCTCTCTTCCCATCACATCAAGAATCGCACGGTCGCCTACAAGCGTGTTTATAACTGAACGGCTGATGTCGCGGATTGTCTGGCTCCGCTCCTGAACAGTGAAAAGCCACGCGCGCGGATCAACAATGCGGTACTGGATAATCCATTCCACATCCACAATGTTCAGGTCGCCGGTGAGCATCGTGGATTCCTTCACGATATTATTCTGATACTGATTTACTGCGCCGCTCCGTGTCGTCTTGAATCCGAACTGCTCCGTCTGCACAACCTTGTTTCCCGGAACAATGAATTTTTTATCGATTCCAAACGGAAGCTTGTACTGAAGTCCCGGCCCGAGCGTGGCGTAATACTTTCCGAACCGGGTGACAACAGCCTGCTCCGCCTGGTCAACAATAAAAAAACTTGAAGCCGCAGCCGCAAGCAAAAGAACAGCCGCCGCAATGCCTGCGAGCCGCGACGGCCTTCTAAAAAAATCCTTCACTTTTTTTTCAACATCTGACATACACATACAGTACTTAAAAAAAAAGCAAATGACAAGACATGCAGCTATTTTCTTTTAAGAGCATTATCCCCGCAGCAGTTCCACAATGCTCCTGCGGAAGACTGCCGCCGCAGGAAAAATCAGAGCGAGCGGCGGCACAATAAATCCTGCGGCAAGGCTGAGAACCGCCGCCTGAACGCTGAATTTCAGCCGCAGGGGAGTTTCCACCGCCATGCCGGGAGAAGCAGGAAGCATGATTCCGCCTGTCCTGTTGACAGCAAGCGCAACGGCAAATGCAATGAGCGAGCCGATCACACACCCTGCAGCACCCAGCACAAGCGTCTCACACAAGACGCGCCGCACAACTGCCGGTTTCCGTGTGCCGAGGCTCAGGCAGACTCCGAATTCTTTCATCCGCTCAAGCAGAGAAAGCGACATTGTTGTGAATGTCACAAAAAAAACAATTACCGCGACAACCGCCATGACGATGCGGTAGAACCCTTCGTAATAGCGGACGACCTGATGGAAGTACGTGGCCTGATCCGACCATTCTGTAACTTCCGCATCAAATCCGGCATCGATCAGCATCTTTTGCAGCACGGCCTTGCGCTCATGCAGATTCCTGTCATTTTCCAGAAGGACAGCTATTTCGCATATCTGTCCGGTGCCGAACAGATCCGAAAAAACAGATTCCGGCACGACAGCCGCAATCTGATCGAAGTCTTCCGCGTAGCTTCCTATGAGCGACTGCACCGTCAAATCGCAGGCGTTCATCATTCCGTTTGAATCCACGCACGCAACAGAAACCGTTTCACCCAAACGGACGCCAAACCTCTCTGCAAGAACAGGAGACATCTGGCACACCGCCCCGTCTTCAGAAGAAAGACCAAGTCCTTTTCTTGATGTGAAGAACGTAAAGATGCGCGACTCCGTTTCCGGCACAACGCCCCACACTTCTACAGGCTCACCGTTTGCAACGGCCATTGCCTTTGAGCGCGGGGCGCAGACTGCACCGTGCTCCGCTTTCTGAATCAGGCGCACAATCTCCCCGCTGTCCTCAAGGCAGTTTTCAAACGGAGAGACATCGCGGGTCTGAAGATATCCTCGCTGATATATCTGGAGATGCGCGTACCGGCTGCGGATCAGAGCCTGCTTTAGACCCCAGAAATTGTATTCATAGTATCCGCCGATTAAAAACAAAGCCGCAACTCCGGCAGCAATGCTTCCTGCGACAGCCCGGCTTTTCCCGATGTGAAGCAGCACGCTTCTTATGATTATGCTCAGTTCCTTCATAGCTTCTCCCGTAAAAAGTCAATAAGAAAGCATCAGCTTCCAATCTGACTTTTTATTGATACGATTTCAAATACGGGACTGTCATTCAGCAGCATGTACCGTCCACTGGCATGACAGCCGCACCTCCCACAGGTTTCCATGGAAATTCAGCTCGCTTCCGTCTTCCGGCGAAAGAAGCATCCTTCCGTTCAGCGAAAGCTTCAGCCGTTCAATCACTGTGATGTCGCCCTGCGCCTCAACATACAGGCCTTTCGGCGCAAGATAGAACACATTCACGCCGCAGTCAATGCAGTCTGCGACGGGCGAAGCGTTTTGGAGCCTGACTCCCGCAGTATGGACAGGGCTTGCCATATACGGAAAAGATCCGCACAATAGTCCGCTTTCCTCATAGTACATGCCAAGACTGCGCTGCTTCATCCGCTGTGCATTCTGCCGGACAGCCGTGCAGTCTGAGCCGCTCAGCCCGGACGACTTGAAGCGGTATTCGGCAAACACGGACAGATTTGCAAACGACGGTGTGTAATGCGCGCCCACAAGTCCGTCAAAGCTGAACCCGTCGTCCTTTCCGGCAAAGCTCCGCAGCGCATCTCCCCTGAGCTGGCTCCTGTTGCTGAACGAACATTCCGCATACGGAACCCACTCATCGCCTGTCTGCCCGGAATAATAGGCGCCGAACCGGCTGCTCCCGTTGAAATTGTACAGCAGCCCGAACCGGTGCACGCCCAGCGTACATCCCGCCCGCGCAAGAGCAAACCAGTCTGCGCCGTCCTGCGAGTGCGGAGAATATGCCTCATGCAAATGCAGCGTCCTTTTCAGAAACGATGAGCCCGGGCTGAACACTGCGTCAAATCCGGCAAAGCCTTTCTGAAACGAAAATCCCGCAAGCCACTTTCCGTCATACTGCGAATCCTCCTCCAGAAGCCCGTCCTTAATGTAATCGACAACAGGAAACAGCACCGCAGGCCCCCATGAAAAGCACGTCTTGCCAAGCCGGAATTTCAAAAACACCTCGCTGATGTCAAGCGTGAAAAGAAGCTCATGCAGGCGCAAATCCGTCTCTCCTTGTTCCGGCCCGGTGCCGCCGGCAGTCCCTGAATACTGAGTCCAGTCCATAATTCCGTCCGCCAGAACAGACACGCGCCTCCCGAACCTTGCAAGCCATCTTGCTTCTCCCGTGAACAGCTGCTCAACTGACGGGCGCTCCTGAAAATTTTCATCATTCAGCGGATTGTCCTTCCTCACGCCGTACAGCGAACATGTTTCCTCGGCAGATGCATCCAGATCCTGCGAAATCCGCGTGTCATAGGATACCGCCGGAACAGACGCAAGCGCGAGCAGAAGCAAAACCGCCGCGGCACGGAATTCAGCGCACATACTTCATCTCTTCAACAGAAAAACTGGACGAAGGATATGTCTCTGTGCTGAAGCCCGAGAGGACAACTGAGCTGGTTTTATTGCTCTTGCTGTCTGTAATCATAAGCCCGGTGACAAGTTCTTTTCCGCCGATGTGCGCAAAGTCTGTATATGCGATGACCTTGATCGGCACACCGCCGCTTCCTTTGCACACGGCTTCAACCGGGCGGCACGTTTCCGGCTCAACGGACAAGTCCACGTAATCATAAGTTGCGCCCCTGTCTTTTTCAGCCTTCAGGTGAAGAACCAGAACGCCGTCCGACTCTTCGGAAGACTCAATGCTGTACATTCCCGAGTAGGCAATGCGTGTGATGTCTCCGGCGGAAGCCTGCCCGAACAGCATTTCACGCGGTGTAATGCGGATTGCGCTGCTCATGCCGCTGTCATGCACATAAAAGGCATTCTTTATCGTAAGCACAACCCGGCGGCGGTACTTTTTCGGCTCCTTATAGATAACGAGGCTTGTGTCCCGGCTCTGTGCGTCAAGAAAGACACGCATCACTGACTTTGATGACTGCTCCGTCACCGAAAAGTCAAAGGAAAATCCGCCCGGCGAATATTCCCGGTATGAATCCGCTTTTGCAAGGACGGAATCCTCGCAGAACGCGGCACACATCACTGCGGATAAAGCCGCAGCTGCCGCAATTTTTTTTATGTTCAGCAAACTGATGTTTTTCATGATCCTCCTATCCTGAATCTCATTCTTTTTTTTCCAGCTGCTCCAGAACTGTTTTTCCGCGCAATGAAAGCGTGCTGAGCAGGGATGCGGCTGCTGCGCCCAGAAGCACGGCACCACAGACTATGGCAGCGCTTTCCACACAGGGAGACGAGCCGACAAGGATATCCTGCGTTTCTCCCGGCGGAGAGCGGAACACAATGCCGCCGACCGCATTGATGAGTGCGCTTCCCGCAAGCGAAAGCCCGGCGGCAGCCGCGCAGGAAATCAGCGCGACAAGAATCGTTTCCGCCAGAATCATCGCGGCAATGTGCGGCACGGTGTTTCCCATGCTTCTCATCGTTCCGAATTCCGCGCTCCGCTCATACACGGACAGAGACATGATGTTCAAGAACGCAATCACGACAGTCAGCATGATGACGGCAAAAACAACTGCATAATTTGTCCTGTAGACGGAAATGATTTTGTTGCAGTACGTATTTCCGGCAGGAATTGAATGCAGTTCAAACGAGCTGAATTCAGGGATTCCGGCGCACAGGTCTGCGACAGCCGCGTAGTCAGGCGATGTGCTTCTGCGGTGCAGCCTGGGCGCGCTCAGCGGATGCTCCAGATAAATCATGACTGCGCATACATCAGGATTCTCCTCCATTTCGGAAAACAGGCTTGATGGAATGCCGATGTAAAACCGGTCTTTCAGAACGCTTTCCGTCTTCACGACAGAACGGACTTCCATGGTCAGCCCGATGTCTGAAATCAGTCCGCTGATACAATCCCCTTCCTGAACTCCGAGCGTCTGCGCGAGGGCAGAGCCGACAGAGGCAGGCAATGGCTCGTGATACGGTTCGCCGCTGTCCGTTGCAACGCCGCTTACCGGCGCGGACACCGCTGAGTTTCCTGCAATGCCGTCTACTGCAATTCTGCACCGCACTTCTTTTACACGGGTGCAGGAGAGCAGCATCTCCTTGACCGCACGGTATGACTCATAATCCATAGAAGACTTCCCGGATGAGACATAGAGGATGTCCCCGTCTGCTTCCAAGGCATCCCGGCTGGCAGAGGAAAACAGGCTGTCGTAGCAGGAGGCAGAGGCAATCAGTACTGCCGCGCTGGCAGAGACAAGCAGGATGAGCGCGAGCGAGCGGGTTTTCTTTCGGAACACGCTCTTGGCGGCATAGGAACACAGGCTACGCATGGCTGTCTCCGCACAGTTCGCCGTCCCGAAGGGAAATTGTCCGGCGGGCAAAGGACATCACCTGCGCATCATGCGTGGAAAACAGGACTGTCGTTCCGAATTCCCTGTTCAAGTCCGTGAGCAGGCCAAAAATACTGTTTCCTGTCGCATGGTCAAGGTTTGCAGTCGGCTCATCGGCGAACACAAGCGCAGGGCTGTTCATCAGTGCGCGGGCAATGGCAACGCGCTGCCGCTGTCCGCCGGAAAGCTGGTGCGGCCTCTTTTTTGCCTGCTGCAAAAGCCCCGCGCGTTCCAGCAGATACAGGGCACGCTCCTTCGCGCTTCCTTCAAACGGATACGGTTTTCCGTAGACTTCAGCCGGATACATCACGTTCTCAAGAACGGTCAGCACAGGAATCAGATTGAATGACTGAAAGACAAATCCTACGCACCGGTTCCGGACATAGGACAGTTCCTTTTCGCTGTACTGCGCGATGTCTTTTCCCATCAGAAGCACTTCGCCACCGGAAGCCCGGTCAAATCCTGCGCCCAGATGCTGCAAGGTTGACTTTCCGCTTCCGCTCGGCCCTACAAGCGCCGTGAATTCCCCGCGCCTTATAGAAAGCGACACGGACTTCAGGCCGTAAAACAGCGTGCCGCCCAGTCGGTATTCTTTTGTAACATTCCTGAATTCCAATACTGTTTCATTCTGATTCATGCACGGCCTCCAAAACTGGCTTCATTGCTTCCTTCTGTTCCCTGACAGCCGCACCTGTCCTTCCCTTGGGATAGTGCTTTTCCAGATTGGAAAATGATGTCCAGATGAGACTGGCATCCGTTTCGTCAGGCTGCCACGCGCCGCTTCTGTACATCTCTGCTATGTGAGACAGTTTTTCCAGCACATCATCACCCATTCCCAGAATCGAAGGGAAGTTTGAGTATGTCACTGCCTGATACAGATAGACATCTTCATTTTCGCGCCACTGCCTTTGGATTCTGTCGAACCGTTCCGTCCCCTGCCGTATCCATTTCATTTTATCCATGACTTTCTTTTCAATGCCTGCCATCTTGCATTCCGCCACCGCAATATACAGATTTCCGTATAACGAATTCTCAAGCATCTCCTGATGCTCCGATGCATAGGCAAGCGCTGCTTCCGGCTCGTCCAGCTTCACGGCAAGCAGTCCTAGCTTCGATTCAACAAGCGCGCTGTCGTCCGGGGACTGTGCAAGCTGCGCTTCAATTTCTTCCAGCTCCGCACGGTACTTTTCATCATCAGCCGCACTATCCGCATCTGATTCATGCAGCACCGAAATACGCACCGGCTCCAGGACAGCAAGAGAAAGATCTTCATCGCTGAATCTGCCCAGCATTTCTGCCTGATTCTTTCCGGGAACATCAAGAACATCGTAGACACAAGGCATAAACGGACTCTCGTTCCGATTGAGGAAAAAGTCCGCTCCGTCCCTGTCGTACAGCCCCGCAAGAAGATACACACTCAGCACGGAATGATCGCGCAAAAAGGCTGCGATGCGCTCTGATGTTTCCAAGCTGAATGTCAGAAGAATCCGCCTTCCCGTGTCCGAAACCTTTACAGGAACTGCAAGGCTGCCGTCAGACTGCTGAAGCTCCGCCACGCCATTTGACACGCTCACGGCATACTGCCACGGCTCGCAGAGCAACAGGTTCCCGCCCGCCTCATGATATGACTGCACCGGGCCGGTGTCCGCACCTTCCGCTCCAAAGCAGATGCGGATATTCCGCGCTGCGCCGCCTTTTGCAAACCGGACTTCCGCCTGAATGATGCCGTCATGATTCTGCCATGCGGATAACTGCGTGATGTCAAGCGATCCGCTGCGGACGCCTTCCGGGTATTCCAGCGCTCCCCATCCGTCATCGCCCTTTGCATCGCCTGCCCTGAGCAGCATCGTCCGCCGTGCCGTGCAGCCTGCTGACAGCAGAAGAAACAGCGCAAAAAGCGCAGCTGCCGTAACCCGCTTTTTTGTTTTTTTTACATTCTTCATATCTCACTCCTCATATTTTAAAAGCTCTTTTTTCGCACGGGCTGCGCTCTCGGATTCCGGGCACAGCTCCACACAGCGGGCAAATGATTCCAGCGCCTGCTCAAGTTTCCGCGCTTTCACCAGATAATAGCCGCTGTACAAGTACAAAAGCGATGCGTCCGCTGCCGCAAGGGATTCCTGCCGCTCCATGAGGAAGCCGATGTCCTCCTTCATAATCTTGTAGCGGTTTGCAGGCGACTTACAGGAAAGTTCATAGCTGTTTATCATGCGGAGGAAGCGCAGATCGGTGCTTTGCGCATCTTCGGAAACGGCCTCGTCAAGCAGCCGGCAGCCTTCGTTGAGCGCAGACATCGCCTTGATGACATTTCCGTTTTTTTCATGCACTCCGGCTTCCAGCGTGACAAGGCTTCCGTAGTAGCCTTTCGCCAGCGGCTCTGTGCCGATCAGCGGCAGGAGAATTTCCTTGCCCTTCTGGATGTTGCCTTCCGGATCGGTCTCTGCCCTGGCATGGAATTCCATTCCCTTTTGAATGTCAGCAGCTGTGTCCGCCCCCAGATGAAGGCAGCCCCATGCAGACAGCATCAGAATCAGGCAGGCCGAAACCAGTCTCTGTCTCTTTCTTTTCATACATTCCTCCCCATGTTAAAATGCAGCACCGCAGAAAGCATCAGCTTCCGTAAAAACGAACTGGCGTCCATCTTAAAATCCTGCCGTTCCGCAGAACAAAAAGCGTCCGCTTCCTTCACGGTTCACGCCGTAAGAAAATGTGAAGTACGCGAACACCGGGTTCTTGAACAGCAGCCGCAGCCCAAGTCCGTATGCGTCCAGCACATCATCCTTCGTTTTGGCAATGTCTGCAAAGCCGAACGCCTGAACTGTCGCGTCTATAATCGGCGGAACGGAAAAGCTCAAAAAGTCACTGCGCAGCTCGAATGAAGCGAATGCAAAATCATCCGCTGTAAGCTGCCGCCGGGAATACCCGGAACGGACGCTCCTGTCCTCGGCGTAGTACAGATCAAATCCGGCGTTATCTGGAATATCCGTAAACGAAGCGCCGGCACTTTCCTTGAGCGCGAGCTGAAAATAGCGGCTTATGCCATACTTTACAGAAGCCGATTCTTCCGCCTTGAGTGCGCCTTCCGCCGGATAGCAGAATCCCCGCACAGAAAAATCAGCGCAGCTCTGATAGCCGCTGTTGATATATTTTTTCAGCGAAAAAACCGGCTGAAGCGAAAACAGTCCCCGGGAGGAAAACCCGAAGCCTTCATACGTCGGCTCAAGCACGACAGTGCAGTCCGGAAACAGCTCGAACCCCGCCTTCGCCCTGACAAGAAATTTGTTTTCAGTCTTTTCATAATCCAGTGTTCCGTTCAGATCGCCCGGGCCGTAGTAAAAGAATTCCCCGCCTGCCAAAAACCGGGAGCGCCCCGCATTGCTGAACAGATAGCTTGCTCCGTTCTTGTTGTATCCAAAAAAGATATCAAGGGACTGCCGGTGCCCGCCAAGATTCGCCATGCCGAATTTGCCCCAGGCGTTGCCGCCGCCGAACCGTTTGAAAAAGCCGGTTGAAAGGCTGACCACGACAGTCCGCTCAAGAGGCTTTGTTCTGGGAGGAACAATGGCGATATCGGCCTCATAAAAATAGCCGCTGTCCAAAAGGCGCCGCCGCGTTCCGGCACACTTATCCAAAAGAGACGCCTCGCTGAGCTTCATTCCCGGACGGATGCTCATGAACGAACGGACTGCGTATTCCCGGATGATTTCGTTCCCGCCCTCTCCGTCCAGACGCACAACGCCGTCTGCGTTCCACAGGTATTCAATCTTGCCGACTGTAATGCGGATTTTGGAAACTGTAACTTTTTCATCAGCATGCAGCAGACTGCACACAAAAATCAGAATGAGGGGAAAAAATATATAAAAATGCTTGAACTTAAGGACTAGATGTCCTGTATGACACGGGGGGGGTAATCATAAAACAAATCTCCTATTTTATCAGTATAGCATAAATTCCAGAATATGCAACTCTTCTTTATTTATTTTCTTTATAATAGCCTTTCATAAGACTGAAGATAGCCTTTTTTTATCTTCCCCATCAAAATCACTTCTTACGAATAAACACAGCTTTTACCGCCATTTTCTGCTTTCATACATTCCTGCTCTGAAATCATTCGGACAAAATTGAGCATTTTTTCAAAACCAGTGCATTTTTTTTCAATTTTCGGTTATAGTATTTACGGATATGGCAAAAAAGAAAGGCTCTGTCGTCTATAAATGCTCAAACTGCTCGTACACGCAGCCGGCATGGCTCGGAAGATGCCCGGAATGCGGCGAATGGAATTCCCTTGAAGAGTGCATCCTTGACCCGAACGCCGCGCGGTCTGTGTCAAAGCCGGACGGAACGTCTGCGCAGGCAAAGCCGGTTCCCATGTCAGCAGTTCAGCTTCAGCCGGACAGCCGCATTTCCACAGGAAACGAAGAGTTTGACCGCGTTCTCGGCGGAGGCGCAACAAAGCGCAGCGCAATCCTCATCGGCGGCGAGCCGGGCATCGGAAAGTCAACGCTGCTTCTTCAGGTTTCAGCGGCGCTTCTTGCAGGCGGAACAGTCCTGTATGTAAGCGGTGAAGAATCCGCCGGGCAGATAAAAGGACGCGCGCTCAGGCTCGGCCTGAATGTCGGCAGTATGGAAATCCTCTGCACTGCCCGCCTTGAGGATATCCTTGCCGCGCTCGATTCAATCAGCCCTGATGTCATCATGATTGATTCAATCCAGACCGTGTATTCCGCGGAAGCAGGCCTTGTGCCGGGAACAGTCAGCCAGCTCAAGTACTGCGGCAACGAGCTGATAAGCTGGGTGAAGGAGCGTGAAAGCGTTCTGTTTATGACAGCCCATGTCACAAAAGACGGAACAATCGCCGGCCCCAAAAGCCTTGAGCACATGGTGGACACAGTTCTTTCCTTTGAGCGGACAAGCGATGAAGTGCGTTTCCTGCGGGCGCAGAAAAACAGGTTCGGCTCAGTTGACGAGCTTGGACTGTTTGAAATGGATAAAACAGGGCTGAAAAGCGTTGCCGACCCGAGCGCGCTCTTTATAACCCGCCGGGAAAGCGCGACTCCTGCCGGAGTTGCCTGCGCCAGCGTTTTTGAAGGAAGCCGCATCTTCATTGTAGAAATTCAGGCGCTCACAGTCCCGTCAAAAACATCAGTGAACAGAGTGTACTCCGAAAAAATAGACTCTGCACGTGTAAGCCGTGTTGCCGCTGTCCTTGAAAAGCGGCTCGGAATAAAATTCAGCGACCAGGACTTATATGTCAATGTTGCAGGAGGCGCAAAGCTCTCTGAAAGCGCAATTGACGCAGCTCTGGCGGCCGCGCTCTATTCAGCGCGCACAGACCTTCCGCTTCCCGAAAAAAGCGTTGTCATCGGGGAAATCAGCCTTGCCGGGGAAGTCAGGCCGGTCACAAAGCAGCGGCAGCGGGTCAAGGCTGCGCGGGAGCTTGGATTCTCAAAGTGCATTGCGCCGGAAAAAGACGAAGGCGCAGAATCTGTTTCATCAGTAAAGGAACTGATAAAAGCACTGTTTGCCAGCCGGCAGTCTGCGCCGCTTTCCCAGAAAAAACGGACATCACCCTGACGCAAGCATCCGGGCATCGTCCGCTCTCATAAGCCATTGCACAGCCGGATTTCATGCCTTTTATTACAGTGCCATTCGCAGTTCAGCTTCCAGCAGACGCCGGGGTGCAAAATCCTCCGCATGAATCAATCAGCCAAGATTGAAATTTGCCTTTCTCAGGCGCACTTTTTCAATATCCTCGCAGAAAAGCTCGCGCAAGTCATTCAGCCCCAAAGCCATCAGCGCCATGCGGTCAATCCCGATTCCCCATGCGAGCACCGGTACATCAACGCCCATCGCCTTTGTAACTTCCGGCCGGAAAATTCCGCTTCCGCCAAGCTCAAACCAGCCGAGCTTCGGATGCTTAATGTGGACTTCGATGGAAGGCTCTGTAAACGGGAAATAGCCCGGAACATACTTCACGTCCGTTGCGCCGGCAATTTCCACGGCAAACATTTCCAGGAATCCCAGCAACGTTCTCAGGTTCACATCCTCGCCAAGGACAATTCCTTCCGTCTGGTAAAAGTCGCTCAAGTGCGTGGCATCAACCTTGTCATAGCGGAAGCATCTGGCAATTCCAAAATATTTTCCCGGAATTTCCGCCTTATGCAGCTGATGCGCAGAAAGCACCGTTCCCTGGCTTCTCATAATCAGGCGGCGTGTAAATTCGGTGTCAAAGCTGTAGTTCCAGCCGCGGCTCCCCGTATTTCCTCCGTTCTGATGAACCGCAGCCACATTTGAAAGGTACGGCTCTTCAATCGACTTTGCGTGCGTGGGCTGCTTGAGCCGGTACGCATCGTGAATGTCGCGGGCAGCATGGAACTGCGGCATAAAGAGCGCATCTCCGTTCCAGAATTCCGTTTCAACAAGCGGCCCGTCAAATTCCTGAAATCCCAGGGAACACAGCTTGTCCTTGACGCTTTCCAGAAACTGAACATACGGATTCGTTCTTCCCGGAATGATGCGCGCAGGAGGAACTGAAATAGCATAGCCTCTGAACGTTCCCTTTTTCCACTCGCCGCTGGAAAGAAGAGACGGCGTTATTTCCCCGATTTCGTTCCCGGTGATTCCTGATTTTCTGAGCGCCTCTGCAACTTCCTTAAAGGCTTCTGTCAGCCTGTAGGCAACTGTCTCACGCTCAATAGTTCTGAAAGGAGTCTCTGAAATTCCGCGCTTTTTTGTGAGGCCGCCCATGATTTCAATTTCCCGCTTTGAAAGATCTACGGCATCAATCTGGCTGTTCTCTGCCTCCAGCGCCTTTTGAATAAGCTTTTTTGCAACCGCAATCCGCTCAGGAACAGGCGCGCCTGTATACTCGGCCATCTTGTCGCCGTTCAGCGCAAGCACATTGTCCCTGCTCAAGGAGCCGAATGCAGAGCCGACTTCCCTGTTTTCCATTCCGAGGGCACTGGCGATTTCAGGAAGCCGCCTGGGGCCGTTTTCCTTCAGGTATGATATGATTTTTTCCTCAGCAAAGCCTTCCTTTGAAACTTTGCGGCCGAAATCAGTAAGCTCAAAGTAAATATGCGGTGTGCGCGATGTTTCCGCAAGAAGTTTTTTTCCCGCAAGCCAACTGAACGCCTGGTTCGCATGGCCTTCCTTGTATCCAAGCTCTGTCTGAAGCCGTGTTGAAGTCAGCTCGTCCTTCAGGCTGTAATGAAGCAGCACTCTCGTTTCAAGAGGATGCAGATTCTTTATAAAAGATTTTACATCTGTCACTTTTTTATACCAAACAGCCCGGCCGTATTCCTGCGCTTGCAGCCGGACACTCAGAGTACTGTCGCTTTCACAGGCAAAGCGACTTTTTTGCTATGGAGAATCTTCAAATGCAGAACAAGGCATCTTGCGGCTGCTGGCTGAAAGCAGCATGCTGTACCAGTATGCCGCCAGAAAACCGGGAAACAGCCCCGCTTTGTTCTGGCAGCAGACAGCCTTATTTTGTAAAGACAACGCGGGAAGTATATGTTACCATTCTGACTCCCCTGTCGTCCTTAAAGTACTTTTTCTTGTCCTTTGCAGTATACCGCTTGTGCTTGTACTTGTGCTCTGCGGCAAAATCATCATAAACAGCCATAGCCACGTTCATCGCCTCGCCGTCATCAAAGCTTGACTGTGTGCAGGTGTATGAGAATATGACTTCGCCAGTAAGCGGAGTATATTCCAGCTGAAGGGAAACAGTGCTTGCCTTTTCGTGAAGCTCAGGATACTTGTCTTCAACTTCAATCACCTGGGTCTTTGTATCCGCATAGCTGTCTGTTGCTTCCTGCGTCTGCGATATAGTCGATTCAGCCGCAAAAACCGTTCCTGCCGCAAAAGACAGTGCGGCAATCAATATAAGCATCTTTTTCATCTGATGCCTCCCATAAAAAGTCAATGAGGAAATATCAATTTCCGATTTGGCTTTTTACGCGTTTCTGCAACGAAGTGAAGAAACGCAGTTGATAAAAAGTTTGCAACGCAAACTGTAGGTAGATAAAAGCCACGCCATTTTAGAGGCTTTTATCTTACACTCCTCAATTAAAATACGTCAGTAACATGAGTACGGCACTATTCTATCAGTTTCCAAGAAAAAATCAAGGTCAACGACATACCGTCCGCTTTTTATATAAATCCTCGGCTCCTTTGTCAAAAGGATTCTGCCGGAAATTTCCTTCGGCTTGTTTTTTATCAGCGTCCGCCAGTACTCCCTGACTGCGTTTTTTGCGGCCTGGCTGCACGCTTCCTGAATTCCTTTGAATCCGTCTTCCACGGAGCCTGTTCCTGTCCCCTTCACCTTAGGATACACAATTGAAGTCCACCGCCGGTACTCCTGCTGCTGGGCTTCGGTTCTGTCACAGTATACCCAGCTCAAAAGCTTTCCGTCCTTCGGAACAGGATTATGGAACGAAAGCCTGTTTACTGCCGGATCAAATTCCCGCACACGGGAAAATTCCCACAATTCCTCCACGCCGCGCGTTTTGTCATACGGAGTATACTCAAAGTTCCATCCGTACAAAAGCCCTTCCATTATAAAAGGAGCTATCTGACGCATCCGCTCCACCGCGAATCCGTACAAGGACTCAAATTCCGTTTTTTTTTCAGCGGCGGAAGATTTTTCTCCCGCTTCCTGTCCGTCCGGTTCAAATGAGCCGGGAAACGCATCAAGCTCAGCCCATACCTGAATTCTCAGCTGCCCGCCACGGTCTGGAACCTGGGCAGCGGCAACGCACAGCGGCAGCAAAACGCACGCAAAAGCGGCAGAACGTACAGAAAACAACCGGGCTATCTCCACGCATCCTTCCATACCCGCAGCGGATGAATTCCCATTCTCACAGGAAAATACACCCAGGCAAGGGCAAATCCCAGCAGATGTGTCAGATGAGCGATTCCGCTTGCGCCCGTAATCTGACTTCCAATTTCTATCAGCGCATACACAAATACAAGCAGCGGAGCCGCGACCGGAAGAATTCCCCAGATGTACACAACATTCCGCGGAAAAATAACTGCATAGGCAAAAAGAAGCGCATACACTGCTCCGCTTGCGCCTATCAGTAAAACACCGATTCCCAGAAAATGGTACAGGACGGCGGAAAGAATTCCGTCAAAAATTCCGCAGAAAAAGTAGAAAAGCAGGAATTCCTTTGAGCCGACTGCACGCTCCACGGGAATGCCGAAAAAAAACAGGGCAATCATATTGAACAGGATATGAGTCCAGCCTGAATGGACAAAAAGATACGTGACCGGCTGCCAGTACCAATGCCCCGCAAACCAGTGGCGCGACATTCCCAAGTAAAGCACAAGGCGCGGAAAAAGGCTTGTCAGAAAAAATACGCCGATGTTCACACTGATCAGCGCTGCTGTCGCATTGAAAAATGAGTATGCAAACGGTTTCCGTATTCTGTTCATATAAAGCTGCTATGCCTGCACTGCCGAAGCATTCAGAACGGTCACCTGGTTTCTGCCGTTCCGTTTTGACATATAAAGCGCCTGGTCCGCCTGGTCAACAAGATTCTTTGCCGAGCGGACGGGATTTTCTTCTACAGAGAATTCAGAAATTCCTCCTGAAATGGTAACATGCATATTCTGGTTTTCATAGCAGAACTGAGTTTCGTCTATCCGCTTGCGTATCCGTTCCGCCACAATAAGAGCATCTTCTTTTTTGGCATTCACAAGCATGACAGTAAATTCCTCGCCGCCGTAACGGGACGCAATGTCTCCGCTGCGCACATTTTCCTTTATGATGCCGGCCACCGTCTTTAAAACATAGTCTCCGCAGGCATGGCCGTATGTGTCGTTGAATTTCTTAAAGAAATCGATGTCAAACATAATGACGCTCAGAGGCAGATTCTGGGAAAATGCGGAGTCCATGCGGTCTTCCAGAATCGTGTAAAAGTAAGATTTCATCTTGAGCTTTGTCATCGCATCGGTTGTAGACTGCTCAAACAGCGAAGCATTGTGAATGGCTATTGAAGCGAGGGAAGAAATCGTCTGTATTTCCTGCCGCTCATAGTCTGTATACCCGTCAGAATCACTGTCTGTAAAAATGCGCTTTCCCAGAATCAGAATGCCGTTTATGCGGTTCTTGATGATAAGCGGAACTACCAGCGACGGACTGAGCTGCGAAATAACCGCAATGTCCCCGCAGCCAGGAAGCAGCTCCTGAAGCTCCGGCACTGTATATACATTCGGCTGGGAAGAAAAGAATTCAACCAGCTCGGATTCCACCGGAATCTTGTATTCAGTGTCAGGATCCATGGAAACTTCCATATAGTTGTTGTTTGAAAACGTAAAAAAGTCGCCGCCGAATTCCTCAGGCACAAACATTCCAGCGCCAGTAACACGCAGCTGCGCCATCGCGACATATAAAATTGACTCAATAAGAGGCGAAAGCTCTATTGTAGAACTGAAGGAACGGGAAATCTCCAGCATTTGCTGCAAGTCATACACCTGCTTTTCAAAAAAAGCAATTCTTTCTGCTGATTCCTGCTCTTCGTTCCGTTTTTTTGAGGACCGTACAGGGGATTTCTTTTTTCCGGCCATTACTTCTTCTCTATGTTGCCTATTATAACATAATTCTTCATTGTTTCAAGAAAAATCTTCCACTGGCCGTTCTTGCTTTCCATAAAGTCTGAATTCTCCCTGTTTCTGGAAGAAATCATCAGGACTTTCAGGTTTGTTATGACTTCCGAGCTTGGCTTCTTTGACTCAATGAGCAGATCATTAATCTTCTTATATAAATGGAAAACATTTGTTGTTTCAACCTGAATCACTTCCTTTGCCTGCTTGTTGATTTTGTCAACAAGACCCTTTAAAGTCAGTTCAAACGCAGAATCCTTGCTGCTGTCGCGTATCAGGGACAAAATGTTCGCCTCGTCAAATTCATTTCCGCGCAGGAACTTCGCCTCAAACGCTTCAATCCGCTCTATGGACTCGTTGCAGGCAAACACAACGGAAGAAAATTCCGACTTGTAGACCGCATTGTTAAAGAAGCCTTCAATCACAATGTCGTTCATCAGCGGGCGCACATGCTGCTCAAAGAAAAGCAAAATGAAATTCTTGACAAGCTGAAGCGGCAGAATCCATGTGAAGGAAAAGGGCGTGACGTTTTTGAGCTGAAAGTCAATTTCGTTTGTATATCCTCTGATCGGCACAAGCGGAGCATCGCCGAAAACCCGCTTTATTTCCTTGTTCACAAGGGCATCCTGAATTTCGACTTTAATCCGGCTTTCGTCAGTGCGGAACCTTCCTTCCAGATACTCAACGTATTTTTTCCGTGAATTTCCTTTGTATACCGCATGGTCAGGAATGAAGTCGGAATTTTTCTTTGCAATGCGGATAAGGCAGATTAGAACTTCCTTTGTAAACACATGCTTTATAATTGACTGGATTTTCTTGAGATTGCCCTTGAGCTCCTGAACCGTCCGCTCAGAAATGCTGCCGCCGTTCTTGAGTTTGTACAGCGCGACAACTGCATTGAACAAGGAGCTGGTCACATCCATGTCCGCTATGACAAAATACAAGTCCATAAGCGAATTCTCAAGAAGATCAGGAGGAACCGGCTGAAATTCAGGCACATAGGAAGGCTTGGCATCATAGCCAGGATCAAAAAGCCGCAGGGCTGTCACATAGCTGAATTTGCAAATGTCGTTAAGCTGATGTATTCTGTCCATGGCAGCTTCAATCTTTGCAAACTGAGGGGCATTCAGCTCTTTTACAACCCGCTCGAATTTTCTGTGCTCGTTCTCAAAGTAGCGCGACAAAGACTGCGCCTCCAGAGCGCCGGCCTTTCTGTTTTCATACTTGAGGCTGTTCAGAATTTCGCGGGCATCTTCGCCGAAACCGGTAAAGAGAAGCTGCTCTCCGTACTGCCGGCTTACATCAAGCTCAGGGGAACAGTATGTCTCGCACAGAATGTCAAGAACAGGCGAAGTGTTTGCAAACAGAATCTTGAGAACTTCCGCAAAATCAGTCTGAATCAGTCCGCCCTTGTACAGAGCAGGCGCAAGAATCTTCAGGTCAGCCTCGACTTTTTTTACTGCCTGACGCTGAAGGCTTTCAGGAGATGACGGAGAAAAAAGAGACTGAAAAAATTCTGCGATTTTTTGAAAAATCCCCATATTCTGTATATTTTATAGAGAAAAAAGCATTTGTTCAAGAATCAGAGGCACAATCCATGAAACTGCTGAAAATAATTTCATAGTCCCTTACAGACTGCGCCGCGACAATCTTTTCCCGCAGCCGGGCGCCGCCTTTTATTCCGCTGCTGTATGCACAGAATTTTTTCCGCATGTTCATGCAGGCTGCCCGTTCTCCGCGTTCCTGCACATGTATCCGCAGTTCCCTGAATCCGGCTTCAAGACGCTCCTGAACCGTTTCCGCCTGATATGCTCCTTCCGTCAGAAACTGAACAGTCCGCCTGAACAGAAACGGGTCGCCCATTGCTCCGCGCGCAAACATAACGCCGTCAACACCAGTTTCCGCCAGCATCTGCCGCGCGGTTTCAGGGCTGTGCGCGTCTCCGCTTCCAAACACGGGAATTCTGCCGCCAACATATTCGGAAAGCTGCCTTAAAATACCCCAGTCCGAATGTCCGGCATACCCCTGCGCCCTTGTCCGCGCATGAAGAGTAATTGCATCAGCCCCTGCACTGAGCGCGGCGTCAGCACATTCCTTCCATGTTATTGTGGAAGCATCCCATCCGCTTCTGATTTTTATGGTGACAGGAACTGCCTTCCGCTCAGGGTGCACGGCGCAGTATTCAGCACAGGCATCCTTTACAGCCTTGACAACAGCATACAGACGGTCCGGCTCCTTTGTCAGGACGCTTCCGGCTCCCGTCTTTGTGATTTTAGGCACAGGACAGCCGCCGTTAATGTCAATGCATTCGCACCCGGTCTGCTCCAGAACAATGCCTGCCGCCCGCGCCATGACATCAGCCGTTCCGCCGAAAATCTGGACGCAGTATGCCTTTTCATTCGGGGCGCGGCGCATAAGCTCCTGTGTTTTTTCAGAGCCTCTCACAAGGGCTTCTGCCGAGACCATTTCTGTTGTGCATAAGGAAGCTCCGCATTCCACGCAGAGCGAGCGGAACGCCCTGTCGCTGTAGCCTGCAACAGGAGCCAGAAAGAGATTTCCGTCCAGCTGAAGGCTTCCTATTGCCACCGGGCGGTACAGGCTCATTCTTCCGGCAGCCCGAACACCTTGCAGCTGTTCGCCCACAGACGCTCGGCAAGAGGATCCAGTCCGATTTCGAGCATTTCAGACAGAAAACGCGCAGTAGAAGGCAGATACGCCGGCATGGTGCGCTTTTTTTCCCTGAATTCAGCAGGAATCATAAACGGGCTTTCCGTTTCTATAAGAATTCTGTCAAGCGGAATATTCAGCACCGTTTCGTGGAGATTCCGCGCGTTCCGGTATGTCAGGTTTCCTGCAAATGAAAAGTACACGTTCATGCCGCTGTCAAGGCATTTCTTAGCATACCGGGCATCCTCGCTGTAGCAGTGAAAGATTGCGCCCTTGTCGGGAAGCCTGTCCTGAAGAATTTCAAAAATATCCTTCCCGGCATCCCGGTTATGGATAATGACCGGAAGGCTGTGCTTCTGAGCAAGCTCAAGCTGCGTAATAAAAAGCTCAATCTGGCGGCGCTTGTCCCCGTACTGCTTAAAGTAGTCAAGCCCTGTTTCCCCGATTGCAACAACATTCGGCAATCCGGCGCTTTCTTCAATTGATTTTATCCAGTCAATTCCGGGAGCATTCACTTCGGAAGGGCCGACACCAACCGCATGATAGATTCCCTTCTGGGACTTTAAAAACGCATATTCCTTTTTAAAGTCATGAAGACTGTTGTTTATGCTTATGATCCGTGTAACTCCAGCCTGCTTTGCCTGCTGGATAACGCTGATTTGCTTTATAGGGTCGTCATAAATCAACCCTATATGGGCGTGAGTATCAAAAAACTGCATGGCTTTTCCTTCAAACACAAGAAGACTTTCCTAAAGGATGCGCCTTTAGAAAATTTAATGTTTTACATTCACTCTCCGATAATACATAAATAGGATAACATACGAACAGATTGAAGTCAAACGGAATTTGCAAGGCTGCCGCTTATTCTGCGCAAAGCTCTTTTTTCGGTTTGACACCGTGCGCTTGGTTTGATATACTGCAAGCTGCGGCTTTTTAGCTATTTATTTTTAGGAGAATTGTGTGGCACATTCGCGCAAATACAAGAAATTTGAAAAAAATATTGTTTCCCGTATTATGCATGCCTGCGGAATGTGCTTTGCGTCCGCCGGAAGACTCTGCGTTTCCATTGTGCGCTTTTTTGACGGGAAGCTTACGCTCATGATTGTTCCGCATTCCCAGGGAAAAGTTTTCAGCGTCCAGACAAATGTCTTTGCCCTTATACTGGGAACTGTCATTATATGCGGAATCGCTTTCTCTTTTATCTATTTTAACCAGCGGAACGCTTCTTCCGGCCTTGAAATTTCACGGCTGCGGGAAGAAAACAAGGAAACGCTCGCCAGCCTGGATGAGCTCCGCGATGAAAACAACAGCCTTTTGCAGACGGCAAAACGGTTCCAGTCGTCCCTCAGCCAGTCTCTCGCAATCCTTGGAATCAACCAGAGCGCGGCTTCTTCAAAGTCAGCAGGGAAAAATTCAGACCTTGCATCGCTGTTTGATGTGCAGGACATAGCGTCCGGCTCCCTGAAGGAAACGTCTGACATACGGCAGCTTACATCGTACCTTGAAAATGCAGTCCATCCGGTGGAGCAGATCGGAAGAATGCTTGAAAACCAGGGCGCGCTTTTTTCCGACATTCCAAATGTATGGCCGGTCAAAAACGGCATCGGGCATATTTCCATGGAATTCGGGCAGAATGTCCATCCGATTACGCAGCAGTGGTACATTCACAAAGGGCTTGACTTCAGCACGTGGCGCACAGGCGATCCCGTCATTTCAACGGCAAACGGCCAGGTTGTCACCGTCGGGTATGATGACAGCTTCGGGCTGTATATAATCATAAAGCACAAGCATGGAATTTACACACGGTATGCGCATCTTGGAACCGCCCGCGTGCGCAAAGGCGACATTGTGGCCCAGAGGCAGACAATCGGAACGATAGGAAATACAGGAATCACGACAGGGCCGCATCTCCACTATGAAGTCCATATCGGCTCTGATGTTGTTGATCCTGCAAAGTATATAAATGTAAAGTAGGCATGGCACTTTTTAACGACAGCATTTCCATCAACAGCATCCTGGGAAACGGCTCTTCAATCAAAGGAAACATTCAGATAAACGGATTTGCCAGAATCGACGGTGACATTGACGGAAACATTTACGCGCAGGGAAACATAATCATCGGTGAAAATGCCAGAATCCGCGGAAACATAACGGCAAAATCAGTCACTGTAATCGGAGGAATCGTTCTCGGCGACATTATCGCGCCTGAATTCGTAAAGCTGCTCTCTTCATGCGCAGTCATAGGCGATATCCAGACAAGAAAATTTCAGTCTGATGAAAACACTGTTCTCCACGGATACTGCATTTCCCTTGACGAAGAAGCCGAATATGCCGCCGCTGTCTCAAAGTGGGAAAACCTGAAGGCGATTTCTTCAATGTCGATAAGGATTTAGGTGCAAAATGGAAGTTGAAAGCGCCGGCCTGTATTTTTCCGCAGTCAATTCGATTGCAAGCCGCCGTGCCGCAGAAGCGCAGAAAAACGAAAAGGCGCAGAAAACAGACAAGCCGAAGCGGACTCTTTTTTCAAGCGCAATGGAAAAAGCGCGGGCGGAATTCGCACTGGAAAAGGACGGATTTCCAAGGGAAATTGCCGGGCTTGACATGGAGGAGGCTGCCGTTTACCTGAAGGATCAGGCTGACATGGCCGCAGACAGGCTCAAGGAGCATCAGACTCCAGAGGAATTCGCCAGCTACAGGAAAAAAGTCTCGCAGTTCCTGCGCTACCTTGCAAAGAACAACTTTGAGGTGAAAAAACGGGAGCGGCGCGGACTTACAAAAAAGGGAAAGCCGCTTGATCCTCAGTTTAAAATCACCATCATAAACCAGAAGCTTGACGAAATGGCTCACTGGCTTCTGCATTCCCACAAGGAAGCCTTTGCGCTTTTGGCACGGGTGAACGAAATCAGCGGACTGTTAGTAGACTTAATGGCAAGTTAACTGATAAAATCATGCTGAATCTTCCTGCGGAAAAAAATGATGAGCCTGTCCGTTTGAAAACAGGAATATTTCCCGGCAGGATGCACACTATTTTTTATTTTTGGAGCGACAGATGTCTGATATCTTTGAAAATGACATATATGACGAAGCTGAGGATTTATCCTCGCTCGAAGATGCGGAAACGCCAGAACCCGAGGATTCGGGCAGCTTTGTATATCCAAAGGAACTGTATAAAATAAAGCTTGCCTACTCTTTTGAAGGAATGTACGTGACAGCCCCGCACGGAGCAAAGCTGGAAACTGGCTGCAAGGTTATTGTTCCCACACGGTACGGGCTTGATCTTGCTGAAAACATGGGAATATCACAAGTTCCTGTGGGAATAAAGCCGTCTGATGTTGTTCAGGCAGTGCGGACGGCAACAAAAGAAGATCTTGCAAAGGCAGCCTCGCTCGTGCAGACAGAAAAAGATGCCTTCCGGATTTTCAGGGAAAAAGCAGCCTGTCACCGCCTGGACATGAAGCTCATAACCGTCCATTTTCTGGTCGGAGAGCCGAAGGCGCTGTTCTTTTTTTCAAGTGAAAACAGGGTTGACTTCCGGGAGCTTGTAAAGGATCTTGTTTCAATATTCAAAATGCGCATTGAACTGAGGCAGATCGGCGTGCGTGACGAATGCAGGATAACGGGCGGACTCGGCGTATGCGGGCGCGCCTACTGCTGCAACTGCGTAAGCGACAGGCTCCGTCCGGTAAGCATCAGAATGGCAAAGGAGCAGAATCTGAGCCTGAATTCCATGAAAATAAGCGGACAGTGCGGAAGGCTTCTGTGCTGCCTCAGCTATGAATACGACTGGTACTCGCAGGCACGGAAAAAGCTTCCGAATGAAGGAATACGGCTGTTTTATGACGACACCAATTTCCGTGTGATAGAAGTGAATCCCATAACTTCCATGGTAAAGATGATAGGAGAAGACGGCCGCCTGATTGAAGTGAATGCCAGCAGATTTGTGCGCGAAAACAGCAAATGGAAAATCAAATGAACAATCTTCCGCTGCAAGGCGCCGGGGTATGAAACTCTCTGCACGGATAAAAGCTGCGCTTACTTTATGAGGACGACAAAGCTGTCCTGGGTTCCGGTGAATTCCGACTTGTCATAATCAGCATAAAATTCAGCGCTCTGAAATCCGGCGGATTCTGCAAACTCTTCTATTTCGCACGGAAGAAGCGGATACACAGGCAAATCCTTGACAACAGGCATGACTTTCCCCGAGCCGGTCTCAAGGTTCATGCTGATTCTCCGTTCCTGCCGGGAGACAGCCACAACTTCAGAAAACAGCCTTGCCCTCATGCTTTCCTTTACCGGAAGCTGAATCATCTTCTCATGCTCCCGGTTTTCAAAATTAACCGCCTGAATGACAAGGATTCCGCCGGGAACAAGAAGCTTGCGGCAGTCTGAAAAAAACGCGCTGATTTCCTGCCTTCCTCCCAGAAAAAGGATGCGGCTGTTTAAAATCGAAATAACGCTGTAAAAATGCTTCCCAAGGAACCGCACCATATCCGCAGGATGCATCTGAAAAAATCTGATGGACATAAGCTGGTTTCTTCTGCGCAGGTTGGCAGTGCGCAAAAGCTCCTCGCACGTTTCCAGGCCGGTAACATCATGCCCCTGCCTGGCAAGATAGCTTTCAAACAGGCCTGAGCCGCAGCACACCCGCAAAAAATGGAGCGGCTTGCTATAGAGAGAGCAGAATTCGCTGTACAAAGCCTTCTGCGGTTCCAGCACTGGAAAAAGCTCATCATAATATTCCACTAGATTTTTTATGAACTTCATGATTCCATTATAAATTCACTTTTGCTATTTTGCAAATTATAAATACATGATACACTTTCCTCAATAATCAGCAAATCCCGATGCAATCATCAGGGGTTTGAAACTCTCTGCACGAATCAGGAGGATTACATGGATTCAAGAATCATTCTGGGCATTTTAAGCGCAATAATCGGGCTTCTGGCAATAATCAATCCGCAGGCAAGCATAGAAGTCATTGTCATACTGATCGGAATCAGCGCGATTGTCAGCGGCATCCACTCAATTCTAAAGGCAAAGGAAATTTCTTCCAGCCCGTATTTTGTGCGCACTGTAACGGCACGGAGCATCGCCGGGATTATCATCGGGCTTTTTGCCGTAATTCTTCCGTTCGCCCTGTTCAGCCTTATTGAAAAAGTCATACGGATTTTTCTGTACATACAGGGATTTTACCTTCTTTTGTCGGCGGTTTCAGAATTTATCATGATTTTCAGGCTGAAGGACAGCGTTGCAAATGTGAGGCCGTTTGTCATTGAAGCTTTCTGCACGCTTTTTCTGGCAATCCTGCTGTTCATGCTTCCTGCTGACTTCGGAGTCAAAATCGTAAGAATTGCAGGAGCCGTGATTTTTATTTCCGGCCTGCTTTTTGCCTTCAGGGAATGGAAAATGCGCCCTATTGAGGCAGAAGCGGAAATAAAGGAATGAACGAACCCCGATGCTATCCGCAACGCAACTTCCCGCGCGGGCATCGGAACACAAAAATTTCAACAGGCAGTTTATGCTGCAAACTGTCTGTATCAACTGATGCGCGCACGCGCATGAAATTGCAATCCTCGGAAGCTGAAACTTCCTGCGGTGTGCAATTTACAAGAACGTTTTAATTTGGAGGAACTATGGCACATTGCATTGTACCAGAAGCAGAAGCGATTCTAGACAAGGAATTCAAAGTGCTTGACAAGGGATTTGTCCGCATGGTTGACTATTACGGCAGCGACCAGCGGATTGTCCAGGCGGCGCGCGTTTCCTATGGAGAAGGCACAAAAACAGTGAGCCAGGATGCCGCGCTGATTGACTACCTGCTGCGCCACCAGCACACATCGCCGTTTGAGCAGGTTGTATTCACCTTCCACTTGAAAATGCCAATCTTTGTTGCCCGCCAGTGGGTGCGGCACCGCACAGGAAGAATGAACGAAGTTTCCGGGCGGTACAGCATTATGAAGGACGAATTTTACGTTCCAGAAAGCGCATGCATTTCACGGCAGTCAAAGGATAACAAGCAGGGGCGCGGTGAAGCTTTTCAGGCTGATGAGGCCGAACAGTTCCGGCAGGCATTTATTGACAGCCAGAGCAGCTCCTACAGGACATACGCTGAAATGACGGAAAAAGGGCTTGCGCGGGAAATCGCCCGCATACAGCTTCCGCTCGCTCTGTACACGGAATTCTACTGGCAGATGGATCTGCACAATCTCTTTCATTTTTTAAAGCTGAGGCTGGAAAGCCATGCGCAGTATGAAATCAGAATGTACGCCGAACAGATTCTTGAAATCATACGCACGGTCTGCCCCATGGCAACGGACTCGTTTCTGAATACTGTGCATAAGGCTGTTTCGTTTACAGGCGAAGAAATGGAAGCGCTCCGTGACATTTTAAACGGGCAGAAAAATCCTCTTTCTGACGAAAAAAAGCTGAAGCGGTTCAACGAAAAAATAAAGACAGGAATTCAGCTGTAAGCCCCGCCTGAACATCCGCAGGACAAAGCGGGCTTATCTGTTTTTCCTGGCTTCAACTGCTTTTTTTACGCCGTCAGCAAAGAGCTGGTTTTGATCCGTGCGCATCGGCACAGAAAATTCAGGGCCGCCGTCCTTTTCTGAAATCCGGTACAGCTTTGAAGCATCGGTGTCATACGCCGGGCTTGAGCCGTTGTTCAGCCACCAGTCCAGCACAGCAATGACAAAAAGTGTGTACTTTATGAGGTTTGCATTTGTCGCCGCCGTAACACCGTCATCGCACTTTGCGCCAAGCAGAACATCAATCCGCTTTGAAACAGCATTTGGCAAGTCAAACGCATACCGTTCCCACGGATTAAGGACACCGACAACAGGCTTTTTTTCTTCCGCGCATTCATCAATCCGGCGGACAAGCGCAGAAAACACGGTGCGCATATAATCTGTGCGGGCGGCAAGCGGCTTGTACTTTGTGTCGTTGATAGGCTTTTGCAGAACCGGCGCAGAAAACTTATAATGAGGCAAAAAGTAGAATTTTATTCTCCACAGGATGTTGTTCAGGTTTTCCTTTCCGAATTTTGTCTGCGCATATTCTTTCTGCGAGTAAATCGAATTCACATACGTCCTCAGGTAATCCCCGAATTTCTTGCAAAAAAGATCCTCATAATAGGAAGCCCACTCTTCCATTGCGGTCTCAAGATTATCTGAAAGCGCGGAAAGCGATTCGTCCGCCGCGATGTTGAACTGGATGTTCCGGCAGCCTTTCAGGAAATCTTCAATAATCATAATGAGGACAACGGTTACTTGCATCGGGTTTTCCGGGGAAAGCACATTGAAACCGTCTTCAAACGTGTACAGCGGCTGAAAGTATGGATACAAGTCGGGATGCTTTTCAAGATGAAGAAATCCTGCGCGCGGAAAAAGCTGGTCAAGAATCTTAAGCCCCATGGAAACAGATTCGTCCTTTTGCCCGGCGACATGGCGCAGCTCCGGCTTTTTTTCCTCTTTTTTTTCTTCGGGGACTTCTTCCTTTTTCTTTTTTTCAGGAAGAAGCAGATCAAACTTTGAGATGCCGAGAAATTTCAGGATGGCGCTGATTTTCACCTTGAAAAAAGCGGGAAACTCAGCAAATTCTCCCGAGCACATCCGCATCAGCAGCGGATACATTCCCTGGATAATCTGGTCGTGCATGTACAGCCATTCTGTAACGCCCTGCTTTGCCAGAACCTGAAGCTTTGCCTTGTCCGAATTCGGGACGGCAGCCAGATCGCTGTAAATTTCCTTTATAAGGAGCGAAACCTGCTGGTCGCCGATATAATAGACGGTGAGCAGCAGCCTGTAAACCGCGCGCACAAACGGAATCAGCATCGGAACGGTAAGATAATCGGCGGCATTTTCCACGTCGATGGCGATAACCTTTATGTCCCGCATACTCCATTTTCCCACAGTCCGCAGAAATTTGAACTTCAAGTCAGTTTCTGTTGCAATCTTTGCCTTGTAGGAATCCGGGGCAACCTGGATGAATGTTTTGATTGTTCCGATAAACGACTGAATATGCTCAGTGTGACGCTTGACAATATATTCGCCGAACCGCTTTTGAACGCGCTCGCGGTTTCTGGCTGACATCCGGTAGAACACATTGAACACGCCGAAGTCAGGCTTGATGCTGTATCCGGCTGACATCATCAGGCGGTCCATGCGCTTTAAGTCTCCCGGTGAAATTTCAGGCAGCGACTCGTCCGTGCGGACTTTCTTTACAGTGCTCTTTGTTGCCCCGACCGCAGCAGAAGAAAAGGAAGAGCCAAATGACGCGCTCTGGGAAGACACGTCAGAAGACGTCCGTCCCGATGCCTTTATGACAATATCCTGCCGCGCCCTGCTTCTGGGCAGGCTTGAAGTGTCAATGGGAGCTGAACGTTCCTTCAGAATTTCCCCGCCCAGCTTTTTCTGCATATAAAGCGCTTCACTCACATCTATCGGGCCTATGTTTTTGCGGGTCTTGTCAAGCGTTCCCGGTTCAAGAACTTTTCTGGGCTGTTTTTCCTGTGACATAAAATCTCCTGTAAAAAGTCAAACTGTAATCTATAGCCGAATCAGATAGCTTTCTGCGATTCCAGAAAACGACTTGAATGCAATTTTTTCACCGCTGGAAGTGACAAGCGCGCCTTCTAGAATTCCATATATCGTATGATATACCGAGCGGACAATAAACGCATTCACGTTGTGCACATTCCGTGAGACAGGCGAAAAAGTCAAGTCCACCATATTTTCCGTGTCCTGAATCACCCACTTTCCGTCCATTCCAGAGTAATGCGTAATGACAACAGGCGGAAGCGGAGTCGGAACGCCGTCATAAAACAGCACATTGCTGTTATATCTGTCTGTGTCAGCAGCGTCATGTGATTCTGATGAAATCAGAAATGACACCGGCTTTCCCTGATGCTCACCGAACCCGAGGACAGACTCGCCGGCAGAATGAAATTTCATGTATGTCCGCGTCATGCAGAAAAAAGCCGCGCCTGCATCTGATGATGACAGTGTTTTTGTTCCGCCGTCCTTATAGGAAAGCGAAACCGAGCCTGCAAGCGGCAATGATGCGCTGTAGCTGGCGCTGCACCGGCGCAACGTAGGGCTCGGGCGCACAGAAGTCAGATCCGAAAAACGGCTGCTGCTGAAGGAAGCGGAAAGCGCAGCCCGGGCGGAAGGCCGTGCAGAATCGCCTTTCACATCAAAAATAACGGAAAGCTTGTCATGGCTCCTGTTCCAGCTGATTCTTGCATACCGCGACCTGCTGTAGTTTGAAGTGGAAGCCGCCTCAAGGCTGTGAGGAACTAGCCTGCGCCGCGGTCCCATCAAGGAATGATAGACAAAACGCTGCCCGGTGCTTTTGTTCCAGAAAACAACTTCAGAAAATCCGGCTATCTTTGCATCAATAAAGCTGACATGCCCGATGCACTCGCCGATATCAAAGGAAAACACAAGCCTGCTTTTTATGCGGAGATTTGTAATAAACGTCGGAAGCGGAATGACTCCATACGGCCGGAAAACACCCCGGATATCAAGCCGCCGCGGATGGCCTTTAAAAGTCCCGAAAACAGGCTTTCCGCTGCGGACAAACGATTCAGGCATTTGTGAAAAATCTCTTGTGTACAAACAGAACCTCTGGATACTAAGGGCGGAAGGCTGCAGAACGCGTCCAAGAACTGATTCCGCCCTGAATAATAACTCTGCACCGTATCTTATATTGTAGCACAAGGATAAAAGAAAAGTCGATAAATCAGGCCTGAAAATCGTGCAAATTCACAAAAATTCAGCGCAATATTAGGAAACTCTGCCTCAAGTCCGGCAAAAAATGCCCCTCCGAACCTGCCAAAATATAAAATTGAAAAATTCACCATGATGATGTATACTGTATAGTGAAGCGCACAGGCAAAATGTTCTCCGGCGCAAGGCATCGGAACTGCTGACTCGTGCGGAGGGCTTACTGCTCCGATGACTGCATCGGGGCATGTTGATTCCGGCAGCTGATTTTTAAACCGAAGCATCAGGAGGCTTTTCATGGCAATTACAGCTTATTCGCTCGGAGCGGCTCAGGAAGTCACCGGAAGCAAGCACATTCTGGAAATAGACGGACGCTGCTTTATGATTGACTGCGGTGCATTTCAGGGAAAGCGCGCAGAAGCAGACAGAAAAAACAGGGAATTTTCGATTTCCCCGGATAAAATTGAAGGCGTTATACTGACCCATGCCCATTATGATCACAGCGGGCTGCTTCCTATTCTCACAAAGCGGGGCTACGGAGGAAGCATTTATGCCACTCCCGCCACACGGGATCTTGCAAATATCGTCATGATGGACAGCGCGCGGATCCAGGCCCGGGATGCGGAATTCCTTGCCAAGCAGGCCGCCAGAAAAAAGGAAAAATTCACGTGGAAGCCTCTGTACACAGAAAGCGACTGTGTGCAGGCCGCAAATCAGATTATAACGGTGGGCTACAACCGGAAAATGTACATTGCTCCCGATGTCCAGCTTGAATTTTTTGATGCAGGACATATTCTTGGAAGCTCGCTTGTCTATCTTACTGTTTCCGGCCAGCGAAAATCAGGAGCAAAGGGAGATGCAGCCGCCGCGCACTGGCATCGGCTTTTTGAGTCAGAATCAGCAGAAAACATTCCGTCAGCGCGGGATTCAGATGAAGTGAGAATTCTGTACACGGGAGACTTGGGCCGCAAAAACAAGCCCATTATCCGCAATCCGGCTGTAAACATGCCGCCGCCAGACTACATTTTTATGGAAAGCACCTACGGAGACAGGCTTCATGCGGAAGCGTCAAGCGCCATGAAGGAACTTGAAAAAATTGTGCGCAGGGCCGTAGACACAGGCGCAAAAATCATCATTCCCACATTTGCAATCGAGCGGGCGCAGGAACTTGTCTTCTATCTGCACTTGCTTTCAGACCAAAAGAAAATTCCGCCGATTCCGATTTACATGGACAGCCCGATGGCAGTGAATGCGACAGGAATTTACCAGCTTCACCCGGAATGCTACGACAAGGAGACAAACGAAGCGTTCCTTGCGCACCACAAGAATCCGTTCGGCTTCAATTCGCTTCAGTTTATAACGAGCGTGTCTGAATCAAAGGAGCTGAACAACAAGGAAGGCCCGATGATTATTCTCAGCGCGGACGGAATGTGCGAAGCCGGACGCATACTGTATCATCTTGCAAACAACATTTCCAATCCGAAAAATATCATTCTGATTGTCGGCTATATGTCCGAGCATACGCTGGGAAGAAAAATTCAGGAAGGCCAGAAAGAAGTCAAGATTCTTGGCGACTGGTACAAAGTGAAAGCCCAGGTAAAGCAGCTGGATTCCTTCAGCGCGCACGCTGACTATCAGGAAATGACAGACTGGCTTAAGGCTGTTGACACAAGCCGCCTGAAGAAGCTGTTCCTTGTTCACGGTGAAAAAAACGCACAGGAGCATCTGTCCCTGCACTTGGCGGAAAACGGATTCAACAATGTGGAAATCATAAAGTATGGTGAAACATACAGCCTGGAATAGCAATGGAAAAAGAAACTGAAGAAAAGCTGATCAGCCTGGAAACAAAAATCACTTATCTGGAGGATTTTATAGAAAAGATTCAGGCTGTTTCAGCAGAACATACGGCTGCAATAGAGCATCTGAAGGCAGAAAACAAGCTGATGATCCAGAAAATACGCGAGCTTTCAGACGCGCTTGAAGGAGACATTCCAAACCGGAAGCCTCCCCACTATTAGACCAGATAGTAAACGCTGAAAAACATCAGGACAGCGCCTCCCAGCGAGAAAAGATGGAAAATGCTGTGCGTCCACTTGTAGTTTCTCATCAGGAACAGAATCAAGCTGACTGCATATACGGCGGCCCCGGAAAAAAGAAGGGCGCTGCATGGCATTTTGACAGGCACATTCCCGGAGAAAACGGCCGCCGCAAAAACAACGGCAAAAGCAACATACGTAAACACTGCAAATGTATGGAGCCGTTCCCCAAGCACCGCATAGAGCGCAATCAGAAGAGCGCATACCGTCCAGACTGCCGCGCAGCCCGTAGTGGAAGCAGCCCCGGAAAGGCAGATAAGCAGAAACGGAGTATACAGGCCGCCTATAAACAGGTAAATGGCGCAGTGATTGAATACAGAAAACACTTTCCGTGCCGCAAGAGAAGAAATCGCATGATACAGCGTTGACACCAGATGAAGAATAAAAAGGCTTGCGCCGAACACAGCGAATGAGGAAATATACACTATCCTGTGGGGCTCAGGAGAAAGGAATGCAGCGCGTATAACCAGCAGGACAATTGCTGTCACGCTCAGCCCGGCTCCGATTCCATTTGTAATCGAGCTGAGAATGTCTTCTCCCAAGGTGAACGGGCGCAGCTGCCGCGCATTATAGGAAAGCCTTGCGTTCGCCTTCTGCGCCCGCAGCTCTTTCTTGTGCTCTTTTTCCGCGGCCTTCTGCTTTTTCTTTTCAGCATCCATCGAATAGTCAACTTTTATCTGATGAATTTTTTCCTTCGCCTGGACTTTTATCGTCTTGATTGCGGCCTTCCGCTTTGCCTTGAGGGATTTCCTTGTGATTCTGCGGCTAATGTCACCCATGTCCTGCTCCGTTTTCTCCAAAAGTTACATGCCGTTCCAGTCAGCATGATTCTAAAAGCTTGCGCTGATTGTACACTATTTGCGCTTTTTTTTAAATATCCGCCTGATGATTCTGCGCTGATGCTCAGTCCTTGCTCCGCCTGAAAAAGCTTCCCATAATCTCCTTTGTCTTAAAGACATTGATAAACGACTTAGGATCGCGCTTTTTAAGCTCCTTGCTCAGCGGCCCGACTTCCTCCGCGGAAACAACTGTATACAGCATCGACTTGACGGAATTCTTGTAGCATCCGATTCCGGAAAATTTTGTAGCATCATGGTTTGTCAGCGACTTTACAGCATCATACAGCTCATCGGGCTTTTCGGTGATAATGAGCAGCGTGATTTTCTGATAGCGGCGGTACAGCGAATTCAAAACCTGTGTCGAGCTGAACTGAAAAATAATCGAATACAGCGCCTTCTCCCATCCCAGCAGAATTCCCGCAACAACAAGCACACAGGCATTCATCATGAAAATCGCATTCCACATGTCAACGCCTTTCTTTTCAGAAAAGTAGATTGCAATGAAATCCGTTCCGCCGCTTGTTGCGTCAGCGTGAAGGCAGCAGGTAATTGCAAGTCCGTTTATGATGCCGCCGAAAACGGAACAGAGGAGCAGATCGTTTGTTATGTTTATTTTCGGGATGCAGTCCGTAAGCACAGAAGAGCAGGCAATCATCAGCAGCGAATACAGAGTGAATTTTTTTCCGATATATTTGAAGCTTATAAAAACGGGAACAGCATTCAGCGCAAAATACAGCGGCGTATACGGAATATGCGTGCCGAAAAATTTTTCAACAGACCGCTGTATCAGCAGTGAAATTCCTGAAAACCCGCCGGGAAACAGAGCCGCCACATAGGCAAACGAATTCAAGTTCAGCGAAAAAATAACAGCACCAGTCAGAATCAGCACAATCCGCTTCAGGGCGGACGGAGCAGAAATAAGCGTTGTTGTGTTGCTCATACGGCAAGTGTATCAGCAAAACAGAATTTAGTTAAGGGTATTTTGAAAAACGCATTTTCTGCGGGCGGCTTGCAGCATCACATTTGCAAAACACAAAAATCGGCACTTGACCCTGAGCAGCATATTTCAGTATAATGAATTCTACGTCCGGGCCATTAGCTCAGTTGGTTAGAGCAGGGGACTCATAATCCCTTGGTCCTAGGTTCAAGTCCTAGATGGCCCATGCTTCTGTCACGATGTCCATTTATAGCCGAGCCCGTACACTGTTTCAATGCAGTTTTCCAGCGAAGAAAAATTCCCCAGCTTTTTTCTGAGCCGCTTTATGTGGCAGTCGATTGCACGGTCATTTAAATACGTGTCTTCAGGATAGCAGATTCCTATAAGCTGCTCCCGCGAAAGCACTTCGCCGGGATGCGATAAAAACGCCTGAAGAAGACGGAACTCTGTGACGGTAAGAGGAACCGGCTGCCCTTTTACTTCCGCAGTATACGAAAGCATGTTCAGCGAAACGGATCCGCGGGAAATGACATCACTTGCACAGCAGGAGCGCTGCGCACCGCTTCTCCGCAGAATCACATGGATGCGCGCAATCAGCTCCCTCACCGAAAACGGCTTGCATAAATAATCGTCCGCTCCAAGCTCAAGGCCGAGAACCTTGTCAAATTCTTCATCCCGGCTTGTAAGAAACATGACAGGAACATCCGATCCGGCTTCGCGCAGTTTTCTCAGGAACGAGATTCCGTCCATGACCGGCATCAGAATGTCAAGCAGATATATGGAAGGAATCTCACGGTTTCTAAACGAATCGAATGCATCCTGTCCGTTCGCATATTCAGCGACATCAAATCCTTCCTTTTTCAGCGCAGTCCGCACTGCCAGGCGGACATTTTTTTCATCATCAACAAGCGCAACGGTCATTGCTTTATTGAATCAGATTCACCTGATTTTTTCAAGCCTGCTATTTTTAAAGCAGACCAGTCAACATTTCTTGTAAAGTACATGATAAGCGCAAGAACGGAAAAGGCAAACACCGAGCCGATTAAAAGCGCATAGTCTTCCGACTGAAGCGAAGCGTACAGGTATCCGTACATCCCGGCAAACACAAGGCTCATTGCAGCCGCAATCCGAATTTTTTTTGTCACCGAAGAGACATACAGTGAAACAAGGATTCCGCTTGCAAAGCTTGACATGACATACGAAATCCCGAACATGATATGCTCTGAAAGCGAAAGAAGCAGGAGAAAAAAGATAATGCTCGCGGCTCCGCACAAAAGATAGTTAAACGGATGCAGATGAATATCTGAAAAAATTTCAAACAGAAACAGAACGATAAACGGCACAATGATAAACAGGAATCCGTAATTGACTGCACGGTGAAGCATCTTGTACACGTTCACGGGCTGAACAAATCCGAATCCGGCTGTGTGGCTTGCGTCTCCTGTGTCAAACGGAATTTCCCACTTCGCTGTAAATCCGCTTTCAGAAATATCATAGTAATCAGGAAGATATCCGAATCCTGCAAACGATGGAGACTTCCAGTCTGAATTAACTTCAATCTTTGTATGGGTGCTTGAAAGGCTGACGGCAAACTGCCTTGCTCCGCGGATCTGCAAATTTGCTTGAAATGTATTTTTTCCATTCACACACGGAAAGAACGCTGAAATTCCGTTCTGCTTGGAGCTGCCCGAACGCGCAGAAAGAGAAGCATTATATTCCTTTCCGTTGATTGTAAAGACCGGCTGCCCGGACAGAGACCTGTCTCCCAGCTGTATTTCCAAAAATGCATGCGACGGATCATAGACACAAAGCTCTGTGCTCTCAGGAACCGAAACAGAAAAATCGCAGCGGATCTGCATTTCTCCTGTGAAGACAGGAAAGCTATAAATTCCCAGCGTTCGGTTTTTTGTTTTTATGCCGCATGAAAAGCATGATGATTCAGCGCGGAAAACCGCAATGTCCTGCTCAGAGCGCCTATGCTGAACTCCCTTTGAATCTGTCTCGTAGTAAAAGCGCGTATACGGAATGCCGATAAAAATATCAGAAATCAAAAAGCTTCCGCCAGCTGATTCTGAAACAGATCTTTCCGCGGAATTCCGCTCCCGTTCCCGGTCGCCAAGCTTGCTTCCGATTGCCAGGTTTGCAAGCAAAAGCAGCCCGATAATGATACCGATAAAAATAAGCTTTGAAGTGAATGCCGAAATTGCCTTCATAAAAAATCCTCCGTTGATAAGAAAGTTCGCAACGCGAACTTGTGAATAAAAACTTTGGCGGCAGTTTCGACAAAGTCTTTATTACACCCTCCTTGATTTTTTCAGAGGAATGGTAGCAGGAAAGTGCGGCAAAAGTATGGCAAAACAGTGTCTTTTTGGAAAAAAGAAAATGAATTCTCGGGCAGCTTACATCGGAACAGAAACAACAAAACGCGCGCCGCCAAGCGTTACGCTCTGTTCAACTGAAACTGTTCCTTCCATGGAATCAGCGATTGACTTGACGATTGAAAGTCCAAGCCCGGTATGACCTGACTTCTGCTCCTGCGCACGGTCCGAGTAAAACCGCTCAAAAATTTTTTCACGGAACTGCTCTGCAACTCCAGTTCCATTGTCGTCAACCGCAAGGCAGAAAAACTGCGGCGAGCCTTTTCTTCCGTCCAAAACATCTGTCCTGACTGACACGCAGTCTCCAAATCCCGCGGCATTTTCAATCAGGTTTTCTGCCAGCCGCTCCAGATAATCCTGCGGACAGCGCAAAAAAATTTCTTCTCTGCCGGAAGAAAAATCAATCCGGACATCAGGGCAGCGGCTCCTGATTCTGGAAATGACATTCTGTACGCAGCTGTTCGCAGGAATTGCTTCAGATATTCCAGCGTCAGATTCTGCGTCAATTTTTGAAATGTTTCTGATTCCTGAAAGCAGCAGCTGCAGATGGTTCACTTCATCCAAAACCGCGCGGCTCAGCTCCTGCCGCTCTTTGTCCGAAAGCGGCTCTCCGAGAAGCTCAGCAGAAGTCCGTATTGCAGCCAAAGGATTTTTAAATTCATGGGAAATGTCAGAAGAAAATGTCTGGCTGAACAGAATGCGCTTGTCAAGCCGCCTGATAAGGCTGGAAAAGGAACGGGACAATCCGCCGATTTCATCATTGCGCCTGCTTCCGGCAAATTCCGTAAAGAAAATCCGGCCTTTTTTATCGGCGCACTCCGCAGCCTGCCGGGAAAGCGTTTTGAGCGGAACACTGATTCTAAAGGCAAGAAAAAGAGAGATAAGAAAAACAGCGGCAAGTGACTGCAAGAAAATTTTTCCAAGGTCAAGCCGAAGCTCATAAAGGTTCTGAAGAATTTTATACGTCGAGCGGTTCACAAGAACAGCTCCGGCAACAGTCCGGCCGCCGCTTCCTGCAAAACAAAAAACGGGAACCGCAGAGTACAGCGTGACGCTTACCTGATCTCCCGCAGAAATTCTTGTTGCAGCTCCGTATCTTCCGCTGAGCGCAGCTTTCACTTCGCTTCCGCCGAACACGCTCCTGCCGCTGTAAAAATCAGAGCTGCTGTACATAGTTTCAACAGGAGGACGGAACAGCTTTCTGTGCAGCCGGATCGGAAACGAAAGAATCCGGTAGATAATATTTTCATCAGGATTTTTTCTGACTGAATTTCTGAACGGCTGCTGCGGCACGGGAAACCTTTTTTTATCAGCATAGCTTGCGGAGTCGGCAAGAAGAGTTCCATCCTTGTCCAGAATGCGGATTCTGCTGTCGAACTGTCCGTTCATATTCTGCAAAAGCGCACGCGCATATTCCCTGTCAATTTCACTCTTGAAGCCGAGTGCAGCAGACACAAGCCGCGCCTGCTGGACATTTGAATTTTCCAGCATGGAAAGCTGCTGCCGCTCGTATGTCTTTAAAGCCATCATTACCGCAACCGGGATAAAGGCAACAAGCATAAGGAAAATTGAAATCTGAATGCTTATGCTGAATTTTATTTTCTTTTTGGTTTTCATACTGTCTGCTCTTCAGTTATAAAAAAAACGGATGATATTCACGATGCACAGCACATGCACTGCCCTAGCTTTGAAACATAAAGCATTTTTCAGATGAGCGCAAGATGATTGTAACAATTGGATTTTTACTGTATTCTATTATGATATGGCTTATGAAGTGACAGCGACCAGACGTCGCCCTCAGAATTTTGAAAATCTTGTCGGGCAGGAATTTGTTGCAGAGACGCTGAAGAATTCAATCCAGTCAAAAAAAATAGCGCATGCATACTTGTTTTCAGGCCCGCGCGGATGCGGAAAGACTTCAACCGCACGGATTCTTGCCAAGGCCTTGAACTGCGAAAACGGGCCGACTGCGCAGCCCTGCGGAAAATGCTCTGCCTGCAAGGAAATCACGGCAGGCTCATCATTGGATGTTATTGAAATTGACGGAGCTTCAAACACAAGCGTAAACGATGTGCGCCAGATCAAGGACGAAGTGCTGTTTCCGCCGAATTCATGCCGCTATAAAATTTATATAATCGATGAAGTTCATATGCTTTCAACTTCAGCATTCAACGCGCTTTTAAAGACAATTGAAGAGCCGCCGCCGTACTGCGTCTTTATGTTCGCCACAACGGAGCTTCAGAAAGTTCCCGCAACAATAAAGTCGCGGTGCCAGCAGTTCAGCTTCAGGCTTGTGCCGGTTGAAAAAGTAAAAGAGCAGCTTGCACTTGCCGCCGCGGAGCTTGGAATCAAGGCGGAAGACGAAGCCCTGTACTGGATTGCACGGGAAGCAACAGGCTCCATGCGCGACTCCTACACTCTGTTCGATCAGGTTGCAGCGTTTTCTGACGGGGAAATAACATACGAAAAAATCCGCGACAAGCTCGGCCTTTTAGGAGTGGACAGCCTGAACGAACTTTTCGGGCTGTGCGTAAAAAAAGACTGCGCCCAGGCGCTTTTGAAGCTTGATGAATGCATTCAGAACGGAATCAGCATCGAGCAGTTTATTTCAAACTGCACAGACTATCTGCGCTCGCTGCTTCTTATAAAAAGCGGAATAAAAAAAGAGTCTCTTCTGGGACACAGCGCAGAACGTTTTTCAGCTGATGTCCTGAACGCATGGAATCCGGTTCAGATTGAGCGGGCGCTCAGCATCTTTATGCAGCTGTACCGTGATGCAAGGTATTCTCTCAGCCCGAGATATGAATGCGAGCTTGCGGTTTCCAGGCTCTGCTGGCTCAAGGAATATGTTTCTGCGGCAGAAGTAAAAAAAGCAGTCGATGCCGTCAAGCCGCTTCTCATGAACGCAGCAGGCTCCCGGAACATATATCCTGCGGAACACAGCGCGGAAAAAAACACCGCCAGCGAAATCCAAAATGCATCTGGAGACACACGGACTTCTGCTGAAAAATCCCCGGGCCCGGTTCCAACATTCAGCGCGCTCGGCAGGGAAAGCAAAAGCCCTTTTTATGATGGCGGAGCTGAACCGCCTCAAAGAAATTCAGCCTGTGCGCCGGGCGGAACTGAGCAGCAGCAAGAACCGGCAGCCGCTGAAATTCAGGCCGCATCTTTTCAAGGTGAAGAATGCCCTGACATTCAGAAAGCAGCCGAAGCAATGATTTCAGATTTTTCAGTTGATGACGTGATGCTCGCAAGCAGCCTGATGCAGGCTTCCGGCTGGAAAAAGGAAGGAGACACGGTAAGCGCAACGAGCGGAACGCTGTTTGAGAAAATGCAAATTCAAAGCCAGTCGCACAAAATAACTGAATACCTTTCAAAGGTATATGGAAAGCCGCTGAACTTTGAGATACAGCTTGCCGAAAAAAAGGATATGAACAAAAATGCCCCTTTGCCTGCGGAAGTAGAAATTCTCCGCGATGTTTTCAAGGGAACTGTCGCAGGACGGGAATAATCCGGAGCAGATATGAAAAAGAATCAGGCGGCAGCATCTGTGCTTTTTGCATGCGGACTTGCGGTTATGGGCTGCGGACAAAAGTCACCGGAAATGACGCTGGAAGAAATTGCCGAGTATACAAAAAATTCAGGCGCGCTGCTGCTGGAAAAAACAAAAAGCAAGCCATGGAACGGAGGGCCGTACAGTGACGGAACTGAAGGAGGAACATGGTATTCTTCTGTCAGCGCCGATCCAAAGACGTTCAACCAGTACATAGCGGAACGGGATGCTGAAAGCGCGGGAATCATCAATCAGACTCTGGAAGCGCTTGTTGACTATGACACATCCTCAAAACAATGGGTTCCGAAAGCCGCGCTGTTTGAAGTTGAAACTGACGAGGAGAACGGCACACTCACCGTTCACTACACGCTGCGGGACAATCTGTACTGGACATGGCATGGAAGTGAAAAAAAAGTCCCGGTTACCGCAGATGACATTGTCTTCTGGTACAATGAAATTGCGGGCGATCCTGAATTCCAAAGCTCAGGATACAACAGCCAGTTTGTCTCCATGCCGGACGGAACATCGCAGAGAATACAATGCGTAAAAATCAGCGACAGGAAATTCGATTTTGTTTTTCCGCGGATTATTGCAGATCCGCTGCTTGCCACAAACATGGAATTCTGCCCTTCGTTTATTTATAAAAAGGCAAAGGAAGAAAAAGGCGCGGCCGGCGTAAAAGATCTGTTCAAGGCGGACTGTGATGTAACAGAAATTCCTTCCATGGGACGATGGCATATCACTGAATACGTTCCAGGGCAGAGAATCGTCTATAAAAAAAATCCGCATTACTGGGAAAAAGACTCAGCAGGACAGACAGCAACATACGTGCAGACAAAGATTGTACAGATTGTCGGAAATCCGCGCACAGAATATCTTCTGTTCAAGCAGGGAAAAATGGAGCTGTATTCTCCAACGCCGGAAGAAGTTGATGCCGTTATAAATGGCCAGAACGGCGGCTACACTGTTTTCCGCTCGGAAGGCTCGCTCAGCGCCGGAATGTGGACTTTCAATCAGAATCCTAAAAACCGTGAAAAAAATTTCTACACGTGGTTTACAAAAAAAGAATTCAGGCAGGCAATGAGCTGCCTTTTAAACCGGGAACGGATTATTTCCCAGACATACAGAGGGCTTGCCGAGCCGAAGTACCATTTTTTTCCGCATGTAAATCCGTATTATAATGAAGAAATCACATTGAAGTACCGGTTTGACAAGGAGCAGGCAGTGCGGCTTCTGGCACGGATTGGAATCAGCCGGGATGCACAGGGAACGATGCGGGATGCGCACGGAAATGAAATTGCATTCGACCTGACAATCGCTTCCGGAAGCACAACTGCAAATGATATTGCGCAGATTGTCGCTGACGAGTGCGCGGGAATCGGAATCACTATACGTGTCCGGCAGGTTGACTTTCAGAAGCTGATTGAGCATCTGACAGCAACATACGACTGGCAGTCTGTTTTCATAGGGCTTGGCTCAAATATTTTTCCCACGCAGGGAAGCAATGTCTGGCCGTCCACAGGAAATCTCCATGTATGGTATCCCGAGCAGAAAACGCCGGCAACTGAGTGGGAGGCACGGATTGACTACCTTTACAATGAAGGCTCGTACACAAACAGCAGCAGGCAGGCAAAAAAAATCTGGGACGAATACCAGTCGATACTTCTTGAGCAGTGCCCGGTCATTTATCTTGTCAGCACAAAATCATTTACTGCCCTTCAAGACAAATGGGACAGCTCCAACTTTTTTTATGACAATATGAACGGCGCGCTGACTGAACGGATTTTTCTAAGCGGAATCCGCTGAGATGCATCTGCCCAGCTCGATCCAAGGGGAAGCCAGAATGAAAACATTTTTGAAAAAAATCGCGGGAACTGTTTCTTTTCCGTTTCGCTGCCTGAAAAAGAAAAATCCCCTTGCAGCCTTTATCGCAGGAAGAATTGTAACAATGGCAGTCCTGCTCTTTCTGCTGGGACTCGCGCTGTTCGCCCTGATGGAACTGGCGCCCGGCGACATTGTAGATCAGATGATGACGCAGCAGATTGCAACGAGCATGAATTCTTCTTCCGCCGCAAAAAGCCAGGCAGTGCAGGACAGCAGCTTTACGTCCGGGCAGGAACAAAAGCTGCGGGAAGAGCTTGGGCTTGACAAGCCGTTCTACAGCCAGTACGCCGACTGGCTCAAAAGAATCTTTGTACACCATGATTTGGGAGTGAGCCTCATTTCCCGGGCGCCGGTAAGCTTCCTGATTCTTTCACGGCTTAAAAATTCCATTATACTGAATTTGATTTCGCTTGTCTTTATCACATCATTTTCGTTTCTTCTGGGGGTGTACTTTTCAAGCAAGGCAGGAACCCGGACTGACGTAGCGGCAACATTTTTTGCGCTGTTTTTTCATGCGTTCCCGGGAATTCTCCTTTTGATTCTGCTGCAGCTTTTTGCCTCTGTGACAGGGCTTTTTCCAGTCACAGGATTCCCGGACTTTCCGTTTTCAGAAAATCCTGTGAAGTTTTCCTTCAGCTATATTCACCATGTGTTTCTGCCGCTGCTTGCCTCATTCCTGGGCGGAGTCGGCGGAACGATGAGAATGATACGCTCCACCATGCTGGACCAGATGGGGCTTCCGTATATAATGGCGCTGCGCTCGCGGGGAATCAGCGAAAAGCGGATTTACCTGAACCATGCATTTAAAAACACGCTGAATCCGTACATCACAGGAAGCGCAAACCTGCTCGCAAGCCTTTTCAGCGGAAGCTTGATTCTTGAAATAATTTTCGCATATCCCGGAATCGGAAGGCTGATGTATGAGGCGGTCACGCAGCAAGACGTGAACCTTGTTCTTGCAAACAGCATGTTTGTTTCCGCGCTTGTGCTTGCCGGCATGGTGATTTCCGACATTCTGCTCGCTGCCTTGGATCCGAGAATCCGCTACGGAAAGGACTCGTAACATGAAACAGTTTTTTAAATATGTGATGCGCCAGCCGCTTGCCCTGGTTTCGCTTGTCTTTATTGTTCTGCTATATATCATGATGATTTTTGCAGAATTCATTGCGCCCTACTCCGCCACAGCTTCCTTTCCAGAAGGCACATTTCATCCCGCAAACATTGAGCTGACTTCACGGGGACTCAAGGCGCGCGAATTCCGGGTTCTTGAAACCACCACCTGGCGCTACGCAAAAGTGAAAGGCCTGTACCACGACATTCAGCTGTTCAGCCGCGGGCAGCCGTACAAGGTTCTCGGCTTTATTCCATGCAGCATTCACTTGTTCGGCACAAAGCCTGATTCAGCAGGAAACAGCTACCCTGTCTTTCTGCTCGGCGCGGACAATCTGGGCAGAGACCTGTTCTCGCGGATTGTCTACGGAAGCCGCATTTCGCTCACCATCGGATTTGTAGCAAGCGCAGTCTCCCTTCTGCTCGCAGTCATTTTTGGCGGACTTGCAGGATTTTACGGAGGCTCAGCCGACTGGATGATTATGCGGTTCAGCGAATTTTTCATGCTGATTCCAAGCCTGTACCTCATTCTCTTTTTGCGCTCGCTTTTAAACACAAGCATGGACTCGGGAACCTCATACATGGTAATCACAGTAATTCTTTCTCTTGTCGGATGGCCGGGAAGCGCACGGACGCTGCGCGGCATGATCCATTCGATAAAGCGCGAGGAATTCGTGCAGAACGCCATGCTGGAAGGAACACCGTCGCTTGTCATTATATTCCGCCACATCATTCCGCAGATTTCAAGCCTGCTGATTGTCAGCGCGACACTTTCAGTTCCGGGATTTATCATGAGCGAAACAACGCTTTCATATCTGGGACTTGGAATAAATGATCCGGCAGTAAGCTGGGGCTCCCTCATAAACCGAGACATTTCAACGCTGAACAACCTGAAACATTTTCCGTGGCTTTTGACTCCTGTATGGCTTCTGCTTGCCATAACGCTAGCCTTCAACTTTCTCGGGGACAGCCTGCGGGATTTTTTTGATCCCTACCATTCCGTATTTCCTTCGTGGAAGAAACGGTTCCGCACAGCATCCCGTCAGTCCCGCCAGATTCAGTACGACTGTTCGCTTGCTGAAATGCAGAATCTGTTTCTGGCAGTCCAGGGCCTGTATGTCACGTTCAGCGTTATGCGCGGAAACAAGGCTGAGCAGATTCAGGCTGTGCGCGGCATTTCATACACAATGAAGCGCGGTGAAATTCTTGGCATCGTAGGCGAAAGCGGCTCTGGAAAATCAGTTTCCACAACAGCAGTCACCGGGCTTCTGCCGCAAAACGCATCCGTGGAAGGAAAAATTTTTTTCAAGGGAATCGAGCTGTCTTCGCTTTCCCAAAGCCAGCTGCGGGAACTGCGCGGAAGAAAAATCGGCTCCATCTTTCAGGAACCGGGACGCTCATTTGATCCGCTTCAGAACATCAGCTCTGTGTTCGCTGAAACATTCAGGAATTCCCAGCCGGAGCTTTCCAAGGCTCAGTGCGATGAAAAGGCATCATCTCTTCTAAAGGAAGTCGGTCTGCCCGATCCTGAAAAGCGGCTGAAAAATTTCCCGCACCAGTTTTCAGGAGGCCAGCTCCAGAGAATCAGCATTGCGCTTGCACTTGCCCAGGGATGCGATCTTCTTATTGCAGATGAGCCGACGACTGCCCTTGACGTGACAATTCAGGCGCAGATTGCCTCGCTGCTTTCCGAGCTCCGCAAAACGCGCGGGCTTTCCATACTGTTTATAAGCCACAACATAGACCTGGTCGCTTCATTCTGCGACAGCATAATCGTCATGTACGGCGGAATGATTATGGAAAAAGGCGCCTGCGAGCAGATTATACGGAATCCGCGGAACCCGTACACAAAGGCGCTGCTTTCTTCAAGCCCCAAATTCGGAATGCATTATTCCGCTCAAAAGCTTTCTGCAATTCCAGGGCGCGTGACAGATCCGGCGCATCCTGAGCCGGGCTGTCCGTTTGCTCCGCGGTGCGGATATAAAAAGCCTGAATGCAGCAAGGAAAATTTCAAGTGCTGGAAAATGTAAAAAACGCCCGGGATGCCAAAAATACGCTTTTAATCCTTGCGCCGCTATGGTACACTGATTTCTATGGAAACTGACAGCATCATTGAAGCCGAGCATTTGCAAAAACGCTTCGGGCTTGACGCCGGATTTTTTGCACGGAAAGACAGGCTTGTGTACGCAGTAAATGACGTTTCATTCAGCATAAAAAAAGGCAGGACATACGGGCTTGCAGGTGAAAGCGGCTGCGGAAAAACAACAACAGCAAAAATGCTTGTGCGGATGTACAGCGCCGACTCAGGAAGCATACGGTTTTATCCGGGCAATTCGCAGGCTCTTGAAATCAGCGCGCTCAAGAAAAAGCAGCTTCAGTCATACAGGGAAAAAGTGAAGTACATTTTTCAGGATCCGTCCCGCTCGCTGAATCCGCGCATGACCATTTTTGACATTCTCACTTCCTCCCTGCGGTATTCTTCCGCGTGGCAGGGAAAGGAGCATGCACGCGAGCTTGCATCAGGCATCCTTGAAGAAATCGGGCTGGACAAGGCTGACCTTGACAGGCGCCCCTCTGAATTTTCCGGCGGACAAAGGCAGCGCATTTCCATTGCCCGCGGACTTATTCTTGAGCCGCAGGTTCTGATTTGTGACGAAGTTGTAAGCGCGCTGGATGTTTCTGTTCAGGCTCAGATTCTGAACTTGCTTCAGGAACTGCGTGAAAAAAGAAGCCTGTCGTTCCTGTTCATTGCCCATGACCTGCACGTTTCGTGCTATTTTTGCGACACAATCGGCGTAATGTACCGCGGAATGATTGTAGAAGAAGCTCCGGCGCAGAACCTGTACAAGGAAGCCCTGCACCCATACACGCAGACGCTGTTCGCCGGAGCCGGAAACAAATTTCCGGCAGAAAAAAACGGAGAAATGAAAACGCTGCTTGAAATTCCTTCCGGCTGCCCGTTTGCCCACAGATGCCCGCGCGCACAAAAAAGCTGCCTTGAGTCGCTGCCAGAGCTAAAGGAAACCGCGCCGGGACACAAGGTGCGGTGCATGCTGATTTAACTTACAGCGGCAGCTCGTTCCGCAGAACCTTGCGCATGAAAATTCCGTCAGGGCTTAAGTCATCCTGAGTCCATCCGCCGCGGCCGTTCCTGTCCGCGTTAAACTTGAGAATTCCCGAGTCTTCTCCCTTGTTGCTTACAGACCAGTTCGCCCATGAAATATTTGAATTCCGCATGAACACAAGCCATTCCTTCGACTGCTTTTCAAAAACGCCTCCGTCGCCTGTATTCCTTGTGGTTCCCCATTCCGTAACAAAAACAGGCGCGCCGTTTTTCAGAGCTGTTTCCGCCTTTTTTCTCAGCTCCTTTCCATGGCTTCCTGCATAAAAATGAAGCGAATACATAAGGTTCGGATCGCTGATTTTGTTTTCAGAGGCAATATCCACATCCTGGCTCCAGTTCGGAGTTCCCACGATAATGATATTGTCCCTGTCATAGGCACGGATTGCCTTGACAACAGCCTCGGCATACGGCTTTATCGATTCATTCCAAGTAACATCTGCTCCGTTCGGCTCGTTGCAAATTTCATATATGATATTCGGATGATTTCCATACGTTCTTGCAATATCAGAAAAGAATTCAACAGCTTTTTCCTGATGAGAAAGCGGATTTCCAGAACCAAGGACATGCCAGTCAACAATAACATAGACACCGAGCTTTATGGCCGCCTCTATAGAGTCAATCACTTTATTCTTTATCATTGGGGCGCTCAGATAGCCGCCTTCCGTAAGATACATGGCAGCACGCCACAGCTGGCAGTTCCAGTCATCACGGAGCCAGCCGATTACCTCTTCATTTGCGTACTTTCCGTGCCATTGCAGCCCGTGGGAACTCATTCCGCGCAGCTGAACAGGCTTTCCGTGCTCATTGCATAAGTCAGTTCCCGCAATCCGAAGCTGCCCGTAGCGCTCCACAACAGTCCTGCCGTCTTCCAGTGCCCGGCGGGTGTCTGCACGGTATTTATTTCCCGGAGAGCAGGAAACAAACGCCGAAAGAAAGCAGAAAGCCGCTGTAAAAAATAAAACCTTCAGCCAAACCATAAAAACCTCAGTACGGAAACGGAAGAAATTCTCCGCACGAATCACTTCCGTGAGTTTTAGCGATGAGCCATAATGCCGTCAAAAAGCGCCCTGAAAGACGTTTTCAAGCATCCATTTTTATTTTATCAGAGCATCCTGCAAAAGTCTATTGAAAACAGCTGTTTTTGGAAAAAGAATGCTGAATTCTGTGTCTGAATGACATCCAGCCGTTTCAAAAAAGTATGAATTTTTCAGCCTGTTCTCTTATTTTTTATAATTATATTCATTTTTGTACCCCTGTTTCGCTTGAAAAAGCCTGAATTTCCTGTATAAAAAAAAGCAAAAAAAATCTGAACCCCGGAAACTGGCGGCAGACCGCATAGTTATTTGGTTTGTGCCTTCCAGCGCGGCTTCCTGTTTTATTGACTGAAAGCACTACAGCTAGTATACTTACAGACGAACAAACGCTATATGTAGCTAACGAGGGGAACGCTATGAAAATCATCAAGAGAAGCGGCGCGGAAGCAGCCTATGACCGCAACAAAATCGCAACGGCAATCAGAAAAGCAAATGCGCAGGTTGCAGAGCAGAAGCGGCTTACAGAAGACCAGATTGAGTCTATCGTTGATGATATTGAAATAGAATGCCACAGCTCAGGGCATGCGCTGAATGTAGAGGATATCCAGGATCTTGTGGAAAACGGAATCATGCAGAGCAAGGCCTACGAAGTCGCAAAGCTGTACATAACATACCGCTACCGCCATCAGCTTATGCGCAAGGAAAACACAACTGACCAGCAGATTATGAGCCTCCTTGAAGAAAACAATGAGGAAGTGAAGCAGGAAAATTCCAATAAGAATCCTACCGTTGTTTCCGTTCAGCGCGACTATATGGCAGGCGAAGTGAGCAAGGACATTACACGCCGCTTTCTCCTTGACCCGGACATCTCCAAGGCTCATGACGAAGGAATCATCCATTTTCATGACGCTGACTACTTTGCGCAGCACATGCATAACTGCGACCTCGTGAACCTTGAGGACATGCTCCAGAACGGAACAGTTATCAGCGGAACAAAAATCGACAGGCCGCACTCTTTTTCCACAGCCTGCAACATTGCCACGCAGATTATCGCGCAGGTTGCCAGCTGCCAGTACGGCGGACAGAGCATCACGCTCACCCATCTTGCTCCGTTTGTTGATGTCAGCCGGAAAAAAATCACGGCAGAAACTTCAGACATGATAAAGGCAACCGGCGTTCAGGTTTCAGCGGAGCAGTTCAACTATATGGTCGAAAACCGCGTCAAGGACGAAATAAAGCGCGGAGTCCAGACGATTCAGTATCAGGTTATTACGCTCATGACAACCAACGGGCAGGCTCCGTTTGTAACAGTCTTCATGTATCTGAACGAAGCGAAAAACGAGCAGGAAAAAGCGGATCTTGCGCTCATAATAGAAGAAGTTCTCAAGCAGCGGTATCAGGGTGTAAAAAATGAAAAAGGCGCATGGATCACTCCTGCGTTTCCCAAGCTGATTTATGTTCTCGAGGACGACAATGTGGAGCAAGGCTCTCCGTATTACTATCTTTCCGAGCTTGCGGCAAAATGTACAGCCAGAAGAATGGTTCCCGACTATATCAGCGAAAAGAAAATGCTGGAGCTGAAAACCGATGCTAACGGAAACGGAAACTGCTATCCGTGCATGGGCTGCCGCTCGTTCCTTACGCCGTATGTCGATATCACAGGAAAGCCCAAATATTATGGAAGGTTCAACCAGGGAGTTGTAACGCTGAATCTGGTTGACGCGGCCTGCTCTTCCGGCGGCGACATGGTGAAATTCTGGCAGATTCTTCAGGACAGGCTTGAGCTGTGCCACAGGGCGCTCAGAATCCGCCACAACAGGCTGCTCGGCACAAAGTCTGATGTAGCGCCGATTCTCTGGCAGAACGGAGCCTTGGCACGGCTGAAAAAAGGCGAAGTCATTGACAAGCTCCTGTACAACGGATATTCCACAATTTCCCTCGGGTATGCCGGCTTGTGCGAATGCGTCCGCTTTATGACAGGAAAATCGCATACGGATCCGGACGCAAAGCCGTTCGCGCTCAATGTAATGCGCGCCCTCAACGACGCCTGCAAACGGTGGAAACAGGAAGAATCCATTGACTATTCAGTGTACGGAACGCCGCTTGAAAGCACAACATACAAATTCGCAAAATGCCTCAAGCGCCGGTTCGGCATCATTGAAGGCGTGACTGACAAGAACTATATCACAAACAGCTACCATGTCCATGTCACGGAAAAAATCGATGCATTTTCAAAGCTCGTGTTTGAATCCGAATTCCAGGTGCTTTCCCCGGGAGGCGCGGTAAGCTATGTTGAAGTGCCGAACATGGAGCATAACATTCCGGCTGTCATGACGCTTTTAAAGCACATCTACAACAACATCATGTACGCTGAGCTGAACACAAAAAGCGACTTCTGCCAGAAATGCGGATTCACAGGTGAAATTCAGATTGCAAGCGACAGCGACGGAAAGCTCATGTGGGAATGCCCCAGCTGCAAGAACCGTGACCAGACCACGATGAATGTTGCACGCCGGACCTGCGGCTATATCGGAACCCAGTACTGGAACCAGGGGCGGACTCAGGAAATAAAAGAGCGGGTTCTTCATCTCTGATGCACTATGGCGAAATAAAAAAAATCGATATCGCAAACGGAGAGGGAGTGCGGGTTTCCCTGTTCGTTTCCGGCTGCACAATCCATTGCCCGGGCTGCTTTAACAAATGCACATGGGACTTTTGCTACGGAACGGAATTCACGCATCACACTGAAGAGGAAATTCTGGAAGCCCTTTCAAAAGACTTTATCAGCGGCCTCACTGTCCTTGGCGGCGAGCCGTTTGAAAAGGAAAACCAGAAAACGCTGGCTCCGTTTTTTACAAAAATAAAAAGGCTGCTTCCTCAGAAAACAATCTGGTGCTATACAGGGTATATATATGACAAGGACATTCTGCCCAAGGACGGAAAGCAGCGGTGCCCTTCAACTGACGAAATGCTTTCAGGCATAGATGTTCTTGTTGACGGCCCGTTCAAGGAAGAGCTGAAGGACATTTCCCTCCAGTTCCGCGGCTCCCAGAACCAGCGGATTATAAAGCTCAGGTGATTTCCCGCACCATTTCCGCCAGGAATTTTCCTCGTTGCAAGCTGACCAAAAATAGGGTATACTTTCTGTATGCTTGAACTTACAGTAAATGCACGGTCGCCGTCAGCAGTCACAGCCGCCTTAAAGAAAATCAAGGAGATGATAACAACTGGCGCAGTTTCAAAGGAAACTCCTGTCCACATTGTCCTTGAGCCGGGCCTCTACACGGAGACAATCAGATACAACTTGTCGAATCCGCTTATAATGGAAAGCATGCCCGGCACACGGGCCGAGAGCTGCATAATTCAGGCTGACAACTGCGAAGCCTACAACAAGGGGCTTGCAAACCGGGCGCTTTTTGTCTTCGGTCCGAACGCAACAAATGTCTCGCTGAAGAATTTCACCGTTGCAAACACCCATGTAAAGACAATAGAAGAAGGCTCCACGCTTCCTGATTCAGCGGAAGCGCTCGTATGGAACAATACTTCAGGCACACTGTTCTGCGAAGGAATGAAAATCCAGGGGCACCAGAACACGCTTTTTGTAAAGGGCTTCAGCTGGTTTTTAAATTCATCAGTTTCAGGCGATGTTGATTTTATCTACGGAGAGCCGGACACCTGCTTCTTTGAAAACTGCACAATCGAAGCCGTTGCCGACAGCCGCGGCGACTTTGACAGCTTTGCGGTGAACAGCCGGACACCGGCACACAAAAACGGATTCATTTTCTCAGGATGCAGATTTCTTGCCGAGCGGCGCAAAAAATCAGCTGTATACGCATGCAGGACAGACGGAAAAGGAAGCCCTTCCAGCGAAAAGGACTGGGACAGCATCGCGTTTATCAACTGCACATTTCAGGACATATACAGCCCGGAGCTTGTCTGGGACGATGACATGAACCGGGAAGTATATCCAAGGGGAAGCGCAAAGGCCGGAATCCGCGAGTACAGCTCCAAGACTGTTTTCAAGAACGGAACTGTTTCGTGCGCGGACACAAGCCGCCGGAACATAAAGGCATACACTCTGACAGAAGACGATTTTTTCAGCGGATATGCAAGCCGCTATCTTATTCTGCATGAAACTCCGTTTGCAAAAATGCAGCAGGAAAAGCCATGAAGACAGTTACATTCGGAGAGCTTCTGCTCCGGCTTGAGCCTGAAGGATACTACCGTTTTGTTCAGGCTGAAAGGATGACTTCCACATTCGGAGGAGCTGAAGCAAATGTTGCTGTTTCTCTTGCGAACTTTGGCGCGGACTCTTTTTTTGTCACAAAGCTTCCTTCCCACGAAATAGGGCAGAGCGCAGTGAATTCCTTGCGCAGGTTCGGCGTCCGCACAGAGCATATTGTGCGCGGCGGAAACCGGGTGGGAATTTATTTTAATGAGAGGGGAGCAAGCCAGCGTCCTTCAAAGTGCATTTACGACCGCACAGGCTCAGCAATTGCGGAAAGCAGCCCTTCCGACTTTGACTGGAGCACAATCCTGAAAGAAGCCGACTGGTTCCATTTTACGGGCGTAACTCCGGCACTGGGAGGAAACCTTCCCGAAATCTGCATTGAAGCATGCAAGGCAGCGCAGGCAAAAGGCATACCGGTAAGCTGTGACTTGAACTACAGAAGCAAGCTCTGGACGAAATCACAGGCAAAAGAAACCATGGAAAAAATCGCGCCGTACATCGATGTCTGCATTTCAAATGAAGAAGATGCAAAAGATGTTTTTGGCATTGAAGCAGACGGCTCTGACATAGAAAACGGAAAGCTCAGCAGGAACGGCTACAAGTCGGCTGCCCTGCGCCTTGCGGAAACATACGGCTTTAAAAAAGTTGCGGTCACGCTGCGGACTTCCATCAATGCAAGCATCAACAGATGGTCAGCGCTTTTTTACGATGGCAAGGACTTTTTCTTCAGCCGGGAACATGAAATTCTCATCGTAGACCGGCTTGGCGGAGGCGACAGTTTCAGCGCAGGCCTGATCTATTCACTGCTCTGCAATGAAAGCAGCCAGAACTGCGTGGACTTTGCAAGCGCGGCTTCCTGCCTGAAGCATTCCATTGAAGGCGATTTCAACATGGTCAGCGCAGAGGAAGTGCGTCATCTTGCAAAAGGCGATGCCAGCGGAAGAATTCAGCGGTAGCGTTCTGTAATTCTAATTTCAGATTCTTTCGCCGGCGCATTTTTGAAAAGCAGATCTGCTGTCACGCCATCTGCATTGCCTGCGCGAATTTCACAGGGAAAATTCTCATGTACGGCTTGAGCGTATTGAAAACCCGTTCAAAGCCCAGAGACTCCCTTGCTTCCCGTGTTACATTTATAAAGACACAGCCAGTTTCCTGCGCAAGGCAGGAAAGCTTTTCATTCAGCGTCCGGGCACTATGAAAATCAGAAATGACAGACACAATATAAATTTTTGATTTCCGGCAGTTTCTGTGCAGGCTGAGCAAAAGCCATTCATACTTGCTTATGAATTCCGCTTCATTGAAATTTTCATCGCAGCAGTCACAGTCACCGATGTTGACAAAAATTTTAGCAGGATTCAGACTGTAAATTCCATCCTCCAAAATTTTAAATGCGTCAGACAGCTGAAGATTTTCTATGCTTCTGTCATAGATTTTTTCAGCCATTTCATTTCCGTCCGCAAGCTCGTTTATATTCATTCTTGAAAAATAGTTTCCGCCGAAAAAAACAACTCCGCCCTTTTTGCTCATCTCATTCAATACCTTGAAATCGCCCATCCTCGTTTCAAGGGTAACAGCTTCATTTTTCATTATGCAATCCTCCTTCTGGCTGCCGCAGAAACAGCTCTGTCATAATTCTTATTCACAAAGTAAACCGGAACATTCAGGCTCACGATTGCAAGGTTCAGGATATACACTGCAAGAACATAGCTGAATCCCCCGGTAATAATCTTTGCAAAAATTCCGGCAACATATCCCGCTATAATCAGCAGAATAAAACGCAGGCTCATGTTCCGGGCTGTTTTTGCCCTGATGTTCTTTACAACTGAAATCGGCCATGAAAGACCGAAGCAGACAAGCATTGCTGTCTCTAAAATTTCTGGCATAAAAACCTCCAAAACAACTAAACTATAGTGGATTTTTTTCATAATTACTAATATATTATTTTTATAAAATCAATATATTTTACTTATGGATAGAAAAATGGAATTAAACCAGATAAAATACTTTATGGAAGTCGCAAAAAACGAGCATGTCACAAAAAGCGCGGAAAAGCTCCACATAGCGCAGCCGGCCCTAACACAGGCGATTCACAAGCTTGAAGACGAGCTGGAAGTTTCTCTCTTTAAGCATGAAGGAAGAAATATCAGGCTTACAGTATATGGAGATTTTTTTTATAAAAAGCTTCAGCCTGTCATGGAAAGCCTTGAGCGGCTGCCTGAACAGCTTCGCCAGATGGCAAAAACAGAAGACACCACAATTCATCTGAATGTGCTTGCCGCTTCCAGCCTGATTACAAATGCAGTCATCGAATATAAAAAGACAAACAGGAAAATTCATATTCAGCTGAATCAGAATGAAAAAACTGACTTCTATGATATCTGCGTTACAACGCGCCTTTTTTATCAGCAGGATGAAAATGAAAAGGACAGCACGTTTGTCTGCTCAGAGAAAATTTTTCTTGCGGTTCCAAATATTCCGAAATTTTCAAGCATGCAGTCCATTTCACTTGAGGAAGTAAAGAATGAAAATTTCATAGCGCTTTCCGGCTCCAGGCAGCTTCGGACTATCTGCGACAAATACTGCCATGAAGCTGGAATTGTTCCCAACATTATTTTTGAAAGCGACAGTCCGGCCGCAGTAAAGAATATCATCGGAGCAAATCTCGGAATCGGATTCTGGCCGCAGTATTCCTGGGGAAGACTTGACTCAAAGAAAGTCCGACTTCTTGAAATTTCAAAACCCGAATGCAGCCGTGACATTCTCATCTATTATAAGAAAAACAAAATGGACTGCACTCATGTAGAAAAATTTTTTCAGTTTCTCAGTTCTTATGTTTCTGACAAGGAAAAATTGAATGCAAGAAAAAACTATTGACTGAAAACTGTTTAGTGTGTTAACCTATATTTGATAATGGTTAACAATAGCACTTCAACAAAATCCAAAATACTGAGCATTCTGCGGGAAAGCAAAGCACCTGTATCAGGAGAAGTTATTGCAGGATGTTCTGAAGTTTCAAGAGTTGCTGTCTGGAAATCAATCCAGTCTTTGCAGCAATCAGGATACGGAATTACCCATGAACGGACAGGCTATGTCCTGAAAGAAGACATGCAGGACAGTCTGTTTCCATGGGAATTCGGAGACAAGGAGTCTTTTTTCTTTCACTGCATTGAAACTGAATCAACAATGGATGAAGCAAAAAAAATTGCAGAATCACATCCACAGCAAAACCATATCCAAATTGTAACAGCGGACAGACAGACAAAAGGGAGAGGCTCCTCAAATAAAAAATGGACAACAGCAAAAGGAAGCCTTGCCTGCACTGTCATTACAAGAAACACCGTTTCTGCTGCTGAAAGCCGCAGAATAACAATGGCTTCTCAAATTGCAATTGCAAAAGCCCTCAAAAATCTTACAGGCAGAACATTTTACACGCGCTGGCCAAATGATGTCTGGAGCTCAGAAGGAAAAGTATGCGGAATTCTTGATGAGCTTGCAGCCCAAGGAAATCTTTGCAGCTGGATAAATATCGGAATCGGTGTAAATCTTTCTTGCCATCCCAAAATTAAAAACGCAGATCAGGCTGCTTTCACAAAAGGAAGCCTTTCAAGGAAAAAAATGCTTCTGGCATTTTTAGACGAATTCAAATTCCAGGAACGGATTGCCTGTGAAGACTCCAACGCGCTGGAAAAACAATGGAACAGCCTTTGCATGGACAGCGGAAAGAAAATAAAATCCGCAGAAAACGGAAAGGAATTTACGTTCAAAAAAATAAACGGACTGGGATTCGCTGTGCTTGACTCAGAAGGCAAAGAAAGTATTGTCGCACCGGGGAAAATAAGCCTTATAAAAGAAATGCATTAAGAAAAGGAGAAGCAAAATGAATTCTCAAAAAAAACGCTCGGGAATAATTCTTTCGGCTCTGTTTGCAGCCTTGATTGCATCAGGATTCTTTATCCAGATTCCTCTTCCCGGAGGAATTCCAATCATCATACAGGACATGATGGCTTTGCTTTCAGGGCTCTTGCTTGGTCCTGTTTACGGAACGATTTCAACAGCTGCTTTTCTGATTCTTGGAATCATCGGTCTTCCTGTTTTTTCAGGAAAAGCAGGTATTCATGTAATCACTGCCGGACCTACCGGCGGATTTTTAATCGGCTATGTGATTGCATCCTGCTTTGCAGGAATTTTCCTATCGCTTTTTCTTCCGCGGGGAAAAAAGCATTCAAGCGCAAAGTCATACCTTATTATTTTTATTGCAGTTCTGCTTGAGAACGCAGTCATGTTCACATGCGGAATTCTAGGCTTCATGAGAGCAACGGATGCAAGCCTGGCAAAAGCAGTTTCCGCCTGCCTTATTCCGTTTCTTCCGGGAAACAGTCTAAAGCAGATTCTGATGATTTTTATCACAAAGAAATTCCGCCCGGTTATTTCAGAATATATACAGTAAAATGAAAAACGAATTTTGCCTTGAAGTTTCCAATGTGCGCAAGATATTTCAAGACGGAACTATTGCGCTGGACGGAGTTTCATTTTCAATCAGGCACGGAGAATTCACCGTTGTAGCCGGTTCAAACGGATCAGGAAAAAGCGTGCTCATGTCATTGATTGCAAATCTGGAAGAACCGACTTCAGGAAGCATAGCATCGAGCAGCAGGGCAGGACTGATATTTCAGGACGCGGACGCGCAAATTCTGGGAGAAACGCCGGAAGAAGATGTTTCCTTTGGAGTTAAAAACTGCGGACTGAAAAAAGAGGCTCTCTCAGAGCAAGTAATCAAGGCGCTTGAACAAACCGGGCTTCTTGACAAAAAAAATTCATACGCACGGAGCATGTCCGGCGGAGAAAAGCGGCGGCTTGCTGTGGCAGGCATCCTCGCAATGAACCGTTCATTCATTATTTTTGACGAGCCGTTTGCAAATCTTGACTGGCCGGGAGTAAAGCAAGTCTGTGCCATATTAAAAAAACTGAAGCTTGAAAAAAAAACTGTAATTGTACTCACTCACGAGCTTGAGAAAGTTCTCGCGCTTGCAGACAGATTCATAGTGCTTGACAAAGGAAAAATTCAGTTCAACGGAACTCCGCAGGAAGGGCTTGAAAAAAATCTTGAGCAATGGAGCATACGGAATCCGCTTGTGCAATATAAATCAATGGATGATTTGATATGGCTGTAGCTCTTTTTTCATACAGAAAAGGGAATTCCCTGCTGCACAGAATTCCTGCTCTTGTAAAAATCGGAATGCTCATATTTTTTTCCGCATTTGTTTTTTCAGGCGGAACATCACATTCCCTTGACTCCGTTTTTCAGCTTTCCTTTGTCATAAAAACTGCTCTTTCTTTTTCTGTTGCTGCCGTTTTATTTTTTCTCTCCGGCGCAAGATGCAATTCTGTTTTCCATTTAAAATCAATTTTTATTCTCTGTCTGATTATCACAGCATTCAGAGCAATATGCATTCCGTCCGAAAATTCTTCTGTGCAGAATGATGCAGTTATTGCCGTTCTTCCATTTCTTGGAATCAATTTAAACGGACTTGCAGCAGGCATTGCGTATTCGATTCAGCTTATTCTGGTGTCTTTTGCAGCGCAGCTATTGTTTGAAACTACATCATCATTGCAAATAAAAAATTCACTGGAGGCTGTCCAGGATGCAGCTGCAAAAATTATTCCGCCGGTAAAAAAATTCAATCTGGCGCTGATACTTTCGCTCGCAATCAATTTCATGCCGGAAGTTTTTGAAACATGGAGAAAAGTGAACCTGGCATCAAGAGCGCGGATAAACAGCAGCAAAAAAAGGCAGCCTGTAAAAATCACTGTCATTGCCCAGGAATTTATTGCTCTGTTCTCCTGTCTTTTGATCAAGGCTGAAACAACGCGGAAAGCGCTTTTAAATAGGAGCTGAAAAAATGAGCAATTACATTCTGGAACTGGAAAACGCGGTTGTGCACGGCGGCCACAAAGTAACGAAGCAGGAAGCCCTGGAACTGTACAAATCAGATCCGGCGCAGACTCTTTTTGCCGCCGCAGACAGAATCAGAAAGTCATGCTGCTCAATGCGCAGCAATATATGTTCCATAATAAATGCAAAGCAGGGAAATTGCAGCGAGAACTGCTCATACTGCGCACAGTCTTCACTGTGGAACACTTCATGCAAAACGACAGGCATGATAGAGCCGAAGCAGGCAGCCGAGCTTTGCAAAAAAGCAGTCCAAAACAAAGTCTCAAGAATTTCCTTGGTAACGTCTGGACGCTGCTTGAGCGGAACGGATTTTGAAACTGCACTGGAATGCCTGAGGCACATGCAGGAACAGTGCGGAAACAGCATTTCTTTATGCGCTTCATTCGGAATTATTTCAGCTGATAAATTAAAGCGTCTAAAAGAAGCAGGAGTGACAAGATATCACCACAACCTTGAAACTGGAAAAAACTATTATCCGAAAATCTGCACAACGCATACATACAGCCAGAGAATGCAGACTATAAAAAACGCACAGGCATGCGGACTCGAACTGTGCTGCGGAGGAATTATCGGACTCGGCGAATCCAGAGAAGACAGAATTGATCTGGCAAATGAAATCAGGGAGCTGAACGTTCAGTCTGTCCCGATAAATGTTTTGACCCCAATACCTGGAACGCCGCTTGAAAACGCCGTGCAAATTTCCAAGGAAGAAATTCTGCGGACAATTGCAGTGTTCAGATTCATCATGCCGTCTCAGACTATACGGTGCGCAGCAGGCAGAAAAAAACTGGGAGACAACGGAAGAGAAGCATTTCTTTCAGGTGCAAACGCGCTGATTTCTGGAGATTTTCTAACGACATCAGGCTCGTCAAATGAAGATGACAGGATAATGCTAAAATCGCTCGGATATGAAACGGAAGCACTGTAATCCTGCAAGCCGGTCCTGCACATAATCAGCCCGCAAGCATAATGCAGACAGAAATTTTCCAGCTGAGCAAAAGCCGCTAGATTTTTGTCCGTCCTCTGAAGCTTCTTGCGAGCGTAAGCCTGTCCGCATATTCAAGATCACCGCCCGCCGGAAGCCCTGACGCAAGGCGCGTCACTTCAACTCCTGTTTCCTGTAAAACACGCTGAATAAAAAGCGCTGTTGTATCTCCTTCCACCGTCGGATTTGTTGCAAGAATCACTTCCTTTATTCCGCCGGATTTCACGCGCTCCAAAAGCTGCTGTATCCTAAGCTTGTCAGGAGTCATTCCTTCAAGCGGAGAAATAACGCCTCCAAGAACATGAAACAGCCCGTGGAATTCATGAGAGCTGTCAATAGTTCCCACATCCTGCGGCTGCTCAACAACGCATATAACTGTTTTGTCCCGCGTGATGTCAGAGCAAACAGGACACGGATCTTCTTCTGTCCAGGAACCGCAGACAGAACATGGGCGGATTTTTTCCTGAAGGGTTTCTATCTGATTTGAAAAGCGGAGCATGAATTCCCTGTCTGTCTTTAAAAGCCAGCCTGCAATCCTGAGCGCTGATTTTTTTCCGATTCCAGGAAGCCGGGAAAAACTTTCCGCCAGTTCATCAAGAGCGTTCATTTAAATGCCGGCACCAAGCAGAGGCCCCAGCTGTCTTTTCATTTCCTCCTGCATTTTTTCCAAGGCAGAATGATGGGCAGCCTTGATTAAATCCTGAAGCATCGGAATATCCCTGTTGTCAACGCAAATCGGATCAAGCTGTATGCTGACAAGCTCAAATTTTCCGTTCACTGTAACCTGAACCATGTTCCCGCCGGCGGAACCAGTGGCTTCAATCTGTGAAAGCTTTTCCTGCGCTTCCTTCAGCTGGCTTTGCATTCCTGCAATATTTTTTACCATTTCAAAAGGATTCATTTTTTCTCCACTACTCCAGATGCATCCGTCTGCGCATCATGGTCTCATCATATAAAAAAATAAAAAAAATTGCAATTTAACTTTGCTTGGCATCATCATTCCTGCTGTAAAAAACGGAGCAAAGCCATGCCGTTGTCAGCCCGATAAAAACTGAAAGTCCTATCAAATGAACCGGCATAAAGGAACTGAACGCCAGCGCCCCGAATGAAACTGAAGTTGTTACAAAGGAAAGAAAAATTGCAAAAGGTTCAAGCACGCTGTTTTCAGTTTGTTTTGTTCTGCGCTCATTTTCAATCATATAGATAATATAGTCAAGCCCCAAGCCAAAAACAAGAATCATTCCCGTTATGGAAAAGAATTCCAGATGAATTCCGGCAATTCCAAAAATTGCGCTCACCATCAGAATTATCAGAAGCGGAACTGAAATAATTTTCAGCACCTGCTTCCATGTATAAAAAAATTTGAGCAGCACAAAAAGCACAGCATACGTCGCTGCAAACAGCTTTAGAATCATAGATGTCAGAGAATCAAGATCCCGGCTGATATCCTTCATCTTGTTAACAAAAAAAACAGATTCATCTTCAGCTGAAAAACGCTCAAACAGCTTTTCATCGGGAACCCTTGACGGAATTACGACAGAATAAAATGCACCGTCAATTTCTCCAAGCCACACAGAAGAAACCGAGCTTATCAGGAAGTCAGGAACATTTTTTCCAATCTGTATAAATTCATTTTCTGAAGAGTAAAAATCGTTCCGAAGCTTTTCAGCATAAGAAGCATCAAAACCTAGCCACGCAAACTGCTCTTCAGAAAGCAGCAGCAGCTTTTCACAGGCAGACCGTGATTTTTTCTGCTTTTTAACTGAAGGAATAAAAGCTGACGTGCTCAGAATTCCAAAGGAATCTTTTTCATTTCCAGCAGCAGATTCCTTGAGCTTGCGGCAGAACGCCTCTTCACGCTCCAAAAGCTCATCCTCTGTTTTTCCTGACAGTATAAACCATCCTGACGGAACATAATTTAAAACAGACGAAGCTTCAATTTCATCTTCAAGAACACGGCCTTCCAAAGTATACAGCCGTGAAAGATTATTTTCTATCCTGAGATTTTTATAATTGAAAAAAACTGACGTTACAGAAAAAATAAAGAAAGCAGTGATTGCAATTCTGCCGGCATTTTTTTTAACGCGCCGCAACGGAATTGCACACAACAGCGGAAGCATTTCCGTCCGGCGGCTTTCAGCAGGAAGAGGAATCAAAGGATACAGTCCTGTAACTGTCAGAAACGAACTTAAAATTCCCGTCATAGAAAAAACAGAAATTTGCTTTAAAACAGAAAACGGTGCAAAAAGCAAAACAAAAAAACAAATCTCTGTTGAAAGAAATGAAAGCGTAAGCCCGGAAAACAACAGCTTTCTTACATCATCGCCAGACTTCAAGTCAGAATTCGCTTTCCAGTTTACAAAAAAATGAATGCTGTAATCGATGCACGATCCGATAAGCGATGTTCCGAAAACGAGCGTAAGAATATGAATTTTTTTGAATACAGAAATTGCAGCAATGAATGAAACTGCAACCGAAAGAAAAACTGATGAAAGCGAAACTAAAATCGGAACTGGACTTTTAAAAACCAAAAGCAGAATGACTGCAACCGCAGCGAAGGAAACTGCTGAAATCACAGTGATTTCCCGGCTCGCTGAATTTGAGCTTTTGTAACTATGAAACGGAGTGCCTGAAAAAACAAACCGGACACCGTCTTTTTCCAGCGGGCTGCAAACAGAATAAATCTGAGCCACTGCATTTTTTTTGCTTGCAAGAGCCGCTCCTTCCTTGCTCACAGTTCCGCGGATCATTACATACCATCGGCCGCGGCTCTTTCCTGCAAGAACTCCATCCTTGACAAACAGCGATGTTCCTGAAGACTGGACGGCAGACATGTAATTTTGAAAAGCATATTCGCCAAGCATAAACGGATCCTTGTCAAGATTGTCCAGCGGAAAAACAGCAAATGGACTGAATGCAAGGGAAAGCGCATTTTGAGCAAACAGTTTTTCGCCGCCGGGAGCATTGATAAAATCAGCTGTTTCCTCCGAAAGCAAATTCCATCTGTTTCTAAAAATAAAGTCTGTCACTTCGGACAGCGATGAAATATCTGAATATAAAAAAAGCGATTTGAATTTCGGGCTGTCTTTCAGCTTGCCATAGACTGTTTCCGCGGCATTCTTAGCTTCCGAAAAATCGCTGCTGCTCACAAGAATAAAAACATTCCGCCCAGTAAATTCTGCAAGCTTTTCATCTGCCTTGGCAATTGAACGCCCTGAAAAATTCTTGGGAAGCATATTGAAAAGATCTGAGTCAATTTTCAGCCCTTCCCTTGAAAAAACAGCCGAAAGCAAAAAGTATAACAATATTCCGCAATGGAAAACGAGCCATAGAAACGCGTATTTTCTGCTGCCACTACCTGCTAAAAAGAGCTTTTTCATCAGCCGACAATTCCTCCGGATACCGCAAGTCTGAAAATGAATATGCAATCTTATCGCCGCTTGATTCGCATATTAAAACGGAACGCAAAGCTCCTCCTGAAGAATCCACAGTTCCATCAAGCTCAATGGAATCAATTACAGAAGCTATTGTCTTGTCCTTTGGAAAAAGCACGGCGCTCCATTTTCCGCCGCCTTTCTCCTCAAGGGAAATGTCAAAATTGCTTTTTAATCTCTCAGCATCATTTGAAAAGACAGAAGTCAAAGCAGAAACAATATTCCTGAATGTTTCATTTCCTGAAATATCAGAAACTGTTTTTTTTTCGTCAGCTCCAATCTGAACCATAACATCGTTTCCTACCGCAAGAACAGAAGGAAACGGCTTTTCAGTTTTCCAGATAATTCCTTCAGCGCAGAATACAAACATTCCAGATGACTGCAAATCCCTTTTTATCGAGCTGATTGTCTTTGTCTGAAAAAACGTTCCTGCGGTAACAGGATGATTTGAAAATGCCGCGCAGACTTCTTCAATTGTAAGACTCCAAGCAAAGCAAAATGGCAAAGCAGATAAAAGCATTGCCGCCGCAAATTTTTTTTTCATATCAGCCTCCAAGGGAAATTGCCCTTTGAACTTTTTCTATAAAATGGGGCGGACAGACAAACATTGTTTCACCAGTCGCGCCATTTACAACCATCTGTGTTGACTCTGCTTTTGTTGCAAGCTCGCCCCTTGCATTGTAAATTTCGTACTCAATTTTCAGCCGGTTCTCATACTCAACAAGAAATGACTTTATCACCGCAGTTTCATTGAAAACAAGCGGGCGCACATACTTCACTTTGACTTCAACAATCGGAAAGGCAAAGCCGTCTTTTCTCATCGCAATGTAATTGTAGCCGATTTTATCAAGCAGCGCGCATCTTCCGACTTCCATAAATTTAACATAATTTCCATGCCAGACAATGTTCATTGAATCCACATCAAAAAATTCAACTTTAAATGATGTTTCAGCTGAAACTAAACGCTCTTTCATTTTTCTCCCGCATATTCTGTCAACGCCCAGAAATCAAAAAAATTATACCACTGATACGGCTTCTCTTTACAGTATTTTTCAAGCAGCTCTGCAAATTCGCCGCACAGCTCATGGATTTTCTGTTTGCGCTCAGTTCTTCCGCAGTCTTGAAAAACTGTCTTTGCCTTATGGATATGCACACGGTTTTTCGGATTCAGCATCGCTGTTTTTTCCCTGAGTCCGAACACAAAGTACAGTTCCCGGATCTGAAGAAGCGAGGCAATTAAAAAAACTCCGTACGGAAATTCAGCTTCCTTTCCCAAAAAGGAATTCCGTATGAATCTGTTTCTTGCGCTGATTGAAGTTCTGTCGCCTGTAGCAACAATTATTTCGCCGCGCTGAATTTTTTCCTGAAAGACAGGAATTGTTTCAGGGCCGATGTCCTCCGGATCAATCACCGTAAGCTCGTAGCTGGGATTCACTTTCTTTAAAGTCGCATTGAACCTTTCACCTGACTTTATTTCCATAATTGCCGTAACTGGAATTTCCTTTTTGAGTCCGGCTTTGGAACAAACTGCAAGGCTTCTAAGCAGATCAATGTTTCCAAGATGAGAGCCGATTAAAAAAGCTCCTTTTCCCGCTTTCAAGCTGTTCCAGTAATCTTCAATATCATCATCGCTGAAAAGAATGCTGTCCTCGCCCGCTTTCCCAAGCCATCCTGAAACACGTTCAATGAGGCAGATGCTGAAAGAAAGAATTGTCCGGTATATGCTGATTTTTTTGGGAACGACGCCGTGAGTGAATTCCCTGAGCTGCCTTTGAAAATGCAAGACATGGATCCGTGCGCGCCGGGAAAAAGCAAAGTAAAAAAGCGCAACAGGAAACGCAATCATGTTTACAGTCCAGCAGGGAAGAATCTGGATCAGCTTCAGCATCAGCAGAATCGGGAAGCTTGTCCGAACCTGCTCTTTTTCTTCAGACCAGTGCTTTGGCATTTTTCTTCCTTTGTGCGGCTCTGAAAATCAAAACGGGCAGCCTGAAAATCATCCCGGCACACAAGCGCGCATACGTCAGTGAAATGTGAAGATTATCCCGGACTAATCTGAAATTTGAAATGCCGTCCTTGGGATACGAAACGTTCACAGGGCAGGAAATAATCTTTATATTTTTCCAGTGCAGATGAACAAGAATGTCAATGTCAAATCCCATGTGGCTGTCGATTACTGCATGATGCTTTAAAAGCGAATAGTACGGCTCCACAGGATACACTCTGAATCCGATAAGTGCATCCTTTATTTCAAATGAAAGCGTAACCACATGAATCCAGAAGTTCGCTATTTTTCTCCCGTTCAGCCGTGAGGCAGGAACTGATGCGTCATATTCAGGATAACCGCAGATTACTGCTTCCGGAAACATGCGCGACTGCTCCAGGAAAAATGGAACTTGTGAAGCATCATGCTGTCCGTCAGAATCAATCTGAAGCACATGCGTAATTCCAAGCTCGTGCGCCTTCAGAATTCCATCGTTCACGGACTTTCCCTTTCCTCTGTTTTTTTTATGCTCAACAAGAATCACAGAGCGGTATTTTTTCTGCGCAGCCCTGATATGCTCCCTGTCACTGCCGCAGTTCCCGTCATCAACAATGATGAACGGAAGATTATATTTCTCAAGCGAAGAAAGCACGCCGTCCAAGGCCAAGCCATGCCTGTACACAGGAATTAAAAACGCATATCTGTTCATTTCAACGCCACACAAAACAGTCCCGAAGAATATACCGTATTCTCATCTTTCGCATTCGTCAGAGCAAACGAAACTGACTCTTTCTTCCTGTCAAAATGCAGCTCAAGCCTGACGCAGGAACCGGGAAGAACTGGAGAAGAAAATTTCATTCTTTTGACTGAAGGAACAAACTCTCCAGCGCCAAAATATTTTTGCGCAAACCGCGTAACTATTGCAAACTGTCCCACAGCCGGAAGCAGCTTGAATTCAGGAAAGTGTCCGTCAAAAAAATCGCTTTCAGCAGGAACCAGACATTCAATCAGAATTGTTCCTTCATCCTGAAAAATGACTTTTTCGTTTTCAATGCCGTGAAAATTCATTATTCACCCTGACTGTCAAACAGCGCGGCTATTTCTTCCTTGTGCACTTTTCCCTGAACATCAGCAGGAAGAAATTCAACAAAGCGGAATTTTTTTGGAATGACAACATTTTCAAAATACTTCATCAGAAAATTCCTGAAGTATGCGTTCACAAGATACTTTTCCATTCCGCTGAATTTTTTCTTTCCTTCTTCATTCAAAACAACTGCCGCCGCAAGAAACTGCCTCACTTCACTTGAAAGCGCGATGACTTTTACATCGGAAACAAGCCCTGTCTCTAGAATCCTGTTTTCAACTTCTGTCATGGAAATCCGCTTTTCTTCAATTTTTACGATTGAATCATTCCTGCCCTTGAGCAGAAATGTATTTCCGCTGCCGGTGAATTCCACCAGATCAGCTGTGGCAAATCCTTCAGGATCCTTTATGTACGGCGAAATAATCCGCAGGCAGCCGTCATCGCCTTTCCAGACTTTTGCATTGTCAAACGGAGTCCATGCAAGCGCATCTGTTTTCTGCTGACGGTATGCAATTCCGCTCGTCTCTGTGGAACCGTACACTTCAATTGGACAAAAACCAAAGACTGCTTCTGTTGAAACAGCAAGCTCCGGGGAAACAGGACCGCCGCTTGTAAAAATCCACGGCTCCTTTAACGGAAGCTTTTCTCCGTTCCGCGCTTCCACTGTCCGCTTTAAAAATGCCGGAGTCGCAATAATCATGTACGGCCCGTCAGAAAGAGATTCAAATTCTTCAGGAAATTCTATCCGCTTTCTGCGGATTGGAACGCCAAGTGAAAACGGCAGGGAAATGCTGAACAAAAATCCATATATATGATGCTGGCTCACCGTTGCAACAAGCTTGCGCCGCATAAATTCCGCGCCCCACTTTTTTATGACAAACGCATTGTCTTCTTCAAATTCCTTCATCCGCTGAGGAACAGCCTTGGGTTTTCCTGTCGAGCCTGAAGTGTACATCAGAATCTTAGTTTCTTCCGAACGGATTTCAGGAGCAGTTCTGATTTCCGCTTCAGAAGGCTGCGGCTGCCGCTCCATAATGCCGGGAATATATTCGGCTCCGGGAATATTCAGGTCAGTTAAAAATATGTCATTTTCTTTTTTTATTTCAGCAATGCATTTTTCTGTGCTGTTCTGAGTCAAAAGAATCCGCTTGCCGCACTGAAGCAATGCAACAAAAAAAACAAGAAAATACCAGCAGTCCTCGCAGTGAACGATCCATCCGTCAGAATCTTTTGACATGATGTAACTGCGCGCCTTTGCTGTGTCCGTTAAAAAATCTTTCCATGTCTTGTACTTTTTTTCAGACCACGCGCCGTCATAGCAAAGGATGTGTCCGTCGCTGCGTGAACCGGCTGTAAACTTTGTAATAGGAAATGGCTTGATCATTTTTCTGTTCACTCCTTTTCTGACTGCAAATTCCACAGCAAAAATAATTCCCATAATCACATAGGAAATTCCGCCGTTATATATTGACCAGACTTTTTCATCCGCAAAGAAAACAGTATAAAAGGCAGCCGCACCATTTAAAATAAAAAAAACGCACCACACAGCAGTCACCGTTTTACAGTACTTTTTTACCTGCTCCTCAAACGCAGAGCCTGCAATCGTCTTGTCCGCAAGAGAAGCAAACCTGAACACAATGCTCGGCGGAAAAAAAAGCGTGCTTCCGAATGCAAGCAGAAGAACAGCATTCACTGCAACAGAATAGCACTGTAAGAAAACTGATTTCTGCGTGACAAAGCAGACGGCTGCTGCGGCAATAAGAAGCCCTGATGTTGCAAACGGCTTCCAGCTGAGCGCGGCTCCCGGCCGCTTTCCTTTTTCAGCCTTCTGACGGACTGCGCCTGCACTTATAAAAAAGGAAGCTCCGGCTATAATCATAAAAAGCGACAGAAGCCGCACAGGCAATTTCAAGACAACCAGCAGCGTAAAAACAAGAACCGGGTAAAGCGCCGCAACTGCATAAAAAAAAACTTTAAAGAAACTGCCCATCAAGCCCATGCGTCAGCCAAAGCATCAACAACATCCTGGACTGTTTTTACAGACTTAAAAATTGACGGATCAACAGCTCCTTTATCAGCCGGAGCAAATTCCTTCATTTTTACAATCAGATCTATTGCGTCAATCGAGTCCAGATCCAGATCTTCACCGATAAGAGCCTGCGGAGTCACTGCGCTTTCTTCAAGCTCAAATTCAGAAACAAGTATATTCTTAAGGTTTGCAAACAGTTCTTCCTTAGTCATTTTTTTCAGCTCCGTTTTCTTTCTTGCGCTCTCCCGCTATAAATTCAGCCAGAGCATTCACAGATGCAAAGGCTTTCCGTGTGCTTTTGCTTTCCGCAGAAAATGAAATGCCGAAGCGTTTTTTCAGCGCAACGCCAAGCTCCAGCGCATCAATCGAATCAAGCCCCAGCCCTTCACCAAACAACGGCGCATCATCTTCAATATTTTCAGGCTGTATATCTTCAAGCTCCAAAGACGAAATGATGACTTCCTTGATTTTCTGTTTTAATTCATCCATAAGCTGTAAACCCCTAGCTTAAAAAATAATCAGTGAACAATATGTTATTTTACATAAAAATACATATAAATTCAATATATCAGGCGGATATCAAAAATTGACAAAAGCGCACATACCTTTTAGAATGGAAGAAATGAAAGCCGGATTTTTTTTCAGCGGAATCGTAGCTTTATGTTCAGCAGGATTTCTTTTTCTTTCGTGCGCTTCGTCACGGAACAGCGGAGAACAAGTTCCGTATGTGCACATCACAGATTCCAAGAAACTGAACCTGCTTCCTCCCGAGTATATGGAAGGAACACAGGACGGGCTGCAGCTTTTTGAAGGAACATTTGGCGGACACAGCTTTACACTGCCCGTTTTCTTTCATGCAGACAAAGGCGGCATTTTCATGCAGATTCTGAATGACTTTGGAACCGGCATTGCGTCAATTTCTTACAACGGTGAAGTTTCATTTGAATCGGCGGTTTTTCCTGAGCAGTTCAAGGCTGAATATATCATTGCTGACATTCAGCTCGCTTTCTATTCGTTTTCAAAAGTGAAGGAGTCGCTGGAAGAAATTTCACTTGGATTTTCAGAAGAAACTATTCTTGCAGAAACCGGCACCGTTCATACTGTCAGAACTGTTTCAAGCGGAAAAAAAGCAGTGCAGATTTTTGACCGCACGGACGGACGCTCCATTAACGTAAGGAACATTCTCCGCGGCTATTCATACACGCTGACTGGAGCTTCAGATGAATAGGATATTTGTTTCAAGCCCGGCAGTCGCCTGTGCAGCCGGATGTTCCGCTGATGAGCTGTGGAATTCTGTTGCAAGCGGAAATCAGAGCGGAATAAAAAAAGTAAAAACGATTTCAGGCGAAGAATTTTTTGCCGCCCGGATCGACAGCAGCCGTCTGCACAAGTCTTCCGCGCGGTTTGACATGAGGATTCTTCAGATTGAAGAGCTTGCGCTGAATCAGCTTGCTGAAAAAATCGAAAAGGCAAAGTCACGGTACGGTTCCGGCCGGATTGCAGTGTGCGCAGGCTCCTGCGATAACGGAACTGAGCTTTCCATTGCGGCTCACCGCTCGTATTTTTCGCAGGGAAAATTTCCTTCTGATTATGAGCTGGAAATGCAGGGAGCTGACTTTCCCGCGGACTTTGTTTCACAAAAATTCGGGCTGAACGGAATCTCCGCAGCATTCAGCACAGCATGCTCTTCAAGCGCCGGAGCGCTGATAAAAGCCGCGCAGATTCTAAAGTGCGGCGCAGCGGATGCTGTTGTTGCAGGCGGAGCTGACATTGCCTCAGACACTGTGCTGCTTGGCTTTCATTCTCTGGAAGCCGTGTCTCCGCAGATAACAAATCCGTTCAGCAAAAACAGATGCGGCATTACGCTCGGAGAAGCCGCTTCATTTTTCATTCTCACACGGGAACCGCTTGACGAAGACGAGCCGCCAGTCGAGCTGCTCGGATACGGAGAAAGCGCCGATGCACATCACATGACGCATCCCGATCCCGAGGGAAAAGGCGCTGAGCTGGCAATCAGAAACGCATTGAAGCATGCCGCTGTCAGCCCGGAGCAAATCAGCTATATAAACCTTCACGGAACAGGAACCCGGCTGAACGATTCCATGGAATCAATTGCAGTCTCAAAAGTGTTCGGAGAGCAGACAGTGCCTGTAAGCTCCACAAAGCCTGTTACAGGGCATACGCTTGGAGCAGCTGGTGCGCTCGGGGCCGCAGTCTGCTGGACGGCAATTTCTAAAAACCGGGGAAAGCAGAGGTGCGTTTTGCCTGTGCATGTCTGGGACGGAGCTGAAGACGAATCGCTGCCGCGGCTGAATTTTATAAGCCGCACATCCGATATTTCAGGCGAAATAAAAATCTGCATGTCAAATTCATTTGCGTTTGGCGGTGCAAATGCAAGCATCATTCTGGGGATACGATGATTACACCTATAGAAAAGGACAGGCTCCTGAGCATTATTCCGCACCGTGGAAAAATGATTTTGCTTTCCCGTGTGACGGACTATGATATTGAGCAGCGGCGCATTTCCGCGGAATTCGATGTTTCTCCTGAGTGCATTTTTTTTGAAGACGGAAAAGGAATTCCTTCATGGGTTTCATTTGAAATCATGGCTCAGTCCATTTCCGCGCTTAACGGAATCATAAACACAATAAGCGGCATTCCTGCAAGAGCCGGATTTCTTCTGAGCGTTTCCCGCTTTTCCAGCAAAACAGCTTTCTTCAAGGCAGGAGAAACTGTCTCTGTAAAGGCAGCGGAAGAATTCAGGGATGACGCTTCTCTCATTCATCAGTACAAGTGCAGCCTTTTTTCAAAAAACAAAAGCGAGCCTGACGCATCCGCAGCAATCACTGTAATGGAAGCTGACAGCTTGCAGTCCGCCGCAGAACATCCGCAGAAAGCCTATTTTTGAAACACACAGTTTCCCTGGAAAAATGTCGCCCGTATGACACCGAAAAGTTTTTTTCCTTCAAACGGAGTGAACTTTCCCTTGCTGGCAAATAACTCCCCGCGGACAGTCCATTGCGCTTCAGTATCCGCAATAACAATATTCGCTTCATAGCCTTCAGCAAGAAGCCCTTCATTTTTCAGCCCGAGGATTTTTGCAGGATTCGCGCTCATCAGCTCTGACAGCCGGGAAAGATGCACGCCGTTGTTTTTTACGAGCATTGTATAGCATGCTGAAAAAGCAGTTTCAAGCCCGCTGAATCCGGGGCTTCCGTTCTTTTTGTCCTGCGCTGTGTGAGGCGCGTGATCCGTGGAAATGCAGTCTGCTGTTCCGTCTGCAAGCGCAGCCACCAGCGCACGCCTGTTTTGTTCGCTTCTCAGCGGCGGATTTACAATAGCAAAAATTCCAGGCGACTTTTCTCCGTTCATAAACAGATGGTGAGGCGTGATTTCAAGCGTCACATCAGCACCATTCTTCCGCGCTGTTTTTGCAGCTTCTATGCAGGCAGCTGTGCTTACATGGCATAAATGAATGCGGCAGCCCGCTTCCTGCGCCAGCCGGAGATTCCTGAAAGTGGCAGTGTCTTCCGCAAGCTCAAGGATGCTGTCCGCACGGGAAAAAAATGACGCCGCCTTTTTTTTGTCTCCTTCACGCAGGCAGTTCAGAGCCTGCTGCCGGAATTCCCGCGCCCGGGACGCAAGAAACTGATCTTCACAATGGCATGAGACAATGATTTTCTTTTTGGCAGCTATCCGCATTGCATCCAGCATTACGGCGCTGTCGCAGACATCTCTTCCGTCTTCAGTAATCAGCGGAATTTTTTTTGCATCAAGCAGCTCCAGAGGCCCGGTTGTCTTTCCGTCAAAATTCTGCGTTATGCTCACACTCTGAAAAACCGCACATCGTCCAAAAGAAAGTGCCTTCCTGCGGTTTGATTCGGCAAGCTCCATATCCGAAACCACAGGCTCTGTGTTCGGCATAAGGACGCAGACTGAATATCCTCCGGCAGCAGCGGCCATGCATCCTGTTTCAATATCTTCCTTTTGAGTCAGCCCCGGATCCCGGAAATGGGCATGCATATCAATAAAGGAAGGCATGACAACGCAGCCGTGCGCATCGTATTTTTCAACTGAGCTGTCCTTCAGCAGTTCCCTGACAACCGCCTTTTCTGGAAATCCTGCAATCTTTCCCTTTGACAAAAGAACAGCGGCATTTTTTCTGTCGATATTCGCATCAACAAGCCTGGCATTATAAATGAGCGTCGCCTTTGCCATGCTTACCGCTCCCGCCTGCCCGGCCTGCGGATTTCCAGGGAAAGCATGCCGCTCTTGTGCAGCGCGTCACAGTAAACGCACCGGTACTCTTTTTTCTCTCTGTTTACCAGCCTGAATTCCTGAGGCACATACTGTTCAGTAGTTGTAATGCAGCGCGGATTCTTGCATTCAATCACGTTTTCAATCCGCTCAGGAAGCTCCATTTTTATCTTCCGTGAAATCTTGGAATCCTGAATGACGTTCACCGTTATATTTGAATCTATAAAGCCGAGCACGCCGTAGTCAATCGTTATTATGCTGTCGATTTTTATGATGTCTTTTTTTCCCGTTTTTTTTGATGAAGCATTCATAATCAGCGCCGTGGAAAAACTGACTTTGTCAAGCCCGAGCCACTTGAACACTTTCCATCCGGCTCCTGCCTGAATGTGATCAATAACAAGTCCGTTCTTTATTTCTGCAACCGTAATCATACTGTTATCCTCCGCCGCACTCAAAGACATCCCGTCAGCTTTGAAATAAGAGCCATGCGGGCAAACATTCCGTACTTCACCTGCTTAAAATACGCCGCCCGCGGATCATCGTCAACTTCCGGCGCAATTTCATTTACACGCGGAAGCGGATGAAGCACAATCATATCCTGCTTTGCAAGCTTCATTTTTTCCTTGTCCAGAATATAGCTGTCCTTGAGCCGTATATAATCCTGCTCGTTAAAAAAGCGCTCCTTTTGAACGCGGGTCATATACAGAATGTCAAGGTCTCCGATAACGCTTTCCAGACGCTCTGCCTCGGTGAAAGCAACACCCGCCGGCTTCAGCAAGTCTTCTGTTATATATGACGGAACCTTAAGCTCTTCCGGGCTGATAAAGACAAATGAATTGTTCTTGTAGCGGCTCATCGCCTGCGTCAGGGAATGAACCGTCCTTCCGAATTTCAAGTCGCCGCAAAATCCGATTGTGTGTCCTTCAAATCCACCTTTCAGCGCACGGACAGTGACAAGATCAGTGAGTGTCTGCGTCGGATGGGAATGGCCGCCGTCTCCGGCATTTATAACGGGAACTGAGCTGAACTGCGAGGCAAGGTACGCGGCACCTTCCTTGGGAGAGCGCATCGCAATCACATCGACATAAGAGCTGACAACACGGATAGTGTCCGCAAGCGTTTCGCCTTTTGTTGAAGATGTATAGCTTGCATCCGCAAATCCTTCAACACTGCCTCCCAGATGGAGCATTGCCGCCTCAAAGGAAAGCCGCGTCCGTGTGCTCGGCTCAAAAAAAAGTGTCGCAAGAATTTTCCCGCGACACACATCCTGAAAAGAAGCAGGATCCACAATCATCTGCTCCGCCAAAGAACAGATTTCATCTATCTCGCTGACACTCAGATCTGCCGGCTCAATCACATGTCTTCCTTTTAGCATTCAGTCCCCCAGAACATACGCTAATAATATCATAAGCGGACTGTTTGTGCAAATGCAAAAGCAAGCACGAATGAGCGATACTCCGGCAGAGCATCGTGGAAGAAATGAAACCCTCCGCACAAATCAGACTGTCGTAGGCAGAACATTCCTGATATCAAGCGATCCGTCCGAAAGCTGCGAGCTGTATTTTTTTCCGTCATAGCAGATTGTGACATCCTTTAAAAATGCCGTTCCCCGCTCCGTGTACAGCCGCGCATTCTTAAAAGCTCCGCCCTTCCACTCAACGTCCGCAAGAATGTTTCCTTTCAGGCTGATGCGGCGCAGCATGCCGTCGGGAAGCTCGGGCGGCACATTGGAAAGAACCGCAATTTCAACGCGGCCTTCATCAGTCACTGCGCTTGAAACAATTCCGTCAGCAATGCCTGCCAGAACTGAATCAAAATCATCAGGAGCAGCCTCCGTCTTTTTTTCCTCAGCTTTGCTTTCCTTTATTCTTTGAAGAATGGAAGCATACTTTATAAACAGTCTGTCTGAATTTTTTGCTCCCAGATACTTGAGCGCTTTCAGTGCAAGCTTAAAAAGCCTGCGCAATGCGGCCGAATCAGAAGCGCTTTCACACGCAACATAAGCCGTCTCTCCGTTCCGTGTCTTGTAGCCGCCCGTAAAAGACGGATTCAGAGCAAGGAATTTTTTTTCTTCAACAGGAAGCAGATAGTCCGTAAAAAAATTGCAGGCTTCCTTTATAAGATAAAACTGCTTTTTAAGGAACCGCTTGTCAAGAGAATACTCATAGCAGTCAACCGCAGCTTCCGCCAGTTCCAGCGCTCCCAGCGGACTGTACGAAGAGCGCAGATCAGCCCCGCACGGCGCGCTGTCGCCCCAGATATCCGTTGCATTGTGAGCGGCAAATCCCTGGCAGCCGTACATTCTTTCAGCGGTGACTTTTCCGTGCCTATACAGCCGCTTTGCCAAGGAAAACAGCGGAAGATTCATTCTGGACAGGCCGAACATTCCGGCAGAAAAACGGTAGATGCTTTTGTCCTGAAGGCTGAACCTGACACCGTTTTTTTCCGCGCGGCTCCAGATTCCGTTTTTTACAGACGGAAGCGAAGCTCTGTCCTTGCAGCTTGAAATCATCTTGTACTTTGCATAGTTCCACTGCGCAAGCTTTGCCGCCCGCTTGTCTTCCGAAAGCTCTTCAAAGGACTTGCCTTCGCTCTCAAACGTATCGTCACAAAGAATTCCCTGCGAATTCCAGGAAGAAAATTCCGCAATATGATCGGCGCGCACATTTTCATAGGAAGTTCCCGATGCAAAGCAAATTTTCCGCAGCGCAATGTCGGCGCACCGGGCAGCTTCAGAAAGCGGACGGCGGAATGTATTTCCGCATTTGTTTCTGTAGTACCTTCTGCGGTACGCAGTCTCAGCATCAATATACAGCGTCACTTCATCAGCCTGCTCCACAATCAGATTGTCACCGCGGGTAAAAACAGTTCCGCCGGAAGCGGCCGCAGTCATCATCACTGCATACGGAATTCCTGAGACATCAAGCGCAGCGACAGTGTCATCTGTAAGCACATATTCCTTTGCAGGGCAGCCGGTTTTTATATGCGCCCGCAGAAAAATGCTTTTGGGAGTTGAAGCGGAAACATGGAAGACAAGCACATCGGACGAAGCCGAGACAAAGCATTCCCGCGAAAAAGTTATTGAGCTTCCTGTCGTTCCCTGCGAAAAGTCAGCTGTGCTCGGCGCAGATGATTCAACAGAAAAACGTGCAGAGCATATTCCGCTTGAAAAATCAATTTCCCGCCGGTACAAATCAAATGATGAAAATGCATTTCTGTTCCCTGACTCAGGCTCCGAAAGCCCCTGATGCTCCGCGTCATAAAAGTCAATCGCAATTTCTCCGGCCGGCTTGTATGAATGCTGATTCGCAGGCGAGCCGGTAAAGCATTCAAAAACTTCCTTCTGAGCCTCTGTCTCGCGGCCCTGGTTCAGCAGCGTTCTTACCGCACTGACTGCCGCCTTCGCATTTTTATTGTTTCTGTCTGAATAAGAGCCAGACCATACAGACTCTTCATTCAGCACGATTTTTTCACAGCTGCTTCCGCCGAAAATCCGTGCGCCAAGCCTGCCGTTGCCCACAGGAATTGCATCTTCCCATGAGAGCGCCGGACTTTTATACCAAATTGCGTTCATGTGTAACAGTGTACCATACTGCGCCATAAAATGCAAAACACATTGCAATTTCTGCAAAATTAGAATAACCTGTCATGTATGGACTGCATTGAATTCAAGGATGTAACTTTTTCGTATCCTGCTGAAGAAGACTGCGATGAAAGCGGAAAGCAATCCGCACCTTCTCCCGTCTTTGAGCATTTTTCAGGAGCAATTCCGCCGGCATTCACAAGCATCATAGGCCCGAACGGCTGCGGAAAATCAACGCTCATGCTTTTGGCAAGCGGCCGCCTCGCTCCGTCCTCAGGAACAGTCACGCTTCTGGGGCAGGAAGCTTTTTCGCTTGACGAAGAAAAAAGAAACCTGCTTGCCTCGGTGATTTATCAGAACATGGAATTTGAAACGAATGAAAAAGCAGGACAGCTGCTTTCCTTTGTCTACAGCAACGGCGCGCTCAAGGCAGATGCAAAAGGCATTCAGTCCTCTGGCGATCTGTTCAGCGAAGTTGTGGATGTCTTTGAGCTTTCTTCCATTTTAAATCACGGGCTGACTGAAATAAGCAAAGGCGAAAACCAGCGCATGCTTCTGGCGTTCAGCCTGCTGTACGGAAGCGCGAGCATTTTTATGGACGAGCCGATGTTCGCCATGGAAGAAAGCCAGAAAATCACATCGCTTGAATACCTGCGCAATTATTCAATTCAAACAAAAACGCCGGTATTCATTTCAATGCATGAGCTTGATCTGACGAAAAAATATGCTGAAAAAGTCCTGCTGATGTATCCGAACCGCGACATGTCATACGGCACCCCGGAAGAAGTCATGACAAGCGAAGACCTGGAAAAAGCCTATGGAATTCCTGCCGCAATGCTGAAGCATAACGAAAGCATGACGCGCGAATTTCTTGCCCGCAATGCTTCGCTGCTGAAAAAGTAATGCGCACAAGCCGTCTGAGGCTGTCCAAAAAGTTCACTGCGCAAGGCCATTGAGCCTGCTGAAATGACAAAATACACTATATGCGGGCGGCAGTTTCGATAAACGCAACTGCCACAATTTGAACATATTGGACAGCTCCAGATTACTTTTCAGATGCAAGCTTGTAGCTGGCAGCAGTTATTTCGTTTTTATCCGTATCAAGGACTCCTGTTACTGTTATCCGCCTGTTCTTGTAGCCGGAAAGCTTAAGAGCCGCATCCTCCGACTTGCTCAGCGGCTTGACTGTGTACGTCACTTTGTCCTCGCCCTTGATAGTGAACACGAGGCTTTCATCTCGGCCGCTCACCTTCAGCTTGCCGGTCACTTTCACAGCCTTCTTCGACTCAATGAATTCGCCGGCTTTTTCCGCCCCGGACTTTATGCCGTTGCCGATTGACTGCCCGACATCCTTTATGACTTCTCCAACAGAAGCCCCTGCCTTTTCCGCCTCTGATGCGGCGCCGCTGTTCTGTGCGCACACAAGGGAAGATGCAAAAAGCAATGAAATTACAGCAAGCATTGTCCGTTTCATATCTGCAAGTCTCCTTCTTTTAGGACGGTGAATTCTGTTCCGTCCTGATATGTTATTACAACCGTAGGTTCCTTTACAACTCCGTCAAAATGAATCAGGGACGGAGCATCTCCGTCATAGTTTTCGCCGATTGCAAAGTGGCACGTTCTGAACGCCTTTTCATCTTCAAGCATATTTCCTGTAATGCTTGCGGCAGGATTCAGCCCGATTCCAAGCTCGCCGATGTTGCGCGCATTCCTTGCATACAGAGCGCCCTGGCCGGCGGGAAGCTTTCCTGCATTTTCCATGGAAACAGCATCCCGTTCCGCCTGTGAAATATCCTTCAGGAGACGCTTTGCTTCTTCTCCGCCTGTGACTTCAGTAACAAATCCTTTTTCCACCTTTACGCAAATCGGCTCCTTTAAAACTGAGTCTCCGTCGCCAAATGTCATGCTTCCGTCAAAAACAATTGTGCCTTCGCATGTTCCAACGGCAGGACTGATAAACACTTCTCCAGCCGGAATGTTTCCGCCTTTTCCCGGACTGCTGAAGTCTCCGTCGTCCGCCATCGCAATCCGGCCTTTCAGCCCGGCAGTGATGTCTGTTCCCGCAGCCGATGTTACGCGGACACGCTCGGCATTCCGGTACTTTTCGCACAGCTTTTTGCATTGCTGCGCAAGAAGCTTATAGCTGATGTTCACCGTCCGTGCAAACATATCTTCCGTAAGCCCCGGAGTCCAGACTGCACGCACCGACTTTTTTTCATTCAGCAGATAGTCAAATGTGCTGTCATACGTTTTTCCGTCTGCGCCTTTATACGGGGACGCAATTGCCTTTTCGTCTTTTCCAAGCTTGCCTGCGGAAACTGAAAAAATGACATCCGGCTCAGATTTTATCGCCCCTATGACAGCCTCTTCTGCAAAGTCTGCGGACGTTTTTTTTGCCTGATAAATGAGCGACGGCTTTGCGCCTGCATTACGGACAGCGGTGAACAGATCCTGCGCAATCGCGCTTGTCTCAGGGTTTGCAATAATCAGGGCTGTCTCGCCTTTTTTTATTTTGCACACGTCTTCCACGACAGTCTGTGCCGGTGTCTTTTCCTTCTTTTCAAACATTTTCATTTTCCTCTGCGGACTGAACAACAGTTCCGCTGCTTTTCAGGAGCATTTGACAATTGAATTTTTCCTTTCATACTAATATAATAAAAGAACAGGAAAATTGAAACAGCTTTCAGGCATTTTTCAGTGTCCTGTTTTCATGAATCTTATCTTTTAGTACGAGGCATTGTTATGGCTATGGTGATTCTCACTTTGAACTGCGGATCTTCCTCCGCAAAATATCAGGTCTATGACTGGGATGAAAAGGAAGTTCTGGCGAACGGCGTGGTCGAGCGCATCGGCGCGGAAGGCTCATGCATTACGCACAAGGCAAAAGGAAACGAAACGCAGATAAAAAAGCCCTGCCCGACGCACAAAGAGGCAATTGAGCTGATACTGAACACAATCACAGACAAGGACACCGGCGTTATTTCCGATATGTCAGTCATAAAAGCAGTAGGACACCGCGTTCTTCACGGAGGCGACAAATTCACAAAGTCAGTCCTGATTACTCCTGAAGTTCTTGACACCTTCCGCTCTGTAATAGACCTCGGCCCGCTCCACATGCCTGCAAACATCATGGGAATTGAAGCGGCTCAGAAAGTCATGCCGGACGTTCCGCACTGCGCCGTGATGGATACTGCGTGGCACCAGACAATGCCGGAGGAAAATTTCATGTATGCGGTTCCCCGCGAGTGGTACACAAAATATGCAGCCCGCCGCTACGGATTCCACGGAACATCATTCCTTTACACAGCGAAGCGCGCTTCCGTTCTTCTGCACAAGGAGCCGAAAGACACAAACCTGATTATCTGCCATATCGGCAACGGCTCCTCTATGTGCGCCGTAAAAAACGGCCAGTGCTATGACACGACAATGGGAATCACGCCGCTTGAAGGGCTTATCATGGGAACAAGAAGCGGAGATGTTGATCCGGCGCTTCCGTTCTACATCATGCGCAAGACAGGAATGTCAGCTGATGAAATGGACAAGGCGCTCAACAAAAAATCAGGCTGCCTCGGAATCACGGAAAAATACTCAGACCGCCGCGACATAGAAATTGCAGCAGGCAGCGGAGACAAGCTTTCCCAGCTGTGCATTGAAATGGAATCGCTGCGCATAAAGAAATACATCGGAGCATATATGGCCGAGCTTGGACGTGTGGATGCAATTGTCTTTACAGCCGGAGTCGGAGAGCGCGGGCCGATTATACGGTTCAAGTCATGTTCAGGCCTTGAAAACTACGGAATAAAAATCGATCCGCAGAAAAACGACTGGTCATTCACGGGAAACGCAGAAACATGCATAAGCGCGGATGACAGCAAGACAAAGATTTTTGTCATTCCGACAGATGAAGAGCTTGTAATGACAGAGGATGCCTTTGCGCTGATGAAGGGAACGTATGATGTGCATACACACTTTACATACAGCTTCCAAAGCCCGGACTACGTGAACAAGGCGCGCGAAGAAGGACTGAAGTCTGATCTGGTGAAGCGCCCCAACATAGCAAAGGTCATTGCACGTCCGTAGCGGATGCACCTGAGAGCGGCGGTGCCTGCGCACCGCTGCTTTTGCAGGCTGTTACTCAGCAACAGTCCGCGCGTACTCTTCACCAAGAACATACAGAATCAGCACCGTGCCTTTCTTGACATCGTATGGAATCGTGCAGTTCATTCCGGGATGAGAAAAGTCCGCCGCCGCAGAAAGCTTTCCGTCCTTGTCCTGGGCATCAAGCCGTACCGGCACAGGATACGGATACTCAGGAAGCTGCACGGAAAAAATTCCCTGCACAGACTCAGCTCCGTCAGCACGGGGCTGGATTCTGAGCACCGCAGGAATTCTTGCATACAGGCTCACTTCCTTTCCGTCCTGCGCAGACACAACGGTTCCGCCGGCAGGACTTTCTTCATCTTCTTCAACTGAAAAATCAACAGCAACCTTGTACTCATCTATCTTTGAAAGGAACTGCTTTATTGAAAGTCCGTTTATCTCAGGAACTTCAGTCACAGGGATTTCAGCTCCGCTGCTCACCACAAACTGAAGCCGGATTCTTTCGTCTATTGAAGTTCCCGCAGCAGGAAACTGGGCAAGAATTGTTCCCGCAGGCGCTTCGTCCGTTTTATAGACCGCAGGCGCAATTTCAACAAGAGAGTCTCCGCCGCTGAACAAAAACTCAAGCGCATTCTTCACTTCGTCAATTTTCTTGCCTGTATAGTCATCAATAAAGTCAATCGGAATTCCGCGGCTTACCGTCAGCGTGACACGCCTGTAAGCCTTTACAATCGCGCCGGAAGCCGGATTCTGATCAAGGACAGTTCCCTTGTCTCCGGGAAGCTCGGAGTATTTGAGCTGAATTTTAGGATACAGTTCCTTTGCCTGAAGCTCAAGCAGCGCGTCCGTCAGGCTTTTTCCCGTAACATCCGGCACAAGGACTTTTTCCGCTCCCTGAACAACAGTGAAAAAAACTGCCAGGCATGAAGCAATCAGAATTACAAAAGTCAGTGCAACCGTCAGGACAACTGTCTTCCCGTCATTCTGCAAATCTTCAAGATGGCCTTTAAATGCAATTTTGCATTTTGAAAAAAAATTCCGTTCTCTGTTTTCCATGCTGATTTACTCCAACACTGCGCCGATAAAATTTCTGGTGCCGTTCATAAATGATTTATAGTCCATGGCTTTCTTTGACTGCCACTGAAGCTCAGTCGCAATCAAAACGCCGTCTCCTGTCTGAATGAGAATTCCGCGCTGCCTGTTGTATTCAAGAACTGTTCCCGGCACCGCGGAAGTGTTCTTTACAACAGAAGGATCCTGAACAGCAACCTTGTTTGCGTCCCATGCCTTCAGAATCCTAAGCTGCACAGTTCCGCAGTACGTAAAGCATCCCGGCCACGGAGTATAGGCCCTTATCTGGGCATCAATCTGCCGTGCGCTGCTGCGCCAGTTTATTTTTCCGTCTTCCTTTTTTATAATTGAACAGTATGAAATTTCCCCCTGCTGAGGAAACGCATCAGGAAGCTTTCCTGTCCGGGAAATCTGCCGCAAAATCTGCGTTATGTTCATGCCGCCGTACAGCGCGCTGTTCTTCAGAACCTGCTCCGCAGTCTCCGTTCCCGTCAGTCCGATTTTCTGCTGAAGCAGAATGTCGCCTTCGTCCATGCCAAGCGCCATTTTCTGAATTGAAAATCCCGTCTCGCTGTCTCCGTTCAGAATTGCCGCGTTTACCGGAGTTGCGCCGCGGTACTTCGGCAGCAGAGACGGATGCAGATTGATTCCGCCGAACGGAAACAGGGAAAAAAATTTCGGGCCGAGAATATGGCCATAGGCAAAGCAGACAAAAATATCAGGGCGGACAGCTGCAATCTTTTCCCGCTCTTCCTGCCGTATATGCTCAAAGGCAAAGACAGCGATGCCGCAGTTCCGCGCTTCATTCCAGATACGGGCATACTGCTCGACTTCAGTCGGAATCAAGTCCTTGTGGCGGCCATGCGCAGACGGAGGATTTGTCAGGACGCCCACAACTTCGTATGCTTCTTCAGAAACGGAGCTGGACATTGCGCTGTCCTTTAAAATGAGTTCCAGCGCTTTTGCCGCAGGAGCAGGACTTCCGCCGAACAAAACTCGTATCATCAGGATTCCTTTTTTCTTTTTGCAGCCTTTTTCGCTTCAATGGCGCACCGCCGGGCTTCCTTTTCCGCAAGCTTCTTTTGGGCGCGCTCAGCACGTTTTTTAAACTGCCCGGTGATGCTGTTTTTTACTGATTCGTCCCCGCGGTCAATATACAGAATTCCGTCAAGATGATCATTTTCATGCTGAATTACGCGCGCCAAAAGTCCTGCCGCATCCTCTATGGAAAACCGCCTGCCGTTTTCATCCAGCGCGCTGACAGAAACAGAGGAAGGCCTGATTATCTTTTCAGAAAACCCCGGAACTGAAAGGCAGCCCTCTTCATACTCTGAAGTTTCCACGGAAGTTCTTGTGATTTCAGGATTGATAAAAACCCGGCGCACATCGTCATCAGCAATAACGACAAAGAACCTCTTTTGAATTCCCACCTGGGGAGCTGCCAGCCCGCAGCCGTTCGCACTTGTCATCGTCTCAAACATTTCATTGAGAAGCGCACGGAATTCATCATTTATTTCTTCCTGAAGAACCGGCTCGCATTTCTGCCGGAGAATGTCTTCGCCAAGCTTGCATATTTTCATTTTTCCCTCTCTGTTTCTGATGAACGCAGCCTGAGACGCGCCGCATTTGCATGGGCGGCAAGACCTTCCGCTTCTCCCAGGCAGACCGCAGCTTCCGCCGACCGCTGTGCGCCCGGCTGTGCATTGTCCGTGCGGAGCGTTGTGACTGTCTTTAGAAATGCCCTGACGCTCAGTCCGCCGGTAAAGCGTGCGCTTCCTGATGTGGGCAGCGTGTGGTTCAGTCCGGCCGCATAATCGCCGAACACTTCCGCTGCGCCGTGGCCGATAAACAGCGAGCCGTAATTGCGCACAAGAGATTGCATTCTGTCCCGCTCTTCACCTTCAGCCATTGCAAGCTCAAGATGCTCGGGAGCCTTTCTGTTCGCAATTTCCGCTGCCTGCGCAAGATTTTCTGTTATGATGATGCGCCCGAATGCACTGATGCTCTGCCCGGCTGTGGCTTTTGTAGGAAGCGTTTCCAGCTGCCGCTCAATTTCTTCGGCGACTGCGCGCGCAAAAGGCTCATCATCTGTTGCCAGCACAGGCTGCGCCACACTGTCATGCTCTGCCTGAGCAAGCAGGTCAGCCGCAACCCACTCAGGATTTGCAGTTCTGTCCGCGATGATAAAGACTTCCGTAGGCCCCGCAATCATGTCGATTCCGACAGTTCCGTACACAAGTTTTTTTGCCTCGGCGACAAATTTGTTTCCAGGCCCGGCAATCACATCGGCAGCGGGAACTGTCTGCGTTCCGAATGCCATTGCCGCAATTGCCTGAGCACCGCCGCATGCAAACACACGGCGGATTCCGCACAGATGCGCAGCAGCCATAATGCTTTCATCAGCATACGCGCTGTCCGTTCCATCCGGGTGCGGACGCGGCGGAGTGCACAGAATGATTTCCTTTACACCGGCCGCAACAGCCGGCGAGCTTGTCATGATAACAGTAGAAACGAGCGGAAATCGTCCTGCCGGCACATACAGTCCTGCGCGCTCCACAGGAATTGTTTTCTGTCCGGTGAAGATTCCGCTTTCAAGCTCAATTTCAAAGTCATCAAATGACTCACGCTGCTTTTTTGCAAACCTGACTGCAAGATCCCGTGAATAGCAAATCGAATCATATAACGCGGAATTTTCACGGCGCATTTTTTCCGCACAAACTTGCAGCGTTTCAGCAGGAATTTCAAAATGAAACGGAGACGCGGCATCGAATTTTCCGCTGTACTCCCGCACTGCATCATCTCCGCGCAGCTTCACATCCTTTAAAATAGCACTGACGGAAGCAGCCGGCTCCCCGAAGTCACGCGCCGCAAAGAACTGCTCTTCAATCTGGCTGGCCTTTTGAATCCGAATCATCTTGAAAGCTCCTGTAAAAAACCAAGAAAATTGTTTCAACAATCTTCTTGGTTTTTTAAGTGCTTCCGCAGTGTAACGAGGAAGCACAGTCGATAGGAAAGTTTGCAACGCAAACTTTAGGCAGATAAAAGCCGCGTTATTTCAGCAGTTTTTATCTTACACTCCCATAAAAAATCAACGAGGAAGTTTCAACTTCCGATTTGATTTTTTACGTGCTTTCGCAATGCAATGAGAAAGCACAGTTGACATAAAAGTTTGCAACGCAAACTTTTAGTAGATAAAAGCCGCGCTATTTCAGTGGCTTTTATCTTACACTCCTTTTCCGCAAGAAATTATAGCAGAAACTGATTCTCTGTACAATTGACAGAATCTTGGCTGACTTAATGATGGAACAGCCTGATTCCTGTAAATGCCATGGCAATTCCGTACTTGTTGCAGGCTTCAATCACATTGTCATCCCGGATTGAACCGCCAGGCTGTGCAATTGCTGTCACACCGCTTCTGCGGGCGCGCTCAATATTGTCTCCGAACGGAAAAAATGCATCGCTTCCCACGGCAACATCTGTATTTTTTGCAATCCATGACTTGCGCTCTTCGCGGGTAAAGACGGGAGGCTTTTCTTCAAAGAAATGCTGCCATGTTCCTTCAGCAAGCACATCTTCATAGTCATCGCCTGTATATACATCGATTGCATTGTCCCTGTCTGCGCGCTTGACATCAGCCTTGAATTTCAGGGCGAGAACCTGAGGACTTTGCCGCAGCCACCACTTGTCAGCTTTGTCTCCGGCGAGGCGCGTGCAGTGAATGCGGCTCTGCTGCCCGGCTCCGATTCCGATTGCCTGCCCGTCCTTCACATAGCACACGCTGTTCGACTGGGTGTACTTCAATATAATCAGTGAAATCAGAAGATTCTGCTGCTCTTCCCCGGAAAGGTTCTTGCGCTCTGTAACAATGTTTTTCAGGCAGCCGGAGTCAATCTGTATAAAGTTATGCCCCTGCTCGAATGTGACTCCGAACACCTGCTTTTTTTCTGTTGCGGGAGGAACGTATTTTTCATCAATCTGAAGAACGCAGTATCCGCCGTTTTTCTTTCTCTTCAGGATTTCAAGGGCATCCTCATCGTACCCGGGCGCAATGATTCCGTCCGAGACTTCTTTCTTTATAAGAAGCGCAGCCGATTTGTCGCATCTGTCGCTCAAGGCAATAAAGTCCCCGAACGATGACATTCTGTCCGCGCCGCGGGCGCGGGCGTATGCGCAGGCAAGCGGCGAAAGCTCCGCGTCATCAGTGCAGTAGACTTTTTTCAGTGTTTCGCTCAAAGGCCGTCCGACTGCGGCTCCCGCCGGTGAAACGTGCTTAAACGAAGCCGCCGCAGGCTGCCCTGTTGTTTCCTTCAGTTCCTTTACAAGCTGCCAGCCGTTCAGGGCATCAAGCAGATTTATATACCCGGGCTTTCCGTTTACACTCTGAACAGGAAGCTCACCGTCTTCCATAAAAACTCTGGCAGGCTTCTGATTCGGATTGCATCCATACTTCAATTCAAGTTCTTTCATTTTCTGTTCCTTATGTTGATAGGGCAGTTTGCAATGCAAACTGCTGTTAAAAAGCAGTTTATTTTTTATGACGGCGGTCAAGCTCGTTGTACACGTCTTGCCACGACACATGCTCCTGATACATCAGAACGCTTGCAAAATACAGCAGATCGGCCGCCTCCCAGACAACTTCATCCCTGCCCGCGGCTTCGGTCAGCTCTTCCGCCTCCTCAAGGATTTTTTCACGTACGCGCGTTCCGTTCAAAGTCGCCGTGTAGCTGCCCGGCTGAGGATTTGCAAGCCGCTGCGCAATCGTTCCGTAGAGCCGCTCCATGCTGCTTCTTGCGTCAGCTTCACCTGAAAAGCATGTGAAGCTCCCCGTGTGGCAGACACCGCCGTGAGGAATGACAGTTGCAAGGATTGTGTCCCGGTCGCAGTCAGCACGGAGCCGCACTGTCTCAAGAAAATGGCCTGAAGTCTCGCCTTTTGTCCACAGGGCATTTCTTGTCCTGCTGAAGAAAGTGAGCCTTCCCGTTTCAAATGTTTTCCTGAGCGCAGCCCGGTCCGCATATCCCATCATAAGGACTTCGCCTGCCGTGCTCTGCGCTATAACAGGAACAAGAGCGCCGGTTTTTTCCCAGTCGATGCATTCAATAAAGCTGTCCTTCAGGCTGACAGCTCCCGTATACAGCGCCATTCCCAGCTGAACGTCACAGTGCATTTTTTCAAGCTGCGCAATCTGCTCCACGGAATTCACGCCGCCGGCTGCAACAACACGGCACTGCACAGACCCGCGCAGCTTGCGCACCAGCTCCATATCAGTGCCTTGCATGCATCCTTCTTTTTCCACGCAGGTGAACAGAAGCTCAGAAGCATACCGTTCCGCTTCCGCCGCTCCTTCTGCCAGAGAAATGCCGGATGTTTCTGTCCAGCCCTTTACCGCAATATTTCCGTTGATTGAATCAACAGAAACAATGATCCGCTGCCTGCCGATTGCCTTTGCAAGAGACTCAAGGAATTCAGTGTTTACAGCCGGCTCTCCTTCTTTCCTGCCGGAATTCCATGCAGCCGAGCCGACAATCACTTTTTCAGCTCCAAGGGAAATAAGCTCGCGGGCCTTTTTTACATCCCGGATTCCGCCGCCGACACGGACATTTCCCTTGCGCAGCAGCGAGCGCAAAAGCTGCGTGTTCACGGTGTTTCCCTTTTCGTCCGTGTTTCCGAGCGCAGCATCCAGATCTATGACAGCGACTTCGCCATACTTGTCAAATTCAGCAATAAGCGAATCCGCATCGTCACGCTGAATGACAGGCTCCTTCCCGTTTTTCAGCTGAACGACATGGCCGCCCTTTAAATCTATAGAAGCAATTACCATAATTTGATTTTATCAGAAATGCAGAACTGTTACAATGTTGAAATGTACTGCCGAATTATGATATGATTTTTATTATGGATTCATCTGCATTTTCAGCTGAAAAATATTCACAGGACAAGATACGTGCAGTTGACGCGCGTTTTGAAGCCCAGAAAATAGCGTTTTCGCCGCTCACGTTTCAGGCGGTGCGGGCACTGCTTGAGCTTGGCATTCTAAAGGCGATTGAAGATTCCGGGGAAAACGGAATCAGCGCAAAATCGCTTTCACAGCAGACCGGCGTTTCAGAGTACGGAATTTCTGTTCTGTGCGAAATGGCGCTTGGAATGAACATCATCAAGATAAATCCTTCTTCCGCGCAAGAGCAGTTTACGCTTGCAAAGACCGGCCATTTTCTGCTGAACGACACGCTCACAAAAGTGAACTTCAACTTTTGCAACGACATCTGCTACAAAGGCGCTTTCAGCCTCAAGGAATCTGTCATAAGCGGAAAGCCTGAAGGGCTTGGAACATTCGGCAGCCAGTGGACAACAATCTATGAAGCCTTGTCATCGCTGCCGCCGCGCGAGCAGAAAAGCTGGTTTGAATTCGATCATTTTTACTCTGACATTGCGTTTCCCGAAGCGCTTCCCATTGTCTTTCAAAAAGGCAGCGAGCCGAAAACGCTTGTAGACATCGGCGGAAACACGGCAAAGTGGGCAATCGCCTGCTGCCGCTACAATCCAGATGTGCATGTTACCATTGTGGATCTTCCGGGGCAGACTGCTGTGGCGGAACAAAATGCACGGGAAGCCGGATTTTCACACAGAATCAGCACAGCAAGCGGAAACGTCCTGGCGCAGGAAACAGAAATTCCCAGGGAAGCAGACGCCGTATGGATGAGCCAGTTTCTGGACTGCTTCAGCCTTCCGCAGATTACAAAAATCCTCAGGAAAATATATGAAGCCGCGGGAAAACAGACAAAAGTCTATGTGCTTGAGCCGCTGTGGGACAGGCAGCAGTTTGAAGGAAGCGCATACTCGCTTATGGCGACATCCCTGTACTTTACCTGCATGGCAAACGGAAACAGCAAGATGTACCGCTTTCAGGAGCTTAAGGATGCAATCGAGCAGTCAGGATTCCGCCTGAACGATGCCCGCCACAACCTCGGCTCAAACGCCTATTCCCTGCTTGAGTTTAAAAAATGAAATTCGCTGTTTCGCACGTGCACGCATGGGCTCCGGGCATTGCCACCAAGGAAGACTGGAGCCGGTGGAAGGCAGGAGATGTGCAGATTCAAAATGAAAAAATATCGCCCGCGCTTGAATTCGCAGATCCGCTCTTTAAAAGAAGGCTCAGCCAGATTACGCGGATGACAATCCAGACAATTCACGATGTCCTTGAGGAACGGCCTGACTGCGCGTCTTCAAAGATTGCGTTTGTGTCTTTCCGCGGGGAGCTGGAGCGGCAGCTTTCAATAAACAAAATGCTTTTGCAGGACAACGGAATTTCGCCCGCAGGTTTCTCGCTGTCCGTCTTTAACACGCCTGTTGCAGCTGCATCCATCGCACTGCATCTGAAAAGCGGCTACTCAGTCATATATCCTTCCAGGGGAAATTTTCAGGACGCGCTTATATGCGCCGCAAGCCCGGTTCTGTGCGGCGAAGAGCAGAACATTATTTTTGTATATGCCGATGAAAAAATTCCCGGGGAATACAGCGGAATTGCGCCGGGCGGCTGCCTTCCCTTTTCATTTGCCGCCGTGCTCAGCCGCCCGGAAGAAGCAAACCGCGCCGTAGAAATCAGCCTTGAGCATCTTCCGCAGTCGCCGCAGGATTTTTTAAAAGAAACTGTCTTATCTGAGGAATGATATGACAAGGCAGGAAAAAGCGGAGAGAGACGAAAAATACAGCCACGCAGACCTTCCGCCGGTAAAAAATCACCTTGCCTTTCACTACCGCGCCTTTATGAAGCTTTTTTTTATAGGACTTATCGGGCTTGGCAGCATGGTTCTTGCAGTTCTCGTCTTTCCGTGGATAAAAGTCTTTGTGCATCCGAAGCAAAAATTTCAGACTGCGGCACGGGCTTTTGTTTCCCGTACATTTGCCTTTTCACTTTTTCTTATGCGCATAACCGGCGTTGTAAAAGTCTATGCGCCGCAAAAGGAGCAGCTGCGCAGCCTTCATTCAAAGGTGATTGCCGCAAACCACTGCTCCATGCTGGATTTTGTCGTCCTGATGTCGCTGATTCCAAACGCAAACTGTATCGTTCAGGAAAGCTACGGAAAAACACCGCTCGCCGGAGTCATCAGGCAGGCATACATTCTGAATTCAGTTGACTTCACCCTGCTGAAAACTATGTGCAAGGAAACGCTGGACATGGGAAACAACGTGATTATTTTTCCTGAAGGAACCAGGACGCCGCGCCACGGAAAAGTTTCCTACAAGAAAGGAGCCGCCCGCATTGCCCGGTTTGCAGGATGCGGCATTCAGCCGGTTCTGATTGCAGGCAGCGACAAGTACGGGCTTGGCAAGCATGATCCGTTCTGGTCGTTCAACCATGTTGAGCCGCTGATATATGACATACAGCTCCTGCCGCAGATTCAGATGGAACAGTTCAGCGGATATTCAGACATAGCCAGCGCAAAAAAAATCACCGATCAAATTCATTCTGAAATTCTCAGCGCGGCGGAAAAATACCGGGAGCATCATCCGCTTTGCAAAACAGTCAACCATGTTCAGTAAAAAGCTGAAGTTTTCAGAGGCTCCCAAAGCGTCAGTTTGACATAAAAAGAAAATTGATATATCATAAAAAAGCTTGCTCCGTCTGATGTAAAAGCACCATGAACAATAACGATCTGATACCCGGTTTTGACGAAGAAAATGACGAAAGCCTCAAAATCACGCTTGAAAAACTGAAAGGCGCAGAGCATGCAATGATTATGCTTCTTGACGGATACATAGACACGTACAACTGCGGCTATTTCAGAAAGCAGGCTGAAAAAGTCATTTCCGCAGGCTATGCAAACGTGATATGCAGCTGCAAGAACGTAAGCTACATTTCGTCCACCGGGGTAGGCGTCCTCATAGCAATCTTCAAGGCAGCGAAGGAAAAAGGCGGCAGCCTCGTTCTTTTTGGGATTCAGCCCAAGGCATACGAAGTATTCAGGCTTCTGGGATTCAGCACATTTTTCACCATCAGGGAAACCCTTGAAGATGCCGCTGCATTTTTTACAGTGGAAGGACAGGCTTCCTCCGGGGGCATTTTTCCCAAGGTTTTCAGCTGCCCCAAATGCTCAAAAAAGCTCAAGGCTTCAAAAAGCGGACGGTTCAGATGCTCCGGCTGCCAGTCGATTATCGCCATTGACCAGAGCGGATCTGTTTTTCTTGGATAAAGCGCATTTTCCTCAGGGCAAAAGAGCAGCAGCATGAACCTGAATAACATCGTCATCGTTTTGGCCCGCCCGGAAGAGCCGCGCAACATAGGCGCCGTATGCAGAGCAATGGCAAACAGCGCAATCCATACACTGCGCATTGTCGGAAAAAAAGAATCAATTGATGCTGAAAAAGTCCGCATTCTTGCAATACATGCCTCGCCTATTTTTGACCGCGCTGAATTTTTTTCTTCCATAACAGAAGCCTGCGCTGACTGCGTGTGCGCCGCAGGAACAACCCGCAGGCGGGGAAAAAAGCGCAAGGGCAAGCTTTTTCTTCCTGAGGAATTCGCGCAGTTTGCGCAGTCAGTCACTTCACCGGGCGGAAAGGCTGCCGTTGTGTTCGGCAACGAGCGGACAGGACTTGATGACAGCGAGCTTCAGGAATGCACAATGGGCGTCACTATTCCGTCAAGCGAAGAATTCGGCTCGCTGAATTTAAGCCACGCGGTTCAAATCCTATGCTACACGCTGTTCAGGCACCGCGGGCCGGATTCTGGCGGAGAGCGGAACAGTTCCGGCTATACACCGATTGACAGGAAGCGGCTCAGCTCCACAGTCACTTCAATTGCGGATAATCTTCAGAAAATAGGATTTTTTTCACGTGCCGGACGAAGCGACATGGAGCTGTTCTGGCGCGACATCTTGTCCCGGGCAGCGCTCAGCGAAAGAGAGGCCCGGTATCTGCAAGCCATATTTGACAAAGCCGCCGGACTCGCTAGTAAAAAATAATATCCTCAGGAGCCAGAATCTCATTTTGCGCGCAGATGCAGGACCGCTCTATACAGTTTTTCAGCTGCCTGATATTTCCCGGCCACGGAAACGCAAGGAGCTTGCGGATTGAACTGTCTGAAAGCTTTTTCTGAAACGGAACAGCAAACTGCATGGCAAGGCCGCGGATTTCTTCCTTGCGCTCACGCAGCGGAGGAACTGTGATTACCAGCACGCTGATTCTGTAAAAGAGCTGCTCCTTAAACCGGCGGCTTCCCACCAGCCTGGGCAGATCTGCATCCGTTGCAAACACAAGCCTGGACTTCAGCGCGATTTCCCGCGAGCTTCCGACCTTGCAGAATGTGCGGCTGTCAAGAATCCGCAGGAATTTTCCCTGGCTTTCAAGGCTTAGCTCCGCTATTTCATCCAGAAACAGCGTTCCGTCCTTTGAGCCTTCAAGAATTCCTGTCCGTTCTTCCGCGCCGGTAAAAGAGCCTCTTGCAGTTCCGAACAGCGCGCTCTCCATAAGGTTCGGGTTTATTTCCGCCAGATTCAAGGATGTGAATTTTCCGTTCCGCCGGGAAGAATGATCGTGAATAAACTGCGCCGCATGCGACTTGCCGGAACCGCTTTCTCCGAGCAGCAGAACTGTGGAATCACTGCCGCATGCTGCCTTCAGTTTTTGCGCAAATTCGCCGGGAGCAAACGCCGCGTCTTGAATCAGGCTGCCTTTGCTGCTGGCCGCACAGTCCGCGGAAATAAAAGCTGAAAGTCCGCCCGCTTTGCTGAAAAGGGAATTGCGGAACGTCTTGTCAAGGCACAGCGTTTCATATCCGGCGCATGCAGACTGCTGTTTTTCCGAGCAGACAAAAACAGAGCGGCATAAAATGTTTTCAAGAAAACGGCATGCAAAAGCCGCATTGCCTCCGGGAAAAGAAAACTCATCAATCAAAACTGCACAGACTGAAAAAAATGCCGGCTGTATGCAGTCAATATCCTGCGGATCCAGACAGAAAATTCGGACTTCATCCTTAAGCATTATTTTGCAAAAGGAAAGAAATTCCATTCTTGCAGAGACTATCAGCACTTTTTTTTCAAGCAATACGGTTTCTAATCCTGTTTAAAAAGCCTTGCCCAGACAAGTAACAGTATATACCGGAAATAAGGGAAAATCAAAAAAAGCTTCAGCGGATTTCTGATAATTTCATCCCAGATTTCAAGCCCCTTGTCAAATTTCCGGGGATCCACCCGCTTTATCCGCTTGCTTAAAATTCCCACGGCATCCCGGTAATACAGAAATATGCCGGAAGAAAATCGGTGTCTGCGCGAATAGCTCCAGAAGTCTTTTTTCTTAATGCCTTCGCTCACCAGCACAAGCGACGGAGATGACTTTGAAATCGCCTGAATGATATTCTCTTCGTCCTGGCTCTTATAATAGCCCACACACCGCCCCACAATCTGAAGGCCGCGGAATGTTGTGCGGACATTTTTTTCGGCAGCGGCGAGCGCTTTTTTTCTTCCGCCGAACAGATAAAAGGACTTGTACCGCGCCTCAAGGACAGAAAGAATGCTGATAAACGCATCAAACGGATTGTAGCGCACAGGAACCGTTTTCTTTAAAAACCGCGCTCCCGACAGAATGCTTTTTGAAACCGGAAGAATCAGGTCGGCATTCCTGATGCTTTCTGCATACTCGTTTTTCCGCCGCGCCTTTAGAAAATCCCATATTGTTATAAATGAAATTTGGGAAGGCCTTTCCTTTTGCAAAAGCTCCAGAATTTTTCCTTCCAGATCCTGCCTTGAGCATACATCGACAGGAACTCCGAGCATTTCTATCCGCTGAACCGCCATTTTCTATTCTCCGCTGAAAACTGTCTGCAAGGCCGCAATTCCGTACAAAGAGGCCGTTTCGCACCTGAGTATGTTTGTTGCAAGGTGAACAGGAATGAATCCGCTTTTTTTCATGACGCTGATTTCTTCCGCTGAAATTCCGCCTTCCGCTCCTACGGCAACCGCAATCCTTGCAGTCTCGCTTTTTATAACATCGGCATTTTTTACGGCTTCATAAACAGTCTTTGTGCCTGCCTCGCGTTCATACAGAACTACTGCCGCGCTGTTTTTTTGCCCGCCGGACTCTTCCTGCCACAGGGCGCATGCCTGCTCCACAGAGACAGGAGGAAGCAGCCGTGTCTCGACTGGAGAGCCGCTTTGCTGCCGCGCTTCTGTGATGATGCGCTGCCACCGGTCATCTTTGTCCGCGGCTTTTTTCCGCGCCGACTCGATGCTGCCTTTCTGGCAGAACGTTCCTTCAACAGGAATTATTTTTGCAACTCCGCACTCAGCAGCCTGCCGCACAATCAGATCCATTTTCGGCGGACGGGCAATAAACTGAAACAGGAACAGCTCTGCACTTCTTTTCTGCGCAGCAGGATTCTCCTGAAAGGCAGACTGCGCAGGCAGTGATTGCAGCGTCATCTTCCGCGCTCCTTCATCGGCATCTGCAACAGACATCTGCACAAGAGCGCCGCCGGGAAGCCTGACAGATATGATGTCGCCGCATGCAAGCCTCAGAACTGAATTCAGGTAATGGAATTTTTTTCCTTCAATGCACAGGCATCCGTTTTCGTCCGGCTCTGACTCTGCTACAAGCTGCCTCATTGTTCCTGCTGCTCTTTCAGCGTCTTCACTGACTTCATGAGCGTGCTGAAATTTCCGCCCGTAATCACCCTGATTGCGGCATTCAGCTGGCTGTCATAATCCAAGTCGTACAGGCGGGAAGAACGCGTCCTGTCAAGCTCGTTGCGTATCATCTTGCGGATAAGACGCTCCTCAAGATTATATGTCCGCTTGATTTTTTTTGCGTACTCAGAGACAGCTTCCTCTGTCATATCAGGATGAGACTCAACATAATCTGAAATGATGCCGGACTCTTCAAGGCTGTGCCAAGCCTTCTGCTCTTCTTCAGTGAATTCAGGATACAGAACCTCAAGGTCAGGCCTGATTCCAATCTTGTCAATGTTCACATCGCTCGGAGAATAATATTTTGCAACGGTGATTTTAAATCCGTCATTATTCACCAGAGCGCGCGGAATCTGAACGCTTCCTTTTCCAAATGTTTTTTCGCCGACAAGATACGCAGTCTTTGTGTCCTTGAACGCGCCGCTTAGAATTTCGCTCGCGCTTGCGCTCGCCCTGTTAATCAGCACAACAACTGGAATTCCCCGGACCGTCGTTCTGCTTTTTACCGCATGATACACTGCATTCTCATACGGAAGCCGGCTCTTTGTGGAGACAATGACTCCTTCGTCAATGAATTTGTCGGCGATTTCAACTGCGCTTGTCAAAAGCCCGCCGCCGTTGTTCCTGAGATCAATGATAATTCCCTTGAGGCTTTTCGTTTTTTTGAACGAGTCGATTGCCTCCTGCACTTTTGCAGACGTGTTCACTGAAAATTCAGAAAGCCTGATGTAGCCGATGTCTTCGCCTTCTATCATTCCGTATTTTACCGAAGGATTTTCAATGACAGCCCTCACAAGCGTGCGCTCGAATTCCACTGTCTTTCTTCTGCGGATTCTTACTGTCACGCTTTCTCCGACAGTTCCGCGCAGCATTCCCAGAACTTCATCCATTGTAATTTTTGAAGTGTCAACTCCGTTGATTGCAATAATCAGATCTCCCGACTGGATTCCCGCCTTTGCGCCCGGAGTATTTTCAATCGGCTCGGCGACTTCAACATACGCAGGCTTTTCTTCCGTAGAAACAGGCGCCTTTGTAATGGAAAGCCCGACTCCGCCGAAGTTGCCCACAGTCGTGTCCGTAAGGCTCCGCCACTCAGACTGGGCCATGTACACCGAATACGGATCATCAAGCGCGCCAAGCATTCCGTTCAGTGCGCCTTCATACAGCTTCTGCGGATCAACTTCCTCCACATAATTCTGCTGAATAAAATAATAGAGCTGATTTATCACTTCAAGGTACTGGCGCTGCTTTACAGCATTCAAGTCTGCGGATGAAACGCTCGACTGCGAAAAGCACTGCGATGCAAAAACAGAAAGCAAAACGAAACAGAAAAAAACATGCGCTTTTTTTACTAGGGTCATCATTTTTCTATTTTATGCCCTTTTTAAATGCTGTTCAAGTGGACGGTTCAAATTGATTCGTGCGGAGAGTTTCATACCCCGGCGCCTGCATCGAGGCTTGCTGATTCGTGCGGGCACTTGCGCAGGCATGTTGATTTTAATGCAAAAATCAGGTATACTTGCATTCTCTATTTGATGTTTTCGCTGCCGTAGAGAGTGGGCTTCGGCAGTTTTTATTTTAAATGATTTTTCTAGGAAAATTGCATACGCATGCACCGGCAGTGCAGATTGCCTTGCAAACTGTACATTAATAAAGAAGACGATTTCTGCCTCCCTGCCTTTTCCGGCGGACGGCACGATATAAAAAAAGGACTTTTCTTATGAAACACACACAGAATACACATTTGAACAGGTCGATGCAGGCAATCATCATCGTCCTGCCGCTGATTGCCGTGGTCATCGTTATTTTCTGCTGGTACACAAACCAGAACCGCCAGCGGATAATTGAACGCAACAAGAACTATGCAAGCAATTCCGCGTACCTCAAGGCGGTGCAGATTGACGACGAGCTGAACAACGCGCTTCTGCGGATACGTACCTATTCCTATCTTATCGGGGAAAGCCTTGAGAAGCCGTCCCTGCCTGACGGAATGCTTGCCAGGCTGGAAGACAACATGATTTTCGATGCGCTGCTTTTTACCGACGCGAAAGGGACCGACCATTCCTCGGACGGCGGCATTGCGGATGTAAAGAACCGCACGTTCTACCATGACGGACTTGCCGGGAAGACTGGAATCGATATTGTGTTTGATCCGTATCTGTTTGACGAGACGATGATGTGCTTTTTCACGCCGCTGCGCTGGCACGGAAAGATTATCGGCATCCTGCGAGGCGCGTACCTTGCTGAAGAATATCTCAAGAATCTGCTTTCCACGTCGTACTTCGGCGAGGCGGCGGACGTATTCCTCTGCGCGCCCGACGGAACAGTTGTCGCAAGCTCGGAGGAAGAGCGCGCGGAAAAGGGATATCTTCTTGACATTCTCACCGAAAACGGCACAATCGACAAGGCTACGGCGGACAGCGCGCAGCTTGTATTCACACAGGGCGAAGGCTCGGGAGCGTTCGTCTGTGGAAAAGGCAGCCGCACTGACAATCTCTGCGTAACGTGGCTTCCGAAAAACAAGTTCGTGCTCGTGCAGGCATTTCCCAAGGACGTAACGCAACAGATGATAAAGGCGGAAAACCTTGTCGGAATCCAGCTTGAGACCGCGCTCATTGCGCTGTTTGTCTTTTATATAATTACGCTGGTGTTCCGTGCCACACGCGAAAAAAAGCAGCTCGAGAACGACAACCGCGAAATGGGCTATGTTACCGGCGGAATGCGCACGCTCTTCACGCGGTTCGCCATAGTTGACCTCAAGACAGAAACATACAAGTACCTTATCGGAACAACACCCGAAGACAATAAGATTGAAACGAGCGGCGACTACGGAAAATTTGTGGAGCATTTTTGCGATATGCTCGGCAATCAGGACGAACGAGAATCGTTCAAGGAAACGCTTTCAAAGCACACCCTCATGGAGCAGTTCCGGGAGCACAACGATGTGCGCCTTGAGTGCCTCGTCCAGGCTGGCGAATGGAACCACATCAACCTCATCTGCCTTGAGCGGGACGAGAACGGCGATGTGTCAAAAATTCTCTTCGCGCGGCAGAACACCACTGAAATAAAGAAAAAGGAGCTTGAGATTCAGGCGGAAATGGAAAACGCCAACCGCAAGGAGCGCCAGTACCGCATCGCCATCATGTCGAACGCGTTCAGCACGTTCGAGTGCAACTTGACGAAGGACGTGATTGAAAGCGACATCGTGCGCGATTCGGACGACGGAACGCAGATTTCGCTTCTGGAATGGGCGGGGCTTTCCGCGCCGTGCAAGGCATCTGAATACTTTGAAAAGTGGAAGCAGTTTGTCCGGGACGAATCGCTTGAAGACTACTCCGCGCTGGTGAGCATCGACACGCTTAAAAAACACTTTGAGCAGGGCGAAGCGGAAGTTGACGTGGACTACTGGGTGCGCGGCGAGGGCGAATCGCAGATGTGCGTGCGCCAGTCGTTCATCATGACGCAGGGCAAAGGCGGAGACATTATCGCAATGATCGTCTCGCGCGACATCACCGAGCAGATGATGAAGCAGCGCGAGCAGACACAGGCATTGCAGGACGCGCTCATGCAGGCGCAGCACGCGAACAACGCCAAGACGACGTTCCTTTCAAACATGAGCCACGACATCCGAACGCCGATGAACGCTATCATCGGCTTCACGACAATCGCCGCGAGCCACATCGACAACAAGGAGCAGGTCAAAGACTGCCTGCAAAAAGTGCTTTCGTCAAGCAACCATCTTCTGAGCCTCATCAACGACATCCTCGACATGAGCCGGATTGAAAGCGGCAAGGTGCAGATAAAGGAGCAGGAGTGCAACATTTCCGAAATGATGCACAGCCTCGTGAACATCATCCAGCCGCAGGTAAAGGCGAAGCAGCTCGAGCTGTTTATCGACACGTTCGAGGTCGTCAATGAGGACGTGATTGCCGACTCGCTCAAGATGAACCAAGTCTTCATCAACCTTTTGAGCAACGCCGTCAAGTATACTCCGGCGGGCGGAACTGTCTCGTTCAGAATCATGCAGAAGACGACGTTCCGCCACGGCTGGGGCGACTACACGTTCATCGTCAAAGACAACGGAATCGGAATGTCCGAAGAATTCGTCAAGCACATCTTCGAGCCGTTCGAGCGCGAGTCCACCGTAACGCAGTCGGGCATTCAGGGAACGGGACTGGGCATGGCAATCACAAAGAACATCGTGGAAATGATGAACGGAACGATTTCCGTGGAAAGCGAGCAGGGAAAAGGCAGCACGTTCACGGTGGAGTTGTCGCTCAAGCTGCAGGACGTGGAGAAGAACGCCGAGCAGCTGCGCGAGCTTGAGGGACTGCGCTCCCTTGTGGTGGACGACGACCTGAACGTCTGCGACAGCGTAAGCAAAATGCTCAAGCAGCTGGGAATGCGCGCCGAATGGACAACTTCCGGCAGGGAAGCCGCATACCGCGCGAAGGCCGCCTACGAGGAGGGCGACTCCTACCACACATACATCATTGACTGGCAGATGCCCGAAATGAACGGAGTCGAGACCGCAAAAAAAATCAGGGCTTCCGTGGGGAACGACGCGCCGATTATCATACTCACCGCATACGACTGGAGCGACATCGAGGAAGAGGCGCACGAAGCGGGCGTCACGGCATTCTGCGCCAAGCCGCTCTTTATGTCCGACCTCAAAGCCGCGCTGCTCGCCGCGAACAACATTTCCGGCAAGGAAGAGCCTGAGGCCGCGTCATGGACGCTCGAGGATTTCAACGGAAAGCGCGTCCTGCTTGTGGACGACGTGGACATGAACCGTGAGATTGCGCAGATTATCCTTGAGGAAGCCGGATTCGTCGTGGAGACCGCGCCCGACGGAACTGACGCCGTGCAGATGATGGAAAAGTCGAGCGAAAATTACTACGACGTGATTCTGATGGACGTGCAGATGCCGATTATGGACGGCTACGAAGCCACGCGCACCATCCGCAACATGCCGCGCAACGATGTGAAGACGCTCCCGATTATCGCCATGACCGCCAACGCCATGGACGAAGACAAAGAAGCCGCCCTCAAAAACGGCATGAGCGACCACATCGCAAAGCCGCTCGACATCAACGTGTTCATCTCCGTGCTGAAGAAGTTCTTGGGGTAGAGGGAAAAGGAGCTGAAAAATGATGTACGAATATATGACGCTCAACGACGAAACGAGTATTTTCCATTCGGAACTGAAAGAACGGAACGGACAACAGTTTGTGGAAGTGCAGTTTGAAAAGTCACGCGAAGAAGGCGGATTCTATTCTGCCCGCGCCGAACTTCCTTCGTATAAATGGATTTTCAACGAATATTTTTCAAAAGACGAACTGGATTTTTTCGTCGAATGGCTTTCGCACAACGCGCACACGATTTTCAAATATGCGGCGTGCGGAGGAATTCAAATTGCCTAACATTTTGAGAATCGGAAGCTACTATGTTTATTTTTGGATGAATGAAAATGCAGAGCCGATTCACGTCCACGTAAACAAAGGGCATCCGAGCGAAAATTCAACGAAAATCTGGCTCACAAAATCCGGCGGCTGCATTCTTGCGAACAATAACTCGAAAATCCCCCAGTCGAAACTGAACAAACTGCTCGAAGTTATCGCGGACAACCATTTTCTGATTTGTCGAAAATGGCACGACATTTTCGGCGAAGCAAAATTTTATTGCTGAAGAAGGTTTTGGGGTGAGGGTTGAAAGCATAGTATACTTATGCATTACGGAAAGTACGGCGCGAATCGTTGTAACGGCGCGGTTTGTGCCTGCGTGCGATGTGCGCTGCGCATTGCTTTATCAGTTTTTTTGGAGGTGAAAATGAAACGGTGTTGGGAAGCCGCTGCGGCGATTTTGCGGCGTTGCTGGTACGACGGGGGGGGTAGACCCGCGGCGTAAAAAGCTGGCTACGTTTGCAGGCCGCGCCGTGTGCGCAGCAGTACTGGCCGCGGTTGTCGGAATTGCAGGCGTGCAGAGCGCCGCGGCTGAAACGGAAGCCGAGGCTGTCTCAAAGAGCCGCAGACCGGAAATTGACGGGTGTCTCGAACTGTATGAAGAAGGAATCAAGCAGATTGAAGCCGGCAACGAGCTGGAATCACAAGGGACGATCTGGGCAGCCACCTCCGGCCTTTCACAGGTTATGAAATACAAGGAGTGGACAAAGGCGGACAGCGACAGGCTTGCAGCCCTCACCGACCGCTTTAATGCGGCCTATTACGGCAAAGGAGTCTGGGCGATGATGAAAAAGAGGCTGGAAGAGCCGTACGCAAGCCAGGAGCTGTTGGATGCAATCCAGCGCGACGACGCGGCGGCGGTAAAGAAGCTGATTGCCCAGGGCGAAGACCCCAACACTGTCATAATGGGCACACCGACTCCCGTTCTGTGGGAGGCGGCCAAACAGAACAAGCCGAAGGCCGCGCGGGCGCTCATCGAATCGGGCGCAGACGTTCTGTTCAAATTCAAAAGCAACAACGCGACGGTCTTGCACCAGGCGGCCTTTTACGGAGGCAGGGAGCTGCTTACGGTTCTTCTGGATGCGGGCGCGAAGAAGTATGTCAACGAGGTGTCGGGCCAAACTCCTGCCATGGTAGCGGCATCCATCGTGAACCTTGAGGCGCTGAAAGTGCTGATGGCTTACGGCGCGGACTTGAACAAAAAGGTCGAAGACAGCAACGGCGTTCCTATAGGCATTCTTATGTGCGTCTACGACCGTGTTACTTCTGAAGCCGCCGGCCGTTTAGCAGATTCGGGGGATATAAAAGCCGCCACCAAAAAGTGGGAGCAGGGCAAAAAAAACGAGGCGGACTTTCTTTCATTCCTGATAAAATCCGGCGTTAACAAAAAGGCCGACCTTTCAGCCGCGCTTTTTAACTATTGGAGTAATCCTGCCGCCATGAAAATCCTGATTGACGCGGGCGCGGACGTGAACCGTGTTACGGACGAGAGCGAGAGAACTCTCCTTTTCGAGGCAATATACGGGGCATACATGTCGGAAGAAGGCTTCAAAACAGGAGGCGGCATACACGGTACGCCATACGTCATAGAATCCATCAGGCTGCTGATTGCTTCGGGCGCAAACGTAAACGCAAGGGACGAACACGGCAACACTCCGCTCCATCAGGCATCCATGAGTTTCCGCGGGTTCACCGATCTTCCGGAGATTATACACATTCTGCTTGATGCCGGCGTGAACGTCGACGCAAGAAACAACGAGGGCAAAACTCCGCTTATGCGGGCGGCAAGCTGCAACGCCGCAGAGAACGCAAAGGCGCTGCTTGCCGCGGGCGCGGACGTAAACGCCAAAGACAAGGGCGGCTACACTCCGCTTTGGTATGCCACCACACGGGGCAACTACGGTAGAGGTAAAGTTGAAGCCGTCCTCAGGGCGCACGGCGGAGTCGGCGCGGACACAAGTTTCAAAGGAGAATAGAAAAACAGACGGCGGGGCGCTAGCTCCCCGCCGGGTTCGCCGCCCGTTGCAGGGGGCATTCAGCGAGGATTCTTGCTTGACAATACGTATTATACGTGTTATATTGAATATATGAAAGACAAGGACTTGCTGAAGCTGCTGATGAAAAACGGATGGGAGCTGGTTTCTGTCAAGGGAAGCCATCACAAGCTTCGCAAGGACGGAATGACAGAAATCCTTCCCGTTCACGGAACGGACGTAAAGCAGGGACTTTTGAGCGCAATCTTGAAAAGAACCGGACTGGAGGCACAGAAATGAAAGTTGTATATCCTGCCGTATTTCATGAGGAGGACGGTGGCTGGTGGGTGGAGTTCCCGGACTTGCCGGGCTGCTCGACGCAGGGCGGCACGGAATCGGAAGCGTACTGCAACGCGGTGGAAGCGATGGAACTGTTCCTGCAAGATGATTACGAAGTCCGCACTCTGCCCGCGCCGTCCGCCGCAGAAAAAGTCGCGCATGATGAGGGCGACTTTGTAAGCCTCGTCTGCGGAAATTTCGCCGCGCCGCAGAAAGCCGTCAAGAAAACGCTGACCATTCCTGCATGGCTCAACACGGAAGCCGAGCGAGCGAAAATCAATTTCAGCCAAGTATTGCAGGAAGCCATCTGCAAGAAGCTCGGCGTGCAGGCGTAAAAGCCGCACTGCTCCGGCTGCTTACAAACCCCGCCGCCCGTTGCGGGGGGGCTAGCTCCCCACCGCAACACTCGGAGGAATAAAAAATGAACACTCTGAAAATCGTTTTACCCATAGCAATGCGCCCATCAAAATAATCACAAAGGAAAACTGCGGGGAATTTATCGGTTTGGGTACGTTCGTATTTTTTTGGTGATGGTATGGAAATGATACCGCCGGATAATACGTGCAAGGCTTTTCTCCGGCAGTTTATAATTAGAAAAAACTAATCATAGATTACTGTTCACATATTGTTGAAATGCAGCATTTAAATTATTGCAAGCTCTTTCCACTCGGAGATTTGCTTTTCGTAAATTATCTTCCTGCTGTTTTGTTACAGTTACTCCGCTAGATACTACATAATTAGTTTCAGAAGATAAATTTGCCATTTTTTGATTCAAGTTAATCATTTTTGTTTTAGCCGTATCTGCCCATTTCTCTGGATTGCGCTTAAACTGATTTGTAAAATTTTCTATATCGGTTGCCAATGAATTGTACTCTCTAATAACGCTGTCAACCGTTGGTTCTGCAATAGCTAATGAAGTTACTATTGCCATTAGGAAAAATCCTAAAAAAATCCTCTTCTTCATCTTAAACTCCTTCGGAAGATCCGCTTCCGTTTCTTTGTTTTAGTCCGTTAAGCGAACTACTCTTTTATTTCAAGGATACCGCGCACCGCGCGGCTTTACGTCCGTGTGAACCGTTTCACTTGCTATGCAACAATTGGCACGACCTGTTAAAAAGCGTGTGCCTTTCCTGTGCCGTTGCACCGTGTGCATACTCCGCTTCCATGACAAACCCAGCATTCATTTCCTGAATATTTCCCGGTTCCTCCGCATGTGCTACAGTTTCCGTTTCCCCTGCATGAGCCGCATGGTTGGTTTTTTAGGTTGTTCATAAGATTTTCATTGAACGTTTTCATGCCTTGCTCAAGTGTCTTTGCTGTGCTGTTGATTGATTCAACTGTACTTGGCGATGAGCTACTGGAAGAATAATATGACGATGATGAAGACTTGCTTGACGAAGACTCTTTTAAAATCTTTGCAACAGCATCGGTATCTTTTTGATACGTTATCGGTCCTGCCGCGAGCAGCGCTTCGTTAATTGTCCGGCTTTGGTGCGCAGCTGCCTCGAACAACTCTGTGAACAATGCTGAAAAGTGTTTCGCGGCTTTTTTCGTCGGATTCTTTCCATAATAAATTCCTGCAACCCGATAGAACCTGTCCGTCTTGGAAAACGTTTTCACAAGATTTCCATACGAATCATAAATAGAAAATTTGGCTGTCAGATTAAAATCTGCCGAATCAGTCGGGAATCCTACAAAGTACAGCGGAATAGTAACGAGAGTAGCTGCCCAACATGACATTGCACCTTCTAACATTTCACTTTCATATTCTAAAACTGCATATCCGTATTGGGGTTCAGTTTCATCAAAGTACCCATCAAAAAGCTTCATTTCCATTTTTGAAATGGAGATATCATTTTCGGTGGACAGCTTTTTGTATTGTGTTTGGCTTCGGCTTCCTTTGTAATCTTCTTCTCCACCGACAAGCTTTAGATTCAAAATTTGTGAGGAAGCATCGCTCTCCAGTTCCATCTCGCGTAATGCAACGTTGCTGATACAGCCAGAAAATGCCAATACAAAAGCTCCAACAACAAGCATAAAGCCTAATTTCTTTTTCATTTTGTTTTCCTCCATTTCACTCCTCGAAATATCCCATGCCGTTGCAGCTGCGGCAGTCGGTGCGTCCGGAGCCGCCGCACTTGTAGCACGCTTTTACACCGCTTCCGCCGCAGACTTCACAGCTCTTGCGCTCGCCGGAAAGGATGTTGACGGTTATCCAGCCGCGCCCGATGCAGGCGGTGCAGCCGGACTTTCCCGCTCCGTATCCGCTGTTCCAGCACTGGACGCACTCCACCGTTCCCCGCCCGTTGCAAGCGGCGCAGCTTCTTCGTTCCGGGCGCCGTGGTTCAGGCGGCGGAACGTTCCTCCAGCCCCGGCCTGCGCAGTCCGCGCAAACAATCCGCCCTTGTCCGCTGCAAGCCGAACAGACGGCGCGCTGCATTTTTCCGCTGCGACTTCTCATGGGAACTGTTCCTGCCCCGTTGCAGCGGGCGCACACCGCGTTTCCCTGTCCGCCGCAGGAGACACACGGTTCACGCAACGGCGCGGCAGAAAGGGCAAGGCACATTCCGAACACGGCGGCAAGAACAGCAGTCATTCTCTTCATTTTCATTCCTCGGCGGGCGCAACCGGCTCCGCAGCCTCCTGTGTCAGCAGTTTTGGCATCACTATTTGCTTCTAGCAAATAAATTGAACGAATATTTTGTATTTTAGTGAGCTTTTAGCGTATTGTCAATCGATTTTATATGCCGATAGCATATTTTTTATATGGATTTACGGACTGTCTTCATCACAAACCTGAAACGCTGCCGCAAGGAGCAGAAAATATCCCAGATGCGCCTCGCGGAGCTGTGCGGAACCTCAACGAGCTACATCGGCGAAATCGAAATCGCTAAGAAATTTCCTTCTATTGAAATGATTGAAAAAATCGCCCGCGCCCTGAGCATCCGCCCGTTCCAGCTGTTTCAGGACGAAAACGACAATACCGCCGGAAGCCGCCAGAGAAAGCGCGCGCTCGTGGAAAAAATCCAAAAGTCCGTGGAAGACATCATCATGGGCGGCGAGGAAATGCCGGACTGACAGACGGAGCGGCGGATGCGCATTGTTTCTTCGGGGCAGAACGTGCTACACTGAGCGCATGGCAGATTCCATTCTTGAGGCGGCGTTTGCGGACAGGAAGCCGGATTGTGCGCGGCTTGAGCGGTTCGGGTTTTCGGCGGAAGGCGGGGCGCGCCTGTACACGGAGCGGATTGCGGGTGGAGAGCTTGAGCTTCGGGTTCTGGTTCTGGCGGACGGAACGGTGAGGACGGAGGCGGTTGACGCGCTCACCGGCGAGCCGTACATTCTGCACCTCGTTTCCGGGGCGCAAGGTTCCTTTGTGGGCGCAGTCCGCGCGGACTATGAGCGCGTCCTCAGGCGCATCGCGGCGGAATGCTTTGAGCGGGACGTCTTCAAAAGCCCTGTCTCCCGGCGCGTCATCAGCTACGTGCGCGGACAGTACGGACGAGGGCTTGAATATTTGTGGGAGCGGAAGTTCCCCGGAAACGCAGTCTGGCGGCGGGCGGACAACGGCAAGTGGTTCGGCGCGCTGCTCACCGTCTCCCGGCGCAAGCTCGGCATCGATTCAGACGAAAAAACAGAAGTCATCGACGTGCGCGCAGACCCCGAATCGCTCCCCGCGCTCATCAACGGCACGACGCACTTTCCCGGCTACCACATGAACAAAAAGCACTGGCTCACCGTCCTGCTCGACGGCTCCGTCAGCGCGGAGGACATCTTTCCGCTTATAGACAAAAGCTACGCGCTCGCCGCCGGGCGGTAACGCGGACGGAACAGAGCGCTCACACTGTTTTCTGAAAGAACAATTCCGCGGCGTTTTGCCGTTACACCTTCCGCACTGGATGCCGCACGACTGTCCTGAGTTTTTCCGCGGCGCACTTGCGCGGGTCGGACAAATAGATTTCGTGGTGGAAGCGCGTACTGCTGATGTCAAGCTCGCAGCCGTTTTCGCGCATATATTCGTGCATCAGCTCGACTGTCGCAGGCTCGTTGTCGTAGGAGCCGACGTGCATACACTGGACGCACAGCCCTTCGTCGTAGGTAAACAGTTCCGCCCGTGAAAAATCCGCCTGTTTCTTTTCGGCCGCCGCCTGGACCGCCCAGTCGAAATCGGCTTTCGTTACGAAATCGGGCAGACGGATGAGCGAGATGAAATTGAATCCGTCCTTGCGCGCGTAGTCAATTCCGCTTCCGCCGTCCTGCCACCAAAAGCCTTCGAGCGGCGGCACAACGTAATCGAAATAGCCTTCGATTTTGCGCGTTCCTTTTTTGCTCATTTTGATTGTGAACGCAATCGCGTACAAAATCCCGACGGATGTTTTGTAGTCGCTGTTTTCGCCGTTCGGGTCGCCCGCGCCGCGCACCGCGACAAAGTTCGTTTTCGGCACGGTTACGATTGACGGCTTGTTTTTCGGCGCGTACAGTTCCTTGTATTCTTTTTTAAAGTCAAACGGCATAACTCAAACTCCCTTAACGGCGATGTACAGATAGCAGTGCGCCCTGCCGTCCTTGGTGTATTCGGCGGGAACGGTGCTTTCGTAGTCGGTGGTGAACGCGCGGCGGAGCGTGCCGTCGGCTGTACGTTTCCAGACGTTCGACCATGCCTTGCCCGCGCACCCGGCGATGCTTTCCGCGCTTTCGTCAATTTTGACATACGCGCCCTTCGCAACCAGCTCTTCCATTTTCGCAAAAAAGTCAACCGTTACGCTCATGACCGACAAGTCGAATCCGCCTGTTTCATCGCTTTCGTAGTTGGAATAAACCGACACGGGCGAAAGTCCTTTTACGGGGCTGCCGTTTTCCATAAACTCAAGCGGCACTTTGCCCGCCATGATGTCCGCCCACAGCCCGTTTATTTTTTCCATCCCGCGCTCGGAATTGTCCGCTCGGATTGTTACGCTTTTGAATGAATATGACATGGTTTTCTTCTATACATTCCTTGCGGAAAAGTATACACCGGGCGGCTTCGTTATTCCAGTTCCGGCTTTCACTTCTTCATTCTTTGCCCGCGCCGCTTCCTTTTTTATGGTGACGTAAATGCGAGCGTCTACAAAATCGTGCCGTTCATTTCTGCTAACTCAACGACCGCATTTCGGCGCACGCAATGAACGCGTACAAATTAAAGTTGCCATTCACAAAAACTTTGTTTTATTGAAATCGTTTCAGTTTTTTTGTTTTGTAAATATCTCTTGCATTTGCTGTTCCATCCTTGGAAGTTGAAAAGTCATAATATAAACCTGTTCCGTCTGGTTTTATCACAAAACTATAGAGATAACTTCCTGTTCCGTCTCCTTCGTCTTTCCAGCCCCAGTCCCATCTTAAATCAAGCCCTCGACGAAAAAAACTTGTTTTAACACCTGTCGAATCTGTTCCGTAAAAAATAAATCCAACAGAATCGTATCGCTTGAAATATCCTACCCTAAATAAAGTCGCCTCATCATAACTGCCAGAATACACTTTCCAACATTCAGTGTCGCTAAAAAAGGATTCTTTGTATTCTTCGCCATCCATGATAAAAACTTTACTTTCAGTATTACTAAACGAGTCACTTCCTACGCTGTCGCTAGAATTGCTTCCTGCCCCTGACGAATACAAAGATGTTGTTTCGCATGAAAAAAACAAGAACATCGTGCAACTAAAAAAAAGTAACGTTTCACGCTTCATTTTGCAACTCCTAGTGTTATTCAACAAAAAACATATCCACTAATAGAAAATTATACATTTTCTTATAAAATATATCAATATTCGCTATTAACGAATACAATTGCTTCCGTGGACGAAACGGAACTTACCGAAACTTTTTCTTCAAACTTGAAAAAATTCCGCACCTTGAAAGGCTTGACGCAATTCAAACTGGCGGGAAAAAATGGGGGACGGCGAAAACGATGGCGAAACTTTCCGACGCGCTCGGCGTTTTTCCGCACCAACTTTTTGCAAAAGCCGAAAACGCGAACCGCAAAAATGACATCCACGCCGACTTGGCGCACCTTTCCGAAAGTCTTAAAGCCTGCATCGACAAAAAAATCTCCGCCCTGATTGCAAAGTATTGAAAGCAGTTCAAAAGGCGTTCTTTCCTTCAATTTCAAGGCGGCACAATCGACTGCAAACAAAATCCGGCGGCAGGAAAAACAGCCGCCGCTTCTCCTCTCCGTTACTTTCCGAGGCGGAATGTTACGCCTGTGTAGAGCGTGAGGTGCTGCGCCCAGTCCATGCCGGACCAGTCGGTGCTGCCGAACTCTTCCTCACGGTCTTTCCATGCTGTTGTTGCCGTCCGTCCGAACCCGACCGCGTAGTCCGCGCCGAAATTCAGTCCCAGCCCGAACGATTCCTTCTGCACGACCCAGAAGTTGTAGCCGACATCAAGGTGAACGCCGCCCTCAAGCGTGAGCAGGACATCGTAGACATCACGTTCGTCCGCCCGCTCGTCGGTCATTCCCATCACATTGAAAAACGCGCCCGGCGTGATGTTGAATGAATGCCTGCCCGTGGAAGTGCTGAGGCGCATCGTCGGCCCGATTGCAAACCGTCCGTTGAAGCCGCCGTCGATTTCCGTGAACGAAGAGCCGTCGTGAATCCAGTCGAATTCATCGCAGCTCATCTCAAGTTTCAGCCCGATGTTGAACGGCTTAATCTCGCCGAAGTAGAACGCCGCCGAAACCTGAAATCCCGCCGGAACAACTTCATAGAGCGAATCCGCGTCCGCCGGCTTCACGCGGTTGAACGGCACCGCATAGATGTCCGCGCCAAGCTCCACCGCCGCAAACGACGGCACCGCAGCGGCAACCGCAACGAGCGCCGCACCAATCAGTTTCTTCATCTTCATGCTCATCTTCATATTTATTCTCCTGTTTTTTCACGGCACACGCGCCGCATTTTATTTCTGATACTCGAGGATGTCGCCGGGCATACAGTCCAGCGCCTCGCAAATCGCCGCCAGCGTTGAAAAGCGGATGGCGCTCACCTTGTTGTTCTTGATTTTGGAAAGGTTCACCGTGGTGATTCCGACCAGCTCCGCAAGCCTGTTCAGCGGCATCTTCCTCTCGACCATCATGCGGTCAAGCCGGAGGACGATTCTGCCTTCCGCCCTGCATTCTGCTTCCATTTACACCAGCCCCTCCATCTCGCGCTCCAGCTCCATTCCGTAGGAAAAAAACTGCGACAGGCACAGCACCACAAAGCCGAGCGCAATTCCGTGCATCTGGACGCTCGCCTCGCACGCGCCGCCGAGAACAAGATGTCCGGCAACGCTCGCCGCAAGCCCGGCCGCCGGAACCGCGATGCAGAACAGCCCGATTTCGCGCACCATGCGGATAACGTCCGCGCTGAAGAACGACTCGCCGTCCTTCCTGCCGCCGCCGTTCCGGGCAATCCTGAAAATCAGGCGCACGTTCCGAAAAATCATCGCCATGCAGAACATCGTCGCCATCCCGGCACACGCGAACACCGTTACTGCCGCCGGAAGCACCTCCCCGGAGCCGCCCGCGATGGCAATCTGAAATCCGTTCGTCCCGATGGAAGCGTCCCCGCCGTTCGACATGACAATCATGCCGCCCAGCGAATCCTTCATCACAAGCGAAGCGACGGCAAGAGCCGCCATCGCCGCCGCCAGGACAAAATAGCCGATTTCTCCGACGAGCGAAACAACCGAAATGCCCCTGCTCCACCGCTGCATTTTCATTCCAAGCCTCCTTGGTGATTTGATACGCTTATAGTAGCAGCGGATTGTATCGTTTGTCAATAAGTATTTAACGTTTTTCGATAAGTTTTTATTGAAAAACGATGATTCAGATGCTGTCAGTGCAGACAGAAAAACCGGGGAGCGGAAATGCCGCCGGATAAAAGCAACACATTTTTGGAAAACCTCTTGACAAGAACTCGGGGGGGGTAAAGTAGATCAACTTATTTGAAGGAGTTGACTATGAAGAAGTTAACAAAAATGATGGCAGTAATTGCCGCGCTGATGGTGGCTCTCTCGTTCGCGGGATGCAGTGATGACGATGACGACGACGGTCCCTCTGCTGTTGCCACATATAAAGATGTGGATTTTGACGGAGATACTGTTACAGTTACGTTCTATGATGATGCTACGTTTGAGGCTTCCATGGATGAAGTTGGGATTGTTGCAAAAGGAACATACACCGGCGATGCCAAGAAAAAGGGCGAAGCTACTATGACGCACATGATGGATGACAATGGTTCGTTGCAGGAACTTCCAAACGGCGGGATGAAAATTCCGTTTACTGTTGAAAATGAAAAACTTAGTTTTGGTTTCTAAACACAAGGCATGTAGCCCGAATGCCGAGTTTTGAAAAATGCAACAAAAATTGAAAGGGTGAAGGCGAAGAATAACCGATGAAGTCAATTTGAACTTTTTGGGCATCTGAATACAGGGGCTGCCGAACCGGCAGCCCCTTTTCTCTTGTCCGCTCACTTTCCGAACAAATCTGAGTGTGTACCGGTGCGGGAAAGCTCCAGAATCAAGACATCATTTTTTATCTGGTAGATTAAAAGCCAATCTGGGCGGATGTGCAGCTCGCGGTGGTGTCTCCATTTCCCCTCGAGAGCGTGGTCGCAGTAGCGTTCCTCAAGCGGCTCGGCGTTCGCGAGTTTTTTGATGACGGCTTCCAGTTCCGCAATGTCATAGTGCCGTCGCTTTGCACGTTTCACATCCCTCTTGTACTGCGCCGTCCACTGAACCATGTATTTGTATCCGCTTACCATGACTTCATTTCCTCTATCAGCTCTTCAACAGTATACCCCTTTGCGTTCGGGTCGCGGGCAATGCGGTCGCCTTCCTTCAGCGCCTTGACGGTCTTTCTGTTCGGGCGGTCAATGGCAATTTCAAAGGGAATGCGTCCTTCGCGGATGACTTGCTTTGTGAAGACGTTGTACAGCCCGGAAACCGTCATTCCAATCTGATTGCAAAATTCCGCTATGTACTGCTTGTCCGCGTCGTCAATGCTGATTGTCAGGTTTGCCATGATTTTCACCTCTGTTACACTGGTTTTTCACTTAAAATATACTGCATTCTCACTGAAAAATACAAGCGGTTGAATAGTATGGAAAATTCCGTGATTACGCTCCAACCGTCCGCCGAAGCAGCGGCACAGCCGGATTTTTTGAGGCGTCGGTATACACTGTCTGTCCCGCACCTACGCCTGCATTTCGAGGCGGCGGATGCAGTCCGCGGTTTTCTTGCTCTCCGCCTTGAGCGTCTCGAATTCGCTGCGGGCTTCGTCCGTGATGTCGCTTCTATTGCGCAGGAAGTCGGAGAGGCGGCTTGCCGACTCGTAGAGCGGTGTGAGCGACAGGTTCTGCCCGACGCCCTTTATCGTGTGCGCCGCGCGGAATGCTTCCTCCGCGTTTCCGGCTTCCATTGATGTGCACAGTAAATCATAGCTCGGATCTTTCAAAAGCATCAGAAGGAATTTCTGAATCCGCTCGTCTTTTCTGAGGCGGCCGAACACGCCGTCATAGTCTGCGCCCATCTCTGCATAGCATTCCTGTACTGTCATGGTAACTCCCTAGTTTTTAAACTCATTCCAAACATCTGTCCGTTCCGTCCGCGCGCTAGAGCGGATCCAGAACATCGCCCGTCAGTTCGCACAGGGTTCTACCCCCCCCCGTGCAACTTTTTCGCATTCCGCCTTCGCATGAAGCCCCGACACCGCGCGGATAATTCCCACCGCGCCCTGGTATTCAGGCTGCGCGCCTTCAGTCCACACCGAGCGCGTGGTGATGCTCATCCATCTTTCCTGCCCCTTGATGTTCATGAGGTACTTGTCCTCGCGGAACGGCTTTTCAGGCTCGGTCTGCTTTGCCCGCTCAATGAGCAGCTCGAAGTCTCCCGGCGCGAACAGCCCGCTTTCCGGCTCGTCCGGCGCACAGCGAATGATTGTCTGCGAGATTCCGAGCCGCTCCGCCGCAAGGGGCGACAGGTTCATCACATCGGGATTCGTGTCAAGCTCGAACATGACATGCCTTGTAAGCGTCTCAATCAGCTCGCCTTTTTTCTGAAGCTGGCTCAGGCGGTCCACCAGATGGCGCGAGCGGTCGAACCTGTGGCCGTCAAGCTCCTCGTCAAACTCCTCCGGCACTTCGATTTCCTGCTGAATTCCGAGGGAGCTTTTCAGAAGCTCGTTCTTGAGCTCGTCCGAAATTTCAGAGAGCGCGGAAAGCAGCTCGGGGTTCATCGCGCCGCACTCGCCGTTCAGAATCATCTCCACCGCCTTTTCGTGCGGAAGCGCGTCCTTGTAGCACCGCTTGCTGGTGAGCGCATCGTACACGTCCGCAAGCGCGACAACCTGCGCCGAAATCGGAATCTCCTCGCCCGCAATGCCGTCCGGGTAGCCCTTGCCGTCCCACCGCTCGTGGTGCCAGCGGCAGATCTGGTAGGCGAATTTCACAAGCGGCTCGTCCTTGTATATGCCCAGCTCATCGAGCATCTCCGCGCCTTTCATGGAGTGCGTCTTCATGATGGCGAATTCCTCCGGCGTGAACCGTCCGGGCTTGTTGAGAATCTCATCGGGAATGGCAATTTTTCCGATGTCGTGGAGCGCGGACGCGCTGCAAATGAGCGAGACGTCCTTTTCGGAAATGCCGTACTTCTTCGTCTTTTTGAGCAGATGGTCAAGAATCATTCTGGTAATCATGGACACATGGACAACGTGCAGTCCGCTCTCGCCGTTCCGGAATTCAACGATGTGCGAGAGAATGTTTATCATCAGCGTGTTGTCCTTCGCCTTTTCGTGGAACTGGCTGATTGCAAAGTTTGAAAGCTCCTTCTGCCGTGTTGAAAGCGAGATGGTGCTCATTATGCGCCGCTTGATGATGCGCTCGTTGAACGGGCGGTCGATAAAGTCAATGACGCCGAGGTCGTACGCCTTCTCTACAAACGTCTCGTCCTTTTCCGATGAAATCATGATGACCGGAATGTTCTGAATCCAGCCTTTTTTGTTCATGATTTCAAGCAGCTCAAAGCCGTTCATGTTCGGCATAATGTAATCGAGCAGCATGACCGAAAAGTCGTGCTTTCCGGCCAGAATCGCAGAATACGCCTCCTTGCCGTCCGCCGCCTCGAACACGTCGAAATTGTCCTCAAGCATGTCCGCCAGAAGCTCTCTGTTCATCTGTGAGTCGTCTACAATCAGAATTTTGTGTCTTTCCACTGTATCCCGTCCTTTGTCAGAATATAGGTTTCTTCTATAAAATATAGCATATTACGTAATATAGTTTGACAGAATCTGCATGAGCCGCTCAATATCGATCGGCTTTGCAATATGCTCGTTCATGCCGCATTCCTTGCTGTGCTGGATGTCGTCGGAGAACGCGTCCGCCGTCATCGCGATGATGGGAAGGTTCGCGTCCGCACGGTCGAGAGCGCGGATGTTCTTGGCCGCATCATAGCCGTTCATGACGGGCATACGGATGTCCATGAGGATTGCATCATAATGCCCGACTTCCGACTTGGAGAACTGCTCCACGCAGACAAGCCCGTTCTCCGCGCGGTCAAGCACAAATCCTTCGTCCGAAAGAATCTCGCTTGCAATCTCCCAGTTGAGGTCGTTGTCCTCGGCAAGGAGAATGCGCTTTCCGGCGAACTGCCGCGCCGTTTTTTCGTGAGCTTCCGCCTCAGGCTGCGTGCCGAGCATGTACGGGCTTAGACCGAGAAACAGGTTCGACTTGAACAGCGGCTTTGAGATAAATCCCTGCGCGCCCGCCGCCCGCGCCTCGTCCTCGATGTCGCTCCAGTCGTAGGCGGAGATAATCAGAATCGGAACGTCGCCGTCCAGATGACTTCTCAGCTCCCGCACCGTCGCAAGTCCGTCCATGCCGGGCATCTTCCAGTCAAGCAGGATTATCTGGTAGTCGTCGCCCGCCTCGTGGTGCTTTTCCGCCAGCTCCACGGCACGCTCTCCGCTGACCGCCCACTCCGCATGGATTCCGATCTCCCTGAGAGACGCGGCCGCGCTCCGGCACAAGTCCTCGTCGTCGTCCACAACGAGCATTCTCCACGGCGGAAGCACCATGTCCGTCTCCTGCACGGAGGCGCGCTCAAGGTCGAGCGTGATGATGAACTCGCTTCCCTCACCGGGCGCGCTCGTTATTGCTATCTGGCCGCCCATCGCATCGACAATCGCCTTGGTAATTGCCATGCCCAGTCCGCTGCCTTCCGTCCTGTGAACCTGCTGGCTCTGCTCGCGCGAGAACTTATCGAAAATCTGGCTCTGGAATTCCTTTGTCATGCCGATTCCGCTGTCCTTGACCCGGAACTGGCAGCGCACGAACTTCTCGCCGCGCGGAGAGTCCTCCTGCTTCAGGTAAACGTGAATCACGCCGCCTTCCGGAGTGAACTTGATTGCGTTGGAGAGCAGATTCAGCAGAATCTGGTTGAGGCGGACGCTGTCGCAGCAGACGCTTTCGGTCCGGATGTCCTGAATGAAGATGTCGAAAATCTGGTTCTTGGCCTTTATCTGCGGCTGCGCGATGTTCACGATGCTGTCCATTGTCTCACGCAGCGACACGATGTGCGTATTGAGCGAGAGCTTTCCGCTTTCAATCTTGCTCATGTCGAGGACATCGTTAATCAGCCCCAGAAGATGCTTGCTTGAGAGCGCAATCTTTGCAAGGCAGCCGGTGACGCGCGCGGGGTCGTTGATGTTCGCCTGCGCGATTGCCGTCATGCCGACGATGCCGTTCATGGGAGTGCGGATGTCGTGGCTCATGCTCGAAAGGAACTCGCTCTTTGCCATGCTCGCCTTGACGGCTTTCTGCTCCGCCTGCCTGAGATCCTCAAGCTGCTCGTGCGACATGCGGTAATACTGGATGAAAATCAGCAGGAAGCAGACGAATATGATTCCGCCGGAAATAATCATGGAGCGGGTGCGGTCAACGCTGAGCAGGCTGACGGCGCGGTCGAGCGCTCCGTAGGGCATGACGGACAGAAGGAACCAGTCGGTCTGGTCGAGCATGGAGCAGTAGATGTTCTGCCGCACTCCGTCTATTATGGCGCGCGCGCTGTACGGAGCGTGGGCTTCCATCGCCTTTTTCAGCTCCTCCTCGTACTGGACGGGAGTCTTGCCGTTGTATGTCTGGAAGACAGCCCGTATGCGGTCGAAGTAGTTGTCGCGGAAGGCGGCGCCGCTTCTGATGACGAACGTGCCGTCAGAGGAGATGATGTGGGACGTCAGCTCGGAGTCCTTCTCGTCAAGCGCAAGCACTTCCTTCATGTATTCCATTGAGACGCCGGCGACAAGCAGGTCGCTCGCCGCTCCCTCGTCCATCGGGTAGCGTGCGTCGATTCCGAGCAGCAGAACGCGCTCGCCGGACTCGGTGCAGCCGTAGCTCATCTTGACGTTCGGATCCAGAAGCATTTTCTCAAATTCATCCGGCGCGGCAGGATTCACCGTCTCGCCGTAGATGATTTCGTGGCTGCCGTCCCGCCGGTAGAGCGCAAGGAACGTAAAGCCGCGGATGCGCGCGCTCTGGTTCAGCTCGGCCTTGAGCTTTTTCGGATCGTCTGTAACCGTGATCCTGCTCCGCCGGATTACGCCGTCAAGCTGGTCGAGCTGCATGTTGATGAGAATCTCAAATTTCTGCTGAAGCTGGCTGTTCATTCCCGCCATGTACAGCTCAGTCACTCCGCTCAAAGTCGTCTCGCTCTTCCTGCCCATCGTCCGGGCAAGCGAGGTGAATACAATCACCCCGAGGACGACAATGCACACCGCGCTCACAAAAAGGAAGCGGTTCGTCCTCTTCTTCATAGCCGCCGTATCACTCATCCGTAAAACCTCCGCACGGCACGGAAAAACCGGAAAGCCGCGCATTATTATAGTATATTGATAGAAGCAGAAAAAATCTACTGGGAATCTGAGTACAGAGGGTGATACAAAAAATATCAGGACAAACAGGTGGTTTTGAAATTGTACAGCAGGAAGTTTTTCACTATAATTGGATACTGTCTTGTCCGTCAGTCAGCGCACAGCAGTGAAAAGCCGGCTTTGCAAGGAGTGTAAGATAAAAACCGCTAAAATGGCGCGACTTTTATTTACTCAAAGTTTGCGTTGCAAACTTTTTAAGGGAGTCTTTGATATGAAAACAAAAAAATGCATTTTTGCTGTTCCCGCCCTGATTTTTTCAGTGCTGGTTCTTTCATGCTCATCTTTAAAGGAACTTGGTTACTCGCCTGAAATAAAGACGCAGTCAGTTGCCTTGAAAGGGCTGGATTTTGAAGGGATTTTCTTTGAATGCGCCTATTCAATCAGCAACCCGTATCCTGTGTCGCTTTCAGTTCAGGGAGTCGAAGCTGCCGTCAGCTGTGCCGAAGCCCCAAGCATTCAGCTTTCCGCCGATGAAGGAATTTCAGTCCCCGCAAAGGAAAGCCGGGAAAACACCTTTGCATTTAAAGTTCCCTATTCCACAATACTGAGCCTCGCGCAGGAACTGCCCGGCAGGGAATCGCTTCCGTTTAAAATTGAAGGAACCGCGCATTTCGACACAAGCGCAGTCCCGTTTGCAGACATGAAGTCAATTGAGATTCCGTTTTCAGCTGATTTTGAAGTTCCCGTTTTCAAGCCGGAATTTTCTGTCTCAAACCCGAGAATTCAGCTTCCAACCTTGTCCGAGCTGAAAAATGCATTTTCAAGCAGCGGAATGGCATTCACAAAGGCGGCGTCCGTTGCCTCGCAGCTGCTTTCCGGGAAAACGCTGAGCGAAGCGGTTCTTGACGGCGTAGACTTGGACTTTGCCTTTCTGTTTGACCTGACCGTCTCAAACAAGGGATCCGCTTCCTGGCAGTGCATCCTTGAAAACTGCACAGTCACTTCTTCTGCCCAGGAACTGATTTCCCTGTCCTTAGGCTCAAACGGCGCGCTCACTTCGCCGGACAGCACCGTTCCTGTAGCCGCGCAGCTGAATTCGCTGAACGCAGGAAAATATATTGTGCAGATGATAAACCAAAAAGGAACAGCGCCAGTTTTTTCCGTGAGCAGCAAGCTGTCTTTTCCAAAGCTTCCGTATGCAAAGGACATTCCGCTTTCCTATACATGCGCCATCCCGCTGGGAAACTTCAGCCGGGAATAAAACAGCACGGACAATGTGCTTGCAAACTGTGAGTTAAACACAACCGCGCTATCTTAGCAGCTGACTCGGGCGGAGGGTTGCATACCCCGATGCTTGCATCGGGGTTCGTTCATTCCTATTTGCGCATTTTTTTCTTTTGATAAATCTGAGGGAACACTTTATTGCCTGCCCCATCTTGTTTTAACGAATTGAGATTTCTAAATTGCCTGCCGCAGTTTGTTTTGAACTTTAAAAATACTTTTTTTTGCTTCCACAAACTGTTTCAGCCTTTAAAAATATTTTTTTCATTCCCGCAAACTGTTCTGGGCATTTAAAAAACTTTTTTTTGCTTCCGCAAGCTGTTTTTACATTTTTAAATGGTCAAATGTCGAGCTTCTGAAAATGCCTGTCATGCTGAACAAAAAAGCCTTTCACTCTGAATAGCTTCAGAAACTGAACACTTTCAGGGTCTGTTTGTGAAGAGATTCCGAAATGAATTCGGAATGACGGTAAAACAAACTCAAAAACCCGGCATTCGAGCTAAACGAACGAACCCCGACGCAGAGCATCGGGGTTCGTTCGTTCTCCCGAGGTATCGCAGTCGGGTTTAATACCCTTTATTACGATGCCACTCGCAACGAAGTTTCCAGCGGAGCGTTGGGGTATTAAACCCTCCGCCCGAATAAAGAATCGTGCACGGTAAGCAGTTTGTTGCAACGCGGACACCTTGAATTGACAGCAAAACTGATTTATAATAGGTGAATCATGGATAATGAATCAATTAAAAATATGCTGCTCGACATTCAGCCTTCCAGCCTTGAATTCACCGTTACAATGACCGGCAAGGAAAGCAAGCGCGTAAACGGACTGTACAAGCCCGACACACGGGAAATTCTGCTTCATAACAAAAATTTCAAGACTGAAAATGAGCTGGTTTATACGGCCGTCCACGAATACACGCATCACATTATAAACGAAGAGCAGACTGTCTTGTCGGGAGGACGGAATCCGCCGGGACATTCCAGATGCCATACGAACAGCTTCTGGGCGAAATTCCACGGGCTGCTTGATGTTGCTGAGCAAAAGGGCTACTACAAGCTCGACCTTTCAGGTTCCCCGGAACTGGAAAAGCTGACTGATGAAATCCGCGAAAAATACATCAGATCGAACGGGCAGATGATGCAGGAGCTGGGAAAAAAGCTTATAAAAGCCCACGCGCTCTGCGAGCAGGCAAATATCCGCTATGAAGACTACCTTGACAGAATTCTTCAGCTTCCGAGGACAACTGCACGGAGCGCCACAAAAGTGGGAATGCTGCCTGATGAAGATGCTTCACTCGGATTCGACAATATGAAAATCGTTGCATCCTGCAAAAAAAGCGATGACAGGGCAAAGGCAGTCGAAGCGATAAAAAGCGGAAAAAGCCCGGACAGCGTTGCCGCGCTGATAAAGCGGAAGGCAAAGGAAAGCGATCCCAAGGAAAAGCTTGAAAAGGAACGGGACCGGCTGACCAGGACAATCAGCGAGCTTACGCACCGCCTTGAATTTGTGGAGGAGAGCCTTGCGCATCTTTAAAGCCAAGCCGCTTCTTGCCGCAGCACTGCTTGCAGTCCCAGGAATCTGCCGCGCGCAAAATTCCTTTTCAGGAATGGATTCAATCACTTCGCCTGAAATGCCGTCTGTTTCCGCTCCAGAAGTCACGGAAGGCATTTTCGCGCCCGGCTTTGAATTCCCTGCATTCCGCGCTGGAAATCAGCCTGAAAAAAAAGCGGCTCCATCCGCGGCACAGCAAGGCAGCAGGACATCCGCCGGACACACAGGCACAGAAAAGAAAAAAGATGCCGCGCTGCTTACGGCAAGCGATCTTTCAGCACTGGACAGCCTCGGGCTTTTGAACCGGGCCGGCATTCTGTACGGAAATTCCAGTGAAGGAATTCTTTCTTCCGCACGGGAAGCAGCAGAGACAAAACAGATGCTGGCAGAAGTTCTTTCAAAAATTGAAGAGCTGAAGGCCGCGTCTCCTGCTGAGCCAGCCGCTTCGCCTGCAAAACAGAATCATGCTGCCGCAGAACAGGCTCCTGCCAGACGCCATGCAAAAATACTGCGCTTTTCTGTAAACGGCTACGACATTTTGAAAACCTGCCGGAAAATATATATTTCCGATGTTCAGCAGGACGGAACGTTCCTTGTCACGGGAGACAGACGCTACGCAAGCGACGGAAAAAGCAGAAGCGAAACATTTCATCTGCTCTTTAAGTCATCTCCGCAGGAATCAGGCGGCAATTACACGGCAGCGGCGGCAGTCACCCAGGACTATCTGAATGAATACTCGTTTTTGTATCAGCTTTCACAGCTTCAGGAAATAAGCGCGCTCAGAACAGGAAATTTTGTAACGGTGCGCACGGAAAAGCCTGACTGGAAGCTGGAGCTGCTGATTGATCTTGGAGACCATGAGCCGTGAACGAAACGCTTAACGCCGGACTGGAAAAACTCGGGCTTGACTTCAGCAGCAGCCAGAAAGAGCAGCTGGAGCAGTACGCTTCATGCATCATTGAATTCAACAAAAGCTACAACCTTATGAAGGCCGAGACTGAAGACGCTCTTTTTGCAGGCCATATCCTTGACAGCCTTGCCGCAGCAGAACATATAAAAAGCCTGATTGAAACAATCCAAGCTGAAAAAAATGTGTCCCGCCTGGAAATCGGAGACATCGGCTCGGGAGGAGGATGTCCCGGAATTCCGCTGGCAGCCGCATTCCCTGAGCAGCAGTTCACTCTGGTTGAGCGCATGGAAAAGCGGTGCGCATTTTTAAGCAGCACAGTTGAAAAGCTGCACCTTTCAAACGTAACGGTCGCATGCGCTCAGGCTGATGCAATAAAAGAAAATTCCTTTGACATTGAAGTATTCCGGGCATTCCATCCGTTCGACAAAAAAAACACACGGCTGCTTTTACGCATGCTGAAAAAAGGCGGATTCCTTGCCGCATACAAAGCCCGCTCTGAAAAAATTGAAGCGGAAATGCAGGCGGTAAGCTTTCTGATTCCTTCGTATAAAAAGATACAGCTTCACGTTCCGTTTCTTGAAGATCATGAACGCAACCTTGTTGTGATAAGAAAATGCTAAAATCAACAACCCCCGGCGCAATCACCGGGGAATTTCCTTCTTATGTTTTTCTTGACAGGAACAAAACAGACACTGCAAGAAACAGGAATGCATAGGCCGCTGCGGCAACAGGAACAGCGCCAAGGCCGAACATGCCGACAAAAATATAGTTCAGCACATTGAAAAAATAAAGAACCATTCGGAAAAACGCAGTCATCACCATGCCGAACAAAGGCACAAGTGCAAGCCACTTGAACTTAAAGACAGAATGCGGATTTTCAATGCGGTAGTTCCAGCCGAGGCAGGCGCAGAAAATGAACATGACAAGAAGAACAAACGGAAAAGTTCCCCTGTGGACAAGATTTTCTATAAAGACTTCCTTTGAAAAGCCATAGCCGGCAGCCCGGGGAAGAAACTTCTTAAGCGAAACAAGCGACATTCTTTTTGCGCCGGAAGACGCTTCATTTATCAGGTGAAAATCTGAAAACGGCATCGGCAGAATCATCATGCTGGAATTGTCTATTTTTACAAACGACTTTGCCGGAAACCTGCTTTTTTCCGCCGGGTCAGAAAGATACTCATCCTCCATGATATCATCAGGAAGTCCGCTCGGCACAAAGGAATACAACGGCTTTGAAATGAGGCCTTCAGTGTTTCTGTCTATGGACTGAAGAACAATCATCGGCACGAATTTCCACTTTTTGTCTATTCCCATGAGCAGCAGGTTCTTTTCGTCAAATTCCGAAACGGGAACTGCAATCGCCTTTGCATACGGAACAGAAAGCGAATACATAAAATTGTTGTCCTTGTCATAATGAACGGCATGAAAATCTTCCAGATACCGTACAAGCCCTCCTTCCTTTTTCATGTCCATGGCATTCAGGATGGAAAAGACATTTTTCGAGCCGTCTCCATAATGGAGCGAAAAGTAAATCTGATGGCTGGAAGAAAGCCTGTTCAGATAATCCGTCTCATCAAAAAAGAAATACTGGCTTTCCACTTCCTCCTGGGAAAGAGCGAGAAATTTCTGTACGTCAGGATCTTTTTCCGCAGCCGGATATGCGTTTTTGAGCGAAGTGAAAGTATAATACGCCTTCAGGCTGTCGCCGCTGTTAAAGGCTGTGTAGCCGTCTTTTTTTATCTGGTAATAAGCTTTCTCTTCGGAATTGTCAAACGCAACAGGACGGCTGATCATTTCCCACGCGTAGTTCGCCTTTTCAACGGCATCGGGAAGATTTGTATTCGTGCCGCTGCACGCTTCCACGGCAAGCTGCGCCCAGTAATGCGCGTCAAACCACTGCTTTTTCCGGGCGGCTTCATCTGACTTTGCTAAAAGCTCCCTGATAGTGTGGCCGGCATTCTGGCTGTGCATTTCCCTCTTGATTTTTTCAGCACTGTCCTTCTTTTTTCCGTGAATCTCCCTGTCACGCATAATATCCATTGCATCCTGCGCTTTTTTCAGCATGTCGGCAGCAGGCTGAGAGCCAGGGCTGATTTCCACCGCCTTTTTTGCATACTGATATGAAAGGACGGGATGCCCTTGCGTCAGCAGATGGTGCGCAGCAACAAGCGCGTCCGAAAGCTCAACAGCTGCATACTCCATGGACTCAAGCTTTTTTTCAGCAGCCGGACGGAAGACTTCTTCGTTAAACGTAAGCAGCAGGACAAGCCCAAGGGAAGCAAACAGCGCAATCCTGTACCGGCTGAACATTCCCTGGGAAAACCGGCTGAAGCTGTTTCCTGTTTTTTTTTGCCAGATTACCGCGCAGGCGACAGTGAATCCGCTCAGAAAAATTCCCGGAAGATAATCAAGGAACCGAAGTATGCCATTCAGAAACAGATACAGCCGCTCTTCGCCCGGAAGCAAAATGGGAGTTTCAATAAGTGCCGCAGACAATCCGAGGCACAGAGCGAAAACGAGAACCGTATAAATTCCGATAATTGCCGCCAGTTTTTTCATTGATATCCGTCTCCTGCAAAATCAAGCGCACCGCTGTTTTTTCTGAGCATAGAAGCAACCGCACCTGCCGCAAGAGCCATGGCAAAGATACCGCAGTTTACAGCCGCAATAATATATCTGCCTGCCGGAACTGCCCTTGCAATATATTTTGGCAGCGCAATCCGGGCAAATGCTTCAGTCGGCAGCAAAAATGAATTAACTAGCAGAACAGCAGCAAAGACAACTGCAATAAGAAGAACATTCACAAGCCGCCACATGGAAATGTTCCTGAGCCATATAACCGACAGAAAAGCCGCAATGACTGACGAAAAGCACAGCCATTCAGTCATGCTTTCCTGTGACTTGGAACGCGCTGTTTTAATGAATGCGCTGAACAGTGAAAAAGCTGATTTCAGGCTGTACGGCATTTCAAGCGATGACTGAATCAGCGGATCTGAAAATGCGCTCTCCCGCGGAAACTGAATGCCGCTGAACGTAAAAACTTTGTCCTTGATGCGCCGTGTGTCAATGCAGACACCGGAAGCACTGTTCTGCGGTGTGATTTCAGAATAGTAAAAAATATATCTTCCGTCAGCCGATGATCTGAAATAGCCGGAAGACAGCTGCGCCTGCTGAGAGCCGTCCATAAAAGGCTGCGCCGCGCCTGGTTTCTTCAGTCCGGGAACAGCAAAAAGCCACAGGCAAAAAATTCCTGCAATGCAGACAAAAATGGGAATCCCGGCAATTTCCTTATGGCGGATCAAATAGAATGAAATAAAAACCGGGCTCAGAAAAATCGCCGCCGGAAGAACAGTCATAATTCCGCGGACAAAAAAATGCAGGTTGAACACCGAAACCTTCTGTCCTGCCACAAGAGCCGAGCACAGCGAAAGAGCCATATAAAGAACAGCGCCTGTAAAAATTTCAATCAGAATGACGGCTGCCGAAGCTGCAAGAATTTTTACAGAGTGTTTGATGCAGTTTTTCATGATACTATAAGAATATCATGCATAGAGAATAAAAATCAAGGTTAAAATCAGACACACTATTGTGTGTCTGATTTTAACCTTGCAGTTTCTAACAAAACTGCCTTATTGGACTGCCCGCAGCACACAGGAACCCTCCGCCTTTCAAAGAAATCCCTGCTCTTCCAGCCATGCCTTCAGATCTTCATTCCAGCGGGTGCGCTTCATGAATTCTCCGTCTTTCATTCCGAATCCATGTCCGCCAGTTTCATACACCGTGAATTTGTGAGGAATATTTTTTTCTGCGAGAGCATGCGCCAGCCGGACGCTGTTTTCAAACAGAACGACAGGATCGTCCCGGCACGCCAGAAGATACACGGGAACCATATCATCAGGAACATTCAGCTCCATCGAAAATGCATCCTTCATCTGCCGGCTGTACCTGTGGCCGAACGGATTCAAGAGCGAAAATCCTTTTTCAGCATTCCTGTACTGATGCCCCAGCAGGCTTTTCCGCGACCATCTGTGCGCAATGTCGTCCTGCATGGAAACAACAGGATATACTGGAATAACAAAATCGGGGCGCAGCGGCTGCGATGATGTTATGCCAAGCTTTTCAAGCTCATTTCTTTTTCCGCCGAATTCTGCCGCCATAGTCACCAGATGCCCGCCGGCCGAGTATCCGATTGCGCCGACTTTCCGGACGCTGATGCCAAACCGCTCGGCATTGTTCCGGATATAGAGTATCGCCATCTGAATGTCTTCAAGCATTGCAGGAAAATGATGGCCGTTATATGCAACGCGGTACTGCAAAACAAACGGAACCGCTCCGATGCTCTTGAACCATTCCGCCGAAGCAAACCCCTCGTGAGCCATTCCCAGGTGATGGTAGCTTCCGCCCGGACAAATGACGACAGCCATCTGTCCGCCGGACTGCCCGGAGCTGCCGCAGTCAGTTTCCGGCTCAAACAGAACAGTGTCGCGGACATTCACTTCCATCTTTTCTATTCCGTTCCACAGATAGACTTTTTTATATCCTTTTTTTGAATAGCCTGACAAAAGCTGCACTGACAAAAGCGCGGACAGGAAAAAAACTGCTTTTTTTGCAGCAAATGCTGAAAATCTCATATACCGTATAGTATCAAGAAAACAAAAAAAATGATACTATAAAAAGTTCTGATGTACAGACATTTTTTTTCTTCTCAAAGTTTGCGTTGCGAGCTTTCACTTTTTACGGGAGACTTTATGCCTAAAAAAAAGAATTTTCTTGCCCTTTGTTTCATTGCCTTGACTGGTATTTCCGCATCTTCGGCTCTCGCCGGCTTCGGCGCCCATATCGGAATAAATCTGGGACAGCCTTCCTTTTCATTTATGTCGGCAACTGTCAGAACAAGCAAGTCTCCGTGGGTGATTTCCATCGACAATACTTTTGACGACTTGCATTTTGCCATAAATGCGGACAACTGGTTTATAAACAAATTCGCAGTCTACCCGGTGTCATTTTTTGCCTTCTGGGGAATTTCAGGAAGCCTTCAGCTAAGAAACAATTTTCATATCGGAACGGGAGCGCGGCTCGGACTCGGGCTGAACTGGTTTGTCCTTGAGCGCAAAAGCCTTGAGCTGTATGTTCAGGGCGCATGGAATCCGTGCATCGGCATTGAAGATGACGGCGGAATCGGCTTTATGTTCCGGCCGCTGTGCTTTCCTGTTTCCACCGGGGCGCGCTGGTATTTTTAGCGGACAGTCCTGTAGCAGGCAATCAGCATGACAAATGAAGTGAGCGCTGATGAGACTGATGCTATCGGCTCTGCCCAGAAAATGCCGTTCACGCCTATACAGCGCGGCAGAATCAGCGCAAGCGGAATCAAAAGGACAACTTTCCTGAGCAGCGCAATGAAGATTGAAATCCGCGCTTTTCCAAGGCCGACGAATGTTCTCTGTGCAGCCATCTGAATTCCAAAGAGCCATGTTCCGCCGAAATAGACAGGCAGCAGCTGCTCAATCAGGGCAATGAGCTGCGGCGACGATGTAAAGACTTCCGCAAAGTTTCGCCTGAAAACCAGAATCAGTGCGGAAAAGCAGAATGTCACAAGAAATGAAATAACCGTCATCCGCTTTATAATTGACTTTACACGGCTGATTTTCCGTGCGCCGTAATTATAGCTGATTGCAGGCTGAATTCCGTCCGTAAATCCCTGGACAGGAACATAGAGAAGCTGGCTCAGGCTTTGCATGACAGTCATCGCGCCTACATATATGTCTCCTCCGTACTTTTGCAGGCCGGAATTAAAGACTACAAAGATTGCGCTTTCAGTTGAAGCCATTATAAACGGCGAAATTCCAAGCGATGAAATGCGCAGAATCGTCTGCATCCGGGGCTTCAGAATGCACAGGCGCAGACGTATGGAAGATCTGGACGAAGACAAAAACAGCACAACCCACAGCGCGCTCGCTCCCTGGGAAATGACAGTTGCAATTGCAGCTCCCTTTACGCCAAGCCCCAGCACAAAAATAAAAAGCGGATCAAGCAGTATGTTCAAGACTGCGCCGATTACGGTTGAAAGCATTGCCGTCCGCGAATGCCCCTGCGCGACTATAAACGGATTCAGTCCGACCGCGGCCTGCACAAAAACAGTTCCGGCAACATACAGCTTCAGGTACTCACGCGCATAGCCTGCTGTAAAGTCGCTTGCACCGAATGCCCTGAGCACAGGATCTGCAAACGCTTCAAAAAACGCAGTAAGAATAACGCTGAACAGCAGCAGCATGAGACACGCATTCCCCAGAATTCTGTGCGCCTCCTGCCGTGAATCCGAATCGAATTCGCTTTTTCCCAGCTCAATCGCTGCCAGAGGAGCGCCGCCCGCGCCGGCAAACAGAGAAAAGGCAGAAATCAGCGTAATTACTGGAAAGCAGATTCCCACTCCTGTCAGAGCATGTGATGAAGCGTCCTTGATATGCCCTATGTACACTCTGTCAACAAGAGTATACAGAATGTTCACCACCTGCGCAAAAATTGAAGGAAGCGCAAGGCGAACCATCAGCCTGCCTAAGGGAGACGAGCCAAGAACCAGTTTGTCAGCCATAGGACGATTATATACAATCAATATGCCCCGGTGCAAGTGTCGGAGTACACAACCAAACTGCGGCACCTTATGAGAACAACATGCCCCCGATACATCGAAACTGCTGATTGCCAGAAATGCGCATAAACATCATTCATTTCGGCAGACTCGCACAGGGCGCATAAATCATATTTTTTTCACTGTAAAGAAAATTTTATGTGCAATCCTTCTTATTATAAACTATAATAAGAATATGTGTAAGAAAAACAAAGCTTGCAGCAAAATCGGATTTTTCTTGCTTAAAGCCGCCCCCATTTTTACAAGTGTCATGCTTATGGCGGCGCTTTTGTCAAATTTCTGCATTACATACATTTTTTCAAACGATGCGGAATCAAATCTTGAAGCCGTAACATCGCTCTTTTTTACAAAAGAATCTTTTTACATTACGTTTTTTATTTTCTATTTAATTGATTTTGTCTGCACAATCGCTTTGCTTACCCGCAAAGATTTTTTCTACAAAGTAATTTTTATCATCATCTGCTTTGTCAGCTCCACTTTTATGGCATTTTCCATTCCAGATTTATTTTCAATCAAATTGTGCGGATATTCTTTAGAACTGATTTGCATCGCAGTCACTTGTCCCGCTGTTTTTAATGTGCTCATTTCTATAGCGGCAGGACTGGGATTCCTTGCAGTTGTTTCTTATCCCCTGTTCAGCAGCGTTACTGAAAAATGGACAGATCTTATAATGCCTTCAGTTTTTGACTTGATGAATGTAACATTTATTTTTACAATGACAATAATCTGCACGTTATTATATAAATATATTGCAGCAAGACTGATTCGTGCGGAAGATACAGTCCAGCACATGAATGTTGTAATGAATCAGCTTTCCATAATCAACAGTCAGATTCAAGAATATGCAAAAACTCATGGTGAAGAAGCTGTAAAAAATGAGCGGATGCGGATTACCAGGGACATGCACGACAGCTGCGGCTACACTTTTGTAAACATCACTGCGATTATGGATGCCGTTATGAGCAATCCGAACATTTCAAAAGAAGAACTGAGTGACTCTCTGCTGACAGTTAGAAATCTTGCCAGCAAAGGCTTAAAGGAAGCGCGAAAAACGCTTCACTCTATCAGAGAAATTGAATCGCCAATGCTGAATAACATTGATGCAATTTATGAAACTAAAAAAATTTTTTCACTCGTAACCGGAATCAACATGAAAATCAACAGCGGAAACATCAAAAAAGATTACGGCCAGACAATCAATTCAATCATCATTCACACAATGCAGGAAGCATTGACAAATTCTGTGCGGCATGGACGTTCAAAAAATATTTATGTAGCGCTTTGGGAGGAAAATGACATTCTTTTTATGAAAGTTGAAGATGATGGAATTGGAACAAAAGATATTGTAAAAGGAATCGGACTTACAGGAATGGAAGAGCGGATTTCCAAAATAAACGGCACAATTGATTTTTCCTCACCAAAGCAAGGCGGATTTTTGCTTAAAATCAAAATTCCTTTGCTCGACATAAATAATCCCGGCAAAAAATTTGAAAAATTCAGTACAGGAGAGGTTTAAAAATGGAAAAGCAAAAAGTATTGCTGGTTGACGACCAAAGCCTGTTTACGGAAAGCCTGAAAACTTTTTTGACGAATTATGCTCATGACATTGAAGTTGTTGGAAGCTGCCAAAACGGAAAAGAATCCTGCGAATTTGTTAAAAAAAATCCAGTGGACGTAATTTTGATGGATGTGAAAATGCCCGTCATGAATGGAGTTGAAGCCGTAAAAATCATCAAAAAATCAAATCCGCTTATAAAAATCATTATGCTTTCAACATACGATGAAGATGATTTTGTACGGAATGCGATTATGTCTGGCGCGTCCGGCTATCTTCTTAAGGATCTTTCACCGACTGAACTGATTATTTCAATCCGCGCGCTAAAATCCGGCGTAATGCAGATTTCGCCTTCGCTTGCAGAAAAACTGATTATGAAAAAATATGTTGAAGTTTCAGACACTGTTGAAAAATCTGAAAATGAAATCATCAAATCTGCAGAAAAGAAACTTGAATGGATGAAGACTCTGACAAAACGAGAACGTGAAATTTTTGCATTGATTGCGACCGGTCATGATAACAGCGAAATTTCCGCAGAACTGAGCCTTGCAATTCAGACAGTCAAGAATCAAGTGAGCACAATTTATTCAAAATTAGGTGTAAAGGACAGATTTGAAATCATAAAACTCGCAAACCAAGTTTGAGTTTTTGAAATTCCAAGCCTCAGTCCGCCTCTTCAGTTCTGGATTCAGAGACGGAACTTTTTTATTTTTTAGCGGGCAAATCTTTATTTTACAGAACCTGTTACGCCTTCTATGAACCGTTTTTGCTGTGTAAAGAACAGGATCACTGTCGGCAAAGTCATGATTGTGAGGGAAAGCATCAGAAGTCCATAGTCAGTTACATAACCGGCAGTCAGCCCTGACACAAGCAAAGGCATTGTTTGCATTTCCTGGCTTTGCATTACAATCAGCGGCCACATATAATTGTTCCATGCATTCATAAACGTAACGATTGCAGCGGCAGCAAAAGTCGGAGACATAATCGGAACGTATACTCTGAAGTAAATCTGAAATTCATTCAAGCCGTCAACACGGGCCGCCTGAATTGTTTCCAGCGGAAAAGCAACTGAATTCTGCCTGAAAAAGAAAATCAAAAACGCAGTTGAAATTCCTGGAAGAACGAATCCTGCAGTGGTATTTAAAAGATTAACCTGGCTGAATAATTTAAACAAAGGAACCATTGTTGAGGCAAACGGAATCATCATCGAAAGCAAAAGAATCTTCATCAGCCTGTCTTTGCCTTTGTCTCTGTAAATTTGAAAACCGTATCCCGCCATGGAACAAACGGCTATGCTTAGAACTGTTTGAATTGCGGAAGTTCTGAGCGAATTCCACAAAGCTCTTCCCAAGTGCACCGTAGAAAACATTGTCTTACAATTTTCAAAAAGGTAAGTTCCAATCGTCAGCTTTCCGGTAATAACATCTGAGCTTTTGTTTGTAGCTCCGGCAATCATCCAGTAAAATGGAAATACAGAAATAAGGCTGAGTAAAATTATAAAAATGTATTCAAAAGTCCGTCCCGCAGTTTTTGTGTTTTTCATTATTCTTTATCTCCTACTTTCATCTGAATGAATGACAGAATTGCTACGATAATCAAAATTGCATAAGAAACGGCAGCAGCATAGCCAAACTGAGGATTGTAAACGAACGAAAGATTGTAAATGTACTGTGAAATTGTTAACGTTTCATTTCCCGGTCCGCCGTTAGTAATGTTTTTAACTTCATCAAAAAGCTGCAAAGTTCCGTTTGTAGACATAATCGCTGTCAAAAGGATTACAGGCCTGAGCGATGGCAATGTAATTTTGAAAAATGACTGAACGGGAGAAGCACCGTCAATTCTGGCGGCTTCATAAATACTTTTGTCAATATTCTGCAATCCTGCCAAAAAGAACACTGTGTTGTAGCCAGTCCAACGCCACGTAATTGTTAAAATGATGACGGCTCTTGCCCAAAACGGGTCGTTCAGCCAGTTTTTAGGTGTTCTTAAAAATCCTCCTCCAATCAAAAGCTGATTTACAAGTCCGTCAAGCGAAAACAATGATTTAAAAATCAAAGCAGAAGAAACAAGCGATGTGGCGCATGGCAAGAAAATCAAAGTCCTAAAAATACCTTTGTACTTAAGCTTGTCATCGTTCAAAACTGAAGCCAAAATAAGAGCCAGAAAAAGCATAACTGGAACTTGGATTACCAGATAAATAAATACGTTCCGCATGGCAACAAGAAATTTTTCATCTTGAAAAAGACGGACGTAATTCCGTAATCCTGAAAAATGCAGATTGTTTGCTAATCCGCTTTGGAGCGAAAGAACAAACGCATTCACCATCGGGTAAAAGACAAGTACAAAAATCAGGACAGCCGCCGGAGCAACAAAGTTCCATCCAGCAATCTTATATTTATTTTCCAAAGTTAGTTTTTTCATGGCTCTTCCTAAAACAAATCTTTTTGCAATTTCCAGCGAAATCAGCATACCCCGAAACAAAGAATCAAGGCATGCTGATTTTATAAGGATCGCAGCCGGAATATGAAACCTTTCGTATAAATCAATATCCCATCAGGAATTCAACATTCTTTTGCGCTTCATTCATTGCCTGATCAATTGAAGCTGAGCCAGATAAAATTCCTGCCATTGCTACTCCAATAGCATCACGCGCTTCATAATTGAAAACGCCGTATTTTACCTGCGGAATATGACCTGAATATTCAACGATGTCCTTATAAATTTTTTGATTTCCAAAAAATTCATTAGGCTGATCGTAAACGGCAGAAGAAGCGGCAGGAAGCCACGTTGCAATTGCTCCGGAAGAAGGAAGAATTGTTTCGTAAAGTTTTTTGCTTCCAGCAAAAGTCGCATTCAGGAAATCACAGGCAATATCCTGATGCTTTGAATTTGCCATCACCATCCAAGAAGAGCCGCCTTGATTTGAATAGTTTACAGCTCCCTGAACTCCGTCAACTTTTGGAGTATTTACAATTGCCCATTTTCCTTTTTGATCTTCTTGCGCACAGATTGAACCGACCATCCAGCAGCCGTTAATTGTTCCAGCAACAGAGCCATTGTTGATTGTAGCAACGTAAGCATTCCAGTCAGTAACAGTTTCGCAAACCCCGGCCTTAATCATCTCTGCATAAAGTGAAACACATTTCTTCAGAACATCGTTGTCTGCAAGCCAAGGATTTCCTTTTTCATCAAAAAGCCAAGTTCCACAGGACTGAAGCATAATCATAATGCAGTCAGGCTCATTTCCGACATAAGAAATCAATGCCTTTCCTGTTTTTTCTTTTACGATTTTTCCAAGCTCAATGAATTTTCCCCAAGTGATATCGTTAAAATCAGAAACATTCAGTCCGGCAGATTCAATAATATCTCTCCGCAAGAAAGTTGCTGTAGCACCGTTATCAAATGGAACTGAATAATGCTTTCCGTTAGATTCGCCATATCCAACTTTGAATTCTGCAAACTGACTTAAATCAACTTTTCCGTCAAGAGCAACAAATGCCTTTGGATAGTTTTGCATATTTTTTTGTATTGCGTTGTCCTGGCACAAAATAATGTCCGGCAGGGAATCAGTCTGATTTGAAGAAAGCGATGTAATCAGTTTCTGCTGCAAATCTGCCCACGGAGTTTCTACAACTTCAACATCAACATTCGGATGGCTTTCTTTGTAAATTTTTGCAGCTTCGTTCATAGAGTAAATGTTGAAAGTCGGATCCCAGCACCAAACTATCAGCTTTACAGGCGAATTTGAATCACTTGCTTTTACTTCCTTTTTATTAGAACAAGAAGTAAAAAGTCCTGTAAACATAACCGCACATACAGTTAAAACAAATAATCTTTTCATTTTTCCTCCTAAAAAAGATTTCTCTTTTCTTCATAATATATGGTAGCACTGAATTTCATAAAGAAAAGGTACGGATGTACTGGTATTAAAATACCTTTGCATTATACAATTCTGATATAGAATGAAATCATGAAAAGAGCATGGGAAAATCCAGAAATACAATCATTAAACCGTCTTGAAATCAGAGCTCCCCTTTTTAACTATGAAAGCGAGAATCTGGCACTTGAAGAAGTTTGCGCCGGACCTGAAAAAGTCAGTTTCACAAAAAGCAAAAATGTGATGCTCCTTGACGGACAATGGGATTTTAAACTGATAGAAAATCCTGAAAGCGACAAAGGAATTTTGAAAAACTGGCATTCTCCGGAATTTACAGAAAATGTGTTCAATAAAATAAAAGTTCCTGGAACATGGACTTTGCAAGGATACGACTTTCCGCATTATACAAATGTTCAAATGCCTTTTGACACACTTCCGCCGAACGTTCCCGAAAAAAATCCTACAGGACTATACAAGCTTTCTGTAAAACTGCCTGAAAACTGGAAGAACAGGCGGATTATTCTTCACATTGGCTCAGCAGAAAGCGTTGCAATTGTTTACATAAACGGAAAAGAAACAGGCATTTCAAAGGACACACGGCTTCCGTGCGAATTTGACATTACGCCTTATATCTTTGGCTATCCTAAAGTTACAATTGGCATTAAAGTCATTAGATATTCAGATGCATCTTTTGTAGAAGATCAAGACCAATGGTGGTTTGGAGGAATTCACAGAAGCGTTTATCTGTATGCAACAAATTCACTTTTTATTGAAGATGCTGAAGCTTTAACAGAAGCCAGGCTTCCTCAAGATGAAAATTTTCCACTGCATGCAGAAGGAAAAATTCCTTTGAATATAAAAATCGGATTTTCAGATTACTCTAAAAAACTTGAAAATAAAGATTTGGATTCAAAAAAATATTCGCTTGCTGTAAAACTTTTTAAAATTGACGGATTCGGAAACAATCAGACTTTAGGGGAAAAAATTTATGAAGAAAAAAGCAAAAGCACACTGAATTACAGAAAAAACCAGTTTACTTTTAGAACTGAAATTCCTGTAAAGAACGCTTTGCTGTGGAGCCACGAAAAACCTGAATTGTACATTTTGTCAGCAAGCCTTTTTGATGAAAAAGACAATTACATTGAAACAGTTGCATTTACAACAGGATTCAAATCTGTTGAAATAAAAAACAAGGAACTTTTACTCAACGGGAAAAAAGTCTATATAAAAGGCGTAAACCGCCACGAGCATTCTCAGTTCAACGGAAAAACATTGACAACTGAAGAAATGCTAAAAGACATCAGGCTGATGAAATCTTACAACTTTAATGCAGTAAGGACATGCCACTATCCTAATGATGAACGCTGGTATGATTTGTGCAACCGCTACGGAATCTATGTTTTGGACGAAGCTAATATTGAAAACCATGCCTATTACGACTGCATTGCACGCTCTGATTCATACATGAACGCATACTTGCAGAGAATCACAAGAATGGTCCGCCGTGATAAAAACAATGTTTGCATTTTCGGCTGGTCTTTGGGAAATGAAAGCGGCGACGGACAAAATCAAGTCGCGGCGGCAAGCTGGATTCGTCGTGTTGATAAAACAAGGCTTGTGCATTACGAAGGATTTGTAAGGCCTGAATGGACTCAAGGTGATTTTACATTGGACTCACTGGCACGTGGGAAAGGACTCACTGATTTTATAGGTCCGATGTACCCTTCAATCGAACTGATAAAAGAATATGCTTTAAAAAAAGAAGATTACAGGCCGATTATTATGTGCGAATACTCCCATGCCATGGGAAATGCAAATGGCTCTTTATCAGATTATTGGAAAGCAATTTATTCAACGCACGGACTGCAAGGCGGATTTATCTGGGACTGGATTGACCAAGGACTTGCTTCAGAATCAGCAGAAGGAAAAGCAGGAAATCCGCAAGGCGGAGCCTATTGGAAATACGGCGGAGACTTTGGTGATTCTCCGTCAGATTATGACTTTTGCTTAAACGGAATTACATTTCCAGATCAAAGTCCAAAACCTGCAATGGAAGAATGCAAATATCTTTTCTGCCCGCTGAAAATAAAGGAGCTTCACAAGGAAAACGGCATTTTCACAATCACAAATCATCAAGATTTTTCTGATCTAAAAAATATTCAGTTAGATTATGAATTGATTTTAAATGGAAAAACTGCTGAAAAAGGACAAGCCGATCTGCCAGAATTGAATCCAGAAGAAACAAAGCAATGTAAGATTACCTTTGCAAAGGATTATACAAACTGCGATGAACAGGCTGTTCTTCATTTTTATTTTTCCTACAAAAACAAAACGGCTTTTGCACCAGAGAAATATATTTTTGGATTTGAAGAATTTTTTCTGAATGAAAGAAACTTTTCCGTTAAAAATAAAAAATCTGATTTTGATGAAGAATATTTAAATAATCTGACGGAAAAAATTTCTCCTGTAATTTTCAGGGCACTTACAGAAAATGAATGCATAAAGCGCGAGCTTCCAAACATTTTTAAAAAGCCGGTTCCGAATGTATTTTTAAACAAGCCAACGCTTTCATGGATTGAAAATGACATTCCATCAGCTCAGATTAAACAAACCCAAAAAGGATTTGAAATTTATTCTGGGAAAAATTCCGTTAAAAAAGTAAAACTTGCTGACGTTTCAAAAAAAGCTGAAGTCTTGAAAAAAGATGGAGAAATCTACGCTGAAATAAAAATTGACTTTGAACTTTCTTCGGAAGTTGAAGAATATCCCTGCGTTGGAATCGAACTGCAAGTTTCCAGCGATTTTAAAGAAATTGAATGGTACGGAAAAGGCCCTCACGAATGTTATTCAGACAGAAAGAACGCCGCTGTAACTGCGCTTCATCAAAAAAAATGCAATGAAATGGAAGTTCCTTACATTGTTCCGCAAGAAAACGGCTCAAGATGCGATGCACAGTATATCTGTCTGAAGGGAAATTCAAAAAAACTGCATATTTTTTCTGAAAGCACATTTTCATTCAATCTTTCAAAATACGCAAAAGAAGACTTATGGAAATGCGAACATCACAACGAGCTGATTGATTTATCAAAAGGCAAAAACGGAAAATATATTCTTTCGGTTTATGCCGGACTGCGCGGTGTTGGAACTGGAGCCTGCGGACCAGACACTTTGGAGCAGTACAGAATAAAACCCGGAAAATACAGTCTGAAACTTGCTTTGTGGTAGCCTTTTTGAGGCGAAAATTTGCGCTTACACAGCAGTTCCTCTCTTTGGCACAGTGAACCTGGACACATCAGCTCCTTCCAGTTTCAATAATGACAGCTTCCTGCTGATTCCGCCCGCATAGCCTGTCAGGCTTCCGTCAGTTCCCACAACCCTGTGGCATGGTATGATGACTGACAGGGAATTATGCCCGACCGCGCCGCCGACTGCCTGCGCCGAAACTGCTTTTCCCGTTTCTGCTGCAATCTGCCGTGCAATCTTGCCATAAGTTGAAGTCTGTCCGAACGGTATTGCAAGCAGCATTTCCCACACACGCCTGCGGAACGGCGATATGCCGTCCATAGAAATAAGCGGCATAAAATCAGGAGCTGTGCCCGAAAAGTAAATGTCAAGCCACTTTTTTGCCTGAGAAAACACGGGAAGCTCTTTCTTTTCGCACTGTTCAGGCAGTCCGCTGGCAAAATAAGCTTGTCCGTCAAACCACAGGCCTGCAAGCCTGCTGCCGCTGCCTGCAAGCGTAATGCCGCCGAGCGGTGACTGATATGTGCTTATGTACATGATTCCTCCCGGACTGCAACGCTGTTATTCTGCAATAATCTGGTTTCTGCCAGACTCTTTTCCTATATAAAGGTTTGCGTCTGCGCGGCGGATTGTTTTCTGAAAGTCCTCTCCCGGCTCAAAAGAAGCAACGCCAAATGTTATTGTCACGCGGAACATGCCTTCCTCTGACTGAAAAACCAGCGCCTCTACGCGGGAACGGATTTGCTCCAGAGTTTCAAGCGCCTGAGCACAGTCCTTGTGCAGTACAAGCAGAAATTCTTCTCCGCCCCACCGCATCGCGCGGTCAGGATCAGGACACAGCTCCTTAATCGTGCGGGAAACCTTTATCAGCACATCATCGCCCGCCGCATGTCCATAAGTGTCGTTCACGTGCTTAAAGAAATCGATGTCGCCCATTGCAAACGTAAGCGGACGTGTATCCTTCACGCTCCGGCGGCATATCGATTCAAGCAGCCTGACTCCGCTTCTCCTGTTCATAAGATGCGTAAGCGGATCAGTGTTCATCAAGGCAGTAATGTTCCGGCTGATTTCAACGGAATGAAATCCCAGCTCGCCAATTTCATCGTTGCGGCTCAAAACTTTTTCATTCAGGCTGATTTCCATCTCGTTCTTTGAAAGCCTGTCAAGAAAAACTCTGATATAGTACAAGTCGCGGCACAGCCGGTCAGTAAAGACCGAAACAACAAAGACTCCGGCCGCGCAGGAAAGGGACGATATCAGAAGAATTGCAAGAAACAGATGCTTTTTTGTCCGCATGACGCTTTCTGTTGAAATTCCTGCAAAAACCATTCCGCAGACAGCTCCCGAAGAATTCACGAGCGGATTATAAACACCGTAATACTTCTCGCCGTTTATCATGACATCCCGCGACTGGTACGTGCCGCCCCGGAACACAGCCGAAATAACCTTGTCATCATCCTGCACGGTTCCTGTAAGCCTGCATCCGTCTCCGTCCCGGATTGTTGTAAGGCATCTCATGTTTCCATAGAAAATAGTGACTTCCGAATCAAAATGCCTTTTCAAAGTGTCAAGGAATTCAGTGTCATCTGAAAGAACCGCTTCACCTGCAAACAGCTTGCCTTCTTCAAACCGAAAGTCCGCCGAATACTTTTGCTCAATGAGATGAGATGTTTCGTTGCACACGCCGTTTATCGTTTTGTAAATATTGCTTTCCATCATGTGCGAGATAATGCCCTGCGCAAACACGTCAATGAGAACAGAAAACAGGCAGACAGAAAGGACTGTAAAGAAAAGAATCTTGTCCCTGATTTTGAAACGCTTCATATATCAGTCATTATATTTTAAAAGCATGAAACTTACAAGATTGCGCTCTTTTTCTGCCCCTGCCCGGTCTGAAACGAACGATGCCACAACGCAAAGCATCGGGGTACAAAACCTTCCGCACGAATCAGCCGCAGCAAAACCGCATTCCCAGACACCGACTGTTTTTATGGAAGATTGTTATACTTTTCTCCATTATAGTTATAGACTGATTTCCTGATAGATGGTATTTTTATGATGATTTTCTGCTGTCTTTAGGAGGAATAATGGCGTCACTGCTTCTTGCTGTAATTTACATTGCATTTATCAGCCTCGGGCTGCCGGATCCGCTGCTCGGCTCCGCATGGCCGTCAATGTACCGGGAATTCAACGTGGACATTTCCTTTGCAGGAATTCTTTCGATGATTATTGCCATGGGAACGGTGATTTCAAGCCTCATGAGCGATCGGTTCACAAAAAAAGCCGGTGTCGGAAAAGTCATGGTTATCAGCGTTTCGGCAACAGCAGCAGCCTTGTTCGGATTTTCTGTAAGCCGGTCGTTTCCCGTCATCTGCCTGTGGGCAGTTCCATACGGACTTGGAGCCGGAAGTGTTGATGCGGCTCTCAACAACTATGTTGCGCTTCACTACAAGAGCCGGCACATGAGCTGGCTGCACTGCATGTGGGGTGTCGGAACGGTAATCGGGCCTTCTGTCATGGGCTATGCGCTCACACACGGACTGGGCTGGAACGCAGGCTACCGCTTCATCTCATTTTTGCAGACCGGCCTTGCGCTGATTCTTGCTGCAAGCCTTCCCCTGTGGAAAAAATGCAGCTCATTATATCCGGCAGAAAACAGCCAGAAGCAGACAGACAAGCCGCTTTCCCTGAAGCGCATTCTTTCAATTCCGGGAGCAAAGGAAATTCTGACCGCATTTTTCTGCTACAGTGTCATTGAGCAGACAGCCGGACTATGGGCAAGCAGCTATCTTGTGCTGAAGGAAAATGTCACGCCGGAAACCGCAGCTTTTTTTGCCGGGCTGTTTTACATCGGAATTACAGCCGGAAGGGGAATCAGCGGATTTGCAACAATGAAACTGAACGACACCCAGATGATACGGCTCGGACAGCTTATACTTCTGGCAGGAATCCTGCTCATTCTGCTTCCGCTCGGAAAAAACGCAGGCATAGCCGGGCTGATTATAACAGGCTTCGGCTGCGCTCCTATTTATCCGTGCATCATCCATTCGACTCCGGCGCACTTCGGAGCAGACAAGTCCCAGGCAATCATCGGTGTGCAGATGGCTGCCGCATACATGGGAACAACATTCATGCCGCCGCTGTTCGGATTTATCGCGGCAAAAACAACAATAGCGCTTTATCCTGCATATCTTCTGCTTTTTTTGCTGCTGATGCACTTCATGCATGAAAAGATGATTGCAGCTGTTGCGCACGGAAAGCAGCAGTGACTCCGCAGCGGCAGGAAAGCTCCTGCCGCCGGGCAAAGCTATGAATAGATCGGACGGACTTTTGTCACGTTTTCAATAGCCGACAAATTCTTCAGCGTTTCTTCCTGAACCTTTCCCGAAACGTCAATAATGTTGTACGCAACTTCTCCGCGGCTCTGGTTCACCATGCCTTCAATATTCAGGTTTGACTTTCCCAGAATCGCCGTAAACTGAGCGACAAGCCCCGGGTCGTTGCGGTGGCTGATGCACAGGCGCGTTCCTCCCGCGGGAATCGGATTGTCGGTGGATGTCTTTGGAAAGTTGACGCTGTTCCTGATGATTCCGCGCTCAAGGAAGTCACGGAGCTCCTTTACCGCCATAATAGCGCAGTTGTCCTCGGCTTCCGGCGTGGAGGCTCCCAAGTGAGGCATGCAGATCACTTTGTCGCAGGCAATCAGCTCTTCCGCCGCAAAATCAGTCACCATGCATGAAATTTTTCCCGCCTTGATTGCAGCAAGAACATCCTCATTGTTCACCAGTCCGCCGCGCGCAATGTTAATCAGCCGCACACCGTCCTTCATGTTCTTGATTGTATTGGCGTTGACAAACCCCTTTGTGTCGGGCGTCTCGGGAACATGGAATGTAAGGTAGTCGGCCTTTGCCAGAAGCGTATCCAGCGTTTCAGCATGCTTCACCTGATGGTTCAGGCTCCATGCAGCATCAATAGAAAGGAACGGATCATAGCCGATGACTTTCATTCCAAGCTCAACCGCCGTGTTTGCAACCTGCGCGCCGATTGCACCAAGCCCGATAACGCCGAGCGTCTTGCCCTTCACTTCCTGGCCCACATAGTTTTTCTTGCCTTTTTCAGCGAGCGTTGCAATTTCCGCTCCTTTTCCGGCAAGGGAATTCACCCACTTGTTCGCGGCAATGACAGGACGGCTTGCAAGCAGAAGCCCAAGGATAACAAGCTCCTTTACAGCGTTTGCGTTTGCCCCCGGCGTATTGAAAACGACAATTCCTTTCTGGGCAAGCTCCTTTACCGGAATATTGTTCACTCCGGCTCCGGCGCGCGCAACAGCCTTTACATTTTCGTTTATTTCCATGGAAAGCATATCGTGGCTGCGGACAAGGATTGCATCCGGACGCACAATTTCGCTTGCAATTTCATAGTCATCGCGCGGAAAGTTGTCAAGCCCGACCGCGCTGATTCTGTCCAGTGTCTGAATTTTATACATTTTTTCTCCTAATAAAAAGCAGCTTATGCGTTTTCTGCCGCAAACTGCTTCATAAACTCAACGAGCGCCTTTACGCCCTCAATCGGCATCGCGTTGTAAATGCTCGCTCTCATTCCGCCCACAAGCCGGTGTCCCTTCAGGTTCACAAGGCCTGCTGCTTCGGCCTGCTTTACAAACTGCGCATTCACCGCCTTTTCCTTTGCAAGCCCTGCCTCGTCCTTTGCGCCGTCCGAGTACTTTGTAAGGAACGTAACATTCATCAGCGAGCGGCTTCCGGCTTCTGCCGTGGCATGATAGAATTCGCTCGAATCCAAATAGCCGTAGAGCAGCTTTGCCTTTTCCACATTGCGCCTGTGCATTCCGGCCGCTCCTCCGTTGCGCTCAATCCAGTCGAGGACTTTTCCCAACACGTAAATCGTGTAGCACGGCGGAGTGTTGTACATGCTGCCGTTGTCTGCATGCGTCTTGTAGCACATCATAGTCGGAGTTCCGGCCCGGGGCGTTTCTGTGATCAGGTCTTCGCGGATAATGACGAGCGTAACTCCGGCAGGCGCAAGGTTCTTCTGCGCGCCCGCAAACAACAGCCCGAATTTTGAAACGTCAAGCTCTTCGCTCAAAACGCATGAAGAAATGTCGGCGACAAGCGGAATGCTTCCCGTGTCGGGAATGTACTCGTAGTGAGTTCCCATGATTGTATTGTTGAAGCAGATGTACGCGTAATCGTAGCCGCCTGCGATTTTTTCCACGCGCGGAATGTACGAATAGTTTTTGTCTTCGCTTGAAGCAATGATGTCAACCTGCACACCAAGCTTTTTTGCTTCCGCCGCGGCTTTTTTAGCCCACACGCCGGTCTGAATGTATGCGGCCTTTCCCGAATGAATCGCGAGGTTCTGCGCGACCATCGCAAACTGTGTCGAACCGCCTCCTTGCAAAAAAAGCACTTTGTAGTTGTCAGGAACGTTCATCAGCTTGCGTACCTGCTGCTCCGCATGCGCAATAATCGGCTCGAACGCAGCAGAACGGTGGCTCATTTCCATGACGCTCTGGCCGGTTCCGTTGCAGTCCAGCATTTCCTGCGCGCATTCTTTCAAAACCTCTTCGGGAAGGCAGGACGGCCCTGCGCTGAAATTATATACTCTCGGCATATTTCACCTCTTTTTTTTGTGATAAAAATCACAGTATTTTGCCTGTATTTTTCTTTATTTTATTAGATTTTTTAAGGTGATTCTATTGAAATTTCGCCGTTCCGGGCAAAAAGCACAAAATTTCAGCAAAACAGCTTCAAAATTCAGCTTTATGTGAAAAAAATCACAGATTTATGCATTGGATTTCATAAAAAAAGGAGGCGGAAATTCCGCCTCCGTGAAAACAGCCGCTCTACGGATTTAAATCCACGCGGCACAGCTTATATTCATCAGTTTTGAGCAGCTTGTTCAGCTCTTTCTGGGCTTCGTCATATTCATCAAGAATGGTCAGCCTCTTGAAAGAAAAATCATCGCCTTCAAATTCGTAGACAAGCGTTCCGATGTACAGAAATTTTTCGCCCGCAGGAACCCGAACATTATGCTTGATTGGAAGGTATAATTTCATTTTATTGCTGCCGTTAAAATAGTATATCATATAATCAAACATTCCATTCTCAGGATCTTCATCAACTCCTATTTTTTCCAAATACTTATTTTTTTTCGATCTATAAGTGATTCTATCTTTTGAATCATTGAGTAAAAAGGTTGTGCAAAAAATTTCTCCGTCGGAATACAAATTTTTGTCGGCAAACAGACCAAACGGCCTGTAAAGACTTTCCTTTTCAGCAAATTCGCTTCCCAAGTCACGGAACTCTTTTACACGTTCCAAATCACCGTTATATTTTACAATGACTTTTCCGACAACTCCAACACAGTTTTCATAATTCAGAGCAAGTTTTGCTCCCTGATCTCCTATAACCACTGTTCCCTGGTCTTCTTTTTTTACATCTTCTAATTTATCATAAGAATATTTTTCCGCATACACAGAAAAAACAGACAGCAAGCATATCAATACTGCAAAAGCTCTTTTCATTTTGATTCTCCCATTATAAAAATAACGCCCTATCTATGCGTTGTTTTTTACCTCATTCTCCTTTCAGTTCATCAATCCGCTTTTGAATCGCTTCGTTCCAGCTCGTTTTTTTCAAGTCTTTTTGCAGAATTTTCAAGCATTTCAGTTCTTCTTTTTTCCGATCTTTTCCTGTTGCAATCCGTTCACCTTCTTTATCCGACTTTACAAAGTCATACGAGCCGTAGTAGTAAAGCCCTGGTTCCGAAGGCGCCCTGAAATCCCACATAGAGCCACTCAATAGATAATATCCGGCCATATATGAATTTTTCGAGATATTTGCATGGGCATAGCCCGCCATATACAAGGAACCGGGAGCTACCGGCATCAAACAGAATACCGAATCGGATAAAAAATCAACATCCTGCCTGTCTGACGAAAAATGAGAATCCATTTGAAGAAAATTTATCAAAGAGACCGGCGAAATTTTTCCATACACAAGGACGGAATTTTCCGGCGTTCCTCTTTCATCGGCCTTTTTCAGCATCTTTGACACTGGAGCACAGAATCCCAATTCCATTGCCAGGAAAAGCAAGGCTGCCATCAATACACTTGTTTTTTTCATTTCAAATCTCCATCTGCTTATTTAGAATGCAATTTTTGCGTACACTTTCACTATTTTGAATGATTCATTGACTTCCTTGTCATCATCGAAACTGAGCCATTCATTTTGCTTTGAATATTTAAAGGAAACGCCAAGCCCCGGCTTTACATACGAGCCAGTGTACAGAAATTCAAGGCCTGCCTCTGCAAAATATCCCAAAATGCCCCACGAATCATATCTTCCAATGTCAAATCCAGCCCGTCCAACAAGCCCGATGTTCATGATTTCGGAAATATTGTACGGAATCCTGCCGATAAGTCCGACGCCTCCCAAATTCATTGATTTATCGTCAAACGGAAAATGCTCAAACAGAAGGCCGATGCCCACATACGAGGCATTCCACAGGTCAATGTTCGCATGGAATCCCAAGTCACTGCCGGGAAAACAAATCAAGGCACCTCCGCTTATGTCAAGGAAAGACGGAACTTCAAAAGCGGAAAGGCCGGAACGATTCCTGGAGCTGCTTTTCTTTTTTTCCTTTGCTTTTTTTTCTTCTTCGGAAGATGCGCTGGAAATTTTCCATGAACTGTTTTCCTTTGTCCACATCAGTTCGATAGCCTTCTTGCTGTCATTGGACGCAACGGAAACCGCATAGCCGCCGGATTTTCTTTCAGCTGAAACAATTGCAAGCGCTTCTTCGTTTTCCTTTGGGCGGCATTTTTGCCACAGCTGATATGCACAGGCACAGCGCAAGCCTTCCACCGGGAACTGCCCGAATTCGGAGGCGATATGATTTCTGTCCGAGGACGGCGCAAATTTCATCGCGTCAATAAAATCCTGCGAGCCGGCATCGAGCGCCATTTCAACGGAAATCAGTTTTACAATCGAAGTGAAATCAGCATCGCTTTTATTCAAAGCTGAAACGAACTGCTCCGCGCAGTCACGGACATCTTTTTCTTCAGTTTCCGCAGACTTTTTCCGGGAGTTTTTTATAAATGCTGCAACAGCAGAAGCGGGAACGGCAAAATTGGTGTTCTGCCGATATGCGGCTTTCCATGTGTTGACGCCGACGACTTCATAGCCGGCATCTTTTTTTGATGAAACAAGAAGCGGACCGCCTGAATTTCCGCGGTCAACTTCCGCAGAATGCTGAATGACAACGGAAACGGACGGATCGATAAGCTCTTTTATGCGGGCGCTTGCGTTTGTGACGGTTCCCTTGCCAAGCTGCCAGACAGGCTCGCTGCCAAGTCCCGGAAATCCGGCAGACCACACTTCCTGTCCGTCCTTTACAGGGGCGGAAGAAAATGAAAGTCCTTTTTTCAGAAATTCAGAACCGCTCTTCCCCCCCCCCGTTCAATGGAAACGCAAGGAGCACAATGTCAATGTCTTCGTTTGCAGCGGCGACTGTCAGGCCTTCATACAGTTCAGAAGTTCCGTCTGAATTTTCAAATTCGATGCTTGCCGTGTCCGCTTCCATTATGACGTGCCGGTTTGTCAGGACATACGTTGTTCCGTCGTCAGCCGCATAGACAAAGCCAGAGCCGAAGCCGCCTTCCAAATATGAGTCAACAGCCTTTGCATAAGATATGTATCCGGCGCCTCTTATTTTTTCACGGCAGGATTCCATTTTTCGTATGAATTCTGGAGAAAACTGACCGCGGACAATTCCAACATACGAACGGATTTGAGAGTGCACATTCACTGCAAAAACCGAAAGCAAAACAGCACATGCAAAAATTTTTCTGTGCAAAGGCATCTTATCCATAAGGAAAATTATAACACGGTTATAACGAAATAGCAAGCGTTTCCAAGGCAGTCAAAAGCCCCACATTTTCTACAGACACTGACGGCGGAACGCTCAGGACACACGGAGTGTAATTGACAATTCCCTTTATGCCGCAGTCAACAAGCGCTTCGGTGAGCGGCTGCGCCTCTTCGGCATCAACTGTGAGAATTCCGTAGGAAATTGACTCTTCACGGATGATTTTTTTCATCAGCGTTGTCGGATGAAGCGGAAACGAGGAGCTCAAGACTTCCGTCTTGTTCACACTGGAGTCGAACCCGGCAACAATTTTAAACGGAGTGTCATACAGCTCGGAAGCATCCAGAAGCGCCTGCCCCATTCTGCCAAGCCCCACAATGCAGCATTTCAGGCTTTCCTTTTTTTCGCCGAAAAGTTTTTCAAGGTGATTTCTAAGCTCCTCAGTCCTGTAGCCGTTTGTCGCGCCGCAATGAATTTTGAGCGCAGCAATGTCGCGCCGGACAACAGCCGAGCTCCAGCCCGTAAGCTGCTCAATTTTCTGGGACGTTATCGTTTTTTCATCATAGCCTGAAAGCAGCCGCTCCAAAAGCACCAGCCGCCGCTTTGCAGGCTCAGGAATATCATTCAATTTTCTTCAATATATAATTGTAGAATGTTTCCTTTTTTTGGTCTACAGATTTTTTTCTTATGATGCATATTTTTTTTAATGACGGATATATATACGGTGAACATTCAGCACAAGATTCAGGGGAGAAAAATGAAAAAAACGCAAAGCATTCCGCTTCTTGCCGCACTGCTTGCTGCCGCTGTGTCCGTCGCTTCATGCAGCAAAACGCAAGCCGGAAATTCGGCTGTAAAAATAACAAACTGGAATGTGCAGACATTTTTTGACGCGCACACGGACGGAACAGAGTATCAGGAATTTGTAAAAAGCAGCGGATGGGGAAAAGAAGCATACGAAGAACGGCTCAGGCGGCTCTGCGCGGCAATCAAGTCGCTTGATTCCGATGTGATTGCAATGGAAGAACTTGAAAATGAAAAAGTCCTTTACGACATAAGCAATTTTCTTGCAGGAGAATGGAATTCCAAAAAAGTGTACCGCTATGCCTGCTTTGCAAAGGAACGCGGAAACTCAATCGGATGCGGCATTCTTTCCCGGCATCCACTGACAGAAATGAAGCTTCATTCCCTTGACATACGGAGCGAGAATGAAAAAATGCCGAGAATGCGTCCGCTGATGGAAGTGACGCTCTGCTGTGCCGGCAGGAATCTTTGCATTTTTGTGAACCACTGGAAAAGCAAGAGCGGCGGGGAAGAAGCCACTGAAAAATGGCGGAACAGGGCGGAAAGCCAGCTCGCTGTTTACGCAGCACAGGCTGTGCAAAACGGATTTCCTGTCCTGATGCTCGGCGACTTCAACAGGGATATCCATGACTTTTTGATCCTTGAAAACAAAGCAATCCTGCTCCGCACCATGAGCAACGGAACATTTTCCGGCGGCGGAACTGAAGCAGAAGCCCTCTGGTTTTTCCCTTCAGGCCGGCTGGCCGAACCGGGAAGCTACTATTTCCGCGGGGAATGGTCCAGAATTGACAATATGTTCCTCGCAGGAAATATTCAGGCCGAGCGTTTTTTTCCCGAGACAGACGGGCCATGGTGCCAAAAAGAAACATTCATCCCGTACAAATACTCGCTTTGGAACAAAAAAGGCTACAGCGACCATCTGCCCATAAGCTGCATTGTGCGGCTCCAAAACCAATGAACGGATCCCGATGCAAAGATTCTGCGGCACGCTCCGTTTTCCCGGAATTGCAGCCGGGCTTACAGCCCTTTTCTGTGCTCACTGGCCGGAGCATCAGGCTCCCTGCACGAGTAAAACGCATATATTTCAGTTTCATCAGACTGAATCAAACGGGCAGCAGACTGCAAGGCCGCAGAACTGCTTGAAAGATCCAGAGGAATTCCAGACTTGTCGCTTTTTGAGTTAAATTCAAGGAAATACTTTTTTCCTGAAAAATCTTCAAGCGATTTTCTGATTTTTTCACAGAAAGAGAAATACTCGCACACAGGAGCCATTTCCTCTAAAGACGGAGGAACGCTGCAAACAGCAGCTGTGACTCCCGCATAGTTTTCCATCGTAGCCTTAAGCTCAACCTGAGCTGCAAGCGAGGCGGTAAGCTCCGGGCAGTTGTCATACATTTTCAGAACAGCCTGCCGCACCGGCTTCTGTGCAGGAACGGCAGCAGCTGGAGCTGTAGCGCAAGAGCACAAATTCCAGCAGAAAAAAAACACAGCAGCAGACAGAAAAAAAGCGCCGCGCCTCTTTCCTTTTTGTGTGCACAGTCTATCTGAAAACAATTTCATAAGGCAAAACCTCTTCGCTTTATATCATATTCAAGAAAAGAAAAAAAGAGAAGCATTTTTTGAAAAAAAAAGCACGCTGATATTGACATATACCCCCTGTGTGTATATATTATAGTACAGGACATCTTGAAAAATTCATTTTCAGAGATTTTTTCGAGAGTTCAGCACAAACAGGAAAGTAAGATAAAACTGCTAAAATAGCGCAGTTTTTATCTACTTAAAGTCTGCGTTGCAAACTTTTTCAAATAGGAGAACTTTATGCAAGAAGAAAACGAAAAAAAATGCTGCTGCATAGCAAAGACAAAAGTCCGCTCGCCGGAAGAAGTACGGAAGCTGAAAAACCGCCTGAGCAGGCTTGAAGGCCAGATAAACGGCATAAAGAAAATGATTGATGAAAATGCGTATTGCACGGATATTCTGATTCAGATTTCAGCAGGACAGGCTGCCTTCAATTCCTTTGCAAAGGAAATTCTTGCAGCTCACATAAAAAGCTGTGTTGCAGACGGAATCAGGAACGGAAATGATGAAGTAATTGACGAGCTTGTTCAGATGCTTCCAAAGCTTATGAAATAGCCGGGAAAAAGCAAAAGCCTGCAAACAATCCGGCCGCAAGAAGAAAGCCGGAATTTCCGCAACGATTATCCTAAGGAAACGGTATGGAAAAATTTTCGGTTACAGGAATGAGCTGCGCAGCCTGTGCAGCACGCGTAGAAAAAGCAGTTTCAAAAGTCAAGGGTGTCACTTCATGCACTGTGAATTTGCTCACAAATTCAATGGCAGTTGAAGGAAACGCAAGCGAATCTTCTATTACAAGCGCAGTGAAAAAAGCCGGCTACAGCGCAAAAATCATCGGAACAAAAAAACAGCAGGCTCAGTCTGCTGCTTCTGCTGAAGAGCAGAAAAAACTGCTGGAAGACAGCGAGACAGAACATTTAAAGAAACGGCTCGCATGCTCTGCGGTTTTTCTGTGCGCGCTCATGTACTTTTCAATGGGACACACAATGTGGAACTGGCCGCTCCCGCAGTTTTTTCAGGGGAACCCTGCTGCAAACGGAATTCTTCAGCTTCTTCTGGCATCTGCCATTCTTTTTATCAACCGGAAATTTTTCATAAGCGGAACAAAAAGCCTCTTTCACGGCGCGCCGAATATGGACACACTCGTTGCGCTCGGCTCAGGAGCTTCGTTCGCATACAGCCTTGCCGTTCTGTTTATCATGACGGATGCTCTTGCAAAAGGCAATGGAACTGATGCGCAGGCATATCTTCACGGATTGTATTTTGAAAGCGCAGCGATGATAGTGACACTTATTACCGTTGGAAAGCTGCTGGAATCAGTTTCAAAAGGAAAAACAACCAGCGCGCTGAAAGGGCTTTTAAATCTTGCCCCGGAATCAGCAACTGTCATCCGAAACGGAACAGAAACTGTTATTCCGGCTGATGAAATTCTCATTGGAGATATTTTCATTGTAAAGCCCGGCGAAAAAATTCCGGCAGACGGTACTGTCATTGAAGGCGAGTCTTCAGTAAATGAATCGGCTCTCACCGGAGAAAGCATTCCGTCCGACAAGAGCCGCGGAAGCACCGTCACATCAGCAACACTGAATATAAACGGCTTTTTAAAATGCAAGGCTGAAAAAGTCGGACAGGACACAACGCTTTCCCAGATTATTCAGCTTGTAAGCGATTCAGCCGCAACAAAAGCGCCGATTGCAAAAACGGCAGACAAAGTCTCAGGAATTTTCGTGCCTTCCGTAGTTGTCATCGCAGCAGCATCTTTCCTTGCATGGATTCTTGCGGGCGCGGAATTCAGCTTTGCATTGTCACGCGCAATCTCAGTCCTTGTGATAAGCTGTCCGTGCGCGCTGGGACTTGCAACTCCTGTCGCAATCATGGTCGCAAACGGAATCGGCGCAAAAAACGGAATTCTGTTCAAGACATCGGCGGCTCTTGAAGAAACAGGAAGAATAAAAACGGTCGCCCTTGACAAGACAGGAACAGTAACAAAAGGCGAGCCGGAAGTTACAGACATTGTTCCTGCGGACGGAATTTCAGAAAGGGAGCTTTTGCAGGCCGCTGTCTCGCTTGAGGCAAAAAGCGAGCATCCGCTGGCGAAGGCAGTTGTCAGCTTCAACCAGGAAAAACAGATTATCAGCAAAGCGGAATTTCTTCAGATAGAAAATTTCACTTCGCTCCCGGGCAACGGACTTTCGGGAACATCCGGCGGAACCGTTTTGTTCGGCGGAAGCGTGAAGTTCATCGGAGAAAAATGCAGCCTGGGCGCAATCAAGGAAACTGCCGCTGCAATTTCTTCGGAAGGAAAAACGCCGCTTCTGTTTTGCAGCGGGAACCGGCTGCTCGGGCTTATTGCCGTTGCGGACGTAATCAAGGAAGACAGTCCAGCTGCCATTGAAGACTTGCAGTCAATGGGAATCAACACAGTACTGATTACCGGCGACAATGAACAGACAGCGCAGGCCATCGGAAAAAAAGCGGGAGTCAAAAGCATCATTTCAGAAGTTCTTCCCGACGGAAAGGAACAGGCAGTTTCACAGCTCAAGGCAAGCGGAAAAACTGCTATGGTCGGAGACGGAATCAACGATGCGCCCGCCTTGACAGCTGCCGATGTAGGAATTGCAATCGGAGCCGGAAGCGACATTGCAATCGATGCGGCTGACATTGTGCTTATGAAAAATTCGCTGCGGGATGTTCCGGCGGCAATCAGGCTCAGCAGAAAAACGCTTCAAAACATCCGCGAAAATCTGTTCTGGGCGTTCTTTTACAACATCGCCGGAATTCCGCTGGCTGCCGGAGCCTATTACCACGCTTTCGGCTGGAGCCTGAATCCCATGTTCGCGGCCGCGGCAATGAGCCTTTCAAGCTTCTGTGTGGTGACAAATTCGCTGAGGCTGAATTTTTTCAATCCTCATAAACTGACTGAAAAAAATAAAAAGCAAAAGGAGGCTGGTATGGCAGCAACAGAAAAAATCATTTCAGTTGAAGGGCTGAAATGCTCTCACTGCGAAGCTCATGTAAAGGAAGCTCTTGAAAAAATCAAGGGTGTTGAAGAAGCATCGGCAAGCCACGAAAAAGGGGAAGTCGTGCTGAAGCTTTCAAAGGAAGTCGATGAAAAAAAGCTCAGGGCAGCTGTAGAAAAAGCAGGGTACAAATTCATCGGATAAAAAACAGCCGGATTCCAGCCAGCCCGCCGGAATCCGGCAGAAAGCATTTTGAGTTTTCTCGAATGGAAAAAAGCGCAGCGTGATTTTTTTCGCCGGTAACTTTTTGTCCGCTGCCGCTGTTTTTTTATAGGACAAAGCAGTTCTTTAGCAGCTGAAAAAACGAGGTACAATAACACTATGAAGACACACAAAGGCAGCGTCAGGCTCATCGCATTCATCCTTGTACTCTTTTCTTTTTTTGCAGCTTCCGCAGAAAAGACTCCTGTAGAAAATCTGTACGAATACAAGCTGGAAAACGGACTTTCGCTTTTTGTGGCTGAAAATCACACGGTTCCGCTTGCATACATTGAAATCGCGGTCAAAGCTGGAGCCATAACGCAAACGCCCGAAACTGCGGGCCTGTTCCATCTGTATGAGCACATGATGTTCAAGGGAAACAGCCTGTACAAAGATGCCGCGTCTGTAAACAGGGCGCTTTCAAACCTCGGAGTTGCAAGCTGGAACGGTTCAACCGGCATAAATCACGTCAACTATTTCTTTACAATTCCGTCTGACAGGCTCGAAGAAGGGCTTGCATTTTGGAATGCCGCAATCCGTTCGCCTCTGATTGAAGAACGCGAGCTTCAAAACGAAAAAAAAGTCGTGCTTTCTGAAATTGAAGGAAGCAAGGCAGATCCTGCAAGCGTATTTTACAAATACCTGAATTCCAGGCTTTTTCCTGACGCGCCATACAAAACAGACTCAGGCGGCTCCTTTGAAGCCGTAAAAAATGCGTCTGTGCAGCAGCTCCGCGGCATCCAGAGCGAATATTACATTCCGTCAAACGCGGCGCTTTTTGTCGGCGGAGATGTGAATCCTGATGAAACATACAAGCTTGTAAAAAAAATATTCGGCTCCTGGAGCAACAACGGAAACATTCCTCCGAAAAATACAATTCAGCAAAACACCGCGCCATTTGCTTCAGCTGAATTCTGCGTGATGCCGTTCGACAAAATCACGGAAGAACTTGCGCAGGTTCTGATTCAGTTCAGAGGGCCGGATGCGGATTTTAACGTGGAGGACACGTATGCCGTTGATTATCTTACGTACCTGCTGAACGAGCCTGACGGAATATTCATGCAGCGGCTTTTTAAAGACAAGGAGCTGGGCATCCCGGACTTCACCAGTTCATGGGCGCAGTTCGCAACAGTGCGGGCAAACGCGCTTATTGAATTCGGAACGATGATGTCAGATACAAAAAATGATCTTGCGCGCCGCTGCGAAAAAATGCTCAGCAAAATCCAAAGTGAAATTATTCCTGAAGTCCTAAGCGAAAAAAAACTGTACACAGGCTCATATAAGGAAAAAATCATCAGCAGGCTCAAGGACAGCCAGGCTCAAAGCACAGAAACTGCATCCGGGCTGCTGACAAGCCTGCGGAGCTGGTGGGTCAATACAAGCGCAGATTATTTTTACAGTTACTATGAAAACCTTGCAAAAGTAACTCAGGAAGATGTGAAAAAAGCGGCAGAAAAATATCTGGCTGGAAAATATCCGCTGGTAAGCGTCCTTGTAAATCCGAATGTATATGAAGAAACAAAAGAAGAATTCCGCAGCCTGAATTTTTATGAAATTTCTCCTGATGAAAAACTGTGGTGGCAAAAAGATGCTTTTCAGCCTGAAAAAAAAGATGCGGCTCAAGCAAAAGCATTCCGTGCTGACAGCAGCATTTACATTCCCGAAAGCAGCATATCCAGACAAAAGCAGAGCGGCGTTTCAGCCAGAGACATAGAGACAGCCAGATTGAAAAACGGCATTCCCGTCTATATAAATCACACGGAAAACAAAATCATTTCCATCGCGATTCTTTGTCCGGGCGGTGTTGAAAATCTCACCCCGGAAACATCAGGCCTTGAAACAACGCTGTTTTCATTTATGTCATCAGGCTCCAGGCAGTTTTCCCATAAAAAGCGGACTGAGCTTTCCTATGACACAAATGCAAGCATCGGATATTTTTCCAAGCTCTCTGGAAGCGCCCTTTACCTGAATGCGCTTGACAAGCATTTTGAAAAAATGCTTCCTGTTTTTATTGACGGATTTTTGCATCCTGCTTTTGCCCAGGACGAATATGAAAACACAATGAACAGAATCCGGCAGAACATTCAAAGCCTTCTTAACAATCCAGAATCGCTCCTTTCCTACACAATCTCAGACACCGTCTACAAAGGCCATCCGTATGAAGCAAAAACAATTGTAACCCCGCTTTCGATTCAAAACATTACCGTGGAAAACCTGAAGGCTCATCACAGGAAAATCACAGGCGGCGGAAATTTTTCCATTGTTGTTTCTGGAAAAATCAGCTCCGGCTCCCTCTTGAAAAAGCTTGAAGCTTCCATCGGAAAAATGAAATTCAGCCCGGCGGAAAAAAACGCTGAAAAAGAAATAAAGCCTGTCTCCATTGAAAGCAATGCTCCCGTAGTTCTGACGCATCCTTCAGCGGAAGGAACCGCATACATCACCCGGATTTTTTCTTCTCCAGCAAACACCAGTCCAGACTTTATTCCGTGCGTTCTTGCCGGCAATATGTATACTGACATTCTGTTTACTGTTGTCCGTGAGCATTACGGAATCTGCTACTCGCCGCAAAGCTATGTAATCGGCTCAAAGGCACCATACGGAATTGAGCATCTGTTCAAAGTTTCAAACTTCACCGAATTTGCAAAGGCAATGAAAGAAGCAAGAACTTATATGGCGGAAGGCTCCATTGTGGAAAAAACAAATGAAGACGGCTCATACTCCTTTTCCACGCTGGAAAGCAACTTGGAAAGCTACCGGAATTCCTACATCAATCAGACATACCAGTCCCAGGAAACAAGCGCAGGACAAATTCTGACGCTCGGCTACAATATTCTTCAGTTCAATGACATAAACTACGATTTAAAGCAGCTCATCCAGATTAAGGAAACATCAGCCGCCGACATCAAGCGTGTCTTTAAAAAGTACTGGATTGAAAGCCCTTCCTCGTGGTTTGCAATCACCGGCCCTGACGAAAAAACAAAGCTGATTTTTTCACCGGAGCAATAAGGCCTGAAAAAGGAAACGTTCTTTTATAAATGCAGTTCTGTTTTTTCAGCTGCGATATAATTTCCTCGGAGTCGCTGTGCTCATACACATTCACGCCTGATTTTTGCAGCGCCCTTCTGTTAAGGATTTCAGCGGATTTTCTGCTCAGTTCTTCCTGAGTGAAATGATTCGGAAATTTTTTCACAATGCTGAAAACAATCTGCGCGTCTTCCGCAAATCCGGCGGCCGCTCCCCGCTCACAGATGTCACAGCCATCGCATGCAGGACGTTCTTCTTTGCTTTCACCCAAGGCATCCAAAAGCACCTGTCTCCGGCACGTTGTGCTTTCCGCAAATTTTTGAATGCTTTTTTTTCGGCTGCTGTCAGGAATTGCGTCCGCCTTCACGCTGTCGTTATAGCTCCAAAGCAAAATAGCATCAGCGTCATTCCCATCCCGTCCGCCCCGGCCTGCTTCCTGAACATACGATTCCGCAGTCGGACTCGGCTCAAGATGGATAACTGTCCTGATATCTTTTTTGTCCACACCCATCCCGAAAGCGCACGTGCAGCAGAGAATGGCATCTGTCTTTGGATAAAACCATTTTTCAACTTCATCTTTTTCATTGCGCTCCATTCCGGCATGATAAAACCGCACCTTGTCCCTTCCGCAGAAAAACGAAAGCTCCCGTGCCATGTCTTCAGCCTTTGCGCGCGTTCCGCAGAAAATGATAAGCGGCTTTCTTTCCGTGAGGGCAAGCAGAAACGCAGTCCGCTTTTTTGCATACGTGTTAATGACTTTATAATGGATATTCGGCCTGTCTCCGGCGCTCCGTACAATCCGCGCTTCCCCGCCGAACAGAACCTGGGAAACCCTGTCAAGCACTTCAGGAGAAGCAGTTGCAGTGAACGCAGTGACAGCCGGAGGATTTATTTTCTGTATTATTTTGCCCAGAATCAGATACGCAGGCCTGAACGAATCTCCCCACTCGCTTACACAGTGCGCTTCGTCAATTGCAATATGAAGAATTCCGCAGCCGCAGAGACGGTCAACGAGGCTCTGGCTTTGAAGAGACTCTGGATTCGTAAGAATGATTTTTGCTCCATTCCTGATTTTCTGGAAATTTTCCTCGCGCTCAATATCCGTCTGCCCGCCCTTGAAAACCGCACAGGAAATTCCGCCTTCATCCATTCTTCGCTTTTGATCTGACATCAGCGCCAGAAGCGGATACAGCACAAGTGTCGGGCCTTTTAAAAGAAGCGCGGGCGTTAAAAAGCAAAGCGACTTTCCGGCTCCCGTCGGAAGAAGCACAATCTGCCTTCCATTAAAAAGGCGGTCATCCTGCTCTGCAACAGACTCCTTTTTTATCAGCACTGAGTCAAGAATGTTTGCAATGACAATTCTCTGCCATGGGAAAAAATATGAAATTCCAAAAGCTTTTTTCGCAGCAGCCAAAACGTCATCATCGCTTTCTGAAATTCCGCTTTCTGCCGTCACGGTTTCTGACATCATCATTTCTTCAGAATGCTCCTGTTCCATTCAGCCAGACCTCCATACCAGTACTAACTGAAAAAAAACAAAATCAGCATGGCAAGCAGAATGACATCTATTTTTTTGCGGCAATAACCATTGTTTTTGCGTTCTGATCGTAAGGCTCGCCGTAAAATCCGCCGAAAACATGCGCAGAAGAAAATCCGCACTGGCTCACCATGCGGTCCCGAAGCTCCGCCGCGGAATACAGCCGCTGCACAAACTCATGCGAAATCCGCTTTCCGTTCTTGTCAATCAGAATCCATTTTGAATTCAGGCCTTCCCATGCGCCGCACACGCTGAATTCAGTGAGAACTGTCATGCCCGCCCGCTCAAACCATTCTCCCTCGGTAAAGCTCTGAACGGCAATTTCCCGGCTGATGCATTCAAGGACAAATGTTCCGTTTTTTCTGAGGCTTGCGCAGATATGCTTGAGAATTTTCATATCGTCTTCAATCGAGTCACAGTATCCGAATGAATTGTATATGTTGACTGCCGCGTCAAATTTCTTCCGGCTGGAAAACTGCCTCATGTCCTGATTCAAAAGCTCAATTTCAACTGACTCCGCTTCCGCTGTTTCGCGGGCTGCATCCAGAAACGGCTGCGTTATGTCAACGCCTGTAACATTCAGTCCGAGCAAAGCCAGCTCCACGCTGATTCTTCCAGGGCCGCAGCAGGCGTCAAGAACTGCATTTCCTTTTTTCAGGCCTGCAATCTGAAAAACCTGCTGTGCAATTCCCCGGGCCTGCGCCCACTGCTGTTCATCAAACATGACGGGAGCATAGTTCAGCCAGAACTGCTCGTCTTCAAACCATTCTTTTTTGCCGCCCATTTCAAAGCTCCGCCAGCTGCTCGTCAGTAAGCTCAAACAGCGTTTTCACATCAAAAAGATTCAGTCCGTAGGCAAACGCATTCCGGGCAATCCGCTTGCGCTCAAAAACCGCGCATTCCTGAAGCGCAGTTTCGTCAGAATTCCTTCTGGACGCGCCGCTCATTTTCAGCCTGTGGACATTTTCAAACATCCACTTTTCATCACGCACAAAAAAGTCCGCTTCCTGATGGCTCTGCATCTTTCCGTAAAATTCTTTCTTTGCGCTCCAGTATTTTGAAGACACAGGCTTTTCCTGAAAAAATGAATCACAAATTGTCACAAATCTCTCCCCAAAAAGATGCTCCGCGGACAGCCTTTTTTATATTTTCGGCGCGGCTTTTTTGTTTTTTGATGCAAATATTTTTCATTTCATATTGAGTTTGTTCATTCATAGCTGTATACTATATATATGTCGGATGAAAGGATTACCGTTCTGGATCTTCTTGATTTGGATTTAAAGGGACACGATTCTCTAAGTGTCCGCTGCATTGCAGGAAGAAGAGGCCTTTCAAGGGAAATCACTGTTTCCGACATAAACAGGCCGGGACTTGCGCTTTCAGGGTTTTACGAATCATTTGCATACGAGCGCGTGCAGCTGTTCGGCCGCGGGGAATACGCATTTCTCCAGAAACTGGAGCAGGAAGGAAATTACAGCCTGATAAAGCAGTTTTTTTCCTACGAGATTCCGTGCGTTGTATTCAGCCACAGCTTTCAGCCTTCTGAACTGTTCCTTTCCCTGGCAGAACAGTCAGGATGCGCAGTTCTCCAGACCGACTTGGTTTCATCTGATTTTTTGCAGCGTCTTTTGCGCGTTTTTTCCAATCTGTTCGCCCCGACACAAACCATGCACGGCGTTCTGGTTGAAGTATACGGCGTTGGAATTCTGCTCACCGGGGAAAGCGGCGTTGGAAAAAGCGAGACTGCGCTGGAGCTTGTGGAGCGCGGCCACCGCCTTGTTGCGGACGACATTGTAAAAATTCTCTGTGTAAACGGAAATTCGATTCTTGGAAAGGGCGCAAACAAAATCATAAGCCATCACATGGAAATCAGAGGCATCGGAATCATCAATATTGCACAGCTGTACGGCGTGGGAGCAATCCGGGAGCAAAAAGAAATTCAGATTGTCATAAAGCTTGAGCCGTGGAACCAGACAAAAGTGTACGACAGGACAGGGACAGGCGATGCACACATGGAGCTTCTGGGCGTAAAGCTCCCGCTCATTGAAATTCCAGTAAAGCCGGGGCGGAATCTTCCTATTATAATTGAAGCAACTGCAATGAATGAACGTCTGAAAAAGATGGGATACTATTCAGCAAAGGAATTCAATCAGAACATCTTGCGCTGGATTGAAATAGGCGAAGCTCAAAAGGCATATTATGGAAGCGATGATTCCTATTAGGAAATCCGGCTTATCGGCTATAACTTGCAGATTTTGTTTGCAATGATACAATTTTTAAGGAATGGAAGTGCACTATGACTGAAAAAGTACTTACGGTGAGAAACCGTGCAGGAATTCACGCGAGACCGGCAGCTTTAATCGCTCAGACGGCAAACAAATTTTCTTCAGAAATTACTCTGGAAAAAGACTCCACAACAGTAAACGCAAAGTCCATTATGGGTGTCATTACAATGGCTGCCGGATACAACACAACGCTGACCCTCAAGGCAGAAGGAACAGACGAACAGGAAGCCGCTGACGCAATCTTCAGCCTGTTTGAATCAAAATTTGAAGAGGAATAGCACACATGAAGAATCTCACTGACCGCCAGAAGGAAGTCCTTGAATTCATAGCCGCCTTTACGGAAGAAAACGGATATCCGCCGACTGTCCGTGAAATCGGAGACAACTTTGGAATTTCCCTGCGCGCCGTTCAGGATCATATTGCAGCCTGCCAGAAAAAAGGCTACCTTTCGCAGTGCCAGAAGCGCTCAAGATCAATACGGGTTTTAAAGGATGACTATTCCAAGGAAAGCCGCACGTTTACCGCAAAGATTCCTCTGCTTGGAACTGTTGCCGCCGGAAAGCCGCTGCTGTGCGAAGAAAACCTCGATGGCTACGTAACAATTGCCGAGCCGTTCGTCCGCCCGGGAAAAACATACTTTGCGCTTCATGTCCGCGGAGCCAGCATGATAAACGCAGGAATTCTTGACGGAGACCTTGCAATCATAGAGCAGGCGGAAATAGCAACGGAAGGACAGATTGTCGTTGCCGTGGTGGACAATGCAATCACTTTAAAGCGGTTCTACCGCGAGGAAGAGCGCGTCAGGCTTCAGCCCGAAAATCCTGACTTTCAGCCCATTTACACGCGGGAAGCCCAGATTGCCGGAATACTGGCAGGACTTGTCCGCACATACTGAATATGGCTCAAGCTGAAGCATATCTGTTCACCGGCCCGGAAACCGGGGAAAAAAACGAAGCCATTGCCCGTATCCGCGAAGCCGCCAGAAAAAAAAGCGGCGGAACTGAAGAGTACACATACTACGCCTCTGATGTGCGGATTGAAGATGTTGTCTCCCAGCTGCAAAATGCAAGCCTGTTTACGCCCGCTCTGTTTGTCACCCTGCGCAGTGCGGAGCAGATAAAGCTCAAGAGCGACATTGAGCTTCTCGTTTCATGGATAAAGTCAGCTTCCTCCGCAAATACGCTCGTTCTTACTTCAGAAGAAAATTCAGTTGACAAAAAAATTGAGGCAGCCATCCTTCCAGACCATAAAAAAATCTTCTGGGAACTGTTTGAAAACCAAAAGCCGCAGTGGGTTGAGCAGTTCTTTAGGAAAAACGGATTTTCCGTTTCTTCTGAAGCAGTCTCGCGCATTCTGGAAATGGCAGAAAACAATACTGAAACGCTCAGGGCCGAATGCTCGCGCTTTTTTTACTGCTTTGAAAAAGAACATGTCATTTCAGCCGATGATGTTGAAAAAATTCTTTCGCACAACAGAGAAGAAAACGCATTCACGCTGTTTGATTCCATGGCAGACTGCACAAAGACTGAATTGCAGCGGCTTGAAAATGCGCTTGCAATCCTCCAGAAAATCCGCGCGACAAAAGAATCCGGCGGAACGGCTCTCATTGCCGGGCTTGCGTACAGCTTCAGGCAGCTCAGGCTCTGGCACAGCCTTCATGCGCAGGGAAGCCCGTCAGATCTTCAGCTGAAGACAAGCGGATTTTCCAGCAGAAAAAGCAGGGAAAAATACACAAAAGCTGCAAAAACCTGGACAGCCGGAGCAGTGCATTCAATACTTGCGCTGCTTTCCGCCACGGACATTTCAATCCGGGAAACAGGCTCCGCACTGGAAGAAACGTACCTGTGCATGCTCATCTATTCCATCGTCATAAAAAAAGGACTGTTTTGCGCTGAATATGTGCAGGTCTGAACGGGTTGCCGCCGTTGCCTCACCGCGCCCCGCCGGAACGCACAACACGAAAGCCCATGTCGCCGTAGCCATTGCCAGGCAAGTCGCTGTCCCGATACGCGCATCGACAGTAACCAGCGTTGAAGTCCAAACTACCGCCACGCTCAATCCGGCGCGAGCCAGAGGCAGGACCTGTCGGATTCTGTGCCGAGCCACGGCTATAGTAGCCCTTGTCATACCAGTCCCAGCACCATTCCCACACGTTGCCGCTCATGTCGTATATGCCGAGCGCGTTGGGAGCCTTTGTGCCTACGTCATGTGTCTGACTTCCGCTGTTTCTGCCGTACCATGCCACATCGTCAATGTTGCTTCCGCCGCTGTATAGTTCGGTGGAATCCGCCGTGCCGCCCGCTGTGGCGGCGTACTCCCATTCTGCCTCGGTGGGGAGCCGGTAGCCGTCCGCGCTCCAGTCGCACGTTATGTCATCTCCGCTGCCCCGGTAGCAGGGCGTGAGCCCTTCCGCACGGCTCCGCCGATTGCAGTACTCCACAGCGGAATACCAGGAAACGCATTCCACAGGCCGCCGGTCGCCCTTGAAGCAACTCGGATTTTCGCCCATCACCACCTGATATTCTGCCTGGGTAACCTCGTACTTCCCGATGTAAAAGCTTCCGACCGTTACCCCGTGCACCGGCCGTTCATTATCATATTCTCCCGTAGTGCTGCCCATCTGGAACGTGCCGCCTTCCACATACACCATGCCGGCTGTGTCAGCCTTTGCGCCGTTACCGCGCGTGTGGGCTTCCTGGGCGAACGCACCTGCACACAGAAAAATCGCAAGCGTAATCATGGTTAGTTTTGTTTTCATACCATATCTTCTGGTTTTATTATATATTCTGCAAACTACTGCGCTTTACAGTGCATACAGGAGCTTCATTCCAACAGAAAGAGCACAGCCTCGGAGTGCCCGGTATTATACTGACGGACTCTTCGTGATTATGCTCCCGCGGACACCGAAAGCACCTTGCCGAAGCGACCTGTTCTGAGTGTCTTTGAAGTTTTCCCCGATGAATCGCACTTTGTCCGCCTTGTGCGTCCTTCTGTATGTGAAATAGGGATTTCGCCGTACCCCGTGCGTTTTACAGCAACGGAGCGGGCGAATACGCAGGCTGAATGGCTCCAGTTCATGCGGGGAGTATACCATGCCGCCCCGCTTTTTACAAGCAAGCCGCTGTTACTTTGTGCTTCTCCGCTTTTTTGAAACAACATCAAAAATGACTGCAAGCAGCAGAACAAGTCCTTTTACCGCGCGCTGCCAGTTAGCGTCAACACCGAGTATGGACATGCCGTTATTCAGAATTCCCATAAAGACAGCACCGATGACCGCACCGCCGATAGTTCCTGTTCCTCCGTATGCGGAAGCGCCGCCGATAAAGCACGAAGCGATTGCGTCCATTTCGTAGTTTTGCCCGGCAGTCGGAGCGGCAGAATTGAATCTTGCAGCACAGACAAGCGCCGCCAGCCCGGAAAGGAATCCCATGTTCGTATACGCAAAGAACATGACATGCTCCGTATTCACTCCTGAAAGGCGGGCAGCCTTTTCATTTCCGCCAATAGCATACAGATACCGGCCCGGAACAGTGTTCTGCGTGTAATATGCATACACAAGCACAACAACAGCAACCGGAATAAGAACTGAAGGGATTCCCTTGTCCATTCCAAGCAGAATTCCAATGGCAAGCGTTATGCCGCACAAAACAGCAAGCTTTGCTGCAAACATTCCGAGCGGAGCAACCTTGTATCCCTTGCGGATTTTTGCAACGCGGGTAAAAATGTTTCCTGCAACAATGACTGCAACGCACAGCAGCGCAACAACAAGCGTGACAGTGAAAATAAACCTTGCCTGGGACGCTTCCGCCGCAAAGTAAGCCGCATCATCTTCAATGCCGGAAATATCAGGCATATAGGATCCGGGAATAAAGCTTGAAAAGATATTCATGTAGTTCTGCGGAAACGGACCGATTGTATTTCCCTTCAGGAAAAGCAGCGCAACACCGCGCCACAGCAGCATTCCCGAAAGCGTGCAGATAAACGGCGGAATATGAACGAACGCAATGAAAAATCCGTGCCATGCCCCGATTACAATTCCGGCAATGAGGCAGACAACAACCGCAACTCCCACAGGAAGGCTCAGATGCACAAGCAGAATGCCGGCGATTGCGCCCACAAGACAGACTATGGAACCGACGCTCAAGTCAATGTTTCCGCCGGTCAGAATGCACAGAAGCATGCCCGTTGCAAGAATGACGACATATGCGTTCTGGTTTATGATGTTTGTAATGTTGGAAGGCGCAAACAGAGAGCCTTTTCCAAATCCGACAATCAGCACCTGGAAAAAAAGCATTACAGCGATAAGAATAAAAATCATCGTATTATTCTTCAGTGTTTTTTTCAGATTGAATGCAGCAACATCAGCCATATACACTCCCATAAAAAGCCAATGAAAAAAGTGTCAGCTTTTGAATTGACTTTTTAAGCGTTTCCGCAATGCAATGAGGAAACGCGGTTTGATAAAAAAGTTCGCACCGCGAACTTTGAGTAGATAAAAGCCGCGCTATTTCAGCAGCTTTTTTTATTTGTCCGAATTGATTATGCACGCCATTATTTTTTCCTGGCTTGCATCCTTTGCGTCCATTTCGGCAATCATGCGGCCTTCATTCATAACATAAATGCGGTCGCTCATTCCCAAGACTTCCGGCATCTCGGACGAAATCAGTATTACGGATTTTCCTTCCGCCACCATCTTGTTTATAATGCAGTAAATCTCATACTTTGCACCGACATCGATTCCGCGCGTCGGCTCGTCAAGAATCAGAATGTCCGGGTCAGCGAACATCCACTTTCCGAGAAGCACCTTCTGCATATTTCCGCCGGAAAGATTTCCCACGTCCTCTTCAACGCAGGAGCATTTTGTATGCATTTCCTTCGCTGTCGTTTCCGCGGCTTCCCGTTCTTTTTCAAAGTTGATGATTCCGCGCCGTGAAATTTTTTCGGGCTTTGCAGCGCTTGTATTTTTCGTAATCGATTCAGACAGAATAAGTCCGTTTCCCTTGCGGTCTTCCGTTACGTATGCGATGTGATTTTTTATCGCGGACTTCACATTCGGAAGAACCGTTTTCTTTCCGTTCAGGATAAGCTCGCCGGAAATATTTGTGCCGTATGAGCGTCCGAAAATGCTCATCGCAAGCTCCGTCCGCCCCGCGCCCATCAGCCCTGAAATTCCAAGGACTTCGCCTTTGCGCAGATTGAAATTCACATTGTCGCACACCTTGATTCCGTCAAAAGCCGGATGATCGACATTCCAGTTCCTGACTTCAAGGCAAACTTCCCCGATGTCCGGCTTTCTGCGGGGAAAGCGGTCTGTAATATCACGGCCGACCATCGCCGAAATAATGATATCTTCAGTGAACGCTTCGTTCCGCTTGTCCAGCGTCTTTATGACAGAACCGTCGCGGATAACTGTTATTTTGTCCGCCACATATGATATTTCATTCAGCTTATGGGAAATCAAAATGGAAGTCATTCCCTGTTTTTTAAATGCAAGCAGCAAGTCCAAAAGATGCCTGGACTCAGTGTCGTTCAAGGATGCCGTCGGCTCATCAAGAATCAAAAGCCGCACTTTCTTTCCAAGCGCCTTTGCTATTTCCACGAGCTGCTGCTTTCCCACGCCGATATCCTTTATAAGCGTGTGGGACGATTCATTCAGCCCGACTTCGGCGAGAAGCTTGTCCGCCTTGTCAAATGTTTCAGCCCAGTCTATCCTTGATTTTTTTCCGCGCTCATTTCCAAGGAACATATTTTCCGCAATTGAAAGCAGCGGAACAAGAGCAAGTTCCTGATGAATAATGACAATGCCGAGCCGCTCGCTGTCCTTGATTGTCTGGAATTTGCAGACGGCTCCGTCATAAACAATCTCCCCGGAATATGTTCCGTAGCCGTAAATGCCGCTCAGGACGTTCATAAGCGTAGACTTTCCGGCGCCGTTTTCCCCGCACAGGGCATGAATTTCGCCTTCTTCCACTGAAAGCGTCACATTGTCAAGAGCCTTTACTCCGGGAAATTCTTTTGTAATGTTCCGCATTTCCAGCAATGCCTTTGCCATCAGAACCTCCTGTAAAAATGATGCCTTCCTTAAAACGGAACACCGCAAGAAACTGCGAGTTAAAATCAAACGTACTATTTAGCGGCTGATTTTAAACGTTCCTTAAAAATCATCATTGAGCGATTCTTCAGAATCGGGAGATGATGATTTCATGCGCGAGGCAGTGTCTGCCCCCGCGCATACGTTGATAAGACAGTTTCGTAAGAAACTGTAGTTAAAATCAGCAACGCCATTTCAGTTGCTGATTTTAAACGTTCTGCAAAAAAAAGGCAGAGACAAGGTGCATTCCCTGAGAAGGACTGCCAGGAATGCACCTTGAAAAATTTTCCGCTTTTTCAGAACAGACTATCTGAGCTGAGCTTCTGTGTAGTATCCAGAGTCAACCAAAAGCGACTTGTAGTTTGAAATATCTGCATACACAGGATCGCACAGGTATGAAGGAATAACGCCGGTTCCGTTGTTGTATGTCTTGGTGTCGTTGATTTCAGGCTTTGATCCCTTGAGAAGCGCGTCAACCATTCCGACAACTTTTTCAGCCAGAGTGCGTGTGTCCTTGAAGATTGACATAGCCTGCGTTCCGGCAATCATGTTCTTTACAGAAACAATGTCGCAGTCCTGTCCTGTGACAACCGGGAAGTTCGCCTTTGTGTAGCCGGCATTCTTAAGCGCGTTTGTAATTCCCATTGCGCAGGAGTCATTTGAAGAGTAAACAGCATCGAGCCGGGTTCCCTTCGGGCCGTATCCGTTAGATGTGATAAGATTCTCCATACGCTTCTGAGCTTCTTCCGTGGACCAGTTGAGTGTTGCGCACTGAGCCTTTGCAGTCTGTCCTGAGCGGCAGACAAGCACTCCGCTGTCAAGATACGGCTTGAGTGTATCCATTGCTCCGCCAAAGAAGAAGTTGATGTTGTTGTCGTCAGGCGAGCCGGTGAAGAATTCAATATATGCAGGATCAGATTTGTCCCTGTTCTTGAGATTCAGCTTGTCAACAAGATATTCTCCCTGAATTGTTCCGACCTTGTAATTGTCAAATGTAGCATAGTATGAAACTGCATTTGAATTCATAATCAGGCGGTCATACGCAATAACAGGAATCCGTTTCTTTTTTGCTCCGTCCAGCGCGTTCTTAAGGGCAGAGCCGTCAATAGAAGCCACAACAAGAACATTGCATTTTCCAGTAATCATGTTTTCAATCTGAGAAACCTGAGTTGCAATATCATTGTTGGCATACTGCAAGTCTACTGTGTACCCTGCTTTTTCCAGCTGCGCCTTCATGTTGGCTCCATCCTGATTCCAGCGCTGCAAGTCCTTTGTAGGCATGGAAACGCCAACTTTTGTTTTCTTTGCTTTGGCGGCAAAACAAGGAAGCACAAGTGCGGCTGCCAGCAGCACAGCAATAAGTTTTTTCATAAGACAATCCTCCTTAACGGTATCTTTCTTTCAGCTAACGGCTCCTTTTCCAATCAAAGGCAGACGCTGCTTCATTCTTTAAGATACCATCAGTATACACCTGAAAATAAAAGGCGGAGGAAAAATATTCTTGAATTTATTGTTACTTTATGTGATTAAAAAAATCAGCTCTGGATTTTTTTGCTGTAAAAAAATTCCTAATGAATCAGCATGCAGAAAGAGCAGACTCACACGCAAAAAATCTGCCCTTTCCTGCCGCAAAAGCCCAGGCCGGCAGCAGCTTATTTTACACGCTGATAGCCGTAGACAGCCAGGCTTCCAAGCTGCTCTTCAATGCGCAAAAGCTGATTGTACTTTGCCATACGGTCGCTTCTGCTTGCAGAGCCGGTTTTAATCTGCCCTGAATTTGTCGCGACAGCAATATCAGCAATAGACGCATCTTCAGTTTCGCCGGAACGGTGGGAAGTGACTGTTGTATATCCGTGGCGGTGAGCCATTTCAATCGCATCCAGCGTTTCCGTAAGAGAGCCGATCTGGTTCACTTTTATCAGAATGGAATTCGCACACCCAAGCTCAATTCCCTTCCGCAAGTACTCAACATTCGTTACAAACAGATCATCGCCCACAAGCTGGCAGCGCGAGCCAAGCTTTTCAGTCAGCAGTTTCCAGCCGTCCCAGTCGCTTTCAGCCATTCCGTCTTCAATTGAATCAATGGGATACTTTGACACAAGCTCCGCAAGGTAATCAGCCTGCTGCGCGGAGCCAAGCTTTTTTCCTGACGCGCCTTCTTTCCACGTATAGTCGTATATTCCGTCCTTGTAGAATTCAGATGAAGCGCAGTCCATGGCAATCTTTACATCCGTTCCCGGCTTATAGCCGGCTTTCTTGATTGCCGCCACAATCGTTTCGAGGGCATCCTCGGTTCCGTCAAGCCGGGGTGCAAATCCGCCTTCATCTCCTACCGCAGTCGAAAGGCCGCGGGACTTTAAAACCGACTGCAAGGCATGGAACACCTCTGTTCCCATGCGGATTCCTTCCTTAAAAGACGGAGCGCCGACCGGCCGGATCATGAATTCCTGAAAAGCAATGGGAGCGTCCGAATGACGGCCCGCGTTTATAATGTTCATCATCGGAACCGGCAGCACATACGTGTTTGTTCCGCCGATATACCGGTACAGCGGAATTCCCAGATGCGCAGCCGCCGCCTTTGCAGCCGCAAGAGAAACACCGAGAATAGCGTTTGCGCCGAGATGAGACTTCGTTTTTGTTCCGTCAAGCTCATTCATTTTCATGTCAAGCGCACGCTGCCCAAGACCGCACATTCCTGTGAGCGCAGGCGCAATCACTGTGTTCACATTTTCCACAGCCTTTAAAACGCCTTTTCCAAGGTAGCGGCTCTTGTCTCCGTCCCGCAGCTCAAGCGCTTCGTTTTCTCCTGTTGAAGCGCCGGAAGGAACTGAAGCCCTGCCGAAAGCCCCGCTTTCCAGAGTCACATCGACTTCAACGGTAGGATTTCCGCGCGAGTCAAGAATCTCACGCCCCGCAATTTTCGCTATTTTACAGCCGTTCATCATTCACCTCCCATAAAAATCAATGAGGAAATTTCCATCATGGACATCCCGAAAAATTCGCTTTCTTACATATAAAATAATCAAATTATTGACATAAAACAATAAAATCACGATACTGAAAGCCATGATACATCCGCTGGCACAAGAACTAAACAACGCGCTGGAAGGCACAACGCCCGGACAGCTGCTTTCTGACATGGGAATCAGGCTTTATTTTCCAAAGGGAATCATAGCCCAGAGCGGAGAAGCCAAGAAGCTTGGAAAAACGGCAAATGGAACAATCGGAACAACAGTCGTTGAAGGAAAGCCGCTTGCGCTTCCTTCCGTAAAAAAGTACGTTCCTGAATTTTCAGCGGCGGAACTTGTCAGCTATGCGCCTACAGCAGGAAATCCCGATCTGCGCGCAGCCTGGAAAGATGAGCTGATTAAAAAAAATCCGCTCCTGGCAAACAAGTCATTTTCGCTGCCAGTTGTTGTGCCGGGTCTTACCGCAGGCATCTCATATCTGGCTGACTTGTTCCTGGACGAAACAAAACCGCTTGTTGCGGCCGATCCTTCGTGGGACAACTATTCCCTCATTGTGAATGCACGGCGCAATGCTGAATTCATCCAGTTCAAGATGTTCAGCGGCGGAAAATTCAACATTGAAGGACTAAAGGAAACCTTGCAAAAACAGGCTCAGTCCGGCTCAGTCCGTGTGCTTTTGAATTTCCCGCAGAATCCTTCAGGATACAGTCCGACTTCCAGCGAAGCGCAGCAGATTGTTTCTATTATAAAGGAAATTGCAGAATCCGGCGCAAAAGTCATGGTCTGGAGCGATGATGCGTATTTCGGACTGAACTACGAAGAAGCTGTCGAAAAGCAGTCTCTGTTTGCATATCTGTGCGACTTGCACGAAAATATCCTTGCTGTAAAAATCGACGGCCCCACAAAGGAAGACTTTGCCTGGGGATTCCGCACAGGATTCCTCACATTCGGATGCAAAGGGCTTTCTGACGGACAGTATGATGCGCTCATAAAGAAGCTGATGGCTGCAATCCGCTCTTCAGTTTCATGCTCGCCGACTCCATCGCAGTCCCTGCTGCTGAAGGCGTTTAAAAGCCCGGCAATCGAGCAGGAAAAAAAGGAATTCCGCGGAATCCTTGAGCGCAGGTACAGGCTCGTGCGCGAATTCATTTCATCGCATGCAAGCAAATACATTCAGCCGCTTCCGTTCAATTCCGGCTACTTTATGGCATTCGACACTCAGTCTATCGATGCTGAGCAGCTGCGGCAAAAGCTCCTGAATGAAAAGGGAATCGGAACTATTTCAATTGACTCAAGGACGCTGCGCGTAGCATTTTCAAGCCTTGACGAGGACAAGATTACAATTGTCTATCAGGCTATCTATGATGTTGCAGATGAGCTTGGCACATAAAAAATTTGCTCTCGCCGCAGCTGCCGCCGCACTGCTGTCCGTTTTTTCTTCATGCGGGCATTCCAAGGACAGCCCCATAATCATCTGGACAGACAATGCGGAAATTGTCTCCTATGTTGAGCTTTTCAACGCTTCCAGCAAGGATGTGCGCGCAGTTGCAGTATACAAGGCAGAGCCTGCGCGGTCGCTTCCGCCGGCAAAGGACGAGCTGACCCCGGATCTGGTCATCGGCTCATGGCTGAAGAATTCGGCAACACGCAAGTATTTTTCACCCCTGAACTACCTGTTTCAGGAAAAAAGCCTGAAGCGCTCTCTGTTCTACAGGGAAATTCTCCAGTACGGAGAAATCAACGGAAAGCAGCATCTTATTCCGCTGAGCTTCAATCTTCCGATGCTGATTTTCAGCCGGCAGAATGAGCAGTTTGTCAGCTCAAACCATTTCCTGAACCTAAAGCAGATACAGGACGCAGCCGCGCAGTTCAACCGGAAAAACGCAGGCGGCACTTATACGGCGATAGGATATGCGCCTTCATGGGATGCTGAATTCGCGTATCTGGTCACAAAGCTGTACGGAGCAGCCTATCACGAAAAGGGAACAAGCTTTTTATGGAATGAAAATGCCATGGAAGACGCTGTCCGCGAAATGCGCCGGTGGACTCTTGAAAGCAACTCGGACACAGCTTCCGAACAGAACTTTCAGTTCAAGTATCTGTACATGCCGGGATACAAGCAGATTACAACGGGGCGGTGCCTTTTTTCCTATGCAACAAGCGACACTTTCTTTACATTGACTGACGCCCAGATTTCAGGCCTTTCCTTCCGCTGGATTGAGCAGGACGGCATGATTCCTGTTGAAGACAGCATAATCACAATGGGAATGTATAAAAAGGCAGAGCAGCCGTCCAAAGCCGAAGCATTTATTTCATGGCTCATGAATGTTGAAACGCAGAAGAGGCTGATTGAGCGGACTGAAAAAATGAATCTCAGCACTATGAATTTCGGGATTGCAGGCGGATTTTCTTCCCTGCGCGATGTAAATGAAAAACTGTATCCGGCCTTTTACCGGCAGCTTCTGGGAAACATGCCGCCGGAACAGTATCTTGCGCTGCCAAACATTCTTCCGTACAGATGGAAAAGCCTGAAGGCAAATGTCATTCTTCCGTATCTTCAGGACAGCATCAGCACAGAAACAGATTCGCCTGAATCAACGCTGAAAGAAAGAATTGCTGAATGGACAAAGCAGTTCTACTGAGCTTTTTGTGCCGGCAGAATAGCTTTTGCGCCCAAATCCGCAAGCGTAACGCTGTCAAGATAGCCGGAAATCAGAGCGTCGAGCCTTTGCCACAGCGGCAAAGTGCGGCACTGTTCAGCGCGGGAACACGGCACTGCGCCGCACTCAAGGCAGGCAACAGGAGCAAGCGAGCCTCCCTCTGTCGCCCGGAGAATGTCTCCCGCCTTGTACTCACAGGGATGCCGTGAAAGCCTGTATCCGCCGCCTTTTCCGTGAAGCCCTTCCACAAATCCGCCCTTGGAAAGGACAGCCATAATCGACTCCAGATACTTAAGCGAAATATCCTGACGTGCAGCAATATCCTTGAGCGGAACAAAAGCATCCTGCTCCTGCCCTGCCAAGTCAATCATAACACGCAGCGCATACCGCCCTTTTGTTGATATCATCATGTTTTCACTCCTGAAGCACACTGCCCGCCAAAGCCGCAAGACGAGAGGCGGGCAGCATCAGTTCAGCTGAACAGAGGCGTGCTTAAATATCTGTCGCCAGTGTCAGGAAACAGCATCACAATGCGCGCGCCTTCATTCCCCGGACGCTGCGCGATTTTGACCGCGGCCCGCAGTGCTGCTCCGCTTGAAATTCCTACAAGAACACCTTCCTTGCGTCCGACAAGGCGTCCTGCTTCAAAAGCTTCTTCATTTTCCACAGCAATCACTTCGTCATAGATGCCTGTATCCAAAATGTCAGGAACAAATCCAGCTCCGATTCCCTGAATTTTGTGGCTTCCGGCAGTGCCTGTAGAAAGAACTGCGGAAGAAGCAGGCTCCACAGCGACAATCTTCACTCCGGGAATTTTCGACTTTAAATACTTCCCCACGCCGGTGACTGTTCCGCCTGTGCCCACGCCAGCAACAAAATAATCGACTGCTCCGTCAGTGTCTTCAAGTATCTCAGGGCCTGTTGTCTCTTCATGCGCACGGGGATTTGCCGGATTTTCAAACTGACCCGGAACAAAACTGCCCGGAATATCCTTTGCAAGCTCGGCGGCTTTTTCAATTGCGCCTTTCATTCCTTTTGCGCCTTCTGTAAGAACAACTTCCGCGCCATACGCTTTTATCAGCTGACGGCGTTCAACGCTCATCGTTTCCGGCATGACGATAATGGCCCGGTATCCGCGTGCAGCAGCAACTGAAGCAAGCCCGATGCCGGTGTTTCCGCTTGTCGGCTCAATGATTGCCGCGCCGGGCTGAAGCTTTCCAGACCGCTCCGCATCATCAATCATCGCCTTTGCAATCCTGTCCTTTACAGAACCAGCCGGATTAAAATACTCCAGCTTGGCCAGAAGCCGGGCTTTCAATCCAAATTCCTTTTCAATGCGGACAAGCTCCAAAATCGGGGTATGTCCAATCAGCTGATCTGCCGCTGTAAAAATCCGAGCCATAAAGTGCCTCCATAAAAAATGCAGCCTTAGCCTGAAACGCCTGCTTCAGCCATAGGCAGCTCCAAGTATACTGTATTTACCTATCTTGTCAATAGGTAAATACAGTCCGCATTGACTTTTATTAGGAAATTTCAGCAAGCAAAAAATCATCCGACAGCCCGCTGACGCAAGCTTTTTTGCACGTCCGAATTGTACCATTCCTGCCAGCTTTCAGGGCTGCCGGCTTCTTCGGCGACTGTCTTCCACCAGCTGTGCAGCACGGCATCTTCTTCATGCTGATTGTAATAAATTCCTGACAAAAGCTTGTCGCCGTTCAGCAGTGAATTTTCCAGATTCTTGATTATGTTTGCGCCCGTATCCACCGCAACGCTTATGCTGTCCGTGATAACATACGATATGTTTCCGTCGGCATCTTCATTGATAAGAAAGTTCACGCGAGCCGGGGCTTTTGCGGACACTTTTATAATCGTTCCGTCTTTCAGCACAGCCCCGTCGAATTTTCCGGGCAGATTTTCATTCGGCGCGATTATCACGGTATCAAGCCCGGAGTCCGCATCCCGGTTTTCCAGCTTGAGCGCTACATAATCCTTTGTGTTGTTCTTGACACCGCTGAAAACAAGACCTTCGCCCGTTACATTCAGCTGTCCGCTTTCTTCGCTTTTCAGGCCGGCGCATTCCACTGTAAACGCATATTCCGGCAGGCTGAATCCCTTTTTTGTGTTTTCTTCTTCCGAATTGATGTCGTCATCATCGGCCGTATATATGACTGTCCACGCATATTCTATCTTTCCGTCCGCAGCCTGCACTGTTACCGTTTCAATCTCATCATCATTTCCGTCGCCATCTTTTTCTATAATTCTGATTGTCGCTTCTGTTCCGTCCGCGATGTTCTGCGCTTCCGCATACAAAATGACCGCAGCCTTTGTCGGAGAAGTGCTTATGACGGCTCCGTCCTTTATCCACTGCGGCTGAAGAATTGCTTTTGGCGGCGGCACAGGCTCTTCCGTTTGCGCAGGCTCTGCTTTTTCCTCAGGCGCAGGAACGGCGGCAGGCGGCTCGGGAGACGAAACTGGCAATGCAGATTCGTTTGCTGCGGTTTCCTGCGGCACTGATTCAGAGACAGCAATTTTTTGTGATTCTTCCAGCCCGTGCACTGATTCAGAGACGGCGGCTTTTTGCGTTCCTTCCGCCTTGGCTACAGAATCATCAGCCGCGATGCGGACTTCGGCTTTTGCAGTCAAATCAGAGGAGTCATCCGCAGCTGCCTCCTGAGCAAACACAGCGCGTGAAAAAAAAGTGCAGGCAGCAAACAGAAAAACCGCCCGAGATGTCCTTTTGAAAAAATCAGTGCGCTTCATTTTCATCCTATTTTATAAAAAAAGCGTTTTCGCCGCAATATCAGTTCAGCAAATAATATCCGCTTCTTTTATTTAAAATAAACGTACTAAAAAAAAGCATTTAAAGCAAAACCAAATCGCCGGAACTGCCTGATTCGGATGTCCGCCGCCGCAACAGGCTTTACCCAAATCTGGTTTTATGATTTACTTATGAGGACATGCCATTACGGAGGTTTTTATGAAGCTCAGCAAACTGAATTTCGCGCTTGCAGCCTGCATGCTTATAGCTTGCGCAGGATTTTCACAGACCATAAGAAGAGATTCTCCTGCGCCGGATTTTTCTATAACGCTTTCTTCCGGAGAAACAAAAAAATGTTCTGATTACAAAGGAAAAGCCGTGCTGCTGCACTTTTGGGCTACGTGGTGTCCGCCGTGCAGAGCCGAGCTTCCTGAAATGAATGCGCTCGCAGAACAGCTGCAAGCCCAGGGAGAAAACGCAAAGCTCGCTTTTCTTGGAATCTGTGTTTCCGATACGGAAAAAAGCCGCGCTGATTTTATGGAAAAAAACGGCTACACTTTTCCAGGAGGACTTGACCAGAAAGGGGAAATCGCATCCCTGTACGGAATCCAAGGAATTCCTGCAAGCATTTTAATTTCAGCTGACGGAACTGTCCTCGATATTCATGTCGGAAGAATGACAAGCTCCATGCTGCATAGCTTTATTGAAGGATATGAAAAATAAGTCCGCAGCCACAAAAAGCGCAGCTATTCTTATAGCTTTCGGCATTCTCTTTGCCGCGGCAGGAATTGCAAGAGGCGACACGGCAGTTCTGCTGCGCAAGGCAGTGTTTATCTGCATGGAGTGCATAGGAATTGGCTGAGCTGAAGACAGGCAGTCCGCTCCGGCGAAAAATGATTCAGATTCTGTCAATGCTGATTTATAACGCCGACATACGGAATTTTTTCACAGGAACTATATCCCGCTCACCCGCAAAGGCTGCTTGCGTTCCAGGACTTAACTGCTATTCCTGTCCGGGCGCAGTATCTTCATGTCCGCTGGGAGCCTTGCAGAACACACTTGCCGGCGGAACAGTTCCATTCTTTATAACAGGATTTCTGTTTTTAGCCGGCGCGCTGCTCGGAAGGACTGTCTGCTCATTTTTGTGTCCGTTCGGACTGCTTCAGGAGATTCTGTACAAAATTCCTTCAAAAAAAATAATCCGCACCAAAAAGCTTCTTGCAGTCACACGGAAAGCATCCCTGCTGAAATACGTGATTCTGCTCGTCCTCTGCATAGCCATGCCGATTGCCTTTTGCCTGCGGAACGGACTTGGCTCTCCGTTTTTTTGCTCGTGGCTTTGTCCGCAGGGAACAGTTTCCGCCGGATGGCCGCTTGTCCTGCTGAATGAAAGCCTCCGCTCCGCAGCCGGCCGCCTGTTTGTCTGGAAAAGCGCTGTAGCACTGGCCATCATTGTCTGGTCTGTCTTTATGTTCCGTCCGTTCTGCCGCTTTTTCTGTCCGCTCGGAGCAATCTATTCATTTTTCAACAGGACAGCCATTTTTGGAATAAAGGTTGACGCATCAAAATGCACAAACTGCGGAGCTTGTGTCGCGGCATGCAAAATGGATGCGCTTCACATAAACGACAGGGAATGCATACGGTGCGGAGACTGCAAGGCAGCATGCAAAACCGGTGCGCTTTGACTATTTTTTAATCTATTATTATATTTTTTATTGAAACTTTTTCTCTAACATTTTTGTCCGAAATTCCGATACATAGTATGAGGGTAGGATTATGTATTCAAACGGAATCAGATTAAACGCAGCTTCTTATGGAAACCTTTTCTCTACTTCTTCAGGAACACTGTGCGTTCCAGTCAAACCGAGCGCAGTCATATACACTCAGCTTGACTACGTGCGCGGAACAGCAACTGCCCAAGGTCAAAAAGGAGTTCCTGTTGACCGCATACGGATTCTGAATACCCTCATCACCCAGCTTGTCTCAATGAAGCAGAAAGCGTCTGTAACTGAAAATGATACCACAGGGCTTTCAGATGAGCAGAAAGATGAGCTTATAAAAGCATATCAGCAGCAGATAAAAAATGCCATGGCAGCCGCAAGCCAGCCGCAGTCATACGGGCTTGCAGGACTTATGCCGGAAGCCGGAGCCGTTGTCTCTGTGTCAGCCTAGCTTTTTTCAGACCGTGAACTGAAATATGCCAGCGCCGCACCTCCGCACAGGCACACAAGGCAGGAAAGCATAGCCGGAACTGTTTCAAGCGCCTTTGCACCCGGAAAAATGGTAACAGCCGAGCCGCCCAAAAGCCCCAGAATAACAGCATACGTATGGTTTGGAATTTTCTTCAGGAAAAAACTGATCATTCTGGCGCCTGACAAAAGCCCCAGAAGCACTCCAATGCCGTTTGGCAGCAGAAGAAGCAGCGCATGCGTAAAAGTCTGCGGACTGAACAAAGCCGGAATGCTTGTGATTACAATCGTATAGACTCCCATTATGAGCATGATAAGCGAGCCGGAAATTCCGGGAACAATCATCACAACCGCACCGAAAACTCCCGCAATAAAAATTCTGAATGCAAGAGCCGCGGAAAGCGGGGGCAGTATGCTGTGTGCGGCGGAAGTGCGGTCAACAGAACCTTCAAGCTGTGAAAAGAACAGAAGCACAGCGAATCCTGCAAGTGCGCACAGCACAAGGCTTATGACAAACGGCACGCTGCCCGTTTTTCCAGACGGAATGCTCCGCGCATAGCTGAAAATAAGCGGAATGCTTCCCAGCACAAGCCCGGTAAAAAAGCAGTTCGTCTGAACTGGAAAATGCCCGTACAAAACGGAAACAAGCTTGCTGAACAAAAGGACTCCCAATGCCATTCCTGCCAGAAGCGGAACCAGAAATTTTCTGTTTGCCCACAGCTTCTTTACATTCAGCGTAATTGCATTTACAAACGCATCATAGATGTTAAAGACAACGGCAAGCGTTCCGCCAGAAACTCCGGGAATAACATTTGCCATTCCAATTCCAATTCCTTTCAAAAGCAATACAAGTGAATTCATACTTCGCTCCAAAAAAGGGCAGCCCTAAAAAATCACTCCCGTGCTTTTTTAGGGCTGCCGGCTATTATGACCAGACAGCCCACAGCACAAGAGCTGCTGAAGCTGTAGTGACCACTGTAAACGGCACCCCGATTTTCATCCATCCGCTGAATTTTATCGGATGCCCTTCCCGCTTTAAAATTCCCATGGCAACAATATTTGCGCTTGCACCGAACGGAGTAAGGTTTCCGCCAAGGCAGCTTCCCACCAGCAGAGCAAACATATACAGCTCAGGCTTAATCTGAAGCTCAAAGGCCATTGTCGCCGCCACAGGAAGCATGGCGATTATATACGGCACATTGTCTACAAATCCGCTTATAAAAACGGAAATGCACAGAATAATGACAAAGCCTGAAATTTTCGAGCCGCCGGTAACTGCAACAAGAAGATCAGCAAGCTCCTTCAAAAGCCCCGTCTCCCTGATTGCGCCGATAACAATGAAAATCCCGAGCAGAAAAAAAATCGTTTCCCAGTCAAGTTCCTTTACAATGCCCATGACTTCGCTTCCGCTTTTCTTTTGAAAAAACTTAAACCACAGCAGGCACAGAATCCCGATAGAAAGCACGAGTGTTCCGCTTGCATATTCAAACCGCGGGCTCACAAAGGAAACCGCTGCAAGTCCGAAAATCATGAGCAAAAGCGCAGCAGACGGAACCCATGAAACAATTTTTCCGCTTTCCACACGAACAGATTCCTTTCTGTGCTTTGCAAAAAAGAAATAGAAAAACACGCAGCCGAAAATCATTCCTGTCTGAATAATAAAGAAAATGGAAGGGCGGCCTTCATGGATAAAAAAATCATTGAAGGTGTATCCGGCATAGCTTGCGAAAATCATCGAAGGAGGATCTCCGACCAGAGTTGCAACTCCTTCAAGGTTGCTCATGACAGCAAGCCCAATCATAAAGTACAGAGGGTTCATGCCGAGCTTTGCACACAGAGCAAGCGCAATCGGAGCCATAACAAGCACCGTTGCCACATTTTCTACAAAAATAGAAATGATTCCTGTCATTGCAAGAATAAAAACCATGGCAAGGCATGTGTTGCGGCTTTTGTTCACAATGCTGTCCGCAATTTTCACCGGAACCTTTGAGTAAATAAAAAAAGAAGCAACAACCATGCTGCCAAGATAAATCATAATTACATTCCAGTTGATGATTTCAAAAACGGAATGATACAAGGAATATATTCTGGACGGAAACTCGCCTTCCAGAGCAACAATATCCTGCGGCAACGGAAAGACGCTCCCAGGAAAAACAGTTCCGAGCGCAATTACAACAGCAGCCGCGCCAACTGTGAAAAATGCCTTCTTATTCTGAAACAGAATGACAAGCGCATACATTGCAACTGCTGTCAGTGCAATCACTATCTTCATATTCATCTCAAAACCTCCAGAATACAGATGCTGTGCTGCTATTTAAAATATCTGGCAGTAAGCGCATCTGCCAGACACTGCGCCTTCCGCACCGTCTGAAGAACAAGCGGCACAAAAACAGGAAGCATCATCTTTATCTTTTTGATTCCCCGTGCATCTGCGAAAGCTCCGCGTATTATCTGTGTCTTGATAATCCCGGAAAGCTCTTCCAGAAGAAGCGGAACAAAGCGAAACATAATTCCGGCGGAAATAACAGCGTACCGCACTGGAATTTTCAGAACAGCAAGCGGCCTGAGGACAAATGAAAACCCGTCCATAATCTGGCGTTCATCAGTTGAAAAAATAAACGTCCCGATGGCAAAAAGCGCGCTCACAGAATGAAAAAATGACCGCGCAAAAAGCAGAAGCTTTGTCCGCGTAACAACAATCATTTTCCAGCTGAACAGAATGGTATCTCCTTCATAAACAGGAAACAGAAAAATTCCCATGAGAGAAAAAAGCACAATCCACGGAAAAAGCCGTGCAACAGCCATGAGCGGCTTGGAAAACGGCAGCCGCGCGGCAGCGGCATACAGTCCGTTCACCAGAATCATCAGCACGCAGGCCCAGAGCGGAGTCACTGAAAGAGAAACTGCAAATAATGCTAAAAACAAAATCATTTTTGCAGCAGCCGGAAGCGAGCTTATAACAGATGAAGGAATTTTCGCGGGAGCCGTAAAGACAGAAGCCGCCCTTGCAATGCCGCCAAGCAGGGAAGCATTCTTTATAAGCTCCATTTTCTTTAGGCCGGTTTCCTTTTCTTCAGCAAAACAGAGCGGACTGTTTTTGTGTGCAAGCAGCTCTTCCCATCTGAGGTGAACATCGGCAGCCGCGGCCTCCTGAATTCTGTGCGTGCTGAACAGAACTGTCTTGCCTGATTCCGCCAGAGACCTGAGCGCAGATATGATTTTTTTTCTTGAAGCAGGATCAAGCCCGGCAGTCGGCTCGTCAAAAATCAGAATGCTGCTGTCCAGTGCAATCAGCCCCGCAATGGAAAGCTTGCGCTTTTCGCCGCCGCTCAGAGAAAATGTCGCGCGGTTTGCGAATTCGCTGTACGGAAGCCCGGAAAGCTCCATCGCGCCTTTCACCCGGGCAAGCAGCTCCTTGCCGCAGACATTTCTGTTTTTCGGCCCGAACGCAACATCATCCGCAGCATACGGCTCAAACAGCGAAGCTTCGCTTTCCTGAAGAGCAAGCACTGGACGCGAGGAAGCTTCAGCAGTTCCGGCGCACGCTTTTTTCAGCCCGGCAAGACATTCAAACAGCGTGGACTTTCCGCAGCCGCTCGGACCGGTAAGCGCTGTGAGCGTTCCTTTTTTCAGCCCGAAGGAAATTTCTTTAAATACATCAAAGCTGCCGTAGCAAAAGGAAAGCCCTGACACCTTGAGCGCAGTTTCTGCGGATTCCAAATGAGCCTGCTTGCGGCATGCAAAGGAAGTGTATTCAGCGTCCTGTCCAAAAACTGATTCAAACACACGCCTGTCCGCTGCAAATTCCTGCCGCGTTCCGTCAAAGGCTGCCGCGCCGTCTTCCATGACAATAATACGGGAAGCTTTCATTGCTTCATCCAGATCATGAGTGACATGAACAACCGCATGCCCCTTCCTGTTCCATCGGCCGATAAATTCCAGCAGCCGTTTTTTTGCCTCAGGGTCAAGCATGGCTGTCACTTCATCAAGAATCAGCAGATCAGGAAACAGGGCAAGAATTCCGCTGAAGGCAAGACGCTGCGTCTGCCCGAGCGAAAGCTCAAGCGTCCTGCAAAACGCTTTGTCTGCAAGCGAAACAACAGAAAGGCACTCGATTGTGCGAAGCTCAATTTCATCTTTTGAAAGGCTCAGGTTCTGCGGACCGAACGCTGTGTCCCGCTCAACAATCCCGGCGACAATCTGCTCCTTGGGCTGCTGAAACACAATGCCCGGACGAAGCCCTTCCTGCTTTCTTACCGTTCCTTCGGAAGGCTCAAAGAATCCAGCCATGAGCCGGGCAAGCGTGCTTTTTCCTGAGCCGTTGCAGCCGAGCACCGCAATATATTCGCCCTGCTGTATGGAAACAGTGACGGAGCGCAGCGCTTTTTTTTCAGAGTGCGGATATGAATACGAAACGTTTTCCAGCGAAAGCAGCATCAGATCATCCTTCATGTTCCGCCTGGAAAAAACGGCCTGATTCCAGAAGCTGAAATCTCAAAAAAAGTGCTCTCAAAGCTGGCGCTGTTTTTTTTCAGAGCGATTACTGCAAACGAAGGCTTCTGCCCGCCGCGCGGCTTTGAGCAGCTGCCCGGATTCAAGGCAAAAATTCCGCCGGAACAAAGACGCTCAAACGCCACATGAGTATGTCCGTACAGCGCAATTTCACATCCGCTTTCCTTTGCAAGGGAAACAATTTCTCCGTTCCCGTTGAAAAGGGAATTTCTGTGTCCGTGAGTAAAAAAAATCTTATGCCCGCAAACCTCCACACTGTTGCACAGCGGAATTTTGAATTCCACATAGCACGGACTGCCGGAAGCAGGATTTTTTACTGGATACAAATCAGCATCGTTGTTTCCTTCCACAATCCCGATGACAGGAGGAACAAAGCTTTGAATGGAAGAATCGCGCAGAGCGTCTTCCACAAGCTTGGCAATGTCACATATTCCGTCGCCGCAGAAAATCAGGGCATCACAGCAGCCGCCGAACTGCTTTAAAATCAGAAAAAGCGATGCGTATGCTCCGTGAGAATCAGATACAACAAGAACCTCGGCAGATTCCTTGCAAGCAAGCGCCTTTATTTCCTCAGGGCTTCCGACAAGCAAGGAACTGTCCTGCAAAAATGTGTTCACGGCTGCTCCGCCGGTTCAATGACAAAATGATTGCTCGACTGAATGCCCGTTTCACTGTCTACATAGCGGACAACAGTTCTTTTTCCAGCTATAGCCTGAACATGCGCATGAAGCTCACTGTCCTGAGGCAGCACGCCCGGCAAAAGGGCGGCATATTCAACTGAAGAAACCAATATGCTCAGAATATCCTCGTCTGTGCCGGACTGCAAGTCGCCTCCAAGCTCAGCTTCCGGGGAAACCTGCGCATCCAGCACAAAGTTGCATGTTCCTTCCTGCCCGAGAACATCATCCTGCGGAAAAAGCGAAAAAATGTTGAACGCCGGCTTTTCATTCCACTCCTCAAGAATCCGCGCAAGCACAGCATGAGTGTTTTCCGGCGCGCCAAGCAGAATAACTGCGCGCACTGTGTTTCTGTCAATAAGCTCCTTTAAATTTGAAATCCGGCCGTGAAGATCATCAGGGAAGACGGCAGGCAGAACAATTCCGCCGTTCTCCGCAAGCCCGAATTCCCGGCTGAGCGTTTCTATCGCGCGGCTGGTGAAATCCCCGCTGTTAAATCCGTATCCGAACAAAACGCAGATATTTCCGCTTCCGCTTATCCGCGCATGTCCGCCGCTGCTTTTTTCAGCAGATTCCCTAGGCTGAATTTCAATTATATTTCCGGAAACGTCATGCATGCCTGACGCTTTTTTTTCCTTGCATCCCCAGAACAAAACCGCACACACAGCAAGCAAAACGGCGCTCTTTTTCCCCTTCATTTTTTATATGTCCCATCCAGACTGAAATAAGCCTGCCTCAGTCAGCACGAACCGCTTCTAAAATCAGGCTTTTCCAATCAACAACCTCGATGCTTGCATCGAGGTTGTTGTTCTCATAAGGTATTGCAGTCGGGTTTTATACCCTTTATTACGATGCAAGCATCGGGGTATGAAACCCTCCGCACGAATCAGTATATCATATTCAGGCAGCTTTGTCATGGTACAGCTCCCGGCTTTTAAGCCTGAAAGCAACTTAAACAAATTGACTTACTATATATGGAAGAGATATAATAGAGTATCACATCAAAAGAGGATTTCAGATGTTTAACCTTGACTTTTCTCCTGATCGAGAAAAAAATCCGCTTATCTTGCAACGTGCAGATCCGTTCATATACAAACACACAGACGGCTACTACTATTTTACTGCTTCTGTTCCTGAATACGACCGAATAGAGCTGCGCCGAGCTTGGACACTGGAGGGACTTGCAAATGCAGAGCCTGCAGTTATCTGGCGAAAGCATTCTGACGGACCTATGAGCTGGCATATCTGGGCTCCTGAAATTCATTTTATTGACGGAAAATGGTATATATATTTTGCTGCGGGGCAGGTACATGATCCGTGGTACATACGTACATGGATTCTGGAAAACAGCTCTCAAGATCCATTCTGTGGAGAATGGAAAGAAAAAGGACGGCTTGAAGCTGAATGGGACTCATTCATGCTGGATACAACGGTCTTTACACATAAAGGCAGCCTATATGCCGTTTGGGCTCAAAAATCAAAAGAGAGGACTGAAAATTCCCGGCTGTACATAGCACAGATGTATAATCCGTATACACTCAAGCTGCCTCAGACGCTTCTTTCAGTTCCTGAATATGACTGGGAATGCAACGGCTTTAAAGTGAACGAAGGACCGGCAGTACTGATCAGAAACAGAAAAGTTTTTATAACGTTTTCTGCAAGCGCAACAGATGCATCATATTGCATAGGGCTTTTGTATGCGGACGAAAATGCCGATCTGCTCAATCCAGTTTCCTGGAAAAAAGCAAAGAAGCCGGTTTTTACAACGGACGAATCATTTGGAATATTCGGACCTGGACACAACAGTTTTACTGTCACTCATGATGGAAAGGACGATGTGCTTGTGTATCATGCACGGCCGTATGCAGAAGTGAATCTTGACATGGCGCTCTATGACCCAAACAGGAACACGCTGATAAAAAGAATCTTGTGGGATAAAAACGGCTTCCCGGTGCTTCAGAAAAACTCGCCAGTACTGTAATGCGCCTGTTTTCGTCTGACAGCCTGCTTTCTAAAACGCTTTCCCTTATCGGAGACATTGTCACACTCCATTTTATATGGCTTTTTTGCAGCTTGCCGGTATTTACAATCGGAGCTTCCACAACTGCGCTGTATTATGCTATGATGAAGCGAATCCGTACCGAAGAGGGATACGTTGCAAAAAACTTTATGTATTCATTCAAGTACAATTTCAGGCAGGGAACTATTCTATGGCTGCTCCTTGTATGCCTGGGTATATTATTCGCTATAGATTTTCAAATCAGCAAAAGCATTGGGGGAGCTGCAGGAAAATGCATGACAGTATCCTGCGCCGTTTTTTTAGTTCCCTATATTCTGACATGCCTTTATATTTTTCCTATCCTTGCAAAATTTGAAAACAGCATATTCCGCAATGTAAAAAATGCTCTGATCATGGGATTCAAGCATTTTTTTCTTTCACTATTTCTGCTGATCATTTGCGCAACTTTTTCCCTGCTTGCACTGACTTTTCCACCATTTATAGGCCTGCTGATATGCTGTGGGGCAGGACTTCACTGCTATATCTCTTCAAACATCTTTATTTATATTTTTCGGCAGTATCTCCCGAAAGAAGCGGACAGCGACATTGAAAAATCTGGAAAGCGGCTTGAATAGCGGCTATTCTACGCAGGCAAGTCCGCTTCCCCAGACAGACACACCTGTTTTTTCGCACAGCGCAGTAAAAACCATGACATACTTTTTTCCATCTTCATCCCACTGCCGCAAAAAAACACCGTCATACATGCTGCCGTCAATTGTAAGTACAATCCTGAATCCTCCATACAGTTCCCATTCGCCAGAAACAGCACCTTGTATCTTTCCATTCTTTTCAAGTCTAATTTCTGAAGAAAGCTTCATCTCAGCAGAAATATCCCGTCCATGGCTGATGAATTTGTAGGCACCCGGAACCGCAGAACGGCTGCAAGGCGCAATCGCTTCTCCCGCATAGCGGTACGGAGCAAGGACAGGCCAGCCATTAGAATTAAAAAACATCTGACGCACTCTCACTTCGTGCTTTTCTCCTTTCCCTTCAAATCTTGTATGATGAATAATGAAATAGCACCCGTCCTCTTCCCGAAAAAAGCAGGAGTTATGCCCAGGAGAAAGAAAACCAGCCCGGCATTCTCCTTCTTCGCCTTCTTTCCACACAAATTTATATCCACCTATGAGTTTTGCTCCAAATCGCTCAGCCGCAGTGTCACTAAAAAACGAACCGGCAGCTCCTTTGCAGTCCGTCATTTTTTTTCCCTCTGAATCACTGTACGGACCGTCTGGATTTTTTGACCTGCATACGCGAATATTATATCCGCCGAAAGAGTCAAGCCCGCCAAACGAAAGAAACAGATAATAATACCCTGTATCCCTATTGAAAATCACGTATGGAGCTTCAATGCGCAGATGATTTCCTCCAAGGAGCTTTTTTCCATATCCGTGGAACAGAGGAAGCCCTGTTTCAGGATTCAGTTCCTTTATATATATTCCGCCTGAATAAGATCCATAAATCATCCACAGCCTTCCATCGCTGCTGAAAAACACATTCGGATCAACTGCATTTGGATCTGATGCTGCCTGGTATAAATTGCCGTCCTCATCAGGAACAGATGCATCCATTCCTGACTTTAAAAGAAGCCCTCCATTTTTGTATGGTCCGACAACAGAATCAGAAGATGCAATTCCAATACAGGAAAGCGGAACATTTCCCTTGCAATTGCAATAATACATCTTGTATGCTCCGTTCAGAAAAATTACATCAGGAGCCCAGAATGTTGCGCTTTTTGACCATTCAAACGCTTCCCTCATCTCGCTACGGACATTCGGAATAACTTTTCCGCTGTTTTTAATTCCCTTATTGACATATTCCCAGTTCATCAAGTCAGAGCTTTTTGCGACAGCAAGATGGGAGCCAAATATATAATAAAAACCGTCTTCACCTTTTACAACGGCCGGATCATGAACAGACACTTCTCTGAATTCCTTTAAAACAGGATCTGCTGCTTTCAGAGGTCCACGGCGCGAACATGACAAAAAAAAGATCTCACACACTGTGTTTATGATAAAAAAAAGTTTTTTCTTCATACTATAGTTCTATGGGGCTGTACGAAATTCTGACTTTTATGTCTTGATTATAATTTCCAAATCCACTTCCAAACAGCGTTATTCCGCCGACATTTTTTGCACTGTCTTCAACCTGAAATTTAAATTTCAGCGTGCTTTTGTAATTCAGGGAAAACTGCCCGATACTGACATCTGAAATTTTCATACCGTCAATAAATGTTCCTTTCCTGTTTATGACAAGCATCTTCAGCAGACCGTACTGGTTCCAGTTTTGAAACCACCATTCAGGCGTAAAAATACCGCGTATATCTCCGTAGTCGCCGGGACTTGTCCACATTCCGATCTTCATGTCATTTAAAAAGAAAGAAATATCAGACGGCCAATCGTTATTCATACCGGGAGCTTCGGAGCTTATTTCAAATGAAATGGTAATCTGATCTATTTTCGTTCCATCAGGAAGCTGATTCGGCAGAAAGTATTCAACATATCCTTTTGTAAACCAAAGAATCTGGGCGTCAATGTGCTCAGAATACGAAAAGCATCTTGGATCATCTACTTTACCAATGAGCATCTTTGAAGTTGCAAGTCCGCAAGTCGGAAAAGCTTCACATACAGAATAGCGGCCTACGGGAATTTCCGTAGTGTACGTATCTTCTTCCGTCTTTGATCCAATTTCAACAAGAATTTTTTCAGCGGTAACACAATATCGCTTTCTGTTTCCGTGGCTACCCTGATTCATGGCAATGCGCACAAGTCCACTGTCCACAAGCTTTTTTATATGATTTGTCAAGGCACCGCCTGTTATGCCGAGCCTGAAAGCAATTTCATTCATACTTATTTCGTTATTTTCAAGCAGCAGCTTTATAATAGCAATTCTGATTTCAGAACCGAGTGTCTTGAAAATTTCTAATCCATCATCAAGATTTCGTATATGCAGCATGTTTCACCTATCATAAAAGCATTTATTTTATAATTGAGTTACGATAAACAAATTTTCCCCAATATGCAATCCCCTGCCCGTCTATTCCTGTGACAACAGCTGCTGTTCCCCTGTTTTCAAAGTCAGTGCATTCATACAAAATACACTGCCCAGCAAACTGTTCCAAATGATTGCATACTTTTTTTACTGAATGCCTCATAGAATTATCATCATACTCAAACTGAATCAGTTCCATTGCATTCCTGTGCGACCAAAATTCCTCTGAAGAAAAAAACGTCTCATGTATGCTTGCAGGAAAAACTGTTCCGCAAAATGGCTCTGGTCCGAGAACCGGCCATCCATTTATAAAAAACAGCGGACGGATAAAAAGGTAATGAACATTCCATGTTTTCCGTCCTTTGTCATCCACGGTGCAGTTTGACTCAGCTCCATCCCTGACATGATGTACAAAAAAATAGCTCCCCGAAACAGGATCTAAAAACGGAACACCATGTCCAGGACCTCTGAACCCACCCCATTTCCATTCACCTTCTTTTTTCACGCACGGATCTGATGCAGAAAAAGCATAGCTTCCTGCTATCTTCAGCCCCAGCGATTCTCCGTTCAAAGATATTCCATTATAGTCAGTGTACGGACCAATAATGCTCCGGCTTCTTCCTACACGGATATCATACGTATCTCCAAGCCATCCATAAGACTGAAAAAGATAAAAATATCCTGTTTCAGGAACAAATATCACAGAGGCACCTTCCGGACCATCTATCTGACTTCCTTCCGGCTTCCTCGAAATCCGGCTTCCATAGGCACGGGGATTTGCATCCTTGGAAAATCCGGTTTCTGAATTAAGTTCCTTTATAAAAATTCCGCCGAAAAAAGATCCGTATACTATATACGATTTTTTGCCAAAATGAATGACATGCGGATCTATCGCGTTCGGAGAATCAATACCGTCTGCATTCCATGTATCAATCACTATGCCGCGGTTTTCAAACGGACCAAGCGGAGACTGAGAAACTGCGAGCCAGATTTTCGACTCGCAACTTCCAAAGCATTTTGTCGCGGAGTAGTACAGCCGGTATTCACCGTTAAAAAATTCAACATACGGCGCCCAAAAGCCTTCTGTATCAGGGAAAGCTCCGTTATCCTGTGCCTGGCGGACAGCAGCCGCAGAAAGAACAGTTCCTTCATATTTAAAATGAACCAAGTCTAAGGAAGAGCGGACAGGAATTCCTTTCTTTTCGCACAATCCGCATTCCGGATGAAACACATCCGTGCTATAAGAATAGTATAGTCCTGTCCGCCCATCATACATCATGGACGGATCATGAGACCATGCCGCGGCATTTGCCGAGACATCAGTGTCATTCAAACGGAACGGAGCTTCCATCGCTATCCTTTTACTCCGGAAATTGCCAGAGATTCAATTATATACCTTTGGAAAAAGAAAAACAAAAGAAGCGTAGGTAAAATTGAAATAACCGAAGCCGCCATAATAAGCGGATAATCGCTGTTCACAGCATAATATGAATTGAATGTACGGATGACAACCTGCAGCGTAAACCACCGCTCTTTCTGAATAAAAATTGTCGGAGCAAGATAGTCATTCCAAATTCCCATGAACCAAAGTATAACCTGAGTCATTAAAGCTCCTTTCATCAGCGGAAGAAAAATGCTGTAATACATCCGAAAGTATCCCATTCCATCAATTTTTGCAGCTTCTACAAACGAATCAGGTATACTCGAAAGATTCTGCCGTAAAAAGAAAATCATACTCACATTGCCGAAAAAACCAGGGATAATGAGCGGCAGCAGGCTGTTTGTCCAGCCCCATCTAGAAAACATGACGTACTGCGGAACCATGACAACAGCAAATGGAATCATCATTGTAGCAATAAGTGCAAGGAAAATATTCGATCGTCCGCGGAATTTGAGCTTTCCAAATGAAAATGCCGCAAGGCTCGAAGTCAGGCTTCCCACAGCAAGAACAGGCAATGCCACAAACAGTGAATTCCGTATGCCGCGGATAAATTCCGGCTTTTTCAAGACTTCAGAATATTTTCCAAAACGCCATGGCTTTGGCAATAGGGAAAAATCAGCTGAAAGAATCTGATTCTTCGTCATAAAGGAACTTAAAAACATATAAACCAGCGGAAACACCATGGCAACAGCTCCGGCTGCCAGTACAAAAAAGATAAAAGAATCAATCCGCTTTTCCGCATATTCTCTGTAGACCGCTTTTTTACTCATGATTTTCTCCATCAGTCAATCTTATTGACCCATTTGTCTTGTCCTTTGAAATTCACGGCTGTCACTATAAAAATTATCACCGCAAGAATGAACGCCATTGCCGAAGCATATCCCATTTGCCGCTGCCCGAATGCCTTTTGATACATATAAAACACAATCGTTGCTGCACTGTAGTTAAGTCCGCCGTTCGGAACCATGACAAGCACTTCTACAAAAACCTGAAATCCTCCGATAAGCCCCATAATAAGCAGATAGAATGTAACCGGAGAAATAAGCGGAATTGTTATATGGCAGAAAATCTGCCAGGCGGAAGCTCCGTCTATCCTTGCTGCCTCATAATAGTCCCGGGGAATGCTTTGCAACCCTGCAAGATAGAGAATTATTGAAGTTCCCAAGCCTTTCCACACCATAAAAATAATCATGGACACTTTTACCCAGAATTCATCGCCCAGCCAGTTCGGGCCGTGCAATCCTGTGAGGGTTATTATTATTCTATTCAAAAGACCGTAATCATAGTTAAAAACCCACATCCATAGAATGGCAACAGCAACAAGCGATGAAATCACAGGAATGTAATACAACGTCCTCAGAATTCTGATTCCTCTGATCTTCCTATTCATTCCCACAGCAATTAGCAGAGAAAGAATCATTCCAATCGGAATTCCAATCATGTAGATCACTGTGTTAAAAAGAACTTTCCAAAATCGCGCATCAGTGAGAATCCGTATATAATTTTTCAGCCCTACAAAGCTGTCTGCCATGCTTGTTATTCCGTTCCATGTTGTGAGGCTTGCGACAAACGCAAACACAATAGGAAATGCCATAAAAATCAGAAAACCGGCAAACGGAGGCAACACAAAACACAAGCCCCAGCAGTTTTCCAAAAACGCAGCCTTAGACATTTTTTTCTTAGTACAGCCCGCCATAAATCAGCCTCCGAATAAAAAAGTGACAGCTTCCTAAAAACAGGAAGCTGTCCTCTACGCACGGCAGTTTAATTGACGTTTACCCATGCTTCGTCAAGTGCTTCCTGCATTCTCGGTTTGACTGACTTCACATATTCGTCTACAGTCATGGAGCCGTTTTTAACATTATCAACGCCTTCAAAGAAATAACCGAGCCATTCATTGTTTGGAGTATAAGTTGATTCCATCATTCTTCCGGCATACTTTCCTGTTCCGTTCTGGTAGTTAAAGAACACTTCCACATTCTTGGGATAATTGATTTTTCCTGAAGCGGCCATTTCAGCAAATTCCCTTGCAAGCGACTGAAGGTTCGGAAGCTGAACAGACGCTGACCCTGTCATACCAGACAGAGAGCGCTGCCCCTGTTCATCAGAAGAAAGCATGTTTATGAACTCAAGTGCCAGATCTTTGTTTTTGCTTGTTTCTGCTATACAAAATCCAACTGTTCCAAGCCACGTATACGAAATTCCTGTTGAAAGCGTAGGGTAAGCACACAAATCCCACTCAAACGGGAATGTGTCATCATCCATAAAGGCTGCAACATCCCACGTTCCGCATGCATAAAACGCTTCCTGACCCGCAAGCCATCTCTGGTACACTCCCAGGGATGCATCCTGTGCCACTGTCGGTGTGACCTTGTACTTCAGAGTCAGATCCGCAAATTTCTGAAGAGCATCCTTGAACTGAGGTGTGTCAATGGCAACAGTTCGGCAATCATTGCTCAAAAAGGAAGCACCGTTCGACCATAAAAATTGATAGAGCATGAAGGCATTTGCAAATCCGCAGCCCCACTGGTCCGTCTCGCCATCTCCATCCGTGTCTTTTGTAAGCTTCTGGCAGACAGCAACAAATTCATCATACGTATACGGATGCTGCGGATCAGGATAAGCAACTCCTGCCTCATCAAACAGCTCCTTATTATAGGCATATGCAAACACAGACGCATCTTTCGGGAGCGCATACAGATTCCCCGAGCCAGAAACGATTCCATTATAACGGAACATATTCAGAACATCCTGCGGCAAGTCGTTAGTAGAAATTCCCGCTTTGTCAAGCAGCGGTGTCAGATCTGCAATATAGCCGTTACGTGCATATTCGCGCACCGTTTCCGGGCCGACATAGAAAACGTCAGGAAAATCCCGGCTCGTCATCATTCCTATAAGCGCTGTTGCATACTCAGCCTGAGTCGTAATCTGAAAGTCAACCTTGCATCCTTTCTTCTGTTCAAATTCTTCAATCATTTTTGAATAGACGGCACGCTCATGCTCATTCATATAAAGAAAAACACGAAGTTCTTTACCCCCCCCCGCAGATTTTCCGCTTCCTTTCCCAACACAGCTAGAAAATGAAGCCGCCGCAAGAACCGCAGCCGCACATGCCGCAATCACTTTTTTTACACTCATACATCCTCCAAAAACGTAAACATACTAAAGCAGAGCCATATTTTTGCCCGCCCTGAAACTCCCGGCCAAATTCAGCCGGCTATGCTTACATTGTACACCCAATTTTAAATAAAGCAACATATATTTTATATTTTTCTAAATTATTTTAATAAAAACAAAGTATTTTGTATTTTATAAAGAAATTTATATTTTTATTCGTGCGGAGGGTTAATACCCTGACGCTCTGTGTCGTAATAAAGGATATAAAACCCGACTGCAATACCTTATGAGAACAACATTTTTTGTTTGCGGATTTTTCTACACACTTTCCCTTGACAATTTCAAATTTGGATTCTACACTGAAAAAAGGCAATCGGTTGCTGTCATTTTACTATGAGGAGCGCACATGGAAAAACTTTCAAACATCCCTGATGTAAAGCTGGGAATTATCGCTGTAAGCCGCGACTGCTTCGTCATTTCTCTTTCAGAAAAAAGAAGGGCCGCAATTGCAAATGCTTTTGCCGGAAAAGGCGAACTTTACGAAGCAAAGACAACTGTGGAAAATGAAAAGGACATGCTCAAGGCTGTTGAAGAAGTGCAGCAGGCCGGATGCAATGCGCTTGTTGTTTTCCTGGGAAATTTCGGGCCGGAAACTCCCGAGACCCAGATTGCGCAGAAATTTGACGGGCCGTGCATGTTTGTGGCGGCGGCGGAAGAAACCCAGAACGACCTTATCAACGGCCGCGGCGATGCATACTGCGGAATGCTCAACTGCTCGTACAATCTGAACCTGCGCCACATTCCGGCTGTCATTCCTGAATACCCGGTAGGAACAGCGCAAGACATTGTAAAGATGATTGAAGAATTCATCCCGGTTGCGCGGACAATCATCGGGCTGAAAAACCTCAAGATTATCACATTCGGACCGCGTCCGCAGGACTTTTTTGCCTGCAATGCACCAATCAAAGGACTGTATGACATCGGCGTTGAAATTCAGGAAAATTCAGAGCTTGACCTGCTCGTTGCATACCGCGCCCACAAGGACGACAAGCGCATTCCCGAAGTTGTCAAGGACATGGAAGCCGAGCTCGGCTCAGGCGGAAACAACTTCCCGGATCTGCTCCCGCGGATGGCGCAGTTCGAGCTGACACTGCTTGACTGGATTGAAGCAAACAAGGGAAGCAAGAAATATGTCACCCTTGCCGACAAATGCTGGCCCGCGTTCCCCAAGGAATTCGGATTTGAGCCGTGCTATGTGAACAGCCGCCTTGCAACCCGCGGCATTCCTGTTGCATGCGAAGTAGATATTTTCGGAGCGCTTTCAGAATATATCGGAACATGTGTCTCGGGCGCGCCCGTCACCCTGCTCGACATCAACAATTCCGTTCCGCAGGACATGTACGACGAGAGCATCAAGGGAAAATTCAGCTATCCGTACACATTGCAGGACACATTCATGGCATTCCACTGCGGAAACACGCCGTTCTGCTGCCTGAACAAAAAGTGCAGCCCCGGCGTAAAGTTCCAGCTGATTCAGCACAGGCTTCTTGAGCCGAAAGACAGCGAGCCGGACTTTACCCGCGGAACGCTCGAAGGCGACATCATGCCGGGCAATATCACGTTCTTCAGGCTTCAGACAACGCCGGACACAAAGCTTCAGGCCTACATCGCGCAGGGAGAAATCCTGCCGGTGGCAACGCGCTCGTTCGGAGGAATCGGAGTGTTTGCAATCCCGGAAATGGGACGCTTCTACCGCCATGTCCTCATCGGAAAACAGTATCCGCATCACGGAGCTGTGGCATTCGGGCATTTCGGAAAGGCACTGTACACCGTCTTCCAGTACCTGAAGATTGCAGACATCGCCTACAACCAGCCGAAGGGTGTTCTCTACAAGGATGAAAATCCGTTCTGCTGATTTTTAACTTGCAGTTTCTTGCAGAACTGTCTTTAAAAGCAAAGGGGCTTCCGTCTTTTCCGGCGGAAGCCTTTCTTTTTACTGCATGAAAAAATTGCCTTTGTTATTGAATCGTTTTTATATACGCATCAAAAAATATATCATATAAATCATAAAACAAAACAATATGATATCTTTTACTGCATTTCGGTAACAAAATGACAATATCAATATTGAAAAAACTGTTTTATCATACAATAAAGCGGTTTTAGCCGCGCATTACTTTTTATTTTTCAGCGAGGTATTTTATGAAAAAAATCTTGGTTCTCTGTGCAGCAATTGCAATGGCTGTTCTTCCGACATTCGCCGCAAAAAAAACAATTACAGTCGGAATCATCAACAATGATCCAAACGAATCCGGCTACCGCACGGCGAACGACCGGGACATGAAGAACACATTCACCAAAAAGAACGGATACAAGGCTTCATTTGCATACAGCCTGAAGAACGATGAGCAGATTGCTGCCGCCCGCAAATTCATTCAGGACGAAGTGGACTATCTGCTTATTTCTGCCGCAGGAACATCTGGATGGAATTCAGTTCTCAAGGACGCTCAGGATGCAGGCGTACGCGTTATCCTTTTTGACCGCACAATCGATGCGGATCCGAGCATGTACGAAGCTTCCATTGTCTCTGACATGGCGGAAGAAGGAAAGACAGCTGTGAACTGGCTCGCCGGACAGGGACTTGACGAATACAATGTTGTCCACATCCAGGGTGTCATGGGCTCAGCCGCACAGATTGGACGCACAGGCGCGCTTGACGAAAAGGTGAAGGCTGAAAGCAACTGGAACCTCGTGACGCAGCAGACAGCAGAATGGAACGCCGAGACAGCCCAGCAGATTGTTCAGTCTGTGATTGACTCAGGAAAGAAATTCAATGTTATCTATGCTGAAAATGATGACATGGCAAAAGGAGCAGTCGCTGCCCTTGACAAGGCAAACATTTCCCACGGTGTTGGAAAAGACGTTATCGTGATGGGATTCGACTGTAACAAGTGGGCGCTTGAAGAGCTGCTCGCAAAGAGATGGAACTATGACGGCCAGTGTAATCCGTTCCAGGCAAGCTACATCGATGCAATCATCAAGGATCTTGAGAAAGGAAAAGCACCTGCGCAGAAGACTGTCATCATGCAGGAAAAAGGATTTGATGCCAAGACAATCACAAAGGCAGATGTAAACAAGTACGGAATCTAAGCCGTTCCGCTTGACGGCGCCCGTTTTTACGGGCGTCTCTCTCATTTCAAGAGACATCAATTTTAAGGACACGAGGAGACAGATTCATCAGTCTGAAACTCGTGTTTTTTTTTGGAGGAAATAATGCAGGAACAGTCTGTACTGGAAATGCGCGGCATATACAAGTCGTTTCCGGGCGTGAAGGCGCTGCAGAACATGGACTTTACGCTGCGCAAGGGCGAAATCCATGCGCTGATGGGCGAAAACGGCGCGGGAAAGTCCACGCTTATAAAGGTTCTGACAGGCGTTCACCAGAAGGACAGCGGAACAGTCTTTGTGAGCGGATTTGACCACGCTGTAAATATCCGCTCTCCGCAGGATGCGCAGAACGCAGGCATAAGCACCGTTTATCAGGAAATCACGCTGTGTGCGAATCTCACTGTCGCAGAGAACATGTATATCGGACGCACGGGCGCGCTGATTAACTGGAAGAACATAAACGAAAGCGCAGGAAAAATTCTCAAGGAGCTGGGCATTCCTGCCGAGCCGACGCAGCAGCTTTCAAGCTATTCAATCGCGGTGCAGCAGATGGTTGCCATTGCGCGCGCCGTCAACATGGACTGCAAGATTCTGATTCTTGACGAGCCGACATCATCGCTCGATGAGCAGGAAGTGCAGAAGCTTTTCAGGCTCATGCGCGACCTCAAGGCAAAAGGCGTCGGAATCATTTTTGTCACGCACTTTCTTGAGCAGGTGTATGAAGTCTGCGACCGCATCACGGTTTTGCGTGACGGAAAGCTTGTGGGCGAATACGAAATCAAGGATCTGCCGAAGGTTGAGCTTGTCTCCAAGATGCTCGGCAAGGCGCTTGACGGGCTGTCTGAAATGCAAAAGCCCGCGGCAGCTGTCGAACACAGCGCAGACGAAGTGCCGGTCTATCAGGCGGAAGAACTTTCCAGCGTTTCCGGCGTAAAGCCGTTCGGATTCTCAATCTATAAGGGCGAAGTCAACGGATTCACCGGGCTGCTCGGCTCGGGAAGAAGCGAATGCGTGCGTGCAATTTTCGGCGCGGACAAAGTGACCGGCGGAAAAGTCAAGGTCAACGGCAAGGATGCAAAAATCACAAAGCCGATTGAAGCAATGCGCCACGGAATCAGCTACCTTCCGGAAGACAGAAAGCGCGACGGAATCGTGGGAGATCTGTCTGTGCGTGAAAACCTGATTCTTGCGCTCCAAGTGATGAAAGGATTCTTCCGGCCGTTCTCCCGGGCGCAGCAGGAGGCGTTTGCCGACGAGTACATCAAGCTGCTTGACATCAAGACTGCTTCCGCAGAGACACCGATAAAGTCGCTTTCAGGCGGAAATCAGCAGAAAGTGCTTCTTGCGCGCGCGCTGCTTTCAAATCCGCAGTACCTGATTCTGGATGAGCCGACACGCGGAATCGACATCGGAACCAAGACAGAAATACAGGAGCTTGTTCTCAGGCTCGCCAAGGAAGGAAAGTGCGTCACGTTCATTTCTTCAGAAATTGATGAAATGCTTCGCACGTGCTCGCGGCTTGTCGTTATGCGGGATCTCAAGCAGGTCGGGCAGCTTTCAGGAAGCGACTTGACGCAAAACAAAATCATGACAACTATTGCGGGAGGAGAAAACTGACATGACCTTCAACAAACAGAAAATGCTGAGCCTGTTCAGGAACCAGCTGTTCATTCCTATTGCGGCTCTTGTGCTTCTTGTTGTGTTCAACCTGATTGCAGATCCGTCATTCTTTAAAATATCGCTCGGGCAGAACAGCGACGGCTTCCCTGTGTTTTCAGGATATCTGATTACGATTCTTGACAACGCATCGGAGCTTGCAATCCTTGCAATCGGCATGACACTCGTGACAGCTGCTTCCGGCGGACAGGACATTTCCGTGGGCGCAGTCATTGCAATCGCAGGAAGCGTAGTGCTGCGCGTGCTGTGCGGAACAGATGCCCGTCCCGAAACGCTTCAGGCGCCGATTGCTGTTGCGTTCCTTGCCTGCTGCATTGTCTCCATGCTGTTCGGCGCGTTCAACGGAATGCTTGTCTCGTTCTTTAAAATTCAGCCGATGGTTGCAACGCTTATTCTTTTTACAGCCGGACGCTCGATTGCCGCGTGGATAAACAACAATGCGCTGCCGATTGTGAGCGAGCCGTCGTTCGCCTACTTCGGAAACTACATTCCCGGAATTCCGATTCCCACGCCGATTTTTATTGCCGTGATATGCATTGCCGTCATCATGCTCGCGCTGAAATTTACGAACCTCGGCCTGTACACGCAGTCCGTAGGAATCAACGCATCGTCATCCCGGCTGAACGGAATTGACCCGCAGTTTATCAAATTCATCACTTATGTGATAATGGGACTGTGCGTAGCTGTGGCCGGATTTATCAAGGTAAGCCGCATTTCTTCCATAAATTATTCAGTCATTGCAAAGGACATTGAAATGGATGCAATCCTTGCAGTGGCGCTCGGCGGAAATGCGCTCAGCGGCGGAAAGTTCAATATGTGGGCATCAATTCTGGGAGCATACGTCATTCAGTTCCTGACAACAACGCTGTTCAAGTTCAACGTGGCTTCAACTGCCCTGCCGGCATACAAGGCAGTGGTCGTCATTGTGCTCGTTGTCATCAGTGCGCCGGTCTTCCGTGAAAAGATGTCGCAGCTGTCACGGCAGCTGTTCGCACGCAAGGCAACAGCCGCAGCACAGGGAGGAAACTAAGATGAACGGTATGAATAACAAAACGAAAACGCTGCTGTGCAAGTGCCGCTCGCTTTCGGACACTCATCTGCTGCTTGTGATTACAATAACCATATTCATTGCAATGTACTTGTGCGCCGTGGTGTTTCTGGGCGCGGGATTCAAGAAGCCGCAGACATTCTTCAACATGCTGAATGAAAACGCCTCGCTGATTGTGCTTTCGTGCGGACTGAGCCTCGTCATGATTACCGGCGGAATCGACATTTCGGTAGGAATGCTGACTGCGCTTGTGTGCATGAGCTGCGCCGTAAACCTTGACTTTCAGGGCGGAACAATCGGCTCCGCAGTGATGATTGCGCTGCTCATTGGAGTCGGATTCGGGCTGGTGCAGGGATTCCTTGTGGCATATCTCGACATCCAGCCGTTTATCGTGACGCTTGCAGGAATGTTCTTTGCAAAGGGAATGACAACAATCGTCAACTCAACGCAGTTCAATGTGCAGAACGAATCATTCGTGAAGCTGATGGAAACGCGCATTTATGTGCCGGGCATGGGCTCGCTGAACAAGCTTGGAAAATACATTCCCGCGTATGTGGAGCCGGGCGTAATAATCGCGCTGCTCGTTGTCATTGTGCTGTTCCTCGCGCTCAGATGGACAGCTCTCGGCCGAAGCTTTTATGCAGTGGGCGGAAATCAGCAGAGCGCGAACATGCTTGGAATCAATGTCAGAAGAACAAAATTTCTGGCGCACTTTATATGCAGCATGCTGGCAGCCGTGGGCGGTTTTGTCTACTTCCTGCATGTAGGCTCCGGTTCTCCATCACATGCAAGCGGCGCGGAAATGAACGCTATTGCTTCATCGATTATCGGCGGAACAATGCTTTCAGGCGGTGTCGGAAACATTGCAGGCACACTGTTCGGCGTGATGTCCCTGGCAACCATCAAGAACATTGTGTCATCACTCGGACTTGACGAAGCATGGTGGACGAACATTACCGTTGCATTCATGATCTGTCTGTTCCTGCTGATTCAAAGCATCGTTCTTTCACGCAAGAACAAATAATCAACATACCCCCCCCGATGTCATTCGCAACAAAGTTTCCAGCGGAGCATCGGGGTTGTTGATTTTTACGTCATTTTTGGCAAAGAAAAATGTCATTCCGAACTTGTTTCGGAATCTTTTTCCGTAGCAGATCCTGAAACGAGTTCAGGGTGACAGGTATTTCCAGAAACTTGAAATTGAACCTATCACAATGCGCGTTGTTCCTTTTCATATGAATGATGTTGAGTTTGCGGTACTACACTTGCCGTTGCAAAGACCAGTGTTTGTATTGCGTCTCTCACTTCTGCTGGAAGCGATGCTATCTTTTTTATAAGCGGACGGAATTTTGCCTCTTCTGAATTTTCACATGATTTTTTTTGCTCATTTCCTGTAACCAACCATTCTACTGAAACACCTAATACATTCGCCATGCGACAGGCATAATCGGCAGGCGGAATGGAACCGCGCTTGCTTAAATAGTTTTCAATTGTACGCTTGGAGATTTTAGATTTGTAAGCCAATTCTTGAACTGTAATTCCCAAATATGAGAGTTGCTCTCGTAAATTTGCTTTGAATTCCGAACTCATAGAAAAAATATACTTCAATCTCCGTAAAAATTAGTTGACCATACTTCTTATTTCGTATAAAATTATTTCTATATACTTCAATTTTCGTAAAAATTAAGAGGCTTTATGAAAAAGGTGAAAAATTTTCTTATTTGCGTACTAGGTGTAGCTTTATTGACATCATTTTTTGGATGCTCTGGGGGTTCGGGCGGAGGAAGCTACAATGACGGAAGC
>JAGBGX010000009.1 GCA_017935745.1 Treponema sp. | reverse complement strand
GGCTGTTCCCGTCCGGGGGGCGCGTCGCCCACGTGTTACTCACCAGTCCGCCGCTCTCGGAGGCGCCTGAGCGCCCCCTGCCGCCCGACTTGCATGCTTAAGACGCGCCGCCAGCGTTCGTTCTGAGCCAGGATCAAACTCCCCATCATACGCTCCCGCCGGAGGCCGAAGCCCCCGGCCGGACTCTCTTCTTCTTCCTTGCGCTGCCCGCGGGGAAAGGCGTCCTCCGCCCTCCCCCGCGGCATTCTTACCCCTCTCTGCTGTCTTCTTTCCTTCCCTTAAGCTGTCAAACAACGGTATGCTAATCAGGCTTGCGCCTTTGCTTGTTCATATTTGCGCTTTTCATTGTTAAAGCGTGATATTGAATATATCGTACTGAAAAAATATTGTCAACAGTAAATTCTTTAATTTTTTGCTTTTTTACGAATTTACAGAAAAAAGCGCAGTTCCCGAAACACTTTGCTCAGTCCGCTTCCTGATAATCAGCAGGAGGCTCTTCTTTTTCCGCATCGTCCATAGTTCCGTCATCATAAGAATCCTCCGGGACATACAGAATCTGGGCGCTCAAAGCTTTCTGAATTTCTTCATCTGAAATCGCATCAACGAGATCCTTGGCCTGAGACCGCGTAAAGTAAAGCAGCAGGCCGCCATACTCAACAGGAACATCACCTTTGTCCTGGGGAGATTTTGTTGACGGAATCCGAATGCAAAAGTACGGAGATTTTCCGACAAAAATATAGCCCATGCTGATTTTCGGGTCGGCATAGGTGGAATACTGAAAAGGCCCCCATTCGATTTTTGCCCGCGCATAACCGTACTCTTCCTTGAATTTGCGCCGGTTTCTGTCAAGCTTTTTTTCTTCATAATCCTTCAGGTATGACTCGTATGCGGAAATGACTGCGCTGCGGGCTGCCTTGTCAAGCAGAAGGCGCTCCTTGCTGGGAGTCCGCTTGTACAGAATGCCAGCTGTGCCGTTTTTCGGATAAAGCATGACTGAAAAGTCCTTGGCAGCAAGCTCGCTCGCAAAAACATTCTTAAGCCTGAATGTGCCGGAGCCAAGCTCGACAGGCTCATAATCTCCAAGCCGCACTATTTCAATTGTGTCCCGGAGCCTCGGAGCGCGCGCCCAAGCCGAGGCCGAAAGAGCAATCACTGCTCCTGCAAAAATCAAAAAAGGCTTTTTCATTTTTCCTCCCAAAACAGCTTACCGCAGCTCTTCCATGCCGTTAAGAATATCCCTGAGCGAGCAAAGCTCTTCTTTTGTAAAAGTCACTCCCTTGCCCATTTTCTGATGCTCGGGATCCCATGAACGGATATCATACTTAGGCGGCCGCTCTCCCCACGAAACAAAATTCAGCTCAAGGCTCCAGCCGCTTTTGGAAACGGAAACAACTCCTATGCGCCTCTGTATATCCGGCGGAGAAAAACCTTCTGCCATACATCCTCCTGCTCCGCCTTTTTAAGGCAGATATGCACAAAAACCGTGCAGCATGCTTGAAAGTTACAGTTCCGCAAAACTGGACAGCTTCCGTCTTGCCGGAATGCTCTTATTGTACTCCACTTGCGCTTTTTTGTCAGCAAAAGTTTTTATTGCCGAAGAACGCATTATACTATATAGTAGAACATAAAGTTTCAGCGGAAGCTTTATATTTCCAAAAAATCATGCTTTTTTCACGGAGGAATGATGATTAAAGGTAGAAACGTATTGGTCGCTCTTTTTGCCGCCATGTCATTTGTGCTGATTTCCTGCGGTTCAACTCCCGAACCTGATGACAGCGCAGAAACCAGCGAAGAGCTTGTTGATGAAACACAGGGCGCGCTCTGGTCAAAAGTAGAAGAATCCCGGAAGGCCGCAATCGATGCGGGAGCAGAAACCGCAAGCCCGCAGGCATTCAAGGCAGCAGAAGAAGCATACAATGCCCTTAAAAAGGAATCAGCGGGAAAAAGCGAAGACGAGCAGGCCGAAAGCCTCAGGGAACTGGACAGCCGCTATCAGGCGCTCAAGGCATACGCTGAAGCTGCGGAAAAGAAAGCACGGATTGATGAGCTGAATTTTTCTTCATATAATCGCGCGGCATACAAGGAAGGCTCCGACCTGATGGACGAGCTGCAAAATTCAGAGGATTACGGTCCTGAATGGAACAAAAAGGCGCTTGCCGCAAACGAAAAGCTTGGCGCAGTGCTCACTGCCGCATACAAGTCGCTTTCCCAGGAGGAGCGCACTGAAGCATTCAAGGCGAAGAGACAGGCAGACAGCATCAAGTGTGCTGTTTCGCGGAAAGCCGAATACGACAAGTATGTTTCAAATTTCAAGGCCGGAGACCAGAACTACGTGACAGGAAACCCGGAAGGAGCCTTGAACAACTATACAAAGGCAAAGGAAGGGTTCACAGCTCTGTATTCTGAAGTTTCCGAGGCAAGGCGGAAAGCGCAGGAAGCAATTGACGAAGCCAAGCGGCGCGTTTCAGAAAGCGAAAGCACAGCGCAATGGGCAGACAAGGAAAAGCCTCTGGGCAATGAGCCGGTGGAAGGAATTGAAGCGGAAGGCACAACGCTCCTTGAAGCGGACAATTTTGCAGATGCTGAAGCGGCAGAAGTTGAAGTGGATGAAATTCTCGATGTAACCATACTGGAGGCTAACTAATGAAAAAGATTATCACATGCGCATTAGCATCTCTTTTAGGGCTTTCCGTTTTTGCCGCCAGCTACACAAACAACACTTATCAGCGGCTCGCAAAGGAATACACACAGAAAGCAGAGCGCGCGCTTGACGCAGGAAAGTACGAGCTTGCGGAAGAATATGCCATAAAGGCAAAGGAAAACGCGCAGCTGTCCGATGAGTACATACAGCACACACTTGTCCGGGAAAGCGCAGAAAGAAACATCGCGCTGGCAAAAAACAAGCTGAGCTATATGGAAAAAAACGGAGGAAAGGAGTCTCATCCCGCCGAATACGAGTCAGCTGCGAATTCAATTGCCCGCGCAGAAGAAGCATTCGCACAGGAAGACTGGGACGCAGCTTCAGAATACGCACGGCAGGCTATTGAGACCGTAGATGAGCTGTACGGAAGCGGCTCTCTGCCGCAGTACTACGTTGTCCGTTCCTGGAAATCAGCGCGCGACTGCTTCTGGAATATTTCAGGACGCTCTTATGTCTACAACGATCCGCACTTATGGAAAAAGCTCTATGAAGCAAACAAGAACCTTCTTCCTGAGCCGGACAACCCGGATCTTATAGAAATCGGAACAAGGCTTGAAATTCCTTCTCTGAGCGGAGAGCAGCGCGACGGAGTATACAGCCCGGACAAAACATACGACACGTACAAAAAGCGCTAAAAATTCCGCGCCATATACAGGGCAGCTGCTGAAGCCATCAGAGCATGAGGGTATTCAGGGCTGCCCAGTTTTTTTATAACTTCCCGCCGGTTAATTTCCACATACTGCACATATTCATCAGAATCAAGGCTCTGCTTTCCCGAAAAAGAAAGATTTTCCGCCAGAAAAACATGAACATGATTTGCAAACAGCGCAGGATTGGGATTCAAGACGCCAAGCCTGTTCATTTTTTCTGCGGAAGCACCGGTTTCTTCCAAAAGCTCGCGCCGGGCCGCAGCCGCAGGCTCTTCTCCATCATCAATCACTCCGCCGGGAAATTCCATGCTTAAAGCTTTTTCGCCATGCCGCCACTGCCTGACCATCAGGAAATTGTCCCCGCATACAGGAACAACAATCACCCAGTCCCGGGCTTCATTCACTATGTAGGTTCCGTTCTGCCCGAAAGGACTCCTGCTGTACCGTTCTGTCACGGTAAAAACGGGAGTCTTCAAAAGCTCCTTTCTGCCTGTTTCATTCCAAATCAGTTTTTTATCTTCTGCTTCCATAAAGCTATAGTAAATGCATTCTGAAAGTTTTTCAATTTGTGTTTTTGCTTTTTTTGATTTATAATGTAGATGAAAAGCAGCGGACAACGTTTTTACAGGAGAGTAAGGTAAAGCCACTAAAATAGCGTGGCTTTTACCTTACTAAAGTTTGCGTTGCAAACTTTTTTATTGTTTTTTTATGGGAGGCTTCTTATGGCAATAATAGCAATTTCACGGCAGGTCGCAGCCCTTGGAGACGAGCTGGCTGAGCAGGCAGCAAAAAAACTCGGATACACGTTCTTCACACGGAAGCAGATTGAAGAAAGAATTGTAGAGCTGGGATTTCCAAAGGACAAGCTGGACAAATACGACGAAAAGAAGCCCGGCTTTTTTGCAAGCCTGGCAAAAGGGCGCGATGAATATCTGAACTATTTGCAGTATGCGGTTCTCGAGGCGGCAAGCAAAGGAAACTGCATTTTAATCGGGCGCGGAGCTTTTGTCATTCTGGAAGACATACCGAACCTTGTTTCCCTGCGGTTTGTCGCAAAGGAGCAGGTAAGAATCAGGCGGCTTCAGGAAGAATTCGGCTGGACGGAAAAACAGGCGAAAGCGAGAATTGACGAAAGCCAGGCAAACAGGCGCGGATTTCACAAAAGCTTTTTCAATGTTGACAATGAAGATCCAAGCCACTATCTGCTTACCATAAATACCGGCTCCATTTCAGCACAGGAAATTGTAAAAATACTGGAATGCCTGGCAAAATCAGTTCCGCCAGAAAAGGAAGCGGTTGAAAAGCAGCGGATTCTGAACCTGATGAAAGCGCAGGATCTGACAAACAAGCTTCTGTTTGAATACAAGCTGAATATCAACTTCCTGCGTTCTGTCATTGATGAAAGCGGAAGCGTCATCACACTGCAAGGCGTGGCAGACTGCCAGGCAATTGTGGACAGGGCCGTGACTCTTGCGGCGAAAATCCTGCCGAGCTGCACAATAAAATCAGCTGTCAGCATTGTGCAGGACTTTCACCAGTAATTATTCCACGGTCACGGACTTTGCAAGATTGCGCGGCTTGTCAGGATCAATTCCGCGGTGAACTGCGCAATAGTACGCAAAAAGCTGCGCCGGAATGACTGAGAGCATCGGCTCAAAAATGCTTTCCACGGCAGGAATTCCGGCAATTTCATCAGCTGAAGAAGAAAAGAACCCGGAGGAATCCTGCGTAATTACAAAAGTCGCCGCACCGCGGGTCTTGACTTCGACTATGTTGCTTGCAAGCTTTTCGTACAGCTGCGGAACTGTCGCAATGGAAACGACAAGCGTATTCCTGTCTATAAGGGCAATCGGGCCGTGCTTAAGCTCTCCGGCAGCAAACGCCTCGCTGTGCATATAGCTCACTTCCTTGAGCTTGAGCGCACACTCAAAGCTCGTCGCGCTGTCAAACTGGCGTCCGATAAAAAACACTTTTTCCTTGTTATAGTTTTTTGAAACGAACCGCTGAATCGGCGCTATGTCCTTTAGAATCTGCGCAGCTTTTTCAGGTACAGAATTCAGTCCGCACAGCAGCTGCGCATATTCGGAAGAAGAAACTGTTCCCTTTACAAAGGCAAGTTTTAACGCAAGCAGATACAGGCACATGAGCTGCGTTGTATAGGCCTTTGTAGAAGCAACGGCAATTTCCGGGCCGGCCCACGTATAGACAACGTCATCAGCTTCCCGGCTTACTGTAGAGCCGACGCAGTTTGTAATCGCAATGACATGGATTCCCTTTTGCCTGGCAAGCCGCAGCGCAGCCAGAGTATCAGCAGTTTCCCCTGACTGGCTTATCACAATAAAAATATCATCCTTGCTCAAAAGCGGATCCCTATAGCGGAACTCGCTGGCAATATCAACAACAACAGGAATGCGCGCAAGCTTTTCAAATGCATATTTTGCAACCAGCCCCGCGTGATATGCCGTGCCGCACGCAGTAATCACGATGCGCTTCGCTTCCTTCCATTCAGTGCCAAAATTGATTTCCTCAAAGCTGATGTCCGTTGGAATTCCGTCCGTAAAGACAAGCCGCGGCCGCATAGTGTCTGTGAGGGCTTTCGGCTGCTCATGGATTTCCTTCAGCATAAAATGCTCCCAGCCGTTTTTTTCAGCTGAAGAAATATCCCATTCAACATGGTACGGCTTCTTGATGATTTTTGTTCCGTTTTCATCAAAAAGATCCACATGATCACGGTACAGGACAGCCATCTCATTCTGCTCAAGGAAGTACACATTTCTCGTATGCTCAAGAACTGCCGGAACATCACTGGCAATGAAATTCTCATTTTCACCAAGCCCGACAATCAGCGGGCTTTCCTTGCGGGCGGCAACACATCTGTCCGGGAAGTCCTTGCAAATCACGCCAAGCGCATAGCTTCCTTCAAGGCGGAACATGGCTTTCCGCACAGCTTCGGCAATATCAAGCGACTCTTCGTAGTAATAGTTTATAAGATGAGCGACAACTTCGCTGTCTGTTTCGCTTTTAAAGACAACTCCTTCGCTCTGGAGCCACGCCTTGAGGCTCGTATAGTTTTCTATAATTCCATTATGCACCACGGCAATTGTTCCGGCTTCATTCAAGTGCGGATGGGCATTGACATCGCTCGGCTCTCCGTGAGTCGCCCACCGTGTATGGCCGATTCCGAGGGAGCCTTCTATCGTTTCCTTTGCAATGCGCTCCTCCAGAATCTTAAGGGCGCCCTTGACTTTTCTGACAAGAATGTCCTGCCCGGTAAAAACCGCTATGCCGGCACTGTCATATCCGCGGTACTCAAGCTTTTTTAAAGCGTCAACAAGAACCGGAGTCGCATTCCTGCATCCGATGTAACCTACTATTCCACACATGTTTTTTAGTATAACTGATTTATAGGCAAATGAAAATATACTATGATAAAAAAGGCATTGCAGTGAAAAAAAAAGTCCTGTTCCTTCTGTATATTTTTGTCTCCGGCATGCTTTTTGCGGCAACAGCAAAAGACGCAGAAGAAAGAATTCAGACAATCGAATCTTTCAAAAGCTCCATTCTGCATTCTCAGGAAAACCGGCTTTTTTCTGATGAAGAGTTTGAAGCCCTGAACCTTCTGTATGAAGTTCTTGAAAGCGATGAATATACTGTTTCTTCTCTGGACGGCGGAATGAATTTTTCCGTAGGAAATTACAGCCTCGTTGAAACAAAGTGGCCGGTGGAAATCAGCGGACTTTTCTTCGGAAAAAAATACTTATACGAAAGAAGCGTTGACCTCTTGTATTCAACAGTGCTGGAAAAAAAATATGTTGCCGAGCAGGACATGACAGAATACCAGCGGCGCGACTATGAATACTACGTAAACGAATACGAAAACAGGCTTCGCTCCGGGGAAACTGTTTTTTATGCCGAGCTGACGTTTAAAATAACACACTGGAACAATCCTTCCGAATACCGCTTTGATCCGCTGTCCCTGAAAATCTACAAAATTGCGCGCCGCCCGAGGGAAATTCTTTTCATTGATGAAACTGACTTCAAGGATTTTTTCCAGTTTTCTGATGAACCAGAATTCAGGACAGAAAAGCAGATCGGGCAGAATTCCGCGAGAATCAGGCAGCTTTTAAAGAACGAGGCGAAAGACGCTTCATCTGAAAAAGCAGGAAAAAAGAAAAATCAGAGCGAGCAGAAAGGACGCCGGGCATTCTACATAAGCACCGACACAGAGCGGGAGCACTTTGGATTTTCAGATGTTCAGTTTTCCACGTTCACGCTTGACAACGTATATGGAAACCTCACATTCGGGCTGGGAAAATTTCTTTTTGCCGGAATTTCCATCGGATTCGACCTTGGCTCGATAAACAGAAACTCGGTGTATTCATTCGGCGGACTGTTCGGCGCAAACCTGAACCTTGGCAGCTATCTGCGGCCGTATGCTTCAACAGGAATTTCTGCAAGAACCGATGACAAGGTTGTCTTTAAAGCCGGAGCAGGACTTGACATCACATTCGGACATTTTATGATAAACATCGGATATGACTACAACTGGAGCAACAGCCTGGACGCAAGCAAAAACGAAAACACGCGGTACAGCACATATTCAGCAGGAATCGGACTCACGTGGTAGCCCGTTCCGGCAGCACAAGTCGCTTATGGGACATTCCGCGCATTTCGGCGAGCGTGCCGTGCAGATATACCGGCCATGCAAAATCAGCCAGTGATGGGCATGATTCATAAATTCAGGCGGAATGCGCTCCATCAGGCTTTTTTCCACAGCAAGCGGACTGTTTCCTTCAGCAAGACCGATTTTCGGACATATCCGAAGCAGATGTGTATCCACCGGCATAGTCGGCTTTCCATACACAACGTTCAAAATCACATTGGCCGTTTTCCGTCCTACCCCGGGAAGCGACTCCAGCTCCTCGCGGCTGTCTGGAACATTCGAGCCGAATTTTTCAATCAGCATTTTGCTCATTGCAATTACGTGCTTTGACTTGTTCTTGTAAAGGCCGATAGACCGTATATAGCCGGACAGCCGCTCTTCGCCAAGCTCAACCATCTGCTGCGGCGTTGAGACAGCCTCGTACAGCGGCGCAGTTGCCCTGTTCACCGCCTTGTCTGTTGTCTGTGCAGAAAGAATAACGCTCACCAAAAGGCAGTACGGATTCGGAGCGACAAGCTCTGTCTGCGGATGCGCGTTCAGGCTTTGAAACCGCCTGAAAACTTCTGTTATCTGCGAAGCATTTAAAAGATTCATAGTTCCTGCGCCGCCTGAATCCATGCCGGACTTGAAAATCCTATCTGATTTCTTTCTGCAAGTCCTGCGTTCTGTCCGTTTTTTCCCATGAAAATTCGGGACGTCCGAAATGTCCGTATGAAGCTGAAGCTGAATAAACCGGCTTTTTCAGATCGAGCGTCCTGATGATTCCAGCCGGCGTGCAGTCAAAGACACGCTTTACAGCTTCCGCAATAACTGAATCAGGAGCTGCGCCCGTTCCGAATGTATCAACAAAAACAGAGACAGGAAACGGCACTCCGATTGCGTATGCAAGCTGAACTTCGCACCGTTCCGCCAGCTGCGCGGCCACAATGTTCTTTGCAATGTAGCGAGCCATATATGCCCCCGAACGGTCAACCTTGGAAGGATCCTTTCCGCTGAAAGCTCCGCCGCCATGCCGTCCCATGCCGCCGTATGTGTCTACAATAATCTTGCGCCCGGTAAGCCCTGTGTCTCCGACCGGCCCGCCGATAACAAACTGCCCCGTAGGATTTATAAAGTACTGCGTGCTGCTGTCCAAAAGACCTGTCGGCTCCAGCACCGGCCTGATTATCTTTTCAATCACGGCTGACTTTATCTCTTCATACGGAATGCCGGGATCATGCTGCTGGCTGATTACAACTGTATCGATTCTGACAGGCCTGCACCCTTCGTACTCAACAGTGACCTGGCTTTTTGAGTCAGGACGGAACCAGCTTACTTCCCCGCTTTTACGGACCTGCGCCGCCTTTTTCATCAGGCTGTGGGAATACGTTATCGGAGCAGGCATAAGCTCTTCAGTTTCCCGGCAGGCAAAGCCGAACATCATGCCCTGATCGCCTGCACCCTGAAGCCCCTTGAATTCTGCAAGCCCGTTTCCCGCGACACCCTGATTTATGTCTGAGGACTGGGAATGAATCATATTCAGGACAGCCATTGAATTGCAGTCCAGCCCGTATCCGGGATCTGTATAGCCGATTCTTTTCACCACATCATAGGCAACTTTCTGGACATCAACATACGCGCGCGTTGAAAGCTCTCCGCCCACAAGGATAAGCGCCTGAGAAGCAAATGTCTCGCAGGCAACATGGCTTTCCGGATCCTGCCTCAGGCATTCGTCAAGAACCGCGTCTGAAATCTGATCACAAATTTTATCGGGATGGCCTTCTCCAACTGATTCGGAAGTAAACAGATGATGATTGTGCAAAACAGCGCTCATTGCGAGCCTCCTTTTTAGCAAGTTAAGAACCGGCTTCGCCGGAATCTTCAGTCCGTCTGCAATTTGGATAAATCACGGATAGAAATACGATTTAAATATACTCAAAAGGGAAAAAATAAGCAAGAGCTGCTTTTTTTCATGCAGATATTATAGTTATTTTCTCTTAAATGCTATTGAATCTTTTTTCCCAATCCTATAAAATAGTATCTCAAACAGATAATAACATACGTTTTCAAGCACTCGGTGTTTCTTCAGTCTGATTTCTGTTATAAAAAGTATTTTCATGTTATGGAGATGAAAAATGTCATTGAAAAAATCTTATTCAAAGGATAAGAAAATCTGTAATGTAACATTTTCTGTTTCTCAGGAAGCAGCTCACGGCGCGGAGCAGGTTACCATTGCAGGAGACTTTAACAGCTGGAGCAGCACTGAAACTCCTTTAAAGAAAGGCAAGGACGGCTCTTTCTCTGTTAAGATTCCTCTCGAAGTCGGAAAGGAATACCAGTTCCGCTACCTTCTTGACGGAAAACACTGGGAAAATGACTGGGCGGCAGACAAGTATATTCCGGCGCCCTTTTCTCACACAGACAATTCTGTCGTCATCTGCTAAGGCTTTAACCGTCTGCTGCCTGTGCAAGAACTGCACAGGCAGTTCATTTCAAAAAAAATTCATACCAAACAGCCCGAAAGAAACAGGCACAATCACTTCTTGAAAATTCATTCTTTCTGCCGTACAATACGGATATGCCTGTACGAAAATCATTCTGGCGCACAAAGCACAGAGCGCAAGCAATCACAGCACATCTGAAAAAAGAAGAAGCCGCATGAAACGAATGCGCACCATTTTCTTCTGTATCACCTCTTTTTTTATATGCGTGAGCTGGAGCTGCGCGCAAAACAATTCGCTTCAAAAAAAATACGGAAACGACACGCTTTACTATCTGGCCTTGAATTCTCTGAATGAAGGCAATCAGGAGCAGGCCCAGAGGCTTTTAAATGAAGCAGCGAAAAAAGCGTCTCCCCTGGCCGCACGCCGCGCACTGGAAATGTCAGCCTCGCTCGGCACAGTGCAAGAGCGTATTGAAAAAAGCATTTTGCTGTACAAAACGTTTCCAGATGAAGACTCCCTGCTTGCAGCAGCAAAGCAGCTGTTTTCCAGCAAAGAATATGCCCGCGTCATTTCTCTGACTGAAGGGCTTGACTTGAAAGCCTGCCCCGATGAAACAGCATACTACAGGCTCTGCTCCATGCATAAAAAAAATGACTCGCGGTTTCAAGCTGATTTCTTTGAATGGTGCACAGTCCGAAGCTTTCAGAATTTCCACTATCAGTTGTACTGCGAAACATTTTCCGCGCAGGAGCATGAAAACTGGAAGCTCCTGGAATTCCGCGCGGATGTCTATGCAAAGAGCTATGCGGCAGCGGCACGAAATGCAAAGGCAATTCTGGAAAAAAAGCAGTTTCTTTTTCCGCAGGTTTTAAGCGATGTGGGAAAAAGCTTTTTATACGGCTCTCCGAACGTTCTGGAAAATGCGCTTTACCTGGACTCGCTTTCAAATTCGCTTCCCGCTGAATGCGTGTTTTACGCCCAGTTTTACGCAGGCCGGCTGTACGACAAATCCGGCTCATACGGCTCGCGGGCAAGAAGCAGATTCATTTCCGCAATGGAAAAAGCCGAAAACGCAGAGCATTTTGACACGGCGCTCTGGTACTACCTGAACGCGCTTTTAAAAGTATCAGCTGCGCAGGCTGCGGCTGCTGTGGAAACATACGCGCCCAGATGGCATGATCCGCTGTATTTTGACGATTTTTTTGAAACGCTTTCCGTGCGGCTGCTTTCTCTTCACCTATGGAACGAATTTTACAAGACCGCGCTTCTGGCAGACGGAACTGCAGGCCGGGAAACTGCGGCAAAATTTTCCTATATTTCTGCACGGCTGATTCAAGGCGGCTTTATTCAGCTTCCGAAAAGCACAGATCCTGAGGAAGAATCAGAGCGTCTTTTCCGGCGCGCGCTTGAAAGCGGAAGCGACTTGTACTACCGTTTTCTTTCCGCGGAAAAACTGCGGCTGAAAGGCCATGCAGCAGACCAGGCTGTCTTTTCACTCGGAAACAGGACGGAACTCAAGGCTGACAAGCAAGCCGAACAGTTTTTGCTCGGATATGCTGATTTCGGGCTGTGCGAGCATATCAACGGCGAATACCAGAAGCTTCAGGACAAAATCGGAATGGACTGCACGCTGAAAATCGCCCGGTTTTTAAATCAGTGCGGAAAAGAACAGGAAAGCATCAGGATTGCCTCACGGAGAATTTTTTCACCTGACAATGACATTCCGCGCGAGCTTTTGGAGCTTGCCTTTCCGCAGAGGTTTAAAGACAGCGTTGCAAGCTCATGCAGGGACTTTTCCCAGCCGGAATACCTTCTGTACGGCCTTATCAGGAGCGAAAGCTTTTTCAATCCTGAAGCCATAAGCCATGCCGGAGCCACAGGACTGACACAGCTCATGGACGGAACAGCCGCAGATGTTGCAAGAAAGCTGAAAGTTGCCCAGTACGATCTGAAGGACAGCGCGACAAACATCAGGTTCGGGTCGTTTTACCTTGAGGAGCTGAGACGAAGGCTCGGCGGCTCTTCCTTTCTTGCAATCCTTTCTTACAATGCGGGCATTACACGGGTGCGCTCATGGACAAAAAGCGCAAGCCTTGAATTTGCAACGGAATCGCTGCCAAAAGATCTCTTTCTGGAAGCAATTCCGTTTGGAGAAACACGGGAATACGGGCGCAAGGTTGTTTCGGCGGCGACAATGTACGGTTTCCTTTATTATGGAAAAAGTCCTGCTGAGACCGTTGAAGAAATCATGAAATAACAGTAAAATAGAAATTTATGGCGGACAGCATGTGGCTGTTCAGCAAAAACGGAGAAAACAATGAATGACCCTCTCGCGCAAGTCCTTCCGCAGGCACTGCATTTTTCCCGGCTTCAGGGAACGCAGCTCGTTTTTCTGCTGGGAATAATCATGTTCTTCGGCGCAATCGGAGGACGGGCATTCCAAAAGCTGCGCATTCCGCAAGTCGTAGGGTACATTGTAATCGGAATCATTATCGGCTCTTCCGGTTTTCAGATTCTCAGGATTGAAACGATTGCCGCCCTGAATCCCATCAACTCAATAGCCCTTTCCCTGATTGGATTTCTGATTGGAGCCGAACTGAAAATCGATGTCATCAAAAAATACGGAAAGCAGTTTGCAGGAATTCTCATCGGCGAGTCAATTGTTCCATTTTTTATTGTGGGAAGCCTGATTACCGCGGCAGCCTATGCCTTTACGCAGAACATAAAAACCGCAGTTTCATTCGGGCTTATCCTCGGCGCAATCTGCTCGGCAACAGCTCCGGCGGCAACAACAGATGTACTGAAGGAATACCGCACGAGAGGGCCGCTCACAACAACAATTCTCGGCATTGTCGCAATGGACGATGCAGTAGCCCTTATTCTGTATGCAGTCGCCTCGACAATCGTTTCTCCGCTTGTCGGCGGACGGACAGTTTCATTCGGCATGCAGATGCTCTGCATCGCAAAGGACATCTTCGGCTCGGCTATTGTCGGAGGAGCATTCGGAGCGCTCACTTCACTTGTCATAAAGAACCTTATGCGGGACGAAGGCAGAGTGCTTTCATTCGGGCTTGGAGGGCTTTTCCTTTCAACAGGAGTATGCAGCATTCTGGGGCTGGACAATATTCTTGCCGCAATGTCGCTCGGATTCTTTATGGTGAATTTCGCGCCTGCAAAAACGCGCCCGGTCTTCAGCCTTGTTGAAAAATTCACTCCTCCGATTTACGTCCTGTTCTTTGTGCTTGTCGGCGCAAAGCTGAATATCTGGGTTGTCACACCTGTGCTCGGCATTCTCGCGCTCACGTATATTTTCGGAAGAACGCTCGGAAAGACAATCGGTGCCAGGCTCGGCGCACGGCTGACAAAGGCTCCTGAAACGGTTTACAAGTACCTGCCGCTGTGCCTTTTGAGCCAGGCCGGCGTTGCAATCGGACTGAGCATTTCTGCAAGCAGCGACTTTGAAAATTCAATCGGGCCGCAGATTATTCTGATTATCACGGCGACAACATTCATAGTGCAGCTGCTCGGCCCTGTCTGTGTGAAATACGGAATCACAAAGGCAGGAGAAGCCGGACTGGACGTAACAGAAGAGGACATCCTCAAGTCAACAAAAGTAAAAAATGTCATGTGGGGAAATGAAACTGTCTGCTGCGCGGACAGCCCCGCAATCGTGAGGGAAAATGAAAAAATCAGCAGCATCCTTACCAATTTTGAAACCCACCACAACCAGTCCTTTGCCGTAAAGGACAGCACAAGCGGAACGCTCATCGGAATCATCACATTGGAGCATCTGAAGGAAACATTGATGATCGGCGAATTTGCTGAAACGCTTCTGGCAACCGATATTATGGAAAAGCCGGCCTGCTCATGCAGTCCAGAGGAAACGCTTCCCGAAGTCTACAAAAAATTCAGCGAAAGCGACACCAATACACTTCCGATTGCAGACGAGCAGAACCGCGCGATGGGCATAATGGAAAAATTCACAGCAGATCATTACATCCACACAAAGCTTCTGGAGCTGAAGCGCAAGGTCAGCGGAATGTCATTTTAGCGCGGGCGGAAAATCAGTAGTTGTCCCATTTAAAGTCATCAAAGTCCTTGATCTGGACTTCAAATCCGTTGCGGAAATACTTTTCAAAGCTGCGGATTGTCAGCGGCGCCTTGTTTGCATAATTGGGGTTAAGGTATATGTACGCTGAATACAGGCTCTTGTAAAATTTCGACCGGATACTGTTGTCATCAATAAAAACAATTCCGGCAAGATTTCCGGGAATGTCGCTCACTTTGATTCTGTCAGTCCTGTACGCGCCTGAATAATCGGCGGCCTTTGAATCAATCTTTGAAAGCTCCATAAACGTGCGGCGGCTCAGCGAACGGTAGAATATGTTGTTGAAATTCCCGAAGTCAACTGTTTCCGCATTGAACCACGGATTTTTTACCATTGTGATTACAGAATACTCGCTGTCAACAAGCTTGTTTCCGTAGTCAAGCATCTTGTACCTGTATGCCTGCGCCATGGCAAACGGAGAATAATCCTTTACAACTGAAAGCTCGCTGGACCAGGTGATTTTAAAGTTCAGAGCAAGCCCGGAGCCTGAAGAATACGAGGCGTAGTTCTTGTGGCCGCGGACGGCATCCTTCAGTATTTTTTCCACTTCGTGCGTCTTTCCGGCAAGGCTGCGCTTCACTTCAACATAATCAAGGCTTGAAAGGTTTTCCGTGCCGATAAGAATGCTTTTTCCGAATTCTTTTTCAGCAAACTGCTCCACCGACTCAAAGATTCTTTCTAAAATCTGCTGATGAACGCAGTTGAATGACTTTACATCAGTGTAGATTCTGCCGGACTTAAGGTGAAGGCACAGATCAATGTCTATCACTTCCTTCTGCCCGTTCAAAGCCGGAATGCTTTTCTTATGCTCGCAGACATTCAGCAGGTTTATATACGAAACGCTGAAAAATTCTGAAAACTGCGTGTAAAAGTCAAGCGCAACAAGCTCGCTGTACGGGCCTGCCCAGCCGGAGTCAGCCGCCTCTCCAAGATTCTTGACGCGCTCGCATATCGTGCTGATCGCCTGCGGACTGTCCTTGAATTTTTCATTCAGCCGGCTGAGCCTGTTCATGAAATTGAAGGCGAACATATTCACCGGATAGCGGTTCAGCGGAGCAATGCATTTGTTTGTGTTGTTTTTATTCCTGATTGATTTTTCTATGCCGAAAACATCCCGTATTACTTTTTCAAGGTTTTCTACATCGGTCATCTTTTTATAATAGCAGAGGATGTTTGAACTGAACAAGAGCCAGACACACGAATCAGGCCGCATTTAAACAAGAAAAAAATTCCAGGCCTGCAAACGCAGGCTTGGAAACTGCCAAAGGGCGCGGAGTTTTTTCGCACTCTTTTCAGGCTAAACAGGCACTTGCAGCATGTACGCTACAAGCATCCGCCTACTGGCGCACAAATGTCATTTCTGCATAATCAAATTGTCCATTAGAAATTGAAATATCTGTCGGTACACCCTGAAAATCACTACCTGACATTTTTGTAACTGTTATGGCAACAATTCCATCACTAGAAGGATTTCCTGTGTATGTTCCGCTATACAGTTCCATCGAACCACCAAGAGTATTAACAATATTAAACGTACCATTAGAAAAGGTAAAGTTCGTATACTTCTCGTCACACCTGTATGTTACAGTGCCGCTGCTACTACTGCCGCCAGGGCCACCAGAACTGCTCCCTCCGTTACCACCATTATAATTAGGTTTATAAACAGGGGAGTACTCGAGATTTACCGTAACGCTTGCAGATGCGGAAGTGCTATAGCCGCTGCCCACGGTATAAACTGTGTAAGTATATTTTCCAGGATTTCTCCCTGAATCAGTTATGGAATGAGTTTTAAAAGATTCCAGACTGCCTGAATCAATTGTATGGATTTCGTCAGAGTTATCTGTCCTGTATACGACAAGATATTCAGCAGGATCGGCAGAATCGTAGAACCAAGTTAGGTTAACTTCCCCATACTTGTAGCCATTGGAGTAGCCATACCTTACCTCTGCTGACAAATTCGAAACTGCAATCTCCGATGGTTTCGTCATTTCAAAATCATCATCATCATTTTTGCACGCACTAAAAGACAAGGCAAGAGCCATTGCCGCAAGTACTGCGAATAATTTTGCCATTTTTTTCATACAATTCTCCTTGATAAAAAAGTCAGTTCATATTACCCCCCCCCGCCATCTTGTCAAGCTGTTTTTTTACAACTGATTCTGTCCCGGCGTGAACAGGCTGCCTTGCTTCTAAAGCCAGAACTGGCGATTGCATAATTCCCCCAAATTTTGTATCTTTATTCTGATAAGGAAGCTGAACTGCTTCTTGAAAGCCGCAGAAAACATCAGGATTTCCTTGCAGTCGGCTGCGGAATTTTTTTTCAGAGGTAAAAAATGGCGGAAGAAGCTCTTACAGCAAAAGTAAAGGAAACCTTGGACGCATTTCGCCCGCAGCTGAATGCGGACGGCGGAGACATGGAATTCATTTCCATTGATGAAGAAAACAGAGTCCACCTGCGGCTTACCGGCGCGTGCGGTTCATGCCCGATGGCAACAATGACGCTTAAAATGGGAATCGAGCGCTATCTGAAGGAAACCTGCCCCGAAATCACAGAAGTTGTGCAGGACTGAGCATGACTGTTGCAGACAATTCGTTTGTTTCCATTCACTATACGCTGAAAAATGACGAAGGCACCGTTCTTGACTCTTCCGCTGAAAGAGGGCAAACGCTTGACTATGTTCACGGACGCAATTTCCTTCTGCCCAAGCTTGAAGAGCATATTTACGGAAAAAAGCCCGGCGATACATTCAGCGTGACCCTTGAGCCGGCGGACGGCTACGGAGAATACCGAAAGGAGCTTGTTTCGGAAGTTGACCGCTCTCAGTTTGAAACAGAAGCTCCCATTGAAACAGGAATGGCATTCCAGGCAATGACAGCTTCAGGGCCGCGGATTGTACGGGTTGTGCATGTTTCAGACGGCAAAATCATTGTTGACGCAAACCATGAGCTTGCCGGTGTGAGGCTTCATTTTGATGTGGAGATTGTCTCTGTGCGGGAAGCCACGGAAGAAGAGCTGAATCCGCAGCCGTGCGCTTCATGCTCAGGATGTTCAGGCAGCTGCTCTGACGGCGGATGCGGGGAAGGCTGCTGCTGCGGCTAGGAAACTGCCCGCACAATTTTTTCAGCATTGCCAGACTTTGAGTCATCCTTCATATCAACAGTAATATCTGCCAGGCTTGAGTATATTTTTTCGCGCTCAGTGAAAAAGTCATGAAAAACAGCCCGGGCCTCACTCAGGGAAGAAGGGTGCTTCTGTGCGATGTACGCCGGCATATTGAAAAGCGTGCCGTCTTCCGCGGTTTTGATTTCACGCATGACCCGCTCGGACACAATGCGTTCGTCAGCCTTTAAAAAAACAAAGATTCCTTCTTTTTTCAGGAGCGAAACAGCTGCCTCATTGCAGCATATTCCGCCGCCGGTAGCAATTACAGCGCATTTTTTTTCAGCAGAAGCTGGATTCAGGCGCCCGCACAGATGCATGCAGGCCTGAGTTTCCGCCTTCAGAAATTCCTGCTTTCCAAGCTCTGAATAAATCTGCCGGGGCGTTTTTCCCGTCAGTTCAGCAATGACATCGTCCGTGTCATAAAACGGAATGCGAAGCATCCGGCTCACAATGCGTCCCTGCGTGCTTTTTCCGCAGTGCTTTATTCCCGTCAAAATAATGCTTCGGTTCATTTCAGCCTCTGTACAGCAAAAAAATCGCGGGAATTTTATGGATAGGAGGCTCGGGGCTTTTTTTCCATTCAGCGACCGAAAGAGTGCGGATAAATTCCTGCTCCGTGGTAAGTCCGGCGGCAACGCACACGCGCGTTTCGCTTCTGCATGAAGCAATAATTGAAGAGAGCAGCTTCAGATTTCTGTACGGCGCCTCTATAAAAAGCTGAGTCTGGCTTTCATTCCAAGCGCGGTTTTCCAGGCTGCGGATTTTTGACTCCCGGGCGCCCGGCTTTGCAGGAAGATAGCCATGAAACGCAAAGCTCTGCCCGTTCAGTCCGCTTGCCATCACAGCCATAATTATTGAGGACGGCCCTGCAAGCGGAACAACCTTCAGCCCTTTTTTCTGGGCAAGCTCCACAACAGCGGCTCCCGGATCTGCCACAGCAGGACATCCGGCGTCAGAAATAATTCCCATCGAATGCCCGTTTAAAAGCGGCTCAAGATATGATTCAATTCCAGACAAGTCCGTATGCTCATTCAGCTCGAAGAAAACAAGAGAATCAATATCGCTTTCTATATTCGCAGCCTTTAAAAACCTGACGGCAGAACGCCTGCTTTCAACAATAAAATAACGTATGCTGCTGACAATCTTCCGGTTGTATTCCGGCAGCACTTTTTCATATTCGGTTTCGCCCAGCATGACAGGAATAAGATACAAGGCCGCTTCACTGTGATTCATGCCGCATCCTCACCGCGCAAAAATTGATACAAAACTTGCGCCGCCGATAAATGTTCCGATGCTGCTTCCAAGCGATGTCAAAAAGAAAATCACAAGAATGCGGAGAATTCTGTTCCTGTAAAAGCCTTTTAAGCTGACCGCATCATTCTGCAAATTTTCCATGTCTCTGACTGCGGGCTTTCTGACGGCAGCCTGAACAATTCCCGCCACAAGCCCGATTCCAACAAACGGACAAAGCGATGTGAACGGCGCGCCCGCCACGGAGACTAGCACGGTAAGAATGTGCGCTCCCCCAAGAACTGCTCCGATTCCGGCAAGAATTCCGTTCCATAAGACCCAGCTTCCGATTAAGTCCGCGCCTTTTTCAATTCCGCCAAAAACAAACCCGGCAGCAATGAGACATACAATCAAAACAGGAATAATCCACAGCGCAGCTTTTGAGGCCGCTGATTTTTCAGGAACACTGCTGATCTGGCTGACATCGGGCGCCAGTTCTCCGGCGGCAATTTTTTTCAGGCAGGATTCAACTCCGCCAAGATGCCCGGCGCCCAGAACCGCAAGAACCTTTGAGCCGGAGCAGCCCCAGATTTTTGAAGCAAGGTAAAAGTCACGCTCGTCAATGAGAACGCTTTTGACAGCAGGAAGGTATGATGAAAGCTCCTGCATCATCGTGTCCATTTCACTTGACTGTTTTAAGTTTTCAATTTCAGTCTCGGAAATCTGCTCCCGTGAAAAAGCAGTGGCAATCAGCATGGAAAACAGCTTGCATTTTCCCCAGAAAGAATTTTTTGCCCAGGCGCGGCGCAATGTAACAGAAACAGGACGGTCAACCATAACCTGAGGAATGCCGCGGGCCCGCGCTTTTTTTATGGCCGCCATCATTTCGTCACCAGGCTTTACTCCGGCTCCGTCCCCCATCCGCTTTTGATATGAAGAAAGCACGATGTTTGCAAGAAGCAGAAATCCCTGCCTGTTTTTCAGGACTTTTATGATATCCATTTTTTTCCATGAGTCCTGATTTTCTATATTTTCCAGACGGTTCTCATCAAGCTCAATGGCAACAGTGTCAGGATTCTGCTCATCTATGGCGCGTTCAACTTCTTCAATGCTTGCCCTGGAAACATGAGCCGTTCCCACAAGAACAATCTGCCTTCCATTCAGCTCAAGAATTTTTTGTGTCGATTTGTTTTCCATAATCAGTTATTTCAACGGAACTTTTCCCTTGACTCTCCATTCCGCCAGACGGTACTCAAAAAACATCGGGCTGCTCATGCTGATGACTTTTGAATAGTACTCGTTGGCAAATTCGCTTCCTCCAAACATATCATAAAAAAGCGCAAGATAATAGTACATTTTTCCCTGCTGATTTCTATTTGTCATTGCAGAAATCCGCTGAGGCAGCGGCCGCTCTCCTGCCCTGTCATGAAAGAGGCGCAGCATCGCGTACTCTATGGAATTTCTGTCCATCTTACGCAAGACCTGGCTGCTGAAATTTTTTGCCTCCTCCCCTTTTCCTTCTTTATAATAACAGTATGTAATCATCAGCGGATAGGAAATATTTCCCTTGTTGCTTTCAAAGCATTTCATAAATGCTTCCCGTGCCGTTGTCCATTTTTCTTCATGAAGGGCAAGAATCCCGAGGCTTTCATAGGCATAGTAATACTTCGGATTCAGCTCTATGACTTTCTTATAGTCTTCAATCGCCTTTGAAAAAAGCTCCTGCTCGTCATACAGGCCCGCCCGGTACACATACGCTAAAAAATAATCGCTTTCAATCTGAATTGCCTTTGTCCATGCAGCCTCGGCATTCTGGTAATGGCCGAGATACCGCTCATACATGCCATAGTCCATGTTGCATTCATAGCTTTCAGGATCATTGTCAAGCGCCTGCTTTGCATAATCAGAGGCAACCTTGTACTCGTTGTTTGCATACGCAAGCTTTCCCAGGTAGAGAAGCGCCTGAACATTTCCAGGCTCAATCTCAAGCATTTTCTTGAAAGTCGCTTCGGCTGCATCATCATTCTCAAGATAATAGTCACACTGCCCGAGCCCGCGCAAGGCATCAATGTTGTTTGGCTCGCGGATCAGAGCCTTCTTATAGTGAAGCTTGGCCTGCTTGTAGTTTTTCTTCAGAAACAGATCTTCCCCAAGCTCAATATTCGCGGCAGGATTAAGCTTGTCTTTTGCAAGAAGCGCATTTATCTGCTTTGTCCGCTCCGAATTGTCTCCCCGCATTTTTGCGATTGCCGCGGCAAGGGAAATGACATCTTCATTCTGAGGATCGCGGGCAGAAAGCTCAGAGCAAAGCCGCTGCGCTTCATCAAGATTATGCGCGCTTACATTGACGGCCGCCTTTAAAAAAAGCAGATCAAAGTCCTGGGAAAGGCTTTCGGGAATCCTTTCGTCAAAGAAAGCAAGGGCAGCATCCGGCCCGCTCTTATTCAGAACGGACTGCAAGTCTTCAATGAAGTCTGCCTTAGAATATTCTTTTTTTTTTTCAGGCTCCGCTTTTTCCGGCTGAACGGTTTTTTCTATCAGGCTTTTTTCACCCGGATCGGAATCTGCCGCGCGGGCAGAAGCGCAGGAAGAAAGACTCATTCCAAGAATGACAGCGACAGCCGCAACAAAAACAGCTGCAACAGCCAGCTCCGTCACCATGCTTTTTACTGAACTTTTCATAATTCCCCATATTCCCGGATGTTTATATTGCCTTTTGCACTTTTTAAAGATAAAATAGGCAAAATATGCGTAAACATCCTGTAAGAAAGTTTCTAGGACTCACTGTCCTCTATTCCGCTATTATTGTCGGTATTTTTGTCCTTCAGTTTAAGAGTAACTCTGTAATTTCAAAATCTTTCGGAGACTTGAAATTCACGCTTACAGGCATTCAGGCTGAAGACGGCACGGAAGCACTGAAAAATCAGCTGTACGTTTCATTCAAAGGACTTGTTTTTTCCGCGGATGAAAAAAATCCGGTTCTGGCAAGAAATTCTGACGGTTCTGAAAGTCCGCTCGTGCTTGAGGCATATGAAGAAAGTGAAAATTCCGTGCAGTTTCTGTTCAGCAAGGGAGGAAGCATCAAATTTGAGCAGATTCCTGATGAAGCGGACTCCACAGGTTTTTTTATTTCTGCGGTGCTGCCCGAAAATTCAGGCGGGCTGCTGCTTCCGTATGCAATTCCGCAGTCATACAGCATAGAAAGCAGTTCTCCGTCAAGCATGATTCTGTCCTCAAAGGCAGGAACGTTCAGTTTCACTTCCGCCGACTTTTCAAATTCCCAGATTTTATTTGCAAAATCCGGCCTGACTGCAAAATACTCGCAGTATGTTCCGGCAGAGCAGTTTGCATTTGCGCAGATTGCCGGCCTTCCGGGAACAAAGGACAGCGAAATCAGGGAGCTTTTTATACGGCTCAGGTACCGTCTTGTGGAAAAAGTCCGCGAGGCATTTGTTTCCTCAGAAGCAAATTCGCTTTCTGAGGGCGACATTACAGCATACGTTGCAGAGCTTGCTTCCCAAGGCAGATACAATCAGGCGATTGACTCTGTGCCTGATTCATTTAAAAAAGGCGGCAAACGCACATATATTTCCGCGCCGTTTTTTGACAGCCTTGCAGTCATGAACAGAAGCCTTTCCGTTCAGACTGAAAAATATGCATCGCTCGTCGAGTCAAAATCGCTGGATGCATTCACTTCGGAAGGAATTGCTGACTATATCCTGCGTGAAAAAAAGTCTTCCACAGTCAAAAGCCTGCTTTCTTCTGTTTCCGCCGTGCAGCCGTTCAGTCCGACTCCGTTCCAGGCAGGCTGCATTATCAGCGTGTACTGCGGCCTTTACAGCCATGACAAGGCGCTTTCAGAAAGCCTGGAGCCGGTTCTGGAGCAATGTGTCAGTGCAATTCAGGAAAAATGCGTCCTTGAAAACGAATTCCTTTCAATTGCTGAGTCTGAAGGAGAACTGCTTGATACATACCGCGCCGTGACTGTGGGAAACGCGCTCGTCAGCCTTGCAAAAATCAGAAATGACACAGTTCTGCTGCAAGCCGGAAACCTGCTCATGTTTTCTGCCCTTTCACAGCAAGAGCCTGCCCTGCGCACCATTTCAAGCATTTACCCTGTGCTGGCAAAGGACAATTTCTTTTTCCCGCACACGGAAATCCTCGGATATTACGGAAACAGCTGTGTCTGGGCATGGACCTGCGCAAAATCAATCACGTACACGTTCAGCCCGGAAATGACGGCAAATATTTTCATTGACTTCCCGCTTTCCCTGACTCATTACGTAATTTTCAAGGGAGTTCCGAATTTCAACGGAAAAATTGAAATCCAAAGCCAGATGTTCCGCACTGACCCGAATTTTGAAATGTACAATTCCTCAGGTTATGTTTACCAAAGCTCAACCAGGTCTCTTTTTATAAAGTCGCGGCACAAGTCAAAAATGGAGCTTATCCGGCTGTTTTTCAGCAGCCGCACCCAGTTTGAGACAGCAGCTGACCCTTCAAAAGTCCCCGAGCTTCCGAAGCCAGCTGAAAAAGCTGAAGCGTAGAAGCCAGCTCCCGTGCCGGAGCCTGCATCGCCAGCTCAGTCTCCAGAAAGCAAAGAAGAAACCGCAGAAAACGTGTCAAGTTCCACAGAGGAAAATCAGTAAAAAAAAGTAAAAAATTTGCACTATTTTTTGCGTTTTTCAAAAATTCTATGCTATAATGAAAAGACTAGCTTTCTTATCAGCAGGAGTAATTGTGAACAAGCGCGACTTTCCTAAAATCCACTTTTACGATCAGGATTTCGTAGATATTTATGATAAAACCTGGAACTGGCTTTCTGACTACTGGATTAACCCGGAGTCAGGCGAACTTGACAATGAAGGCCTTTTTATTTATCCAGTGAACGAAAAATATGTGCTTGATCAGACAGAAGCTGTTTTTTCTTCCTTTTTTCTTGTCTATTCAAACCGAAATTATCCTGCAAGCAAAAATATTGACTTTTTTTACGAGCGTCAGGAAGAAAACGGCGCAATCCGCTGGAAATATGATGCTGTGACAAACAAGCCCATCCTCGACAAGAAAAATCCTGAAGGCATCGGGCTTCCGCTCTTTGCATGGGCCGAATTTAACCTGTACCATAAAAGCGCCAACAAGCGCCGCATAAAGGAAGTCATGCCGGTTCTCCAGAAGTACATGGAATGGATTGACTCGCAGTTCAAGCAGCAGAACGGGCTGTATTCAGTTCCGCCGGAATGCTCTACAATGTTCAATTCGCCGCGCAAAGGAACATTTTATCCAGTTGACTTCAACAGCTGCATGGCAATAAATGTGGCTCACATGTCTGCGTTAGGCGATATCTTGAACGACAAAGACTTGAGCTTTCAGTACAAGAAAATGTATTTCAGCCTCAAGACGAGAATCAACAGCCTCATGTGGAGCGCCGAAACCGGTTTTTACCATGATTTGGACAAAAACGAGCAGCGTCTTCCGCAGAAAACGATTGCCGGCTTCTGGCCGCTGCTTGCAGAGCTTCCAAACGCAGACAGAGCTGACACGCTGATTGCGCATCTGAGCAATCCTGAAACATTCGGCACCGATCATCCGTTCCCGACATTGAGCGCCGACAGCCCGGACTTTAAGGAAACAGGGGAAGGATTCAAAGGCTCTGTGCTTGCTCCGTTCAATTTTATGGTCATAAAGGGCCTTGAAAAATACCAGCGGTATGCGTTTGCGCGGGAATGCTCTATCCGTCATCTGTATTATATCCTTGAAGGATTAAGCCCCGCAAATTCAAAGCAGAAAGGCGATCTGTACGAAGCATATCTTCCATGCAAGGAAGGGCCGGCACTGTGCCGGGGCGAAAAGGAATTTCCGCGGAAGCGCTTTTTGCATTTCACTGGGCTTTCAACAGTTGCGCTTATGATTGAAAATGTAATCGGACTGAATATCAGCCTGCCCAGAAAAACCGTGGACTGGATTATTCCGAACCTTGAAATCATGGGAATAGAAAAGCTTTCGCTCAAACGGAACCTTATCACAATCCTGAGCAACAAAAGCAAGCGCGGCTGGGAAATCCAGATGGAAAGCGAAAAGCTGTACTATTTTACGATAAATATTCTTGATCAGAAGAAAAAAACGCTGCCGATTCCAAGCGGCAGATGTTCCATGCTGATTGACAAGCTGTAGCTCTTTTTCAGCTTCAGCTTTAAACGCAAAGGGAGCGGCAGTTTTTAAGACGGTTCAGGTATAAAAAATGAGCACACCGCAGGCAGTCATTGAAATCGGCTCCACAGGCATCCGGCTTCTTGTCGCAGAGCCTGTAGAAGTCAGATTTCAGAAAAAATTCAATATCCTCGACAGAAGCGAGCAGCCGGTAAGTCTGGGCCGCGATGTATTTACAACAGGCTCCATCAGCAGAGAGACTCTCTTAATCTGCCTTCATATTTTGAACCGCTACGCAGAGCAGCTGGCCGCCTGGGGAATCAGCCGGGAAGAAACAACTGTAATCGGAACAAGCGCAGTCAGAGAAGCAAAAAACCGCGATCCGTTTGCAGACAGAATCAAGGTAAAAACAGGATTCACAGTCCATATCATTGACGGAATTGAAGAAAACAGGCTCATGTACCTTGCCGCTTCAAAATGCATAAACGAAGAAAGCGTCAGCATGCGTGAAAGCGATTCTATTCTGCTTGATATTTCCGGCGGGGCGACAGAAATGATGCTCATGGAAAAAGGCCGGATTGTAGGCGCGCACAGCATGAGGCTCGGAACAGTGATAATCGAGCAGATGATTCACTCCATGATGGGAAACCTTGACGATGCGCGGCGGTTCATTGCAGAATTCATACGGAATACAAAAAGCACTCTGAACGCAGAAATGAACCTAGACAAAATCCAGCAGTTCATTGTCCTTGGAAACGACATGAAAATTGCGGCGCTTTTTGTCGGAAAGGCGGTCTCACCGTTTCTATGGGAAGTTGAGCGGGATGCCTTTGAGCAGTTTGCTGACGAAGTGCAGCAGTACACAACGGAAGAGTGCATTGCAAAATTCAAGATGAACTATAATGACGCGCAGACATTCCAGATTTCCCTTGTGGCATACAAGCTGTTCATTCAGCTTACAAACGTCACAAAATTCATCGTGCCGGACACTTCAATCCGCGAAGGACTGCTCTTCAGCAAGAATCAGGTTTCAAACTCTGAGCTTCAGGATGACTTCACCCAGCAGATTCTTGCCGGAGCACGGGCTCTTCTGAAAAAATACCAGGGAGACGAAGCTCACGCCGAATATGTCAGAAAAACGAGCCTTGAAATTTATGACGCCATGCAGAACGAGCTTGGATTTGACAGCCGCATCCGGGTTCTGCTTGAAATAAGCGCAATTCTGCACGACATAGGAATGTTTATCCGCGCAGAAGATCACAATATCCACGGAAAATACATTGTAAGCAACAGTGAAATTTTCGGGCTGAACCGCGATGACAAGGCTCTTGTAGCGCAAATCATCAGCTTCCACAAGGGAAACAAAATGCCTCAGGACGATGCTGAATTCCGGCTGCTTTCCAGAAGCAAGCGCATGACAGTCTTAAAGCTCAGCGCAATTCTCCGCGTGGCAGACGCGCTCGACAGAACGCACAAGCAAACCTTGTACAACTTCAAAATTAACTTTGAAAAGGACAGCGTGACTTTCAGGACAAAAGGACACAGAAGCCTGTCTCTGGAAAAACTTGCCGTCTCCGAAAAGGGCGGCCTGTTTGAAAATGTATTCGGCTACAAGATAGTGTTGGTATAGGCATGGCAAAAGTACAGTTTTTTAACAGGGAATTAAGCTGGATTGAATTTAACGCCCGGGTTCTGCATGAATCCCTGCGGAAGGAAGTTCCGCTTCTGGAGCGCCTCAAATTTCTTGCAATCACGGAAAGCAACTTTGATGAATTTTTTCAAGTCCGGGTTGCCAGCATAAAGCGAAAGCTCCACGGCTCTGCGGAAAATGCACGGGATTCAAGCGGACTTACTCCGCCTGTCCTGCTCAGCAAAATTTCAGAAAAAACCCATTCCCTTACAAAGCTCCAGTATGCAGTGCTGATGAACACTATTCTTCCGATGCTCGCGGACGAAGGAATTCTCTACGTTCCCCCGGAAAAATACACGCAGTCTCAGGAAGATTTTGTGACGGGCTTTTTCAAGCATGAAGTGTTTCCGCTGCTCACACCGCTCAGAACGGACACAGGAGAATTCCCTCACGTCGGCGCCCTGAGCCTTACAGCGGCTTTCCTGCTTGAGCCGATGAAAGGTGTAAAAAAACTTCAAAGCGCGCTCTCCACAAAGCAGGAGTCTGACATTGTTGCGCTTGTCCAGATTCCCAGCGCAATCAACAGAATCGTGTGGCTTCCGGCCTCAGACAGCACAAGGCAGTTCGCCCTTCTGGACGATATAATCAGGCTCTGCGGAACAAAGCTTTTTCCCGGATTCAACGTGCTTGAGACACTGCTTTTCAAAATTGCCCGTGACGCGGACTTTGCAGTCAATGAGGATGCCGGCACCCATTTCATTCAGGCAATGGAAGAAGTTCTGGAAAAACGGAAGTCGTCATTTATCGTGCGGATGACATATACTCCGACAAGCGAAAAGCTTCTGGAATTCCTAAAGGAAAAACTGCGCCTTGGCAGCGAAGACGTGTATGAAGCTCCCGGAATTCTTGATCCGACCTCCCTGTCTGAGCTTTTAAATATCGAAGGAAATGAAAAATACCTTTATCCTGAATGGAAGCACTTTTATCCCGAAAGCCTTCCGGGCGAGGGAACATACTGGAACACATTCCGGCAGCATGATGTCCTTCTGAATGTGCCATACGAAAGCTACGAGCCGGTCGTGCAGTTTGTTCAGCAGGCGGCGCAGGACGAGCAGGTTCTTGCAATAAAGATGACGCTTTACAGGACGGGAAGCAACAGCCCGATTGTGCAGTCTCTAAAGCAGGCGGCGCAGAACGGAAAGCAGGTCACTGTCTTCGTAGAGCTGAAAGCGCGGTTCGATGAAAAGCGCAATATTTCGTGGGCAGAAGAACTGGAAAAAGCCGGCGCAATCGTTGTATACGGAATCGTTAATTTAAAGGTTCATGCAAAAATCTGCCTTGTTGTGCGGCGCGAAAGCGACGGAATCAGAAGATACGCCCATATAGGGACAGGCAACTACAATCCGAAGACCGCAAAGCTTTACCAGGATCTGTCAGTTTTTACCGCAAGCCAGGAGCTTGTAAACGATGCAACACTTTTTTTCAATGTCATCTCAGGATACAGCGCGCTGCAGATGATGCATCATCTGTATATGGCTCCGGTAACATTAAAGACACGTCTCCTTGAGCTTATTGACCGGGAGATTCAGCAGAGCACAAAGGAGAACCCCGGGCATATAATGGCAAAAATGAACAGCCTGTGCCATCCGCAGATTATAGAAGCCCTGTACAAGGCAAGCAGAGCCGGCGTGCAGATTGAGCTGAATATCCGCGGCATCTGTACGCTTGTTCCGGGCGTAAAGGGCATGAGTGAAAACATAAGCGTTGTCAGCGTTGTTGACCGCTATCTTGAGCATTCCCGGATTTTTTTCTTCCAGAACGGCGGCTCCCATGAACTGTATCTCAGCAGCGCAGACTGGATGGAACGGAACCTTGACAAGCGGATTGAGCTGATGTTTCCTGTCACCGACAAAAAAGTATTCAAGTCTGTAAAGGATATTCTCTCTCTGTACTTTCAGGACAACACGCACAGCCACATCCTTCAAAAGGACGGAACATGGAAGCAGCGGATTCCCGGAAAAAAAGAGCAGGCAGTCCGCGTTCAGGAAGCCCTGTACAAAAAATACAAAAGAACTGATGATTTAAAAAAGAACGCGCCGCATGCAGAATTTACCGTGAGAAGGAAATAAGCAAGCCCCGCAAGAGCCGGGCATAAAATGCTCCGCACGGACAAAAAGAACTGCCCGGATCTTCAGGCAGCTTGTGCAAACAGAAATGGCGCATTATCTTTCACGGAAAATAATGCGGCCGCGGTTCAAGTCGTAGGGTGAAAGCTCCACTTTCACGCTGTCACCCGGAACAATGCGGATATAGTGCTTGCGCATTTTTCCGCTCAGATGCCCCAAAATGATATGGCCGTTTTTCAATTCAACACGGAACATTGTATTTGGCAATGCTTCTTTTACAATTCCTTCAACTTCAATAGCTTCATCTTTACTAGCCACAATTCCTCCAAAAACTGTTTGCCTTTTTCATAAAATATTCGTATACTATTATGAACAAAACATCTGAAACTGTCAACATACAGGATTCAGCAGGAGAAGAAATGAAAAAAGACTTTGCAGATAAACAGAAAAAAAAGCTTATTGCGGAACGGAATGAAATTCTGGACTCGCTCGCCGGCCGCAACGAGCAGCTTACAAAGCTTGTGGACACACTGGAATCAGGCGATGATGCGGATATTGCATCGGACACAATCGACAGGACGCTGCTCAACTCGCTGGGAGAAGCGGATCAGCGCCGGCTTGCAATGATTGACCGGGCACTGGACAGAATCAGGCAGGAAACCTACGGACTGTGCCTGTCCTGCGGCAAACAGATTCCAGAAGCCCGCCTTGAAGCGCTGCCGTATGCAGTTTTATGCGTAGACTGCCAGACAAAAGAAGAAAGAAAAAACCGCTAGCACAGCCTCTGCATTTTAAATCCGCCGTCCTTATAGTACGCAAGCTCTGTATAGCCGGCGCTTTTTATATATTCAACGGTCTCTTCAAACTGCCAGTCAAGCCCAGCCGCCGAATGAGCATCTGAGCTTATAGTCACAGGAACATTGCGCTCTCTCAGCAGCGACAGAAAATACAAAGAAGGATACGGCGACTTCATCTGGCTTCTGAGCATTCCGCCAGTGTTCACTTCAACACAAATGCCCGCACGCGCCGCAGCAGACGCAACAGACTTCAGCTCGTTTCTGTACCATGCGGCATTTTCATCAAACAGACTGTAGCCGCCGCCGTTCTGCTTTCTTATTACATCGGCATGCCCCAGAATAGAAAAGCTGCATGTCTCAAGCATTTCTTTTTCAAGGCTGAAATATTCACGGACCGCATTCTTCACATTTCCGCCAAAACAGGATTTGATTCCAGCAAGAACGCTTTCCCGGCTTCCGTCCGCCTCAAAAAAGCCTTTTTTCCCCGGAACAAAATGGACGGAGCCAATAAGGTAGTCCGGCTTGAACTCCTTGTAGCACTCAAAGTCAGGGCGGCAGACTCCGGCAATATAGTCTGCTTCAAAACCGGCATACACCGTTATGCGCTCCTTGTACTGTTCCTTCAGCCTCTGGATTTCTGCTATGTACTCTCTGTGTGAATGAACCGGAAGATGCCAGCCGCTGGAAAATGGAAGCATGGAATGGCTTGAAAATCCGAGGATATCAAATTTCCGCTCAACTGCAGCCTTTACCATTTCTTCAGGTGTGTTCTCTCCGTCACAAAAAGAAGAGTGAGTATGATAGTTTGTCTTTATCATCGGGCGTTCCATACCTGTTTTACAGCAACGGTCTTTTTACAGATTACTGGCGTGCAGAATTTCCACCGCTTTGTTCAGGACAACACCCGGCTTCTGCGGCTTGACAAGGTAGCTTCTTACACCAAGCGAAAGTGCCTGCACAACAACTTCCTTTGAAGCTGCCCGTGAATAAATAAGTATCGGAGCCTGAAAATTTCTGCGCGCAAGCGTCTTGATAACGCTGATTCCGTCCATGTCAGGAAGATACAGGTCAAGGATAACAACGTCATATATTTTTCCTGCCTGAACCGCATCAAGAAAGGAAGCTGCTGTTTCAAAAAGATCTGCTTCGCCGCTGACAGCCGCAAACGTGCCCTGCAAAAGCTTTCTGACAACAGCATCACTGTCAATGACAGCAACTTTTATCATGCTTCCGCCGTTTTCTGAAGCAACATTCCGCGAGTCAGAAAATCCGAGCGCAATTTCATTGTCGCGGCCGTCAGAACTGATAATCCTGTTCAGTACAAAATCTTCAATCTTGTAGTTCTGATCCTGCTCCAGCAGCAGCTCCGCAATGCTTTTCAGGTTATCAAAAACCTGCATTCCAATATAATCAGTATGGCCTCTCACAAGCTCATGCACGAATTCATCGGAAGAAAGAATCTGTATGTTTTTGTTTGCAATCCGTCCATCAGCAGAAATGCTTTCAATCAGAAATTCAAGGCTCACACCGTCAACAAAGGAAAACTCATATCCTGAAAGCATGAGAATTACTTTCGGAACATTCAGTCCGTGCGTTTTTATCACTTCTGCAATGCGGTACTTTAAAAGCCGGATTTTTTCGCGGTTAAGGCCGAACGCAATCTCTATGAAAATCAGGTTTGCATTCAGATGAATGTCAAGAAAAGACGGAGTCGTATCCAGCGAAAAGGATGTTTTCATAATCTTTCCGACAGCAGCAAGAAACGGCTCAAATTTGACAGGCTTTGTAAAATATTTCACTACTCCAAATTCCAAAAGATTTGTAATGCGCGGCCGCTCCATGTCAGGGCCAACAATAACAATAGGAATTTTTCTGGCGTTCGGATCAGTATGCTTTTTTTCAAGCAGATGCATTATGTCATCTGAAATTTCATTTTCAATCTCTATGATGATTAAGTCTGGAAGCAGCGTGATTATCTTTGTGTATGCTTCCCTGTTGAAAACCGACTCAAATGAAATTTTCTCCACCGCAAAGGTGTCCTTCAGGAACCCGCTGAACAGAGAGGAGCCGTCGATAAGAAGCACAGATTTCATCACATACATAGTTCTTTTTTCTGCCATAAAAGAAACTGCAAAAAACCGCAGTTCCCGATGTACATACTATCCCTTTATCTGTATAATTTAAACGAAAAGCTTGAAAACTGCTTCTTTCAAGCCCTTTATATTTTCGGTTTATTCTGGAGTATCATAAATGAAAAAAATTATAACGCTGCTTGCTGACGGATTTGAAGAAATTGAAGCGCTCACGCCTGTTGACTATTTGCGCAGGGCAGGAGCCGAAGTGACTATCGCCGCAACAGGAACATCCTCTCAGACTGTGGAAGGCGCCCATGCCATCCGTGTTGCTGCTGATATAATGCTTGACGCATACATTTCCTCAGCCAAAGAACTGCCGGACGCAGTGGTTATCCCTGGAGGAATGCCGGGAGCAAAAAACATCAGCGAGTGCGCCGCCGCCATGTCATTCCTAAACCGCATGTTCCAGGAAAACAGGCTTATTGCGGCAATCTGCGCTTCTCCGGCCGTTGTACTGGGAAAAACAGACATCCTAAAGAACAAAAAATGGACTTGCTATCCCGGCATGGAAAAGGAGCTTTCAGCTGATTTTCAGGCAACTTTCCAGGAGCTTCCTGCCGTCTCTGACGGAAACCTGATTACAGGAAGAGGCCCGGGAGCAGCTGAGCAATTCTCCATGGAAATTGTAAGCGCTCTGTTCGGCAAAGAAACAAAAGAAAGAATCATGAGCGCATCAGTCCAGAGAAAAAGCTGAAAAAAGCATCCCCGCACAATGAACGCCCCGGCACTTGCACCGGGGATATGAAAGCCTCATACGAAACCACGGCTGCTCCGGCTTGCATTTTCAGCAGCTATGCAAACAAAGCGTTTTTTCACGCATCATTTTATATTCCGCGTTTCTGCCAGCACCTTTGTGATTTCAGCAATGTACATTGTATGAAAATCATTTTTACGGTAGTTCTGCTTGCAAAGCTGCTCTTCTGCAAAACAGTACGGGTCAAATTCCTGGGCATACAGCTTCTGGCAAAACAGAACAAGGCGCGCCTGCTTTATCCAGGGAGTGCCGTTCATATATTCAACATCGAGCTTCGCTGCGCGGAATTTATCCTCATTGCGCCCGGAATGGCTTCCGCAGTAATCCAGAGCTGACTTATATTTTTGAGGAAGAACGCTCAAAGAAAAGGTGCTGGTGCTGTCGATTATTTCCTTTGTATATCTTGAAGGACGCAGATAGATTGTTGCAACCGGCTTGTTCCACAAAATTCCAAGCCCGCCCCAGCTCGCTGTCATGGTGTTCGGACGCCCTGTTGAGACAGTTCCGTCATCATCAGTGCTCATTGTACAGGCTGTAACAAGCAGCCAGTCTCTGCCGATTACTGTAAACGGATTGTCTGCAATTGACTCAGGGCTGACAGATTTCAGCATAAGCATCTCCCGTAAAAATCAGTGAGGAAGCTTGAATTAACAACCTCAACGCAAGCATCGGGGCATGAAACCCTCTGCACGAATAAAAAAAGCGGAATGAACTGTTTCAAACCGCTTATTCATGCGACAAAACTGCCGGATTTTCTTGTGGAGATGACCGGACTTGAACCGGTTACCTCTTGCATGCCATGCAAGCGCTCTAGCCAGGTGAGCTACACCCCCGAAAAGACAGCATTCTAAAGAATTCTTTTTTCATAATAACAAAAAACAGAATTCAGGTCAATCTCATTTTCCTTCATTTCGGCAAAGTTTTTGCTTTAAACGTAAAATGCAATTCCTCACCAGCAGACGTTTTCCAAAGGAAAACAGTTTTCGCCTTACACTGTCCGTATGTCCTTTATTTCCGCGCCGCAGGATTCAATTGCCGAACGCAGCTCAGATTCAGAAATATCAGAAACTTTTACTGTCACTTTCCGATGATTCATGTCAAAGGCCTGGGAAGTGACAAAGGAAACAATGTTTCCATTTTTGCCGGCAATCGCAGACGCAAGCTTTGCAAGCTCGCCCGGAATTTCCTTCATGACAGCTGTTGCACGCACTCCAGACGTTCTTGTGTTAAACATGTCGATAAAAGTTGCAAACAGATCTGACTCTGTGACAATACCAATGAGCAGATTTTCCTTTACAACCGGAAGACAGCTGATTCCGTAGTCATTCATAAGGCGCGCCGCTTCTTCAACAGTCTGGTTTGCCGTTGTTGTCTTTACGGACTTTACCATTGTTTTTTCAACGGAAAGCTTGCTGAGCAGATATCCAAGCTCAAACATATCAAGAGATGTTGCTGCGCTCGGGGAAGCTTTTGCCAGATCTCCGCTTGTAATAATTCCTATGAGCGTGCCGTTCCTGTCAACAACAGGAAGCTTTTTCACATTGTTTCTGCTCATCGTTTCCTTTGCCTCAAGAACAGAAGCATCTGCGCTGATAGTAACAGGATTTTCTGTCATTACATCCTTTACAAGCATTTTTACCCTCCTAAATAGGCAGCCTTGACTGCGCTGTCGTTAATCAGCTGAGAAGCAGGGCCGCTCTTTAAAACTGATCCTGTCTCAAGTATATACGCACGGCTGGCAATTGACAACGCCTTGCAGGCATTTTGCTCAACCAGCAGAATTGTTGTTCCCGCAGAGCTTATTTTCTGAATGATGCTGAAAATTTCATCCACCAGAATCGGAGCAAGCCCCATGCTCGGCTCGTCCAGAAGCAGCAGCACCGGCCGTGACATGAGAGCGCGTGCCATCGCAAGCATCTGCTGCTCACCGCCTGAAAGCGTCCCCGAAAGCTGTGACACACGTTCCTTCAGGCGCGGAAACAGCTCAAAGCACCATTCCATGTCAGTCTTAATTCCTGCCCGGTCCTTCCGCGAGTACGCGCCCATTTCAAGGTTTTCCCTGACACTCATGTTTGCAAAGACACGCCTTCCTTCAGGAACCTGAACAAGCCCCCGCTGAACAATCTTATCCGCGCCCATGACTGTTATGTCTTCGTCCTGAAATTCTATGGTTCCGCCCGCTTTTTTTATCAGGCCGCTTATTGAATGAAGCGTTGTCGTCTTTCCGGCGCCGTTAGAACCTATCAGGGTTATCACTTCGCCTTTTTCGACTTCAAATGAAATTCCTTTCAAGGCTCTGATTGCACCATAGGAAACTGCCAGATTCTTTACCGCAAGCATGCTCATTCCGCTTCCTCCCATAAAAAGCAAAAAAAATTGTTTCAACAATCTTCCTGGCTTTTTAAGTGCTTCCGCAGCAAAGCGAGGAAGCACAATTGATAAAAAAGTTCGCAACGCGAACTTTGAGTAGATAAAAGCCGCGCTCTTTTAGCGGTTTTTATCTACTTTCCTAAATCTGCTCATAGCCGGAGCCAAGATACGCCTTGATTACTTCGCTGTTGCTTTGAATTTCAGAAGGAAGTCCGCTTGCAATAATCCGCCCGTAATTCAAGACCATAAGCCGCTCGCAGATTCCCATGACAAGCTTCATATCGTGCTCAATCAGCAGAACTGTCAGGCTGAATTTTTCCCGCACAAACGAAATCATCTTCATAAGCTCTTCCGTTTCCTGCCCGTTCATGCCGGCAGCAGGCTCATCAAGCAAAAGCAGCTTCGGGCCGGAAGCAAGCGCACGGCAAATTTCAAGCTTGCGCTGTTCTCCATACGGCAGATTTTTTGCAAGCTCGTCTTTCTTGTCTTCAAGATGAAAAAGAGAAAGCAAAAGCTCAGCTCCTTCCTGCATGGCTTTTTCATCCCTGCGGAATTTCATTGTGCGCAGCAGGACATCAGCCGGATTTACAGTCCGTTTCTGATGAAGCGCAATCTTGATGTTTTCGGCTGCCGTCAAAAAGCTGAACAGCCGTATGTTTTGAAACGTTCTGGCAATGCCGATTTTGTTCAGCTCTGAAGGCGGCTTCCCGTTTATCACCTGCAAATTTCCGTTGCGCCCCACAAAAGTAATTGTTCCTGAAGTCGGCTTGTAAATTCCAGAAAGCATATTGAACACTGTTGTTTTGCCGGCGCCATTGGGGCCTATCAGTCCGACAAGCTCGCCGTTATACAGCTTCAGATTGAATTCATTTACTGCGCGGAGGCCTCCAAAAACAATGGAAATGTCCTTTGCACGAAGCAAAAGCTCCTTGTCAGTGCCTGCTTTTCCATCCATTTTCAGACCTCCCGTTTCCGTTTCTTAAAGATTTTTGCAAAAAGCCCTGGAATTCCGCTGTACATTTTTATAAAGCTCAGCTCCTTTGTTCCCAGAAGCCCCTGCGGCCTGAAAAGCATCACAAAAATCAAAATAACCGGATAAATCAAAAGCCGGTAATCGTGCAGGAACCTAAGCGCCTCCTGAAGAACCGTGAGCACAAACGCTGCAAGAATTCCTCCCGTAATGCTGCCCATTCCTCCCAGGACAACAAAAATCAAATCATTAATCGAATTGTTGAATGATGCCAAGTCCGGCTTTATAAAGCCGATAAACGGAGCATACAGCGCGCCGCCGATTCCGGCAATGAACGAAGCAATGACAAATCCGGCCATCTTATAGCGGAACACGCTGATTCCGTTGCTGTTGGCAGCAATTTCATCCTCCCGCACAGCGAGAATAGCCCGGCCGTATGTGGAGCGCACAAAATTCTGAAGCAGCACAACTATAAGAACGAGCGAGCCTATAATCGCACTGTACGAAATTGCCGCGCTGTGGTCGAGCGATGTTGTAAAAACTGTGCTGAACTGCTTTCCGTTCGGACCGCCAGTGAAAGCCTTTAAATTAACAAGGCAGACCCTGATTATTTCACCGAAAGCCAGCGTTACAATGGCAAGATAGTCGCCTTCAAGCTTGAGCGTTGGAAATCCGATTAAAAATCCGAAAAAAGCGGCAGCAAGTCCTCCCAAAAGAATGCTTATTGGCAGCGGAATTCCTGCCTCAGTAAGAATGATGACGGCATACGCACCAAGCGCCTGAAATCCCGCCTGCCCGAGAGAAAGCTGCCCGGTGATTCCGCATATCACATTCACACTGACAGCCATAATCGCATTTACGCCGCCCAAAGTCAGAATTTGCGCAACGTAAGCATCAATGAGCGGATATCCGTCAGCCACAGGCAGATCCATAAGAAGCGCCGGAAGCGCAATCAAAACAAATGCCGTAGCAAAAAGTATGCATGTATTTCTGGTAAAAGTGTCTTTCATGGCGTGCTCCTATACTTTTATGACATTCTTTTTGCCGAGAAGTCCGGCCGGCTTTACAAGCAGAATAACAATCAGAATGCAGTACGAAATCGCATCAGCATACTGTGAAGAAATATATGCCTTTGTCATTGTTTCCGCAATTCCAAGAATAATGCCGCCCGCCATAGCTCCCGGAACAGAACCAATTCCGCCTAAAACCGCAGCCACAAATGCCTTCAGTCCGGGAATATATCCCATAAGCGGATCAACTTGCGGATATGCAGTCGCATACAAAACGCCGCCGGCCCCAGCCAGAACTGAGCCGATGACAAACGTGACGGCAATTGTCCTGTTGACATTCACTCCCATAAGGCTTGCAGCTCCCATGTCATAGCTTACAGCACGCATTGCCCGGCCTGTCTTTGTATAGCTGATTATATAATTAAGCACAATCATCAAAAGAGCAGAAGCAATGATAACAATCAGCTGAATATTGCTGATCTGGACAACTCCCAGCGAAAAAAAGCGCGTCTCCATTGTAGGAAACTGACGTGGATTCGGACCTGCAAACGGCAGGACACGCATTGCATTCTGCAAAATCAATTCGACAGCAATTGCCGTAATAAGCGAGTTTAGGCGAGGCGCATTCCGCAGCGGCCGGTATGCGCACCGTTCAATTATCAAGCTCAGCAACGCACAGACAGCCATTGCTCCCAAAAAAGCCATGCACAGCCCGGCCGGATTCGCTCCTGCCGCCCGCAAAATAAAGTAGCCGGTATAGGCTCCGACCATCATAATATCGCCATGGGCAAAGTTTATAAGCTTGACAATGCCGTATACCATAGTATAGCCGAGAGCAATCAACGCATAGATACTGCCTAAGGAAAGTCCGTTGACAAATTGCTTCAAAAAAGTGTCCAACGCATCCTCCAAAATAAAAATTTCAGCATAATCTTACTATAAAAAAACAAAAATAAAAAGGGTTCACCCTCATTACATATACGCATAATGAGAATGAACCCCGTTGTTCAGTCTGTGAAAGCAGAAAATTTACTTTCCGATATCAACTGTCGCCGCATAAGCAGAAGCAAGGCGGCCGTCTTTCTTCACAAGCTTTATCATCACCGCTGACTTCACCGGATTTCTCTTTGAGTCAAACATGATGTGCCCGGTAACATAGTTTCCGTCTGTCTTCTCAAAGGCATCGCGGATTTTTGCAACGTCTGTAGAAGTGCCTGCCTTCAAGATAGCATCCTTGAGCATGTACACGCTGTCATATCCCAGGGCAGCAAACGAATTCGGAGCCTTTCCATACTTTGCCCTGAATGACTTTACAAATTTCTGAACAGCAGGACTGTCAGAATCTTCTGCATAATGATTTGAATAATAGCCGTTCAAAACTTCATCACCAGCATTTTCTGTCAGGCCGTCCCATCCGTCTGCGCCGACAATCGGAGTGTCTATTCCCTGGGCGCGCAGCTGCTTTGCGATAAGAGCAACTGTTCCATAATAATCAGGAAGATATACAACATCGGGATTCGCTGCCTTTATTTTCGTCAGCTGGGCGTTAAAATCCTTGTCTCCTGTGCTGTACGATTCCTTTGCAGCAATTGTTCCGCCAAGCGAAGTATACTCTTCAATAAAATTTTCCGTAAGCCCTGCTGAATAGTCATTTCCGATGTCATAAAGAACAGCAGCACGTTTTGTCTTCAGATTGTCATATGCAAATTTTCCGCCGACTTTTCCCTGGAACGGGTCAATAAAGCATGTGCGGAAAATATAGTTTCCTGCGTCAGTTATAGCTATGGCCGTTGCCGCCGGTGCAATCTGAAGCACTTTCTGCGCCTGAGCCTGCTTTGTGATGGCCATTGTACATCCTGAAGTCAGCGAACCGATAACAATGCGGACTCTGTCTTTTGTGACAAGCTTTTTATACGCATTGACTGACTTTGCAGGATCGCCTTCATCATCCTCACATATAAACTCAAGCGGCTGCCCGTCAATTCCGCCTGCGCTGTTGATTTCTGCAACTGCCAGATCAATTCCATTCTTGCATTCAACACCATAAACCGCAACAGCTCCAGAAAGCGGCGCAACACCGCCGAATCTGACTGCTTTCTTGCCTTTTGGCGCCGCACATGCAAAAGAAGCAGCGCACACAGTCAAAGCGCCGCAAACAAATGCCTTTTTCAAATTTTTCATACAGTCCTCCATGAATGATATATGGAAACCTCCAAAAACATCAGTCTTTAGAGGTAACTTTGCAAATGCAATGTTTTCAGCATACTGCTGTAACAGCCTAAAACTCATCTGATTCCCGAAAAAATTTCTGAATGTGAATTTTTCAAGATATCCACATTTTATATAATTGCTGCAATTTAGTAAATCAGCTGAAACAAAAAAATACAGCCGCCCTGCTTAAGGAACGGCTGTTTCAATGAAAAAAATGATTTCTGCCTGCACAGCATCACAGCAAGGAAACATTCCCGGCGATGATTATTTTCATACTGTACATGCGTACATCAGAAAGTCAGCATCAGCACAGACAATTATGCTTCGGCTGAGGCTTCCGGTGCAGCAGCAGGAGCTGCTGCGGCAGCTTTTTTTGCAATCTTTGCATCGCGCCGAGCCTTGTTTTTAAGAGCAGCCTTGCAGAACTTGCAAATCTTCACTTTCTTTCCATCAATCTCATGATCATACAAAATTTTAATCTGCTCTTTTCCACAGATTCCGCATGTTCCACGACCATGATTCGGTTCCTTGCGGACTCCTGTTCCACGATGTGCTTTAGACATGGCTTACTCCTTATGCTTCAGCTTTTTTTGCAGACTTTCTAGCGGCTTTTTCATCTTCAGCAGATGCATCCGGCAGCTTGTAGTCAACCAACTCAAAAATTACAGTGTCTGCGGCATCGCCCTGGCGGAATCCCATTTTCAAAATGCGCGTATAACCGCCATTGCGGTCTTTCATGCGAGGTCCGATTTCTGTAAACAGCTTGTTCAGAATTCTCTCATCAGCGATAAATTTTGCAGCAATTCTTCTGTTATGCACAGAATCAATCTTTGCACGTGTAATCAGTTTCTCTGCGGCTTTGCGTACTTCCTTGGCCTTTGCTTCCGTTGTTGTAATGCGCTCATACCTGAAGAGCGAAGTTACCATGTTGCGAGACATTGCGCGGCGATGGGATGCTGTACGTGAAAGCGGATTCAATCCATTTCTGTGGTTCATTCGTTTTCGTCCTTATGTTTACCTAAGTCAACATCTTTAAGATGGCTATAATCAGTCATTCCAAGAGTCAGCCCGTGTTCCTCAAGCTTTGCTTTGATTTCTTCAAGGCTCTTCTTACCGAAGTTACGTGTCTTTGTGATATCGTCTTCAGTTTTCTTGGTCAGTTCACCGATTGTCCTAATGTTTGCATTCTTAAGGCAGTTTGAACTGCGAACTGAAAGCTCAAGTTCTTCTACTGAAGTAGAAAGCAGCTGGCGGATTCTCTCATCCCCTTCATCCAGTTCATCACCGCCGGAATATTCGCTCTCATTGAAGTTAACAAAAATAGCAAAGTAATCCTTTGCAATCTTCGCGGCTTCGGCAAGCGCATCCTCCGGAGTAATGGAGCCGTCAGTCCAAATCTCAAGAATCAGTTTATCATAGTCGTTACGCTGTCCTACGCGGCAAGGTTCAATAGAATATTTCACCTTTGGTACAGGCGTAAAGATACAGTCCATTGCAATTGTGCCGACAATTTCAATGTAGTGCTCATTTACTTCAGCAGGAACATATCCTCTTCCAAGATCCACCTGGAATTCAATTTCCAGACGGGCGCCTTCCATCATTGTAAAAATCTCAAGATCCTTAGTCATGACTTCAAGCTGATCCTTCGCCAAGTCGTCACTTTTTACCGTGCCCGGACCCTTGAATTCATAGAAGAATGTTTCCTGCTCAACATCCCGCGGCAGACGCAAACGAATCTGTTTCAAGCTGTTCAAAACTTCCAAAGTATCTTCTGAAATATTTGGAATTGTCTCGAACTCGCTGGAAATAACATGAGGAACACCGTCTGCATCGTATGATGTGATACGTACAGAAGAAATCGCATACCCCTGAATTGAGGAAAGCAGCACGCGGCGCAAAGTGTTTCCGACCGTAGTGCCGAATCCAGGCTCAAAAGGATACGCCGTAAACTTTCCATAGTTTGGGTTGTTCTCTAGATGTTCAAATGTAATTCCCTTTGGTTTTTTAAAACCTTTCAGCAGATTTTTGCGAGCCAATCTGAACTCCTTATTATCCCTGGAAACCAATTGCTTTGCTTCCCGGGCTTGCAGTTATCATTAACCGGAACATGAAGAACCGGCTATCGTTATTACATACGACGTGTCTTGCGCGGACGGCATCCGTTATGAGGGATAGGAGTAATATCAGAGATTGACTTTACCTTTAATCCCAGCGTGCCCAATACACGGATCGCATTTTCGCGTCCCATTCCAGGCCCTTTAACGAACACATGAACTTCACGCAAGCCATAGCTTGCTGCACGCTGTACGGCAGCTTCTGCTACGGACTGAGCTGCAAATGGAGTCGATTTTTTTGCTCCGCGGAATCCCAAGCCGCCGGAAGAGGCCCAGGCTATCGCATTTCCCCGCAAGTCTGTGATTGTAACTATAGTGTTATTGAATGTAGCCTGAATATAGACATTTCCTTCAAAAACACTCTTTTTCTCTTTTCTCTTTTTTACAGTTGCTGCCATCTGTTACCTCGCTTAAGCCTTCTTCTTGTTAGCAACGGTCTTCTTCTTGCCTTTGCGTGTACGAGAATTGGTACGTGTACGCTGACCGCGGCAAGGAAGACCCTTACGATGGCGAAGTCCGCGATAGCTTCCAATATCCATAAGACGCTTGATGTTAAGTCCGATTTCAGAACGCAGACGTCCCTCTGTCTTGACATTTTCATCAATATACTTGCGAAGCTTTGCAAGATCGTCCTCTGGCAGCTCATTCAAAAGAGTGCTCGGATTCACTTTTGTCTCTTCACAAATCTTATTGGCCAATGAACGGCCGATGCCGTATACATATGTCAATGCAATATTGACATGCTTGTTTGGGAGGTCAACACCCGCAATACGTGCCATCAGTTACTCCTCAGCCCTGTCTCTGCTTATGCTTTGGGTTTTCACAGATAATACGGATAATTCCGTTTCTCTTGATTACCTTGCACTTGTCGCAGATGGGCTTTACACTGGTTCGTACTTTCATAAAAGTCCCCTTGGAAAACAGATATATTGCTGAATCATGGCAGTTCGAAGTGAAATTACGTTCACCATGAACTACAATCCAGTTACACTGCTACAAAAATAGCAGTGTACTAATATACCATAAATTTCCTTACTTAATCTAGTCTTAATCACGAAATTTCTATAAATTACGCGATTTTAATCCCTTCCTTGTAAGACCGTCATGATGATGCATTTTCAGAAGAGCCTCAACCTGAGCCATCGTATCGATATCCACACCAACCAAAATCAGCAGAGAAGTTCCTCCCATCAACATGGAAATTGATGCAGGAAATCTGAACAAAATCTGGATGATTGTAGGCAGCAATGCGATTGCCGCAAGATACAACGAGCCAGGAAGTATCAGACGGTTTAAAACCTTCTGAAGATATTCCTCAGTCTTGTCAGTTCTGATTCCGGGAATGGAACCGCCGTTTTCACGGATATTCTTAGCGATTTCAGTGGGGTTCAGGGTTACCTGAGTGTAGAAGTATGCAAAGAATATAATCAACAACACTTCAATGAAATTATACCAAAAGCCAAGCGGATTCAAAAGCGCCGCAACCTTCATGAGCCATGTAGCTTTCTGGGAAAGGCTGTTTGCAATCTGAAGGGGAAAAGTCAAAAACGCAGAAGCAAAAATAATCGGAATAACCCCTGACGGATTGATTTTAAACGGAATATACGTATTCTGTCCGCCGTACATTTTGCGTCCGACTACACGCTTTGCATAGTGAACGGGAATTTTACGCTCTCCAGACTGCTCAAATACGACCAGTCCGATAATCGCAAGGAACAGGAACAGCGCCACAACAACAAAGACTACATTTATATCCTCATTCCTGACACCCTTGACCAGTTCATATACAGCGCTCGGAAGACGTGCAACAATACCGGCAAAAATAATCATCGAAATACCATTGCCGATACCGTGAGCAGTAATCTGGTTTCCCATCCAGACAGCAATCATGGAACCCGTTGTTACTGTCAGAATGGCAAGAAGGTTGAAGTAAATCTTGTTGTCGAAGATAATCGCGCCAGGAACCTGCTGGTTGATGGAGTCAGCATACACAGTAATAGCCATGGACTGGATCAGACACACAGCAATTGTTCCGACACGTGTCCATGCCTGAACCCGCTGCTGACCGCCTTCTTCCTGAGCAATTCTCTTCAGCGATGGAAAAATAACAAGCGCGAGCTGCAAGATAATCTGCGTAGAAATGTACGGCATAACGCCAAGCATAAACACAGAGAACCTTTCAAACGCACCGCCTGCAAAAAAATCCATGTAACTGGCAAACGCACTTTCTGCGCCGCTCGCAAAGCTATCAAAATACTGCAAGAGCAACGTGGCATTGATGCCCGGGATAGTAAGAACACTTCCCAAGCGGAACACAGCAAGAATGAGCAACGTAAAGAACAGCTTGGAACGCAACTCCTTTACTTTGAACATATTGACAACCGGATTGTTTGCCATTTAATCACTCCAACGTTTTATTTTGATTTGACGGACTTTTCAGGAATCAGCTGTACTGAACCGCCGGCCTTTTCAACTTTTTCCTTGGCAGCAGCAGAAATTTTTTCAACTTCTATGACAAGCTTCTTTGAAATGTCTCCATTCCCAAGAATTTTAATTCCGTCCTTGACCTTTCCAACCAGCCTTCTAGCCTTCAAGGATTCACGGTTTACCGTTTCTCCGTCTGCGAATTTCTTCTCAAGATCGGCCACATTCAAAATCGCATATTCCTTCTTAAAAGGAGCGTTTGAAAAACCGCGGCGGGCAATACGGCGGTACAAAGGCATCTGGCCGCCTTCAAATCCGACATACGGCACCCTTTTTCCCGAGCGGGACTGCTGTCCTTTGTTTCCCCTTCCGGCTGTTGTTCCAAGCCCGGAAGAAGAGCCGCGGCCGACACGCTTTGGCTTTTTATTGGCACCAACTGGCGCTTTTAAAGTAAAGTCCGACATCAGTTAATCTCCTCTACTTTCACAAGATGTGAAACTGAAGCAATCATGCCTCTTATGGCATCATTTGCCTCATGCTCAACGCTTGAGCTAATTTTTTTAAGACCCAGACTGCGGACTGTTGCCCTTTTTGCAGGTTTCTGTCCGATAACGCTTCTTACAAGTGTAATACGTACTTTTGCCATAATCAGCCCCACATATCCTTGAGAGTCTTGCCGCGGCTCTCCGCAATAGAATGTGCATCCATCAGGTTTTCAACTGCGTCAAAAGTCGCACGGACAACATTTACCGATGTACGGGAACCCTGAGACTTTGAAATAACATCAGTGATTCCAGCAGCATCCATAACAGCGCGAACCGGGCCGCCGGCAATAATTCCTGTACCAGGGCAGGCAGGCTTGAGCAGCACTGCTGAGCTTTTATACTTTCCAATCATTTCATGCGGAATTGTTCCGTTTTTCATTGGAAGCATAACAAGGCTGGACTTTGCCTTGTCAAGGCTCTTCCTGATAGCTTCGGTGACATCATTTGCCTTGCCGAATCCGAATCCGATACGTCCTTTCCTGTCTCCCACTACAGTGAGGGCAGAAAATGACATTCTGCGGCCGCCTTTTACTGTCTTTGCAGTACGGTTCAGCTTTACAAGCTTTTCCACAAATTCATCAGCAGGCTTCTTATCAAAATTTTTCTGGTGTTCCATGGACTCTCCTAGAATACAATTCCGGCACTGCGAGTAGCATCAGCAAGGGCTTTTACAACACCGTGATAAAGATACCCGTTACGGTCAAACACAACTTTGTCGATGTTTTTTTCTTTAAGACGCGCACCCAAAGCTTCTCCAAGCTTTACCGCACTTTCAACATTAGCTCTCAGCGCAGCAAAATCCTTTTCAAGAGTTGAAATGGCAGCAAGAGTTCTGCCTTCATCATCATTAATCACCTGCGCATAGAGGTTGCGTCCGCTTTTGAAAACGGTCAAACGTGGACGCTCAGCAGTTCCATACACTGACTTACGGATATGAATCTTTCTATGCAGGCGTTTTCTGTTTTTATCACTAAGCTTCTTGAACATACTATTTCACCTTATTTTACACCAGTTTTACCGACTTTACGTCTGATAACTTCTGTTTCATAGCGGATGCCCTTTCCTTTGTACGGCTCAGGCTTGCGCAGCTTGCGGATCTGGGCACTGAATTCTCCAACTTTCTGCTTGTCAATTCCAGTGACTGTAAGCTTTCCGTCCTTGTCTGCTGTTACAGAAAGACCTTCCGGGATAACAACAACAAATTCAGACGAATAGCCAAGGTTCATTATGATGTTCTTTCCCTGAACTTCAGCACGGTAACCAACACCAGTTATAATCAGAGTCTTGGAATAGCCCTGCGTAACACCGACAACCATATTGTAAATAAGATTGCGGTACAAGCCGTGAGCCGCGCTTGCTGCCTTTGTCTCGTTAACTGGAGTAACAATGACTTCGGTGCCTTTCATTTCAACATTCACCAGGCTGTTGAAATCCTGCTTAAGCTCTCCCTTGGGACCTTTCACCGTAACCAGATTGGGAACAACTGTCACAGTCACACCTGCAGGAATAGCCACAGGAAGTTTTCCGATTTTAGACGCCATCTCTTCCTCCTATTACCATACATTGCAGATCAACTCGCCGCCAACCATCTTTTCAGTGGCTTTCTTGCCAGTTGTAACACCGCTTGAAGTTGAAACAATCAGAGTGCCGTAACCGTTATAGACACGCGGCAAATCCTTGTACCCAGAATACACACGGCGGCCAGGTGTAGAAATTTTCTTCATGCCGTGGATAACCGACTTGTTGAAGTCATCATATTTCAGGAAAATGCGGATAACGCTGTGACCCCGGTCATCCTGAACCTTTTTAAAGTTCTTTATAAATCCTTCCGTCTTGAGGATTTTTACAATTTCCAGTTTCATCTTAGAAGCAGGAACATCTACCTTTTCATGACCGACTCTTGCCGCATTCTGGACTTTTGCAAGCATATCTGCTATTGGGTCTGAAACTGCCATTCTCTTTTTCTCCTGTCACTACCAAGATGACTTTGTGATGCCTGGTAAAAGGCCTTCACTTGCAAATTTGCGGAAGCAGATACGACAAATCTTGAACTTGCGCAAATATCCATGGGGACGACCGCAAATCTGGCACCTGTTGTATTTACGGGTGCTGTACTTTGGAGTGCGGTTTGCCTTGATAATCATTGATTTCTTAGCCATGAACTATTCCTTATTTTCTAAAAGGCATGCCGAACTTTGTAAGAAGGGCGCGGGCTTCGCTGTCAGTGCGCGCACTTGTTACAATACTGATGTTCATACCAGAAATCTTGACAATCTTATCAAAGTCGATTTCCGGGAAGATAATCTGTTCTGTAATACCAAGAGAGAAATTTCCGTGTCCATCAAAGCCAGTCGCCTTGATACCGCGGAAATCCTTGACACGCGGAAGAGCAACATTGATAAGGCGGTCGAGGAATTCATACATGATGGTTCCACGGAGCGTTACCATTGCCCCCACTTCATTGCCTTCACGAAGCTTGAAATTTGCAATACTTTTCTTTGCTCTTGTTTTAACAGCTTTCTGGCCGGTAATCTGAGTGAGATCTGTAACTGCAGCGTCAAGAAGTTTCTTATTCGTGAGAGCTTCGCCGACACCCATGCTTACAACGACTTTCTTAATTGCCGGAATCTGCATTACGGATGTATATCCAAGCTCTTTAAAAAGCTCAGGAGCGATTTTTTCCTTATAGACTTTCTTAAGCCGTGGTACGTAATTTTCCATTACAGTGCTTCTCCACACTTGCGGCAGACGCGAGTTTTCTTATCGCCGTCAAGTTTATATCCTGCTCTAACAGGGCGTCCGCATTTTTTACATACGAGCGCTACATTCGATATGTCCAGAGGCGCTTCAATTTCAGCGATTCCGCCTGCATCCTGCTGGGACTTCCGCTTTATTGCCTTTTTGACAAGATTGCATCCGCTTACGATAACACGTCCCTTGTTATTCTTTTCAAATACACGGACAATTGTTCCGCGCTTGCCCTTGTCTTTTCCAGCAATAATTTCAACATTATCATTTCTATGAACTTTGTACTTATGCTGCATATCAAAGCCTCTTCTTTACAGAACCTCAGGAGCAAGCGATACAATTTTCATAAAATCCATATCACGAAGCTCGCGGGCCACAGGTCCAAAAATACGTTTTCCCCTGGGATTCTTATCCGCATCAACAAGAACGCATGCATTGTCATCAAAGCGGATATATGTTCCGTCCGGGCGGCGGTATTCTTTCGCAACACGAACAACAACAGCCTTCTGTACTGAACCTTCCTTTATTGTAGATGTAGGAATCGCTTCCTTGACAGCTACCACGATAATGTCACCAATACTTGCATACCGGCGGTGTGTGCCACCTAAAACCTTAATGCACTGAACCAATTTAGCTCCGGAGTTATCGGCAACAACCAGTTTAGATTGCATCTGAAGCATATTCTTACTCCTGCCTTATTTGGCTTTCTCGATGATTGTCTCAAGACGCCAGCACTTGTCCTTGCTGATCGGACTGCATTCCACGATGCGCACAGTGTCACCTATGTGAGCTTCATTCTGCTCATCATGAGCCTTGCACTTCTTGGTCCGCGTAACGTACTTCTTGTAAAGGCGGTCCATTTTCTTTGTATCAATAGAAACAACGATAGTCTTATCCATCTTGTCGCTAGTGACGATACCTACGAATGAACGTTTTGCACCTTTCTTCTTCTGTACACTCTGTTCTTCCACGGGTCAGCTCCTAGTTTTTTGCAGCAATAGCTTCAGCAGCAGCTTTTCTGAATTTTTCCAGATCGTGCTGATGAATAAGCGTATTCAAGCGCGCAATTTCATGGCGCATTGTCCGCTTCTGCATTGGGTTTTCTACATGTCCTATAACGCTCTGAAAGCGAAAGTCCATATACTGTTTTTTAAGTTCATTGCGCTTAGCAACGAGTTCGTCATAAGAAAGATCTCTGTCATTCTTTTTCTTTGAACTAGCCATTTCTTACTCCTTACTCTACTGTAGGGCGGAATGCCACTTTTGTCTTTATCGGAAGCTTGCTTGCAGCAAGATGCATTGCCTTTTCAGCAAGATTCTTGTCTACTCCGCCAACTTCAAATAAAACCATGCCCGGCTTGATAACCGCAGCCCAGAATTCAGGAGCGCCCTTGCCTTTTCCCATACGGGTGTCGGCAGGCTTCTTGGAAACAGGCTTGTCTGGAAAAACACGTGTCCACAGATTTCCCTGACGGTTGATACAGCGGTTAATAGCAACACGCGCAGCCTCAATATGCTTTGCACTCAGCCAGACAGGCTCAAGCGCAACAAGAGCTATATCACCGAAATCAACATGATTGTCGCGTGTAGCATTTCCTTTCGGACGGCCGCGCTGCACTTTGCGGTGTGCAACTCTTTTAGGACTAAGCATTTTCTACTTTTCCTCCCTCTGGTTTTGAAGCACGCGCAGGCTTGCGGTCACCGTTTGAACGGTCGCGGCGCGGTTTCCTGACGATGTCACCGGCATCTTCATTCTGCTCATGTCCGTAGTTCATTCCATTATAAACCCAGACCTTGATGCCGATCTTGCCATACGTGGTGAGCGCTTCATATGTACCGTAATCAATGTCAGCACGGAGCGTATGCAGAGGAACGCGTCCTTCCTTCAGCTCTTCTGAACGGGCCATATCTGCACCGCCAAGACGCCCGGAAATACGGATTTTCACACCCTGCGCTCCGCCCTTCATAGCATTTGAAGCGGACTGCTTCAAAGCCTTGCGGAAAGAACCGCGGCCGGCAAGCTGACGTCCGACATTCTGTGCGATAAGAGAAGCATTGATTTCAGGGCGCTTAATTTCCCTGATTTTAATCTGAACCTTTTTTGTCAGCTGCTTCTGAATATCAGCGCTTATTTTTTCAATAGTGGCGCCTTTCACACCAATAATCACACCCGGGCGCGCAGTATGAATAACAATAGTGACACGCTGCGGATGACGGACAATTTCAATTTCGGCGATGTCTGCATTTTTGCATTCAGGAAGACTTCCAACCAGCTTGCGGATTTTCATATCTTCCAGAAAAAGATCTGCATATTCACGAGAATCTGCATACCAACGAGACTGCCATGTTTTGTTTACACCAAGGCGTAAACCGATAGGATTAACTTTCTGACCCACTTTATTTTCCCGCCTTTTCGTCAACTATAACAGTGATATGACACATACGCTTCAAGAGCTGATCAGCACGGCCACGGCCGCGGAACCATACTCTCTTCAGTCTCGGACCTTCGTCAATGCGAATTTCCTTAATGTAAAGCATATCTTCGTCAAGCTGCTTATTCCTGTTAAGAGCATTGGCAACGGCAGACTTCAATGTTCCGCTGATAAGCCGTGCTCCTTTCTGCGGCATCACTTCAAGAATAGCCATAGCCTCAGAACAAGATTTTGTCTTTATGACATTTGCCACCGGACGAACCTTCGTAGGAGATGCAATGAGAAACTTAGTTGTGGCTACATAACCTTTCTTTTCAGCCATAATATCCACTCCTATTTTTTACCAGCTGATTTGTCTGAACCGCCATGCCCCTTGAATGTGCGTGTTGCAGCAAACTCGCCGAGCTTGTGACCCACCAAGTTTTCTGTAATATACACAGGAATCCATGACTTACCGTTATGCACTGAAATAGTGTTTCCAACCATTTCAGGGATGATTGTTGAGCAGCGGGAATACGTTTTTATTATCTTCTTGTCAGCTGCTGATGACTTGTTCATTTCTGAAACCTTCTTGTAAAGCGATCTGTCTACAAAAGGCCCCTTTTTAACTGATCTTGACACGACTGGCTCCTACCCTACTTTTTGCGGCGGCTGATAATAAAACGACTGGACGGCTTTCTTTTGTTGCGGGTCTTGTAACCACGGCACGGCTGTCCCCATGGAGTTACAGGCTGATGGCCTTTTCCTGCTCCTTCACCACCACCAAGCGGATGATCAACAGGGTTCATAGCCATACCGCGGACAGTCGGACGGATTCCGCGCCATCTGTTGCGGCCTGCTTTTCCAAGCTTTGTATTCATGCGGTCTTCGTTTCCAACGACACCGATTGTCGCATAGCACTTTCTGTGGATACGGCGAAGCTCGCCAGAAGGCAGCTTGATTGTCACATAGTTGCCTTCTTTTGCAGCAACCAAGGCTCCTGTTCCAGCAGAACGTACAAGCTGCCCTCCGCGTCCGAGTGTCAGCTCGATATTATGCACTGTAAAACCGACAGGAATCACATCGAGTGGAAGCGCATTCGCCACTGTAGGAGCTGCATTCTCACCAGACATAATCTTCTGTCCAACTGTCAGCCCTTTGGGAGCAATAATATAACGCTTTTCACCGTCAGCATACGCAATCAGAGCAATATTCGCACTGCGGAACGGATCGTACTCAATTGTCTTCACCGTGCCTGGAATACCATGCTTGTCACGCTTAAAGTCGATTTCACGATACTTTCTTTTGTGGCCGCCACCCTGATGACGCACTGAAATACGTCCTCCTGCTCCACGTCCCGCCTTTGACTTGCGTCCGTGGGTCAGGCTTTTTTCGGGTTTGTCGGCTGTCAATTCTTCACGCACCAGATCAACCCGGCCGCGTGTACCTTTTGAATAAGGCTTATATATTTTAAGAGCCATATAATTCCCCTTACATACTGATTGAAAGCTTAAGCGCCTTCAAACACCTTGATTGATTCGCCAGGTTCAAGCTTTACAATTGCTTTCTTGTAACTGGCTGTTCTTCCCGGTCTGCCGCGAAGCCTCTTCATTTTTCCCTGCACATTCATTGTCGTACAGTCCGCAACCTTCACATTAAAAAGCTTGCGTACAGCTTCCTTTATCTGAAATTTTGTAGCAGACGACGCAACAATAAATGTATACTTGTTCTGCTCACGGAGAGCCGTTGCCTTTTCAGAAAGGACAGGTTTAATAAGAACATCTTCAAATGATTCGAATGTCATTATTTAGCCTCCTTTTTTTCAGCATAGAATTCGGAAAGATTTTTTGCAGCCGTTTCAAGCATGATAATCTTTCTTCCGTAGAAAAGATCATGAGCGCGGAGACGGTTGTATGAAAGGAAATGAACGTTCGGAAGATTTCTTCCTGCCTGCTTGATTTTTGGGTCATCATCCTTAAGAAGAATCACAGTGCGCTCATCCTTTATAAAATTCCGAAGAATTTTCACCAAATCCTTTGTCTTTCCGCTTTCAATTGAAAAATCTTCAACAACAGTAAGCCTGTCGTTCTGAGCCTGAAGACTCAGTATTGTTTTCATTGCAAGACGCTTTTCTTTCTTTGGAATCGCATAGCTGTAATCGCGCGGCTTCGGTCCGAAAATTGTTCCGCCGCCGACATTAATCGGAGACTTTTTGTCACCGCGGCGGGCGTTGCCAGTTCCCTTCTGCTTGTAAGGCTTAGCATTGCTGCCATGAACTTCTGCGCGGGTTTTTGTGCATGCTGTTCCAACACGCTTGTTTGCTAATTCGTTTGTGATGGCATAATAGATAACACTTTCGTTAATTGGAAGTCCGAAAATTTTATCATCAAGATTGATAGTTCTGAGTTCCTTGCCATCGATTGAATAGACTTTCTTTTCCATACTATTCCTCGACCTTATTTCTTAACCGCAGCCTTAACGATAAGAGTGCAGTTCTTTACTCCAGGAACCGCACCGCGAACCATCAAAACCTTGAGCTCAGGGTCAACTTTCACAACCTTGAGATTCTGCACTGTAACACGCTCAAAGCCCATGTGGCCAGGCATTTTTACGCCTTTCAGACAGTGCCCTGGAGTTGTACAGCATCCAGTGCCGCCGGCTTCACGGTGAAATTTAGAGCCATGGGTTGCGCGTCCGCCATGGAAGCCCCATCTCTTCATAACGCCCTGAAAACCTTTGCCCTTTGAAGTCGCAGTCACATCAATAAAGCGGACTTTGTCAAACAGCTCTACGCCAATCTGATCGCCAACCTTCACTTCTCCGCCAAAATCACGGAATTCCTTAAGATGACGCTTCGGCGTAATGTTTTCAGGAAACTGATGCGCATACGGCTTTGTAACCTTGTGAGGCTTTAAATCCTCAAGTCCAAGCAGAACAGCATCGTAGCCGCATTTTTCCTGCGTCTTTGTGGCAATGACTGTGTTTGGTTCAACGTGGATCACGGTCACTGGTGTCAGATTTCCGCTTTCGTCGAAAACCTGTGTCATTCCCACTTTTTTTGCTATCAGACCTTTCATCTGAATCTCCTCATTCTGGTCGCCATCCCCGATCCAGGGGACCGTTACCGTTTATTTTACAGCAGCTGTTTCAGCCTACTGCTTAATTTCCACATCAACACCGGCCGGAAGCTCAAGCTTCATAAGCGAGTCCATCACTTCCGAGCTTGGCTCAAAAATATCGATGAGCCGCTTGTGTGTTCTCATTTCAAACTGTTCCCGCGACTTTTTGTTTACAAAAGGCGAACGGAGAACAGTAATTTTATTGATTCTCGTAGGAAGCGGAATCGGCCCTGAAACCTTTGCTCCAGCTTTCTGAACCTGCTGCACAATGTCTTTTGCACTCTGATCGATAAGAGCTACGTCAAAAGCACGGAGTCTTACACGAATCTTGCCATTTGCCATGATTTTCTCCAATCGGGCAGAAAGAAAATCTTTCTGCCCTTCAATAACTCTATTCGATAATCTTTGTTACCTGTCCAGAAGCGATTGTACGGCCGCCTTCACGGATAGCAAGCTTAAGGCCTTCGTCCATAGCAATCGGATGAATAAGCTCGCCGATAATCTTTACATTGTCGCCTGGCTTAACCATGTCTGTTCCGGGCTCAAGCTCTACAGAACCAGTGATATCTGTCGTTCTGAAATAGAACTGAGGGCGGTAACCTGTGAAGAACGGGCTGTGGCGTCCGCCTTCTTCCTTTGAAAGGACATAAATCTGAGCCTCGAACTTTGTATGCGGCTTGATGCTTCCCGGAGCAGCAAGAACCTGTCCGCGGATAACATCCTTCTTTTCAACACCACGGAGAAGAATACCGGCATTGTCACCAGCCATACCTTCATTGAGCGTCTTATTGAACATTTCAATTCCAGTTACAGTTGAAGACTGTGTCGGACGGATACCGACGATTTCAACAGCATCGCCCATGTGGATAACACCGCGCTCAATACGTCCTGTAACAACAGTTCCGCGTCCAGTGATTGTGAAGATGTCTTCAATCGGCATAAGGAACGGCTTCTGCTCATCGCGGACAGGATCATCGAACCATGTGTCCATAGCAGTAAGAAGCTCTTCAATGCACTTTGTGTTCTCAGGATTGTCTGATTCATTCAGAGCCTTGAAAGCAGAGCCTTCAATAATCGGTGTGTCTTCTGAGAATCCGTATCCTTTGAGCGTTTCCTTCACTTCGTCAACAACAAGCATCAGAAGATCCGGGTCATCAACAAGGTCAACCTTGTTAAGGAACACGATAATCTTCGGAACGCCTACCTGACGGGCAAGAAGCAGGTGCTCCTTTGTCTGCGGCATAACAGAATCCGGAGCAGAAACAACAAGAATAGCTCCATCCATCTGGGCAGCACCAGTAATCATGTTCTTGATATAGTCAGCGTGTCCCGGGCAGTCAATATGAGCATAGTGACGCTTGTCTGACTGATATTCCAAGTGACGTGAATTGATTGTGATACCGCGGGCTTTCTCCTCCGGAGCATTATCAATTTCATCATACTTCAAGAGCTTATCACCATATTTCTTTGCACAATAAGCGGTGATTGCTGCTGAAAGTGTAGTCTTACCATGGTCAACGTGACCGATAGTACCAACGTTCATGTGAGGTTTAGTTCTGTTGAACTCTTCCTTTGCCATGATCTTCTCCTTGCCATGCAGTGTTTCTTCTGCGGCATTATGTTGTATTTTATGTGCTGCACTTTAAGCCAGAAAATATTGCCCCTAAAAGGCTGACAATACTTTCGCATACACACTTGACCAAATTAGTTAAGATGATTTTATAAGTGAACGGACTGCATAAAGCATACCGCCTCATCTGTTCGAAGCGGCCGGCCTTTTCCACCTAGCATCATCTATAGCCTGACGATTGGTCTGGAATTCAAGCGCCTTAATACGGCTGAAACTATTCAGCCTCTGCCAGAAATCCTGAACATACCGACAGCCGGAACCTGCCGACGGCAGACTCCATACATTCAGGACGCGGAACCCTTCACCTGAAAAATGCAGATGTTTTACGGCTTCCACCAGACAGCTTTTGCTGCCCGTCTGACATATCAAACAACCTGTCTGCAAAAAGCAGAATACGCCCTTTTGAGGCATAAATGTTCTATATTTATAGACTTTTACAAAAAAAAAATCAAGAGGAAATTCTTTTTTTCCTTTAAAAAAATAAAGAGCCGCTCTGCAGTTTCTCAGAAGCGGCTCCTAAAAAAGAAAGGCGCACTACCAGCGGTAATGAGCAAAAGCCTTGTTGGCTTCCGCCATTTTATGCGTGTCTTCCTTCTTCTTGTACGCAGAGCCGGTATTATTGAACGCATCAAAAATTTCAGCTGCAAGCGTCTCTGCCATGCCGTGTCCATTGCGGGAACGGGCTGCGGCAATCATCCATCTCATCCCCAAAGCCTCGCGGCGGGCATCACGGATTTCAATAGGAACCTGATATGTCGCGCCTCCGACACGGCGGCTCTTTACTTCCACCATCGGCTTTACATTTTCAAGAGCTTTCAAGAAAACTTCAAGAGGCTCCTTGTCTGTCTTTGCCTTAAGCTTGTCCAGCGCTTCGTAGACAATCCTCTGGCAGATTGACTTTTTTCCATCCAGCATCATGCGTGTTACAAATTTGGAGATGACAACACTATTATATTTTTCATCTGGCGTAACCGGACGGTTTACTGACTTCTTATGTCTTCCCATAGGTATGCTCCTTTATTATGCCTTTGGCTTTTTAGCACCGTACTTGGAACGGGCACGTTTGCGTCCGTCAACACCAAGGGTATCTTTTGTTCCGCGGATAATATGGTAACGCACACCAGGAAGATCCTTTACACGGCCTCCGCGAACAAGCACAACTGAGTGTTCCTGCAAGTTATGTCCGATACCGGGAATATATGCAGTCACTTCGATTCCATTGCTTAAGCGAACACGGGCAATCTTGCGGAGAGCTGAGTTCGGCTTTTTAGGAGTCATTGTCATTACACGGGTACAGACACCGCGTTTCTGCGGACAGGACTGAAGTGCGGGGGCCTTTGTCCTTTTTGCAGAAGACTGACGTCCTTTACGAATTAATTGGTTTATTGTAGGCATCGCCTAATTCTCCTCTATAATTTATCGCCGAGCAGCACCTCGGACAAAATAACAAAAACAGGTACTTCAGTTTACAGAATTCACTGCAACTGCGTCAAGTAAAATATAAGGAAAACAGCTGAAAATTTATATTTCCAGCTGTTTCACCTTAATCCTCATCGCCTGAAATATCGGCAACAGGAGCAGCAAGCGCTTCCTCCGCTTCTTTCATTTCAAGCATCCGCTGCTCAAGAATTTCCTTCATCTTTGCATCAAGATCGGCGCTCGAGTCATCGAAAAGCTTGACATTGTTATACTGGCGGATTCCAGTTCCTGCCGGAATCCTGTGTCCGATAATAATGTTTTCCTTAAGCCCGTGCAGACTGTCCACAGAGCCGGCAATCGCTGCATTCGTCAGAACACGCGTTGTCTCCTGGAACGAACAGGCTGAAATAAACGAATCAGCCGCAAGGGCAGCCTTTGTAATTCCCTGGAACATCGGGCGCGCAATAGCCGGCTGTCCGCCTTCCGCAATGACGCGCTCATTCTCTTCACGGAACGAATACTTGTCAACCTGCTGCCCGAAAATGAATTTTGTGTCGCCTACGCTGATAATTTCAACTTTCTTGAGCATCTGGCGGATGATTGTTCCGATATGCTTGTCATTGATGTCTACACCCTGAGCGCGGTATACAGACTGAATTTCATCCATAAGGAAATTCTGAAGCCTGTCCTCGCCAAGAACTGAAAGAACATCATGAGCATCAACCGAGCCGTCACAGAGCTTTTCACCTGCTTCAATCTTGTCTCCGTCACGGACAAGAAGGCGCTTTACCATCGGGACAAAATGGCTGAATTCCTTTCCGTACTCATCTTCCACAATGACAGTCCGCTTGCCTTTCACAATCTTTCCGAATTTCACCGTTCCGGCAATCTGTGCAATGACAGCCGGATTCTTCGGCTTGCGGGCTTCAAACAGCTCAGAAACGCGGGGAAGACCAAGCGTGATGTCGTTCGCTTTTGCGGCATCCTTTGCCATTTTTGCGAGCGTCATTCCGGCTTCGACCTTGCCCTTGTCCTTTATGTCGTTGCTAAGAATTGCACCGACAGGCATGTGGTAGCTTCCAAGCTCATTTCCGTCTTCGTCAGTAATGATAATGCGCGGCTGCTTAACGTCAAGGTGAAGGTCTGAAATGCGGCGTTCTACGGCTCCAGTCTGAATGTCTGCCTTTGTTTCAAGTGTAACTCCATCGATAATGTCTTCATAATGAACGTACCCGGAAACTTCCGCAATAATAGGCTCGCTATACGGATCAAATTCTCCGACAGGCTCGCCCGCTTTTGCAATGCAGGATGCCTGCGTATACTTTGCATAAATTGTTGAGCCGTTTGAAACTTCAACTTTCTGCCCGTTGCTTGTAAGATACATTACAGAGTCCCTGATGATAATGCGTCCTGATTCAGCAGCAGGAATTTCCTGCCCGCCGCGCCGGAGAACAGGATTATCCTTGCGGACACGGGCTCCGTCTGAAACGAGAACCTCATCACCAGATTCAATCTGATAAACCTTGAACAGCTTTGAGACAATCATTGAACCGCGGCGGGTAAAAAGCCAGTCGCCGTTTTTTGCGGCAACATGAGTTCCGGCAAGGCTTTCAATGTACACATCGTATTTCATGGCGATGTGATTGTCTTTCTGGCCGCCTTCCGCTGCACCTCCAGTGTGGAATGTACGGAGCGTAAGCTGAGTTCCCGGCTGGCCGATTGACTGGGCTGCAATTGTTCCCACTGCCTCGCCGATTTCAACAATCTTGTTGCGGGCAAGATCCTTTCCGTAGCATTTTACGCAGATGCCATGCTTGCTTTCGCAGGTAAGGACCGTGCGGAGCTTCACTTTTTCCACGCCTGCCTTGTCAATTTTTTCTGCAAGACTTTCATCAATATACTGATTGACATCGCAGAGAACTTCGCCTGAAACAGGATCAATCACACGCTCAATTGTATAATGCCCTGAAATGCGCTTTGCGAGCGGAACTGTGACTGTATCTCCATCCTTGATGGCGGTGTAGTCAATTCCGTTGATTGTTCCGCAGTCGTCTTCATTTACAACAACATCCTGGGCAACATCAACAAGGCGGCGCGTCATGTAACCGGCATCAGCAGTCTTCAAAGCTGTATCAGACAGACCTTTTCTGGCTCCGTTCGTGGAAATAAAGAATTCAATGACGGAAAGGCCTTCCTTGAAGTTTGCGCGGATCGGAAGCTCAATAATATCTCCGTTCGGCTTCTGCATAAGTCCGCGCATTGCTGCCAGCTGCGAAATCTGCTTTTTGGAACCGCGCGCACCAGAAACAGCCATCATATAGATAGTATTAAATCCGTTCTTGTGCTTTGCGAGATTGTCCATCATCAGGTTGGTAAGCTTTTCATTTGTGTTTTCCCAGACAGTGACAGACTTGTTATAGCGCTCATCAGCAGTAATAGCGCCGCTGTTCCACTGCCCGACAATCTTTTCAACTTCCTTGTTCGCTTCCGCAACCATCGCTTCCTTTTCTTCCGGAACAAGAATATCATCCATGGAAAGCGTTGCCCCGTAGAACGTTGCATTCTTGTATCCGCACGATTTTATTGCATCGAGCATCTGGATTGTAAGCCAGCCGCGGTCAATGGAATACAGGCCCGCAACAATCTTTCTGAGCTTATAGTTTTCAAGAGGCTCTTCCCTGTTATAGATTTTATCAATTTGCTTTTTAAGAGAAGCATCATCCATAACTTTGTCGAGCGTTTCCGCATTAAACACTGTGAACGGATATTTTTCTTCGATGAGAGCCTTTATGCGCTTGTCGCTTGTCTGCTCATTGTGATAGACGCTTTCAATCATCTTCTTGAGCTTCTTGTCGCCGAGCTGCTCATTATAGAAATCAACTTCCTCCGGCATAGATTCATTGAACGCCATGCGGCCTGCGGAAGTGAGGATGTACTTTCCGTCAGGATCAGGATCGCCGCTTACGCATTTGTTCAGAATGCTCTTGTGAACCTTGATTTCCGCCTGCCATTCGATTGCGCCGCTTGAAGCTGCAAGACGGACTTCATCCGGGCTGGAGAAAAATTTTCCAGTTCCCTTTGCATCCGGCTTGATGGAAGTCATGTAGTAAATTCCGAGAACCATGTCCTGAGACGGCGCAACAATCGTATTGCCGTTCGCCGGATCAAGCAGGTTCCGCGCGGAAAGCATGAGCGTCCAGCATTCCATCTGCGCCGCCTGCGTCAGCGGAACGTGGATTGCCATCTGGTCACCGTCAAAATCCGCATTGAACGCCTTGCAGGCAAGCGGATGAAGCTTGAGCGCTTTTCCCGGCACAAGGACAGGCTCAAACGCCTGAATTCCAAGGCGGTGAAGCGTTGGAGCGCGGTTCAACATGACAGGATGCTCACGGACAACCTCGTCAAGAATCGCAAACACTTCCGCAGACTCGCTTTCCACGAGGGAGCGGGCTTTCTTGATATTGAAGACAACACCCTTGTCAACAAGCTTTTTCATGATAAACGGCTTGAACAGTTCCAAGGCCATTTTTTCGGGAAGTCCGCACTGCCACAGCTTCAGTTCCGGCCCGACAACAATAACGGAACGGCCTGAATAGTCAACACGCTTTCCAAGCAGATTCTGACGGAAGCGTCCCTGCTTTCCCTTCAGCATGTCACTGATTGACTTGAGCGGACGGTTTGCAGCTCCCTTAAGAACCCGCTGCTTGCGCTTTGAATTGTCAAACAGAGAATCAACAGCTTCCTGAAGCATGCGCTTTTCATTGCGGATAATGATGTCCGGCGCAGAAAGCGACTGAAGCTTCTTGAGGCGGTTGTTGCGGTTGATGACACGGCGGTACAAATCATTCAAGTCAGAAGTCGCAAAACGGCCGCCGTCAAGCTGCACCATCGGACGCAAATCCGGCGGAATCACAGGAATCACATCCAGAATCATCCATGATGCCTTGTTTTCGGACGTGCGGAAATTCTCAACGATTTCAATCCGCTTTAAAAGACGCTTGTCGCTCTTGGAGCCCTTTTCAATCATCTTTGCACGAAGCTCGGATGCAAGCGCATCAAGGTCAATGTTTTCAAGAAGCGTTTTTATTGCCTCGGCTCCCATTCCGGCAGTAAATGCGCCGCCGTAGCGTTCCTGAGCCTCAAGATATTCATCTTCAGTCAGAAGCTGATTTTTCTTTAAATCTGTGTCGCCCGGCTCAATGACAATATACTTTTCATAGTACAAAATTGAGCGCAGGGAAGCAACCTGAAGATCAAGGAGAAGCCCCATGCGGCTCGGAACAGAATGATAGTACCAGATATGGCTTACTGGAGCTGCCAAGTCAATATGACCTGTGCGCTCGCGGCGGACTTTGAAATGAGTGACTTCAACACCGCAGCGGTCGCAGACAACTCCTTTGTAGCGGATTGACTTGAACTTTCCGCAATAGCATTCCCATTCTTTTGTCGTGCCGAAAATGCGCTCGCAGAACAGGCCGTCCCTCTCCGGGCGGAGCGTGCGGTAATTGATTGTCTCCGGCTTCTTCACTTCGCCATAAGACCATGAACGGATATTTTCCGGTGAAGCAAGCTTGATCTTAAGGCTTGTAAAATCCTGAATATCACGCATTTTCATTCTCCTTGTCAAAACCGGCGCCAACTTTGTCTATAAGTTCCTGATCGCGCTCAGTGAGAGCAATTTGCTTGCCCTTGTCATCATAAATTGTAAAATCCAAAGCCAGTCCGCGAAGTTCCTGAACAAGAACATTGAATGACTCAGGAACACCAATCGGTGCTGTAGGCTCGCCTTTTACAATCGATTCATATACTTTTGAACGGCCGTTCATGTCGTCAGACTTGATTGTCATCATTTCCTGCAGCGTGTTGGCTGCGCCGTAAGCCTCAAGCGCCCAGACTTCCATTTCTCCAAGACGCTGTCCGCCGAACTGAGCCTTTCCGCCAAGCGGCTGCTGCGTGACAAGGGAATACGGGCCGGTTGAGCGCGCATGCATCTTGTCGTCAACCAAGTGATGCAACTTCATAAAGTAAATGACGCCGACAAAAATCGGATTAAGGAACGGCTCGCCGGTAAATCCGTCACGGACAATCTGCTTGCAGTCAGGAGAAAGTCCTGCCTGCACAAGCTTTTCTGCAATCTGCTCCTGAGACGGCGTCTGGAAAGCCGGAGAATTATACCATTCATTCAATACAAGTCCAGCCCGGCCAAGCTCTGACTCCATAATCTGCCCGATATTCATACGGGACGGAACGCCAAGCGGGTTCAGGCAGACATCAAGCGGAGTTCCATCCTCAAGGTACGGCATATCTTCCACAGGAAGAATCCGGGCTACAACGCCCTTGTTTCCGTGGCGGCCGGCCATTTTGTCACCGACAACAAGCTTCCTTTTGTCTGCAATGATGACTTTCACCTGCTCATCAACGCCAGGCTGAAGCTCGTCACCTTCGCTTCTTTTCAGCCGCTGAATATCGATGACAACTCCCTGAACTCCGTGCGGCAGCTTGAGTGAAGAATCCCGCACTTCCTTCGCTTTTTCACCGAAAATGGAATTCAAAAGCTTGAATTCAGGCGTTGTCTCCGTCTCGCTTTTTGGAGTGACTTTTCCGACAAGAATGTCGCCTGAACGGACTTTTGCTCCCACACGGACAATTCCTTCAGAATCAAGATTGTCAAGAATTTTTTCTGAAGTGTTCGGAATGTCGCGGGTAATGCGCTCCGGCCCGAGCTTTGTCTCGCGGATTTCTGTCTGGAATTCATGGATATGAATTGAAGTGTACATATCCTCTTTTACGACACGCTGACTGATAAGAACAGCATCTTCGTAGTTATATCCATTCCACGGAACAAATCCGACAAGAATATTGCGTCCGAGGGCAAGCTCGCCGTTAAAAGTCGCCGGCCCGTCTGCAATGACTCCGCCTGCTTCAACATGCTCGCCCACCTGCACAACAGGACGCTGGTGATTGCATGTGTCGCTGTTTGTCTTCTGATATTTCAGAAGCGGATATTCATCAAGAACATCTCCTTTCACTCCGTCCGGCTTGATTTTCACCAGATCGCTTTCAACCCATTTTACAGTTCCCGCACGGCACGCCTTTATCAGAACACCGGAATCATACGCAGCCTTCTGCTCCATTCCCGTGCCAACATACGGAGGCTCGGCAAACAAAAGCGGAACTGCCTGACGCTGCATATTGCAGCCCATCAAGGCACGGTTCGCGTCATCATGCTCAAGGAACGGAACCAAGGACGCAGAAACAGAAATAACCTGACGCGGCGAAACATCCATATACTGAATATCTTTCGGGGAACGACTTGTATAGTCACCGCGATGACGGCACGAAACCAAGTCAGTCGGGAAAGATCCGTCTGCCTTTATTCCTTCCGTGACCTGCCCGATGTAATACTTGTCTTCATCCATCGGATCAAGATAGTCAACTTCTGCTGTGGCTTTTCCGTTCACAACCTTGCGGTACGGCTCTTCAAGGAATCCGTATTCATTCACCCGTGTAAATATGGCAAGCGAAACAATAAGTCCGATGTTCGGGCCTTCAGGAGTTTCAATCGGGCACATTCTGCCGTAATGCGTGTAATGAACATCGCGGACTTCAAATCCGGCTCTGTCACGGGAAAGTCCTCCAGGTCCGAGCGCGTTCAGACGGCGCTTATGCGTCAGTTCTGCAAGCGGATTCACCTGATCCATAAACTGGGAAAGCTGGCTTGAGCCGAAGAATTCGCGGATTGAAGAAATAATCGGCTTGATTGAAATCAAGTCCTGCGGCTTAAGGGTTTCGGTTTCCTTAAGGTTCATGCGGTCCTTTGCAATGCGCTCCATGCGGGCAAACGCAGTCTTAAACTGGTTTGTCAGAAGCTCCCCCACAGATCTGACACGGCGGCGTCCCAGGTGGTCAATGTCATCAAGCGGCTCGTCCCCGATATACACTTCTATAAGGTGCTTCATCGTCTGGATGATATCATCCTTTGTAAGCGTCATGTCTTCGGCAGGATTCTTATAGTCGAATTTCTTGTTCAGCTTGTAGCGTCCCACACGACCAAGGTCATAGCGGCGCAGGCTGAAGAACATGGTTGTCAAGTCGCGCTCTGCGGCTTCAACAGTAATCGGCTCGCCCGGCATAAGAACAGCGTACACTTTTGAAAGGCACTCTTCCTTTGTCGGCTCATCAGCATTTGCAGAGCCGTCCTTAGAGAAAAGAATTTCCTCGCGCTCAAAGCAGTTGATAATCATTTCACTGTCAAGCGAAGGATTTTTTTCCTCCTTGTCATCAGGACGCTTTTTTGCATTGAACGTGATGACTTCAATTTCCTTGATTCCGTTTGCAACAAGGTCATCTATGTCATGCGGATGCAGCTTGTCGCCCGCACGGAACAGCTTTTTTTCTTCTCCAGAATCCTCATCCTTTACAAGGACAGGTTTGGCAAGCACTCTGCCGGAAAGCTCTTCGCGCTTCTCTGCATCAGACGGAATTTTCACTGTCTCTGTAACATAAAAACAGCTGATAATTTCTTCGCGCGTTGCATATCCGAACGCACGCAAAAAAATCGTGCCGAGAATTTTCTTCTTGCGGTCGATTTTTGCATATATAAGCTCTTTTTTCTGATCGATTTCAAATTCAAGCCATGAACCGCGGTACGGAATAATTCTGCTTGACAAAATTCCCTTGTCGCGCTGAAAAATAACTCCCGGAGAACGGTGAATCTGGCTGACAACGACACGTTCTGCGCCGTTGATGATAAATGTCCCGCGGTCTGTCATAAGCGGAACATCACCCATGTAAATATCTTTCTGAAGGATTGCTCCTGTTTCCTTAAAGTTCAGGTTTATTCTGGCTTTCAAAGGAACAGCATACGTTGCTCCTTTCTTTTTGCATTCCTGCTCGTTGAACTTTATGCTGTCATAGTCAAGCTCGTAAAATTCATATTCAAGCGACATATCTGCGGCAGGACTTTCAATTGGAAATGTTGAAGTAAAAACTTCCTGAAGGCCCTGATTCAGCAAGGGCTCGCCTTTTTCCAGTCTGTCTTTCTGAATAAATTCTTCATAGGAAGAAAGCTGAATGTCAATGAGGTTAGGAAGCTCCATAAAGTCCTGGATATCCTTCCCTATGTACTGGCGGACAATTTTCTTGCTCTTAGCGAACATTGCATACCTCTTTGGATGCGGACTGGTGCACAGAAACCGCTACAAGCAAAGACTTTGCTCAGCACGAGAACCTGCGCCCTATCGGAAACTGCTGTTCCAGCAGATAAAACTCTGCACTTTTTTTATTGACGACAAAAGCCTCAAGGAACATATTTCCCTGAAGCTGAAGTCTAGCAGCTCTGCAAACTGAGGCAGAACTGCCGCTGCACTATAGTGCTTCCAAAAGCGCAGGGCTTTTTTCCGCACTGTCAAAGACTAACCCAGTGCCAGTTATTTCTTGCTTACTTTTCCGCCGGCAGCAGTAATGTCAGCAATAAGCTTGTCAGCATCAGCCTTAGACACGCCTTCCTTGACAACCTGAGGAGCGCCAGTGACAATTGCCATCGCTTCCTTAAGTCCAAGTCCTGTCGCAGCCTTGACTGCCTTGATAACGTCCATCTTCTTTGCAGGATCGATAGACTCAAGAGTAACAGTAAATTCTGTCTGCTCTTCTTCTGCTGCGGCTGCCGGGCCTGCTGCTACTGCAACTGGCGCAGCTGCGGAAACGCCAAATTTTTCTTCCATTGCCTTTACAAGATCAGCTGCCTGCTGAACTGTCATGTTTGCAATTGCCTCAAGAATTTCATCATTTGTAAGAGCTGCCATATTGTCTTCTCCATAATCAATTATGATTAGTTAAAATCCGTGCAGATAAAAACAAACTGTTCCGTAACTCTGCATTCGGTTTGCCTGCGGACAGTCGACAGCTATGAAGCCTGACCGCAGTGAAAAAAGATCCTCTCTAGGCCATGCGGCCTGCCGATATTACTCGGCTGCTGGAGCAGGAGCCGCTTCGGCTGCTGGAGCCTCTGCCGCAGGAGCAGGAGCCGCTTCTTCCGCCTTGGGAGCTGCGGCCGCCGGACCTTCTTTTTCCAGTTTTTCAACATATGCTTGCAATGTTCCGGCAAGTTTTCTTGCAGGCCCATTGATTGCAGACATAATCATCGCGATAAGCTGCTTCTTTCCAGGGAGCTTTGCAAATGCTTCGATTTTTTCAGCATCATACAGCTCATTTTCCACCCACGCGCCTTTTACAACGAGGGAAGGTGCATCCTTCACAAAGTCGAACAGAACTTTTGCAGATTCGTTTGCATCTTCCTTAATCATGGCAATCGCCGTCGGCCCGGAAAGATACTGCGAAACAGAGCCGTTCTTCATCTCGTCAAAAGCAATCCGCGCAAAGTTGTTCTTGAACACCTTGAACTGCGTATTTTTTTCACGGAGAGAATGACGAAGCTTTGTAATCTGCTCAACAGTCAGTCCGCGGTACTCAACAAAAATAAAGTCTTTATACTCACTCAGGACTTTTTTTGCTTCTTCAATAGCCTGTGTTTTACTAGGCTGAATTTTTTTCGCCAGAATCGCCATTATTCCGCCTCCTTAAAGTCAACCCAAACGCCAGGCCCCATAGAAGAACTGAGCGAAACAGAGCGGACAAATCCAGACTTTGCATCAGCCGGCTTTTTGCGCTCAAGCTCTGCAAGGAACACATTCACGTTTTCAGCAGTATCCTTTGCATCCATTGAAACCTTTCCTACAGGAATATGAATGACACCAGTCTTGTCAGCACGGAATTCTGTGCGGCCCTTTTTAAGCTCTGCAACAGCATCCGCAATGTTCGGTGTGACTGTTCCTGTTTTCGGGTTCGGCATAAGCCCCTTGCGTCCCAAAACCATTCCGAGACGTCCAACATCTTTCATCATGTCAGGCGTAGCAACAGCAACATCAAAATCAAGCCAGCCGCCCTTCACCTTTTCAATGTACTCTGTGCCCGCGTATGTTGCACCTGCATCAAGCGCTTCCTTTACACGCTCATCCTTACAGAAAACAAGGACACGCTTTTCCGCCGTAAACTGGTGAGGAAACACAAGCGTATCGCGCACAGTCTGGTTCTTTTCAAGCTTAAGGGAAACAGAAAGCTCCACTGTCTCATCAAAATTGACATAGTGAAGCTCCTTTACAAGCTGGCAAGCTTCGGAAATTCCGTACTTCTTCGCCGGATCGTATTTCTTCAATGATTCGCGGTACTTTTTTCCGTGCTTCATTATTCAGCCTCCACTTCTATGCCCATACTGCGTGCAGTACCGGCAATGATTTTCTTCGCCGCCTCAACGTCATTAGCGTTAAGATCAGGAAGCTTCTGCTTTGCAATTTCCTCAAGAGACTTTCTGGAAAGCGTGCCCACTTTATTGCGGAGCGGATTTCCTGAGCCTTTCTGAATTCCGGCAGCTTTCTTGATAAGAACAGCGGCAGGAGGAGTCTTGAGAATAAATGTGTAGGATTTGTCCTGATAGACAGTGATGACAACAGGGATTATCAGTCCCTTTTCCATGCTCTTTGTCCTGTCATTGAATTCCTGAACGAATTTCGGTGCAGAAACTCCATGAGGCCCAAGAGCCGGTCCAACAGGCGGAGCTGGCGTTGCAGCGCCGGCAGGGCACTGAAGTTTAATGACAGCTGTAACCTTTTTTGTGGCCATAATGTATCTCCTTACATTGGTGCAGGCTCTGAAAATTCAAGCCCTAGCGAAATGCCTATGTCCAACGGACGTGCATTTCTCCCAAACTAAGAAAAAAGCATTCCAAAAAGAACGCCAGATTCTATCAAATAACAGTGCTGCCCTTCTGACTCAGACAGCAAAAATCTGCCGGTCCTGGCAGTTAAATTTTTTCAACCTGAAGAATATCAACTTCAACTGGCGTTGCCCGCCCGAAAATCTGGACGTTCACACGCAGACGGTTCTTTTCTGTATTGACTTCTTCAATTGCACCGCTGAATGTTGCAAACGGCCCTTCTGTAATCTTCACTGTCTCGCCGATTTCAAAATTCTGCTTTATGCGGACCTGCTTTTCACCTTTCAGTTCTCCAGCCATCTGAAGAATATTCTTGGCTTCATCTGTTGAAATAGGACGCGGCCGTTCAGAAGGCTTCACGCCAACAAACCCGGTCACACCCTGAATACGGCGTATCTGGGAGCATGTCGCCTTCCATCCAATCTGCGGAAGATCCATTTCAATCATAATGTAGCCGGGCAGAATCAGATTGTTCTTAATGCGTTTTTTTCCATTTGAAACATCCACAACTTCTTCTGTCGGAACTTTCACTTGAAAAACAACATTCGCGTCAAGCTTGCCTTCCTGAAGCATGGAATTCAGCGTTCTATGGATTTTCTGTTCATAACCTGTATAAATCTGAAGGATATACCAGCTTCTTGCCATTCAACTATCCCACTCTTAAAACACAAGGCGGAGGCCTTCGGTAAACAGCCAGTCAAGAAGACCAAGAATCAGCGCGACAACAACAGTAGAGATGAAGACAACTTTTGTAGAAGAAAGAACATCGCTGCGGGTCGGCCATGTCACCTTCCTAAGTTCGCCGGCACATTCTTTAAAAAACTGAAAAATTTTTTTCATTTTCATCCTCATCTTTTGAAATTACCAGGCCAGGCAGGACTTGAACCCGCGACAACCGGTTTTGGAGACCGGGACTCTACCAGCTGAGCTACTGACCTAAATATATACGTGCGCTCCGCTCAGGGAACGCCATACATTACTTTACTTTTGTTTCCTTGTGCAGAATTTCCTTGCGGCAGAACGGACAATACTTATTCTTCTCCAGCTTTCCAGTGATATTCTTGCGGTTCTTGTATGTTGTATAATTCTTACGCTTGCATTCAGTGCACTGCAAGGCAATGATTTCTACAGCTGTCTTTTTCTTGCTTGCCATACGATTTACTCCCATAAAAAATCAATGAGGAAGCATCAGCTTCCGAATTGACTTTTTAAGCACATTCGCAATGAAATGAGAATGTGCAGTTGATAAAAAAGTTTGCAACGCAAACTTTGAGTAGATAAAAACCGTGCTGTTTTAGCGGCTTTTATCTTACACTCCTCTGTTTTTAAGCTTATAGCTCCCGAGCGGAATCGGACCGCTGACCTCATCGTTACCAACGATGTGCTCTACCGACTGAGCTACAAGAGCATTTAGGGTTCTTTCCCCAAAAAAAGATGATAATGTGTCTTGGAAATATAGCTTAATAGAAAGAATATGTCAATAAGAGAACGCTGAATTTATAAAAATTCAAGGAAACTTACTTGCCGTTCTGTCCTTGGGTGAATGTTGTGCCTGGAGGAACGGATTTTGTTATCCAGGTGTTTCCTCCTATGATGCATCCTTTCCCGATAACGGTGTCGCCGCCGAGAATTGTCGCATTTGCATAGATTGTCACATCATCTTCTATTGTAGGATGCCTTTTTTTGTTCATCAAGTCTTTTTTTACACTGAGGGCGCCGAGCGTTACGCCCTGATAAATCTTCACATTGTTGCCAATTATGCAGCTTTCGCCGATAACAACGCCCGTTCCATGATCAATAAAAAAGCTTTCGCCGATTGACGCGCCGGGATTTATGTCGATTCCTGTAAGTCCGTGGGCATGCTCGCTCATTATCCGGGGAATGACGGGAACCCCGTTCTTATACAGGAAATGCGCAATACGGTACACAGAAACCGCTTCAACGCACGGATACGAAACAATGACTTCTTCCCGTGACTTTGCGGCGGGATCCCCGGCATTTGCAGCATGAACATCGAGAGCAACCTTGCGGCGGATTTCCGGGATTTCTTCAATGAGCGCAAGGGCGGCTTTTTCCGCAAGGTTAAAGCAGTGGGAAAGCTCCACCTTGTCATTCTGAACGACAAATGAAAGCGCGCGCTTGATTTCCCGTGTAAGCAGCGAAACAATGCGGTTGACGCGCTCCCCGGTAATAAACTTCAAAGTAAGCTCGTCAATTTCTTCTGCAACCCGGTAGCCTGGAAAGACAAGGCACTGCAAATCCTTCAGCACGGCAATGACATTCTGCCTGTTCGGAAATTTCTTTGCTCCGTCAAGATTTATTCCGCCGTATTTCTGATATGAATCAAGGATATTCTTTACAGCATTGTCTATTGTGATATTCATCTGGCCTCGTTTTAAGCTGCCTCTAAAAACCGAAATCTTCAAAGGTTTCCATATAAAAAAGAGCAGTGTCAGAAAATCCGGCACTGCTACCGTCCGATTGCTCGGACATCGGAGAGAGTTTTTCAGCTTTTTCAAGCTGTCTGATATAAATAATAGAATGTTTTTCTGCGCTTGTCAACGCCTGTTTCGGGCGGAAGAGGAACTGCCGGAATTCCCGATTCTGCGGAACCTGACGGAATTCACGGTGCAGCGCACAGTCTCATCAAAAACAACCGCGGCAAAAACGCCTGCAATCCCGAGCTTAAGTCCGAACACAAACAGGTTTGCAACAGAAACAACAAACACCGTTCCGAACAGCTGTGTAAAGAGCATCCATTTTGTGTCTCCGTATCCGCGGATTCCCGAGCCAATTACAATGTTCAGCGACTTGGGAAACAAATCGACTCCGACAATCGCCAGATACACGAGCGACGAGGCGATAATTGCAGCGTCCTTTGTAAAAAGGCTCATAATGCTGTACGGGAAAATGATAAACAGCAGCAGGCACAGCGCAGAAACGCATACAGACCAAAAGACAACTGTCCGCACAATCTTGTGAAACTGAACAAAGTCCTTTCTGCCCGTCTCCTTTCCAGTGAGAGTGAGCGTTGCGTTTCCGAGCGCACCGAAAATGACAACAGGAATAATTTCAATGCTGAAGACAATCGTGTAAATTCCCGCAGCAACAGAGCTGATTGCGTTTAAAATCCGCACAAGAAGCAGATTGCCGAAATTCCACGCAAAATCTTCTGAAGCAGTCGGAAGCCCGAGCTTCACCGACTCTGCATAGAATGAGAATTTGGCTTTTGCAATCTGATGCAGCGCCGGCCGGAATTCAAGGCGGCGGGAATGGATTACAATTACAGCAAGAACAGCTCCGCCGGCAAATTCCGCGGCAGTTGTTGCAAGAGCTGCGCCCCGCACTCCCATTTCAGGAAATCCGCAGCGGCCGAAAATCAGCGCCCAGTCAAGAAACACATTCAGTGCAGAACGGAGCACTCCTGTGACAAGAAGCGGCTTTGTGTACGAGCAGATCTGCATCAGGGAATTCACGCTTGCCCCGATTCCCGTCAGAATAAAGACCGGCGCATACAGAACCGTATATTGAACCGCGGCTCCGATTACTTCCGGAGCAACACCCATCGCCTGAAACACAAGGCGCGGACAGAACGTCCAGAACAGAAACAGCGCCAGGGAAATCACATTGCTGAATTTAAATAAGGATGCCATGTAGTCAACAGCCTTTTCATTTTTTCCCTCGCCGATTGCCTGGCTTGCAAGAATTGTCGCGCCGGTCGTAAGCGAAAAAAGCGCAGACATTGTTGTCCACATGGGAACTGTTGCATTTCCCACTGCGCTCATAAAAATAACATCGAGCCTGCCCAGAAAAATCCTGTCAATCAGCATCTGAAGCTGGGAAATCAGGGAACTGAGCATAATCGGAAGCGCAATTTTTACAATGGTGAACCTGTAGTTTTCTCTGTCCATAAAACAGCATACTGTATACACTGTTATCAGCTTATGTTCAAGCGGATTGTCCTATATTTCTGATTGATTCACGCGGAAGATTTTATTCCTGCGGAGCTGAAAGCATCCACGATGCCTGTATCAAAGAAACGCTCAATGCGCAATCTTCTGAGAGATGTTTACCGCAGCGCGCTTGCTATGAATGCATGTTTTTTACAGAGCTGCGGATGATAAAGTCGGCAGGAATCAGAACGCATTCGCTCACTGGAATTCCTGCAATCCTGTTCATCAGTATTTCCGCGGCAAGCTCTCCGATGACAGTTCTGTTCTGCCTGAATGTTGTGATTGGCGGCGAGTAGAATTCAGAGAACATTTCATCGTCAAACCCGATAAAGGAAATATCTTCAGGAATTTTCATGCCGGCAGACTTTGCATATTCCATCGCGCCCACAGCCATATTGTCACTGGAAACAAAGACTGCCGTTATGTCCTTATGCCGGCCCAGCAGGCTTTTCATCGCCTTGTATCCGCACTCACGCGTCCACTGGGGACAGTATTCCACATATGACTCATCATACTGCAAGCCGAATTCTTTTTCCGCCTGCCTGAGGCCTTCAAGGCGGTCGAGAGCCGCCACATTGTACCGCGTATACGAGCCGGAAATGTATGCAATCTTTTTATGCCCGTTCCTGATAAAATATGATGCCGCATTGTAGCCCGCCTCTTTGTTCGCAGTAATGACAGTCGGAATTCCAGGAATGACAAAATTTGTTGAAACGCACGGAATGCCGGAACTGGCAAGCTCCATAATCGACTTGTCGGCGTTCACGGGATTTATAACAACGCAGACATCAATGTTCCTGTAGCGGCAGTGCTCCACATAGGAATTTCTTTTTTCCATAGATAAATGCGAAAGAAAAATCAGGTCATATCCGGAAACTTCAATTTCCATCCTGAGCCTGTTCAGAATTCCTCCGAAAAGCGGATGCTCAAAGCCGCGCTGCATGTCAATGTCTTCAAAAATAATTCCAATAAGGAACGATTTTTTTGTAGTGAGAGAACGGGCAGCCATGTTCGGCCTGTATCCGAGTTCTTCTGCAACCGTCAGGATTTTTTTCCGTGTGCTTTTGCTCAGGCCGCCAGTGCCGTTCAGCGCCTTTGAAATTGTCGGGGCAGAAAAACCTGTTTTTAAAGCAATGTCGTAGATTGTAACCATAAAAGAAAACTCTTCCCAACTGTTTTTTATAATAAATGAAAAAAAGGAAAATGGCAACTGAACTTTCCCAATGCACGGCAAAAGCTGGAACCGCGCAGAAAACCGGCACTAATCAACATATCCCGATGCAAGCACCGGGATATACGCCGCACGAATCAGTTTTCTTCTGTTCTTTTATAGGAAAAGTATTCAAAGTCGGCATGACGGCTGTAGGAAACCAGGTCTGCGCAGTACATTCCCACAAACGCGCCGGTAAATCCCTGCCCGCCGTATTCATCGGAAAGCTTGCCCGCATCAAGGAGCGGACGCAGCTGCCGCCAGATTTTCCCGTCCTGAGACCAGAAGAAAAAGCCGTTCTTTCCGCGGACAGAAAGCTTTATCCATACAGGCTTATGCTCATCAACAGGCATCTCCATTTCGCGGACAAATCCTTCCGGCATGATAGTCATAACCTGAATGACTTTTCCCTTCTGCTCATGGCGTGTCACAGCGCACAGATACTGAGTCTCCTCATCATAGCGGTACACCATTCCGGCAAACTGCTGAAAGCTTTCAGGCTCGAACTCAAGCTTTGTTTCTGCCTCAAAGCTGAAGTCCGTCTGACGGCGCGCCAAAAGTCCTTGCTCAAAACAGGAGACAGGCGACTGCCCGCCATGAATCCGCAGGAATCCCGGCCGCTCAGAAATAGAAAAGCGCTTTTCATCAAAAGGAATGCGGAGCGTCTTGAAGTCAAGCAGAAATTCTGTGTCCTTAAATCGATATGTTTCAGCAGGGTGAACCATTCCCTGCCCCGCAGCAATTTCTCCGCTGCCTTCCAGCTCTATATAGTCAGGCGGAACATTGCCAAGCGTTCCGTCAGTCTGCTTTACCCATGGCCAGCCGTCCTTCCATTCCAGCTCGGCAATTCCTGTTTCGCGTCCAAGCACACAGCGTTCTGTTCCCGGCAGCGGACGTCCGCACAGATAGACAAGATAATCTTTTTTTCCGTCCGGCGACTTGCACCATGAGCCGTGTCCTGCGCGCTTGAGCATGCAGTCATATCCGTAGGAAGTTATAAGCGGATTTCCCGGATGCACTTCATACGGCCCGAACAAATTCCGGGAGCGGGCGCACGTTATGGCATGCTCGTAGCCTGTTCCGCCTTCCGCCGCAAGAAGATAATACCATCCGTCTTTTTTATAGATATGCGGGCCTTCCACAAGTCCGATATCAGTTCCCTCAAAAATTTTGTGAGCCTTGCCTGTGAGCTGCTTTGCCTCAGGATCATATTCCTGAACAAGTATTCCTGAAAACTGGCGCGGCCCGGACTGCCGGAAATCCCATTCCATGTTTACAAGCCATTTTTTTCCGTTGTCATCATGGAACAGAGAAGCGTCAAACCCGGAAGCATTCAAAAACACCGGGTCAGACCACGGGCCTTCAATTGATGCTGCCGTAGTAAGATAGTTCGGAGTATCTTTCCACGGGCCGGAATTCCAGCTGCGCACATTCGTGTACACAAGCCAGAACAGTCCGTCTGAATACGAAAGGCACGGCGCCCAGATTCCGCAGGAAGCCTTGTTTCCCGCCATATCAAGCAGCCGCTTGTCAGACAAAGGAGAAGGCACAGGCATCCATGACTTCATATCCTTTGAGCGGTGGATTTCAACGCCAGGAAACCATTCAAACGTTGAATTGGCAATAAAACATTCCCCGCCTGCATTCACAATAGAAGGATCTGCGTGAAAACCAGACAGAATAGGATTGTGCACTTTCATAGGCAGCATCTCCGAAAAAAAACAGCCGGACAGCAATGCTGCCCGGGCAAACAGTGCAAGCTATTCCTTGACACTTCCCATTGTAATGCCGGAAATAATGAACCGGGACATAAACGCATAGAAAATAAGAATCGGGATAAGGGAAACCGCAACTCCCAGATAAATGGAACCGTATTCCGTGCGGTAAATATCACCGCGCAGGGACTGCACAAGCATCGGCAGCGTATACTTATCCTGATCGGAAAGAAGAACAAACGGAGTCATAAAGTTGTTCCATGATCCGACAAACGAAAAGATGCTTTGCGCCGCAATCGCCGGAGTCAGAATCGGAAGCATGACTGTGTTGAAAATCCTGAATTCGCCCGCGCCGTCAATCCGCCCTGCGTCAATCAGCTCAAATGAAAGAATTGATTCCATATACTGGCGCAAGAACAGAACTGTTCCTGCCGAAGCAATAGTGGGAACAATGAGCGGAATAAAGCTGTTTGTCAGGTGAATTTTCGCCATGAACTGATAGAATCCGATAAACGAAAGCGTTCCCGGAATCATGATGACAATGAGGATAAATCCCCAGAGAAAATTCCTTCCCCTGAACCGGTACACCTGAATTCCGTAGGCAGTCAGGGACGAAAAGTACACTCCCAGTATTGTTGAAAAAACAGCAATGATTGCGCTGTTCCCGAATCCGCGCCATATTTTAAAGGAACGGTTTGTCAGGTTTTTCCAGTTCTGAAGCGTGTTTGTGCCTGGAATAAGGGAAATTCCTGCATTTATCTGCGCGTTCGATCTGGTGGCATTTATGAGCATCAAGTAGATGGGAATTATCGCCAGCAGAGCGAAAAATATCATCAGCACATACAGTATTGTTCTTTTTAAGGTCAGCTCTGTCGTATATTTCATATCAGTTCTCCCATAAAAAGCCAAGAGCGATTTTTTGAAATTGCGGCTGGCTTTTTAGCGTGCGTTTGCAATGAAATGAAAACGCACAGTCGATAGTGAAGTTTGCAACGCAAACTTGTGAATAAAAACTTTGACGGCATTTTTCGGCAAAGTTTTTATTACATCTCCTTGCTATGCTTTTTGCTCGGACGCTCTTTTATAAGGGCGTTGATTCCGACAGCCAGAATAATCGTAATTATAAAGATAGCAATGGCGATTGCCGCCGCATACGAGTAGTCGAGTCCGCCCTGGAATCCCATGTTATACAGATACAGAGCCATCGTCCTGATTTTAAAGTCAGGCTCTCCGTGCATGCCTGTGAGCAGGAACGGAATTTCAAAGAGCTGCATGCCTCCAATCATAGATGTAACCAGCAGATACAGCATCATCGGGCGGAGAAGGGGCAGCGTTATATAGAATGTCTGCTGCCGGTTGCTTGCGCCGTCAACAATAGCAGCCTCGTATAAAGACGGTGAAATGCTTGTGATTCCAGCCATAAGCATAATCAGCGTGTGGCCGCACCACATCCACCACTGGATAAACGAAACAATCAGGCGCGAAGCTGTAGGCATGCGGAAAAAGTTGAATCCCTGCTTGACAACCTCGCCGTCAATGACACCCGAAGACCAGATGCCGAGCGTTCCTGTCAAAAACTGATTGATCGGCCCGACAGGATATGCAAAAAGACTGCGGAACAAAATGGCAATGGAAGCTGTTGTCAAAAGGTTGGGCATATAAAAAACCGCCCTGAAGAGACCGCGTCCGCGCAAGTTAAGGCGTATATCAGTAAACCAGATTGCAAACAGCAATGCAATCCCAAGCTGCGGGGCAAAGTTGCATCCCCACATAATAAACGTATTTTTTACAGAACCCCAGAAATATCTGTCTCCCAGAAGCTTCTGAAAATTTTTCAAACCGATAATCTTAAAGTCGCTTCGCAGTCCTTTCAGGTCTCCGAATCCCAGAATAAGCGTATATAAAATAGGCCACAGCTGGAATGCGGCATAAACCAATATAAAGGGCAGAACAAAAAGATAACCGGCTCTGTTTGTCCTTGTTTCTATTCCGGATTTTTTCTTCATCTGGGCACCTCTCAAATTTCCGGCAGAAACCGGACAAAATATGCCTGACACAGCCGGAAAATTCCAGCCGCATCAGGCATTTCTCAGGAAGATTACAAAGAAAGTGAAAGTGTTGAAGCTACCTGCGTCTTGAAGTCTTCAAGCGCCTGCTCCTTTGACTTTTCACCGTTCACATAGGCATTTGACTCTTCTCCAAAGATAGACTCGATAGCCTGATCTGTTCCCTGTGAAAGCTTTCCATTCACATTGTCAGCCATTTTTGCAAACGCTGCATAGTGGTTCTGTCCGCCAAGATACGGATCTGAGTAAGAATCCTTGATTTTGTCTACAACTTTCTTGTTTGAAACAACATCTCCTGTGTCTTTTGCCCATGACTCAAGGAATGTGTCATCCGTCGCAATGTACTTGATAAGCTCTTTCGCTGCGTTCGGATTCTTTGTTCCTTTCCAGGCTCCGACCCATGTTCCGCCCCAGCGGTATCCTACAGGGCCTGCGCACATCGCCCAGTCGCCTGATGACTCAGGAGCGTTTGTCTTAAGCACATAGTGAAGTCCCCATGTCGGCAGGAAGTAGCTGAAGATTTCCTTGTCTTTTCCAGTTTCGTCCTTGAATGTTCCCTTCATTCCGGCGAACCATCCTTCAGACCACTGTCCTACACGTCCTTCATATCCCTTGTCATGCAGCGTCTTGCACATGTCCATGTATTCTTCCATTTTTGGATCAACGACAAGCTTTCCGTCCACAACCCACGGCTTTGAGCGGCCTGCGCTGTACGGCTTGAACATATCGCCTGTTGAAGAAACAATATAGCAGTCGCCGTTTGACTTCTGCTTAAGAAGCTCTGCTGTCTCAAGGAATTTGTCCCAGTTTGCAAGGTGCTTCTGAACTTCCGCAGGATCATCTGTTCCCAGATATTTCTTTGCAAGGGAGCGGCGGTAGAACACTGCGCCCGGCGTTACCTGCCATGACATTCCGTAGACTTTTCCATCGTATGTTCCGACTTCAACAGGATACGGATACACTTTGTCCTTGACTTCGTTATAAATGTCGGTAATGTCAAGAAGAAGCCCTGACTCTATGTACTTGCGCACAAATGCATCTTCAAGCGCAAACACATCCGGGCATCCGGAGCCGGAAGCAAGAACAGGATCAAGCTTGTTAGGAAACTGATCTGTAGGGGTCAAAGAATATGAAATATCATACTTTCCAGCAAAGCGGGAATCCTTGCTGAAATAATTCTTAATCATTCCGTCAAGCTCGTCTGTGAAAGACCAGACAACAAGCTTGTTGCTCTTGTCTGCACCGCTGCTGCCCTCTTTTTTTGAGCAGCCTACAAAGGCAAGCGATGCGCACACCGCCGCCAGTCCGATTGCCACAACTTTCTTCATGTGGTTCCTCCTGATTTTCATGCTATAAAAATGACTGTATATGACGACAGCTTTTTTTTAAGAAGCTGACTGGTCCTAAGTTTAACCGGTTGCCAAGAAGGACTTGTGACTTTTAAATCACATGGCAACCGGTTTCAACAAAAGCAGTATACCCCCCCCGCGCGTTTTTGTCAAATAAAAAATTCACTTTTTTTTGAAAATTATATGAATTTTTTCATTTTTCCCAAAAAACTGAAAATTCACTGCGTTCTGCGCTTTACTAAACTCTGAATTTCATTATTATAAAGCCGAAGCGAAAACGCTTTTTATTGAGGAGAATCCATGCAGTACGGATATTTTGATGACAAGGCAAAAGAATATGTCATAACACGGCCCGACACACCCGCTTCCTGGAGCAACTATCTCGGCTCCACGGAATATGGCGCAGTCATTACAAACAATGCCGGCGGCTACGGATTCTATAAGTCCGGCGCGCAGGGACGGTTCATGCGGCTCAGGTTCAACGCAGTTCCCATGGACCAGCCGGGACGCTACTTTTATCTGCGGGACATGGAAAGCGGCGACTACTGGTCGGCTTCATGGCAGCCTGTGGGCAAGCCTCTGGATTCGTTCAAGTCTGAATGCCGCCACGGAACCGCATACACAGTCATCACCTCTGAATATAAGGGAATAAAAAGCGAAGCAGCATACTATGTTCCGCTCGGACAGACATTCGAGTACTGGCGGCTCAAGGTCACAAACACCGGCACACAGCCGCGCAAGCTGCGCGCATTCAGCTACTGTGAATTCACCAGCCAGTGGAACACAACGCAGGACCAGGTGAATTTGCAGTATTCCATTTTTCTGGTGAAGGGCGAACGCTCTGCGGAAAACATGCTGCGATATTCAATCCACGAAAACCTGTACATCCAGCATCAGCAGAATCCCAAGGTGACTGACTATATGTGTGAATGGATGGCGCTGGCAGGCTCTCCGATGACGGGATTCGACACAAGCCGCGAAGCCTTTATCGGAACATACGGAAGCTACAAGGAGCCGGCAGCCGTCATAAAAGGCGAATGCTCAAATTCCGAGGCGTTCGGCGACAATGCGTGCGGCACAGTCCAAACCGACATAGAGCTTGCTCCGGGCGAAACAAAGGAAATCATGGTGCTTCTCGGAATCGGAGATGCAAATAATGAAGGAAAAAAAATCCTCAGCGAATTCGGAAACACAAAACGGGCTGATAAAGAATTTGAAAAGCTCGTCAAAAACTGGCATGCAAAGCTCGGAAGCTTTTCCGCGCAGACTCCGGACGAAGACATAAACCATACGGTCAATATGTGGGGACTGTACAACTGCCTGATTACATTCGCCTGGTCGCGGGCAGCTTCGCTTGTTTACAACGGAGAGCGGGACGGACTTGGCTTCCGCGACTCAGTGCAGGACATACTCGGAGTAAGCGCCGCTATCCCGGAAGAAGCCCAGCTGCGGCTTGAACGGCTGCTGAGCGGACAGTTTTCAAACGGCGGCGCGCTGCCAGTCATCAGCAAGGACTTTATTGCAGGAAAGCAGCCTCCGCTTCCAGCTGAAGAATTCAGAAGCGATGACTGCCTGTGGTTCTTTAACTCGGTTCCGTGCTTTGTTGCCGAGACAGGAAATTTCAGCTTTTACAGCCGTGTCATTCCGTATGCGGACAAAGGCGAAGCAACTGTCTACGGACATTTGAAGCAGGCTCTTCTGTTCAATCTGGAGCGCATGGGAGCAAACGGGCTTCCGTGCGGGCTGCTTGCCGACTGGAACGACTGCCTCAAGCTCGGCTATCACGGCGAAAGCCTTTTTGTCGCCTTTCAGCTCAGGCTCGGACTTACAACGTATGCTGACATTTCGCAGCGGCTCGGAAAAAGCAGCGAGGCTGAATGGGCATTGCAGGAACGCCAGAAGCTTGATGCAAGCATTCAGAAAAAATGCTGGGACGGAAAATGGTTCGTCTGGGCAATCGCAGAAGACGGAACTGTCTACGGAACGCATTCAATTGAAGAAGGTCAGATTTACTTTAACACGCAGGTCTGGTCTGTGCTTTCAGGAGCAGCAACGCCAGAGCAGCAGAAAGCGTGCCTTGAATCAGTAAAAGAAAAGCTTGCGACTCCATACGGAATCATGCTGTGCGCGCCGCCATTTGTACACGCAAGCCGCGACATCATGAGCTCTGTTGTCTTCCTTCCGGGAATAAAGGAAAACGCCGGAATATTCAACCACACGCAGGGCTGGGGCGTAATTGCAGAAATCATGAACGGAAACGGAGACAGAGCCTACGAATACTGCAAGGCTTCGCTTCCCGCCGCATATAATGAAAAGGCAGAAATCCGCCAGAGCGAGCCGTATGTTATCGGGCAGACAACATATTCTTCATATTCAAAGCGCCCGGGAAACACACGCGTCTCATGGCTTTCAGGAGCGGCAACGTGGAACTATTATTCAATCACGCAGTACATGCTCGGTATCAGGCCGCAGTATGACGGACTTTTAATTGATCCGTGCATCAAAAGCAGCTGGGACGGCTTTACAGTCAGCCGCCGCTGGAGAAATATGAGCCTGAGCATCGAAGTAAAAAATCCGTCCCACGTTTCAAAAGGAATCGAATACATTGAAATTGACGGAAAACGCATAGAGTCCGCAGCCATTCCCGCAGAGATGCTTCACGACGGAGCAAAAATCACAGCCGTCATGGGAAAAAACGCGCTGCCAGTGAAAAATGACAGAATGTAGCTGAAGCCGGAGGCAGCTTTTTATGGAGCAGTATAAAAAGGAATTCATTGACTTTATGGTCGAATGCGAAGTGCTGAAATTCGGCCGGTTCACTTTAAAAAGCGGGCGCACATCTCCGTTCTTTATGAATGCAGGCGCATACACAACCGGCGGCCAGATTGCACGGCTTGGCGAATTCTATGCGTGGGCAATTCATGAGCATTTCGGAGACAATTTTGATGTGCTGTTCGGGCCTGCCTACAAAGGAATTCCGCTTGCTGTGACAACAGCCATTGCGTATCACAATCTGTACGGAAAGGAAGTAAAATACTGCTCCGACAGAAAGGAAGCAAAAGACCATGGGGCAGACAAAGGCAGCCTTTTGGGTTACAAGCCAGCTGACGAGGACAGAATTGTAATCATTGAAGATGTCACTACTTCCGGCAAATCAATAGAAGAAACATATCCTGTCATACAGGCGCAGGGAAATGTAACTGTCATCGGCGAAATTGTTTCCCTGGACCGCATGGAGCGCGCGCAAAATTCAGAAAAAGCGGCTCTGCACGTTATCAGTGAAAAATACGGATTTCCGGCGCGGGCAATTGTCTCCATGGAAGAAGTCATTGAAGCACTCTATACAAACGGCAGCCGGACAGTTATCACAGATGAAATAAAAAAAGAAATCGATGCATATTACAAAACCTACGGAGCAAAATAAAAGCCGGACAAGCCTGAAAAAAAACAGTCTGGCACTATTATATTCTGCGCTGTTTCTTTGTTTGCTGATTCTGGCCTCATGCGCTCCAAAGCAAAAGAAAGCATCTGTACCCAGCCGGATTATATGCCTGTCACCTTCCGCCGCAGAAATTGTATGCGCAATAGGAGCATTCAGCAGCATTGCAGCCCGCACCAGCTTCTGTACCTATCCTGAAGAAATGAGTACAGTTCCGTCTGTAGGCGGATTCGACGGAAAATCACTCAGCGTGGAAAAAATCATGTCGTTCAAGCCAGATTTTGTATATGGCGCAGACGGAATGCATAATGCCATTGCACGCCAGCTGGAACTGCTCGGAGTCACCGTATACTTGGGAAACGGCGCAGACGGAATTGACGAAACACTGGCAGAAATCGAATACATTTCAGCCCTGCTAGAAAAAGACAGCGAAGGCAAAAAAATCATTCAGCACATACAGGAACAGATACAGTCTGTGCCAAAATCTGTACCCATACAGTCAGTATACTATGAAGTATGGAGCGAGCCTTTTATAACTGCCGGAAAAAACTCGCTTATACATGATCTTTTGGAGGCAGCCGGATATAAAAATAGCTTCGGCACGCTGAATGAAAGCTACCCGATGATCAGCGAAGAATCAATACTAGCACGGCAGCCGGATATAATCATAGTTCCAGACATGAACGGCACTAGCATTGCATCTATAAAAAGCAGAAACGGATGGGAACAAATTCCCGCTGTAAAAAACAGCCGCATTTTCTTTATTGATGCAGACTTAGTTTCACGGCCCGGACCGCGGATAGCAGACGCAGTTGCAGCTCTCAGTAATCTGGAAAACAGCCGTGCATATCTTCCAGAAAAGTAAAATTTACTATATACTTGCTCCATGAAACTGAAAAAGATGCTTCTGTACACCGTTCTTGCGGCAAGTTTTGCGGCAGCTCTTTTTTGCGGCGCAGAACAGCTGTCAGTGCCAGATATATTCTGTACCCATGACAGTTTTTCAAGAACGATTTTTTTCAGCCTCAGACTGCCGAGAGCACTGCTGTGCCTGTTTTCCGGCGCGCTGCTGGCGGGCGCGGGCGCATCATTTCAGCTTTTTTTCAGAAATCCGCTGGCTGAACCTGGAATTCTAGGGCTTTCTTCAGGCGCAACATTAGGCGCAGTTCTGGCTGCAAGCTGCATTTCAAAGGGTACAGATTTTCTATCTGTACACATGGGAGCTTTTTGCGGCGCGCTTTGCTCAGGACTGATAGTTACGCTGCTCGCAGGAAAAAAATCGCATTCAACAGTCGTAATCCTGCTGTGCGGCACAGCGCTCGGAACGCTCTATTCAGCATTCAGCTCTATTATGCTTTCACGTCAAAGCGAACGGCTTTACGCCATGTACACGTGGATGCTTGGAAGCTTCAGCGGCAGAGGATGGGCAGAGCTTGTTTTTATTCTGCCCCCATTTTTGGGTACAGTTTTACTGCTGTTTTTAGGCAGTCCGCAGCTCGACTTGCTTTCCTGTGGAGAAATAACGGCACAGTCGCTCGGAGCATCTGTAACACATCTCCGGCTGCTTGTTTTGGCCGCCGGTTCGCTTGCAACATCGGCCGCAGTAAGCGCAGGAGGCACAATCGGCTTTATCGGACTGATTGCCCCGCACATTATACGGAAATGCTTCAGCGTAAAATCGGCTCCAGTGATTTTTCTCTCTATGGCGGGAGGCGCAGCACTGATGCTCCTGTCTGACACCATAGCCCGCACTGTCTGTGCGCCAGCAGAACTTCCCGTAGGGACAGTTACAGCACTGCTTGGAGCGCCATTCTTTATTTCACTGCTCTTTACAGAAAAAGGGGTACAGAATGGATGACAGTCTGCAAGTCGAACATCTCAGCGCCAGCTGGAAAAAAACGCCGGTTCTGCGCGATGTAAGCCTTTCTGTTTCAAAAGGAGAATTTGTCTGCCTGTGCGGCCCGAATGGAAGCGGAAAGTCAACGCTGCTGTCTGTCATAGCAGGAATTCACGCAGAAATTGCCGCAGAAAAAGAATCTGTACCCTTTGCATATCTGTCACCAAAAGAGCGGGCACGCATCATTTCTTATATGCAGCAGACGGAATTTTCGGCATGGAATCATACAGTCCGGGAGCTTGTGCTTACAGGACGGTTTGCGCACACGCACTTCAGCGGTTTCTACACAAAAAACGACTATATGGTTACAGATGAAATTATAAAAAGGATACAGATTGAAAACCTTGCCGAAAAAAGAGTTCACGAAATTTCCGGCGGAGAATTTCAAAAAGCGCGCATTGCCCGCTGCCTTGCCCAGGAAACACCGTTTATGCTGCTGGACGAGCCGGCGGCAAATCTGGACTTTTCCTGCCAGGAACAGATTCTGTCCCTGCTGAAATCAGCTGCAAAAGAGCGGAATGCCGGCATACTGATTTCGATTCACGATATAAATACGGCCGCACGGTTCGCTGACAAAATTGTCCTGCTCCCCAAGCTTGAGCCGTGCATTTCGGGAACGCCGCAGGAAATTATGACAGATAAAACGCTTTCAGCCGTATACAAGGCGCACATACAAATCTGTACCCATCCAGTGCATGGCAGTCCCATGGCGGTGTTTCTGTAGCCTGCATAAAATCCCGCCCCATGAAAATCAGCTGATTCCTTTCTATAAAGGATTATCTGCTGCAAAATGTTTCAGCTGCCAAAGCAAAAAAAGCTTCTGGTTACTGGTAAAAAAGAAAAAATTCAGTATACTAGCAGAATGAAACCGCTGCAAAATTACACAGTGCTTTACAGCGATGATGACATTGCCGTACTGAATAAAAAAAGCGGAATTCTCATCGCAGCCGACAGATACAATCCAGAGGCTCCCCGGCTTGATCTTCTTGCAGAAGCCGAATTCGGGAAGCTGTTTGCCGTCCATAGAATTGACAAGGACACAAGCGGAACCGTTCTTTATGCGCGGAATGCAGAAGCACACAGGCATCTTTCGCTTCAGTTTGAAAACCGTTCCGTGCAAAAATGCTATCACTGCCTTGCAAACGGGCATCCGTCATGGAAGACACTGACCGTCAGCGAGCCGCTTCTTCCCGATGGAGATGCGTTCCACCGGACTGTCATCAACAAGAAAATCGGCAAGCCTTCTGTCACTGAATTTGAAGCGGCAGGAACGTGCGGGCCGTACACATGGATCAAGGCATATCCGAAAACAGGCAGAACGCACCAGATACGCGTCCACTTGCAGGCGGCCGGACTTCCGATTGTGTGTGATCCGCTGTACTCAGGGAACCAAAAGCCTGTGCGGCTGAGCGACTTCAAGCGGAGATGGAACGGAGATCCGGAAGAAGAGCGTCCGCTTCTGAGCAGGCTTGCGCTTCATGCGTATTCAATCGAAATAGCTCACCCAAAGACAGAGGAACGGATGACGTTTTTTGCCCCATATCCGCGGGATCTGGAAGCCGTAAGAAAGCAGCTTGCAAAATGCTTTAAGGCAGATCCGCTGTCATGAAAAAAGCAGCTGTTTTTCTGAAAGTAGCTCTCACCTCCCTTGTTTTGTCGGCAGGAGAATGGAAAATTGAGCTGAAGCCATACGCCGGAATGATATACGGAACGCAGGATGAATTTGTCTTCAGCAAATGCGCAGACGGAAAAACGCGGAAGCTGAGCGAACTGAACTGGGAACTTAAGCCTGTGTTTTTTGGCGGCATACAAGGCACAGCGCATTTTAAAAAGCTTTTTCTTTCAGCTGAAATTGAATCAGCAGTTCCTCAGCACTGCGGAACAGTATATGACAGCGACTGGATGAACTGCACTTCGCCTTTTGTGCTGAACGGCAGCGCATACGGCATAAAGACAAACTACAGCGAAAGCAGCTGCAAGCTTGAGCGTTTTTTTCAGGCAGGCATCAGCGCAGGATATGAAGTTCTTTCCACTCCGCTGTGCTCAGTCATTCCGTTCGCCGGCATTGACTACAGCTACAGCAGGATGCACGCTTCAGGCGGAACAGGCTGGTATGCGGACAACAGCTCAGGAGGCTTTTATTCTGAAAAGGCATATAAGTTTTATCAGGAAAACGGCTATTTCGGAGACTGGCGGCTATGCGACAAGAATCTCGACTTATGCTCGGTGCGGCTTGAGCGGAACACCGCATTTGCCTGGCTCGGAGCAAAGCTTCTGCTGAATCCCAGCCAAAACATTTCTATCGGACTGGAAGGAGCTGTCAGTCCGTTTTCATACATTCAGTCGCTTGACCGCCACTATACAGACAAAGACGAAACATATGCCTCCTACTACCTTGACACCATGCACGGTTTTTTCCGCGCGGTAAAAGGCTCGGCAGAAATTTCCTTCTTCTTTTCAAAGCATCACGGAATTTCACTTTCAGCCGGCGGAATGATTTCTTCCACAATCAGGGGAACTTCCGCTATGCGGTACGGAACAAGCAGACACGGAACATATGCAAGGCTGAAGTCGGAAAGCGGCTGCTCTTTTTCAGGCCTGGCCATTTCAGCCGGATATACATTCCGCCTTTAGCAGCTGGAACCAGCAGCCGCACCAGAATTCCGCTGACAATTATTTTTCTTCAGGACAATTGTTTTCTTTTGGCTTATCCGCTATAATGTCACAGTTCCTGGCAGGCACAGACCGCGGCAGGGAGCGCAATCTTACAAAACGGAGTGTCTATGTCTTTACAGATAGCTGCAAAAATCAGCGCATTCATTCTTTATCTTGGCTTTATGGTATACATAGGGCTGCGGAACGCCAGAAAAAACAACAGTTCCTCCGACTTCTTTCTAGGCGGAAGAAAAGTGGGGCCGTGGGTCACCGCTCTAAGCGCAGAGGCTTCGGATTCCTCAGCGTGGCTTTTGATGGGGCTTCCGGGACTCTGCTATCTGGGCGGAATCAAGGAAACGTTCTGGACGGCTGTCGGCCTTATTCTGGGAACATACCTGAACTGGCTGTTTGTTGCAAAGCCGCTGCGCCGGTGCACAATTGCTTTTGGGGATTCCATCACAATCCCGGAATTCCTCACAAACAGATTCAAAGACAAAACGCATCTGCTTTCTATAATTTCCGTAGTTTTTATTGTTTTGTTTTTCACCATTTATACGGCATCTGGATTCGTTGCCTGCGCAAAGCTTTTTAAGTCTGTGTTCGGGCTTCCGTATCATGCGGGACTTGTTATCGGACTGGCAGTCATTTTGAGCTACACAATCATGGGCGGCTATCTTGCAGTCTGCACAACGGATTTCATTCAGGGGCTTCTTATTTTTATTGCGTTCGTTGTCTCTTCGGCAATTATCATTGTTTCTCTGGGCGGACCTGCTGAAGCGTTTTCAAAGGCAAGCGACTTCAGCCAGAGAGCCTTGAACGGAGACTTCGGCCGGGAAATGCTGGAAAAATTTTCCAATAACAGCCGGTACAGCGGAATGTCCATTGTCTCTGCTCTGGCGTGGGGACTGGGATATTTCGGAATGCCGCATATCATTGTCCGATTTATGGGAATCCGCTCAGAAGAAGAGCTTTCAAAGGCGCGCAAAATCGGAACATCATGGATGATTATTTCGTACATAGGAACTTTTATAATCGGAACGCTGGGAACTGTATATCTTCTGCCGATGCTTTTGAACGGAGCAACTTCTGAGACAGTGTTCAGCGAGACAATGCTGAAAATGTATCCGGCGTTTATTTCAGGACTGTTCCTGTGCGCAATTCTCGCAGCTTCCATGAGCACCGCAGACAGCCAGCTTCTTTCAGCGGCAAGCGCAGTAAGCAGGGACATTTTCAAGGGAATCATAAGAAAAGATGCCGATGAAAAAACCGTTCTCCGCATCGGAAGAATAACAGTCTTTGCCATCGCCGCTGTAGCCTTTGTTCTTTCCCTGAACCCGGAAAGCTCAATTTTCGGGCTTGTCAGCTACGCCTGGGCAGGATTTGGAGCAACATTCGGCCCGCTGATTCTGCTGGCGCTGTTCTGGCGCGGAATGACCGGGAAGGGAGCGATCGCAGGGCTTGCTGCCGGCGGAATAACCGTTGTCGCATGGCACAACCTGAAAGGCGGAATCTTCGGCATATACGAAATTCTCCCGGGCTTTGCAGCCTGCACACTGTTCGCCGTCATTGTGAGCCTTCTTGACAAGAACAAAAACGCCCAGATGCTCGCAGAATTCGATTCATACAAAGCGCTGAAGTAAAAAAGCGCAGGGAACATTTACTCCCTGCGCTGCCTTAGATTTTTCAGTCTGAAATTCTATTTACAATAAAGTCGTCTACCGTTCCCCAGCTTTTTGCATTGCATTTCATGCGCACACCAACTGCAAGCGTTCCGTCAGAAACTTTTATCCCAGAGACGACAGGATGCTTCCAGTCTACCCATGTGGTTACCATAAACGGAACGCTTTTTTCTGTTCCGCCGGAAACAGCATACAGCTCCAGCACAGAATCTTCCGCCATATCTCCGCCCTGCGCATACGCAGAAAGACGGTATGTCCCGGGCTTTAAATCTGTCAGAGTCTGCTCAATGGAAAATTCCATGTCAGAATCAGAATAAAAGTGAAAGGCCGTAGTGCCGGTATGCGCGTCATTCTCTTTTTTCTGGAAATCAGTCGGATTCGTATTCCCTGCATAGGAAACGTTCCACATGGAAACGTCATCATCTTCAAAGCCGGGATTTTTCACATAGTTTATCAGCAGAACATCTATCTGGCAGGACACGGCTCGCCCTTCAACAGTTCCTTCAACTGAATATGTTCCTTCCTGCGCGCTGTTTATGGCGGCAATCTGCTCCCGGTTCCAGCTGACTTTCATCTGCTTTTCAGAGCCGTCATTATACCGGACTGAAACAGTTTCCGGAAGCACGATTTTTTCTCCCGCGTTGCAGGAAATATGCACATCAGAAATAAAATCAATTGCCAGAGGCGCTGTAGAGCCGTGCTGCAAATACTTGAACACATCCAGAGAAGCCAGCGGATGCCCGTCAAAGTCAAAGAACGCCTGATTGTCCCATGAGCTTCCGCCGTAGTACAAGCCCGCGTCATCAGGGTCATATCCGGCGGAGTAGCTGCTTGCCCAGCCGCTGCCGAATTTTTCCCACAGAACTGAATTTGCTTCCCGGGACTTTCCGACTGGAATCCATACGCCTTCCCAGTAGAAAAAGCCAAATGCTCCAGCCTCAGATGCTGCGGCAGCAACATCACGGATCATGTCAGCCTGTCCCTGCACCGTTGCTGCGTAGCCTTCAACAAGATCCGCCTTGCCAGCCAGACTGTTTCCGAATCCGTCTCCATCTTCCGCTGTATAGCAGTATGATGTCTCTGCAATAAACACAGGCTTTTTGTATGTCTCCCTGATAGTTTTTACTACCGTTTTCATATTATCCATCGTTCCGTCCCAGAACGGATAGTAAGACAGTCCGATGCAATCGTAATCCACGTTTTCCCTGGATAAATTTTCAACAAGCTGATACAAATTGTCCGGCTGATTTATCCTTGTGTAATGCACGGCAATCTGCATATCCTGCCGGTACTTTTTGGAAATTTCACGGACAGCGCGGCTTCCTGACTTTAAAAGGCTTGTGACCGCAGCCCTGTCCGTTTCGCCCGACATTCCGAAATTTATTTCATTTCCAATCTGAACCATTCCGACATTCACGCCGGCATCAAGAATCGTTTTAAGGCTTTTCTTTGTGAAAACATAGAGCGCATCACATTTTTTCCTGATGTCCATGTTTTTCCACGCCTTAGGCGCGTGCTGCCGCTTGGGATCCGCCCAGAAATCAGAATAATGAAAATCAATGCATACTTTCATGCCGTATTTTGTTGCACGCTTTCCAAGCTCAACCGCAGCCGCAACATCGTTATTGCCTCCGCCGTATCCGTTTCCGTTTTCATCATACGGATCGTTCCATACGCGCAAACGGATATAATTGACTCCCGACTGCGCCAGCGTCATAAAGACATCCTGCTTTTCTCCTTTAAAGTTGTAATAAGCAACGCCGCTGTTTTCTTCCGCAAGCACAGATGATGCATCCATACCGCGGATAAAATCACTGGAAATGCCGGGAACAGGCTTTACATATATGCCGGATGTTTCCATACCGTCTGGAAGCTGAAAAGACAGTGATTCAGCGGCCGGCGCTTTTTTTTGCCGCACGCATCCCGGCAGAACTGAAGAGCATAGTGCCGCAGCACACAAGGCCAGCATTTTACATTTCATTTGTTTCATTCGGTTTCCTCCAGCAGTTTTCTTTCAATAAAATTCAAAATATTACAACCGTGCAATCAACATTGTTCTCATAAGATATCGCAGTCGGATTTCATACCCTTTATCGCAACGCAAGCGTTGGAGTATGAAATCCTCGGCACGAATCATCACGTATCATATCCAACGATACTTTATTGCTGAAAGATTTACAATGAAGTATACTCTTATAAAATTGATGTATTGTCATGTCGGATACATGCCTGCCAGGAGACGCCTATGATTTCCATTGTAAAAATGGGCGAGGATGCAGCCCATAATGCATCATTTACTGTTAACCGTCCTAACGGATTCCCGGAATACCTGCTTCTCCTGACAAAAACACCGGGCCGCTTTCTTGTAAATGATGAATGGAACGACTTCCCGCCGCAATGCATTGTTATCTTTAAGCCGCACCAAAAACAGCAGTACCATGCAATTGAAGAATCGTATACTGACTGCTGGATGCACTTTACATCAGGCCATCCTGTTCTGGATGAACGGTTTCCATTTGGGGAGCCAGTTGAAATGCGCCGCCCGGAAGAACTGTTTCAGCTGTTCCACATCATCTGCACACACTATTATGGAGCCACCTCCCACCGGGAAGCCGTGCTGAACCATCTGGTTGAAACGCTCATATATCTGGCAGCCGATGAAGCAAGAGTCTCCCGGTTTCCTGATATTTATTACCGGCTTGTTTCTCTGCGCAAGGAAATTTACCGCAACCCTTCTGAAAAATGGACTGTCCGGCACATGGCGGAAAAACTTTCTGTCAGCAGAGGATATCTGCACGCAGCATATCAGCAGTACTTTCACACAACCTGCATGAATGATGTCATTGCAAGCCGCACACAGCTTGCCTGCGACCTGCTGATTTCCTGCAATCTCCCGGTATCAGAAATTGCGGAACAATGCGGCTATAACAACACGGAACATTTTGTCCGTCAGTTCAAAGACTGCACAGGAACAACGCCCGGAAAATACAGAAAGCAAAGCAAATAAGCAGACCCACTTTTACAGCTGATGCTGCCCCGCAATTCTGTCCGCAACAAAAACACCGCTTGCAGAAGCATGTGAAAGCGAATGTGTCACTCCGCTTCCGTCTCCGATAAAATACAGTCCCTTGTACTGCGACTCAAGATTTTCATCAAGGCTGACTTCCATATTGTAGAATTTCACTTCAACGCCGTACAGGAGCGTGTCATCATTTGCAGTTCCCGGCGCAATCTTGTCGAGCGCATGAATCATTTCTATAATTCCGTCCAGAATCCGCTTCGGCAGGACAAGGCTCAAGTCTCCCGGAGTCGCAGCCAGTGTCGGACGGACGCGGCTTTCTGAAAGCCGAAGCTCATTAGTCCGCCTTCCGCGCTCCAAGTCGCCGAACCGCTGCACGATAACTCCGCCGCCAAGCATATTTGAAAGGCGGGCAATGCTTTCTCCATATCCGTTGCTGTCCTTGAACGGCTCAGAAAAATTCTGGGAGACCAGCAGCGCGAAATTCGTGTTTTCCGTTTTCAGCGAATCGTCCTCAAAACTGTGTCCGTTTACGGTTATAATTCCGTTTGTGTTTTCGTTGACAACAATTCCGTTCGGATTCATGCAGAACGTGCGCACATTGTCCTCAAATTTTTCAGTGCGGTATACAATCTTGCTTTCATACAGCTCATCGGTCAAGTGCGAAAAAATGACAGAAGGAAGCTCGACACGCACACCAATGTCAACCCGGCTGGAACTGGTCGGAATATGCAAATCGGCGCACACTTTTTCAAGCCACTTGCTTCCGCTGCGCCCGACAGAAACAATGCAGCTTTTGCAGAAATCAGTTCCCGCTGAATGACGGACAGCGAAGCCGCCATTTTCAAGAGCGCTTATTTTTTCAACCGGCGTTTCAAAGCGGAATTCAGCTTTATTCTTCAGCTCAGAAAAAAGATTTTTCAGCACGATATAGTTTATATCAGTTCCAAGATGACGCACAGAAGCATTCAGCAGGAACAGCTTGTTCTGCATGCAGAGCTTTTTGAATTTCGTTCCTGACGTTGAGTACATCCGCGTATTTTTTCCGCCGTGAGAAACATTGATTTCGTCCACGTATCGCATCAGTTCAAGCGCCTTCTGCCCGCCGATATGCTGATACAATGTTCCGCCGAAATCATTTGTAATATTGTACTTTCCATCAGAAAAAGCGCCGGCGCCGCCAAAGCCGCTCATAATCGAACAAGTCTTGCACCGCACGCATGCCTTGACTTTTTCGCCGTCAATCGGGCATTTGCGCTCTTCAAGAGGCTTTCCTTCTTCAAAGACAGCAATTTTCAGCGAAGGATTTTTCTTTGCCAGCTGATATGCTGAAAAAATTCCACCCGGCCCTGCTCCAATTATAATGACATCATATTCCATAATTTTGCTCCTAAAGCCTGCCTTTACAGTATACTCCAGATTTTTTATACTGTCTGCACTGTATGCATAGCAATACTTTTTTTGAAAAAATGCATAAAAAGCGCAGGAAGCAGCAGGAGAACCCAACGAAAAACATACATTTTTACAAAGCCCACGTTACAAACTCACGCTCCGCAACAAATGAATTCTCTGTCTCCATAAGTCACATCAAACAGCGTGCTGGAAGAGGCGGGAGGTATGGAGGGAGGAGAAACCTCTACTTGCGAAGCGGGTTTCTCCTCCCTCCATAAGCAAGAAGAGATGCGTTGTATTTTTTCTTCCGCCCTGCTATAATCCAACCGTATGAGAATTTGGCTAAAGTATATAATCGGAATTGCAGCAGGGCTTGCTTCCGCATTTATTTTTCCGGCTTCAACAGCGCAGAACCAGGCTGCCCTGAATTTTTTTGTGGAAATTGTCTTGCGGTTCGGAAGATACACGCTGCTTCCCGTCCTGTTTTTTTCTGTGGCAGTTTCCTTTTTCAAGCTCCGCGAAGAAAAGCTTCTGGCAAAGACATCCCTGTGGACATTCGGCGTAATAGCGGCTTCTTCCCTTGCGCTCATGATTCTGGGGCTTGCTTCCGCGCTGCTTGTCAGGCTGCCCCGCATTCCTATAACAACCGAAAAGGCAAGCGAAACCGTTGTGTTCGCCTGGCAGACACTCATCACCAGCATCTTTCCGTACTCCGGATTTGAATCGCTCTTGAACGGAGCATATCTTCTGCCGTGCTTTATTTTTGCAGGACTTGCCGGAGCCGGAGCTGCAAGCGACAGGACCGAATCACGGGCGGCCATAAGCCTCTTTGATTCTCTGAGCAAAGTCGCATACATCGTCATGAGCTTTTTCATTGAAATTCTTGCAGTCGGAATGATTGCGCTCATGTGCCGGTGGACGCTGGACATTTCTGCGGCACTGCGCAGCGGAGTGTACACAGGGCTTATTGCTCTGCTGACTGCTGACCTGCTGCTTGTTGCCCTTGTTCTTTATCCGCTTGTGCTGCGCCTTTTATGCCACGACATCCATCCGTACAGAGTGCTTTATGCTTCAGTCTGTCCGTTCCTGACTGCGTTTATCAGCGGCGACACAAACCTGACGCTTGCCCTGAACCTGCGCCATGGAAAAGAAAGCCTTGGAATCAGAAGAAGGACAAATGCATTTTCTCTGCCGATGTTTTCCATTTTTGGACGCGGAGGAGCTGCAATGGTTCAGTCAATCGGATTTATCCTGATTCTGCGCTCATATTCAAGCCTTGGCATCCATGTTTCCGATGTGCTGTGGATTGCCGCAGTTTCCTTTGCGCTTTCCTTTGCGCTTGCAGAAATCCCAGCAGGCGGACCGTTCACGGCAATAACAGTCATGTGTCTTCTGTACGGACGCGGATTTGAACCAGGATATCTGCTGCTCAAAGGCGCCGCGCCTGTAATCTGCGCCTATGCGGCAGGAACTGACTGCCTTACTGCGCTGTTTGGAAGCTATATCGTTGCCGTAAAGACAAAAATGATTCATCATCAGGAGCTGCGAAAATTCATCTGAAATGAACATCTGTCTTTTTTCTCAGGAAGAAATCACATCTCCTCTCAGTCTTCAGGATGAACGCGCCCATCACATTCTTTCAGTTCTTCATAAAAAGGAAGGCGATTCTTTTTCAGCCGGAATTATCGGCGGCATGGCAGGAACGGCTGTCATCACAAAAATCGGGCGCACAGAATCTTCAGCACCAAACGGAAAAAAATACAAGGACGGATACATCTTCTTCACTTTCACGCCAGAAACAGACGGAAAGCACTTGCTTCCGCTTGCAATGATTATCGGATTTCCCCGGCCTATTCAGCTCAGGCGGCTGCTGCGGGACATGGCATCCCTCGGTGTCTCAGAAATTCATCTGACAGGAACAGAGCTTGGGGAAAAATCATATTTGCAGTCAGGCATCGCAACTTCAGGAGACGGAAGGCGATTTCTTCTGGAAGGAGCCGCGCAAGCCGCTTCAACGCGCATTCCAAGCCTCTTTATGCACAGCTCGCTGAAAGAATGCCTTGCAGCAACTGACTTGCACTGTCCCCGTTTTGCCCTGGACAACAAGGAAGCATCCCGGAGCCTTTCAGAAGCACTGCAAAAAAAGCCGGAAAAAGCAGCAGCAGCAATCGGAAGCGAGCGCGGCTGGACTGATTCAGAGCGGAACCTTTTAAAGGAAAACGGATTTGAGCTTCTGCGGATGGGAAGCAGAGTCTTGCGGACAGAGACAGCAGCAACTGCTTCGGCCGCCCTGATTCTGGGCGCAATGGGACTTTTAAACTGAAATGATCCGAAAAGGCGGACATGCGGATCTTCCGCTTCACACAGGAACAGTGCCCCGCTGGCTTGCCGACAGAATGCGCGACCTCGGCACATGCATTATAGAAGCGCTTCTCATTCAGCACGGAAAAAAAGAAGTCCTGCGGCGGCTCAGCGATCCGCTCTGGTTCCAGTCCTTTGGCGCAGCGCTCGGAATGGACTGGCATTCATCAGGAATCACGACAAGCGTCATGTACGCGCTCAAGCGGGGAATAAATGCGCGCGCACGGGAATTCGGACTGTGCATCTGCGGCGGACGCGGAAAGCACTCGCGTAAAACCCCGGAAGAACTTCTGTACCTCAGCGAAAAAACCGGGCTGAACGGAAACAGCCTTGTGCGCGCAAGCAGGCTCTGTGCAAAAATTGACAGCACAGCAGTCCAGGACGGATTTCAGCTGTATCAGCATAACTTTATTCTTTCGGACGAAGGAGACTGGGCAGTCGTCCAGCAGGGAATGAATCCGCAGAAAAAAACTGCCCGGCGGTATCACTGGTGCTCGCAGAACATCCAGTCCTTTTCAGAAGAGCCGCACACTGGAATTACGGGTGAAAATTCCGGGCTTATACTCAATCTTACAGATGCGCAGGCCGGCAAGACACGGCTTTCAATCCTTGCACTTTCAAAAGAAGAGCCCGGCCGGATTCTAAAGGAAATTGACGCTGCCGCCAGAATTGAAAATTCTGCGGAACAAAGGCAGCCGGAACTTTTCAGCAGCATGGAGCAGGAAGAAACAGCCTGCTTTCTGCCAGATGAAGCCCTGCACCGAAGCTGCGCGCTGCCTGCCCACCATGAAGTCCGCGCCAAAGACATAGACTTGCATCGGCTCGGCGGAGTTCTTGCAGCAGCCTATGAAAGCGATCCGAAAGACTTTGAGTCGCTCCTGCTCACGCCCGGGCTTGGAGCACGCACCATACAGTCGCTCACCCTTGTAAGCGAGCTGATTAACGGAACTCCGTCGCGGTTCAAGGATCCTGCACGGTTCAGCTTTGCCCACGGAGGAAAAGACGGACATCCGTTTCCTGTGCCGCTGAAAGTGTATGACGAAAGCATACGGATTCTCAGGGATGCAATCGAATGCTCACGGCTCGGCTATACGGAAAAATCAAGCTGCATAAACCGCCTTCATGCAGCCGCGTTCCAGATAGAAAAAAACTGCGCGCCTTCCGCCGATTTTTCTGCATCAGTCGCATGGGAAAAGGCACATTCTCCAGAGTGGGGCGGACGCACTGTCTTCAGCTGATTTGCTCAGCGTTTTTTCATCATTCTGCTGACAAGAACCGTTCCTGCAAGCTGAATCACTTCAACCAGAACAAGAATGACTGCAACAGCGGCAATCATAACATCGGTGCGGAACCGCTGGTAACCGTAACGGACTGCAAGGTCGCCCAGACCGCCGCCGCCAATTGTTCCTGCCATTGCCGAATATCCAATCAAGTTTATGATTGTCAGCGTTATCCCGGAAATAACAGACGGCAGCGCTTCAGGAATAACAACCTTATAGACAATCTGCCAGTTGGTTGAACCCATTGCCTTTGCCGCCTGAATCATTCCCGGATCAACTTCATTCAGCGCCGTCTCAATGACACGGGCAACAAATGGAGCAGCCGCAATGCTCAGCGGAATAATTGCAGCCGAAGTCCCGATGCTTGTTCCCAGAATCAGCCGTGAAAGCGGAAACAGCACAATCATCAGAATGAGGAACGGAAACGATCTGAGCACATTTACTGCTCTGCTTAAAATCTGATTCAGCACCGGGCGGGGAGTTATCCCGGAAGGATTTGTAACATATAGCAAAACACCGACAGGAAATCCAAGCACAAGAGAAAACACCGCTGAAAAGAAAACCATAATCAGCGTCTGCAATGAAGACTGCCCTACAAGAATAAAAATCTGGCTCATTCCGTTTCCTCCACAATGACTCCCTGCCCGGTCAGAAAATCAACCGCCTTTTTTATTTCAGACTGTTCCCCGGTAAAATCCACAAGCATGGCTCCCACAGTATCATCTGCAAGATGCTGAATTCCTCCGGCCCGTATATTGAAGTCGATATCAAAACGCTTTGCAAGGCGGCTCAAAACAGGCTCTCCCGTCTTTTCACCGACAAAACGCAGAACATACTTTCCGCCGTCCTGCGACCACCGCACAAGATTCTCTCCTTCCCCGAAGTCTCCGCCGGAAATGCGGCGCAGCAATTCTTTTGTCACAGCTGATTCAGGACGGCTGAAAATATCCTTTACGGTTCCCTGCTCCACAACTTTTCCGCTGTCAATAACGGCAACCTGCTCGCAGGCATCGCGCACAACTTCCATCTGATGGGTAATCATTACAACTGTCAGATTCATCTGCTTCTGGATGCTGCGGATCAAGCTCAGAATGGAACCTGTTGTCTGCGGATCAAGCGCGCTTGTCGCCTCATCGCAAAAAAGAATGCCGGGCCGTGTGGAAAGCGCCCTGGCAATTGCAATGCGCTGCTTCTGACCGCCGGAAAGCGCGCTTACGGGAGAATCAGCCCTGTCTTCAAGCCCCACAAGAGCGAGCATCTCCTTCACACGCTCTCGGATGGCATCCTTGCGCATTCCGCAGATTTCAAGCGGATATGCAATGTTTTTTGCAGCTGTCCGGGAACTGAACAGGTTGAAATTCTGGAATATCATGCCGGTTTTTCTGCGCTGCTCAATAAGGCCTGCCTTCGTCATATTGTCAACCCGCTTGCCGTTATAAAAAACTTCCCCTTTGTCAGGAGCCTCCAGCAAACTGATAAGACGCACAAGAGATGATTTTCCCGCGCCGCTTTTTCCTATTATTCCAAAAACAGTATTCTCAGGAATCTCAAGCGAAATGCCGCTGACTGCCGCAACAGTTCCGCCGGCTCCTGAGTACGTTTTCTGTAAGTCATGAAGTGTAATCCGCATAATAAAATAATGATGAAAATGACGGCAAGGGTCAAGGGCAGCCAAGGCAGTGACAGAATTTCCAGCTCCGTGCCGTCAATGCAAATTCCTGCTTTTTCCGCGGGAAATAAAATCCATTTTCTTCAGCTTTCTTCTGTATGAACGGCTTGTTTCCTGCATGTTTTCGCCAAAACTGTCATTGCGGGCAGGACGCTCTGCTCTCCAGACAGGAGTCTCAGGATTTCTGTCACCTTTTTTTACATACTGTACCCATTCTTCCGGCTCAGGAATTTCAAAGCTCATTTTTTCGCCTGTCACCGGGTGAACAAAAGCCAGTGTCCGCGCATGAAGCGCCAGCCGATGGAAGGGGTCAGATCTGGCCCTGTAATTTTCGTCTCCCGCCAGCGGATACTTGTTTGCAGACAGATGCGCCCGTATCTGGTTCTTTTTGCCTGTATCCAAGGAAAGCTCAAAAAGCGTATGTGTCTGGCCCCGGAACACAACCTTGAAATGCGTACGTGCAGCAACGGATGCAGCCTTGTCTGTCCCCTTTGGAACATATCCCACATGATATGCATTCTGGGCAATCGGGCTGTCTATAAGCCCAAAGTCTGGCAGCTCATCGCCCTTGTACTTCGGATTCTCTGCAACAGCGCGGTACAGACGGTCTGTCACCATTGTGTGCCAGGAAGCCATGATTTTCCGCTGTACCCGTTCGTTCAGGGCAAACATCATAATGCCGCTTGTGTCCCTGTCAAGCCGGTGCACAACAAACGGCCGGTGCACGTCAGAATACGTTCCCTTTTTCCGCATGATTTTTTCAAGCACTTCAACCGCAGTCCGCGCCTTGCTTCCCGGATACGGAACAGAAAGAAGTCCGCTCGGCTTGTTTATAACGGCAATGTCCCTGTCTTCATACAGAATTTCTATCCGTTCCTTTCCATAATCGATTTTGTGCTCCCTTTTGTACCGGGTGCTGGCCTTTACATAATGGACTGTCTCATTCATATCCATAAACTATACCGGGAATCAGCAAAAATAGCAATTTTACCAGACAACGCGGCGAAAACCATTAGACAGTTATCACAATCAATGATATCATAGTAAAAGGCTACATATTTCTTTTCGCTACAGATGGAGGAACAATGGACTTGCTTTTATCCGATGTTGAAGTTTCGGAAGGTACAACTGAAATCACAGAGACAACATTTCGCAATCACCGCCTTATTTCTTCTATAAAAATTCCAGACAGCGTTCTTGTCATCGGAGAAAGGGCCTTTGCAGACTGCGTGAACTTAAAGACAATCGAGCTGCCTGACAGCATCATGGCAATCGGAAAATATGCCTTTGCAAACTGCATCAACTTGGAATCTCTTTCAATTCCGCCGAACATCAAGACAATTGAAGAAGGTGTTTTTGAAGACTGCGCCAGTCTTCAGTCAGTTTCCCTGTCCGACAGCATTTCCGCAATAAAAGACCGGGCTTTCGCAAACTGCACGGGAATCAAGCAGCTTGAATTGCCCGACAATCTCATTTCATGCGCGGCAACATCATTCCCAAACAGCCCGAAGTATCTTTCAATAAATAAGAATTACAAGTATGAAAACGGAATGATGATAAACACGGCAAACAGCATGCTTCTGTTTTACAGCGGAGAAAAGAAAGACATCACCGTCCCCGCCGAAGTAAAAGGAATTGCATTCAGGGCTTTCTACGGCACACACATGCAGTCCGTCAGAATTCCAGAAGGCGTTATAAGCATAAGCGAGGAAGCGTTTGCAAACTGCGGAGAACACGTAAAGGTCGTGCTTCCTGAGTCCATGGAATTCATAGAAAACAGCGCATTCGACTCAAAGGTTGACATTCTGTGCAAGAAAGGCTCGTATGCTGAAAACTGGTGCAGGCACAATCCAGACTATCATCAGCTGCTCGATGAAGAATTCTAGGCTTCTGCTTTTTCTTTTCTTACAAAGACTGAAAACAGCATAGGCCGGCGTTTATTCCGCAAAAAAACAGCAGCGCATACGCCAGGAGATTATATATGAAACACGGAGCCGCAAGAAACTGCATTGCCGCCGCAGTATTTGCAATCGCATCAGCCGCAGCAATCGGAATTATGGTGCCAGGCACACGGAAAAATCCATTGCAGGACGGAACATTTTCCGGAACCGCTGACGGACGGGACGGCCCTATAGAAGTTTCTGTCACTGTAAAAGACGGAAAAATACGTTACGCGAAGGCTGAAAAAGAGCAGGAAACGGACTTTGCAAAGCCTGCAATCCAGGAAATCATACAGAAATTCAATGTTTCAGGACAAACTAGCGAAGCTGATATTGTTTCCGGCGCAACAATCACTTCCAAGGCAACAATTGCAGCCCTGCAAAAAGCAGTGAATGCTGCCCGCGGAAAAACAGAAAAAATTGCAGCATACGGAGACACTTCCTGCGATATCGTAATTATCGGGGCAGGCGGCGCGGGCCTTGTAGCAGCAACAGAAGCAGCTTCAAAAGGAGCAAAAACTATTATCCTTGAAAAAATGGGAATCGCAGGAGGAAACACTAACTCCGCGACCGGCGGACTGAACGCAAGCGAGACATCAGTCCAAAAGAAGCTCGGCATTGAAGATTCCAACGAGCAGTTTTTTCAGGACACAATGAAAGGCGGCCACAACAAAAACAATCCTGAGCTTGTGCATACCATGACAGAAAAATCAGCAGAAACAGTCGACTGGCTTATTTCGCTCGGAGCTGACTTGAGCGATGTCGGGAAAATGGCAGGCTCAACAAACAGGCGGACTCACCGGCCGCAAGGCGGAGCAGCAGTAGGAACGCACCTTGTTTCTGTCCTTGAGGAAGCGGCAAAAAAAGCCGGAGCGGAAATCAGATATGGCAGCAAGGTGACTGATGTAATCGAAAAAAACGGAAAAGCATGCGGCGTGACAGTCTCATCACACGGAAGCAGCTACACAGTGAGCGCAAAGGCTGTAATTATAGCGACCGGAGGATTCGGAGCAAATCCAGAAATGGTTGTTTCCTATAAAAGCAGCCTTTCAGGATTCGGCACGACAAACCACAAGGGAGCAACAGGAGACGCGTTTGCCTGGATACAGAAATTCGGCGGCGAGCTCGTTCAAATGGACGAAATTCAAACACATCCGACTGTCATTCCGGGAAACGGCACTATGATTACAGAAGCCGTGCGCGGAAACGGCGCAATAATCGTAAACCGGGACGGAAAGCGCTTCTGCCCTGAAATGGCAACACGCGATGTCATGTCAAAGGCAATCCTTGAGCAGGACGGAAAAACTGCATTCCTTGTGTTTGACCAGGATGTGCGCGCCTCTTTAAAGGCAATCGAAGGATATGTGAAAAGCGGGCTTCTGACACAGGCGGAATCTCTGGCAGAACTCGCACAAAAGCTTGGAATTCCAGAAGCCGCATTTGAAAAGACAATGGCTGATTATGCCGAAGCGCAGAAATCAGGAAATGATCCGCTCGGAAGAAAAGCAAGCGAAATGCCGCGTCCGCTGACAACGCCTCCGTTTTATGCTGTTGAAATCGGGCCGGCAATCCATCATACTATGGGAGGCATTGCAATCAGCACAGAGGCGCAGGTTCTCACGTCCGAAGGCACTCCCGTTCCTGGGCTGTTTGCAGCAGGAGAAGTCACCGGCGGCATTCACGGCGGAAACCGTCTTGGCGGAAATGCCGTGGCAGACATCTGCATTTTCGGAAAAATAGCGGCCGACAGCGCGCTCAGCTATATACAGAACAGTTTCTAGCCGGCGCAAAACAGAACATTGAAAACAATCGCTATTTGCAGTACACTCTGTAAAACTGCATTCAGGAAATAAAAATGAAAGTTGCAATTGTACATGACTGGCTTGTGAATTACGGCGGAGCTGAAACATGGGTTGAATATATGCTGCGCCTGTATCCTGATGCTGATATTTTTACGCTCGTCTATGACAAGAAAAAAATGGGAAGCCGGTTTTCAGGCTGTACAGTGTACACATCTTCCATTCAAAAAATTCCCTTCGCAACAAAAATCTATACAAAGCTTCTGAAATTCATGCCCAAGGCATTTGAGTCGTTTGACTTTTCAGGGTACGATCTTGTGCTCTGCTCCTCTTCCTGCTGCGCAAAGGGAGTTATCACACCGCCTTCAGTTCCGCACATCGCATACATTCATTCTCCGATGCGCTATGCCTGGGATCTGTTCTTTGACTACCGCAAACGGAGCGGCTTTCTGACCCGCTTTTTTATGGACAGATGGATTCCCGCCCTGCGGCAGTGGGATTACATCTCAAGCCAGCGGATTGACGCCGTAGTTGCCAACTCGCACTACATTGCCCACCGGATAAAAAAATTCTGGAACATCGATGCCCGTGTCATCTACTGCCCGGTAAACACCGAGCGTTTTTTTCCTGACGATACCGTTCAGCCGGAAGATTTTTACGTTGCGTTCTCACGGCTTGTTGCATACAAAAGAGTTGACCTTGCAATCAGTGCCTGCAAAAAGCTCGGACGGAAGCTTGTTGTAATCGGAAGCGGCTCGGAAATGGATCATCTGAAAAAGCTTGCCGGAACAGACAAAAACATTTCCTTTACCGGCAGAGCTTCAGACGAAACGGTGCGCTCTTACCTGCAAAGGTGCCGTGCGCTCATTTTCTGTGCGGAAGAAGACCTGGGACTCACACCTTTGGAGGCGCAGGCCTGCGGACGGCCGGTAGTTGCATTTAAAAAAGGCGGAAGCCTGGAAACTGTCATCGACGGAAAAACAGGCGTCCTTTTTGAACGGCAGGAAACTGACAGCGTAGCCGAGGCAATTCTCCGTCTTGAATCTCTTGAGCAGCAGGGAGCCTTTGAAAAAAACAGCATTGTGCGCCACGCCCAGTCCTTCAGCATAGAAACAGCCCTGTCCCAGTTCAAGGATACAGTTGAAGAAATTCAGCGGAAATTCAGCGCGCAGCATCACTGAAAATAAGGGAGCAACATGACACACCAGACCTTGTCAAATCTTCTTGTTCTTTTCATGCTTTTTATCGGCAACGCACGCTTTCTTATCGCAAGGCACACAAAAAAAGACTCTCTTTCAATTCTTCCTTTCACAGGGTTTTTCGTTGCCGTCATAAATGTGCTTGTTTTTGCGCTCACAATCGAAAACTGCGTGATTCTGATTCTGGCTTTCTTTTCATCAGTCTGGAATGTCAGAGCCGTGCTGCGCATGCTTTCAGAAGTAATTATAGACCAGTATGAAATAAAGCTGAAGCTGATTTGCTCCATAAATGCCATTCTCTCCGCCGTATGCATTGCGGGAGTCATCTATTTCCGTCCCATGGACTTCAGCAGGACAAAGCCGCCGGTAAGCCAGGAAACCCTGCTTTATTCAGGCACTTTACAGACAGGATTTTCGCGCATCAGCAGGCCGTTTGTTCTGACTGATGTCAAAGTGCTGCATTTTGAGCCGCAAGAAAACACATCACATGCAACAGTGCTTTTTGTTCCGCCAAGCACTGCATCTGCCGAGCTGTATACAGGATTTTTTCAAAAGCTTGCCAGAAGCGGATTTTCAGTCTATGCGGCTGATTTTTACACTGATTCTGCCGGCCTAGGCAAACGCTGGACTGACTCCCGGATTCTCAAGACATGCATTGCTGTCAAAAGAAAGCTGTCTGGCATGGAGACAGATGTGCAGCAAGAAAAACTGACGCTTGAGACTGAATTCTGGTCACTGCTTTCTATCTGTATCTCTTCAAAAAAGGATGCAGTTTTTTTGGTTACAGATGATGATCCTCATAATGCAATGGAGTCAGTTATGAGAAAAAGCATGGGTACAGTTTCAGGATGCTTTGACTTGTCATATATCAATGATTATCCCACAAAAGGATTCGGACCTGTGGAAAATTCATATCCGCTTTTAGGAGCTGTTCTCGGGGTACAGCCTGACAGGAGCGGATATATGTCAAGCCACTTGGGTACAGGCACTGCATCCTTTATAAACAGCCAGCTGGCAGGCAGCAGGTAAGCTTTTCTTCACGGGAGACTGCATCCTTCCAGACAAATCTGTCACCATCAAAGACAACATAACTGTGATACGACTGTTCCTTTGGCAGGGAAACTGACCCCGTATTCAGGTACAGATACGTTTCATGCTGCCGTACAGCTGGAATATGAAAATGTCCGCATATCAGTACGCTTCCCCTGCACATATTCAGCGGATGGTCTTCATTGAAAATATGTCCGTGCGTTGCATATATGAGAGATGCGCCTGTATCAATGACTGCATAGTCTGCCGCAAGCGGAAAAGACAAAACCATCTGGTCAACCTCGCTGTCGCAGTTGCCGCGCACACAGACTATTTTTTCAGCATATTCATTCAGCAGGGACGCTGCAAGGCGCGGATTATATTCCTCCGGCAAATCATTTCTCGGCCCGTGATACAGAATGTCCCCCAAAAGCAGCAGCCTGTCCGCCTGTTCCCGGGCAAAGCAGTCAAGAAGCATGCGGCAATAGCGGGCTGAACCATGTATGTCAGACGCAATCAGCCATTTCATGCGCACAGTTTACCGCAGAATGGCACACAGTACAATATGAAAATGAAAAATTGCAATTTTTGCAAATAGAGGCTATACTTGAGGCATGAATAAAACTACAAAGCAAAAAATACTTCCCCTGTCGCTTTCGGCTGCCGTTATTATTTTAGATCAGGTTACGAAATTTCTTGTTGTAAAGCATATTCCGCGGCTCACCGTTTTTTCTGATGATGCAGTCATAGAAGTCATCGGAAGCTATGTGCGGCTTATACATGTGCGAAACAATGCTATTGCATTCAGCATGGGCACTTCTCTTCCTCACACGGTGCGCGGCATTCTGTTCGCTATCCTGCCGCTGCTGGTAATCGCCGCAGTCTATGTCATGTACTTCCGGAGCACAGAATTCTCGCGTCTTCAGCGGTGGGCAATCTGCGGAATTCTCGGCGGCGGAATCGGAAACCTGATTGACCGTTTTTTCCGCCCGGACGGAGTTGTTGACTTTATCGACTGCTATTTCTTCGGAATTTTCGGAATGGAACGGTGGCCCACATTCAATGTTGCTGACAGCGCAGTTGTTATATGCGGAATAGTGCTTATAGCAGCTTTCGCAGTCCAAGTTATAAAAGACAGCAAAGCAAAGGAGAAAAAAAATGAATAAAACGGCATTTGCCCTGCTCTACCTTTTGGCATCAAGCATACTGAATATCCTTTTTACCGCTGCAATAATCGGCGCGCTGTTCGGAACTTCATTTGTTGTCCTCCGCTTTATAGTCCATGCCGGGCAGGAAACGTATGCAACTGCGCTGTTCGGAAGCTTTACCGTGGGACTTGTGCTAAGCTTTTTCCTCTATTCAAAGATTACGGTAAAAATAGTGAAGCGGTACAGGCTCGATGAAAAATTCGGCGGCTCAAAAAAGAAACATCCGCAGTCCCCGGTAGAAATAGCAAGCGAGTCATCAACAGTCCTCCCGCCGTCTGCACTGGAAGATGAAGAGGACGAAAAATGGAAAGAGTAAAAGCCAGCTGAAAAGCCAGGAACCGCAGCATACAGCCACAGAAAATGCAGCCTACTGCGCCATTCCGCGGAAGTCATCTATTTTGCGGTAACCGTGCGACTTCATAAAGGATTCAAGCCCCCTGATGATTTCCACCATTGTGTTTGGATTTGAGAATGTCGCTGTTCCGACCTGCACCGCGCTTGCTCCTGCCATGATGAATTCAACAGCATCCTGCCATTTTGCAATTCCGCCCAGTCCGATTACAGGAACTCTTTCTGCTTTCGGCAAGCTGTTCACGGCCTTTACAACATCATAGACCATCCGCAGGGCAATCGGCTTTACCGCAGGCCCGCACAGTCCGGCCTTTATATTGTTGAACACCGGGCGGCCTTTTTCAATGTCTATGGCCACAGCCTGTATTGTATTTATAAGGCTCAGCGCATCGGCTCCGGCCTTTATGCAGGCAACTGCAACAGACACGATGTCCGGCGCATTTGGAGAAAGCTTTACAATGAGCGGCTTTGCAGTAACCTTCCTGACTGCGCTCACACAGGTAAACGCAGCTTCCTTGTCAATGCCCCATGCCATTCCTCCGCACTGCACATTCGGACAGCTGATATTAAGCTCAACCGCAGGAACATCTGTTTTATCCAGAAGCCGGACGCCTTCGACATACGACTCAAGGCTGTGTCCTGCAAGATTCGCAATTGCAACAGTGCCGAGAGTGAGCATCCCGGGAAGCTCGTTTTCAATAAAGGAAGGAACTCCCGGATTTTCAAGCCCGATGGAATTGATATCGCCGGACGCAACTTCTATAATCCGCTCGCCGCTGTTTCCCGGGCTTGGCTCAAGTGTCAGCCCTTTGGAACTTATTCCGCCCAAAAGCGACACATCAAAAAATCCGCGGTAATTCTGCCCGAATCCGAATGTTCCGCTCGCCGCTATCACAGGATTTTTAAAAGTGATGCCGGCAATAGTCACGCTTAAATCAGGCTGCTCGGTTTCCGGCAGCGGCTGCCGCTTTTTGCAGTCCGGCTTATCAAATGTAAGAATGTCCGCATCAAAGACAGGGCCGTCTTTGCATACGCGCCGGTTTCCGTCTTTTGTGCGCACTGTGCATCCAAGGCAGGCTCCTTCGCCGCAGAGCATTTTCTTTTCTATGCTCAGGAAGCACTTTACGCCTGCTTTCTGTGATTCCGCCTGAACATAGGCAAGCATTGGCTCAGGCCCGCATGCATAGACTGCCTTGTAGCCGGCAGCTTTTATTGTTTCAGCAGAAAAAGCGGCGCTCAGCATTCCGCGGACTCCGGCAGAGCCGTCATCAGTCGTAACTACGAGATGCTCCGGGCGCAGATGCTCAAGTCCATAACAGCCGCTTTTAAAGCTCGCATAAAAATCGTATGATTTTTCAGGAAGAGATGATGCAAAATATGCAACTGGAGCAATTCCGATTCCGCCGCCACAGATACAGATTTTATCCTGCTGCCCGGACAGCCGTTCAAACGTATTTCCCATGGGGCCAGACAGATGAACAAAATCGCCTTGCATAAGGTGGCAAAGCTCCTGCGTTCCTGTTCCTTTTTGCAGGATTAAAAACTGTACCCTTAGTTTCTTGGGGCCAGTTCGCTGTGCATGATAGACGCTGACAGGCCGCCCAAACTGAACATTGCTTCTGGCGCTTTTTACCAGATAAAACTGCCCGGGGCGGGGCGTAACCTGAGATTCCCGCTCAAGCGCAATTTCTGTCTCCAAAAGGAAAACTGAGTCCTGTCCGTCTGCTTTTTTACACAACGAAACAAGCGCATTCCCTGAAAACAAAATTCCCTGTCCGTTTGCATCGATTTCCGGCTTATCCATACCATACCTCGCAATAACTACCGTTAGTTAGTTTTTTCAGCTGATTAACGAACGGCCGTCAGTTCCTTTTTTGACGCAAGAGCCGCAGCAGCGGAAGCTTCAACTATATCTTCAATAGAAATCGTGCCGTCTGCCTGTTTTTGCATGCATGTGCTGTCTTTTTTCCATGCGCATAGAATTCCGCGGGAAGAATTGACAGTTCCGCCTGCGTTCTGCAAGAGAGCTGCGCATATTTCCGCCGCGCCTCCCTGCGCTCCATACCCCGGAATCAGGAAAAAAATATCCTTGTAAGCCTGGCGCAAAGCCTGTGCATCACTTTGCTCTGTACAGCCGACAACTGCACCCGCCGGGCTGCATTCCTGCTGCGGAAACAGGCTTTTCATTTCCGCGCTGATTCTTTGCAGTTCAGCACCAACTTGATCCAGAACTCTTCCGCCGCGCTTAAGCTCCTGCTGCTCAATATCCGCCATTCCGGGATTGCTTGTCCTGAGCAGCACAAAAATTCCTTTTCCGCTTGAAGCGCACCATTTGGTGAACGGCTTGAGCGTGTCAAAGCCCATATACGGATTTACTGTCAGTATGTCCGTCTCAAAGTCGCCTGAAAAATGCGCCCGCGCATACGCTTCAGCTGTTGCCGCAATGTCTCCGCGCTTGACATCAGAAATGCAGACAAGCCCTGACTGCCGTACAGCCTTGAGTGTCTGCGCATACGCCTTCATTCCTTCAATTCCCATCGCTTCATAATAGGCAATCTGAACCTTGCAGCAGCAGGCGGTCTTGTCCTTTGCAATGCGACGCACAAGCTGCCTGTTGTACTCGAGGACTGCTTCTGCCGGGCCGAAACGGCTGACTATGTTTTGCGGAAAATAAGACGGATCTGTGTCCAGTCCAACGCACAGCGGGCCGTTTTCCGCAGCCAGCTCCTTTAAAATCTGCATAGCATGTTTCATGCAGCCGATTATATCACAATCAAAGCGGATTTGCCATCTGCGAACGGGCTGAATTCCTTTTCACGGCCGGATGCAGTTCTATTTTTTCCTTTTATTTCAAATTTTTTTCTCAAAAACAAAGATTTTCAGAATAATATGCTATATAACAGAATATTGTGATATTACACGGCAAGATAACAGGCTATACTTTTTTCAGAATACTATTTTTTTAGGAGATTCTTATGAAAAGAAACGTGAAAAACATTCTGTTTGCATTTGCAGCTGCGGCCTTGTCCTGTGCAATGGCATCCTGCTCTCATTCGTCTGACAGCGATGATGAAGAAACGCCCGGCCCCGGCAATGTGACGGGGGGGGTAGAACGCCCCAGTGAAACAATAACATTTTCCGTAACCGAAAATTCTACGAATGCGGAAAACACAGTGCTGATGTTCAAGTATGACAGAAGCGCCGCCGGGGCAAAAGAAGCCGTTACGATTGAAAACTGCGGCATTGTTGTTGAGATTAATGACACTTTTGTAAAAATGATAGACAAACTTGAGTTTGAGCTGGATGAATATGGTGCATATTTTGATGGAGATAAATCTGAGAATACTAGAAAAGAGTACAAGGCCAAGGTGAGCCTTTACAATAAGGTACAAAAAGGTGACAATGTTGTTGTGTATTACAATAAAGGTATCGGCACTATTACCGGCGAAGGAAAAGATGCCGAGGCGGTAAAAAGCTTAGTTGTTGCCTTGATAGATACTGATGAGGCAGTAGGATATTATAAAGAACTGGCAGACAATAAAGAAGAATATCAGCCACTTTTTAACAAAGAAGGCAGCAGCAATGGAGACCCTGTGACCCCGCCGGCAGGAGACGAGGGAAACACTGGCACGGGGAATGAAGATGGCAAAGTTGCATTGGGACTTGATGCAATGGATGGATGGGGAAAGTATGAAATTTCTGATAAAAGCGCAACTGGATTTACAATGAAGTCAACAGCTGCACAAAAGAAGAATGACTGTTGTGGTGCTGATATTACATTTGGTTCTGCAACGAAAGTTACTTTTACAGTTAAAAATAACGCAACTGAAGAATGTTGGGTTCAGGTTTTGGTAAAAAAAGACGGTGATTCTAATTCAGAATCAGGTAGCCGTATGACATCTGCAACAATTGATGGAGTTGATGCAGGTGATGTTACTTGGGGAGCAAACACAACAATCAATGCTAAAACTTCAAAAAACTTTGTTCTTAATCTTACGAATACGGATGCAGATAAATTTGTATTTGCATTGAACAGTAATTTAGAAGATAATAATAAATCATCTGGAAATATTACTGTTTCTGAAGCTTACATGTACAAATAATCAAGTATAATAACAATCCCCCCTTGTGCAAAAAATGCTTAACACACACTGCACTCGGGGAATTATTTTTACTTGGCTGTCCAAAAAGAATGGGCAGCCTTTTTCATTTTAAATGTACAAACAAATTCAAATCCGCAGCTTCCGGGGTGGCCCTAATTTTTTCACTAGTTCCTGAACGAGTGAATCGGGGCAGGAATCCGGCCGCCGCGGTTGATAAAGTCTGCGCAGCTGAATGTGTTTACATCGATGACCGGGCATCCGCCCAAAAGGCCGCCGAATTCCACCCAGTCCCCGGCTTTTTTTCCCGGGGCAGGAATCAGGCGGACCGCAGTTGTCTTGTTGTTCACCATGCCGATTGCCATTTCATCCGCCATAATGCCGCTGATTGTTGTCGCGCTTGTGTCGCCTGGAATTGCAATCATATCCAGTCCCACAGAGCAGACGCAAGTCATCGCCTCAAGCTTTTCCAAGGTGATGGAATGCTGCTTTACAGCGTTAATCATTCCTTCATCCTCGCTTACTGGAATAAACGCCCCGCTCAGCCCGCCGACATTTGTGGAAGCCATGACGCCTCCTTTTTTCACCATGTCAGTGAGCATTGCAAGCGCAGCTGTTGTTCCCGGCGCTCCGGCTCCTTCAAGCCCGATTTCTTCAAGAATGCGGGCAACGCTGTCTCCGACTTCCGGCGTGGGAGCAAGCGAAAGGTCAAGGATTCCAAAGTTCACTCCAAGCCTCTTTGCTGCCTCCGACCCGACCATCTGCCCCATGCGTGTAATTTTAAACGCCATTTTCTTGATTCCGTCAGCAAGCTCATTTATCGGGCGTCCTTTGTATTCGCGAGCAGCTGCAAGAATGACACCAGGGCCGGAAACTCCCACATTGATTACTGCATCTCCTTCTCCCGGGCCGTGAAACGCTCCTGCCATAAACGGATTGTCTTCCGGCGCATTTGTAAAGACAACAAGCTTTGCACAGCCGTTTACGGCGCAGCTGCGGGAAGCTTCGGCAGTCTGCTTTATTATTTCGCCCATAAGCTTGACGGCATCCATGTTGATTCCGTTTTTTGTTGTTCCTACGTTGACAGAAGCACACACGCTGTCTGTCACGGCAAGCGCCTCTGGAATTGAGCTGATTAAAATCCGGTCAGCAGGAGTCATGCCTTTTTGAACAAGCGCACTGAATCCGCCAATAAAATTCACATTCAGCTCTTTTGCGCAGCGGTCAAGCGTGCGGCAGTACCCGACATACGATGAATCTGCACTCGCTCCGGCAACAAGCGCAATCGGAGTCACAGAAATCCGCTTGTTTATAATCGGAACTCCGAATTCCTTTTCAATATCCTGGCCCACGCGGACAAGGTTTCCGGCACAGCGCATTATCTTGTCATAAATTTTCTGGTTTGCTTTCTTGCTGTCTTCGCACGCGCAGTCAAGCAGGGAAATTCCCATTGTAATGCAGCGGATATCCAGCTTGTGGCGCATGAACATGTTCACTGTTTCTTGTATTTCGACCGGAGAAAAAATCATAAAAACCTCTGAATGTCAGGCTGACGGTTTATTCTACTTGATTGCAGGAAAGTTTGCAATTGCACGGAAGCTGCGCGCTGTGCTGCCGGATGCTTTCAGTCCATGCCTGCATCAGAATTCCGAATGCTACGCCCACATTCAGCGAAGCCTTCAGTCCTGTCATAGTAATCGTGACCCGTCCGTAGGAAGCCCGCCGCAGCGCCTCAGGGCTTGCGCCAAGCTCTTCCGAGCCGACAATGACAATTCCTTCCTCAGGAAACTCAAATTCCTGCAAGGGAGTTCCGCCCGTCTCCAAGACAAAAACAGGCTTGTCCGACGGAAGCTCGTCCAGCGCGCACCGTGTGAAGCCGAGCGTTTCTATGCAGCCCATGGCGCTTCTGACGGCTTTAGGCTGAGACGGATCTGTGCAGTTCGGAGAAATAAAGACACTCTCGCAGCCCATGGCTTCCGCTGTCCGGAAAATGGAGCCGACATTGAACGGAGAACGGATATCTTCAGCATAAACGCTCACGCCTTTAAAGAAACTGCGCTTTTCTACGGACTGACGCTCTTTTGCATGAGGCGCAATCACCAAATCCCATTCCGCCGGAAATGTCCCGATTGCAGCAAGAAGCGAATTCCGGGCAAAGTTGCAGACTCTTCTTTCATCAAACGGCTCCGATTCTATCAGGCTTTTCAGCTCCCGGGCGGATTCAGGCGGAAGCTTTGGATCTTCAAGCACAATCCGGGCGACTGCCTTTGTGTAGTCCTGCCTTGTCATCCCGGAAAACGCATATTCCGTTCCTTTTTCTGCAATTCCGGCGATGTCACGTTCCAGCTCTCCAAACGTAAGAGCAAGCTTGCGTCTTTTCTGCCCCGGCTCAAGCTGAAACAGTTTTCCCGGATGTATCATCAGTACGCCTTTTTTATCATTTCAAACAGATCGTCCGTTGTCATGCTGCGCGGAAGCGCATTTATAAATTCAAGGTCTCCTGCATCTTCCACAGCAAGGGAAAGCTGATCTATTGAAAGCGAAAGCTCCTTTAACCGCGCCGGAATATTTGCCTTGGCAATTTTCTGCCGGACATAGTCAGCAAGCGCCGCAGCCGCTTCGTCAGCAGAGTCGCCTTCCTTTGCAGCATTGAGAATCCGTGCCAGAACAGCAAGACGCTCAACTTTAAAGGAAGCCGCATCTTCAATAATATGCGGAAGAAGAATTGATGACGTCAAAGAGCGCGGAATTGCATGCCGGGCATTGATTGCAATGGAAAGCAAATTCGCCGCCCCGAAAGAGCTGCAGGAAGCTCCCAAGGAAGCCATGCATCCGCCCTGTGTGAGCAGAACTTCCTGAGGAGTTGTGACTGAAAGGCCGGGAGTGCCGTCCATGGCATATCCCAGCAGCTGAACTGCTTTTTCAATAATCATATCACTGAAAAAATTTGCTTTCTGGCTGAGATATCCTTCAACCGCAAATGAAAGGGACTCCAGCGACATGCACGCAACCTGTTTTTCTGTAAGGGCAATCTGAAGGTTCGGATCCCAAAGCACAAGCCGGCAAAGGCCGTTCTGCGTTTTTATAAGCTTTGCCTTGGAGGAACGGGAATCTGCAGCTTCGGCTTTGTCTGTAAAAATAAAGCTGTCCCTGTTTGTCGTTGGAACACATATCAGGGGAAGCATTTCCTTCGGCGGAACAAAATCGCCATCAATGCAGTCGTATATCGTCCGGCTGTCATGATACAGCGCACAGACAATCTTTGCCAGCGAAAGTACTTTTCCTCCGCCCACAGCAATCACTCCGTGAACTTTTGCACTTTTCGCAAGCTTTAAAGCGGCCTGCACCGTCTCAGTGTCTGCGACAACAGGAATTTCATCAAAAATAAAATAGTCAACCTTTCTTTCTGCCAGGGAATCTGTTATTTTACCTGCAACTTCACACTCTTTCAAAATCGGTTCCATAATGACAAGAAAGTTCGAGCCATACTCCAAGGCATACTGCCCAAGCCTGTTCGCTGTATATGAGCCAAGAACAATATTTGGTGAAATCTTGAATATAAAATCTGCCATCTTGAAAAATACTCCCCTAAAAAATCAATGAGGAAATGCCTATTTCCGATTTGATTTTTTACGTGCTCTTTAAGCAGATAAAAGCTGCGCTATTTGAGCAGCTCTTATCTTACTCTCCTTAAACTGCAAAAAAAAAGAGCGGAACTATTCCGCCCTAATTTATCCCCTGAAAGCATATACGGAATTAAAAACCGTAAGCACTCAAAATCCGGTCAGCTGTCGCTGCAATTGTCTCTTCGCTGAGATAATTCGGATCCTGAATCTTGAGCTTAATCTTTTCCACCACATCTGAACGAACATCCGGCGTTTCTGCTGCCACTTCTTTCATGAACATTGCCTCAGCCATTGCTTTGGCTTCATCAGAAACGCTGATTTCATCAGATACATGCTGAGAATTTGAAACGCTGTTTGAGCGCTTTGTATTCTGCAGTGTGTTTAGAGCATTAACCTCTGAAATCTTGTTTATCATCATATCATGCCTCGCTTTCATTATCGGAAGATTCTGCCGGAATCTTTACCTTTTTATTTCCAGAAATAAAAACCGCAAATTCGCCCATCACCTTGTCTCTGGAACCGTAATCTGCAAGCACTGCCTGCGCGGTGCCTTCTGTTATCTCCTCGTGCAGCTTAGTAAGCTCACGGCCTACAACAATGCGTCTGCCGCCATCAATATCGGCAATATCCGACAAAAGCTTTACAATCCGATACGGGCTTTCATACAAAATCACCGCATCTCCGGCCGCAAGAAGCTCCCGCAGCCTGCTCTTTCTTCTGCCCGGCTTGGGAGAAAGAAATCCTTCAAAGACGAGTGTCTTTCCGCCGGCCCCGGCAACGCTCGCTAATGCTGCAAAGGCACACGGACCGGGAACAGGAATGACCGTATGTCCCGCTTTCCGCGCATTTCCGGCAAGCACGGCTCCAGGATCGCTTATTCCGGGAGTTCCGGCATCGCTTGCATAGGCAACGCGCTTCCCTTCATCAAGAAGCTGAATTATCTTTTCAGATGCAAGCTGCTCATTATGGGAACGGCAGCTGATCAGCGGCTTCCTGATTTCAAAGTGATTTAAAAGCTGCAGTGTATGGCGTGTGTCCTCTGCCGCAATAACATCAGCACTTTTAAATGTCTCCAGCGCCCTGAACGTTATATCTCCCAAATTGCCGATAGGAGTTGCTACAATATATAATTCTGACACCCTGCTTTAAAGTATACAGACATCGGGCATTTTTTGCAACTTCTCCGCGCCAAATTCCGCAGGAAAAACCGAATACCGCGAAAAAAATGGGGCTGCCCAAACTTTTTGGACAGTCCCGTCCAGCTGCTACAGCCGCGTTTTCAGTTCCGCAAGCGGAATGCAGATGATTCCCATGTTTTTCATGTCAAAGATGTTCGCCTCGGCAACTTCCGGCGTTTTTGCAGAGCACGCATCGGTGCAGACAACAGTGTTGTAATCGTAGCACATTGCATCAACGACGGTTCCGCGCACACAGTTGGGATACTGCGTTCCCGTAAGAACAACCGTTTTTACGCCAAGCCTCCGCAGCACCATATCTAGTTCCGTCTGGAAAAAGCCGCTGTTGCGCCGTTTGCTCACGATAATGTCGCCCTGCTTCGGCTCAAGCCCTTCCACAATTTCCCAGCCTTTCGTACCCGGCACACAGTAGCCTTGCTTTCCGTCAGCGAACAGCGGAACGCGCGGCAAATCCACATCGCAGCCGGAATAGCGGTGCTCGCGGATTACATGGATAATATGCCAGCCTTTTGAGCGTCCATACGAAAGCAAATCCTGTATCGTCGGAATGGTCGCCTGCGCCCCGGCAACACACAGCACTGCCCCCGGAAGCACAAAATCGTTCTGCATATCAATGATCAGAATAGCGACATCAGACTGCGCGTTTCCACCGTCTGAACTGACCGTCGCGCGCCCGGACATTCCGATTGTCTCGCTTTCCGCAGGCGCAACGGAGCGCGCAGATGTTTTTTTTGAGCATCCGCAGACTGCCAGCGCACAGAACGCCGCTAGCACAGACCACTTTTTCAATTCTTTCATAATCAGCACCTCCGCAAAAAAAAAGATGTCAGTCGCCCCGCTAGCAAGGGAAAACTGACATCTTCGTCATATATCTATGCTATATTTTTTCGCAAAGCCTGTCAATACAAGGCAGCCGCATTTAAAAATCAACATATCTTGATGCAAGCGCCGGGGTATGAAACCTCCGCACGAATCAGAAAATGATGATATTGCAATGCATACGTGCTTAACTCCGCATTTAAAAAATCCGATACTATACCGAGGGTTTGTCCTTTTTTTGACTGACAGCCACTGGAAGGTGAAAATACAATGACTAGAAAAGAACGGATTGCCGCACTCTGCACTGGAATCATTCTGTTTTGTGTTGCGGCAGTATTTTCTATCGGGCTTTTTCTCGGAATTCTTGATTTCGGAACCGCACCGTATAAAAGCAGCATCGTCAAGCTCGGAGAAATGATTGTTTCCGTCTATGGATTCTGCTCTGTTCTGATTCCTGCCTTTTTCTTTGCCGCAGGAGCGTTCTGCCTGAGCGCAAAATGGTCTATTCAGAGAGCATTCATACTGCTTATAAGCGTTGTCCCATTCTTTACTCTTGTTGTTGCCGAGCGTACCTGCATGGCGATTGCAGCCCAGGATGCAAGTCCAGTCGCAGTCGTAAAAATCATAACGCTTCTTGCCATAGCGTTTCTTCTGGTTGCGCTTGAATATCTGCTTGCAGTGACTGCCGCAACCTATCTGGAAAAAACGCTGTCCGGCGGAAAAACAGTCAGCCCGAAAAAAATAAAAAGCCTTCTTACGCAAAAAATTTCCGCTGTTGCCGCCTTCAAGCAAAAAAAAAGAACCCAGGATGCTCCGAAAACCGAAAGCGAGCCTGAGCCTTCAGAACCAGAACATAAAGAAAAAGAGCCGGAGCCGGAATCCACGCCGGAAAAAACAGAGCTGGCGGAACCTGAAGAAGCAGAATTTGAAATCCCTGTAAAAAAAGTGCAGGGAGTCTGGTCTATTGATTCAGAAGGAAACGTAAAGGGAACTGTTTCCGCTCCTGAAATAACGGAATCCGCTGAAGAAACGGAAGAAGAGCCTGTTCCTGCTGAAGAGATTGAGCTTGCTGAAGAGCCGGATGAGCCGGACGATTTGCTTGATGAAACTGACGAAGACATAATAGATCAGTTTGAAAAAAAATCCATGAGCCTTACAGAAGAACTGGCGCAGCAGGAAAACGCAGATGAAACGCAGCCCATGCTCCCGGAAAAAACTGCCGGAGATTCTGTGCCGTATGAAATTGCATTTGAAGAGCCTGAGTACGAAGATCAGACGGAACAGTCTCTGGAACTGGAAGAAACAGACGAAACAGTTTTGCAGGAGCCGGAAAATTCAGAGCCTTCTTCTGAAGAACAGGACAAAGAATTTTTTTCATTCTCTGAAGATCAGGAAGAGCCTGATATTCAGGATTCTCTGGACGAAACTATCAGCGAAGAGCCAGAAGAACTGAATGAATATGCAGAAGAAGAGCCGGAACCTGAGCCGTACAGCGAGCAGAAGTCCTTTCAGACGGAATATCCGGCTGTCCAGGAAAATCCGCGGCTGGCAAAAGACTCAGGACTGGAAACTGTCTTTTCAAGAATGGAAGAAGATGCGCGCGCCCAAGTTGAAAAAACTGAAATTCAGCCTTCAGCTTCCAATGCCATTGTCACATCAGAAGACGGAACAGAAAGAAGCATTCCGATTCCGCCCAAAAAGAAAAAAAGCGGCCCGTATAAAATTGCAACAGATTTGCTCACCGCATACGATGAAAACAAGTACTGGATTATCGACTCGGAAACGGAACAGGCGGCAAACAGCCTGAAAGCCACTTTAAGCGAATTCAAGATTGATGCGGAAGTTACCGGCATACGCAAAGGCCCGGTCGTCACAATGTTTGAAATTCTTCCGGCTCCCGGAGTAAAGCTCAGCAGAATTGTCGCGCTTTCTGACAATATCGCGCTGCGTCTTGCAGCCAGCTCAGTCCGCATTGTCGCGCCGATTCCAGGAAAAAAAGCAGTCGGAATCGAAGTGCCGAACAGAAACAGGGCAATCGTTTCTTTCCGTGAATGCATTGAGCAGCAGCGCAGCGAATGGAAAAAAATGGCAGTGCCTGCTGTCCTTGGAAAAGACATTCAGGGAGAAACGCAGATTATGGATCTTGTAAAAACGCCGCATCTTCTGATTGCCGGTTCTACGGGCGCAGGAAAATCCGTATGCGTAAACAGCATGATTCTGAGCATTCTGTACAAACGCAGTCCGTATGAAGTAAAAATGATTTTAATCGATCCAAAAATCGTAGAGCTGAAGCTGTACAACGGAATTCCGCATCTTCTCACTCCCGTAATCACCGAGCCGAAAAAGGCAATGCAGGCGCTTCAGTACTGCCTGTGCGAAATGGAGCGCAGATATGCAGTTCTGGACAGCATGGGCTGCCGTGACATTTCAAACTACAACAAGAAAATTTCAGAGCAGCATATAGCAACAGAAAAGCTCCCGTACCTGATTGTCATTATTGATGAATTTGCTGACCTTATGGCAACAACAGGAAAAGCCTTGGAAGGAGTTGTCGCCCGCCTTGCTGCCATGAGCCGTGCTGTCGGAATTCACCTTGTCCTTGCTACGCAGCGTCCGTCTGTAGATGTCATCACCGGGCTTATAAAGGCAAACATTCCGAGCCGGATTGCATTCATGGTCGCAGCAAAAATGGACAGCCGGATTATCATTGATCAGGTCGGAGCGGAAAAACTGCTCGGAAAAGGCGACATGCTGTATGCCAGCGCGACAGATCCGTTTCCAGTGCGGATTCAAGGAGCTTTTGTAAGCGATCAGGAAGTGGAAAATGTTGTTGAGGAAGTGAAGAAATGGGGCGAGCCTGAATATATTGACGATGAAATTTTTATTGATGACGAAGACGGAGAAAACCCGGATCAGCTTTCCCTGTTCAATGAAGGAGGAGAAGATCCGCTGTATGAAAAGGCGCTGGACATTGTAATCCAAGCCGGAAAGGCAAGCGCAAGCTACATTCAGCGCAGGCTCAGCATTGGATACAACAGGGCCGCCCGGCTTGTAGAGGAAATGGAAGAACGCGGAATTGTAGGCCCCGCAAACGGCTCAAAGCCGCGTGAAATCATCCACATGCCATAAAAAACGCCCAGCGCAAGCACCGTGCTGAAACTCTCCACAAAAATCAGGAGCATATTTTGAAAAAACTGACTTTATTCTTTCTGCTGGCAGCTTCATGTGCAGCACTATTATTTTCTGATGAAGAGCGAAAATTTCAGTTCGCGGAAACATGGGGATATGTCATGAGCGGATATGAAAACGAATTTTCCCCTGACATACCAGTCACGGACCTTTGCTATTTCAGCGCGGAAATAGATCAGTACGGAGAAATCCCCTTTGTCCCGGACAGAAAAAAACTGCCTGAAAGCTACCGAGGACGAGTTCACCTTGCAGCCATCTGTGAAAGCCGCTCGCTGAGCCATTTTGTACTTGAGCCAAAATACGGCGTTACAAAAAAAATCGTGCGCTCCCTGGCAGAAGCTGCGAAAGACTATGACGGACTTCAGATAGACTTTGAGCTTATTCCGCCCAGAGATGAAAAAAATTTCAAGTCATTCCTAAAAATGCTCAGAAAAAGCATCGGGAAAGACAAAATGCTTTCAATCTGTGTTCCCGCACGTATGAAACCGAAGCAAGACGATGTGTATGATTATGCTTCGCTTGAGCCGTATGTTGACAGGATTTTTATAATGGCATACGACCAGCACTGGTCAACAAGCAAGCCCGGGCCGGTTGCAGGAATGGACTGGTGCCAGAAGATTGCCGATCATGCCCTGAAAGAACTTCCGCTTGAAAAAATCATCATGGGAATGCCGTTCTACGGAAGAACGTGGACAAGCCCCAGCTACTCCAAGGCATGGTACAACAGCGGAATCAACAGAATCCTGCGGGAAAACAAGTCGCCGCGCGTACAGCGGACAGACGGCATTCCGCACTTTTCATTTAAAGCCGAAGTCACTGTCACAGGATATTTTGATGACAAGGATTCCCTTGCACAGCGGTGCCAGATGCTCAAGGAAAAAAATATTATAAACATCGGCTTCTGGAGAATCGGGCAGGAAGACAAGGAATTTTGGACTCTTCTTCAGGCAGGACAATGAACTCTTAGTGCAAACATCAGCATATGAAATTCTCCGCACAAAAAAACGACCGTTAGTTAGCGTCCTTCTAAACTAACTAACGGTCGTTAATATAATTTTCCTGCCTATCAATATCCATCGCTCATGCTTCGGTTTATATCGCGCTGGAAAAGCTCCTGATACACGAGGCTTCTTTTCTTTAAGTCGTCCTTTAAAGCCTGAGGGAACGACAGATACCGCCAGAAAATTCCGCGGACTTCCTTTTCGAGCTTCTGTGTTCCCATTGACTCCTTTGTCATCCACAGGATATAGTCATCAATAAAGAACTGCTTTATGTCACCTTTCATCTTATGCTCTTCAAGATACTGGTAATACTGGCCTGTAAGTCCTTCGCTCATCCAGTCAAACGATGCCTTTTCCTTGGCGACCTGCCACCGCAAATCTGCCACCGCAGTAAGGCATGCCGTGCGCAAATCACGGGGATACATAGGAATCGCAATGCGCCCGCGGCTTGAAAGCCGGTTGTACCTGTCAAAAGGCTCCCAGCAGAAACCGACATCGCCGTATGTCGGCACGAGAAGCACATACGGAACAATTCTGTGCGGAACATTCTTATGAATCCGGCAGAAACACTGCGGATCAATTGACTCTATCCAGGAAAGCTCCCTGATAACATTTTCACGGAAGCCGGTTCCCTTGTCTATGCAGTGAAAAAATTCGCGTGTAAATACAGGATACTGATTTCCCTGGCGGCCGCACGTCATTTTTGCCATCTGGCGGATTGTATTCATTTCGCCAAGAATTTCTTCCCTTCCGACGTTTACTTCCTCCACAAATTCAGCCGACTTGCTGTTAAGCGACTGCTCTGTTTCCTTTGCTTCCTTGAAATCTTCCAGATACTTTGAAAGTTCCTTGTCTATTTTCTGAAGCTGCCTGAAATCATTTATGACATCAGAAAATGTCTTGCGCTGGACATCTGTATACGGCGCCACATGCGGCTCAAAGCCCGAAAGCGTTTCATGCTGAAAAATACCGCGGATTTTTTCTTCAACCGCGTTCTCCAGATTCTGCCGCTCGGCCTCTTTTGTTGTCAGAAGGCTTTCCGATGTCTGAATTTTTCCGCTGTTCTTGGTCTTGAGCGCCATAATCCGCTGCTGATCCGCACCCGGGCCTTTCTGCACCCCTCTGGAAGGAACTTCATCAGTTGTGCTCGGCTTCAGGTGTCCCAACGCAATCGAGCGTATCCATTCGTCCATATAAAGAATCGGCTCGTATGAAGTGTTCTTGTCTATTGCCCGGGCAAACATCGTTTTCTGTTCTGGCGTTGCAAGGGAAGGAAGCAAAATTCCGTAGCGCATGGCCATCCGCTTGCAGTCAGGAATTGACATCGAAGCCATTTTCGGCGCAAGATTCTTTAGAAATTCCCAGTATGCCGTTATGATTTGCTGACGGTACACAGTGCGGTCTTTTTTGTCCTGGCAGTTCAAGTACTTTACAAGCAGCGAATGGAGACGCTGTGAGCTTTGCCCTTCGCCAGTGAGGCATTTCTTGTAGTATGCGGGATCGTCATAGACTGCGCTCGGCTCATCTTCAAAAAATTTTTCAACCGGGGCAAATTCCTTTATGCTTAAATCAACTTCCGGAATACAGCCGTTCATCTTCGGCTTGCCTGAGCTTTTTTCCGCAACAAAATGCTCAAAGTCCCTTTTCTGGGAGCTGCCTAAAAAGGAAAGAGGATCCTGGTCTTCTTTCTTGGGGATAGCAAAACCTGCATCAGGAATTCCATCCTGCGTATCAGATAAAAGCGCAGCGATGCTCGGGTCTATGTCATCATCAAAAGGCATTCTGTTCTCCCGTTTTTTAGAAAATTTTATACATTATACCACGCCCGGCGATATATTTCAAACAAATCATGTATTTTATTATAGAAAAAAGCTATATCCAACTATCAGATTATAATAATTGACAGTCTTTAAAAGAAAAGCTATATAATTAGGAAACGCAAAGGCTGGCTCCTTATGCCAAGCTTTGCAAGCGCATCTAGCATCATGTTTCTGGAGGAAAAAGATGAAAAAACTGATAGCACTTTCGGCTGCTGTTCTTGCCGCAGCCGCATTACAGGCCCAGACAAAGCTCAGAGTCGGAGCAACGCCGGAGCCGCACGCCGTGTTCCTTGAGCTTATAAAGGATGACCTTAAAAGCGAAGGAATCGATTTGCAGATTGTAGACTTTACAGACTACGTAACCCCGAACGAAGCCCTTGAAAGCGGAGATATCGATGCAAACTTCTTTCAGCACATTCCGTACCTTGAGTCATTCAATAAGGAAAAAGGATTCCATCTTGTAAATGCAGGCGGAATTCATATCGAGCCGATTGCCGCCTATTCCAAGAAAGTTTCAAAGCTTTCCGACTTGAAAAAAGGCGCCGTTGTGGCAATTCCAAACGACCCGACGAACGAAGGACGCGCGCTGCTGCTGCTTCAGGCTGCCGGACTTATCACTCTGAACAAAAGCGCAGGAATTACAGCGACTGTCATTGACATTGCAAAGAATCCAAAGAAGCTCAAATTCCGCGAGATTGAGGCCGCGTCACTGCCAAGAGTCCTTGCAGATGTTGATCTTGCTGTAATCAATGGAAACTATGCAATTCCAGCAGGGCTTTCCGCACCCAAGGACGGGCTCTATATCGAAGGAAAAGAATCACCGTATGTGAATGTCATTGCAGTAAAGGACGAAAACCAGAACAAAAAAGAAATCAAGGCGCTGGTCAAGGCTTTGAGAAGTGACAAAATCAAGAAATTCATTGCTGAAAAATATGCCAACGGAGAAGTTGTCGCAGTCTTTTAGCCTGCCTTGCTTTACACTGCCGCAAGCCTAAAGCTCTTTCCGGGCTTGCGGTTAAGTAATCTGCTTAAGCACTTTTGTAAGCTCATTTTTTTCAATAAGATCTATCGGACGGCCTTCAATATATTTTTTCCCTTCGTCCGTAAAAAGTCCGGCGGAAATGCAAAAGCCGCGGGCAGCCTTTACATCGCCCATGTGTCCGTGAAATTCGCGTATGTAAATTTCACCGGTAGAGCCTGTTGTCCTGAAAAAACGGAACAGCACAACATCTTCCCATTTTGAAGTGAAAATTTCCGCAAGAATATCGGTATACAGCGACTGAACTTCAATATTCTGAATTTTTACTGTTGAATTCTTGTACTTTGTCATAATGAATTTGCGGCACAGCGTTACAAAGTCAGAGCTGTTTGCAGAAACATAAATCTGGAGATTGCTGTTCTGGCTCAGTTCCTGATAACGCTGTATAAGGGAATTCACATCCTTGTAATTCTGAGACTTGCTTCTTATCGACTTTAAAAGCATAAGGCCTTTCGGAATCTGATTCCGCTCAAAGCAGCAGCGTGCCAAGTTATATTCAATTTCGATTTTGATGTCAGCAGGCGCATCTTCATGCTTCAGTCCGATTTCATAATCTTGAATGGCAGAATTGATGTCATTTATCTTTGAATGGAAAATTCCTGCCTGCAAGCACGACCTTGCTCCGTACACAGGGTCAGCCCGCAGATGCATGAAAATCTTTATTGCCTTGTCTCCGCGCCCGTCCTGAAACAGCGAATCCGCCATGTCATAAAGCGCCTCTTTGTTTCCCGGCTCTTCATCTATGGCTTTTTTAAAGCACGGCTGGGACTCCCGGTATTTTTTTGTCTTGTAATAGCACTGCCCGAGCAAAAAATAAATGCCGCGGGAATCCGGCTTTGCAAGAACCGCTTTTTTAAACAGCGGAGCAGCCTTGTCATAATTTTCCAGCTTGAACAGCGTCTGCCCTAAATAGAAATTCGACTCGTATGCAGTGGAATTGAGCTTGTAAGCGCTCAGCAGTGCCTGCGCTGCTTCAGGAAGCTTTTCCATCTGAAGAGAACAGATTCCAAGGCACAGAAAAATCTTATATAAATCAACAGAACTGTCCTTTATTCCGATTTTTGAAAGATCGCTGTACACTGCATAGGCTTTGTCCCACAGCTGGCTTTTAAAGTAAACATCACCCAGAAGAGAAAGTCCGACAGGATCATGAGGATTTTTTGCAAGCCTTTTCTTTGCATCCTTTATAATTTGATTTCTGCTTTTGCCTTTTCCTTTTGTCCCGCTGCCTTTCTTTTTCCCCATAAACAAAGTCATCAAAGCTAAAAAGGCAATCACTATGACAACAGCTATCAAATATGACACGCTCACATCCTCCCGAAAAACAACAAGACGCTTTATTCACTTATCGGAAGAAATCTCTGCAACCTTTACAGCGATGCCTTGCATTCCTGCACGAATTCGGCGATTTTGCCGAGGGCGATTTTTATCTTGTCGACAGCAGTCGCGTAGCAGCAGCGTATGTGTCCTTCCCCGCCCGCACCGAAAACGCTTCCCGGAACTACAGCGACATTGTGCTTTTGAAACAGCTGCGTTGCAAATTCTTCGCTGGAAAGTCCCGTTGAAGAAATGTCCGGGAACATATAGAACGCGCCCGCCGGCTCGGGAACATTCAGTCCCATGCCGCAAAACGCCTTGTGCATCAGATTGCGCCGCTGCTGATAGCTTACGCGCATTTTTTCAACTTCGCTCCAGCCGTTCCGCAGGCCTTCGGCGGCAGCATACTGGCTGAAGATAGGTGCGCAGATTGTGTTGTATCCGTGAAGCTTTACAATCTGAGCCAAAAGTTCCGCCGGGGCGGCGATATATCCAATCCGCCAGCCTGTCATGGCGAACGATTTTGAAAATCCGTTCAGGATGATTGCGTAGTCTTTCATTCCGGGGAACGAGCCGATTGAAACGTGCTGCGCGCCGTCATACGTAAGCTCGCAGTAAATTTCATCGCTGATAATCCACACCTGATGCTTTTTTATGACCTCCGCGATTTTTTCCATTTCATCCTTTGGAATCATTGTTCCCGTGGGATTGTTCGGAGAGCAGATCATCACGGCTTTTGTTTGCGGCGTTATCAGGCTTTCAATCTGCTGCGCTGTCGGATAAAATCCGCTTTTGCTTGTATCAAGCGGAACAATCTTTGCGGCGCACAGCTCGGCAAGCGGAGTGTAGTTGACATAGCACGGCTGGCACACGATGATTTCATCGCCCGGATTGAGAATGGCTCGCAGCGCGGCATCCACGCATTCACTCGCGCCAACGGTAATCAGGATTTCCTTCTGAGGATTGTAATGCATGCCGTATTTCTGCATGTACTTCGCAATTTCCTCACGAAGCTCAAGAAGCCCCCAGTTTGAAGTGTAGCTTGTATGCCCTTTTTCAAGGTGGTAGAATGCTTCCTCACGGATGCACCACGGAGTCGGAAAGTCTGGCTCGCCTACAGAAAGCGAAATGACATCATCATGCCCGATGAGCATTTCAAAAAATTTGCGGATTCCGCTGGGCGGCGTCCTGAGCATTGCCGAGCTGAATCTGTTTTCCCAAGCAGTCATATTATGCCATTGCTCCTTCGCGGCTGTCTGAATTTTCTTCGACATACACAATATCATTTTCTTTATATGTCTTTAAAATGAAATGTGTTTTTGTAGAACGGACTCCCTGAAGCGTGGAAAGTTTTCTCGCCACAAAAAGCGCAACTTCCTGAAGCGTTTCGCCTTCAATAATGACCTTTAAATCATAGCCGCCGCTCATAAGATAGAGCGACTTGACCTGTGGAAAGCGGTAAATACGGTCGGCGATTCCGTCAAAGCCATGCTCGCGCTCAGGAGTAACCTGAATTTCTATTTCAGCGCGGACTTTTTCCTTTTGCGCCGCATCTTTTTCAGGATTGATTATTGCTGCGTACTTCATGATTACGCCGTCATTTTCCAAGCCGCGGATAATGCTGTTCACTTCCTGAACTGATTTTTTTGTCATTGCTGAAATATCTTCTACGGAAATGCGGGCATTGTCGCGCAGCAAGCCTAAAATTTCTTCTGTTCCGTTCATAGAAATCTCCCATAAAAAATCAATGAGAAAGTATCAACTTCCGAATTGACTTTTTAAGCACATTCACAATAAAATGAGAATGTGCAGTTGATAAAAAAGTTTGCAACGCAAACTTTGAGTAGATAAATGCCGCGCTATTTCAGCGGCCTTTATCTTACACTCCTGTCAAATAATGCCTTTTGTGCTTGGAATGGCGCCGCTTCTCCGGCCGTCAACTTCAACAGCAAGACGGATAGCGCGGGCCGCAGCCTTGAAAAGCCCTTCCATTTTATGATGGTCGCTTCTGCCGCGCACACAGTCAAGATGCATATTGCACTTTGCGCCGTTTGCAAATCCCTGCCAAAAATCTTCAAAGCAGTCAGTCTGAAAAGACGCATTCACTCCATCTTGCCCGGATGAAACCAGCGGAATGTTTGAAAGCGCTGCATTTACAACGCAAAAAGGACGTCCGCCAAAGTCAACGGCTGCCTGACAGAGACTTTCATCCATCGGATATATTGAAAATCCGCTTCTGTAAATTCCAGCGCAGTTCCCCAGAGCCTGTGAAAAGCAAAGCCCCAGCACAATTCCTGTGTCTTCAATCAAATGATGCTGGTCAACGTGCAGATCGCCTTTGAGGCTTCCTTCCAAATCAAACAGCCCGTGCTTGCAAAATGATTTCAGCATGTGATCAAAAAAGCCAATAGGATTCCTGACTTCGCACGTTCCGCTTCCGTCAAGATTCAAAGAAAGCTGTATTTCCGTTTCGCCTGTCACGCGTTCAATGTGCGCTGTTCTTGCCATACAATTCCCCGTTTCCTAAGGCTACCATTTTTTTTGCGGTTTGTACACTAAGGAAAAAATTCATCTGCATAACGGCAGGCAGATTTCCAAAGAAATGCAAGCCGCCACAGTCACAGCATCACTTTTCTCAGCTGATATTCCAGAATATCCGAGGCTCCAAGCGACTTCAGCTTTGGCAAAAGGACAGGAACTTCGCTTTTTTTCACGGCTATTTTTACTGCATATCCATTGCCGCCAAAAAGCGGGCTGACCGTAGGGCTTCGCATCGCCGGAATTTCTTTTACAAGCGTGTCAAGATTTTCCTTGGCAACGTTCATTTCAAGCATCACTCTGTCGCGGGCATCGAGGACGGCTTCAAAGAGCATTTTCAGCTCCATGATTTTCCGCTTTTTCTCAGGATCTGCCATCGCATTTTTTGAGGCGTACATACGGGTGGAGCTTTCCATCAGCATATCGACAACCTTGAGGCGGTTTGCCTTGAGCGAAGAGCCGGTGCTCGTATTGTCAATCAGAATCTGCGCAATAGAATCAGGAGCATCCTGAACAAAGCCTTCGCTTGTACCCCACGTGCGGAAAACAATGCCGTCAAGATGTTTTGACTCAACCCACTGCCTGCTTAAATTCTGATACTCGGTGGCAATGGTGACTTTTTTCTTTAAAATCGAATCATAGTCAGCTGTTTCTGGAACAGCAGCAACAATTTTTACGCCGTCAAACCCGAGATCCATGACTTCCTCAAGCTTGTCCTGAACTCCGTTTTCATACACCCAGTCCTTGCCGCTGAAACCGACATCAGCCTTGTCCGCAGCAAGCAGCACGCTCGCAATCTGAGGCTTTACAACCTGAAATGCAAGATCCTTTTGGTTTGTCAACGGAAAATATGTTCTGTCAGGAAGATGAATTGAAATTCCCACATCATTTAAAAGAGCATATACTGATTCATAAATTCTGCCTTTCGCCAGTAAAATTTTTAGCTTGTCCATACTGACGGATTATAAATGATAAAGCGCAATTGCTCAATCACTCAGAAAACAAAGGCAGAGCACGGAATTCCTTACCTTCTTTCTACGGTTCCGTCGCTATGCGCAATAAACACAGAAGGCTTAACAAAGGTAAAAAATCCGCACTCAACAACGCCCGTTATGCTGTTTATCTTTTCTTCCATTTCAGAAGGATTGACAGGCTTTTTCCAAGTGCAGTCAAGAATCATGTTTCCGTTGTCGGTGATGACAGGCCCGGCTTTTTTGACTCCTTCACGCAAAACACATGATGCGCCGAGCGATTCCAGCTTCTTTACAACAGGAACACGCGCGCCCGGAATAATTTCAACAGGAAGCGCAAATCCTGTTCCAAGAGTCTCCACAGCTTTCGATTCATCTGCAACAATCACAAAGGCTGCTGCATTATATGCAATGATTTTTTCGCGGAGCAAGGCCGCACCGCCGCCTTTTATCAGGCAGTTCTGCCTGTCAATTTCATCCGCGCCGTCTATTGCAAGATCAAGGCAGCCGCCGATTATCTTGTCATTCAGCGTATAAATTGGAATTCCATATTCTTCGCAGGCAAGCTCTGTCTGAAAGCTTGTAGCAACCGCTTTTACATCTTGTATAGTTCCGTCTGAAATCCGCTCGGAAAGCCTCCGCACCGCAGGCATGGCGGTAGAGCCTGTTCCAAGCCCGATCTTCATTCCGCTGAAAATTGCTCCTTCCTTAATCAGTGTATCTACAGCAGTCCGTGCTGCAAGCGTCTTCTGTTCATCTTTTGAAATAGTCATTGATATTCAGCTCCTGTATACAGCTTAAACTGTTTGTATCCCTGATAAAGAAGCATACTATATCCGTTGCAGACTTTGCAACCGGCTTCCTTTGCGCGTTCCATAATCGGCGTAATCTGAGGCATGTACACAATGTCAAAGAGCGCTTCCTTTCCAGAAAAATCATAGAAATACAAAGGATCTGTTTCAGGGCTTGACGGCCCGTTGCAGTGCATTCCTTTTGATGTTGTCTGAATGATTACATCCGAATACGTTTTTAAAATCTGATTTGACTCAAGGCCGAGCGGCGCATACTTGAACTTATACTTGCCTGCAAGCGCGCGGGCTTTTGACACGGTTCTGTTGAAAATGCAAGCCTTTCCGCCAAGCGCATGGACAGCGTATGCCACCGCTTTTGCCGCGCCTCCAGCTCCAATTATAGAAACTTTTTTATGCTTTAAATTCTTCAGCCCCAGAAATTCCAAAAGCGCGCGACTAAAGCCATCCGCATCTGTATTATAGGCAAGCCATCCGTTTCCTTTTCTCACAAGCGTATTGCTTGCTCCTATTTCAGCAGCTTCATCGCTCGGATCGCCTGATGCCTCAAGCGCAGATTCCTTGTGAGGCACCGTCACTGAAAGCCCCTGAATTCCGACTTTTTCTGCAAAGGCAATCACATGGGAAAAATCAGGAGAAGGAACTGGAATATAAACGGAATTCATTCCAAGGCGCCGGTAGCCGCTGTTATGAAGCTCCGGGCTTGAAGTCCCGGACAACGGCCATCCTGCAATTCCAAAGATGTTTGTTTCTTCATTTATTTCCTTGACCCGGTACAGTTCATTTATTGAAACAACATCTACGTGCGTGATATTTTCCGTTTTGTGCGCTGATTCAGGCGCAGAAGTGTACGTCAGGAAATTCTTTAGCTTTGCTCCGAGAATGCGCGTCGGAATTCCCATCGGACCCATGGCGATAAGAATATGATCCCTTTTCTGAAGCTTTTCGGCTTCTTCAAACAATGCGGTAACATCATCAAGGCTGTGCGGCATAAATGCAATCTTTGGAATTTCAAGTCCTGACATATTCAGCTTTCCCAGACGCTCCAAGACATTTTTTACCGGATTCTTCATGTCGTGCATGCTTCTGATTATCCGCGCGTCAAAGGCAATTGTTGCATCTTCAAGGCTCGGAATATGAAAGTCCTCTTCAAAATCAACATAGGCGAAATTCTTTGTCCGGTCTTCATCTGCAAACGACAGCGCGCGGGCAAACAGGATTGTCCGGGCTGACTCACCTTCAAGAAATTTTCCGCCGTCGATTTCGCGCCGGATTGTAAGCACGCACGGAATTCCAGCCATTGCTGGAAACCTTCTGACATAAAGCCGTTCATCAGGATCTAAAAAATCAACACGCAGTTCCGCCATATCAACGTACTTTCTATACGCGTTCAGTGTTTCCATATCTTCAGCAAGAGTGCTTCCTGTCAGCGTCAGGCAAACATTCGGTGCATCCACAGCAAACCTCCTATTGTTTATCTTATATGCAGAAGCGATGTCGCGCTCCTGATTTTCCGTACTTTTGCAATCAAGGCGATTATCACGGTGCATTCTTCAGTCTCGTCACTGTCTGTTTTTTTTCTGGCAATAACCAGAACAGGACTTTCAGAATTCTTTAAAACTGATTTTGGCGCGCCGATAAAATTTTCTTTTGTTCCCGTCATTTCGATTTCTACAAAATCCCCGTTTTTAACTGCGCTTTCCAGAATATGCATTTTCCCGGTGAAATTCATTCCGTCGGCTTCCATAAGCTCAAATGTAACGCTTTCGGGACGAAGCTGTTCCTCCGTCAAAACAATGCGCCTGTTAATTCTGTCCTCAAGTCCGCTTTTCTGCTCGGCTGTAAGCTGAAGCTGCGCAAGCCGTTCCCTGAAGCTGTCAAGAATTGCATTCTGTTCTTCTTTGGAAAACAGCCTGAAGCCGGGTTCACAGCGGCTTTCCTTTTCTTTTGAAAGCGCACTGTTATCCATCAGCCTGATTTCGGGAAATCCCAAGGCAGCGGCTTCATTTTTCACCTGTCTGACAGTTCCTGCGCAGTCAATGCCAAGCTTTTCCAAAAAATGGCGGGCCTCGCTGTCAAGCACAAAGTCCAGCAGATAAATTCCCGGCGCAAGAGTTTCCCGGACATGCTTTTTAAACAGCTGATTTTTTTCAAGATAGGAAAACTGCTGCGGATCAATTTTCAGCACGTATCCTTTAAAGAGAGAAACAGAATCATAAGCCGAAGCCCACTCTTCAAGCGAAACAAGAATGCTCTGCGGAACATCATAGGCCGAATGCTCCCGCAGACATCCGGCAATCTGCTCTTTTGTCATTCCTGCATCAAAGCCTTTCATCACCGACTGCCTGGTAATTTCAAACGTTACTGCCACATCGCACCGGACAGCAGTCAGAAACTGCGCAAACGGAACAAGTTCCTTTAAGGAAAGTCCGGGCATCACGGTCACATAGCAGCCTGCGTCAATGCTCACTGATTTGTCCAGGGCAGCCCGCCCTTCATCAGAATGAAGCGCCGCTGAAAGGAATTCTGTTCCGTGCTCAGTCTTTGCATTTAAAATTCCAAGTGAAACCGCGGCATCAATCATTGCTTCCATAAAGCTGTCTTCCGTCGAATTTTCCTGCTCCTCAAAAATCATTCTGGAAAACCGTGTGCGCCTGAATCCGCCTGAAAAAAGATGCTCCTTCAGAAAAAAGGAAATCCCCAGAATTTTTTTCCGCGTATAAACGCTGCTGCCGATAAAAGAAACAGTCTCCAAAAAAAGCTTCGCGCCGGACAAAATCATGCTTCTCGAAAACAGCTGTGAAGCGCAGGCAGCACATAAATACGCTTCCTGCTGCACAAACAGCAAGGAGGCAAACTGACTGAGGCTGTCCCAGTCAACAGAAAATTCCTTTGTATCAGCATGCTCCCGCAGCAAGCACAGGTTTTTCATTCCTTTAAAAAGCGTCTCAAAAAACGGCTTGGAAAAACTTCCCTTGAAAATAAGTTCCAACGCTGAAACGCTCTTGCTCTTTAATTCTCCGTTTGACTTGCATAAGCTGGGATTGTTAAAAATAAAGGAAATAAAAACAGCGCAGACTTCAGGAGAAATCCGCAGGCGGCTGACCGGCTCAGCAGCGCTGCTTTTTTCAGGAGCTATCAGGCTGGAAAAAGAAAGAAGCGGCTCTATGTCTTCTTCAAGATACGGATTAAGCCTGATTATCCGCTTTCCTGAATTTGCATCCTGAACTGAAAAAATCACAAGACGCTCTTCAAGGCTTTCAATGAGCGTATAAAATGTTCCCTGCGGAACAAGCGGAACAAACAGAGCTTCCAGCTTGGAAATGTCCGGCCTGTCTATGAATTTTATTGCCGTAAGAATCTTTATATCAGTTTCGCTCAGCAATCTGACAAGCATTTTTCTTGTTTCTTCTTTGCGCAAAAAAGCGCCGATTTCTTCCGCCAGCTTCTGCTTGTTATAGGGCGTTTTTACTTTCCCCAGATACATATGCACCAGCTCAAAAAAAAGCGGATCAGGCAGCGTTGAAAAGCTTTCGCGCCATTCTATAATTTTTCGGACTTTTGGATCTGTATTCATGAACGGCATTCCTGAGGCTCAGGCTGAACTGCAAGCTCATCAAAGCTTCCTTCATTTTCATATCTGATTATTCTGTACGAATATCCCTGCTCAGCAAGAAATTTCTGCCGGTTACTGCCAAAATCCTCTTCAACCGTGTTCTTTGTAATCAGCGTGAAAAAACGTGAAATTCCTTCCTTCGGGCGCAAAATTCTTCCGAGCCGCTGCGCTTCTTCCTGGCGCGAGCCGAATGTTCCGCTCACTTGAATCGCCATGCTTGCATCCGGCAGATCAATTGCAAAATTGGCGACCTTGCTGACAACAAGAACCCGTACATTTCCGCGGCGGAATTCCTGATACAGCGCATCACGTTCCGAGTTTTTTGTCCTTCCTGTGATAATCGGAGCTTCAAGAATCTGCGCAATAGTCTCCAGCTGGCTTAAGAACTGCCCGATAATAAGAATTCTGTCATCAGGAAACCGCCTGACAAGCTCCTGCACTATTTTATGCTTGAGCGGATTTTCGCTTGCTATGCGGTGCTTTTCCCTGCTCCCGGCGACTGCATACTCAATTTCTTTTTCATTCGGAAGTGCAAGCCTGACTTCAATGCATTCCGCGGCGGCAATCCACTTGCTGCGCTCAAGCTCCTTCCACGGTATGTCATACCGCTTCGGTCCGACCAAAGAAAAGACAAGATCTTCGCATCCGTCTTCGCGCACAAGCGTTGCGGTAAGCCCCGCGCGGCGCACAGCCTGAAGTTCCGCCGCAACCCTGAAAATCGGAGCCGGAAGCATATGCACTTCGTCATAAATCACAAGTCCCCATCCGTTCTGCCTGAAAAGCGAAAAGTGGGGATACGGCCCGTTTTTCTGCGGACGCCATGTCAAAATCTGATATGTCGCTACAGTCACCGGCTTTATTGCTTTGCTTTCCCCAGTGTATTCAGCAATCTGATCCTGAGTCAAATTCGTTTTATCCAAAAGCTCGTCTATCCACTGGTGAACAGCAGAATTATTTGTTGTGACAATAAGCGTATTTGTCTGCAAAAGGCTCATTATCTTCATGCCCACAATCGTCTTGCCCGAACCGCACGGAAGCACAATTGTGCCGAATCCTGTGCCGGGACCTTTGTCTCCAACAAGCGATTCTGCCGCCAGCCGCTGATAGTCCCGTACTTCAAACGGTTTTCCGCCGGACGTTTTCTGCTTCAGCACGATTTCAAGCGGAGCGCCTTCCGCCAGAGGAATATCATCTTTTACCGGCCAGCCGGCTTTTAGCAGCATCTGCTTTACTGTTCCCCTGTCTGTAAGCAAAAGCCTGAAGCAGCATTTTTTTTCCGTCTCTGAAAGCTGAATGTTTTGTCCCGCAATTTCCGGCTCCTTGTATTTGCAGGGAACAAGCAGCTTCCTGGCAAGCGGATTCGCTTCGATTTCCTTATAGACATACGGCGAAACAGTCACAAGGAAAAGAAATTCTTCCTTTGCTCCATCAGAACTGATTTCAGAAAAACCCGGAACCAGCCTGATTTTTCCAAAGCGTTCTGATGTTTCCTGAATCCACATGCAGACCGAACCGGGAATTTCATACCGCGAGAACGCGCGCATAGTTTCCACTGCCTGATTTCCCGAAAATCCTGCGCTGGCAGCATTCCACAGGGAAAGCGGCGTAATCTGATATGTGTGCAAATGCTCCGGCGACCTGACAAGCTCCGCAAACGGAATCAATGCTTTCCTGCATTCTTCCGCACGGGGCGCATGAACATCGAGCAAAAGCGTTCTGTCAGACTGCACTATCAAAGGATTTTCACTTTCAGGCATATCGTATCATTATATAGACAACCAGCAAAAAAAGCAATTTTGAAAAACCGCAGTTTTGCCAGTTATTGATACAGCACCACATTTTTCTTGACATGCTCATTTTTTTATAATAATATCATATCTGTAATAAATACAAATCTTAGGAGGCTTATATCATGAAGAAATGGGTTTGCAAAGTATGCGGATATGTTCATACAGGAGACAATGCTCCGGAAGAATGTCCAGTCTGTCATGCAAAGAATGCATTTACTGAAATGGTAGAAACAAAAGGATTTGCCTGCGAGCATCAGATTGGCGTTGCAAAAGGACTTGACAGCGAAGTAGTACAGGGACTTAAGGAAAATTTTGCAGGAGAATGCTCTGAAGTCGGAATGTACCTTGCAATGTCCCGCCAGGCTGACCGTGAAGGTTACCCGGAAATTGCAGAAGCTTTCAAGCGCTATGCATTTGAAGAAGCCGAGCATGCTGCAAAATTCGCAGAGCTTCTGGGAGAAGTTGTCACAGACTCCACAAAGAAAAATGTCCAGATGCGCGCAGAAGCAGAAGCCGGCGCCTGCGAAGGAAAGCTTCAGCTTGCAAAACGTGCAAAAGAGCTTGGATACGATGCTGTCCATGATACGGTTCATGAAATGGCAAAGGATGAAGCCCGGCACGGCGCTGGATTCAAGGGAATCATGGAGCGGTATTTTAACAAATAGCTGTTCTGCATTCCAAGCTGCCGGTATTTTTTCGCGGGCAGCACGAATGAAAGCCCCGGCGTTTGCATCGGAATCTGATGCTTTCATCGGGGCATAAAACTCTCCGCATGAATCAGGAGCGCAAGGAAAAAAGTATGAAAGAACCGATGTCCCAGGAACAGATTGCTAAAAAGCTTGCGGAAAAAAACATCCGCCCTTCGCTGCAAAGGATGGCCATATATGATTTCCTTGTGAAAAACCCGGTTCATCCTACCGCAGAAACAATCTACCTTGCGCTTTCTCCTTCAATGCCGACTCTTTCGCGCACAACAATCTACAACACACTGAAACAGTTCTCCGAATGCAATCTTGTTCAGACAGTCACAATAGAAAACGGCGAGCTTCGCTACGATGCAGAAACTTCAAGCCACATGCATTTTAAATGCACAAGCTGCGGAACTGTCTTTGACATTTTTGAGCCGGTTGCAATTTCTCCGGCTGTTATCCCGGAAGGATTCGCCATGCAAAAGGCCCAGGTGAATATCTGGGGAACTTGCAGCAGCTGCGCTTCCTCTTCTACTTAAAAAGAAGCAGTCCCTCTGGATTCATTGACCGGTAGCGGAGCCTGCACTCGATGACAGAAATGAAAACAACAGCTATTGAAAACCAAAAGAAAAAGCTTCCTGTTTTGAATCCTGCAAAATAATTATACACTCCGTGAAGCACAATAGCCAGAATAAACGGATAGGCTTTCGTTTTTCCGTTGCGCACGCTATACACAAAAAGCCCGGAAAGCCCGGCGCAGCTTGCATGAATAACAACAGCAGTCAAAAGCCTCAGCTCAAAATGCTCGGTTCCTGCAACAATGTACAGCACGGTCTCAAAGCAGCCCAGAAAAAGCCCGGACAAAACAGCACAGGCAAAAAACACCTTCAGTCTCATTTTTTTATATGGAAGAAAAAAGAAAAAGGACATCTTCACCGTTTCTTCAGCCGCCCCGTTTATCAGGAGGCTTTTTATAAGAACTGAAAAAAGCGAATGCAAGGAAATCAGTCCGGCACATTCTAAGAGGAACTGAACAGCGGCAATCGGAACAACGGCAGCAAGCCCGGCAACAGCAGCAAAAACAGCATGGCGCATCTTGAATTCTTCAATAAGCAGAACCATGCAGAACGAAACAGCAACCGGCGGAACAAGGCAAATCAAAAATGGAGCAGCAACCGTCATTTCCGTCACTTCCTGAGCTGCGCTATAACAAACAGCACGATGCCGCGCATTTCATCAAGATTCTGCTGATTCAAAATGCCAAGCCGGAAAATCGATGTTTCCAAAAGGCAGTAAAAAAGGCTGTTTATTTCCTTAATCGGAAGATTTTTTATTTCGCCGTTTTTTTGCCCGCGGATAACTACAGTGCTTGTCAAATGCTGAATGCGGATTACCCGTCTGGCAACACGCTCATTTATATCTGCGCCGCTCTTTTCCAGCTGCATCAAATACATTTTCAAGACGCGGAAAAACTCCTTGTTCTTTTCAGCAATATCAATTATCCGGATGAACATTTGCTTCAGGCATTCTATTGAATCAATATTTGAATTCCGTATGATTGATATCAACTCCTTTTCAACATCATTTGTCAGCTGCTTGATGCTCCACAAGAAAATTTCACGCTTGTTTTTAAAATAGATATACAGCGTTGTTCTCGTGATGCCGCATTTGTCAGCTATTTTCTGATATGTAACATCTTCATAGCCGTCTTCAATAAAAAGCTGCAGCGACTTTTCAAGAATTTCTCTTTTCCGCTTTTCATGCTCAACAACAATCGCCATTGCCTTACCTGTATATGTAAAGGACGGTGTCCAAGTTTCCGGCCTTCAGCGGCTTTACAAGCGATGCCTTTCTTCCAAAGCATTTCTGAAAAGACTTGTGGCAAGTAATAACGCCGAGCTGCCATTTTTCAAAGGAAGCAGACAGCGATTTCATTTTGGAATAAAGGCTTTCCGCTTCCTGGGCATCCCCGAGGCGGTCTCCATACGGCGGATTGCACAGAAGCATCCCTGTTTCATACGGAGCCTGCATATCTAAAAAATCGCCTGCTGCAAAATCAGGCCGCTTTATACGCATGTCACTGCCAATCAGCTGCAACGCTCTGCCAGCCATTACACATGCATGCTCGGCATTCAGCCTGGCACGCTCCACTGCCGCAGGATCCTTGTCGCTTCCAGTTATTCTGCATTCAACATCAGTGCGGATTTTTGAAGCTTCCTGCTTTTTTATTTCCTCTGCCCGGCGGCTGTCATATATTGAAAGATTCTCATAGGCAAAGCGGCGGCCAAGTCCGGGAGCAACATTGTATGCATAAAGCGCAGCTTCTATTGCAATCGTTCCGCTGCCGCAAAACGGATCATGCAAAGGAGTTTTCCGCCGCCACATCATTTCCTGGAGAAGAATTGCCGCTGTCGTCTCCCGCAGCGGAGCTGTTCCGCCGTCCGTCCTGTAGCCTCTTTTATGAAGCGCATCCCCGCTCGTATCAAGCAAAATAACAGCTTCATCCCGGTTCATATACACCCGGATATCAGACTGGCTTCCTGTTTCCGGCAGCGAATTCATTCCCCACACATCGCCAAGCTTCTGATAAACCGCTTTCTGAATCATTCCCTGAATGCTGTGCTCGCTGTTCAGCCGGCTCCGATAGACACGAACCTTGTCAACAACGACACGGACATCTTTCCTGAAAAAATCCTGCCAGTTTACGCTGTAACATCCGTCAAAAAGCTCATCAAAATCGCGGGCCGCATACCGCGCCATCTGAAGATACACCCTGTCGCTTGTCCTAAGGCAGAAATTCGCCCGGTACAGTGCATCTTCATCGCCAAAAAAAACAACACGCCCGGGAGCATTTTGCTCTCCGCTGACAGTATACCCCAGATGCTTCAGTTCATTCCCCAAAATTCTCTCCGCACCAATAGCACAGAGCGCAACATACGTATTCATAAAATGACATTTTAACATTTTTTGTTCATTTGTACAAGAAAAGCATTTTAACCTGATTCAAATTGCTTTTTTCTCAGAAAAACGGTATAATAACTTGTATTATACGTGCATATAAATTATGGACATCTTTACCCCGCAGCAAAGAAGCCGGAATATGTCGCTCATTCACAGCAAGGACACAAAGCCCGAGCTTGTTTTGCGAAGCGCTATTCACCGGGCAGGATTCAGGTTCAGAAAAAACGACAGACGGTATATCGGAACTCCTGATCTGATTCTTCCCCGGTACAATGCTGTTATTTTTATTCACGGATGCTTTTGGCACGGACACGAGAACTGCCGCCTGTTCAGGCTTCCCAAGACAAATACCGAGTACTGGACTAAAAAAATCAGCCGGAACAAAGAGCGTGACAGGCAGATTGTGCAGACGTATCTCGACAACAGCTTCCGTGTCGGAATTGTCTGGGAATGCTCCCTGACCGGCAAAAAAACTAAGGAAAAAATCGCCTATACCACAGGGCAAATTTCGCTCTGGCTTGAAGAGGAACTGTCTGAAAATTACCGGGAATTCTAAGGCCTCTTTTTTAGCACAGAATATTATTTTTGCCAGATTACTGCAATTTGTGCGCAATCATTGAGCAATTTTCTGTTATATTCTATACTTTCCGCTGAGGTACTGAAATGAAAAATCTATTTGAACCGGGACAGCTAGTCGAAACAACGGTGGCAGCCGTTTCAAGCGACACAGTGTTCATTGATCTCGGAGCAAAAAGCGAAGGTTTTATAGACAAATCGGAACTGACAGATACAAACGGAAACTGCTCCATAAAAGAAGGCGATTCTGTCAAGGCATATTTTGCCGGCGAAAAAAACGGGGAGCTTCATTTTACGGTAAAACTGAACGGACAGAAAGCCGGCAAACAAACCCTTGAAACCGCATTCAAAAACGGAATTCCAGTGGAAGGCCGCGTCACAAAGGAAATAAAAGGCGGATTTGAAGTGACAGTCGGAACTTCACGCGCGTTCTGCCCATACTCGCAGATGGGCTACCGCCAGAAAAAAGAGCCTGCTGAATATATCGGAGAGCATCTGACCTTTAAAATCCAAGAATATGCAAACAATGGAAGAAACATAGTCCTTTCAAACCGCGCAGTCCTTGAAGAGCTTGCAAATGAAAAAATTCTGTCACTTTCAAAAAAGTACACAGAAGGAATGACGGTGACAGGAACCGTCAAATCAATTGAATCCTACGGAGCATTTGTCGATTTGGACGGATTTCAGGCACTGCTTCCTGTCTCTGAAATATCCCGGGAACGGATACACAGCGCTGCCGGCATCCTCAAAACCGGGCAGGAAGTGACAGCAAAAATCATCAAGGCTGACTGGAAGCATGAGCGCGTAAGCCTGTCAATGAAAGAACTTGAAGCCAACCCATGGGACTCAGCGCAATCGCAGTTTCCAGCCGGACTGAAAACAGAAGGAACTATTTCACGCATTGCTGATTTCGGGCTGTTTGTAACGCTCGCACCGGGAATTGACGGACTTATCCATATTTCAAAGCTTCCTGTGGAACGCAATACCAACTTAAAGAAAGTCTACTCCGCCGGAACTAAAATTCCGGTAATTATAGAAAAAATCGACACGCAGGAAAAGCGCATTTCTCTTTCTCCTGTTGTCTCAAATGAAGAGGAAGAAAATGCAAGAGAATATCTGTCCCTGCATGATACTGATGATAGCGGAGAAACATACAGCCCGTTCGCTGCGCTGCTAAAAAAATAGGCTTTTTCCGCGGGATCTGCTCAGTCCAGACCCCGCGGAATTGCCCGCGCTGTCAGAACATCGTCCAGCTGATGAGCTTTTTGTTTCTATATACAAGCTTAAGCGAAAAAAACGGCGCATTCTTTTCAATCAAATCCAAAAAAATCAAGTCGCCTTCCCAATGCTCAAGATTCCTAAAGTCTCCTTTTTTTACCCATTCGAGCTGACCTTCATCACACTGTGCCAGCTCTCCAGAAAAATCACTGCTCGTATACAGGAACATATACTCAGCAGGATCATCATCTGAAAGAAATGTAACAATCCCGCGGAGCCGGAACGAATGCAGCACAAGCCCAGTTTCTTCCTTTACTTCGCGCAAAAGGCAGTCTTCCGGGCTTTCACCTGATTCAAAATGGCCGCCAACTCCAATCCATTTGTCGCGGTTTATATCATTTTTTTTGGAAATCCGATGGAGCAGCAGATAACAGCCGTCTTTTTCAATATAGCAGAGCGTTGTCAGCGGACTTTTCATTTCTTCCCCGGAGCTGAATATTCCCTGATTCTATACACAACACCAAGGCTGCTTGCACAGCTGGCGGCACATCGCTTCTTCTTCCTTAGAAATTACAGAGCTGACTGTTGTAAGCACAATGCTTTTCACATAGCGCGTACAGTTTTTTGCAAATTTCAGCATTTCATCAAAAGCGGCTTCCTTATATAAAGGATTCACAATCTTGTTGTACAATTCCTTTTCAGGAGCATTCAGGCTTACAGAAACAACATCCACAATTCCGTCAAGAAGTGGCTCAATGCTTTTCTTATTATACAAATTTCCAAGCCCGTTTGTATTCAGTCTCACAGGAACAGTATAATTCTGCTTTATATATCTGGCAGTTTGCAAAAGCACTTCAAGCGCGCAGGTCGGCTCGCCATATCCGCAGAAAACAACTTCGCTGTATGCTGACAAGTCCCGCTTTTCAAGGGCAGACCGCACTTCTTCAAAATCAGGCTCATGTTCCAGCCACAGCGGCTCTGTTTCTTCATAAACGCAGTCATCATTTTTTCTAATGCAAAACACGCAGGAACAGTTGCATTTGTTCGTAAGGTTCACATACAAACCGTTTTTCACTTCATACAGAATTGTCATTGATTTCATGATTTACCTGTAAACAAAAAAGACCTCATGCAGCCATGAAGTCTTTCTGGGCTCTGAGGGGATCGAACCCCCGACATTCTGGGTGTAAACCAGACGCTCGTACCAGCTGAGCTAAGAACCCTTAATTTTTTTATTATATCATATTACAGTATCTCTGTCTAGGCAAAAAATCTCTTCCATGCAAAAATTATATGAAAACGGTTATATGAAAGCAGCCTGCACAGGAATTGACACTTTTTCTTTACTTCGCAATACTTTGATTTATGGAAGAATTTGCAATTCATAAAAAAGCAGAACAAATCCGCGATGTAATCAGATACATCAAGAAATTTAAAAATGCCCTTATACTGATTTATCTGGACGACAGCCTTCTTGACAGTCCTCTTTTTCCAAATCATATAAAAGACATCTGCCTTGTTCACGAGGCAGGCTTTAAAGTAGTTTTAGTTCCGGGCGCAAGCAGGCGGATCAGCGAAATTCTATCTGAAGCAGGCATTTCATGGACAATTCATGACAATTGCCGGATTACAGAGCCAGAAGCAATGCCGCTGATAAAAATGGCAGCCTTTGACGTGTCGAACCAGATTATGACTGCTTTTGCCGGAGAAGGAAAAACAGCGGTAATCGGCAACTGGGTGCGCGCCCGCGGAAAAGGAGTTATAGACGGATTCTATTATGGCACAAGCGGCGAAATAGACAAGCTGCAAATAGAAGCTATAAAGACGGTTCTTGACAGCGGCTTTATTCCCATTTTTCCCTGCATAGGCTGGAGCGCAGCCGGAAAGCCCTACAATATTTCTTCAATAGAACTTTCACAGCAAATCGCAATCCAGCTTCAGGCAGACAAGCTGTTTTTTCTTGTGCCCGGAGCTGAAATAAACAGCAATCTGTTTTCCATACCAGAATCCATTGCCCTTTCTCCAGATGGAACTGTTCCTGCCCTTAACCTTGAAGAACTTGAGCTTTTTATAAAAACAAACGAACTGTCGGTAAATTCCTCTGAAAATTCAATAAATTCTACCGAACGTTCGGTAGTTTCATCAGAAACAAATTATGTTTCACGTGAAACATCAGAAAAAACTGGTTTGCAAAAAAAAATCATTTTGCTGCTTCAAAAAGCAAGAGAAGCATGCAAGGAAGGAGTCAGCCGCATTCATATATTAAACGGTTCTCTTGATGGAAGTATTCCTTGTGAAATATTCAGTAACCTTGGCTCTGGAACAATGATTTACAGCAGCAATTACGGCAAAATACGGAATATGACCAGGGAAGATATTCCAGCTGTACTGAATATCATGCAGCCGTTTATTGAAAAAGGAATTCTCCTTCCGCGGACAAATGAATCTCTTTCAGCGCAATTTGAAAATTTCATTGTCTATGAGCTTGACGGAGCAATCCGGGCATGCGCATCTCTTGTCCCCTATACAGACGGACAAATGGAAATTGCAGGAGTTGCAGTAGACAGCATTTGTTCCCACATGGGCATAGGTCCAAAAATGGTATCATTTCTCGTGAAACGCGCAAAAAAGAAAAATGCCACAGGAATTTTCTTACTGACTACAAAAACTGCCGACTGGTTTGAAAATCTCGGATTCAAAAATTCTGATATATCTTCACTTCCAGAAGAAAGAAAAAAAATATGGAATCCTGCCCGAGGTTCAAAAGTTCTCAGACTTTCAGAATAGCAGCATAAATTCAAAATGCATTTATGTTTCACGTGAAACATATTAAACATTCCTGTGGAAAAGATATGGATTTATTTTCATATTTTTTTCAAATTTATATCTGAAATTCAGTAATTTCTTGCAATATATAAAAATACAGCATCCATATTTTTTTTCACATATCATGACATCTTGTGGAAAAACTGAGGAAATTTTTTCATAAGGAAACTTCCAGAAACTTCATTTTTAAAAATATATTTGAAAAAAAGAATACTTAAAAGTATTTTATTATATCGGCTAAAAGCTTATCAGATTCTAAACACGTAACTGAAAAAGTAATACGAAAGTATAAGGAAAGAGAAAAAAATAATATAATATATGTTATATAACAAACTTACTTCTTTTCGTCAGAATTTTTACTGCCGCTGTCTTACACGTTACAGCTGCTTGCTTTTTTCATCATCCTCATTTGCAATTCTGTCTACACCAACAACATAGTCAGGATCTGTTATCGAAACAACTTTGATTCCGCTCGCACCTCTGCCCTGCACTGTTATGTCTTTAGCCTCTACACGGACAGATGTTCCCTGACTTGTTATGCACATTATGCTGTCGCTGTCACGCACACAGAGCGCACCGATAATTTCGCCCTTATCATCAACATTGCCGAAAATTTTCTGTCCGCCTGTTCCGCGTCCGTGGGCATTGAATTCAGCTGCATCCACACGCTTTCCAATTCCCTTTTCTGTTATGACAAGAATCTTTGAATCAAACTCTGTGTAAATTCTGATTGCGGAGCAAAGCTCATCTCCTTCAGAAAGCTTAAGTCCTGCCACTCCTCTGCTTGACCGGCCCATCGGACGCACATCGCCTTCCGTAATCCTAAGAGCCTGTCCGCGGCGGCTTACAAGGAGAACTTCATCTGTTCCTGAAGAAAGAATTGCACTTACCAGCGTGTCTCCATCATCAAGCCTGACAGCCTGCATTCCGCGCGACTTTGCATTCCTGAAATCGCTTGTAGATGTTTTCTTTACAACGCCGTTCGCTGTTGCCATAAACAGGTATTCATTTTCAGAGAATTCCTTAAGGCTCACAATCGCAGTGATGTCCTCATTCGCACTTACGGCAAGAAGGCTTTTTACATGGGAACCACGGCTTGTCTTTGAAGCTTCAGGAATTTCATGGACTTTTATCCAGTACGCTTTTCCTTCAGTTGTAATAAACATAAGGTAATCATGCGTGGAAGCAACAAACATCTGGTTTATGTAGTCTTCTTCAACAAGCTTGGCAGAAACTGTACCCTTTCCTCCCCTGCCCTGGCTTTTATACTGGCTTACGGAAATGCGCTTGATATATCCGAGCTTGGAAATCAGTATGACCATATCTTCTTCTTTTATCATGTCTTCCACATTTATGGATTCAACTTCTCCAGCTACAATATCCGTTTTGCGCTCATCGCCGTACTTTTCAGCAAGTTCATTCGTTTCTGTCTTTATAATAGCAAGAATTTTTTCATGATGAGAAAGAAGATCTTCGCAGTGCGCGATAAAAGCTTTTACTTCCTCCATTTCCTTGCGAAGCTCATCTATGCGTAAATTCGTAAGGCGGCCAAGCCTCATTTCAACAATCGCTTCTGCCTGAATTTCATCAAAACCGAACCGCTGCATGAGCTTTGCCTTTGCTTCCGGCTCATCACGGCTTCCCCGGATTATCCTGATAACTTCATCAATAGCATCAACAGCTGTAATCAGCGCTTCAAGAATATGCTCGCGGGCGCGGGCTTTGTTCAAGTCAAATGTAACCCGCCTTGTAATGACTTCATCACGGTGATCCACAAAGCACTGTATCAGCTGCTTCAAACTTAAAATCTGAGGACGGCCTTTTACAAGCGCAAGATTTATAACGCCGAAGCTTTGCTGCAAGGCTGTCTTGGCAAAGAGCTGATTTATGACAACCTTTGCAATTGTTCCTCTCTTCAAGTGAATGACAATTCTCATTCCGTTTCTGTCGGATGACTCATCATTTATGGCGCTGATTCCGTCTATGACTTTATTGCGGGCAAGCTCGCCGATTTTTTCACACAGTGTGCGCGTATTGATTCCGTAAGGAACTTCCGTAAACACAATCGATTCAAGCCCGGTCTTGCTCACTTCAATAGTGAACCTTCCGCGCACAAGAATTTTTCCGCGTCCTGTCTTGTACGCATCAGCAATTCCCTGACGTCCAAAGATAATGCCGCCGGTAGGAAAATCCGGTCCCTTTATATGCGAAATCAGTCCGTCAATCCCGATATCCTTGTTGTCTATATATGCGCTGATTGCTGACGCTACTTCACGCAAATTATGGGGAGGCATATTGGTTGCCATTCCGACTGCAATTCCCATTGAGCCGTTGCACAGAAGGAACGGAAACTTTGATGGAAGAACAGCAGGCTCCTGTCTTGTGTCATCAAAGTTCGGAACCATATCGACAGTGTCTTTGCCGATATCTTCCACCATTTCTTCGGCAATTTTTGTCATTTTTGCTTCAGTGTAACGGTATGCGGCCGGAGGATCCCCGGCAATTGTACCGAAATTTCCGCCCGGATGAACAACAATGTATCTCTGGCTGAAGTCCTGCCCTAAGCGCACGAGAGCATCATAGACAGAAGCATCTCCGTGAGGATGGTACTTTCCAAGAACATCTCCGACAATCGTGGCGCACTTTTTTGTCTTTCCGCCGGCGGAAAGATGGTTTTCCTCCATGGAATAAATGATGCGCCTGTGAACGGGCTTAAGTCCGTCCCTGGCATCTGGAAGCGCACGGCTGACAATGACAGACATTGAATAATCTATAAAAGCCTGCTTTACTTCATCTTCAATCGGAATCTGAATCAGACCTTTTTTTTCTGTGATTTCTGTATTTTCCATTTTTTATTCCTACACATCCAGATTTGCATACACTGCATTTTCTTCAATGAATTTTCTGCGGGGCTCTACTTCCTCGCCCATGCAGATAGAGAAAATTCTGTCCGCAGCAACTGCATCTGGAATGGTGACAACTTTCATTCTCCGTGTCTCGGGATTCATTGTCGTATCCCACAGCTGATTTCCGTCCATTTCTCCCAGTCCCTTATACCGCTGCACATCAGCCTTCTCACGCTTGTCGCCAAGCTTTTCAAGCTCCGCATCGCGCTCTTCATCAGAATACACATACGTCTTCTGCTTTCCGATTTCAATTTTAAATAGCGGCGGCATGGCAAGATATACATATCCGTTTTCAATAAGCTGCGGCATATACCTGAAGAAAAATGTCAGAAGCAGCGTGCGTATATGGCTTCCGTCAACATCAGCATCAGCCATTATGATAATCTTGTGGTAGCGCAGTTTTTCTATGTTGAAATCTTTTCCAAATCCTGTTCCAAGGGAAGCAATGACCGGCTGAAGTTTTTCGTTGCTCATTACTTTGTCCGCGCGGACTTTTTCAACATTGAGCATTTTTCCCCACAGCGGAAGAATGGCCTGCGTTTTTGCGTCCCTTCCCTTCTTTGCAGAGCCTCCCGCAGAATCTCCCTCAACTATGTACACTTCACATTCCGCCGCATTTTTAGAAGAGCAGTCGCTCAGCTTTCCCGGAAGCCCGAAGCTGTCTATGCTGTTTTTTCTGCGGGCGCTGTCTTTTGCCTTTCTGGCAGCAATACGCGCGGAAGCTTCCCCTACTGCTTTTTCCAGAATCAGATTTGTAATCTGCGGATTCTGCTCGCAGTACAAGGTCATTTTTTCTTTTATAAGCGAATCAACATATCCCCTTACCTCTGAATTTCCGAGCTTTGTCTTTGTCTGCCCTTCAAACTGAGGCTCAGGAACTTTCACAGAAAGAACAGCAGTAAGTCCGGCTCTTACATCATCTCCAGTAAGCTTTTCATCCTTATCAAGCTTTTTCAGAAGCTTTTCGTTCTTTTCAAGAAATTTGTTGAGCACAACAGTGAGCGCAATCTTGAATCCGTCAAGATGAGTTCCGCCTTCTCTTGTATTGATGTCGTTTACATACGAACAGATGTTTTCTGCATAGCCGTCATTATACTGCAAGGCCGCTTCAATTATGACTTCATTCGTTTCTCCGCTGATATATACAGGCTCTTCAGGAATGACTTTTTTTCCTTCGTTCAGATAGCTCGCATAATGCTTTATTCCGCCTTCAAACGCAAAAACTGCTTCCTTAGGAGTTTCAAGGCGCTCATCACGGAATATGATAGTTATTCCCGGATTTAAAAAGGCAAGCTCACGCAATCTGGAGGCAAGCACATCGAAATTATATGTTGTCGTTTCTGTAAAAATTGAAGCATCTGCTTTCCAGCGGATTGTCGTTCCATGAAGCTCTGTATCGCCAATGCATTCAACCTTGCTCTTGGGAATTCCTTCAGCGTACTTCTGGCAGTATCTTTTTCCGTTGACATTTACAAAAGCTTCCATCCAGACTGAAAGCGCATTCACACAGGAAACGCCGACTCCGTGCAGTCCTCCCGAAACCTTATAGTTGGACTTGTCAAATTTTCCGCCTGCATGAAGCCTTGTCAGCACAAGCTCAAGAGCCGAAATATGCTCCGTAGGATGTATATCAACTGGAATTCCGCGTCCGTCATCTTCTACCCGGCATATATCATCTTTTTCAAGGGCAACTATGATTTTTGTACAGCATCCTGCCATAGCTTCATCTATGCTGTTGTCAACAACTTCATATACAAGATGATGAAGCCCGTTCGGCCCTGTGGAACCTATATACATTCCAGGCCGCTTTCTTACGGCTTCAAGACCTTTTAAAACTTGAATGCTTCCTGCCCCATACTGACTATTTACTTCAGACATCAAAAACTCCGAATACGTTATAAGTAAAATAGAAACAAATTGAAAAAACAGTATATCCATATTGAAGAAAAAAGTAAAGACAGAGTATAATCAGAGAATTATGAAAGAACAGAATTATCTTGCCTTCTGGAACGAAGCCCTGAATCAAATTCATCAGGAATACAAATCCAAAGGATTAGAGTCTGAATTCAAGCTCTGGTTTAATATGGAATATGTGGAAGACACAATGGAAAAAATAACTGTATCTGTTCCTTCCGATTTCATGTGGATAAGCATGGTAAACAAAGGCTATATACATTCTGTTGAATCAAAAATAGCGGAACTGTGCGGACAGCATGTTTCCCTTTCATATATAGTAAAAAAAAGAACATCTGTATCCAAGAGCCAATCTGTACCCGAATCTGACACCATAAAAACAAATCCAGATTTTGAATTACAAGAAAAAACTGATTCATCTGTACCCTTGTATCAACCTATGACAGACAATTCTGTACCCGAAGTTAAAATTCATCCGCAGCTAAGTGAAGATTATACATTTGAACGGTTTGTAAAAGGAGAAAACAGCGAATTTGCATACAGTGTTTCGCTGGCAGCAGCAAAAAATCCAGGCAAAATATACAATCCGCTGCTTATTTACGGCGGCGTCGGACTTGGAAAAACACATCTCATGCAGTCAATAGGAAACTATATTTATAATAATCCTCCTGAAGAAAAAAGCCATATAAAAATCTGCTACATAAGCGCAGAAAATTTTCTGAACGAATTCACCTTTTCTATACGGGAAGGAACATCTGAAAAATTCAAGAACAAATACAGAAAACTCGATGTGCTGCTCCTAGATGACATCCACTTTCTTCAGGACAAAATTCAGACACAGGAGGAACTGTTTTATACATTCGAGGAACTGTATAGAACTCATGCCCAGATAGTATTTACCTGCGATCGTCCTTTGTCACAGCTGAACGGAATTGAAGATAGGCTGAAATCCCGTTTTTCAATGGGAACTACAGCAGATCTTCAGATTCCAAGCTATGAAACACGGAGAGCCATTCTGCTGAAAAAGCTTGATGAAAAACAGAAACATGTTCCTGACGATGTAATTGACTTTATATCAAAAAATATACAGTCAAACGTAAGAGAGCTTAAAGCATGCCTTGAAAAAATGATAGCATACGCCGAGCTTCTTCAAAAAAGTCTTACCATTGACATTGCAAAAAAACTGCTGAGTGACAACATACGGATTTATTCTGACGGTTCTCTTTCCATTGATTCAATACAGAAAATAGTCTCAAACCACTACAATATTTCAATGAGCGACATAAAAGGAATCAAAAGAAATAAAAAAATCGCTTATCCGCGCCATATTGCAATCTATCTTTCCCGTATCCTTACACAAAGCTCCTTTAACGATATAGCGGCTGAATTCGGCGGAAAAGATCATTCTACAATAATGCATAGCTACAGCCTGATAGATTCCCAGCTTAAAACTGATGAAAATTTGAATTCAACCATTGAACTTCTCATACGCGAGATAAAAGAATCAAAAAGAATATAAAATAATGATATCTCCAGTGGAAAATTATAGCTAAATATGTTATAATCCAGTGGAAAACTAAGAGAATTTTACTTTAAAGTGAATTTGTGGAAAAAAAGTGCATAAAATTCTGCCTCTTTTTCACAATGTAAGTCTTTGATTTATAAAAACTTGCATATCTTTTCCATAAATCCACAGGCACTATTACTGCTATTACTAAATTTATAAATTTATAAATTTAGTATGCTTTGTGAATAAAAATTCTCTTTTTTCTGAAAATTGAATATTTATGCAGAAATGTATAGCTGTTTTCACCAAGTGAAACTGTTCACTCATTGAAACAATGCTAGTATAAGTATAGTAAGGAGAATTTCTATGAAATTTATATTTGACAGAGATACAATGATTAAAGAGGTTTCCATTGCTCAGGAAATCATCTCAACTAAAAATACCGGTTCCATTCTTTCAAATATTCTTATTATAGCATCTGATAACAAGCTTACGATAAAAGCTACAGATATAAAAGTTAATTTTGAGACGTCTGTTCCTGTTCAGATTGTGGAAGAAGGAATGACAACAATTTACTGCGACAAATTCATGGGTATTCTCAATTCACTTCCTTCTGGAGAAATAGAATTTAACCAGGAAAAATCAGAGAATGATGAGCAGTCTGTCAATGTTGTTATCAGGCCTGTCGGAAAAAAAATTAAATTCCAGATGAAAAGCATGTCTCAGGAAAAATTCCCGGAATTTTATTCAGCAGATACAGTTCCGTATTTTGAGGTTTCTTCAAAAGATATAAAGGAAATGATTTCCCAGACTTCATTTGCTGTAAGTGAAGATGAAACCCGTTATTTTATGAACGGAGTTTTCTTTGAAAAGCGCGATGACAATCTCAATATGGTTGCGACAGACGGCCGCCGCCTGAGCTTTGTTTCAAAGCAAATTCTTGCCGGAGTGAACAGTTTTCCTTCTGCAATTGTGCATCCGAAGATTTTAAATATCATATTGCGCCACGCGCCTGATGAAGGAAATATTTTTGTAGCTGTTGTGGACAAAATGATTTTCTTTACTTTTGGAAACTATAAATTCGGCGCTGTTCTCTTGGAAGGCCAGTTTCCAAACTATGAGCGTGTTATTCCTGAAAATCAGCTGTATTCCTTTAAAGTTCAGAGAACTGACTTGGTAGATGCCTTGAAACGGGTTGCTCTGATGGTTGACAAGAAAGCAGGAAGAATTTATTTTACGGTTTCAGACGGAGCTTTAAAGATAACTTCATCCCAGTCAGAAATGGGAAGCGCAGATGAAGAAATTCCGTGCCAGTATGCAGGCCAGACATATTCAATTGCCTTGAATTTCCGCTATATAGAAGAACCGCTGCGCGGAATAAAATCTGAGCAGGTTATGTTTGAATTTACGGAAGAAATGAAAGCTGTTACAATGAGGCCTGATCCTGCGGAAGATTATTTCCATATCATCATGCCTATGCAGCGTGAATAGAACGTCTGCTGTCTGCATCATTATATAAGAATGCCGTTTCTTTCTCTTACTCTTTATAACTTTAGAAACCTCAGCAGCAAAGGTATAGACTTAGCTTCACATGAAGTGTTTTTTGTTGGTGAAAACGGACAGGGAAAAAGCAATCTTCTGGAAAGCTTATATTATTCTGCATACGGCTCTTCCTTCAGAACTCATAACGAATCTGAACTTATAAAGAGAAATGAAACTGAAATGAGTGTACGGTCTTTGTTCCGTGAGGAATCAGGACAGACTCATACGACTTTGATTGCTGTCAGAAATAAGTCAAAAAAAATTGAAAAAGATGGAAAATATATTCACGACAGAAAAGAGCTTATAAACACTATGCCATGTGTTCTGTACAGTCATGAAGATCTTGAATTTGTAACAGGCTCTCCCGAACGGAGAAGGTTTTTCATAGACCAGTCGCTGAGCATGTATGATGCTTCCTATATCGATGTTTCAAGAAACTATAAAAAAATTCTTCGGAACAAGAATATCTGCCTGAAAGAAAAACAGTACAGTCTTTTGGATGCATATGATATGCAGCTTGCTCAAAGCGGCCTTGAAATACAAAAAAAACGCAAGGATGCTGTATTCGGTTTTAATCAGATTTTTGGAAAACTGTACGGCCAGATTTCAGGCATTCAGGATATAAGCATACGGTATGTTCCTTCATGGAAGCATGTTCAGCAGGCGGAATCCAATGATTTTTCCTATTCAGATAAAAATATGCCGTCTGAAAGTGAAGTCATTGATTATTTAAAGAAAATGCGCGGACAGGAACAGGCAGCAGAAATATCCCTGAGCGGACCTCACAGGGACAGAATTGTTTTTGAAAAAAATGGAGTTTCATTTGTTCCGACATCATCTACAGGACAAAGAAGGCTGCTTGCTTTAGTTCTTCGGACGGGACAAGCAGTTTTTTACAGTCAGATTACGGGAAGAAAACCTGTTTTGCTTATGGACGATGTTCTTCTTGAGCTTGACCCTGAAAAACGGCAGAAATTTACTGCCCTTCTCCCTGAATATGATCAGCTTTTCTGTACATTTTTAACAGGAGAACCATATAAGAACTATAAAAAACAGGGCACAGCAGTTTACAGCATAAAAAACGGAGAATGGGAAAAATTTGAATGAATGGAGAAATAGTTTCATTCGGGCAGATTATAAGCAGTGCCTTTGAAAATATAAAGATAGAAAATGCTGAAAATTCTATAACCGTCTATAATGAATGGAAAAATATTCTTTGCAGGATAAAATCAAAGTCTGACAATTCCAGCGAGGGAATGAATTTGGCCAGCCACAGCCGTGTCATAGACATAAAAAACGGACTGCTTATAGCGGAAGCTGATCATCCCGGATGGATAGAGCTTCTTCAGCTGCATAAAAAGTATATTCTAAACGGGCTTCACATGAAATTCCCAGAACTGGATATAAAAAACATCGTGTTCAGGCTCAAGGGAACGTATGGAGCCTTTAGTTCTGCCAAAAAAGAAAACGAACAGGAAATTCAGAAGAAAATAAAGCTGCGGATCGAAAGGGAAGAAGAAATGCTGAAGAAATCCGGCATTGATACTTCGTATTCTCAAAAAACACCTGAAAAAAAGGAAATTCCGCCGGAATTAAAGGCTCTTTTTGATGATTTGAAACAAAGCATGTTGACCAATACCGAGTAATAATGATATTATTTCCTCTACATAAACTGAAAATAATTTTCTAATTATAGAAAGGAGTCTTATTATGTTTCGTACATATCATCCTAGCAAAATGAAGCGCAATAGAAAATTTGGTTTCCGCGCACGCATGGCAACACGCGGCGGCCGCATGATTCTTGCAAGAAGAAGAGCAAAGGGACGCTATAAGCTTACTGTTTCTGATGAAAAGAAGCCTTACTGATTTTTTTCAGAATAAGGCATGAATACAGACTTGCCAAAAACAGGACGCTTTAAGAAAAATGAGCATATTAAGCGTTCTGCTGAAATACAGAAGCTTTTTAAAAAAGGGAAGAAAGTCTGTATATCTGGAGCTAAGCTTTTTTATTTACAGAACGAAAAGGATTTCAACAGGATAGGTTTTCCGCTTCCCCGTGGCTATGGAAATGCTGTAGAAAGAAATGCATCCAGACGTTACAGCCGTGAAATATATCGTTTTTTTAAATCGCAGCTGAGCACTGGATTTGATATGCTTTTTTTTGTATATCCTGGAAACGATTCGTTTCTTTTGCGGCGCGGACAATTTGAACTATTATGCAAAAAAGCTGGCTTGTTAAAGAAGTAAGACATCTGCTTACAGCATCTCTTACTTTTTTGATACGGTTTTATCAGGTCTGTATTTCTCCTCTTTTTCCTCCGTGCTGTAAATATACGCCGAGCTGTTCTTGCTATGCACTGGAGTCAATTCAAAAGCATGGTCCCGTGAAAGGACTGTATATTGCTGTAAAACGGATATTGAGGTGCAATCCTTTTTCAAAAGGAGGATATGATCCTGTTCCGTGAGACATCAAATAGATAGGAAAATAGTTTTATGGATAAAAATACTGTTCTCGCAATAGTTCTTTCTACGCTTGTTCTGATAATTTCTTTATTCGTTCAGACAAAATATTTTGTTCCTAAGCAGCAGGAACGGGCGCGTCTTGCGGCTGCGGAACTGCAAATTCAAAAAGCAGAGCAGGAAGCCAAGGCAAAAGAAGAAAATGAGCTTGTTTCTGCTTCCTTTGAAGAATCTGAACTGGCTGACGGTTCCAGCGAAAATATTCCGGTTCAGGAATATACTATTACTACAAATAAAATCAAAGCTGTCTTTACAAACCGCGGCGGTGATATCATAAGCTATCAGCTTCTTGAGCATGAAGATAAAAGAACTAATTCAGGCGTGGAAATGGTTCAGGGCGTCTCGAATTCCAACAGGGCGTTCAGCCTTTCGTTTGGAGGAGCTGAAAATGAAATTTTAAATGATGTTTTCAAAGTTACAAAAAAAGATGACTACACGATTCTTTTCTACCGTGACTATGAAATCAAGGATAAAAACGGAAATCCTAAGAAATGTACTCTCGGAAAAAGGTATACTTTTTCTCCTGATGACTATGCATTTAAGCTTGACATTTCGATTATTTCAAAGGAAAACGGCGGAGAAATAGGACTGGGAGGAATCGCTTATACGGTGAGAACATCTCCTCAGATTGGTCCGGGCTATGATAAAAAGAACCGTTATGAAGTCAGGCAGTTTCTTGCCTTGAATAACGGAAAAAAAGTAAGAAAGACTGCTTCAGATAAGTACTACGATTTTCAGGTGGTTGACTGGGCAGGAATCGGAGGAAAGTATTTTGCAATGCTTGTAAAGCCGGCTGTTCCTGCGGACATAGTTAACAGGGTAAAGGTTGCTTCAAAGTCGGGGAATGAAGAAATTTCACAGGCATTTATTTCAAGAAAAGAAATTGCAGAAAGCACATCAAACGATACATATTATGTCTATGTCGGACCGCGGCAGGAACGGGAGCTTATAAAGTATAATGACCAGTCCAAGAACGGCTGGAATCTTTCAAATACAAAATTTAATGAGGCCTTGCAGACAAGCGGATTTCTTTCCTGGATTGAAATAATACTGAAATGGTGCCTTGAAAAAATCAATCTTGCGGTTCATAACTGGGGCGTTTCAATTATTATTCTGACAGTCATACTGAAGATTATACTGTTCCCGCTGAACAGGAACTCTGCAATGGGTTCCCTGAAAATGCAGGAAATTCAGCCAAGAATGAAAGAACTTCAGGAAAAATACAAGGACGATCAGCAGAAGCTTGGCGTTGAAATGCAAAAGCTGTACAAAGAAGCCGGCTATAATCCGATGTCGGGATGTCTTCCGATGATTGTTCAGATGTTCATACTGTTTGCGCTGTACAATGTGTTCAACAATTACTTTGAATTCCGCGGTGCAAGCTTTGTAAAGGGCTGGATTGACGATCTTTCAACTGGAGATTCCATCTGGACATGGAAGCGCACTATACCGTTTGTTTCTGCATTTACAATGAACAATCTGCGCCTTCTGCCTTTTATCTATACAGCTTCTCAGCTGCTGAACGGAAAAATAACTCAGTATGGAAATGCAGGAGCTGCCGGAGCTAATCAGGGCCAGATGAAATTCATGATGTATGGAATGCCGCTGATGTTTTTCTTTTTGTTTTACAATGTGCCGAGCGGACTTTTGCTTTACTGGACAGTGAGCAATATACTTCAGATTGGACAGCAAATTGTCATAAATAGTGTTATGAAAAAGAAACGCTCTGAAATTGAAAGCAAGAAAGCAGTAAATAAGAATGTCTTGAAATTCAAGAGCGGAAAAAAGAAGCCGAGATAAAACGGTTTTAAAAGAGCTATCAATTTTATGTGGTGAGGTGTATATATGACATACGAGTACGAAGGAAAGAACGAAAAGGAAGCTATTGAAAAAGCTGCTGCGGAACTTGGACTTGAAAAGGATCAGTTTGATGTGGAAATCCTTGAGTCGCAGAAAAAAACGTTGTTCAAAAACGGATATGTAAAAATCCGCGTGCATACGGTGGAATCACGGAATCAGGTTTCTTCTGAATTCGATGGAAAAGTTCCTAATGCTACAGTAAGGGCAAATACTCCTGAAATTGTTTCCAATCCGCTTCCTCAGGATGAGTTTGAAGAAAAGATTATTGCATTTGTAAAAACACTTGTTGAGAAAATGGGATATGAAACGGCGGCAGAAATTATGTTCCGCGAGGACAAGAAAATCGGCATAAAGCTTACCAGCGCTTCGTCTTCAATCCTTATAGGAAGAAAAGGAAAAAATCTGGATGCGCTTCAGCTCATTGTGAATGTCTATGCAGGTCATCTTGGGCGCGAGGATGTCCGTATCATTCTTGATACGGAAAACTACAGAATCCGCAGGGAAGAAAGCCTTGTGCGCCTTGCATATATTACAGCTGACAAAGTCCGCCAGAAGCATACTTCCGTGCTGCTTGAGCCTATGAATCCGTTTGAACGCCGTCTGATTCACACGACTTTGAATGACATTGCTGATGTTGAAACTAAATCAGAAGGAGAAGGTTTATATAAGCAAGTGCGCGTTCTGTATAAGGGCGTCCGTTGATTCGTGCGGAGGGTTTCATACCCGATGCTCCGCTGGAAACTTCGTTGCGAGTAGCATCGCAATAACGGGTATATATTTCTTCATTGGCTTTTTATGGGAGATATTCTGATGAAAAAAGGAGCAGCAAGTCTTTTTTTTGCCGGATTTTTTTCAGTTTGTTTTTCATCAGCGTATACAGCAAGTGAAATTCTTGGCGAGAAAAACTTTGAGATTCTCAGGACAGAAGGAAAGATTCAGTCCAACAGATTCAAGGGTACTGACAAGAATCTTTTTCTTCTTCCTAAAACAGCTCTTGCTGAAAAAATCGGCGAGGCATGGAATGATTCTCAGAAAGTTCCTGTTCTTGCAGGAGAAAATGTATACTTGCTTCCGAAAAGCGGCATAGATATTCAAAAGGCTTCTGCAATTCTTCGTTCCGTAAGCAAAATGGAGGGAATGGAATATTATTCAAACGGAGAAAAGCGGTTTACTGTCCTGTATAAGGATGCGTACTGCATTGCCGGCCCGGATGATGTGACAAGAGTTCCTGATAAAACAGAAGGCAGCGCGGACGGACTTGTTCAGTACTGTCTTTTGAATGATAATTCGCTGGGAAAGACAAATTATGAAGTTTCATATTCTCAGACGGAAAATGAAGTTTCAATGAGCCTTGTAAACATAACACCAGTTTCTTACGGGCCTATAAAAGCGGTAAAGCCGGGCAATCTTCATATCAATTTAGTGCTGACTGCCTGTGACGACTATAATGTCGTATACATGAACATAAAGGCTAATTTTTTGCTGATTAGCGTGATTGAAAAGCGGATGCAGAAATCCCTTTTGGCTCGGCTCACGGCAATTTATGACTGGTTTTCCAAGGAAATTTCAGGAGAATAAAAATGAAAAAAAGCATTCTGGCGCTTCTTGTTTTAGGTTGCGTTTTTATTAGCTGTGGAGGAAGTGAATCTATGAAATCACTTGAAGGAAAGGAAGGCGTGTTTGCTGTTATCAGTACAGACAAAGGTGATATTGCTCTTGAACTGTACTATAAGGAAACTCCTTTGACAGTAACAAATTTTGTGGGCTTGGCGGAAGGCACTTTGGATGCTGCGAAAGGAAAGCCGTTTTATGACGGACTGAAATTTCACCGGGTCATTGCAGATTTTATGATTCAGGGAGGCGATCCCCGTGGAAACGGAACTGGCGGTCCCGGATATGCGTTTGAAGACGAAATAAGAGATAGCTTGAAGTTTACAGGCGCTGGAATTCTTGCGATGGCAAATGCAGGGCCTGGAACGAACGGAAGCCAGTTTTTTATCACCCATACGGAAACTCCATGGCTCAATGGAAAGCATACAATTTTCGGACGGGTCATAGATGAAAAAAGCCAGAATACGGTAAACAGTATTTCCCAGAACGATAAAATCAACAGCATTAAAATTTACCGGCAGGGAGCAGAAGCCCAGAAATTTACAGCTTCCCAAGAGGATTTCAACAGGCTTTCTTCCGAAGCAAAAAAGAAAGCCCGGGAAGCGCGGGAAAAGGCAAATGCAGCAAAGATTGCCGAAGTGGAGAAACATTTTCCAGGATTCAGTAAGGATGAAAATGGAATTTACTACAAAACAACAAAAGAAGGCTCTGGAAGCAAATGCGGACTGAAAAAGCATGCTTATACAGACTATAAAGGATATCTGGTTGACGGAACCGTTTTTGATCAGTCAAAGGGACGCGGGCCGCTTGATTTTGTTACAGGCGCTGGAAAAATGATTCCCGGATATGATCTTATGGTTCAGGATATGAAAGCAGGTGAAAAGCGCACTATTGTGATTCCATCTGATCTTGCGTATGGTGACCAAGGATATCCCGGAGTTATTCCTGGTGGTGCATATATAGCTTTTGATATTGAACTGCTGAAGTTTAATTAGAAAATCGGCGGTTTATTTTACAAAATTCCTGTTTAAGCTGTATACACAAAGTTTTCCACAGGAATTATAGAATTTTCCACAGAAAATTGTGGAAAATTCTCTTTAAATTCACATAAATAATAACAGGTTTTCCACAGTTTTGTGGATAAAGTTGTTTCAGTGATACAGGAAAATGATCAGCATCATACGGAATGCCACAGAATCGGATTTAGAAAATATACTGAAAATAGAAAGCGAATCTTTTTTGCCTGACATTCAAGAGTCCAGACAAGTTTTTTTTGAGCGCATGCAGGCATTTTCAGACGGATTCTTTGTTTTAGAATGCTGCGGTACTCTGGCAGGATATTTTTGCTCTGAATTATGGAATTCTGTACCTGAAAAAGGTGACAGATGCTTTTCACTGAACCATTCAGCAGTACAGAATCACGTAAATGACGGCTTTGTGCTGTATATTAGTTCTATTGCTGTTTCAAGAAAATTCCGGGGAAGCGGCATGGGGAAAAAGCTGTTTTGTGAAAGTATTCAAAGAATTTGCAAAGCTTTTCCCAGAATAACAGATATTCTGCTTGTTGTAAGCAAGGAATGGCAGAATGCAGTCCGCATATACAAGGAAAATGGATTTTCAGATTATAACACAATACCGTCTTTTTTTCCCGGAAATCCAATGGGTACAGATGGCATTATAATGCGAAAAAAAATAAGGAAATAGAAAATGACAGACAGCCAATGGAGTGCTTTTGTAGAATTCAGAGAATCATATAAAAAACTTTGTGAACAATGGAGCATACTGTCAGAAAAACTGTACCCATTGCAAAAGACTGCAGCAGCTGAGCTTCCTGCGTATCCGTTGGAAAATGCGGTTGTGTATAATACTGCTTATGATACAGTAACAAAAGATGACAAAATCATTCTTATTGTCATTGGGGACAATCCTGGAAAAGAAGAACAGCTGAATGCAAACCGGCAGTATCTTGTGGGTCAGAGCGGCCGAATTGCTGAAGGATTTTTCCGGCGGAATTCAGAGCTGGGAATAGATTTTAGAAAAAATGTGTTAATCCTCAATAAAACACCAGTTCATACGGCAAAGACAGTTCATTTAAAGTATCTGATAAAAAATGGTGACAGTGATGTGCAAGCTGTAATCCAAGAAAGCCAGATACAGATGGCACGTCTTGCATTTCAGCTTCATGCAGGACTTGCAGAATCTGTACCCTTCAATGCATCAGTTCCTCAGCTTTGGCTTGTTGGGTATTCAGAGCTGAAAAGAAACGGTATTTTTTCAGGGTACAGAGATGAACTGAAGCGGCTTTACAAAGGGTGCAGATTGTGGGATTCAGTTTTTGTATATCAGCACTTTTCAATGAACCGTTTTTTAGTTGAATTGCACAGTTTTCAAAGTCAGAATGAAAATATGCCGCTCAAAGAATGCCTTGAAAAAATCGGAAGCAGACATAGAAAAGAAATTTTTGAAAACAGCTAAATCTGTTCAATGCCTGAAAGATATTTTGTGAGCTTGCCTTTTTTCAGATAGTCGGTGAGTGCAATCTGGCTCAGCAAGGAGAGCGGACTTTCAAGGCATGCATAACGCTTTTTATAGCTTGCAATAAGATTTTTAGGAAGAACAGCTATTGCTACGCTGACAGATTTGGAAATAAGATGTGAAAAATTGCTCAGGTAAACGCATCTGTCTTTTTTCATGCGGTATATGCTTTGTATTTCGCCGGGCTGTGTGGAAGTGTCATATTCAATGACATATCTGTACTCTTCTTTTTTCAGCCAGTCAAGCAGTTCCTGTACCCTTTGTTCTTGTCCAAAGCCGAAATCATTTGAATAAATAAATGCGGCAGAACATCTTGTTTCTTCCAATGCTGCTGAAAGCGGCTTTTGTGAATTGACCGCGACAGAATTTACAGAGAATCCCGCAGTCTGAAAGACAGTGCCCAGTGAAGAGCCGTTTAAGGAAACGATTGAAATGGACGGCTCCTTTTCTTTTTGTGTGTGACCGATACTTTTTTCTGCCAGCTGAAGCAGTCCGTGCAGTCCGGCTGTTTTTTTGAATTCATCAAGCATAAGCAGCTTGAACAGCAAATTTTCCTTGTTGGAGGAAATGATTATTTGTGACGCATCTGCATCAATATGATGAAACTGATACAGGAAAGATGCTATGGCAATGCGCAGAAACTCTTCTCCCATTGGATCCGCATTGTCTGTTTCTGCAAGCAGCTTTTTATACTCCTTTATGGCTGTAGCCGCAGAGGCAACAAATGCTTCTTCCGGGGAGGATTCGGCTTCTGTTTTTTCATTGGCAGATTCCTTGCCGGAAAATTCATCAGCTTTTCCGTCTTTTTGGAACGGAGGTTCTTCTATCTCTGTCTCTTCTCCGCTGGTGCCGAATGAAAACGGATCCTTCATAATAAAAAGCTCCGGCTTTTTGTGCTGCCGGCTGTCAGTTGCTGTTTCCAGAAGAGCAGGAATTTCTTCCGTATCGTTTTCTTTCATCCGTTCTTTTATAATAGAGTCGACTGTCGGAATGATGGAATCTTTTTCTGCCAGAACAGGCGGAATATCCGGCTTTTCAGGTGATTCTTCTGAAGGGCTTTTTGTGAAGAATCCGCTTTTTGAAAGCGAGTAGACGTATCCGTTTGCCTGAAGCTCGCTGTAGGCTTTTGTGACTGTGTTGCGGCTTATATTGTATTCTTCAGAAAGCGTTCTGATTGAAGGAATTTTTGTTCCTTCTGGAAGCTCATTTTTTTCTATCGCATTTACAAAGGCCAAGTAAAGCTGATGGTAAAGCTTGACCTTGCTTGCCTTGTCTAAAGTTATTTCCAAGCCCTTCAAGAAAAACTCCTCCCGAATCTGTACCCATAAAATAGACAGTATTATCTTATTATAGAAGATGATTTTAAAAAAATCAAATTATAATGAAAAGCTTTCGGGCAAAATTTCTCCGAGCGTGCGTATTTTAAAGTCAGCAGCAGAGACAGCCATGATTATTTTGAAGTCCTTGTCGCAGAATTCTGCCAGCACCTGGCGGCAGACACCGCATGGCGGGCAGTACGTTTTGACAGTTCCGTTTGGCCCGCCGGTTATAGCGATTGCAGAAAATTCTTTTTTTCCTTCGCTGACAGCCTTGAAAAGAGCGGTTCGTTCTGCGCAGTTGCTCGGCCCGAATGCTGCGTTTTCGATGTTGCATCCGGTGAAAATCTGTCCGTCTTTTGTAAGGAGGGCAGCACCCACATGAAAATGCGAATATGGAGCATAGGAAAAATGCATCATTTCCAGCGCTTTTTGTATGAGGAGCGCCACAGGAATAGTTTCGTTTTCCATACTGGTTTCCGTTTATATTTTGAATTTCCGCTTTTCAGGATTTTCATTTTGCCGGTAGAACAGTGCGACATTTCCTATGATGCTCACAAGCGCGGCATTTGTTTTTTGCGCTATATCGCTGGCAAAGGAATGACGGTCTTCCTTGAATTCGTTGAATTTTACTTTAATAAGCTCATGCGCTTGCAGCGTTGCATCCACCATTTTTATAAGAGAATCGGTGACACCGTTTTGTCCTATAATTACAACAGGATTCAGTTTGTGCGCCGCTTTTTCCAGAATTTTTCTTTGCTTGCTTGTAAGTTCATTCATACTTTACTATAGTAACTGTTTGATTCAGAAGTGTCTACACCCAGTCCGAAAAGCGCAAAATCTGCTTTTGCAGGATCTGAAGGAAACACTTCTTGCATAGCTTCTTTCAGAAGAACAGCTGTCTTTATGGTGGCAGATGGCAGTTTTCCGCTGGATGAAGGTGACAGAATTCCCATTTTTGTAGCTTCCTGCAGGACATGGACATCCAGCGGAATGAGCAGCTGCTCTTTGCTATGCCAGGAATTCCATAGCCCGAGATCTACTGGGGAATTGTCCCGCACCATCCAGCGCAGCAGCATGTTCATTTTTTTTGCAGCTGAATTTTTTGAATGAGGAACAAGGGTACAGTTTTGCGGAAAAAGGGAACAGATTGTTTCATGAAGGAATCCAGATTCAGCTGTATGATGGGTACAGATATAAGAACCGATTGTATCAGAATTGTCCAGAAACAGTTTCAGCGTGTCAAAAAAAAGAATGTAGTCATTATGTGTATACATCCGGTAGAAAGATGTTGTTCCGCCGGTAAAAAACTGTTTGTACCCTTCATTCTGTACCCATTCAGACGGATGCGCTCCTGCCTGCTGCAAAATACACTCTATATGTGAAAGAATCTGCGCGCGCTGCCCGAATGCCATGTTTGCAGCAAGAAATGCAACTGTTTCCTGATCCCGGACAGAATGATACCTGTGCATAAACTGAGACGGATCTTTTTTGAGAAAGTCAGGATGCTCATATTTTTCAGCCAGAAAAACAAGGCGTTCTTTTAGCTTGGGATTTACAGACACGGAATTTCCTTGGCTGTTATTGTATAGGAACAGATTGGAAAAGTCTATAATCTGGAGAAAGCAAAGAGGCTCTTTTTCGCTCTATACAGAAAAAGAAAAAAAATGTATACTAATATTTTAGTATGACAGATTCTACTAAAGCATTTTTAATCCTTGCAAACGGGCAGGTCTTTGAAGGAACAGGATGTGGTGCGGCTGGCTGTGTGACTGGTGAGGCCGTGTTTACCACAGGAATGAACGGATACTTGGAGACGCTGACAGATCCAAGTTATTACGGACAGCTTGTTGTTCAGACATTTCCTTTGATAGGAAACTACGGAATTATTTCAAAGGATTTTGAAAGTGCTGATATTCATGTAAGCGGCTATATTGTCAGATCCTGCTGCGAGATTCCTTCAAATTTCAGATGTGAATATGATTTAGATACGTTTCTTGCCTCGAGAAATATAATCGGGCTGTGCGGCATTGACACGAGGGCGCTCACAAAAGTTCTTCGGGAAACTGGCGTTATGAACGGAATGATTGTTTCCGGGGACAGCGAGGAAGCAAAAAACATACGGAAGGCATTGAAAAATCCCGCGGAAAAAGAAAAGCTTCTGAAAAAAATCAAGTCATACAGAATAAAAAATGCAGTGGAAAGCGTGACATGCAATGCTTCCAAGATAGAAGAAAACGCAGAAACGGTATTTAAAGAATCCGCTGAGTACAGATTTGTACCCGTCCGCGCTGACGGAACAAAAGTAAACGATCCTGACACCGCTATGAAAGACGGAAAAGGAAAAAAAGCTGTGCTGTGGGATTTTGGTGCGAAGGCAAACATCCGGCGGGAACTTTTAAAGCGCGGACTTGATGTTGCTGTTGTTCCGGCTTCCTCTTCTGCAAAGGAAATTCTTGCGCTGAAGCCTGACGGAATCATGCTTTCAAACGGGCCGGGAGATCCGAAGGAAAATATCAGGATAATTGAAGAGCTTAGAAAGATTGCAAAGTCCGGCATTCCGATTTTTGGAATTTGCCTTGGGCATCAGCTTTTGGCTCTTGCAATGGGGGCTGACACAGTAAAGCTGAAGTACGGGCACCGCGGCGCAAATCAGCCGGTAAAGCAGCTTTCAACAGGACGCGTGTACATTTCAAGCCAGAACCATGGATATGCAGTAAAAAACAGTTCAGTTCCGAAAGATGCTGTCTTAAGCTTTGTGAATACAAATGACGGAACATGCGAGGGAATTGTCTATACAAAGATTCCTGCGTTCAGCGTTCAGTTTCATCCTGAAGCCTGCTCAGGGCCGCTTGACACAGGATTTTTGTTTGATGATTTTGTCCGGCTTATCAATAATCATGGCTATTTTGCACATTTCAAGGCTGAATTTGAACGGATCGATTCAATCCGCAGCTTTGCAAAGGCAGTAAAAGGCACAAAAAGAACTGGTGCCGGCTTAAAAAAATAGAAAGGGTGTAAGATAAAAGCCACTAAAATGGCGTGGCTTTTATCTACCTAAAGTTTGCGTTGCAAACTTTTTTATCAACTGTGCTTCCGCTGGAAACTTGTATTGCGGAAGCACATAAAAGCCAAGAAAATTGTTGAAACAATTTTCTTGGCTTTTATGGGGGATGGAAAACAGATGCCTTTAAATCCAAGAATTCATAAAGTTATGGTTATAGGCTCCGGCCCGATTATTATCGGACAGGCCGCAGAATTTGACTATGCGGGAAGCCAGGCGTGCAAGGCTTTAAAGGAGCAGGGGCTTGAAGTTGTCCTGGTGAATTCAAATCCGGCCACGCTGATGACAGACCATTCCATGGCGGATCAGATTTATATTGAGCCGCTTATTCCCGAGACAATACAGCGCATCATAAAAAAGGAGCGCCCGGACAGCCTTCTTTCTACGCTCGGCGGACAGACGGGGCTTACGCTCAGCATGGAGCTTGCAAAGAGCGGATTTCTGGAACAGTACGGAGTGCGGCTTCTTGGCGCGAAGCCTGAGACGATTGACAAGGCAGAAGACCGGCAGCTGTTCAAGGATACAATGCTTTCGATTGGCGAGCCGTGCATTCCTTCAAAAGTTGTGACAACATTGGAGGATGCGCTTGCGTTTGCTGACACGGAAATCGGCTACCCTGCAATTGTGCGCCCTGCATTCACGCTCGGGGGAACCGGCGGAGGAATTGCAAACAGCCACGAGGAAATGGTGGAAATCGCCCAGAACGGACTTCACCGCTCCCCGATTCATCAGATTCTTGTGGAAAAATGCATTGCAGGCTGGAAGGAAATTGAATTTGAAGTGATGCGTGACAGTGCGGGAAATGTCCTTACTGTCTGCTCAATGGAAAATTTTGATCCTGTCGGCATTCATACGGGGGATTCGATTGTAATTGCTCCTGCGGTGACATTGAGCGACAAGGAATACCAGATGCTCCGTTCCGCCGCGCTGAATATCATCAGCTCTCTGGGAATGGAAGGCGGATGCAACTGCCAGTTTGCGCTTAAGCCGGACAGCTTTGAATATGCAGTCATAGAAGTGAATCCGCGTGTGAGCCGTTCTTCTGCGCTTGCGTCAAAAGCCACAGGATATCCTATAGCAAAAGTTGCCACGCTGATTGCAATCGGCTATACGCTTGATGAAATTCCGAATGCTGTCACAAAGAAAACGGCAGCCTGCTTTGAGCCGGTGCTTGACTATGTTGTCGTAAAAATGCCGAAATTTCCGTTTGACAAGTTTGTGTATGCAAAGCGCACTCTCGGAACTCAGATGAAGGCAACTGGCGAAGTGATGTCAATTGGGCATACGTTTGAGCAGGCAATAATGAAAGCGGTGCGCGGTGCGGAAATCGGCGTGATGAGCCTGAATCTTCCGGCGTTTGAAAATGAAAGCGATGATGACATTGTGCGGCGTGTGGGCGAATGCACTGACCAGCGGATTTTTGCTGTTTTTCAGGCGATAAAGCGCGGCATACTTTCAATCGTCCAGATACAGAAAATAACAAAGATAGACTTGTGGTTTCTTGCAAAGCTTGAAAATCTGGCTCTCATGGAACGGGAATTTTTGCAGGTTCGTTCCGGCGGAAAAAGCCTTACGCTTGAACTGTATCAGAAGGCAAAGGAGCTTGGCTATCCTGACAAAGTTATTCAGAGGCTGACAGGACAGAAAATCACTGGCGCTTCAGGAATTCTTTCGGAAGCAAAAGATGCCGCCCGGCTTGTAAAAAAGGGGCAGCTTGCACATATTCCGCCGTCATACAAAATGGTTGATACATGCGCCGGAGAATTCAATGCCGAGACTCCGTATTTTTACGGAACATATGATGCGGAAAACGAAGCTGCCGGATTTCTTGCCGAACGGAAAAGCCGTCTGGAAAAGCTGAGCGGCCGTGCAAAGTCAAAGGGAACTGTCATTGTTCTTGGCTCCGGGCCGATCAGAATCGGACAGGGAATTGAATTTGACTATGCTTCGGTTCAGTGCGTCTGGGCTTTAAAGCGGCTCGGCTACGATGTTGTTACAATCAATAATAACCCGGAAACTGTTTCGACTGACTTTGACACATCAGACCGGCTGTATTTTGAGCCGCTTACGCCGGAAGATGTCATGGGCGTAATCAATACGGAAAAGCCGATTGGAGTAGTTGTCGCATTCGGCGGACAGACTGCCATCAAGCTCACGAAATTTCTTGACAGCCAGGGAATCAGAATTCTCGGCACTTCAGCTGATTCAATTGATCTTGCGGAAGACCGGGAGCGTTTTGAGGAGCTGTGCGAAAAACTCGGCATAAACAGGCCGAAAGGTCTTACTGTCTTTACAGAGAAAGAAGCGCTTGATGCTGCCCGGACGCTCGGGTACCCGGTTCTGTTGCGGCCGTCGTATGTGCTCGGCGGACAGAACATGATAATTGCCTTTAATGATGATGATGTAACGGAATACATGAGAATCATTCTTGCGCAGGAAATCGAAAATCCTGTTCTGATTGACCAGTACATGATGGGAACAGAGCTGGAGGTTGATGCAATCTGCGATGGAAAGGACATTCTGATTCCGGGAATTATGGAGCATATTGAGCGCACGGGAATTCATTCCGGGGATTCGATTGCGGTATATCCTTCGTGGAATTTAAATGATATTCTGCGTGAAAAGATTATAAGCCAGAGCCGTGAGCTTGCGCTTGCCCTTGGAACAAAAGGCCTGGTGAACATTCAGTATCTCATCTATAACAATGACCTTTATATAATTGAAGTGAATCCGCGCTCGAGCCGCACTGTTCCATATATTTCAAAAGTGACAAATGTTCCGATGGTTGACCTTGCGGTGCGGGCAATGCTCGGCGAGAAAATCAAGGACATGGGATTTGGAACCGGGCTGTACCGGCTGCCTCCGTACTTTGCGGTGAAAGTTCCAGTGTTCAGCTTTGAAAAGCTCATGGATGTGGATACGCACCTTGGGCCGGAAATGAAATCTACGGGGGAAGTTCTTGGAATTGCCTCCACGCGGGAAGAAGCGATTTTCAAGGGGCTGATTGGCGCGGGCTACAACATGAAGCGCAGCGGCGGAGTTCTCTTCAGCGTGAGAAAAACTGACCGCTATGAGCTTCCTGACCTTGCAAAAAAATTCTATGACATGGGATTCAGGCTGTATGCAACGGAAGGAAATGCAAAGACGCTTCAGGATTTTGGTATGGAAGTTGAGACTGTAAATAAAATCCATGAAAACCCGGATGACAATCTTTTGACGCTGCTTGATTCCGGCAAGATTGACTATGTGATTTCTACATCGGCAAAGGGACGCGATCCGAGGGCAGACTCTGTGAAAATGCGGCGCCATGCTGTGGAGCGTGACATTCCCTGTCTTACGGCGATTGACACGGCGCATGCGATTGCAAACTGCCTCAAGTCAAAGTATTCTGCGGAAAATGTGGAGCTTGTTGATATAAATCAGCTGCGGACAAAAAAGCAGAGAATAAAATTCACAAAGATGGACTCAACGGGCAACGACTTTATTGTGATAAACGCCATGGAGCAGGAAGTCAAGAATCCGGCGGGGCTTGCAGTCCGGCTGTGCGACAGACGCAACGGCGGAATTGGTGCGGATTCGCTTGTCCTTATTGAACCGTCTGAAAAAGCCGATGCAAAAATGCGGTTCTTTAATCTTGACGGAACTGAAGGGCGCATGGCGGGAAATGCCATCCGCTGTGTCGGAAAATACCTGTATGACAATAACATCAGGGAGATTCAGGAAAAGCACGGAAAGAAAACAGATGCCACGGAAACTATCACCATAGAAACCGGGAGCGGCATAAAAACACTTGTCCTGTACAAGCAGGATGGAATGGTTTCTTCTGTGACGGTTGACATGGGAATGCCTGAATTTGAAAGTGAAAAAATCGGCACGACACTTGTTTCTGTAGATGTTCAGCAGAGCGTGATTGAAAATGGAAGCGGACTGCCAAGGAAGGCCGTCATAAATGTTCCTTTGAAAATCAATGATGCAGTGTACAAAGTGACGTGTGTAGGCATTGGAAATCCTCACTGCGTTGTATTCAGCAAATTCGTGGACAAGGAGCCTGTTTCGCAGATTGGGCCGGTTTTTGAAAACAACACTGTTTTCCTTAATAAAACGAATACAGAATTTGTGCGCGTTCTGGGGCCGAATGAGCTGAAAATCCGCACATGGGAGCGCGGAAACGGAGAGACTTTGGCTTGCGGAACAGGAGCCTGTGCAGCTGCGGTTGCTTCCATTCTGAACGGTTTTTCTTCTGTCGGCACGGACATTACTGTCAAAATGCGCGGCGGCGAGCTTATTGTCAAGTTTACGGGAAAAAGCATATTCCTTACAGGAAACACACGGACTTGCTACGAAGGGGAAGTTGAAGTGTAACAAAACGAACGAGGTATTGCAGTCGGGTTTCATCCCCTTCATACGGCCCAAGGGCCGGGGTAGTAAACCCTCCACCCGAATAAAGCGAAAAGCAAAAAATGCATCATGACGAAATAAAAAGCCGCCCTGAAGTTCAAGACTTCCCGAAGGGCGGCTTTTTGCTGCCGTTTGTATTTTTTGACTGGTTTTGCGGTGCGCAAAGACGGCGGTGCGTGCGCTACTTTTTTTTGAACATATTTTTCAGGGCGTCCTTCCCCTGCTCTTTTATTGCATCGGACGGAATTTCGATTCCTTTGTTCTTCAGCTCTTCCTGTATTTTTTCTTCCGCCTTTTGCTTTGCTTCTTGAACTGCTTTTTGCGCCGCTTCTTCTGCTTCCTTTATTGCTTTTCTTGCGGCTTCCTCTGTTTTTTCCCTGAGCTGCCTTTGAAGCTCTGCCTTTTTTTCTTCGAGGCGGGCATTCAGTTTTTCCATGTCGATGCTCTGCCGGTTTATTCCGTCTTCAATGTTTATAAACTGAGAAATTTGATCGAAGGCGCCGTTTGTCTTTTCATTTAAAAGCCGGGAAATTTCTTTCTTTGCTTCGGCTATCAGATTTTTAATTTCCGCGTCAGCTACTTTCTTCAGCGCGGCAAGAAATTTTTTATCCAGATCAGAATCTATAGAAAGCGAGAATTTGTCGTCCCCGTTGATTGTGATGGCCGTATCCATTTTCAGGGAATCGATATAAGACAGCGCGCTGGAATACAAGTTGTATGCGAATACAGGCTCAAATTTGTCTGATGAAAGCTGAAGGGAGCCGATGTCGAATTTGAGGCCGAGTGTTACGCATCCTTCATTGCTTATTGTGCCTGTCGCTGTCAGAAGCGTGCTGGATTTCATTGAAAGATACGGACTTGAGAATTTGAATGGATAGTTGTCTCCTGAATAGGCGGCTTCCACCAGTTCATTCTCTGTTACAGTCCGCGTGTCAACAAGAAGATTTGCCTTGTGCGTCTGAGTTTTTGCGGAGTAAGAGCCGGAAAACCGCGCCGGCTGTCCGCGCTTGTCCATGTCGCTGCTTATTTCAGTGCCGTCTATTGCAAGGTTCAAGCCGCTGAAATGTATTCTTTCAATGAGGAATCTCGGAACCCGGTCCTTTTTCCAGTAAACTGTTGTTCCTGCAAGCCGCGCATGCGTCTGTTTTTTCACTTTTTCTTTTTTGGGCTTTTTTTCTGCGCTTTGTGAAGAAGCTTTTGCCTGCATAGCATAGCTTGCTGCCTGCTTTGCATACGGATAGTATTCGCCAATCAGGGCGTAAAAAACGCTGTCCAGCATGTTTGCAAGCACTTTGCTCCCGCTTGGAATCCGGAAGGAAGTGATTTTTGCAAACTGTTTGCTGACAAGCTCATTGTCAGAAGTGATGGCTTCCTTGACTTCAGCAGAAAGCTTTCCGATTTTTTTTGAGTCTGACTTTACTTCATTTGCAAGCTGCTGAACGTTCTTTGAAACCGATTTTGTCTGCTCGATTGCGCTTGTCACATTTTCGATTGCTTCTTTTATTACGGCAGGCTCCTGAATGTTTCCCCAGTCTGTGTCCAGCACTTTTTCAACGCAGTCCCGGGACGTTTTTACCATAAGCTCGATTTCGTCCGGCTTGTCCTTCCATTTCAGAACAAGAGCTTCAGCTTCTTCCTGAACATGCTTTGCAACAGCGGGAGACTGCAAATTGTCCTGAAGCTCGTTCAGTATTGTCTGGGGATTGTAATCCGCAAACATATCATTTATTGAATTTTTTGCCGCGTTCAGTGCAGCCTGCTTTTTTTCAGCAACGGCAAGAGCCAGTGCGCTGTCTTCCTTTTTTTCCGCCGGCTTCTGCTTTTTTTTCTTCTGGGGAAGCTCGCCGGAAACTGTTCTGTCCGTATTGACTTCAAGCCCGCTTACTTCAATATTCTGGGCATCAAATTTTCCGCGCAGGGCTTCGGTAAGATTGAAGTTGATTTCTATTTTGTCAGTCTGAAACAGATTTTTCATCGGCGACTTTTTGTTTGCCTGGCGGAGATTGTTTATTGTTATGTTTGCTCCAAGAATTTCAACATTTACAGATGAAATTTCTGTTTTTGCGCCGAAAGCGCCTTGCATTGCTGAAATGATGCCTTTTTTCACGATGATATTTTTAAAGGCAACGACAACGGTTACTGCGGCAAAGATAATGGCAACAACCGCGGCGAACGGAATCAGCTTGAACGTTGCTTTCTGCCTTTTTATGTCCTTGGAGATGAGCTTGAGCCGCTTGAAGTCCTTTTTAGAAAGCGCCTTGCTGCGGGGAATGAGATACTTTCCTTTTTTCTCCGGGTGAAATTCAAACAGTGACTCAAGAAGCTTCTGGTCGGACGGAATGTAGATTTTCCTGTAAATTTTTTTTTCAAGCGCTTTCTTGGAATAGCTTTTTTTCAGAAGCCCGGGCAGTTTTTTTGCAAGAATCACCTTGTACTTTTTTATGTTCTTGGAAATGAGCTTGAGCCGCTTGAAGTCTTCATGGGAAAGCACTTTGTCGCGGGGAATAGAAAACGTTTCTTTTTTTTCCGGGTGAAACTCAAACAGTGACTCAAGAAGCTTCTGGTCGGATGGCTCGCTGATTTTCTTGTAAATCTTTTTTTCAAGTGCTTTTTGGGAGTAGCTTTTTTTCAGGAGACCGGGCAGTTTTTTTGCAAGAATTTCCTTTTTTTTCATCAGAGGTTCTCCTGTGTGCAGTTAAGAATTTTTTCAACAAAAGGCAGCTTTGTGACAATTTTTACAACCGGGGAGCGGACAATAAACGGTGCTGCCACAGTCCGCCACAGCTTTATCAGCAGGATTGCAAGGGCATAGCATGGAATATAAGCTATCAGGGAACACGCAAGCGAGCCCATGACAATGGAATTATTGAACCGTGTGAAGCCGACAAACGGAATGTCGATTAAAAAGGCGAATGTTTTTTCAAACTGAGGATAATACAGGATGGAAAGCCCGACGGCATTGAATACATCGTCCAAAAGCCAGGCAAACTGGGAAATGACAAGCAGGGATATAAAGTAAAAGGCTTTGTTTATTCTGACAAAAGTAAAGAATATGAAAATCAGGTACCAGAGCGCATTTGTCTTCGGCATGAGACCGAGCATGAGGCCGAGGCACAGAGCATGTGCAATTTCTGATGGTTTTGAATTTGCATTCAATGCTTTAAAGAAGCGCGCAATTTGTTTTAACATTCTTCTCCCACTCCCATTAAAAAGCCGAGGAGGAAAGCCGGAAGCGAATTTCCTTACTCAAAAAACGGCGCGCTATCCGTGCAGCGTTTTTATTTTACTCTCCTCTCCATACTTTTGCAAAAAAAAAGCAACCGGAACAGGCTGCAGGCAAAATTTGGAGTATATCGGACTCGAACCGACCACCTATTGATTGCGAACCAATCGCTCTACCAGATGAGCTAATACCCCAGAAAAATTTTTACTTTCTATCAGCTATTATACTGCAAGACAGCATCTTTTTTCAAGAGGAAAATGATAATTTAAGGGATGTTTTTCTGCCGGTTTTCCGTGAGGCTGCCAGCTGCTTTATATGCCGGTATTTTCCGGCGCATCAAGCTTTTTGACGCGGACGTCCTGAATTGTCTTTCCGTTGATTCTCAGGACTTCAATCTCAAGGTTTTCATAGCTCAGCTTCTGGTTTTCAGCGGGGAAGTCGCCGAGCTTTTCTATAATCCAGCCGCTTACTGTGTTGGACTCGCACGGCTCTTCTTCAAGGTTAAAAAACTTGAACAGCTTGCCCAGCGGAGTATCGCCATGGATAATAAATGTGTTTTTCCCGGCATTCTGAATGTAGTCAATCTGTGAATCATGCTCATCGTAAATTTCGCCTACAAGCTCTTCAAGAATATCTTCCATTGTGACAATTCCCAGAGTTCCGCCGTATTCATCAAGGACAACGGCCATGTGCGTTTTTTCCTTTTGCATCTGCCGCAGAAGCTTGGAAATTTTTATATGCTCTGTTACAAAGAACGGCTTTTGAATGATGCTTTCAATCGAATTTTCTCCTTTTGAAAAAATCCTGTAGAAATCCTTTTCATGAATTATGCCGGAAATTGAGTCGATTCCGTTTTCATAAACCGGGAGCCGGGAAAATCCTGAGTCTTCAAACACTTTCTTTATGCCGTCGATTCCCGCATTTTTTTCTACGGCGGAAATGGCTACGCGCGGAACAAGAATGTCAGCAGCTTCCAGATCGTCAAATTCGATTGCCGAGCAGATGAGCTTTGTCTCTTCCTTTTTGAGGGTTCCGTCCTCTTCCGCCTCTTCGACCATTGTGATGATTTCTTCTTCAGTGATTGTTTCTTCGGAATTCAGGCGGAAGATTTTGGCGATGAGCTTTTTCCAGCCGGAAAATAAAAAAGTCAGCGGAATAAACAGTATTATCAGCGTGGAAATGACCGGGTACACTGCCAGAGACAGTTTTTCAGCGCAGGACTTGGCGACGAATTTCGGGGTGATTTCTCCAAAGACAAGGACGATGACAGTGATGATTGCAGTGGAAATGACGGAAGCATTCAGCCGGAAATCAGCAAGGAGCTTTGCACACAGCAGGGCGCAGACCGTAGAAGCGGAAAGGTTTACAATGTTATTTCCAATCAGAATTGTGCTCAGGAGCTTGTCGTAGTGTTCTTCTGCAAGGCGGAGCACTTTTGCGGCCCGCTTGTTTTTGTTTGCGGCCAGCGATTTCAGCTTGATTCTGCTGACGCATGTGTATGCTGTTTCTGTGGCAGAAAAAAAAGCTGAAAATAAAATCAGGACAAAAAGTGAGACTAGCAAGGGCACAGACCCGTCCGGCATAAGGAAGCTCCAAAAAATCAGAATGTGGCGCAGAATTTCCTGCGGTTCAGCGGTTTCTGGTTTTATCCAGAATAATTACAGTATACACAATTAATCGCGGTCTGTCATTGCCTTTTATGGTTTTGCCGGCTTTGGGAATATTCCTTTTGTTCGCTATGAATGATATAATCAGATATGCAAAATATTTTTTTAGATTCGCGGAAGCTGGACAGATATGCCCGCGAGCATTTTTTTCTGACTGAAGATTCCATGATTGAAAATGTTTCCGCTGCCCTTGAGCGGGAAATTTCGCCCCATCTGTTTCATGAAAGCGGCAGGTATATAAGCCGGCCGTGCGTTCTGATTCTTGCAGGCCCGGGAAACAACGGAGCTGACGGCTACGCTTTGGCGCGGAGGATTGTCAGCCGTGATGTGTCAGTTGCCGTCTGCTGCGTCAGGGAGCCGGAAACTGAATCAGCCCGGCTTCAAAGGCGCCGTGCCGAATCTCTTGGCGTGCTGATTTTGAATCCTTGCGAGCTTGATTCATTTGCTGAAGAAAAAAGCTTTGATATTGCGGCTGTTGTTGACTGCATATATGGAGCCGGATTTCATCTGCCGCTTGACGAAGTGCCGGCTGCGGTAATCGGCTGCGCGAACAATATAGAAGCATTTAAAGCTGCCTGCGATGTGCCGAGCGGACTTGATGCATTGGGAAACGGCGGAACTGTTTTCCGTGCTGATGTGACAGTGTGCGCCGGAGCCTTGAAGCTCAGCCTTTTCAGCGATAAGGCTAAGGATTTTTGCGGAAGAATAGCTGTGTGCAGTCTTGGAATAAGCAGAAGCGGATTTGAGGCTGCGTTTCAGGCGGATGCATTCCTGCTTGAAAAATCAGAAATGAAACTTCCGTTCAGAACAGATCCGAATGTGCATAAAGGTTCTTTCGGCCATGTTGCGGTGGTTTGCGGAGAAAAACGCGGAGCTGCGGAACTTGCATCCAGCGCGGCATTCGGTTTCGGGACGGGACTTGTGACTTTGGCAGGAACAGATCACTCTTCTTTGATGCATATCATGGCTTCAATGGAAATTCCCGAAAAGGCAAATGCAGTGGTTCTTGGCTGCGGACTTGGCAGGACAGGAAGCGCCGCCGTATCGGGACTGAAATTTTTATCCGAAGGAAAAAAAACGGCCTGCGTTCTTGATGCTGATATTTTTTACTATAAGGAAATACGCGGATTTTTGGAAAGCCGGAATTCAGCGGAAACAGTCCTTACTCCTCATCCGAAAGAATTTTCAGTTTTGCTGGAACAATGCGGACTCGGAGCTTATTCAGCTGAAGAAACCGTGGAAAAACGGATTGAGCTTGTAAAGAAATTTTGCAGCCAGTACAGAAACTGCGTCTTGCTTTTAAAAGGTTCCGTTACAGTTATCGGAATGTGGAAGAAAAGCGAAAACAGGCCGGCTGTCTATTTTAATCCGTATGGAACAGCTTCGCTTGCGAAAGGCGGAACAGGAGATGTTCTTTCCGGTCTGATTGCGTCTCTGCTTGCCCAGGGATATGACGGCATGAATGCGGCGGTTACTGCGTCTTTGGCTCACAGCTTTGCTTCAAGGGAATTCAGGAACAGCTTTTCACTTACGCCTCAGGGCTTGATAGAAAAAATTCAGTCTTTTGACTGGGAGGTCTTATGAAGTACATTGCGCAGCTTTCGCTTATTATTTTGATTTCGTTTGCCGGAGAACTGTTGAATGCTCTGATTCCCCTGCCCGTTCCGGCAAGCATTTACGGCCTTGCCATACTGTTTTTCTGCCTCAAATTCAAGTGCATAAAAGTGAGCTGGGTAAAGGAAACAGGCGAATTTCTGCTGGCGGCAATGCCTGTCATGTTTGTTCCGTCAAGCGTGGGATTTATGACTGCCTTTCCGATTATGAAAAAATATGGAATTCATTTTATTGTAATTGCAGTTATTACAACATTTGCCGTGATGGCTGTTACAGGCCGCGTTGTTCAGTTTGTAATCCGCCTGAAAAAGAAACCGCAGTGAGGCTTTTTATGAATGAATTTTTGACTGATTCAGTTTTCTTTGGAGTTTTTCTGACGCTAGGTTCGTATCAGATTGGAAGATTCGTATTTAAAAAGACGAAATTCTTTTTGTTCAGTCCGCTGATTGTTGCAATTGCCCTGAGCATTCTGGTTCTGCTGATTTTAAAGATTCCATACGAGCAGTATGCTGCAAGCGCGGATCTGGTTGCATATATGCTTACGCCTGCGACAGTGTGCCTTGCAATTCCGCTGTATGAGCAGTTTGAAAAGCTCAGGGAAAACTGGGCTGCTGTTTTGTGCGGAATTTTTTGCGGCGTGATTGTGAATCTTTTGCTGATTCTCGGGCTGTGCATTTTGCTAAAAATCGGCCATACAGAATATGTTTCGATTCTCGGAAAATCGATAACAACGGCCATTGCACTTGGAATAACAGAAGAGCTTAACGGCATTATTCCTGTGATTGTCGTGATGGTTGTCTTGACCGGGAATCTGGGAAATCTGTTTGCTGTTCAGGTTCTGCGCATTTTTAAAATAACAGAGCCAGTTGCAAAAGGTGTTGCCGTTGGAACTGCCTCCCACGCGATGGGAACTGCGCGGGCAATAGAAATGGGCGCGGTCGAAGGGGCAATGAGCGGGCTTTCAATCGGAATCGCAGGGCTTATGACAGTCATCTTTGCTCCTCTGTTTGCGCATTTTCTGTAGGCTTGCCTTGTATTACAGTTTCTGATTGTGGTATAGTAATCTGCCTGGAGTATTAAGGAAAAAATGACGCCAAAAGAAGCAATAGAACGGTCCAGAAAAATTGTTGTAAAAATCGGAAGCAACACGCTTGCAAAAAGCGACGGCACAATAAATGTTGCGTTCATGAAGACATTTGCATCAGAATGTGCGGAGCTGATTTCAAAAGGAAAGCAGATTGTCATTGTTTCGTCTGGCGCTCAGATTGCAGGCCTTTCAACAATCCGCGGCTGGGCGCACAAGGGAGACATATACTACAGGCAGGCATTGTGCGCAATCGGGCAGGTTGAGCTTATGTATCAGTGGCGGCTTGTCTTTGACGAGCAGAAAATTCATGCGGCGCAGCTGCTTCTTACAAAGGATGATTTTTCTGACGATCACCGCACGCTGAATATCAGGAATACGCTTTTTACGCTTGCTGATGAAAATGCTGTTCCAGTGATAAATGAAAATGACTCGATTGCCACTGATGAATTTTTTATCGGTGATAATGACAATCTGAGTGCGCTTACCGCCATTCTGTGGAGCGCGGATTTGCTGATTCTGTTCAGCGACATTGACGGAATTTTCACAGACAATCCCAAGACAAACGAAGATGCTCAGCTCATTGAAGTTGTCGAGGATATTGAGGCGCTGAAAAAGCAGATTACAATCGGCTCTGCGAACAGTTTCGGAACCGGCGGAATTGCAACAAAAATTGAGGCGGCGGAAAAAACAACATCATCCGGGATTCCGCTGATTCTGGCAAACGGCGGAAAAGAAAAGGCTCTTTCGGCTCTTGCGGCTGGAACTCAGAAAGCCACGCTTTTTACTGCGAATGAAAACGCTTTGTTCAATGCAATCATGAGGTGAGCAGAATATGGAAAAAATCGGATTTGTCGGAATGGGAAATATGGCGAAGGCGATTGCGGCCGGATTCAGTGCTTCTGGAAAAGTGCTGAAAACAGATATGCTTGCTTATGCTCCGAATCAGGAGAAGCTCAAAAAAAATTCGCGTGAAATCGGATTTGTTCCGTGCGAAAGCCTTCAGTCTCTGCTGGAAAAAAGCGGCATTGTGATTATTGCCTGCAAGCCGCATCAAGTTGAGTCAGTTCTGTCTGAAGGTGCGGACAGATTTAAAGGCAAGGTCATTGTCTCTGTTGCGGCAGGCTGGAGCCATGAGGCTTTTTTGCGGATTCTTGGCAGCGGCGCGAAGGTTCAGTGCGTTATGCCGAACACTCCTGCTATGGTCGGCGAAGGAGTTCTTCTTTTTGAAAAGGAGCATTCTCTTGAAGCGCAGGAACGTGAAACAGTAAAAGATTTGTTCAGTTCGCTCGGGATTGTTGAAGAGCTTCCTGCCGGGCTTATGGGAGTCGGCGGGGCGGTCAGCGGCTGCGGTCCGGCCTTTATGGATTTGATTATGGAATCGTATGCGGATGCGGCTGTAAAGTACGGCATTTCGCGCGATATGGCTTACCGGCTTGTTGCCCAGACTATGGCAGGAAGCGCGCGGCTTTTGCAAAGAACAGGCGCTCATCCGGGAGCCTTAAAGGATGCTGTCTGTTCGCCCGGCGGCACAACAATCCGCGGCGTTGACGCGCTTGAAAAGAACGGACTTCGCGCAGCATGCATTTCCAGCATTGACGCAATAATGGAGTTTAAAAAGGGCTGACATAGTTCAGCTTATTCGTGCAGAGGGTTTAAAGTACGCAATTCTGTATGTTCCGAACGGCCTGAAGGCGGCATTTGTGTATGCACGGAGCGCGCTCTTGTTTTTTTCGTTTACGAACAGAACTGTCCGCAGATGTTGCTGCCAGAATGTGCGGGCAATTTCGTGCACGAGCTGTGAGGCGTATCCGTTTGAGCGGAATTCCGGCTTTGTGAACACTCCTCCAATCTGAACGAAAGAATGTGTTTCCGCGCTGATGTGTGCTTTTGCACAAATCGTTCCGTCATGGACGGCGGCAAAAACGCGGCGGGCTTTCAGGCTGTGCTCCAGCTGGACACGCTCTGATGCAGGAAACGGCTGTTTCCATGGCGGAAGCACTTCCTCCGACACATAGGCAAGATGCAGGGGAAACAGTCCGTCAGCATCAGCGGGTTCGCACTGCTGTATTTTTACCGGGGGATGATTTTCTTTTTTCTGCATCTCCGGGTCATATTCCATCAGAACCATATTGCGCTCGTCTTCTGCAAGAATATTCTGCGACTGAAAGACAAGCTCCTGCATTTTCTTCACTTCCCGGCTGGCTCCTGTAATGCAGAAAACAGCAGTGTCTTTGAGGAAGCTGATGAGCGCAGCATTTATTTCGTCTGAAAAAAAAGGAATGCAGATGCTTAAGGCTTTTCCATCGGAAAGTGAAAATACGCCTGCAATCTCTTCCCGGGAATGCCCGGCTTTTTTCAGAATGACAAAGACACAGCCGCTTTTCTGCAAGACAGACTGCATGAGAATGCAGCATGATTTTTCATGCGGAAGCAAAAACGCTTCTGCCTGCGGAAACAGAGAGTCTTTTTCAGCTGCCCGGACAATCCTTGTATCGTGCATTCAGCCTGTGATGTCTTTTATCCATTTTCCAGACTTCAGCCGGAGCAGGCCGGCGGCCGTCTTCAAGATGCTTTCCGTAAACAGGAACAGATAGATGAACCGCGGCTCCAGATGAAAGGCAAAGGCGGCAGCGTAGCCCAGCGGAATTGCAACGCACCACATCCAGAAAATATCATGAAATGCGGCGTACTTTGTGTCTCCTCCGGCGCGGCAGAATCCGACTATAAAGAACATGCAGAACGCGTTGAACGGATAGAAGCAAATCAGCTCCAGCAGCATGCATTTTGCCTGGAACAGCGTTTCCACTCCGACTTTAAAAAGGTACGGCAAAAGCAGGGAAAGCGGATAAAGCAGCAGCCCGAAAAATATAGCGCAGGCCGGAAGGAACCACGCAAACCGGTAAGCGTAAAGCTTTGTCTCTTCAAAATTTCCGGCTCCGATTTTTTTTCCGAGAATGATTCCGGCTGCATTTCCGACTCCGATAAAAAATACCCAGGTAAGCTGTGAGATGGTTCCTGTAATGTTAAACGCCGCAATAGCATTTGTTCCTGCATGGGCAAAGATGGAATTCTGAAATGTTATTCCAAGCCCCCACAGGCTTTCGTTGAAAATAACAGGAAGCGCAATTGAAGCGTATTTGAGCATGAAATTGCGGTTGAACTGCACGAATGATTTCAGCGAGCTGAAAATTTCAAATTTCTTTAGGAACGCATAGGAAAAAAGAACTGCTGTCTCTGCGGTTCTTGCAATGACAGTTCCGATTGCGGCTCCTGAAACGCCCATTGCAGGTACCCGGACGTGAATTCCAAAAAAGCTGAATTCCGCTCCAAAAATAAAAAGATAGTTGAAGAATGCGTTGAGCAGGATAGAAATCACTGTGCATATCATCGGAAGGTACGCGTGGTCAGTGCTTCGGAACGCGATTTGAAACGGAAATGAAACTGCCATGAAGATATAGCTTGCCGCCACCAGACGCAGGTACCTTGAGCCGAGGGAAATAACTGCCGTATCTTTGGAATAAAGGGAAATCAGGAATTCCGGGGCGAGCAGCGCAGCGAGCATAAAAACTGAAGCTACAGACACAGAAAAAAGCAGCATTATTCCCAGCGTTTTTTGAATTCCGCTGATATCGTTTTTTCCCCAGAACTGCGAAATGAAGATGGAGCCGCCGCTTGAAATTCCAAAGAGAATCATATTCAGTATAAAGAAAATCTGGTTTCCAAGTCCCACGGATGCAATTTCTGCTGCCCCGAGCTGTCCGACCATTATTGTGTCCAGCATATTTACAAAGGTCTGCATAAGGTTTTGCAGAATAATCGGAACGGCCAGATAAAACAGGGTTTTGTAAAATCCGGGAAGATGGGTCTTTAACAGCGCAGTTCTTTTTTCAAGCATAGAGGAATTATATAAAAAATAAAAAAAGTTTCAATAATTCCGATAAATTCAGTATGAAGAACCATATTCTGGCTGCTTTGCTTTTTTCCGGCTGCGTATGCCTTGCATTTTCCCAGGGCGTGCAGCTGAAGTATAACGGAAGCGGAAGCTATGTGTACATTGAGCGGACAGACTTGCGCCGGTATGACAACGGAACGTATGTCGGGCTTGTGAGCCGGGAAGTCCGCTCATTCATTGCCCCGGTGCCCGTTCCTGCCGGCGGAAATCCATCTGACCGTTACTATGACGGAAGCTTTTTTGTTGATGAAGCGACAAAGCGCAATTCTTTGGGCGTGAAAGCCGCTCTTAACGGTTCAGTTCCGTCACGGTTCAGAATCTCTGCGGAAGGGCAGCTTGTCATGATTGAAGACAACGGCTATCCCACTTTCCGCAGTTTTCCTTCATACACTGCGCATAGAATCAGCATCGGAGACAGATGGCAGGCAAAGGCTGAGCGCACTGTTGATCCGCTGAACAAGGGCATATTTACAAAAATGCCGATGCTCGTTGAATATACGTATCTGCGTGATGAAACATACAACGGAGAAGATGTGTATGTCTTCAGCGCCCAGTGGGCAACCCGCTATGGAATTTCCTACCGTGATTTTGGCGGCGACAAGGACTTGCAGTCTGCCCAGGGAAGCCACAAGGCTACGATGTATGTAAGCAAGCGGACAGGAAATGCGCTTGTTGTCCGGGATATGGTTGATGAGACATTTCTGTATAATGACGGAAGCCGCTTCGCATTTAAAGGCACAATTTCCCTGTTTACAGAATATCCTCCGGCGTATGACAGAAGCAAGATTCTTCCGGCGCTGCAGCGGATTGCCTCTGTTTCTGCGGAAGAGCTTAAGGAAATTATTGAAAAGCCCGCGGACAAAGCATCCGGCTCAGGCGGAAATTCAGCCCGCAAGGAATCTGCCTCTTCTGCGGAAAAAGACAGTCAGAAAAATCCCGGGAAATCTTCTGGCCATGAAAAGGCGGAAGAGCCTTCTTCTGCGGGAAAAAATCAGCAGAAAAAAAACAGTTCTTCACGGCTTGAAAAGGCAAAGGAAACTGTTTCCAGTTCTGGCTCAAAGGTTACCGTTGAAAATACGGAAGCCGGAATCAGGCTCACCATGCAGAACCTGAATTTCAAGCCGGACAGCGCGGAGCTTCTTCCCGGGGAAAACAAGCGGCTCGATCAGATTGCGGATGTCCTGAAGGAAGTTCCCGATCAGCTGTTCCTTGTTGAAGGCCATACTGCCGATGTGGGCTACAAGGCAGGCGAAATGAAGCTTTCCATTGAGCGTGCGAATGCCATTGCTGACGCGCTTGCTGCGCGGGGAATTCCCCGGGACAAATTTATTTGCAAAGGTTCCGGCGGAACAAAGCCTGTTGCGGACAATGCAACTCCCGAGGGAAAGGCAAAGAACCGCCGCGTGGAAATCACCATTCTGGAATAATTTTTTAGAAGCAGCCTGTCCGTGCCATGAGACTCAGTGCAGGCTGTTTTTTTCAAAAAGCTCATTCAGTTCCGGCAGGTTTTTGTGCGCGGCCTTGAAAAGCATGATGATTAGGCTGCAAAATGTGTTCCGCAGCTCAGGATCAAGCCGGTATATAGCAGTGATAATCTTCACAGAATTTTGCAGGATATTTTTTTCAATCTGGGAATTTGTTTCTGCATCAGTTGCCCTGATAATCTGAAAAAGCGTTTCAACGAACAGCTCGCGCTGGCTTTTTTCAAGTCCGTTTATCCATGAATTGAACGTGCTGTGGAAAAAACTGCTCGCCTTGTCAAATTCGCCTATAAGCTCAAAAGAATTTCCCTTGAGGTTCCATGAAAACGGATCATGCTGCATCAGCCCTTTGTTGCTGCTTTTTACAATGCTGTACTTTCCTGCATAGTTAAAAAGCATTCCGATGATTGACAGCTGCGGATAAAATGAGCGTATCAAAGGAATGATTTCATGAAAGCAGCTTGCCTTGAGCTTGCTGTCCGGGAAACCGGGCCCGTCATTGTTAAAAATTTCAATGATGCGCAGCTTTGTCTGATCGCAGGAGTGTGCTGCTGCATAGATTGCAAGGTTTCCGCCTTTTGAATGTCCTCCGATGCGGAACGGCCGTTCAATGGCAGCCGCCGCCTGCTCAAGATATTTTTTCGCGTCTGTCTGGGCAGGAACTTCGTCCATAACCGCAAGATTGAAGTCTTCCTTCCAGCCGACAATCGTATCGTCCGTTCCGCGGAACGAAACAAATGCTGTTTTGTCAGGAATCAGATATGTGACTGCGGAAAACTGCTCTTCTTTTTGCTTGTCTATGATAGAAACGTATCCTGTTGCCTCTATTCCGCCGAAGCGCACGGACGAGGCAGCATCAAACAGAAGCTTTACCGTCAGCCGGTTGATAAGAACTCCTGTCTCGCATCGCGCAGAAAAGTCAGGGCTGCTGTTGAATTCATACGCGAGCTGGCTGAGGCTTTTTCGCTCCTTAAAGTCATTGTTCTTTAAAAGCCCGCCGAAATTCAGGTATGAAATCTGGCATAGAATCAGAGAGTCTATTTCATTGAACGGAGACGCCGAAAACGGAAGGTCGCCGCGCCAGGAAATATAATCGAGAATATCCGCCATACTAAAAAGATACTCACTTTTTCCGATATTGACACTGTTTTTCTGTTCTTTTGCGTGCATTTTGTGGTAAGATGGCTTCATGATAAAAATACTGTTTGTCTGCCACGGAAACATCTGCCGCTCTCCAATGGCGGAATTTGTGATGAAGCATCTTGTGAAAAAAGCCGGGCGTGAAGGCGAATTCCGCATTGACTCAAAGGCAACGAGTACAGAAGAGCTGGGAAACGGGCCGCATCCGGGGACAGTCAGAAAGCTCTGTCAGCAGGGAATTCCTGTCTTGCAGCATCGCGCTTCAAAAATGGAGCGGCGGGACTATGAAGCGTATGACTACATTATTGGGATGGACAGCCAGAATGCAAGAAATATAGAGCGGATTGCAGGCGGAGATTCGCAGCATAAAATACATCTTCTCCTTGACTTTACAAGCCGTCCTGGCGAAATTGCTGATCCCTGGTATACGCATAATTTTGATGAAACGTACAATGATATACTGGAAGGATGCAAAGGACTTTTGCAGAAATTAACGAACGATAGTTAGTTAATTTAAACGAACAGACGGTAGTTTTATTAACTATCGTTAGTTAGTTTTAGGAGTGAACGGAATGACTTTGCAGCAGCTCCGTTACATTATAGCGGTCTCAGAATCTGGCTCTCTGAGCAAGGCATCTGAAGTGCTGTATGTGTCCCAGCCGTCGCTTACAGCAGCAGTAAAGGAAGCAGAGCGGGAGCTGGGAATCACTGTCTTCAGCCGTTCAAGCAAAGGAATTTCCCTCACTCAGGACGGAAAGGAATTCATTCAGCATGCACGGCAAGTATGCGCGCAGTATGAAATTATGCTTGATAAATTCGGCAAAGGAACACAGCGGAAAACAAAATTCAGCGTTTCAGCCCAGCATTATTCGTTTGCGACAAAATCGTTCGTGGAGCTTGTAAAGAAATTCGGGACAGCAAGCTATGAATTTTCAATTTATGAAACAAAGACGCTTGAAGTAATTGAAAACGTTGCGAGCCTGAAAAGCGAAATCGGAATTCTGTACCTGAGCGATTTTAACCGGAAGGCAGTTTGCAAGATTCTGAATGCGAACAGCCTTTCCTTTTCAAAGCTGATTGACTGCAAGGCGTATGTGTACCTGTGGAAAAATCATCCGCTGGCAAAAAAAGATTCGATTTCGTTTGAAGAGCTTGCAGAATTTCCCTGCATTTCGTTTGACCAGGGAGGAAACAGTTCGTTTTACTTTGCTGAAGAAATTCTCACTGAAAATGAGTATCCCAAGACGATAAAGACAAGCGACCGTGCCACAAGCCTCAACCTTATGGTGGGGCTTTGCGGGTATACGCTCTGTTCGGGCATTATCTGCGAGGAGCTGAACGGCCATGATTTTGTTGCTGTTCCGTTTAGGGCGGACAAGGACAATCCGAACAGCATGATGGAAATCGGCTATATAGTGAGGAAAAATATCATTCTTTCCAGGCTCGGCAAGGAATACATAGAGCAGCTGAAGCTGTACTTACATTCCGCCAAGAATCCGGGCGGCCTGAATCAGAATTCCTCCTGCGACAACTGAGGCAATCTGGCCTCCCACATTTATTCCGGCTGAATGCATCAGGATAAAGTTTGAGTCGTCTTCCTTCAGAACTTCTTTCTGTGCAATGCGGCTTGCCATCGGAAACGCGGAAATTCCGGCTGCTGCTGCGGCAGGATTTATTTTTTTCTTTAGGAAGAGGTTCATGAATTTTGCCAGAAGAATTCCGCATGAGCAGTCAAGTATGAATGCAAGCAGTCCGAGCGAAAGGACAAGGATTGTCTGCGGCTTCAGGAATTCGTCTGCCTGCAAGGTGAATGAAACTGATATGCCCAGAAGAAGCGTAATGATGTTTGTCAGCGTTGTGCGCGCGCTTTCTGCAAGATTCTCCAAGACTCCGCTTTCCCTGATAAGGTTTCCGAACATCAGGAAGCCGATGAGCGGCGCGCTTGCAGGAACAATCAGCCCTACGATGATGGAAGTGAGAATCGGGAAAAGGATTTTTTTCCGCTTTGAGACTTTTTTTGCGTCTGTATCCATCCTTATTTTCCGCTCTTTTTTTGTGGTCAAAAGCCGTATTGTCAGGGGCATTATAACCGGGACAAGCGCCATATACGAGTATGCAGCTACGGTGACAGAGCTTGCGTACTGGGAGCCGAGCACATGGCTTACAAGGATTGCTGTCGGGCCGTCTGCGGCACCGATACTGGCGATTGAAGCCGCGTCTGGAATTGAAAAGCCCAGAGAATGCGCGAGCGGAAGCACAATGAAAATGCCGAGCTGGCAGAAAAATCCAAAGGCAAGGAGCTTGGGGTTTGACAGCAGCGGCGAAAAGTCAGTCATTGCGCCGATTCCGATAAAGAGCAGCAGCGGCATAAGCTCTCCGGCTGTGAATCCGATAGTATACAGAATTTCGATTGCGCCGCCGTCTAAAAATGCGGAATGCGGAAGGTTAACAAGGATTGCGCCGAATCCCATGGGAAGCAGAAGCGCGCTTTCGATTTTCCTGCTGACTGCAAGAAAAATCATGGTTCCGCCGATTGCAAACATGACGAAATGCTTCCATGTAAGGGCAAAAAAAATTTCAGACAAAAACTCCATACAGTTCTCCAAGAGACAGTTGTATAAAGTCTTGCCCTTTTGCGATTTACCCCGGAACTGCTGTTTCCTGAAAGGATACATAGTTCGTCTTGACGAAATAAATCTGACGCTGTGCGCCCGGCTACTCCCTTTTCAAGCTAATTATAATATAAAAAAAGAGTTTTGAAAAGTCAAAATGTGAAAAAAACGTGTTTTCCGATTCGTGCGGAGGAGGTACATACCCGATGCTTGCAGCGAGGTTCGTTCATTATTTTGAGGCTGCTGAATCTGGATATATAAATTTTGCTTTAAACTGACTATTTTCATAATACCAGATTCTGGCGATACTGGAGGCATCCGGCCGAGGCGGCGTTCTGTGCGGAGGCTGCCGGACGGCGGACAAAGCGAGGTGAAGTATGGCGGAAAACAGGTACGAACTGAACAGGCAGCTTGCCCAGATGCTCAAGGGCGGAGTAATTATGGACGTTACAACGCCGGAGCAGGCGAAAGTTGCGGAAGCGGCGGGAGCGTGCGCGGTCATGGCGCTGGAGCGGATTCCGGCGGACATCCGTGCTGCGGGCGGCGTCGCCCGCATGAGCGATCCCAAGATGATAAAGGGCATTCAGGAGGCGGTCTCCATTCCCGTCATGGCGAAGTGCCGCATCGGGCATTTTGTGGAGGCGCAGATTCTGGAGGCGATTGAAATCGACTACATCGACGAAAGCGAAGTGCTTTCTCCGGCGGACGACGTCCACCACATCGACAAGACGACATTCCGCGTGCCGTTCGTCTGCGGCGCGAAGGACTTGGGCGAGGCGCTGCGGAGAATCAGCGAGGGCGCGTCGATGATCCGCACGAAGGGCGAGCCGGGAACGGGCGATGTCGTGCAGGCGGTGCGGCACATGAGGATGATGAACAGCGAAATTGCGCGGATTGCGAATATGCGCGACGACGAGCTGTATCAGGCGGCGAAGGAGCTTTCTGTTCCGTATGCGCTGGTGCAGTCCGTCCACGAGAACGGGCGGCTCCCGGTCGTCAACTTTGCGGCAGGCGGCGTCGCGACTCCGGCGGACGCGGCGCTCATGATGCAGCTCGGTGCGGAAGGAGTATTTGTCGGTTCGGGCATCTTCAAGTCGGGGAATCCGCAGAAGCGCGCGGAGGCGATTGTCAAGGCGGTCGCAAATTATGAGGACGCAAAGCTCATTGCCGCCCTTTCCGAGGATTTGGGCGAGGCGATGGTCGGAATCAACGCGGATGAAATCAAACTGCTCATGGCGGAGCGCGGAAAATAGGCGGAGGGGCGTATGACGGTTGCAGTGCTTGCGGTGCAGGGCGCGTTCATCGAGCACGAGGCGATGTGCAGGCGGCTGGGCGCGGAATGCATCGAGCTTCGCAAGAAGGAGGACGTGGAGCGGCAGTTTGACGCGCTGATTCTGCCCGGCGGCGAAAGCACGGCGCAGGGAAAGCTGTTGCGCGAGCTGGGAATGTTCGGGCCGCTTCGCCGGAAGATTGCGGACGGACTTCCTGTCCTTGCAACGTGCGCGGGGCTGATTCTGCTTGCAGAGTCGGCGGACAACGACGGGCGCACGTGGTTCCAGACGCTCCCGGCAACGGTGCGCCGGAACGCCTACGGACGGCAGCTCGGAAGCTTTTATGCCGAGGCTCCGTTCGCAAGCCTTGGAGCCGTGCCGATGACGTTCATCCGCGCTCCGTACATCAAGAGCGTGTCGCCCGGCGTTGAAGTTCTGGCTGAAGTCGGCGGGCATATTGTCGCCGTGCGCTACGGAGCGCAGCTCGCCATGTCGTTCCACCCGGAGCTTTCCGGCGACACGCGCATCCACGAGCTGTTCCTGCGGTCCGTGTGATGTGCGCGGGACTAGAGAAGCGGCGCGAACACTCTGAAAATTCTGCCGAGAAACCGTATGAAGAAAGGAATTTTTTTGTAGTCTTCAGCCTGCATTTCATGGCAGGAAAGCCGTATGCGCTCAAAATCCCGCCGGATTTTTTCAATTTCAGGATTTTTATACAGGACAGCTCCGCATTCAAAATGATGGTAAAAGCTTCTGTAGTCAAGGTTTACAGAGCCTACCGTGGCAATTGATTCATCTGATATAAACAGCTTTGAGTGCAGGAATCCGGGAAGATACAGATAGACATGCACGCCGTTTTCAACAAGCGTTTTCAGGAATGTTTTTCCAATGCAGAATGTCAGGAAATGATCAGGCTTTGACGGAACAATCAGCGACACATCAATTCCGCGCCGTGCTGCAAAAATCAGTGCGCTTTTCAGCTGGTTGTCAATGACAATATACGGCGTTGTGATGTATACATATTTTTTTGCTTTTCCCAGTATGTAGAGGCAGATGTCTTCCGCAATGTCTTTTTCATTGTAGGCATTGTCTCCGTAAGGAATAATGATTCCTTCATTTTTTTCAGGCGTAAACTGAGGCTCGGGAAAGTATGCGGCGAGGTTTTCCTTGGATTTTCCTATGACATTCCAGATGCGCAAAAAAAGGCTGGTGAATGTTTTTACTGCGTTTCCGCGGATTTTTACGGCGGAATCTTTCCAGTACGGAAATTTGTTTGTGCCGATGTTGAAGTATTCATTTGAAATGTTCATGCCGCCGGTGTATGCGACCATTCCGTCTATTACAGCGATTTTTCTGTGATCCCGGTTATTCTGCTGCAAGTTGAACACAGGAAAAAGCGGCATATAAATTCGTGCCTTGATTCCCAGATTGTTCAGATAGTCTCTGTACATTGAAGTGGATGTGAACACAGAGCCGATTCCATCGTAGAGAACGCGGACTTCTACTCCTTCGTTCACTTTCTGCCTGAGCACTTCGAGAATGAGCTGCCATGACTCATCGGGATTGATGATAAAAAATTCCAGAAAGATAAACTGCCTGGCTTTTTTCAGCTCGGAAAGAAAATCAGGCAGGAACAGCTCGCCGCATGAAAAGTATTCTGCGGAAGAATCGGTGTAAGCCGGGAAGCAGTCGCTTTCATAAATGTACGAGGCAAGATCCGCGATTTCAGGAAAGGAACTGGAAATATTCTGCCAGCACTGGCACGGAAGGAATGCGTGCGCCTGGGACTTTGAAGCGGCAATCCGCTTTCGTATCAGTGAATTTCCGGTGTTAATTTTTGTGTAGATGTACAGCGAAATTCCGAAAATCGGCAGAATCATTGTCGGAATCAGCCACGCTATCTTGAATTCATTTTTTCCGTCGCAGTTTGCAAGGTACACCAGAAAGCAGAAGCTCAGCGTGATGCTCGCTCCGGCAAAGTATAAAAAGAACGGCGTGTATTTTATAATGAAGAAAAAGTATATCAGAAACTGAACAAGCAGCAAAAGAAAAGAAAAAATCATCCGGCTGTACAGAAGCTTCTTGAAAATTCTGGCTCTTCTTTTCATAGTTAAAACGTATATGAAGCGCGGATTTTTTTCAAGAATGGAAGACGTTTTTCTTACATTGAATAAACAGTATTTTTACTATATAATGAGCAGATGTTTCGTATTTATGTGGAAAGAAAGGCCGGATTTCAAAATGAAGCGGCGCGGATTTATTCCGAAATAACAGGATTTTTGGGCATTGGCGGCGTTACCGGGGTCCGTTACTTTAACCGGTATGATATTGAAAATGTGGCTGATGCTGTTGCAAAGGCAGCTGCCGTCCGCATTTTTTCAGAGCCGCAGAGCGATACTGTTGTATACGGTTCCTTGGAAGTTCCTGCCGGAAGCACGCAGATAATCTGGGAATATCTTCCGGGGCAGTACGATCAGCGGGCTGACAGTGCGCAGCAGTGCCTTGCCTTGCTGCGTGAAAGCATGTCGCGCGATGTGCAGACAGGAACAGAGCCGCCGCGCGTCCGATGCGCAAAAATCGTTTTTCTGGAGGGAACGGTTTCTTCCGGCGAGCTGAAAAAAATTGAATCGTACCTGATAAATCCTGTGGACAGCCGGCTTGCCGGCAGTGAAAAGCCTGTGACGCTCGAAATGAAAGCTGAAATTCCTGCCGATATTCCGTTTGTTGAAGGATTTATTTCTCTTTCTGATGAAGAGCTGGAAGCATACCGGAAAAAGCTCGGGCTTGCCATGGATTTTGCAGATGTGAAATTCATGCAGGACTATTTCAAGTCGGCGGGCAGAAATCCGACCTTTACAGAAATCCGTGTGCTTGACACGTATTGGAGCGATCATTGCCGCCATACGACATTTCTTACCAGGCTGAAAGACATACAGATTGAAGACGGGCCGTATGCCGCGCTGTTCCAGAAGTCGCTGGACAGCTACAAGGCAATGCGCGTGGAGCTGTATGCCGGACAGACAGACAAGCCTGTTACGCTGATGGATATGGCCTGCATCGGAGCAAAGTATCTGCGCAGGCAGGGAAAGCTTGATGATCTTGAAGAAAGCGCAGAAATAAACGCGTGTTCGGTTTATATTGATGTTCATTATACAACAGACAAAAACGGAAACAAGCTTTCTGCTGATTCGCCGGAAGCAACCGAACGTTGGCTTCTTCAGTTTAAAAATGAAACGCATAATCATCCGACAGAAATAGAGCCGTTTGGCGGTGCGGCAACGTGCATCGGCGGGGCAATCCGTGATCCGCTTTCGGGCCGCTCATGGGTATATCAGGCGCTGCGTGTTACCGGGGCGGCAGATCCTACCGTTCCGCTCAGCAAAACGCTTCCGGGCAAGCTTCCGCAGATGAAGCTCACGCGTGAGGCGGCGCAGGGATTTTCTTCCTATGGAAATCAGATCGGGCTTGCGACAGGACAGGTTGCAGAAATATATCATCCGGGATTTGTTGCAAAGCGGATGGAGCTTGGCGCGGTCATTGCCGCCGCTCCGTGCGATCAGGTTGTCCGTGAGGAGCCTGAGCCGGGAGACATAGTTATTCTTGTCGGAGGCGGAACCGGCCGCGACGGAATCGGAGGCGCGACAGGCTCTTCAAAAGTGCATGATGTGCAGTCTGTGTCAACTGCCGCCGCAGAAGTTCAAAAAGGAAACGCAGTCGAAGAGCGGAAGATTCAGCGGCTGTTCCGCAATAAGGAAGTGTGCCGTATGATCCGCCGTTCCAATGACTTTGGAGCCGGAGGCGTTTCGGTGGCGGTTGGCGAGCTTGCTGCGGGACTCGACATAAACCTTGATACCGTTCCAAAAAAGTATGAAGGGCTTGACGGAACAGAGCTTGCCATTTCCGAGTCTCAGGAACGGATGGCGGTTGTTGTGCGGAAAGAAGATGCGCAGAAATTCATTGCCGCCGCTCATGCGGAAAATCTTGCCGCAGTTGTTGTTGCTGAAGTGACCGGCACAAACCGCCTTGTAATGAGGTGGCGCGGAAAAACGATTGTGGACTTGGACCGCTCGTTCCTTGACACGGCAGGTGCGGAGCATACAGCTTCCGCGCTGATTGAATCTCCGTGTGAGCCGCCGCAGTCTCCCTTGGTGAATGTCCTTGATTCAGTGGAAGCAGTCCTTTGCAAGGATGAGGATTCCCCGGAACTGGAGGAAGCCTGGCTTGCAAATATGAGCAATCTTGCGTGCTGTTCTCAGCGCGGGCTTGGAGAGCGGTTTGACGGTTCCATCGGCTCAGGCTCTGTCCTTATGCCGTATGGCGGAAAATATCAGGGAACTCCAGAAGCTGGCATGGCGGCAAAAATTCCTGTTGTCAGTCCGCGGGAAACTTCAACAGTGAGCCTTATGACATTCGGCTATGACCCGCGTGTGGCACAGTGGTCGCCGTACCATGGAGCGCAGATTGCCGTTCTTTCTTCGCTTGCAAAAATTGCGTGCCTTGGCGGAGAACCGGAAAAATGCCGGCTGACATTTCAGGAATTCTTTGGACGCGCAGTTGATGAAAAAACGTGGGGATATCCTGCGGCGGCTTTGCTTGGCTCCATTGATGCCCAGAATTCCATGGGAACCGGCTCTATCGGCGGAAAGGATTCTATGTCAGGAACGTTTGAAAATCTCAGCGTTCCGCATACGCTTGTTTCATTTGCAGTCGGCACTGAAGATGTGCAGAATGTTATTTCCGGCGCTTTTAAAAAAGCAGGAAGCCCGGTGTACCTGGTAAGCGTTCCCTATTCATCGGAGCTTGTTCCTGACTTTGCAGCCTTTAAGAAAAATGCACGGGTGCTTCATTCGCTTGCTTCAGAAGGAAAAATCTGCGCAATGTATCCTGTCGGGGCTGGCGGAATTGCAGAAGCAGTCAGCAAAATGGCGCTGGGAAACCGAATAGGAATCAGCTTGGAAACAGTGCCTGTGAACGCTGCTGCTGCGGCCCTTGGGAAAGAAGCTGGAGTCCGGGATTTGTTTATGCCGCTCTACGGTTCGGTTATAGTTGAATCTGATGAAGATCTTGAAGCGTATGCGGAATGCGCAGAAGGAACAGTGACAAAAATCGGCAGAACCCAAGAGCTGCCGGCTGTGTCTGTTTACGGCGCAGAAATTGCATTGTGTGAAATTGAAAAAGCATGGGAATCTACGCTCAGCGCTGTGTTTCCGCCGGTTTCTGGAGCGGCTCCGCAGGCTCCGCTGCCTGGCTTTGCGCTTAAAGAGCATCCGTCGCTTGCGCAGGCCCGTGCATCATTCACCATAAAAAAAGGCTCTGCAAAACCGCGTGTCATTATTCCTGTTTTCCCCGGGACAAACTGCGAGTATGATATGGCGCGTGCCTTCAGCCTGAACGGAGCGGAAACTGAAGTCATGGTTTTCCGCAACAGGACGCCTGATGATCTTGCGGAATCGCTGAACCGTCTTCAGAAGGAAATTGACAGCTCCCAGATTCTTGCGCTGCCCGGCGGATTCAGTTCCGGGGATGAGCCTGACGGAAGCGGAAAATATATTGCAAACGTAATCCGCGAGCACAGAATTTCAGACAGCATACTGAGCCTTCTCAAGAAACGGGACGGGCTTGTGCTTGGCATTTGCAACGGATTTCAGGCTCTCGTAAAGACAGGACTTATTCCGTATGGAGAAATCAGGGAGCCGTCTGAAGACATGATGACTCTTACGTTCAACAGAATAAACCGCCATATAAGCCGCATTGTCCGCACGCGTATGGTCAGCGCGGCAAGCCCGTGGGCGCTTTCAAAAAGCGTTCTTGATCCGCGTGTTCATCTTGTTCCGATAAGCCATGGCGAAGGAAGAATTGTCATCAGCAGCGGACTTGCGGAACAGCTGTTTGCCAGCGGCCAGGTGTTTACGCAGTATGTTGATGAAAACGGAATTCCTGCGGCAGCCGAGCCGGACAATCCCAATGGAAGCCTGTATGCAATCGAAGGCCTTACAAGCCCGGACGGACGTATTCTCGGAAAAATGGGACACAGTGAGCGTACAATGGGAACTGACGCAGACGGAAGCAGCCGCGATCTCATAAAGAATGTGGCGGGAGATCCGTCTGAAAACCAAAAAGAAAATTCCTGCCAGAATATTTTTCAGGCCGGAGTTTCTTATTTTAACTGAATGTTTGCGTTGCAAGCTGTTGAATTTTAAGGAAGAGTATACTATGAAAAAATTGAACATTGCCGCTGTTGTTTGCGTTGCCGTGCTTTTTGTTTCCTGCGGGAATGTGCAGTGGCATTCTGATTTTGAAGAGGCAAAGGCTGCGGCTGCCCGGCAGAAAAAAAATATGTACCTTTTGTTCAGCGGGGACGACTGGGCGGATTCAAGCCTTCCGTTCAAGGAGAATGTAGTAAATACAAAGGAATTTGCTAAAAGATACGGAAGTGAATTTGTTTTTGCGAACATCGATTTTTCCCAGGCTGACTATGCGCACTCGCAAGTGTCCGAAGATGCCACGGAGGAAGAGCGCAGGGAAGCTGAAAAAATTCAGGATGAATACAAGGAAAAGGAGCTGCTTGCGCGCCATTGCAATGTGCAGTCGTGGCCGTGCGCCTTTATTGTTTCGCCGCAGGGATATGTCCTTGCTGAAATTTCGCTTGACGCTGAAAAGTACAGTTCCATCAGTGTTGAAGACTATTGCGCGGAAATTGAAAATGCCAAGGAGCGCGCCAAGAACTTGATGCAGCTGTCAAATTCGCTGAATCATTTGCAGGGAATTGAAAGGGCAAAAGCCATAGACGAAATGGTGCAGAATTCGAGTCGGAGCCATTCTTATTTTTTAAAGGACTTGATTTTGGAATTTCCTTCGCTTGATCCTGAGAATGAAACTGGCCGTTTAGGCGACTACCAAATTCAGGGCGCATATCTTCGTTCCCTTGATGCCTTTGAAGACGGATCAGATCCGGCGCTTCCGTTTGATGAAATTTCAAAGTCAGCTGATCTTTCATCCTTGCAGAAGCAGGAAGCCTTATACATGGCGGCGTATGCCCTTGTCAATATGAGCGAGATTGATTTTGACCGTGTGCAGGCATATCTTGAGGAAGCGTATGCAGTTGACACACAAAGCGAAATTTCCGGTGAAATTTTTCAGGCTTTGGAAGGAATAAAACGGTATTCTGAAATGGCTTCTGCTTCCCAGACGGCACAGCCTGCCCAGCAGCAAAGCGGCAATTAGCGCATGAAAGGCGGTTCTGTTCCTCTGGCGGCGCTTTTTGCGGCTGCTGCGGTTCTTGTCATTCTTTCGATGATTTTTTCAGCGGCGGAGAGCGCATTTCTTTCCGTCAACAAGCTGAGAATCAGGCTTCTGCGGAACAAAAAGGATCGGCGTGCGGAGCGGGTGTGGCGGCTTTTGGGCAGCAAGGACAAGCTCATAAACACGCTGCTTATCGGCAACAATATTGTGAACATTGCTCTTTCAGCTATTTTTACTTTTATAGCTATTGAGCTTTTCGGGCCGGCAGGTGTGGGAATTGCAACATGCGCGGTTACTGTTCTTCTTTTGGTTTTCGGGGAAATTTCTCCGAAGACAGTTGCAACTCATCATCCTGAAGCGGTCGCGTTTTTTTTCAGCAGATTTATAGAAATTCTTGAAGCCGTTCTTGCGCCGCTCGTTTTTATATTTACGGCAGTTTCACGGCTGATTCTGAAAACGGCAAAAGCTGATGTTCAAAAGAAAAAAGTGTCATACACAGAAGAGGAAATCCAGACATTCCTTGATGTGGGGCACGAGCAGGGTGTTCTTCAGGCGAATGAAAAAAAGATGATGACGCGGGTTTTTACATTTGCGGATCTGGAGGCAAAGGACATCATGATTCCCCGCAAGCAGATAAAGGCTGTTTCCGCCGATGCTCCGTATGCGCACATCATTGAGCTTGCGCAGCGCCTGCGGCTTTCGCGGTTTCCCGTTTTTAACAAGGACATAGATGATATTGTGGGGATTCTGTATATAAAGGACATGCTGCCGTATAAAAAATGCCCGGAACAGTTCAGTGTGCGCAATGTCATGCGTCCGCCGCTTTTTGTGCTTGAAACAAGAAAAATGTCCGGCATCCAGCAGGTGATGCGTGAAAGCCGGCAGAGCATGGCAGTTGTGATTGACGAGTATTCAGGGACATACGGCGTTCTCACAAGGGAAGATATTGTGCGGGAAATTTTCGGCCCGGTGACAGACGGCGGAAAGCTCTGCGCGCATAAGGCGGAAGTCAGGATAGAAAATTCTGATGATTTTGAGGCAGACGGACTTGTGCGGCTTATCGATTTGAATGAGCGGCTTGGAATCAGCCTTTCTTCCCTGCACTGTGAAACGCTCGGCGGCTTTATCTGCGAAGCTCTCGGCATCATACCGTCCATAGGAAACTATGTCAGTGCGGAAGGGTATGATTTCATTGTGCTGGAAATGGAAGAAAACAGAGTTTCAAAAGTCCGTGTGCTCCGGCAGAAAAAACAGAAGGCTGAAAACAGCCGCACGGAAAGTGGAGACTGATATGCTTTTGTATATTGTTTCAAGCAGTGCCATTATTCTTTTTCTCCTGCTCATGGGAGCCTTTTTTGCCGCGGCGGAAACTGCGTACACTGGAATTTCCCGCATTTCTGTCAGGCAGATGATTAAAGAAGATGCGTGGAACGCGCTGAATGTGTACAAGATAAAAAGCAAGCTTGACCTTTTGATTTCGACTGTTTTAATCGGAACAAATTTTGTCAACACGCTTAATTCGGCGGTAGTCACGGCGTTTGCGCTGAAAGTGTTTGGCACGGAGTATGTTTCCAGTGCGGCTTCCGTGGTTCTCGTGCTTATCATTGTTTTTGCAGAAATAGTTCCCAAGACGTATGCGAATGAACACCAGAAGCGGACTGCCCAGCTTGCGGCAATTCCCATTCTCTTCCTTCAGAAAATATTCTTTCCGGTAATCTGGATTTTTTTTCAGTTTACAAAAGGAATTGATTTTGTTGAAAAAAAGCTTATAAAGGCAAGCCGCCCGGTTGTCACGGAAGAAGAGCTGAAAACACTGATTTACGTGGGCGAAAAGGAAGGAACTCTTGAGTGCGACGAGCGGAAAATGCTTGAGCGCATCTTTGAATTTTCAGACTTGACTGTCAGAAATATTATGCGCCACCGCTCATTAGTCCGATACATAAACTGCACTGAAACGTTTGAAACTGTCATAGCTGCCTTTGAAGAAAGCGGCTATTCGCGGCTTCCTGTCTATGAAAATGACAGTGAGAACATCATCGGCGTGCTTCACTTTAAGTCGGTGCTGTTTGCGGACAGAACTGTTTCTCAAAACAAGGATTTTATAAAGCTTTGCATGCAGCCGGTTCTGTTTGTTCCAGAGACTTTGAGTGCTGAGGAGCTGCTGAAAAAATTCAAGGAGAAAAATGACAAGTTTGCAGTTGCTGTCAATGAATACGGCGGAATGTCGGGAATTGTCACGCTGGATAATATTCTGCATGAAGTTTTCGGCAGGATGACAGATGAGCATGGAACGATGGAAGTTTCTCCCGAGGAGCGGATTACGCTTGTAAGCGTAAACGAATTCCTTGTTCCCGGCGACATGAGGCTTGATGATCTGAACAATGTGCTGTACCTCAAGCTTTCAAGCGAGCATTACGATACGCTCGGCGGATGGCTTCTTGAAAAATTTGACGAGCTGCCGGAGACAGGCTCTGTGTATAAAGACGGCCGGATTCTTTTTATTGTTGAAGATCAGAGCGCGCGCCGCATTCAGACTGTCAGAATAAAGCTGTAGAAGGCTTTTGCCCGTATGTTCCAGCGGAATGTTCCGCCGGAACATCTCAGCGGTCTTATTTTCTCTTAAGGTACTTTATGCTGTCAAGGGCAACTGCTGCAATGATAATCAGTCCCTTGAAAACAAACTGAAGGTTTGTGTCGATTCCAAGGAATGTGAGGCAGTATGTAAGGCTTGTAAAGATTATGACGCCTATTGCCGCTCCGCCGATTTTGCCGATTCCGCCGTTGAATGAAATGCCTCCGACAACGCAGGCTGCAATGGCATCCATTTCGTAGCCCTGCCCTGTTCCCGCGCTTGCATTTGCCTTGAACGCTTCAAGGAATGCTCCGCAGCCATAGAAAATTCCGGCCATGATAAAGACGCCCAAAGTCGTCCAGAACACGCTGATTCCGCTTACGCTTGCCGCCTCAGAGTTGCCGCCCACAGCATACATATTCTTTCCGAATGTTGTCTTGTTCCAGATGAACCATGCTGCAACAATGGCAATTGCCGCCGGAATAATCAGCTTGGGGAATGTGATCAGCTCGCCGTTAAAGACACCAAGAATCCATCTTCCGCCGATAAGATCCTTTATGTCAGAATCGATAGAGCCGACTGGAGTTCCGCTTGTTCCGAAAAACAGAAGTCCGTAGATAATCAGCTGTGTTGAAAGCGTGGAAATAAACGGATGAATCTTGAACTTGGCGGAAAAGAATCCGGCGAACACACAGAACAGCGTGCAGAGCGCAATCGCGAGGAAAAGAGCCATAATCATTCTGGCAGCCATCGGCATCGCGGTAAAATCCCACGGCCCCAGCCCGAAGAATGTGACAATGTTCTGTCCCGGGTGAAGAATGAGTCCTGTTATGACGGCACCGAGCGCGACCATGCGTCCGACACTCAAGTCTGTTCCCGCAAGAAGAATCAGGCCGGCAACTCCGAGCGCGTAGAACATTCTTGTGGAAGCCTGCTCAAGGATTGTGAAAATATTCGGAAGCGAAAGCAGGTTGCCGTTCCCGGAAATCGGCGCGATGATTATGCACACGATAAAGAACACCACGATTGCAAGGTACAGCCCGTTGTCAAGGAAAAATTTGGCGGGCTTGAAGTTGTATGCGTAGTTTTTAAGCTTAAGCTCCGTGTCTTCGGCAAAGTTTGTGCGGCCGTTCCTGAGCTGCCGGTTTTCCTGGATGTGATCGGTAAAAACCTGCCGCTTTACATCGTTGCACTTGTCGATTTCTGTCTGGGTATGATTTTTTGCATCGAACAGCGATGTCTTGAGCTCATAAGATACGGTTTCCTTTTCGTGCTCTGATTTTGCTGCTGCAAGCCGCTTTTGCGCATCAGCCTTTATCTGGGCAGAGCGTTCCTTGTACTCGCTTTTGAGCTTCAGAATCTTTTCATTCTGGATGCAGTCTGTGCTTTTGATAATCTTTGCGGAAAGCGCATTTGCGTATGATACCGCTGCCTTTGACAAAGCCGCATCGTCAGCCTGATTCTGCCTTGCGATAATCCGCGCTTTTTCAATTTCAGCCTGATACTGCGCAATGTGGGCAGAACGCTCTTCCGCTGAAAGCATTTTGTTCTTTTTTGCTGAAGCAATATTCTGCCTGAGCTGAAGGATTTTGTTTACGCCTTCGCACCGCAGTGATTCCAGCGCCTTGTGAATGTCTGCAAGCAGTGTGTCTTCTTCAAGGGACTGTATGCTGGTGCTGTCTGCGGCACCGAGTTCCTGCGCTCTTTTGGAAGCAAGGTCAATCAGATTCTGGATATGTTCCATAGTGGTTCCTCCGTAAAATGATGTGGTTCCCGAAAAAATCTCTGGAAGCGAGCTTTTTCAAGATATCCTTTATAAATATTTTGCCGAAAGGCGCAGCAGCGCTTCCTGATCAGTAGTCTTTGTATCTACGATTCCGGCAAGCCTGTGGTTCGACATGACTGCAATTCTGTTTGTAATTCCGAGGATTTCCGGCATTTCGCTGGAAACCACGATAATCGTCTTTCCGTCCTTTGCCATCTGGATTATCAGCTGGTAAATTTCATACTTTGCTCCTACGTCAATTCCGCGGGTCGGCTCGTCCATGAGGAAAATGTCAGGCTCCCGTTCCATCCATTTTCCGATGATGACTTTCTGCTGGTTTCCTCCGCTGAGCGAAGTTATCAGCTCGTCCGCAGAAACACATTTTGTGTGCATCCGCTTGATTTCCCGGTTTGCTGCGTCATGGAGCTTTCTGTCGGAAAGAAGGCCGGCAGTTTTATAGCTGTCCAGATTTGTGATTGTCGTGTTGAATTCGATTGTGGCTTTTCCGAACATTCCGTTGAGCTTGCGCTCTTCAGTGACCATTGCGAAATTGTATGACATTGCGTCCTTGCTGCTGTAAAACCGCAGGTTCTTTTTGTCAAGGATGATTTCACCCGATGCAATAGTCCTGATTCCGAAAATTGACTCAAGCAGCTCGCTTCGTCCGGCGCCCACAAGCCCGTACAGCCCGAATATTTCTCCCTTTCGGACTGTGAACGATATGTTTTCAAGGCGCGGCTCATATTTTGTGGAAAGATTTCTGATTTCAAGGTAGTCTCTGCCCGGAGTGTTGTCCACATCAGGGAACCGCTTGTCCAGGGAGCGTCCGACCATCGCTGAAATCAGCTTGTCCATGTCAGTGTCCTTTGTAGGCGTGGACAGAACCATGCTTCCGTCGCGCAGGACAGAAATTTCATCGCACACCTGAAACACTTCATCCATTTTATGCGATATGTATACAAACGAAACGCCTTTTTCCTTCAGGTCGCGGACTATTGAAAAAAGCTTGAGGACTTCTGGTTCGGTAAGTGATGATGTGGGTTCGTCAAGGACGATGATTTTTGCATTGTATGATACGGCCTTTGCAATTTCCACCATCTGCCGCTGAGACACAGACATAGTGCGCATGACAGTGTGCGGATTTACATTCATATTCAGAGAGGCAAAGAGAGCCGCGCTTTCCTTGAACATTTTCTGTTCGTCAACAACTCCAAGCCTTGTCGGATACCGCCCTAAGAAAAGATTGTCCATGACAGTTCTGTCAAGGCACTGGTTCAGCTCCTGATGAACCATGGCGACTCCGTTTTCCAGGGCTTCCTTGGGATTTTTAAAGTCCACGGGCTTTCCGTTTAAGACAATCTGCCCTTCATCCTTTGCATAGATTCCGAACAGGCATTTCATCATGGTGGACTTTCCGGCGCCGTTTTCTCCCATAAGTCCCATGACTGAGCCTTTTTTGATGCTCAGGCTTATTCCGTTAAGAACCTTGTTTTTTGCAAACGATTTAGAGAGATTTTTTATTTCGAGAACTATGTCGTCCATTAGGCACCTCTCAGTGATAGGAATGGCTCCCGCAGTTTTTCAGCGGACATGAAATATGCAGGTCATTCAAAAAAAAGCAATGAAGCTATGGCCTCATTGCTTTTGAATTCTTACAAAAAGCCGCCTTTGCGGCAGCTTTTTTCAGCTGATACGTGAACTGTATGCTGCAAGCCTAGTAGCGGAGCTTGTCTGTATAGTCACGTCCTGAATTTGTCTTTACCATGTTGATTGCATAGGCATCGAAATTATTGAGGTTCGTGAACTTGTCCAGACAGCTGGCTTCATTCTGTCCGTCTCCCTGAACAACGGTAAGCTTGATGTTCAGAAGCGGCGCATAGTAGTTGAGAGCCGGAAGGTAAGAAGAAGAAAGGAAGTTATCCGCAGAGTTGTAGATTGTAAGCAGGACTTTCTTCTGATCCGCCTTTGATTTCTTGATTCCTGCGTCGCGTTTTCCTGCCGCATAGTCTTTCCAGTTGGAAGCGTTTACACCGGTGTTCTTTGCAAGAATCGCCTTTGTTTCCGGAACATACTCGATGTTTGCAGAAATTTTTGAGCCGCTTGCATCAGGCTTTGTGATTCCGTTTGTGTAGACATCAGCTCCCGTAAGGCCGTCAAGAAGGTTTCTCAGAACCTGAAGCGTAGCTGTTGCCTGCGCGTCAACGTTCTGGGAGACAGTTCCTGTCATTTTTCCAGCTCCGATTGCTTCGATTGCATCAGCGTTTGCGTCATATCCGAAAATCGGAACTCCTGCCGGATAGTTTGAAGCCTGAAGGCAGCCCATCGCCATTCCGTCGTTGTTTGAAACTACCATGTCGATAGCTTTTCCGTACTTTGTAGCCCAGCTTCCCATTGCCTCTGTGGCTGCGTTTGCATTCCATGTGGAGCCGTCAGTTCCAGTCATGGCTTTTCCTTCAAGCTCGACCACTTTGAATGTTTTTCCGCCGATTTCAATGGAACCTTCCTTTGTTACTGTCGGATCTGCTGAGCCGTTCCATGTGCCGAGCGCCTTGCGGATTCCTTCTGTGCGCGCCTTTGAGTCGTTGTGTCCGACATCTCCGATGCACAGAACGTAGCCGATTGTTCCGTCTCCGTTGCGGTCAATTTTTGCGCCGGCTTCCTTGAGATAGCTGACAATCAGATCTCCCTGGACAGCGCCGCCGCCCGCAGCATCAAATCCTACGTAGTATGTCTGGCCGTTCCAGTTCATTGATTTCATGTCGATTTTTCCGGTTGTCGGATCTGAAGGCTGCCTGTTAAAGAATACAAGCGGCTTGTCTTTGTTCAGAACAACCTTCTTCTTTGGCTTTGCAAAGCTTGGAAGACAGGCTGCTCCCATCACGGCAAGTGCTGCCGCTGTAAAAAGTGTCTTTTTCATTTGATCCTCCTACAGAATGGATTAAGGTGAAGATATTGTTATAAATATAAATCACCCTCATAGATATGTCAAACTTTATTTTATCTGTTATGTTTCAAAAATGTAAAAATTTTTCCACAGTATTTTCCGGCCGCAGCGGCTATGACTCGCGCGCAACCCGGGCTATCAGCTCCGCCGTTTTTTCCATTCCCAAAAGCGAGCTGTTTATCAGCATGTCATAGTGAATTCTGTTTCCCCATGTCCGCTCGGTAAACGTGTTGTAGTGGTTTGCCCTGCGCTTGTCTATGAGCTTTATGTCGCGCTCTGCCGTGGACGGATCAAGTCCTTTTGTCTTTACCGCATAGCTGATTTTGTCCTGCATCGGCGCGTAAATGAACACGTTCAGGATTTCCTTTCTTTCAATTTCCTCGCAGTGGCGCAGAATGTAGTCTGAGCATCTTCCCACAAGGACGCACGGGCCTTTCTTTGCAAGAGAAAGAATTGCGTTTCTCTGGGCGCTGAAAATCTGATCCGCAAGCGGTGCCGCCGGCGCAACTGAATTCACTCCGAGCCTCATGGGGCCGGTTCCCGGGCTTGCGTAGCTTGCGCCCAGCAGGAGCGTGTACAGCCAGCCGGAAGAAATGTTCTGCTCGTTTTTTTTGATAAAGTCGGGAGAAAGCCCTGATTCCTTTGCCGCAAGGTCGATTATTTCGCTGTCGTAAAACGGAATGCCAAGCTCCTTGGAAACAAGGCTTCCGATTGTATGTCCGCCGCTTCCGTATTCACGGCTTACGGTTATGTATTTTTTCATGATGCACCTCCGTCTGCATTGCTGTTTTTATTTTATCACGGTTTTTTTTCGGGCGCATATATTTTTTATGCTTAAACAGGCTGAAAATTTGGAATCGTTTCCAGTAAAATAAAACAAAAGTATCAGAAAAATAATATAAAATTCATATATTTCAGCTGTTTGAAAAATAAATTGACATTTTTCTTAAAAAAGATATACTGAAAATATGGAAACGTTTCAAGTTTTCCAGATTTAATTGTGTCATTTTTCAGTTTTTTTAGGAGGAAAAAATGAAAAAAGTAATGAAAATTGCAGCTTCAGCAGTTCTGTCAGTTTCAGCTGCTTTGCTTCTTTCTTGTGCGGGAGGCGGAAAAAAGCAGCCGACAGTCCGCTACTTGAATTTTAAGCCGGAAGTAGCTTCTCTGTATCAGGAGCTTGCTGATGCGTATGAAAAAGAGACAGGCGTCAAAGTTATTGTGGAAACAGCAGCGAACAACTCTTACGAGTCAACGCTCATGTCAAAAATGGCCACAAAGGAAGCTCCGACACTGTTCCAGATTAACGGGCCGCGCGGATATGCAAACTGGAAAAGCTACTGTGCAGACCTTTCAAACACGGAAATCTACAAGCACCTTTCTGACAAGTCTCTTGCAGTGACTTCAGGCAGCGGAGTGTACGGCGTTCCGTATGTTGTTGAAGGCTACGGAATCATCTACAACAAGGCGATTACAGATAAGTATTTTGCGCTTTCAGACAGAGGCACTTCGTTCAGCAGCATGGATGAAATCAATACATTCAGCAAGCTCAAGGAGCTGTGCGATGACATGCAGAAGAATGCTTCCCGCCTTGGAATTGACGGAGTGTTCGCTTCAACATCGCTCAAGGCTGGAGAAGACTGGAGATGGCAGACTCACCTTGCGAATGTTCCTGTCTACTATGAATTCAAGAACAACAATGTGGATCTCGGCTCGGATGCAACAAAGAAAATCAAGTTCCAGTACGCAAAGGAATTCCAGAACATTTTCGATCTGTACCTGAACGACTCAACTGTTGACCGCAAGACTGTCGGAACAAAGACTGTTACAGATTCCATGTCTGAATTTGCGCTTGAAAAGTGCGCGATGGTTCAGAACGGAAACTGGGCGTGGGGACAGGTTGCCGGAGTTACAGGAAACAAGGTAAAGCCTGAAAACGTCAAGTACCTTCCGATTTATATTGGAGTTGCGGGAGAAGAAGGACAGGGGCTGTGCATCGGAACTGAAAACTTCTACTGCATCAATGCAAAGGCTTCTGCTGCGGACCAGAAGGCGACAGCTGACTTCATCTACTGGCTTTACTCAAGCCCGATCGGCAAGAACTATGTGACAAACAAGCTCGGATTCATTGCTCCGTTTGACACATTCTCAGACAGCGAGCGTCCGACTGACCCGCTGGCCGTGGAAATCAACAGCTGGATGAGCAAGCCTGGAATTACTTCTGTCTCATGGAACTTCACACTGTTCCCTTCCCAGAGATTCAAGGATGATTTCGGAGCATCACTGCTCAAGTATGCTCAGGGCTCAAAGTCTTGGGATGATGTTACAAAGGATGTGATTTCTTCCTGGGAAAAAGAATCCAACATGTAGCTGGCTTTTGGCGGAAGGCGCGCTTTGCAGTTTTTGTCTTCCGTCTGCATAAGCAAGCCTTTCATCAGTGAAAACAGTTATTTCTGCGGCGGATTCCTGCAATCGGGGCTGCCGCGGAAATACCCTTCAGCATAACGGGAGATGAAAAATGAAAAAACCATTGGCGAGGTATTTTCCTATATTCCTTTTGCCGACGCTACTGGCGTTTACGCTTTTTTTTGCGGTTCCCTTTTTAATGGGAATCGGCCTGTCCTTTACAGATTTTCCGACTGTTACGGATGCAACATGGGTCGGCTTTGAGAATTATGTCAAGGCATTTGTTTCTGACAATGAGTTTGTCCATGCACTCGGCTTTACTTCGCTGTTTACGGTTGTTTCAATAATCACTGTAAATGTGCTTGCGTTCTTGCTCGCTGTGCTGCTTACCATGGAGCTTAAGGGCGTGAGCGTTTTCCGCTCGATTTTCTTTATGCCGAATTTAATTGGAGGAATTGTCCTGGGATACATCTGGAATCTGCTGATAAACGGAGTCCTTTCAAGGTTCGGAATGGACATTTCGTTTAAGACACAGTTCGGCTTCTGGGGACTTGTGATTCTTACAAACTGGCAGCTTATCGGCTACATGATGGTTATCTATATTGCCGGACTTCAGAATATTCCCGGTGATTTGATTGAGGCTGCCCAGATTGACGGCGCTTCCACGGCACGTGTTCTCTTTACAATAAAGATTCCGATGGTCATGCCTTCAATCACTATCTGTACATTTCTTACACTGACAAATACATTTAAAATGTTTGACCAGAACCTTGCACTTACTGCGGGCGCTCCTGAAAAGACAACGGAAATGCTCGCTCTGAACATATACAATACATTTTATGGAAGAAATATGCACTGGCACGGTGTAGGACAGGCGAAGGCAGTTGTTTTCTTTGTCATTGTAGCTTTCATTGCCTTTATTCAGCTCAAGCTTACAAATCAGAAGGAGATAGAATCATGAATTTTTCACAGCAGAAAACTGCGAGAAACACGGTAACGTTTGTCCTGCTTGTTTTGCTTTCTATTGTTTTTCTCGTTCCGATTGCCCTTGTTTTTGTCAACTCGTTCAAGTCCCGGCTGTACATTTCAAGCTCTCCGTTTGCGCTTCCAAGCAAGGAAACATTTGTAGGGCTTGAAAACTATGTGAACGGACTTTCCACTTCAGGCTTCTTCATTTCGTTCTGCCGCTCTGTGTTTATAACGGTTGCGTCAGTCCTGGTGATTATTGTGTGCACATCGATGGCATCATGGTTTATTGTCCGTGTAAAGAACAAATTTACAAGCGTGATGTATATGCTGTTTGCATTCAGCATGATTGTTCCGTTCCAGATGGTCATGTACACAATGACATTTATTGTCAACAGAATGAATTTTGACAACGTGTTTGGAATTGTGCTTGTGTACCTTGGATTCGGTGCGGGGCTTTCTGTCTTTATGTTCACCGGGTTTGTAAAAGCGGTTCCGCTGGAAATTGAAGAAGCTGCCGAAATTGACGGCTGCAATCCGCTTCAGACATATTTTCTGGTTGTGTTTCCGATTCTTAAGCCTACGGCGATTACCGTTGCCATTCTGAATTCAATGTGGGTCTGGAATGACTATCTGCTTCCGTATCTTGTTCTTGGAACTGACCATAAGACTATTCCTGTGGCAATCCAGATAGCAATGCAGGGCGCATACGGTGCCACTGATTACGGCGGATTTATGGCAATGTTAGTTCTTGCGATTATTCCGATTGTCATTTTCTACATCTGTTCGCAGAAGTATATAATCAAAGGAGTCATTTCCGGGGCTGTCAAGGGATAATTGCCTGCCGCATTTTTATACAGCGCAACTTGTTTTCCGCGGAATGCAGGCTGCGCTGTTGAATATGTAAAAAATAAGTATTACAGTAATAGATAGAAATAGGATTTGCAGATGACAATCAAGGACATTGCAAGGGAATGCGGCTGCGCCGTCGGAACTGTTTCCCGCGTTTTAAATAATAAGGACTACGTAAGCGATGTTACAAGACAAAAAGTTCTTGACGCTGTAAACAGGCACGGCTTTGTTCCGAACAAGAATGCAAAGGAACTGAGGGCAAACAGCAAGACAATTGCAATCATTGTAAAGGGAATTTCAAATATCCATCTGGAAGGAATTCTTGAAATAATTCTCAGCAAGCTTGAAAACTATCCGTATAATGCGAGCGTTGCTGTTGTTGACGAATACGGCAATGAAGCGCAGCGGGCGTATACAGTCCTGTGTGAGCGCAAGCCGCTGGGCATGATTTTTTTGGGCGGAAACCCGGAGCGCTATTCTGAAATTTTCAAATTTATAACAATTCCCTGCATCCTTATATCTTCAGAGCCTGAGCGCCAGGAATATGAAAATCTTTCCAGCATTTGCACTGATGACTTTCAGGCTTCACTTTTTATTGCGCGCTATCTGATAAAAAACGGGCATTCAAAGATTGGTGTCATTGGAGGGGACTTGAGCCACTCTGACCAGGCGCAGCAAAGATATGACGGATTTATGGAAGCGGTCGGTCTTGCCGGGCTGGACTTTGACTTTGAGAGGCAGTATGCTTCAACGCGCTATTCCCTTGAAGGCGGAGCTGCCGCCGCGGAAGAGCTGATGAAAAAATTTCCTGAGCTGACGGCAATCTTTGCAATGTCGGATACCATGGCAATCGGTGCGGTCAGAAAGCTCAGGGAAATGGGATATTCCGTGCCGGACGATATTTCAGTTGCCGGATTTGACGGGCTTCCTATTTCAGAATATTATTGTCCGCGGATTACGACAGTGCGGCAGTCAAAGGAAACTCTGGCTGTGCAAGGCCTGAAGGCGCTGGTCAGCTGCATTGAAAAAAAATCTTCTGCTGTTCACAAAATGATTCCGTTTGAATTCATTGAAGGTGAAAGCGTAAGGAAAATATGAGGTCATGATATGCTGAACAAAAGAGCTAACGGTGTGCTTATGCACATTTCATCGTTGCCGGGAGCAACTGGAATTGGAACTATGGGCAGGAACGCCTATGAGTTTGCTGACTATCTGAAAAAATCCGGGCAGAAGTACTGGCAAATTCTGCCGATTTGCCCTACAAGCTACGGCGACTCTCCGTACCAGAGTTTTTCCACGTTTGCTGGCAATCCGTATTTTATTGATTTTGACTTTCTGGCAGAGCAAGGCTATGTGCAGAAATCGGACTATGAATCCGTGAACTGGGGCGGCAGCGAGCAGTATGTGGACTATGGAACGCTGTACATAGAGCGGCATAAAGTTTTTGCCGTTATCCAGAAAAATTTCAGCAGGAATATTCCGGCGGATTTTGAGCAGTTCTGCGCTGAAAATTCGTTCTGGCTTGAAGACTATGCGCTTTTTATGGCTATAAAGGATGCCCACGGCGGAATTGCATTTGACTTCTGGGAAGAGGACATCAGATGCAGGAAGCCGGAGGCGGTTGAATCCTGGAAGAAAAAGTCTGCGGAGCGCATGCAGTATTACAAGATGCTCCAGTACTTTTTTTACAAGCAGTGGTTTGCCCTCAAAAGCTATGTGAACGGACTCGGCATAGAAATTATCGGCGACATTCCGATTTATGTTGCGGCGGACAGTTCCGATGTGTGGTCGAATCCGGCTCAGTTCTGCCTTGATGAAAATTACAAGCCTGTTGAAGTTGCCGGCTGTCCTCCTGATGGATTTTCAGCCGACGGGCAGCTGTGGGGAAATCCTGTTTACAACTGGGATTACATGAAGCAGACCGGCTATGCCTGGTGGAAAAAGCGCCTTGAAAAGAGCCTTGCAATCTATGATGTCCTGCGGATCGACCATTTCCGCGGATTCGATTCTTTCTATTGCATTCCGTATGGCTCAAAGGATGCAAAAATCGGTGTGTGGCGCAAAGGCCCCGGCATGGACTTGTTCCATTCGCTCAAGGAGCAGTTCGGAGAAATCCCTGTCATTGCTGAAGACCTCGGCTTTCTTACAGACAGCGTGAAGCAGCTTTTAAAGGATTCAGGATTTCCGGGAATGAAGGTTCTTCAGTTTGCGTTTGATTCACGGGAAGAAAGTGACTATATTCCGTATAAGTATACAAACAACTGCATTGTGTACACCGGAACCCATGACAATGACACAATTCTCGGCTGGACAGAAACAGCTTCCCGCACGGATGTGGAAAGTGCAAAGGAATATCTGCGCGTAAAGGAAAACCGTGATGTTGTCAAGGAGATGATGATTGCCGCTATGTCGAGCGTTGCGAACACAAGCATCCTTACAATGCAGGATTTGATCGGACTTGGAAAGGAAGCTCGCATGAACATTCCTTCAACTGTGGGAAACAACTGGAAATGGCGCGCGACAAAAAATCAGTTTACAGAAGAAATCAGCTCGTTCCTTTTGCATTACACTAAGCTGTACGGCAGAGCATAAGCCGGTAAGCAGGGTTGGATTGCAAGCAGTCCAGCCCTGTTTTTTTCAGTTCTTATAAGCTGACTGTTTCAATCTGCGTTTTGAAGCGTGGAACATCCGGCAAGAAGATAGACAAGCGGAGAATTCCAATAGATTGTCACTTCGTTGCAGGAATAGCTTTGCACACTGTCGATGTAACAGGCTGCGTGCGGCGCATCAGAAAGATTTGCCCGCGCAAACGGATCTTCCAGCTTGAAGTCAGGCCCGCCGACAAGCATCCCCGGCATTGCTTTCCGCACAACCTGGGACGGCCTGTGATGCGGCAGTGTCGGGGAGAGCGTTCCGAATCCTGTTACAAAGCAGTAGGAATTTGTATTTGTTCCCAGAAGATAGTCAAGCTGGCTTTTTGCACAGGACACATATTTTTTATGTGGAGACAGGAGGTCTGCAAGCAGGAGCAGCATTCCGTTGTTTGCCGCGCACATATTGCTTCCCCAGACATATTCGTATTTTGTAAGCGAAACAGCGTATGAGTCGGCTGCGGCGTTCCTGAGTTTTTCATCAGCCTGCGCAAGAAATGCTTTTTCAGCTTTTTTGAAAAAAGCATCTTTTGGAGCGCCGCTTGTCAGATATGCGTACAGTCCGTACAGTCCCACCTGCTGCCAGCCGAACGCTTTGCCGATGGTCTCAGGATCGGCTTGCTTTATATATGAAAGATATGATTCATCTTTGAAAGTCTTGTACAGTTCCGCCGCGGCCCAGAACCGCTCGTCCTCATCATGGGCATCGTCATAGGCGCCGGTTGTAAACAGAATGGGATTTGAAAAGCCTTTTCCGTCTGAAGGCGTTTTTTCAAGGTATTCCCATGCCTTTTTTGCCGCCGCAGCATACCGGCTGCTTTCTGTGCGGCCTGCATATATCCGGGAAGCCATCGCCATTGCTGCCGCAAAGTCTGCCGTTGCGGCCGTTGAAACCGGACACAGAACGAGCCTGTCTGTTTCGTCCTGCGGCATCACTTCGCCCGGAAAATCCTTGCACGTTACTTTGTGGAATACTGCGCCCGAATCCTGAAGCTGCATCTTGAGCATCCAGTCAAGCTCGTACTGAACTTCGTCAAGAATAGAATCTGCCGAAGGAAATGCCTGCGGATAATTTTCAAAGGCAAGAAGCAGATCGCAGACAGCCTTTGCCGCGGGAACAACATACCGTCCGTAGTCGCCGGCATCATGCCATCCGCCGCTGACATCAAAAGACGTCTCAACGTCTCCATAAACGACAGCCCGTGATGCATGGCATGCCGGGTGTGAAAATGATGCGTCTTCAACAGCTGTTCCGCACCGCTGCAAATAAAAGAATCTGAGCGCGCTCTTAAAAAGATCGCTGTATGCGTGCTTTGAAATGCTGAATGGAAATGATTCGCCGTATGCTCCGGCTGAAATTTTGTACGTTCCTTCTGATTTCAGCTTTGAAAAGTCAGCAAGCGCGGTCTGTTCGGCTGATGCTTCATTCTGCCGGGATTTTTTCAGCTTTCCTGAATAGACGGTTTTTCCGCTTTCTGTATCGATTACATCAAATGTTCCCTTGATTTTTTCGCTGCCTTTTGAGCGCACTACGGCAATTTTTTTGTCTGACGGAAAGTATCCCGCCTGATTGAGATTCACATTCGCTGTCTGCCGCGAAGTCACGATTTCTGTGATTCTAGAGCTGTCAACAAGCTCAAGTATGAAATTGTCAAAGAAAACAGAATGAGCTTTCATTCCTTCAGGGCAGCCTTTCCCGAATCCGATGTTTACAGCAAGACGCGGAAGGAAGTCAGTTGCTTCTTCCATTGTGAAGACATGCTCGATATGAGCCGCATCTGGCCCTGCGGAAGCCCAGCCGCCGGCATACGCGTGGTAGTCTCCGCCGTTTTTTTGCAGCCGCCATTCAAACGTTCTTTCTATTGAAGAGCGCACATCGAACGAATATTTGTACACGCCGCCCTTGTACAGGGAAAATCCATCAAAATACAGCTGGACGGCATATTCATAGGAGCCGGGGTTCTTTATTTTCACTTCCAGCTCTCCGTTTTCAGTGGCAAGCATATCTGCGCTTCCGTTTGAAAGGAATATGTCCCAGAATTTTTTTCCGCTGCTGAAGTCGCCGTTTTTAATCAGGTTTGATGAAGTCTCGCTTTCTTTTTGGGCTTCATGCGCTGTGCTGCTTTTTGCAGTGCAGGAAACAGACAGAATCAGGGCAAAAGCTGCTGCGGAAAAAAACAGGTTTGGTGCTTTTAAAGACATGGAAAATACCTCGTATACTTTTTGTGACAGCTTTTTACGGCTGCTTTGGTTCATGCGGAAGGTTTGTTATCTCGATGCTTCCATTGAGATATGTAGATTATAATACAGGATTTTCAGTTTGTCTTGGTTTTTATGAAATTTTTGCTGCGGAAGAACTGTGGTTTTTGCCTGAGGCGGGCGGGCAGTTCTGTTGTGCAAATCGGCAGGAAATAGTAAAATACGCTCATTATGGAAAATACAAAGCGAACTGTCACGTGCGGAGATTTGCGCACGGCGAACGTAGGAAAGCGCGTGGTGCTGAACGGCTGGGTGAGCCGCACGCGGAATCTGGGCGGACTTGTTTTTATCAGCCTGCGCGACCGGTATGGAGTAACGCAGGTCATTGTTGGAGAAGGCGCTGACGAAGCCTTGAAAAAGACAGCTTCATCGCTCAAGAACGAGTATTGTGTGGCAGTCTGCGGAACTGTCCGCCTCCGTTCCGAAAAGGATGTGAATTCTGACATGGCGACAGGCGCAATAGAAGTTGCTGCCGAAGATATAGAAATTTTTACTGCAAGCCGGGAGCTTCCGTTTTCGATTGAAGAAGTGCGCCAGAAGGACGGCACACTTGTCGTTCCGAATGAAGATCTGCGCCTAAAATACCGCTATCTTGACTTGCGCCGCGCGCCGATGCAGAAAAACATTATCTTGCGCAGCCAGGTGACGTTTGCTGTCCGGGAGCATCTGGTTTCGCAGGGCTTTCTGGAAATCGAGACTCCCACTTTTATAAAGTCTACGCCGGAAGGTGCGCGCGACTACCTTGTTCCCAGCCGCGTTCATCCGGGAAAATTCTACTCGCTTCCGCAAAGCCCGCAGCTTTACAAGCAGCTTCTGATGGTGAGCGGATTTGACAAGTATTTCCAGATTGCGCGCTGTTACCGTGACGAAGATGCGCGCGGCGACCGTCAGCCTGAATTCACGCAAATCGACATGGAGATGAGCTTCACTGACCGGGAGGAAGTTCTTTCGGTGACTGAAGGCATGATGCGCCATGTCTTTCAAAAAACACTCGGCTATGAGCTGCCTGAGCATTTTGACCGGCTTGCGTGGGAAGACGCGTTTGACCTGTACGGCTCGGACAAGCCGGATCTTCGGTTCGGACTGAAAATGCAGGATGCATCGTTTATGGCGGAATTGTCTGATTTCAATGCATTCAAGGCGGGAGCTTTGCATGCGGACAAATCAATCGAACGGCACAAGCGTAGCGGGCTGAAAGCGCTCGTTGTAAAAGGAGCCGCGCCTTCGTTCTCGCGGAAAAGCATTGAAGCGCTGGAAGAAAAGGCGAAAGTCTACAAGGCCAAAGGTCTTGCGTGGATGAAGGTAAGCGCGGACGGAACGTTTGAAGGCGGAATCAGCAAATTCTTTGCCGGAAAGGAAGCGGAAATCTGCGAGCGGCTCGGTGCGGAAAAGAACGATCTGCTTCTGTTTGTGAGCGATGAAAAATGGCAGGTTGCCTGCACTGCGCTCGGAGCAGTCCGTACTCAGCTTGGAAAGGATTTAAATTTATATAATCCTGATGATGAATTCCATTTTGTGTGGATAATCGATTTTCCGTATTTTGCATGGAATGAAGAGGAATCTCACTGGGAAACAGAGCATCATATGTTTACGCTTCCGCAGAAAAAATACTGGGACACGCTCGAAAGTGATCCCGGCGCAGTGAAAGGCGATTTGTATGATTTGGTTTTGAACGGTTATGAGCTTGCAAGCGGCTCAATGCGTATCAACGACCCGGCATTGCAGGAGCGGATTTTTGAAATTGCGGGCTATAGCCGCGAACGCGCGCAAAAGGCATTCGGCTTTCTTGTGCAGGCGTTTGAATACGGAGCGCCGCCGCACGGCGGAATCGCACCCGGCCTTGACCGTCTTGTCATGCTCATGCGCCACGAGGAAAGCATTCACGAAGTCATTGCATTCCCTAAGAACAACCTCGCATGCTCTCCGATGGATGAATGCCCGTCTCCGGTTGATGAGCTTCAGCTTAAGGAGCTGCATATCGCTGTAACAGAAACGGAAGCACAGTAAAACAGGCGGAAAATGCCGCAGACCGGCCTTGTCTGCAATGTTCAGCGGATGCGGTTATATTCAGCCGATGATTCTTGTGAATTTTTCAGGCAGTTCAAGCTCTTTCAGCGGCTCTTCCGGGAAAGCAATTGTAAGCTTGTCTCCCGTAATGCTTGCTTCTGCTTTAAGAGGCGGATAAGTATCTCTGCTGTAAATTTCCTTTACAATGAGAGACACAGAAGAACTGTCTGCCGGATCCCCTGAATAGAATCCTTCCAGAACGGTGCTGTTAAAGTCAGTCTTTTTGAGTTCCCAGTCTCCGTTGCTTTCAAAGAACAGCGCATACGCCTCATCCTCGGTTTTCCAGCTTGAAACAATGGTGTCGTCTGTATCAATGCATGATGTGAATGCGAATAAAAGAACGGCTGAAAGAAAAGGCAGAAATGGTTTCATAACGGTTCCTCCTTATGCGTAGGCTTTATTATGGATATCTCTAAGAACTGGAATTTTTAGAGATGCCGTATAATATTCCGGCGGAAGCAGTTCCGCACAGAAAGCACTTATTTTGCGGAGCTGTTCTTGTTACTTGTACACTTCGTTCCTTACTTTGCTGAGGTACGAAAATGCTGCGTGGGCTGCGGTGGCTCCATCGCTGCATGCCGTTACAACCTGCCTGAAGCTCTTTGACCGTATGTCTCCGGCTGCAAAGATTCCCGGAACAGAAGTCTGCATCATTTCGTCAGTAACAATATAGCCGCTTTCATCAGTTTTTATTCCGCTGAAAAAAGTCTGGGCCGGAACAGTTCCTATGGAAATAAAAATTCCGTCGGCGGTGATTTTTTCCGAAGTTCCGTCCGCGCTGTTTTTTACTGCGGCAGTTTCCACTTTTTCTGTTCCGTCTATGCGCTCAACAGTGCAGTTAAACAGCACTTTTATAGAGCTGCTGTTCAGGACGGACTGAGCAAGCGATTTCTGGGCGCGGAACTGCGACTTGCGGTGAATGACTGTGACGCTCCGGCAGATTTTTGAAAGGAAAAGCGCTTCTGCACAGGCACTGTCGCCTCCTCCGATAACAATGACATCTTTGCCGCGGAAAAAAGGTCCGTCGCAGGTTGCACAGTATGAAACGCCTCGCCCTAAAAATTCCTGTTCCCCGGGAATGCCGAGCTTTCTGTGTTCCGCGCCGGTTGCAATCAGCACTGCGCCCGCTGTATAGTCAGTGCCGTCCGCATTTACTGTGCATATAGCTTCTTCTGAATCAGATTTTACGATGGAAGAAATTGTTTTGAATTCTGCTTTTGCGCCGAATTCCAGCGCCTGGCGTTTCATTGCGTCAAGAAAGGAAAATCCGTCTGACGCAGGAAAAATTCCCGGGTAGTTTTCAAGTGAAGAAATCCGTGCTGCCTGGCTTCCGGCGGGATTTCCAAGAATAAGGACACTCATGCCCGCCCGTGCTGCATACTGTGCTGCTGAAAGCCCTGCCGGCCCTGCGCCTGCGATAATCAGATCATACTGGCTGTTTTCTGCTTTGCTCATACTTACAATATAAGCAATCTTGAAAAATAAAGCTAGCTGAAGGCGTTTTTATATTCATATTTAAAAAATATTGAAATATATATAATAATATTTTGTGCTTATTTATTCGGTATGCACATTTCTCCGTTGCTTCAGGCGAAAATAATGATGACAGCAAGCAGAACAGATTCATTTCCGCAGATTCTGCTCCTTGTTGAAAAAGGCTTTTTGCAGAGTGCGGTATTCTTCCGGCGAGCAGCATTCTTTGCACCGCTTTTGATATGTTTTTGAGCGTTCCAGCATTTCTGCAATTGTACCGCACGGAAATCCCTTGCAGCGGCGGCATTTTTCCACGCCGTGCCGTCCGGTGCATTCTACCAGTCCGTAGGTGCATGCTTTTTGCGCGGAGCAGCCTCCGCAGGCAATTTCATCATCAGGCACAATCGAGTCCCGCCAGCCGACACGGTGCCATAGTTCTGCCGCCGCGCGCAGTTCCGCCGGGCTGTGCGCATTGTACCTTGGACACGATGCGCAATCGTCTCCGCATAACGTAATTTTTTCTCCCATAAGATACCGTTCATTATACACTTCCGTGCAGGCGGCTGTCTATGGAGAAGCTGCTTGTTTCCTCAAATCTCCCCGCCTTGGAAAAACCGCAGCGTTCTGCTAGAATTGTTTCAATGAACATTTTAATCCACGATGTGCCGGGAAATCCGTTCGGGAACTGTGCGGCTGATTTTGAAATTGTCAATGCGGCGGACGTTTCGGCGGTGCCGTGCCAGGGATGCTTTCAGTGCTGGACGAAAAACGCGGGATTCTGCGTGTATGCGGACGCGTTTCAGCACAGCGGCGCAGCGGCGGGCAAAAGCGAAAACATCGTCATTGTCAGCAGGCTCTGCTACGGCGGCTACAGTCCCGCGGTAAAACGCTTCCTTGACCGCGGCATTTCCGACTGCTCGCCGTTCCTCACATTCCGCAAAGGCAGAACGTACCACATCAGCCGCTACAAAGTGAAAAAACATCTGTCCGTGTACTTTTACGGCGAATGCAGCGACTTTGAGCGGGAAACCGCCGAAGAATATGTCGCACACCATGCAGTCAACATGGACGCCGAAACGCACACAGTTCAGTTTGTGGAACGCTTCGAGGACTTCGGGGAAATCAGATTATGAAAGAAACTTGTATAGGCGGCAAAGCGGCTGCTGTTGCCACGTTTTGCGCTTTCACATTCCGCAGACTGCCGTACCGAACATCATTCTGCCGTGCCAGATGTCACCACAATGCCGTGCGCCTGCGGGTCGTCCATAATAATGGTGCCGGCTGACTGAACGCGGATTGTCCCTGCCGCCGGATTTTTGATGCTGTCTACATGCGTTGTGATTTCCGCCTGCACTTCCGACTTTTCAAACGAAAGGTCGCAGCCTTCCATGCGGCAGTTCACGAGCCGGAGATTCTTGCAGTAGCACAGCGGCTGCGTTCCGCGGATCAGGCAGTTTTCAAAAGTGATTCCGTCAGAATACCACGCAAGATATTCTCCGCTGACAATGCAGTTTTTCACGGTGATATTTTTTCCGTGCCAGAACGCGTCCTTCGTATTGAATGTGCAGCCGTCAAATACAGCGTCCTCCACATACTGAAACGAATATTTTCCGCTGAATTCCACGCCGGAAAAAGAAAGCTCGCGCGAGCGCATCATGCAGTACTCGCTTTCAACCGCAGAGTCCTTCACGGTGATATCCGAGCAGAACCAGCCGAATTCCGGGGAGCTGACGGTGCATCCTGAAATCACACAGCCCCGGCATTCTCGCAGCGCCTTGATGCCTTTCATTTTTGTCGATTCAACAGTGATTTTTTTTGAATACCACAGGGCGGCGCGGCAGTTTTCCGTCATGCGGCAGTCCGACACAGAAAGACCGTCCACATGCCACAACGGATAGCGCAAGTTGAACAGCGTGTTTTCCACCCGGATGTCCGAGCTTTCCTTGAGCGCGCTTTCACCGTCCGCCGGGCCGTCGAATGAGCAGTTTTTGACAAGCAGCGAACGGCTTCCGTAAAGCGCGCGCTCTTCGTCAAATATTTTTCCTTCGATAACTGATTTCATGATATATCTCCATATATAAAGATATAGCTCCGCGGCAAAAAGAGCAAATACGTATGAAGCATAAAATGCTATGCAAAAAAGGAATGGAGCACAAAAATCAGCCAATACAGTCAGCGGTGATTCATTTTTCTGGCTTCCATAATATCAGCGCAGCACCTTCTGCATGATGAGTGTCTTTCCGCGCCGGGCTTTCGGAACGAAGCAGGACTTGTCGGAGCGCCTCCCTCGGGAACAAAGTACACGGACGGAAACGGAAACGCCGCCGCAAACCTCGGCGTCCACGAACACTGGAACAACGCCGCCCAAAAACAGTACTCCCGCAACCTCGGAAAACCGGAAGGCATCGAGCTGGTTTGGATTCACGAGTGAACGGGGGGGCTTGAGGCGGAGTGGTTGCATGAATTGAAAATTGGTAGTATTGCGACAAATATGCTTGCTTATTCCGCAGAACTGGTAGGTTAGAAAGTTTGTATTAAGAAAAAACCGTGTACTTGAAAAAATTTCAGATGTTGCATAATTTTTATATCAATGAAATTTCTTATTCAGGAGTTACGAAAATGCCCGAAAAAATCGAAATACACGGAGCGCGCGTACACAACTTAAAAAACATAAACGTATCTGTTCCGCTCGGAAAATTTGTTGCGGTAGCGGGCGTTTCGGGTAGCGGAAAATCGTCGCTTGCGCTCGGCGTATTGTATGCGGAAGGCTCTCGGCGGTATCTCGAAGCGTTGTCCGCTTATACTCGCAGAAGATTGACGCAAGCGGAAAATGCGGATATAGACAGTATCGAAAACGTTCCTGCCGCACTTGCTCTGCACCAACGTCCGAGCGTTCCTACCGTTCGCAGTACGTTCGGCACACTTACGGAACTCACAAACAGTTTACGGCTTATGTATTCACGGCTTGGTTGCCACCGTTGCCCGAACGGACATTTGCTTGCACCTACCGCCGACGTCGCTATGGGTAAACAACTTATTTGCCCCGAATGCGGAATATCGTTTGATGCGCCGAGCGCCGAACGTTTTTCGTTTAATTCAAGCGGCGCGTGTCCTACCTGTTCGGGTACGGGTACGGTACGCACGGTAAACCGATCCGCACTCGTTCCTGACGAAAGTCTTACCATAGACGAAGGCGCGGTTGCCCCGTGGAATTCTCTTATGTGGTCGCTTATGACGGATGTATGCCGCGCTATGGGCATTCGCACCGACATTCCTTTCAAAGACCTAACGGACGAAGAAAAAGATATTGTCTATAACGGTCCCGCCGTCAAAAAACAAATTCTGTATAAAGCGAAGAAAAGCAATCAGGCGGGCGAACTCGATTTCACTTACTACAATGCAGTTTACACCGTAGAAAATGCGCTGTCAAAAGTCAAAGACGAAGCGGGAATGAAACGTGTATCGAAATTTCTTGTGGAAAGCGTATGCCCCGATTGCGGCGGTACAAGACTGAACGAAAAAGCCCGCTCGACTACTGTCTGCGGAAAAACGCTGCCGCAAGCGTCGGCTATGACTTTAACCGATTTGATTGCTTGGGTAAAATCCGTTCCTGCTCAAATGCCGCAAGCCTTACAGCCTATGGCGGAAAGCATAGTAAAAGAGTTTTTATCCGTGTCGGACAGACTTATGGATTTGGGACTTGGGTATTTGACGCTTGACCGAACGGCGAACACTTTATCTACGGGCGAATTGCAGCGAATACAACTTGCTCGCGCCGTCCGAAACAAAACGACAGGCGTTTTGTATATTTTGGACGAACCGTCTATCGGTCTGCACCCTGCAAACGTGGATGGCTTGCTTGCCGTTATAAACGACTTGGTTGCGCGTGGAAATTCGGTGGTTGTGGTCGATCACGATACGAGAGTTATTAAAGCCGCCGATTACGTTATCGAAATGGGCGTCGGCGCAGGATATTCGGGCGGAAACGTGATAGCGCAAGGCTCGGTGGAAGATATAGAAAATAATTCTCAATCGGTTATCGGTGCATATCTTTCGGAAAAGGTGAACGTGAACGTCCGCAATCGCGCCGATAAAAGCGCAATGTTCGATAAAGGCACGATAGACCTTTCCACGTCGCCTATTCATACCGTTCACGCACTCGATGTAAAAATTCCGAAAGGCAGACTTACGGTTGTAACGGGCGTATCGGGAAGCGGTAAAACAACGCTTATTCTCGAAAGTCTTGTACCTGCTCTGCAAGCGAAAACAAACGGCGGCAAAATGCCCGACCATGTAAAAGACTTGCAAGCGGACGGTATACACCGTGTCAACCTTATAGACGCTACGCCGATAGGAATTAACGTGCGTTCTACCGTAGCAACCTATTCGGGCATACTCGACGATTTGCGTAAGTTGTATGCCGCTACGGATTCGGCAAAAGAACTTAAATTGAAAGTCAATGATTTTTCATACAATACGGGAAGTTTGCGCTGTCCTACTTGCGACGGTACAGGGCAAATATCTATGGACGTTCAGTTTCTGCCCGACGTGGAAATCGTATGCCCCGATTGCGGCGGCAAGCGATATTCTGCCGAAGCTGATAAAATAAAACTTACGCTGAACGGAACGCAATTTTGCATTGCCGACCTTATGAGCGTTACGGTGGACGAAGCCGTAAAACTATTCGGGGCGCATAAAAAGATACGCGAAAAACTCGAAACGCTGTCAGACTTGGGACTTGGTTATTTAATGCTCGGCGAAAGCACACCAGCTCTTTCGGGCGGCGAAGCGCAACGGTTAAAACTTGCCGCCGAAATGGGTAAGGCGCAAGACGACGCCGTGTTCGTATTCGACGAGCCTACTATCGGACTGCACCCGAAAGACGTGAGCGTTTTGTTAAATGTATTCGGGCGTTTGCTTGAAAGCGGCGCAACGGTAATCGTTATCGAACACGATCTCGATATGATAAATAATGCTGACTACATTATTGATATGGGACCGCTCGGCGGCAAGGAATGCGGCAAAGTTATTGCAACGGGAACACCCGACGATATTGCAAGCAATCAAAACAGCATAACGGGAAGATATTTGAAGAATAAAAATTGAAGGAGTATTTTATGAGAAAGAATTTCGGACAACGGGCCGACAGTAACAGGCAGCACACCTTCGGCAGCCGATATCACCAATGAAAACTACCTGCACGAAGCAGGACTTGCCAGAGCGTCCCCTTCAGGAACACAGTACACGGACGATGCGCCGCCCGTATGAATTGAAAAAATGAACTTTGCTTCTGCATTCTGTAAGTTCATTTTTTGAAAATAAATGATATTTGTGGTATAATAGAAAACGTGATTGCACAAGGAGACACCTGCAAATGACAAAACGCATACTCATCTTGAACGGCAGCCCGAAACAGAACGGCGGCACTTCGCGTTTCATTTCAAAACTGATTGGCGTGCAGCTGGCGGGTTCTCACGTGGAGTACGCATCGCTGCGGCAGAAAAGCGCGCACGCTGACATTGTGCGGCGGCTTTCGGACATCGATGTGCTTGTCATCGCCTCGCCGCTGTATGTGGACGGCATTCCTTCCCACGTCATCGAATTTTTGCAGGCGGCGGAGGAATTCTGCACGCACAACGCCTGCCGCTTCACCGTGTACGCGGTTTCCAACAACGGCTTTATCGAAGGCTCGCACAACAAGTCCCATCTGAAAATGTACGAATGCTGGTGCCGACGCACGGGAGCGGTTTGGGGAGGCGGACTTGGCATCGGCGGCGGAGAGATGTTCCATTGCCTTGCGGTGTACTACCCGATTGCGTTCGCAGTGCTTATCGCAGTCAACATCGTAAAATACGCGGCGGGTGCTGTTCCCGCCCTTTCCGACTGGCGGCCGCTCGCCCAGAATATCATCATCTACCTTTTTTTCAACTGCGGCGTTTTTTATTGCACCGCACGCCTTGCCGCACACATCCGCAAACTCCGCCCCGCAAAAAACCGCTTCACCCGCGTGATGGTGCCGGCGTTCCTGTTTATCCCGATGGCGGACATCTTTATGATTCTCACATCGCTGTTCCACGGCAAAAACATCTTCACGCTTTTGAAAAAGGACGAGTATTGCGGGGAGAAAAAGGGCAGCGGGGCAGATAAAGTGCAGGAGAGCGTTCTTTCCCGGTAGGAAGCCGTATCAGTCCGCCGGGAAAACGCCGCACATTCAGCATTCCGCGCCCTTCCGCTTATACATAATCGTCGTCCCGTCTTTGAAAACAGGTGGATATTCCCGATAGCGATACCCGCATTTATAATAAAACTCGTGCGAACTTTTTGACGACGGAATTTCAATCAGATTACTGTCCAGACACCACTCGTCCTTTTCAAGAAATTCCACCAGCTTCCTGCCTATTCCGTTTTTACAAAAATCGGGACTTACAAAAATCGCAGTAAAGTAACTTTGTTTTTCCTGACTATAATCCCTGCTGACACCTCCGCAAGCAACGATTTTTCCGTCATACCAAACCTCATAGTAATGCCTTGTGCTTATGATGTTTTCCAGCCAATCCGCGGTAAAGCCGTCCAACAATTCCCGGACTTGAGCCTGCGTATAATCCGCAGCATTGATTTCCGACACGCACGTTCGGATAATATCAAGCATTGCACCGATGTTTTCCTTTTTCGCCCTTGCAAAAACCAAGCGATTTGTATCGACTGTTGAACTGTTCACAGGTTTGCTCCAAATTTTGTATTTAAACGTTCCTTAAAATTGCACACCGCAGGAAGCACACCGGGAAGTTCGTTATGATGTTTGCGGTTTTTATAAAATCTGCTCCATGCCGATTTTCTGGACGCGCATTCCGATGTTCCGGTAGAATGCTTCCGGCGTTTTCGTTGTCTGCTCACACGTTGAGCGTGACGTTGCAGCAGCCGATTTTTCTGGCGAACGAGCATACGTAATCGTACAGCATTCTGCCGATGCCATTTCAGCGGCTGTTATCTTACATTTTATCCCACACAATTTTCATTTTCCATAACCAGATCCCTGCACTTCCATTTTCAAACAATACTACTTCTTATCCGCACGCTGATTGCCCTTGAATTCCTTCTCCACATGACAATGCTCATGTTTCCCAACCAGCTTATCGCCTTCAAAATCCAGTTCAATAATATATGGCATCCAGTCGATAATTCGGAGGAAATCATCACAGCCGAAATTGTTATCATAAAAATTCAATATAGTACTAAGGGCAGTACCATGGGTTCCCACAACAATTTCCCTGCCCGGATTATCTGATAGAATTTCATTCAGTGCTTCCACATTGCGTTTCTGAACCATGGCAATAGATTCGCCACCCTCTTCATGATAATCATGGTCAGCCCAGCGTTTCCGAAACATCCCATGATTATTGCCATCCGGTCCTTTTTCGCGTTCTCTTAGTCTCTCATCTGTTATAATCTCTTTTCCGAAAAAAGCTGCCGCATCCGCAATGGTGTCCATGCTGCGCTTGTATGGACTGCAATAAAACGCATCTATTTTCTTGTCCTTCAAAAATTCCAATACAATTGCAGAATCTTTCTTTCCTTCTTCCGTCAAAGATCTTGTTCTGTCTTCCTTCCAATTATGTTCCGGCTGTGCGTGACGCACGAAATACACTCTTGTCATCATACCAGCTCCATTTCATTCTCCATTCTCACAAATCCGTATTTTTCATACAACGGTCGTCCCATATCTGTTGCTTCCAGCGAAATGTGTGACACGCCTTGCTTTCTTGCATCCTTTACGAGCAAATCCAGCGTATGAAGTGCAATTCCCTGCCTGCGGTATTCCGGTGCTGTGTACATATTCATAATATACGCTTTTTTTCCGCTTGGATTGTGATACGTCGGCATCACCTGATAAAAACTCACTCCGCCTGCTCCGACAAACCTTCCGCTGTCATACACCAAATATGCAATATGCTCTCCGCTTTCCAATGCACGCCTGTAATATGCAAACGTTTCTCTTTCCACCGCGGACATATCCGCATCATCAGACAATTTGTTTGCCGCACGAAGGACAGTTATCCGCGTCCGTACCAGTTCGTCAATGTCGCCCGGAGTTGCCCGCCTGTATTCACATTTTTCTTTCATCCTATACCTCAACCAGCAAAGACTCTCCCTTAGAATAATCTCCGCTTGTCCATTGCCATTGCTCCGAAAGTTCTATTTTGCCGTTCTCCTTTACTGTCGGCACGCTGTGGCACTTGCCTGTTTTTATCTGCATATTCTGATTTATGTGATGATACACAAAATCAAGTTCTCCGTTGTCTGAAACCGTTCCAATCAACGAACCTTTTACTATATCGCCGCCGCTGTACTCAGCCCACAAAAGATTTCTGTTCTGATGATATGTAAAGGCGGTCTGTTCGCCGGCCTCACCGTTTTTTGAATTCATTTTCGAGATAAATTTTCTTCCGTCATAGTTTATTTTGGCAGAAACGCGGTGCAATTCTTTTTCCATAACTTCATACACAAGTATCACTCCGTTATCCACAGGTTGACGCTCATGCGTTACAGTCGAAAATCCCAGTTTTTCATACAGTGATGCCGCAGGCAGTGAAGCATCAAGATATGCCTTGTCGTATTTTTCGCCAATCTGATTCTCTATGGTTTTTATAATAAATGTGCCGTACCCTTTTTTCTGATATTCCGGCAGGACATACACTCTTGTGATATGATTATCCAAAAAACAGCCTGTCGCAACGATTGTTCCGTTTATTTTCAGCACACTTACATAACCGTTTTTAATATCCGCCTCTATAGCATCCACGTTGTGAAGCCCGCAAAAAAAATCCACCACTTCCGTCGGATAATACTTCGGGTACATTGTTTTTATGGTATGCTGCACCGCATTGTATACAGCCTGTACATCTTCCGGTTTTGCTGATTCATATATCATAATGCCTCCTGTAAAAACGTTTCTATTATTCTGAACTTCGAGTTTTGCATTTTATTATTTTTCAGGGCGGCTTTTGCTCCGTTGCACTTCGCAAAATCAGGCTATTCAGGGTTCCGGCTTACGCCTCCAGCCTCTTCCCTCACTCGCTCACGCTCGTTCAGTCCAGTGGCCGGCTCACGCCGCCCTTACTATCCTTGCCGCAGTCCGCCGCAACAAACGATTGTTCCGAGTTTTTTAACACTTCATTTCATTTCACAAAAACTCGACATTCGGGGTATTATTATATGGCCTTTATCAAAAACAGTTCCATCGGCTGTTCATATCCCGGAATATCTATGACAAGTCCGCCACAATCTTTGTACCCTAATTTTCTGTAAAAATGCTGAGCGTCTTCGTCAACCTGCGTTGATGTTAGGAGCATGCCGTAGCCTTGAGATTTCATATCTTTTTCCCAGTGTTCCATAAGTTTTTTTCCATAGCCTTTTCTCCGATAATCGCAATCGACAAACAGCAGCGTGCAGAACGGCGTATTGTCCCAAAAAAGATTGTATCTTAACAGCCCAATCGGCTTATCGTCGTCCGATAAAATATATCCCTGCTTGCTGCCGACCTTGTTACTGAATTCCCGTTCCGGCAGATGTTTATCCAAAGTGTACCAGAATTCTTTGTCTTCCGCTTGAACATATCTGATTTGTGTCATTGGCTATGTCTCCGTATCAATCCACTGAATAAACGCGGTTTTGTCGGTGCTGTTGTAGCCGGCGTTGCGGTAGAAATGCAACGTGCTTTCTTCCTTTGAGCCGGTGAGCAGCATCATCTTGTAGCAGTTATTTTCTTCGGCAATTTTTTTGGCGTAATTCAGGCAGGCGGTCGCATAGCCTTTTCCCCGGCAGGCTTTTTTTGTGACGACATTTTCGATAAACGCATACGGTCGGACATTTCTTGTAAGGTTCGGAATTATTACGCAGACGCAGGACGCCGCAATCTTTCCGCCGACTTCGCAGACAATCAGATGATGATTTTTGTCGTTTATAATAGTTTCCCACGTTTTTTGCAAATGCTCCGATTGCTTTGGAATCGATTTTTCATGCAAATCCAAATACAGCTGCAGCACTTCCGCCAAATCTTCTTTTTTTGCTTCTCTAATCATTTTTTTTATCCGATTTATTCTATATTTATTTTACAGTTTTTTCAGCACAGTTCCTTCAAAATAGTAAATGTTTTCTTTTTTAAATCCGTATTTTGAGCCGGGGAATGCTATGTGCGGCTCGAATGTAAAATAATTTACATCGCCGAGTTTTGTCTTGTTTCCTTTTTCGATATATATTCTGCTGTCTTTTGATTTTGCAACAGAATGTCCCAGATTTCCCATAAAATCAAGGTTGACAAATCCGCAGGCGGAAATCCGCTCGTTCATATAACAGTACAATTCCTCAAAGGTTGTTTCTTTCGCGGCAAAACGCAGCAATTCCGAATGCAGTTTTTCTTCCGTCTGCAAACCGCTTTTCCATTCTGCGTTTTTAATCAGCCCGATATCCGACACAACAGTGCCGTTTTCCACAATAACAGTTCTCGCATAATCTCCCCAAATCTTTCCTTTTTGCGGACTTACATCAATTGTCAGTATATCGTCGCTTTTTATAATTCTGTCCGACGTTTTATAGGCCTTCCCCGAAACTGAAACCGCCGTTTCATCTCCCGCGAACACAAACGCACCCACATCCCAATACCAAAACGAATCCGCCCCCAGTTCCAGCAATTTTTTCTCGCACAATCTGCGGATTTCAAGAAGATTCATTCCCGGCTTGATTACGGTTTTTATGTATTCTACCGCCTGCCTCGCAGCCGACTGCATTTTTCTGTAAGCCTGCCTTTCTGTCAGGAGATACTTTTCTATCAGTTTCGGCTGGATTTCAGGGTATGTCCAGTTTTGCGGCAAAGTATCAGTAATTTCGATTTTTTCAATTTCGCTGTGAAGTTCTTTTTCAAACGCGTGTATGTCCGCAAAAAACAGCATTCCGAACGTTTCCGCCCCGTTAAAAGTATTCGGAGAAATCACAGAATAAACACAAACCGGCGTAATATCAAACTGCAACGCCCCTGTTTCCTCATAAAGTTCTCTTTTTGCAGCCTCCAGAACAGTTTCGCCGTTTTCTCGGTGACCGCCGGGAACTTCCCACGTATTCCGCTCCCTATGTTTGCAGAACACCCATTTTCCGTTATTCTGCGAAATAATCACCGCAAATTTCAGCAGACTGTCATCAACCGAATCATAAAATTTTATTTCTGTCATAATTGTTCTCCCGTTTTCTTCCGTTTGTATAATTTTGTGTTTCATTCGGGCGGTCTCCGTTGCTCCGCTCCAACGTTCCTGCAAGCGGGAATTTGAAAATACAATTTCATTTCTCAAAAGCCGAAAACGGACTTGAACACCTGCTCCCTGTTGCGGGACGTGTCATAATACGGCAGGTTGTACAGTTCGCACTGCTCCTTCAGCTTTTTGCTGACTGCCACGATGCGCGCGCAGTCTTCTCTGTTTTCCGCTTCGGACTGATGGTAGGTATAGTCCTTCGGCGTGTCGTATGCCTTCAAAAGCTCGTAGCGTTCCTGCGGCGTTACGTCCGCTGTGCCGAAATAGTAGATTTCGCAGACGGAAGAGTCTATATGTCGGACATAATGTTCCGGCAGTAGCTGGAATATGTCGATCACCATTCCATACCCACATTCGTCATATTCGCCGCTGTCCGTCATCGCGCGGATGAACCGCGCCATCTTGGAGCTGATGGAGCGAATGTTCTGCCACAGGTCTGCGTCCGCGTCGGAATTGATGCCCGTTTCGGGAAAAGCGCCTTCAATTCCTGCGATGATTGAGTCCATGCTGATATGCTGGTACCCCAGATTCTGCGATATTTTTTGCGAAACCGTGCTTTTCCCCGACCGCGGCACGCCCGCGATGATGATTTGCTTCTTCACTGCTTTCTCCGTACAGTTCACTTTTTCTTTTTGTCCGGCTTTCTTTTGAGTGCCAGCAACTTCATATAATCGTCAAATTCAGCGGTATCGGTCGGAGTGAACATCACCCATTTTCCGTCATGATAGGTTTTCGCTTCATCGTACTGCCGGCAAACGGAAGCGGAAAGAGAGCCGCGTATGTCCTCGCATTTCGCCCGTTCGTCCTTCCCGAAGATAATCATAAAGCCGACGCACTTTTCCTTGGCATACAGCGAACAAAGCGTTTTCCCGCCCCGGCGGTATTTATACTCATAAGTCCAGTTCTTGCCGCCGTCATTCCACTGGCGTTCCATTTCGTATGCTTCATCAATAGCCGCGCACAGCTTTTGCCACACTTCAAACAAATAGTGTCCGAGCAGTTCTGTCATAGCCGATTCAGACGGTATATGTTCAAGCATTTTTATACTCCTGATTATCATCTTTTCAATTTTACCTAAATTATATACCGCACTCAAAAATCCCGGACAAAAGCAATTCCTGCAACTCATTGAAAAACCGGCAGGCGTGAAATCCGTCGCACACTGAATGATGAACCTGCATTGCAAACGGCAGCAGTGTTTTTCCGTTTTCTGTATATAGTTTTCCCATCGTAAAAATAGGAATAAGGTAGTCAAACCCTTTTTGCAGGCCGAGCGTAAAACTTTCAAACGATGCCCACGGTATCATTGAAACAGGAAAACTGTTTTCGGGAACATCAGGCTTTCCTTCCGTTCCTGCGTTGTTTCCGTAAGCCGCAATATCTGCTTCGTAATTGGAGCAGAAATCCCGGTAGTTTTCGGTGTATTCAGTCCACACGTTGGAAAACAGTTCCGTGTCCTTGTGAAAGACGGTGTAGCAGGGCAGCATCTCATCATAAAAACCGACCTCGCCGTCCTTGTTCAGTGCCATTCTGAATTCCCTGCGGCGGTTCACCACTGTTGCAATGCAGTACAGCATAGCAGGGTACAGTTTCTGTCCTGTCTTTTTGAACCGCGTAATATCCAGTTTAAAAGTCATGCTGTATGTGCAGGGAACAGCGGAAAAATAATGCTCAAAATATTCTGCCCGCTCCCATTTGTGCTTGTCAATTACGGTAAAAGTCATTTTGCATTTTCCTTTTTTTCCATAAGTATACCTTCTGTTCTTCGCGATTTTCAAGCAGTCAGATTTTTTCGGGCGTTCGCTCCGCTCACTTCACGAATTTTTCTGCGAAAAACTCGTGACAATTGGAAAACAGGAATTCATTTCCAGAAGCGTTTTTATTACGTTTCCTCGCACACAGAAATAATGCGCGAAACACCGCCGGGGCGATGCTCGAACGTCACATAGTCGCCGGTTTTCGGAAGCGGCTCGTCTGCTTTCCATGACTCTTTCAATCGGGCGCTGATTTTTGACTCCCAAAATTGTATCACATATTCGTTTCCGGAAACCTCGCAGATTTCTCCGAGGCGTTCTTTGTGCAGCCACTGGCAGGTAAGGCTGAGCGGCTTATGATATGGAAATTCAGCCGTCATTTTTTTCACTGCCGCCGTATCATCGCCTTTTTCAAACAGCTTGTCCTCATAAAATGCTCCGTGGATTGAGGCGAACTTTTTTTCATCAAGAGGGTACGCCATGAACGCATCGAAATTCTCGCCGCCTGAAGTCGTTATTCCAAAATGGTCGCAGGTTTTAAATCCGTGCTTAGGATAATAGTCAGGCTCGCCGAAAATCACGATTCCCGGGCAGCCGGCATTTTTTGCAAGCGGAATCGTTTCTTTCAAAAGCCGCGCGCCGATTCCCCTGTCACGCAGCAACGGCTCCACGCACAGCGGACCGAACGTAATTACTTCGTGTGTCCGCCCTGAGCGGCTGTCAACGACTTTCGCCTTGGAATAAAAAATTGCACCGACAATCTGCCCGTCACATTCTGCAACGCGGCTGAGCTGCGGCAGATACGCTTCTGATTCCCTCAGAATACGCACCAGATAATGCTCGTTGCACCCCGGTCCGTGCAGATTCCAGAATGAGCGCAGCGTCATGTACTCCGTTTTCTTATAGTCAGAAGGAATTTCGTTTCTAATGATGATGTTCATTTTTTTTACCATAAAAAATCAATGAGGAACATTCCGTTCCATAACGAGCGTAGCAACTTCAACAGTTCCGTCCATTTCTTTACCGGCAATACTGAATCCGCATTTTTCGGTATAGAATTTCAGGTTCTTCTCCTTGTCCGAAGGAGTCGCCACTGTAATGTGCTTCCAGTCGGGACAGACTGACAGCATATAGCGGAATGCCCGCGAGCCTATTCCCTGCCGCTGATATGCCGGAATGACACACAAGCAGCCAATGTGATAGATTCCGCTTCCTTTGGTTTCAAAGGAAATCACTCCGACAGGAATGCCGTCCTTGCTGACAATATATTTTGAAGATGCACGGACGGACGATTCCATCTGCTCCTTTGTTTTGCCATACCCGGGACATTCGCCGTAGTGAATGTAATCCTCATAAAATGAAGCATTATATATGTCAATCAGCAGGTTTGCGTCCGATTTGGCGGCTTTTCTGTATGTCAATACCATTTTGTGCTTCCTTTCGCATTTCGATTTTTCTGTTTCCTCCACACAGCCCGGTTTTCACTGCTGCAGGCAGTATACTGCGCCTATTATATCTGCTTCAAGCAACGTTTCAAATGTATTTACCGCGCCGCCGCGCATTCACTCCCCGGAAAGCGCGAGCACGGGGTCGAGTTTTGCGGCGCGGGCGGCGGGGTTCAGTCCGAAAAAGATGCCGACAAAGACGGAGAACACAAACGCGACGGCGCACGCCTTCCAGCTGATAATGTATGAGAGCGAGCGCACGAATTCCACGGCGATGCTCACGATGATTCCGCACGCGATTCCTGCGGTTCCGCCGATGAGCGTGATTGCCGCCGACTCCACGAGGAACTGCCGCCTGATGTCGGACGGGCGCGCGCCGAGCGCCTTGCGGATGCCGATTTCCTGACGCCGCTCAGTCACCGTCACAATCATGATGTTCATGATTCCGATACCGCCCACCAGAAGCGAAATCGCCGCAATCGCGGAAAGCATGATGCTCATCGTCGTCGTAATCGAATCGACCTGCTCGATGATTGTCTGCATCGACATCACGTTCACCGAATATTCCGTGCCGGTCAGCTCCGTGCAGTACGACTGGATGCTGTCCGCAAGCGCGGTCGCCCTTTCGGCGGAAACCGCCTGCACCATGATGACGGACGCTTCGGGGTTCGGGACAATTTTTTTGGCGTAGAAGCCGCGCGGAATGTAGGCGACGCTCGTGCTCGGCTCGATGCCCGAATTCTGCTCCTTCAGCACGCCCACGACTTCAAACGCGAACGAAATTCCGTCGCTCGTCACAAGCACCGTCTTTCCTACGCCGTCGCCCGCCGGAAACAGAAGCGACGCAATCTGGCTTCCGAGGACGGTGCGCTGCAAGCCTTCTTGATTTTCGGAGACATTGAGCATCCGCCCGGACTCCCGCTCGATTCCGTAGGACTCAAGATAGCCCGTCTCAATGGCGGAACATTCGCAGTTGACGCTCGTCTCGCCGTAGGAAATTGTCGCGTTCATCGAATTCTTGAACCAGATTTTTTTGATTCCGCCGATGTCGCCGAACAGCCGGGCGCGGAAACTTTCGTTGAACTGAATCTGAACTGCGTCCCGTCTGCGCCGCATGAAGCCCGGATTCACGGAAACCATGTCAAGCCCGGACGAACCGAACGTCTCTTTGACTTTCTCCGTGGAGCTTCTGCCCATGCTCGTGATGACGATGACCGATGTCACGCCGATAATCACGCCGAGCAGCGACAGGAACGTGCGCATTCTGTTCCGCTTGAAATTCTGGAGCGCGTTCAAAAAGTCCTCAAGCATCCGCGCCTCCTGTTCCGCCTGACGTTTTTTCAGGACGGACGGAAGAAAGCAGCGTGTCCGACTGAATCATTCCGTCGAAAATCCTGATGCAGCGGTCCGCGCTCTCCCCGATTCCCGGGTCGTGCGTCACAATCACGATTGTGGTGCCGCCTAAGTTGATGCTGCGGAACAGTTCAAGAACCTGCCGTCCCGTGCTGCTGTCGAGTGCGCCGGTCGGCTCATCGGCAAGAATGATGGCGGGCTGTGTCACGACGGCGCGGGCAATTGCGGCGCGCTGCTTCTGTCCGCCGGAAAGCTCGTGCGGGCGGTGGTTCTGCCGGTCGGAAAGCCCCACCGTCCCAAGCGCCTCGGAAGCCCTGCGCGCGCGCTCCGCCCGGCTGACTCCCTGGTAGCGCAGCGGAAGCATGACGTTTTCAAGCACCGTCATCGTGGGAAGCAGATGGTACTGCTGGAAGACAAAGCCGACGGTGCGGTTTCGGAGCGCGGCAAGCTCGTTTTCGTTCATCTTCGCCGTCTCCCTTCCGCCGATTTCCACCGTTCCGCCGCTCGGACGGTCGAGGCAGCCGATCATGTTCATGCACGTGGACTTGCCGGAGCCGGACGGTCCCATAATCGAAACGAATTCCCCGCGCCTCACGCAGAAGCTGATTCCGCGCAGCGCATGGACTTCGTTCTCGCCCATCGAGTAGGTTTTTGTGACGCGCTCCATGCGGATGATGATGCCGCTGTCCGCAGGATTGGAAGGTGCCTCGTTCATAGGAATCACCGCACGCGCATTCTGCCGGAGCCGCCGCGCATTCTGTTCATGCCGGACGGAGGAGGCACGGCCTGTTCCCTGAGGATTTCGCCGCCGGAAAGTCCGTCCAGAATCTTCACGTACTCTTCGCCGTAAGGCTCGGCCTGCACGTACACTTTGCCCTTCCTGCCGACGAATTCCACGAACGCCTGCCCGTCCTCGTAGCCGACCGCCCAGCGTTCCACGATGATGTTTGTGACCGGCTCCGTAATCTGAATCCGCCCCGTAAACGAAAAGTTCGGCAGGATGACCGCAGGATAATCGTCGATTCTGATTTTCGCCTTGACGACGGTCGCGCCGCGCGTTGTCACTGTTCCGATGGCGGGCCAGCTCCACACGTAGCCCTGCACTTCGCCGTCATACGCCGGAAAGGTGAAGTCCACGCGCTGGTTTTCGCGCAACTTCTGGATGTCGGTCTCGGGAATTTCGACTTCCGCAATCAGATAGTCCACGTTCACGAGTGTGCCGATGGAATCCTTCGCCTCAAGCGAGTCGCCCGCGTCCACGTCAAGCTCCGCCATGATTCCGTCGAACGTCGCGATAATCCGCCGGTCGGCGATTTTCTGAAGGAGCGAAAGCCGCTGCGTTTCCATCAGCTCGATTTCGCGCGCCGAGCCGGTTACCCGCGCCGACGCCATCTGGTAGTCGAGGTTCGCAAGGTTGTACTCCTGCTCCGACGAGTCAAGCTGCACAATCAGGTCGCCTTTTTTGAGCCGGTCGCCCTGCTTCGCGTACACGCCGATAACCGTTCCCGTTCCGAGCGCCTGAAGGCTCTGCTCCTGCGCCGCCGAAACGGTTCCCGCAATTTCAATCGCGTTTTCGTACGTTTCCGCGCGCACCGTGTAGACAGCTCCTTCCTGCTGGCGCGGCGCAAGTTTCTTCCGCGCAAGGACGAGCAGAAACGCTCCGGCGCAGACAGCGCACAGGACAATCAGGATGATTTTCAGCTTTCCAAATGATTTTTTCGCCATGCAATTCACTCCTGCATTTCACTGTCGCGGCAGAACAAAAGATTCGTCGTGTTGTTGTAGATGATTGCGTCCATTCCGTTCATCAAAAGCCTGATGCGGTACAGCTCGCGGTTCGCCTGCGCGGAAAGGTATTCCGTCTGCGTGATGATGCCCGCCTCGAACGACTGCTTCATGTCGGCCTCAAGCGAACGGTACAGCTCGTAGGCGCTCCGGCTGCGTCCGCGGTCCCACTCGATGTCGGCGCGCGATGTCTGCTGGTCGATGACGGACGTGCTGTAGTCCTCCCACGCGGCTTCAATCGCAATCAGCTCCTGACTGTCGGTGAGCGCGTCCGTCTTTTTTTCAATTGAAGCGAGACGGAATTCAGCCGGATTGAACGTGGCGGAAACGGTGTACGCCGGATGCGCCGCGTCAGCATTCACCGGAATCGAAACGCCCGTGCCGAGCGAAAGTCCGCGCCATGATGAGGAAAGCCCGATGTCCGCGGAATCCGAGCCGGTGTAGGAATTCTTGAACGTGTAGCCGCCGTTTGCCGAAAGCGTGAATTCCTTGTCGGCACTGCGGGAAAGCGAATTGATTGTGTGCGTCCACTCGGCCTCTTCGATTTTCGCGTACAGTTCCGCCGGAAACGATGCGATGTCAACAAGCTGCGCCTCAGGAATTTCAGACGGAAGAAAGGCGAACGGATCTTCGCCCGGCTCAAAGCTCGTTCCGCATTTTTCCGCAAAAACTGCGCAGCCGTGCTCAAGCTCGCGCGCCTTTGTGTCCACGGTGTACGTGTCCTGCATCACGTCCATTTCCGCAAGTCGGTATTTTGAAGAGGAAGCGGCGTAGCCCTTCGCCTTGATTTCCGCAAGCGCAATTTCCTTTTCATATAAATCCTGCCGCGCCGAAAGCAGGTCGCTTGCCGTGCTGAACAGCTCCTTCAGCTCGGAATAAAATTCCGTCTCCGCCTGCACCGCCCGGTTCTGGAGCGCGCGCTTCGCCTCAAGCAAGGAACGCTCCGCAGCCAGAAGCTCCGCCTTGCGCTTGAGCGCGTTCCCGGAAATGATATCGGCGGAAAGCGAAAGCGACGTGTTCTGCGTCCTGATAACGCCGTCCTCGGACTCGCGCTCCGTGGAAACCGTAAACGAAAGGTTCTGCGCCTGCGGAACAGAAGCCGTCATCGAAGGCTCGAACGAAATGTCCGTGCCGCCGTCCGAAAACCGGAAGACCGTCCGCCCCGTCGAAAGCCGCACGTTGATTCCGTTATTTATAGAAGTTTTTTTGGAGGCAAGCTGCATTTTCTGGACTTCCAGCGCAAGACGCTTCAGCTCGCGGTCGTTCGCAAGGTACGCCTCAAGGCGCGGCTCGCAGCCGAGAACAAAGCGGAAAAAAATCAGGCAGAAAGAAAAAAGCAGCCGTTTCATACAGTCTCAAAACGCCCGGCCCGTAAAACGTTGCATCCGACCGGAACGTTTTTCAGTGTACAGGAAATCAGCAAAAAGGAACAGAAGATAGTGCGGAAAAAAAACGTTCTTGCTTGATTTTCGGAGCGAGCAGTTCGTTCTTCCACGGAAACAGACAGCGGATAAGGTGAATGCGCGCGGAAAAATACTTCACACTATTGCAGGAAATGGACTGGCGCAGAGGTTTCCGATGATTTTTGCTAAGCGATGTGATATACTGTTTAATTGTAACTATTAGTGATACAAATCAGGATGCAGGGGAGGAATAAATATAATGGATCAAATCAAGCTCATCAAGGTATCCGCCGAGTATGCGGAGAAGATTGCAGAATATAGGGCGGAATTTCCTGCTGACCGAATTCGGGTTACCTACGATCCTGCCAGAATTCCAGGTATGGATTATCTTGAAAAGTATGGGGACGGACTGGAATACAAAAATGTACTTGACTGGATTCAGTTTTGTAATGACATGTCAGGCAAACTGACTTGGTACATGTCAATCCGTGAAAATGACAGGAAGATTGTCGGTTTTATTGTTTTTCGTCACAAGCTTGAATATGATGATGACGATACAGAATTTGCTTCAAACTTCGGCTACTCAGTCCGTCCCAGTGAGCGCGGCAAAGGATACGCAAAAGAGCAGCTTCGGCTTGGCTTGCAGAAAGCGAAAGCATTCGGGCTTAATCGGGTGCGGATTGTATGCCGTGATATAAACAGCGGCAGCAATAAAACAATTCTTGCTAACGGCGGCATTTATGTTGATACAATTCATGGCATGGAATCGAATCTGAATATCAACCGCTACGATATTCAGATCGTCTAAAGCTGCAATAACCGTAGAAAGTCAGTATGCAGGCGAACCGCTCCGGCTGAAACTCACGCGCCGTCTCATTATTTTCGCGCATCGTCCACCGCATTCCGTGCCGCGCTCCGCACTTTTCCAGCACACTGCGGTACGCGCGATGCCCGCACGGCAATTGTCTTGCCGAACGCGGCGTTCGGCGCGCTTTTGCGGACCTCTTCTGTTCCGCGGGCAAACGGACTTCCGCCGTATGTTACGAACGGCACAACCGTCTTGCCGGAAAAATCGTGAGCCTCAAGGAACGTGAGAACCGGGGCGGGAGCGTGTCCGCACCACAGCGGATAGCCGATGAAAACCACATCATAGCCGGAAACGTCCGCCGCCTCGCACTCAATTTCGGGACGCGCGCCAAGCCTGTACTCGTCCTTCGCGCGCTCCATGTTCGCCTGCTTTTCGGCAGGATACGGCTCCCGGGCAAAAATCCGCGCAAGCGTTCCGCCCGTCTCTGCCGCAATCTCCTGCGCCACCTTCTCCGTGTTTCCGCCCTTGCTGAAATACGCCACAAGCACGCGCCCGTCCTGCGCAAAACTTTCCGCCACAAACGCCAAAACCATCGCAACCAAAACACACTTCTTCATTTTCAACCTCCTATAAAAATAAACAGAAATTCACGTTTTATATTTTATTATCAGGGCGGTCCCCTGCACTCCGCAAGCGTCGTTCCGGGTCGGGCTTTGCGCACTTCGCCGTCTTACGCGGCTCATCCCTCCGCTTCGCTCCGGGACTGCCTACGGCAGGTGCTCCAATCCCTACCGCATTTTCCTTCCGCAAAATCCAAACCGCCGGACTCCTGCTTTCGCTGCAAGCGCTTCCGCGCATTTTTTCGCCTGGCGCTCCCGGTGGAGCGTCAGCTTGTCCGCGCCCTTTGTTCCGGGAACGGCAATGCGCCGCTTCACCGCAAAGCCCGCACTTGAAAGGATTTCCCGCAGCGCGCCGAACGCTCCGCTCGTCTGCCCGCAGATGACGTTGAACGGAAACGGCGTGGTGCAGGCGGCGGCAATGACAGCGCGCTTTCCCTTATGAAGCGGAACGGGAATGCCGAGCGGGCTTTCGTCCATCAGCACGTACACGAGCCGGTCAAACAGCCGCTTGAGGTCGCCGCTCATGCCGCCCCAGTAGACAGGCGTTCCGACAGCGATTGCATCGCACTGCCGGACTTGCTCCGCGATGTCGTGCGCGTCGTCATGCGGAAGAACGCACGCTCCCTTGCTCCGGCACGCCATGCAGCCAGTGCAGGACGCGAACGAAAGCGACGCAGCATCGATGAACGACGCCGTGCAGCCGCGTCTTTCCGTCTCCGCCTCAATGATGTGCAGAATCCGCGCGACAGTTCCGTCCGCGCGCGGCGAACCGTTTATAATCAGAACGCTCATTTTCGTTTCTCTTCGCTCCTAGTGATTTTTACTGAACACTGATAATTTAACATAGTTTAATAAAAGTGTCAAGCGGGTTTGTGGGAGATACAAGAAAATTGTAATTGCTTTTTAAGTTCCAAAACTTGATACGTTGTAATAAAATCTTTTAGAACGCTGAATTCAAGTTTATAAAGTGCAACACACGCAATGAACGAACCCCGAGGTATTGCAGTCGGGTTTCATCCCCTTCATACGGCCCAAGAGCCGGGGTACTGCTTGCAGCCCCGCAGGGATGAAACCCTCCGTCCGAATAAACTTGCGTGTTAAAAATGACACGAAAAGCGTATTTTCAAATTCCCGCTTGCAGATAAGAATGCCGCACTTCAAACGCCTGCTCTTCCCACGCCCCATTCCTCACTCAACGCTTTTGAGCATCAGCAGCGAGATGGCCGCCATTATGGTTTCGTAAATCAGGAACGTCCACCAGATGATTCCGTTGCCGAAGACGACCGGGAACAGCAGTATCACCAGGACGTTCACGGCAAAGCTGCGCACTGCGTTCAGGATGACGGCCTGGGCGGTTCTGGTCGTGGAGTACAGGTACGCGCTTACGATTGTCGTTACGGCGACTGCGATGTAGCCGACTGAATAGAACCGCATCACCTGCACCGTGTACAGAAGCGTCTCGCCGTCAATTCCGAAAAGGCGGCAGACGCTTTCGCCGATGACGAACAGAAGTCCTTCAATTATCACTGCGCCCAGCACGTTGATGACCATTCCGGCCTTAAAATAATAGTGCAGGCTTTTTACGTTTTTCGAGCCGTAGCAATGCCCGAACAGCGGCTGAAGCCCTTCCGCCGTTCCGAAGAAAACCGCGACCGCAAACGACGCGACGTACGAAATGACCGAATACGCGTTTATGCCGATTGTCCCGATTCTGCGGATGAGGACGTAGTTCAGGCAGAACGTCGTCATCGGGGCGGTGAACTTTGAGATGCACTCGGGAAGCCCGCGCAAAAGGATTTCCGCAATGAGGCTCCAGTTGAGAAGCCGTCTTTTGGCAGGAACTGCTCCGCCGGTTTCGGAACTGAATTCCGGCCCGCGCACGGATTCTTTCTGCGTTAGGGATTGGAGTGGCGGCGTAGCCGTTGGTAAGCAGCGTGCTGCGTCCAATGGAGCGGAAGCGGAACCACGCAAAGCCCGGCGCCGCGGCCGCAGGCTGCGGCGAACGCCCTGTTCTTCTGAATGTTCTTTCTGCCGCCTGAACAGATGAAGGTTCGCGTCCTTTCGTGCGAAGTAAAACAGGAGAATCACAAGCGTTGCTGTCTGCGAGACGCCGGTTGCAATCGCCGCGCCGGCCAGTCCCATTTTGAGCGGGAAGATGCAGAGCCAGTCGCCGAAAATGTTGAGAAGCGTTCCTGCGATGATTGCCGCGCTCACAAGCACCGGCTCGCCGTCGTTCCTGACAAATCCCTGGAGGGCGGTTGAAAGTCCCGACGGAATGATGAAAACCGAGTACCAGAAAAGGTAGTCGTGCGTCATCTGGAAGTACGTCTCGTCCGCGCCGTTCTTGTCGCCCTTGCCGAACTGCACGGCGACTATGGTGACGCCGCCTGCCGTGAAAAGCATGAAGAGCGCGTTCACAATCATGACGAACGGCATTGTGAGGTTCACCGCGCCAAGCCCGTATGCGCCGACTCCGCGCCCGACGAAGATTCCGTCGATAATCGTGAACATAAAAAAGCATACGCTTCCCATCATCGTGGGAACAACGTATTTTATGACGCTCCGTAGTTTTGATTCCTGCATGTTTCATTCCTCCATAAAAAAGTCCGCGGCCGATTGTCGCCGCCAATTGCAGCCCGCGCTTTATTCTGAAAGCCCGATTTCGTCTGCGACCGTCATGAACAGCCCGCGCGATTTTTCCGTGTCGGACGCAAGCTGCGCTATGCCGCTGATCAGCTCCTTGAGCTGCGATTCGACGAGCTTCACCTGGCGTGCCGAATCGTCCGAGAGCTTTCTGATTTCCCGGGCAACTATGGCGAATCCGCTTCCGGCAGTTCCGGCGTGGCTTGCCTCAATCGCGGCGTTTATCGCAAGGATGTTGGTCTGCGCCGAAATGTCCGCGATGACCGCGTTCGCCTGATGCAGCACGTTCGACCCGGATGCAAGCCGGGCAATCCGCCTGTCCTGCGTCTCAAGAATCGCTCCAAGCTCGGCAATTGTCTGTTGTAACACGGTTTGCTCCTTAAAATTGCACACCGCAGGAAGTTCGCTGGAAACTTCGCCTTACGGCTCGTTGCGAGAACAACTTCCGAGGCGTGCAATTCCGTCCGCATGAGCAGCGTGTTGCGATGCGGACAGTCCAATAAGCGAGTTTTCGCAAGAAAACTCGAGTTAACGTTTGCGGCAGCATTTTGACGCAAACGTTAAACATTCCATTTTGCTATCTGCTATTTCGTCTTCCTTATAAATTCCACGAGCGACTGCGCGGTGCCTTCGATTCCCAGAACCGAGCTGTCCACAAGCAGATTGTAGTTTTCGCGCTCGCCCCATGTCTGCTCCGTGAATGTGCTGTAGTGATTCGCCCGTTTCTTGTCGATGATGCGGATGTCCCGCTCCGCCGTTTTCGGACTGAAGCCGCGCTCCCGGACCGCCCAGTCTGCCTTGAATGCGGCCGGCGCAAAGACGAAGATGTTGAGCACATCGGACGCGCTGATTTCCTCGCAGTGGGTGAGGATGTGGTCCGCGCACCTTCCGACGATGATGCAGCTTCCGTTTTGCGCGAAGCCGACAATCGCTTTCCGCTGGGCAAGGAACACCGTGTCGGCAAACGTGAGCAGCGAGGGGCTTGCGTAGCGGGAGCCAAGCCCGACCGAGTACAGCCATTCGGAAGAAAGGTTCTGCTCGTTCCTTGAAATGAACTCAGGCGAAAGCCCGGACTCTTCCGCCGACCGCTCGATGATTTCCTTGTCGTACACAGGAACGCCGAGCAGTTCTCCCATGATTTGGGCAACGGCATGGCCGCCGCTTCCGAATTCGCGGCTTACTGTGATGATTCGTTTCATTCATTTTCCTCCGTAAACTCAAGGTTTAAAGTCAGCCGCTCAAATAGCACGGCTGACTTTACCTTCAGTTTGCTTCACAAACTGCGTTATTTATGTGTTCGCTCACGCGAACTAATTCAGCAGTTCCAAAATCTGAAGATTTTCTCGCTGCTGAATCACAAGGAACGTTTAAAACAAAAAAGCCAGAGAAGAACATTGCAATGCAATAATCTTCTCTGGCCTAACTTACAAAGTGTAAATTAAGATGCCCTCCGGCGCGCGCCTTCCCTGTTCGGCGCGCAAGCCTTGTCTGGCGGAAAACCGCCGTCCGATTTTGTTGTGAGCGTTTTTAATTGTACGAGATAGAATTATTTTGTCAAGAGGTGGGACGGAAGGTTTCCTGCGATTTTTTATGCATTCGCGCGGAGGAGCAATCCCTGCGGGGCGGCTTTTTGTTCCGGTCGCAACCTAAGGCTTGCACGAGATACTGAAATTAAGCAGGCTTACCTATGACGCTCAGCATGATATTCACCGAAAGCAAATTCCGGCGACATTTTCCATAAATTGAAATTTCTTTGAGTTACACTTTATTTTTCATTGCCGATATGATAGCCGTGTGCTTTTGAATGTTCCTCTCTGGAAAGTAAAATAAGATTGTCGGGTCTGCAATCATAGCCGTTATTGTTGATGTGATGAACATGACCGGTTGAGTTTCCGTAAAATGTTTCTGCAACGAATCGATAAACAGGTTCTGTTACATTCGGAGCTTCCTCTCCGTCAATAAAAGTTGTTAATCGCAATTTACCATTATGGTTTTCATCATCCTGTAAAATAAGTTTGCCATTGTATTTCACACGACCTAAATTGCTCGCCTCATAGCCCTTTCTAACCTCATCCTTGAGCCATTTTTCTTCAAACGATTCATCAAGACCGTACACTTCTTTTAAAATGCCAGCAGGAACAGTTTCTTCTTGGCAATTATATACTTTTGAATATTTTTCTTTCGTACATTTTCTATATTCCCAATCATCGTTAATTGTAAAGTTGTTTGCAGAATTTCTAAGTTCATAAAGTGTGTATTTTCTACCGTTATATCCGGTTACTTCCTTTTCCAGCCCTTTGTCTAAATTTTCATCTTTGCTTGGTTCCATTTTAACGCTCCCGTAAAAAGTCACTGAGGAAATGTCAATTTCCGATTTGACTTTTTATGCGTTTCCGCAATGCAATGAGGAAACGCCTTCGATAAAAAAGTTCGCGATGCGAACTTGTGAATAAAAACGCTGACGTGAGAATTTGCTGCAAGCAAATTCTCATTAGCAAATCGCAAGATTTGCGTCTTATTTTAGCAGTTTTTATCTTACGCTCCTTTAAGTGTCGTTTTATCATTCAATTGTAATATTTACAAGGATTATCTCAATTTTGTATATGCGACACAACAAGTTGCTCGCGCGGACGGAATTGCACACCGCAGGAAATTGAAATTTCCTGCGGTGTGCAATTTTTAGGAACGTTTACAAATTCGTGCTGAAGCCCTGACTTTTGCGTAACTTGTAAAGATTAATTCCCCGCATTTCTGTTAAAAATTGCAGCAGTTTTTGTATATCATGGCAGGGGTTCTCCCGCCGTGAATTCGTCTGGGATAGCTGTTCATCCAGAATTCTGCCCGTGCGACTTCCTCGTCGGTGATTTTTGAGAAGTCGCAGCCTTTCGGAAAGAACCGCCTGAGCATCCTGTTGTGGTTCTCGTTCGTGCCGCGCTCGCAGGCTGTATACGGATGGGCAAAATAAAGCCTCGTCCTCGGCCTGCCGTCAATGCAGCTTCTCTCGATGCCCTCGATGTCCATGAACTCACTTCCGCCGTCGCAGGTCATGGTTCTGAAGACTCTGCGGAACTCGTCGCTTCCGATTTTCCGCTCAATCTCATCAAGGACCTCCACGGTGCTTTTTCCTTTGGCGTCCGGCATTTTCCGTGCAATCTCGGTGCGGCTCTTCCGCTCCGTCATCGTAAGAAGGCATTCCGTTGATGCGTCTTTTCCGCCCTTTACCGTGTCAAGCTCCCAGTGTCCGAAGGTTTTCCTGTCATCGGCTTCCTTCGGACGGCTGTCGATGCTGTGTCCGGCGCATTCCGCCCTGCTGTACCGCCTTGCCGGGGCTTTCCCGCGGTATTTTATGCCTTTGTTCGGCAGGTCGGTCCGCAAGATGCCGCATATCAGCCCTCCGTTCACCCAGTTGTAGACTGTTTTCTCCGACGCCCGCGTGCTGCTCGGCCAGCCTTTTGCGTTCAGCTCGGCGACAGCGGCGTAGGGGCTGTAGTTTTCGTCAGCGATGAGCCTTTTCAGCTCCCGTGCCAAGGCCGTGTCGGGCATGATTTTCGGCACGCTTCCGCGGCCGGCGTTCCGTTCGTCTGCGGTGTTCTGCGCATACTCGGCGTTGTACTCAAACACGATACTAAGGTCGTTTCTCGTGTGTCCGACTGTTCCGCGTCTTATTTCGTTGTAGATTGTCTTTCTGTCGCAGCTGAGTATTTGTGCAAGCTCAGTCCTGCGGGTGATTTTCGGAAATCCTGTCCTGCCGAAAAGGTATCCTTCAAGGAGCATTCGTTTGTTCCGGTTGAAGCAGCTGTTTTCTTTTCTCTCCTTTCGTGCTATAGTCTCCATGGGTTTTCTTCCTTCTGTTTTTTGGTGTTGCAATTTCCATTATAACAGATGGTTGAAAACCTTTTTTTGTGGGGAATTATATTTTACTGCTTGCCAGTCCTGACTTTTGGAGAACTGTTTTGGACAATTTTTTGTCAGTATGATATACTTTCACCGTGGAAAAAGCAGAGGAAACAGATGAAAGAAATAACCGTAAAAATAGGAACTGTTGACACGCTAGTTACTGTCGTTGATTCAAAATCGAAAAAAAAAGTGCTTTCTGCAAATGATATTGAGATGGACAGGCGGGCGGAAAGTGCTGTAAAAGCTGCTATTAAAAAGGCCAGAATCTGCAACAAGCCGATTGCACGGTATGATTCGTCAGCTAAAACAGCCGTTTTGGAACAATAATGAACGGAACAGCTCGAAAACCAATGGTTCTCGTGATTGCAGGACCGAACGGCTCCGGCAAAAGCACTATTACGCATTATTTTGAAACTGTCGGAATATATACAAACGCCGATGATGTAGCGACAGCAACCGGTATGTCAATAATTGAAGCCGCACGATTTGTGGATGAAAAGCGTTATAAATCAATAGAAAATAAGGAAGATTTTTCTTTTGAAACAGTTTTATCTTCTCAATATAAAATACATATTTTGGAAAAGGCAAAAGAAAGCGGCTATTTTATAAAATGTATTTTTGTTCTCACCGAAAATCCAAACATAAATGTGGAGCGAGTCAATGCACGGGTTTTCTCCGGTGGACACGCGGTTCCAAAGGATAAAATAATAAGCAGATATTACGGCTCGCTTTCTAACATAAAAAAATTGGTTGAATTGTGCGATATTTTACACGTCTATGACAACTCCAGAGATAAGCCCGTGCGGATTATACGGAAGCACAAAGAAGAATTTTCAATTTTTCCAAATGCACTATGGACACAAAAAAGGATAGTATCTTTATTGAACGGGACAGTCCAAACGAACGGACGGAACGGCAACGGAATGTGATTGCATCGTTCCGCCGCAGCATCTTATACCTCGGAGGAAATCAGATGTCTATTGAAAAAGTAAGGGTCTATTTCAAAACGCGGAGACGTAAGAGTGTACAGCCCGAAAGAGTTGCGAAAAATCTTTTGCAGTTGCGGATTTAAATCGGTGCAGGTTTACAGAAAAGGAAGCGGCGTGTTTCTCAAGGCTGAAAAATCAGCACCGGACCACAGCCAATCATAAGGCCACGGAGAACAGGCAGGAATGAGATTTGAATATACCGACGGCAGCAGCCATGACTTTATCGCACTGTGCCGCGAATTGGATGCATTTCTCAACGAATGTGCCGGCGGCGAGGAAAACCGGGCGGAATATGTTCCGTACAATCGGCTCGACGACATTCACGATGTTGTCATAGCATACGACGGCGACATTCCGGTGGGGTGCGCCGCCTTCAAAAAGTATGATGACAAATGCGCCGAAGTAAAACGTATCTTCATAAAACAGGAATATCGCAACAGGGAATCTCGAAAAAGCTGATGGAACTGCTCGGATAGTTCGGTTATGCTTTCCCAAATCAAAGAGTATCTTGTCTGGCGCGATAATTGGTTCTGTACAACATGTGATGCGTTCAGTTTGCCAAACGGCACTTTTTCCGATATAATGAAGTTTTAAAGAGAACCTATGGAACAATCAGAAAAAACAAACGCTACGGATATAAAAAGCGCCACCCAAAACGACCGTTTAAAGTGCTTTCCGTTTTATGGCTTTTTCTAGGAAATCTGTCTTATGAACGCATTTGATTCCAGCAAGCTTTTGGAAAGTCTTCGTGCAGGTTTTATTTCGCGGAACGCTGGCGCTGAAAACGGACTTTTACCCTCGCTTCTTGTGAACGACAATTCCAAGCACAAAAAAATTCTGAGCGCGTTGGAAAGAGAGCTTTTCACGTGCGAATCGTTTGACTTTTCCGTTGCATTTATCAACGACGCAGGGCTTGCCTGCATTATGCAAACACTTGAATATCTTTGCCGCCACAATGTCAAAGGCAGAATTCTTACGACAAATTATCTGAATTTCACATCGCCGGGAAGCCTTTCAAAACTGCTCGAATTTTCGAACATCGAAGTCCGTGCGTACACACAAGGCGGTTTTCATCCGAAAGGATATATTTTCCGTCAAAGCAATTATTATTCAATAATAATCGGAAGCGCAAATCTCACCGCGTCAGCTTTAAGTCAGAATCAAGAATGGAGCATCCATTTTCTGTCCTGTACCGACGGACAGATTGTATACTCGGTGCGGGAAGAATTTGAGCGGGTTTGGAATGAAGCGGAACTTGTAACGCCGGACTGGATTGACGATTATGCGATCGATTATCATTTGAAAAAAGTAAAATTGCAAGGCGTTCCGAAAGAAGTTGCAAAGGAAATTTCTTTTGAGCACGAACTGGAAGCCGCTCGGATTGAGGAGCAAACCGATGACGGACTTGAAATCATTCCGAATTCGATGCAAAAAGAAGCGATGATTGCACTTGCACAGCTTCGTGAAAAAAACGAAAACCGTGCGCTTTTGATTGCGGCAACAGGAACCGGAAAAACGTATCTTTCAATTTTTGACGTAAAGCAAGTCAATCCGAAAAAAGTTCTGTATGTCGCCCACCGCGATATGATTTTGAACAAGTCCGAAAAAAGCTTTAAAACGCTTCTTGCACATATTAAAACGGGATTTTTAAACGGAACGCAAAAAGACACTTCCGCCGATTTTTTGTTCGCCTCGATTTTTACGCTTGCAAAAGATGACGTTCTTTCTTCCTTTAAAAAAGACCAATTCGACTACATTATTATCGATGAAGTTCACCACGCGGGTGCGGCAAGTTATCAAAAAATCATACGCTACTTTACGCCGAAATTTCTGCTCGGACTGACTGCGACGCCGGAGCGTACAGACGGCTTTGATATTTTTGAGCTGTTTCACAACAATATTCCGTATGAAATCCGCCTGCAAAAAGCGCTGGAAGAAAATCTGCTTTGTCCGTTTCATTATTACGGACTTTCCGATTTGACCATTAACGGAGAAACGATAGACGACAAAAGCGATTTTTCAAAATTGACAAGCGACGAGCGAATCAAGCACATAGAAAAAGAAATCACATTGTATAAATCGAATGACTGCGCTGTAAAAGGTTTGATTTTTTGCAGCAGAGTTGACGAAGCAAAAGAACTGAGCCGGAAATTGAATCAGGACGGATTTCATACGACATATCTGACCGGAGAACATTCTGATTCTGAACGTGAGAAAATAATTGAACGGCTTGAACGCGACGATGACCCGCTGCAATATATAATCAGTGTTGATATTTTTAATGAAGGCGTAGATATTCCGTGCATAAATCAAGTTGTTATGCTTCGTCCGACTCAATCAGCAGTTATTTTTGTGCAGCAGCTCGGACGCGGACTGCGCAAAGACAACGGCAAGCAGTTTGTAAGCGTCATCGATTTTATCGGCAACTACGAAAATAATTTTTTTATTCCGATTGCATTGTTCGGCGACAACTCCTACAACAAAGATACTTTACGCAGAATGCTTTCGGAAGGTTCTTCTGGAATTCCCGGAACTTCCACAATTCAGATTGACGAAATTGCCAAGCAGAAAATTTTTGATTCAATTAACAGAACAAATTTTTCACAGTTAAAACTTTTAAAAGAAGAATATACAAAACTGAAAATGCGTCTTGGCGCAGGAAAAATTCCCACGATGATGGATTTTGTAAACAACGCCTTTATAGACCCGCTTTTGTTTATCGATTATTCGGGAAGTTACTACGCGTTCAAATGCAAAATCGAAAAAACGCCGGACGAACTTTCGCCTGAACAGAAGTGCTCGCTTCAGTTTGTCTCATTGGAATTCGCACGCGGAATTCGGGCGCATGAACTTTTGATTTTGCAAATGCTTCTGGAAAAAGACTCTGTGACGGCTGAAGAATTCAAGTTGAAATTAAAAGCATATGATGTCAATGTAAGCAACGCACATTTCACATCTGACCTGAACGGAATATGCAATACGCTTTCTCCGGATTTTTATACGCAGGCTGACAAAAAGAAATATGGCGCCATTTCTTACATTTTGTATGATGCACAGCAGAATAAAATTCGGCGGACAGAAAAATTTTCGCAGCTGCTTGAAACTGCTCAATACAAAGCGGAACTTTCAGACTGCCTTTCTTACGGATTAAAACGTGCAGCACTAAAGGAAAATGAAATAGCGGCGGACGACAATCTTGTGCTGTATCGAAAGTACACCAGAAAAGATGTCTGCAAGCTTCTCAATTGGAAAAGCGACTGCTCGTCTACAATTTACGGTTACAAAACAGAAACAAATTATGATGAGTATGCATGTCCGATTTTTGTCACATACAACAAGGATGATTCCATTTCCGAAACGACAAAATATGACGACGTATTTATTGACAGCTCGCACTTCAGCTGGATGAGCCGGAGCCGCCGTACTTCGCAGTCGGAAGAAGTTGCTCAAATTATTTTGCAGCCGGAAAATAACATCAAGGTCATGCTGTTTGTAAAGAAAAATGACGATGAAGGCTCGGACTTTTATTATATGGGCAGATTGCGGTATAATTCTTCTGAAGACACAACAATGAAAAATACGGACGGAAAAAACGTTCCGGTTGTGAACATTCGCTTTGATATGATGTCGCCCGTTCCCGAAAATCTGTATAATTATTTTGAAAACTAAAATGTGGAAGGTAAAATGATTCAGCAAAAAAATCCCGGTACAGAAAATCAAAACCGGAAGCACATTTTTGTTTCGGCGGCCGTTATTTTCCGCACGGACGCGGACGGCATAAAACGCGTTTTTGCCACCCAGCGAGGCTACGGCGAATGGAAGGACTGGTGGGAATTTCCGGGCGGAAAAATTGAGGACGGCGAATCGGCACAGGCGGCTCTTGAACGCGAAATCCGCGAGGAACTTGCGACGGAAATTTCGGTCGGCGGGGAAATCGGCCGCATCGAATGGGACTACCCGGCGTTCCATCTTTCAATGCGGTGCTTTTCCTGCGAAGTTGTTTCAGGCTCCCTCACGCTCCTTGAGCACGAAAACGCACGCTGGCTTTCAAAATCAGACATACGCACAGTCAAATGGCTCCCCGCCGACGAAGAAATCCTCGGAAAAATCGAAGCACTGCTGTCTGAATAAACATTGCCATGAGGACGGAGAAAATCTGTTCCGCTGAATCGTCCGATAATATGTCGAAACAGCAGAAGTGTTATCCGGCATTTGCAGACAGCATTCGGTTTGCTGTTATTTACAAAAAGAGCGGAAGTGGTGATACGGATGCATCGTATTTCTTATTTTATTTTTTACGCTCCGCATATATTGCAAAACTTCCGCTCTTTTTGCATTCAACCTTTACATAAAGATATTGAGAAAGAAGATAGGAACACGAACGGCCGAACAATCCATTGTCTACCTCACTTGCATAAACAATTCCGTTTTGATTGTAGTATGTTGCTACGACATCGCTTGAATATGAACTTGAAGCATCCTTATCAAGAAAAGAAATAGTATAAGTGTATGTCGATGATGACGGCTGAGAAGCATACAGTCTGAACCAGTAGACATTTCCTGCGGATACATTTCCTATTATTGCATTATTTGCTCCGAGATTTGTTAATTCTTGATATCTTGTCGGCGGATTCCAACTTGCTACCGCCTCTGTCGTTGCATAATCAGATGCCGAATAACCGCTTGTTGTTGTACTGTTAGCAGCCTGAACTCTGAAATAGTATTTCGTGTTTGCTTTCAGTCCTGTTACAGTCATGAAAGTTGATGTTGTGCTGTAACTGTCAGATGTTGCAAACGATGCGTATTGAGATTTATAAACATAGTATTTTGTTGCACCGCTGACGGAATTCCATGTCAGTCTGATCGATGAAGATGATTCCGCCGTTGCATACAGTCCCGTCGGTGCAGAAAGCGTTGTTGTCGTGCCGGAGCCTCCACTGCCGGAACTGCCATTTGGCATAGCATAATCCCACATACTCTCTTCGCTTTCTCCGGCAGAATTTTCAGCCGTTACCCAGAAAAGGTAGTTCTTATGTTCAAGCTGCTGTATCAATATGGAAGTATTTTCTGTTGATTTTGTTTTTTCTGTTCCGTTTCTTTTGCAGGTATCGTCTGTTCCCGAGTAAGACCGATAGTATACAATATACCTGTCCGCACCGTCAACAGCGTCCCACGAAACTGTTATGCTTGATGAGCCGGATGCAGTTGCCGTTACGTTCTCGGGGGCAGAAGGAACGGTGATGTATTCCCATCCTGAGCCAGAAGAACCTCCTTCCTCGCCTGCACCCGCAGCAGTTCCTCCGCCAGGTACTTGTGCGGTGTCGCCGCCTCCTGATGAACTGGAACCGCCGTCGCTGCACGATGCGGACAAGACCGCCGCAAGCAGAACCGCCGCTGAAAACAGAACTGTACAAAATCGCTTCATATAATGCTCCTGAAAAAGTCAGTGCTGTTTGTCGTGAAAGTTTGTTTTTACACTACAAACAACGTATTATTCATCAGATTAAACGCTATTTGTAGGTTTGTCAATAATTTTATACGCATAATGAAGTAATATTGCTTGACTATGGATTCTATATTTCGGGAGACTTTGCGTTCGGAACTTGATTTTCAGGATATAAAGGTAAAAGAACTTGCCGGGCGGACAGGAATTTCGCAGCGGACGCTCGAAGGCTATCTGGGTGCGCGGGGCTCCATTCCGCCGGCCGATGTTGCGGTAAAAATTGCAAAGGCACTGAATGTGTCTGTTGAATATCTGGTGACGGGAGAAACGGAGCAGAATTCCCGCAAAAGCACGGCCGCACAGTGCAGCCGTTTTGAAGACATATTCTACGGGCTTCCGATAGGAAAAAGGCAGCTGATTAAGGAACTGCTCGCCGTGCTGCAAAAATTTGAAGTCGCCCAAAATCCGAAACCCGAATGAGCGGCGGACAGCTGGATTTGCTATATTATAGAAAAATATTTACGCCTTCGGAGCGTCTGCGTTTTTAATTCAACTGATGTTTTCCCCATTCCGAGTTTTGTTTTTTTTGTTATCAGGGCGGCTTTTTGCTACGCAAAAATCAGGCTTTCCGCACTTCGCCGTCTTACGCGGCTCATTCCTCCACTTCGTTCCGGGACTGCCTGCGGCAGGTGCTGCAATCCTTGCCGCAAAAAACGTGATTTAAATCGAATAATTTTCTGTCACAAATCCGCGGGAGCGGTGTCTCATTTAAAAAGACGTGGAGGAAATTGTATGAAAAAGACGAATGAACAGATGCTTGTGCTGGCAAAGAACGCTGCGGCGGGGGACAAGGCGGCGCTTGAAACGCTTGTTGCGGAGGTGCAGGATTTGGTGTTCAATGTGTCGCTTCGGATGCTCGGGACGTTTGCGGACGCGGAGGATGCTGCTCAGGACATTCTTTTGAAAGTGATTACGCATCTTTCACAGTTCAGAGGCGAAAGTGCGTTCACGACGTGGGTGTTCAGCATTGCGGTCAATCATCTGAAGACGTACAAAAAGCACCTTTTTGCGAAGGTTCCGCTGAGTTTTGAATATTACGGAAATGACATTGAAACGGCGGATATACAGAATGTGCCTGATTTGTCGCAGGACGTTGAAAAATCTGTTCTGGCGGAGGAACTGAAACTTTCTTGCACGAACGTGATGCTCCAGTGCCTTGACGTTGAAAGCAGGTGCGTTTTTATTTTGGGAACGATGTTCAGGCTCGACAGCCGCATTGCTGGCGAAATCCTTGGAATGACGGCGGAAGCGTACCGCCAGAAACTTTCCCGCAGCCGCAAGAAGATGGCTGATTTTCTCGGGCGGTACTGCGGCGAATACGGCGGCGGAACATGCAGGTGCAAAAACCGCGTGAACTATGCGATTCAAAACCGCAGGCTGAACCCGGCGCAGCAGGACTTTACCTCGGCAGAAGAAATCCCCGTGCAGACGATGCTGGACGTAAAAACCGCTATGGAAGACATCGACGACCTGTCGCAGGACTTTTCGTTCTGCAAGACCTACCGCTCGCCTGCACGGATGAAGCAGCTTGCGGAGGAACTGCTGCATTCCGCACCGTTTTCGGTTGTCCGAAACGCGTAGCGGGGTTGCTCAGCCTGCGCTTTTCAGCTGTTGCGGCGCACAATCCATGAGACTGCTGCGTCCATGGCGGTGCGGCAGGCGTTTGTCCTGTCAAGCGCGTTGAGCATCACAAAGTCGTGGATTGCGCCCTGGACGCGGATTGCGGTAACGTCTGCTCCGGCGGCACGAAGCTTTTCGCCGAACTGCTCGCCCTCGTCGCGGAGAACATCTGCCTGCGCGGTGATAATCAGCACCGGCGGAAACTGTCCCAGCTCCGGTTTTCCGGCACGCAGCGGAGAAACTTCCGGCCGGTTCCGCTCGCCTTCGTCCTGCGTATACTGGTTCCAGAACCACTTCATTCCTTCTCGCGTCAGGTAGTAGCGTTCTGAAAACTGATTGTACGATTTTGTCTCAAACGATGCGTCCGTAACCGGGTAGAACAGAAGCAGCTTGTGAATCGGAATCCCGCCGCGCCGGTGAGCCAGAACCGCCATTGCCGCCGCCATGTTTCCGCCGACGCTGTCGCCTGCAACGGTGAGCGTTTCCATGCGGATTCCTGCTGCGTCCGGCCCGAGGATTTCGGCAAGGTGCGAGAGCGCGCAGTAGCACTGCTCAATTGCAACCGGGAACTTCGCCTCCGGGGAGCGCGAGTACTCGGGGAACAGCACGAGCGAGTTGGTGCGTGCGGCAATTTCCCGGACAAGCTTTTCGTGCGTGCGGAAGCTTCCGTACACCCAGCCCGCGCCGTGGATATAGAACACCGCGTCTTTTGCGGGAACGTCATTTTTTGGGCGGACAACATGAACGGTTATCTTTCCCCATTCCCCGCAGTCAAATTCCCGCACAGAGACATCGGCGGGATGCTTGAACACAGGCGAATTCTGCGCTCCTTCAAGCGCCTTCCGTCCTTCTTCCGGCGGAAGCTCAAAAATCAGCGGCGGAACTGAGCTTTGCCTGCAAAAATCTTCCGCAGCCGCTTCAAGCGGAACGCGCAGACATGACGGCGATTCGTCAAAATATGCCATACAAACCTCCCGTACAGGCAGCAGAACTGCCGCGAAAATGCAGTCTAATCGCGCCCGCCCGCGCTTTTTTCCGCAGACGGACGCGTTTTCTTCTATTAAATATGCAATTCTACTGCTTCCTGTAGCCGCACTTCGGGCAGACGCCGTTCTCATCAAGAGCGATTCCGCACAGCGGGCAGCGCTCGATGCTCTTTCCTGCCGCGTATTCCTGCGAGGCGGTGTTGTCGCCGGAAACGAACGTCAGCTTGACGATGTTCAGCTTGTCCTTCAGAAGGTCGTAGACAATCTTAATCATGCCTTCCACCGTCATCGTCTCTTTGGTGACGACGAGGCGGCACTCCGGGTACGCCGTGGCAAGCTCCGTCTTGAACGCCGCGCCTTTCATCGTGTTGTTCGGATGCCCGTTTTTGATTCCCTGCTTCTCGTAGACGTCAAGGACAGCCGGAAGAAGCGGATCGTCCTCGCGCAGGATGAGCGCATGGTCGAAGTTCTTCAGGACGTTCCACGCCGTCTTCTTGATTTCGTTGCACGGAAAGACCATGTTCACGCCGCTGTTGATGGAATCCTCAACCTCGATTGTGAGAATGCCGGTGTGCCCGTGAAGGTACTGCGCCTCGCCCTTGAATCCGTAGAACCGGTGCGCATACTGCAAGTTCAGTGTCGTAATGCTCTTCATAAAATCCTCCTGTAGGAATGAATAACAGAAACAAAAGCCCGTTCCGTCCCGCGTGTTCCGCCGGAAACCGTCCCGAATGCTTCCCCAATCAAGATACTCAAAAAATCTGCCGCGTGCCACAAAAAAAATCGGAATGACGCAAAAATACGCGCGAAAAACAGCAGCAGTTGCATTTTTAATAAAAATGTGATATAATATATAAACTATAGTTGCGCCGTAGTCGCATTGTGCTATGACTTTTTATGGGAGATATGATGATCAACAACACTGACATTTTCGGAAGGAAAGTTTTTTTTATTGCAACGAACGACACACTTGTTCCGCCCTCGTATATGGAGGATTTTTGTACGCTCGGCTATGAGTCGCACATTATTCCAGGCGGCTCCCGTATGCGCAGCGATGTAGCCGCAATTGTCCAGCAGTTTCCCGATTCAATTCTGCTTTTCAATGTAGACGCGGACGACGGAGGCTCCGGCTGGACAACGCTTATCAGGGATATCCGGCAGGGCCACGACAATCTGCTTGTGGGCGTAGTGTTCAAGGCGGAAAACAGCCAGTCTGGAAACCGCTATGAAAATGATGTCAGCTCCCGGGCAGGATGCATTGCTCTTTCTTCCGGGGACAAGGACGGAAATTTTCAGGCGCTTAAAGCTGCGCTTGACCGCTGCGGAGCAAAAGGAAGACGCAACAGCATCCGCGCGTTATGCGACAGCTCGAGCCGCATTTCGTTCAGCTTTAACGGATATGAAAAATCGGAAAAAGTCGAGGATGTGAATATCACACACTTCCGCTGCACATCAGCCACAGACGACTTCCACGGCATGAAAATTTACGACAAAATCCGCGGAGCGCATCTGACTATCAACGGGCTTGAATTTAAAAGCGACATTGTCTTAATCATGAAGCGTATAAAAGAAGGAATTTCCACTGCAATTTTCATGTTCATACGGAAGCCTGATGACGGTCCCGGACTTGAGCCTGAGCTTGAGCCTCAGCTGAACAAGAAAATCTACCAGATTACATCGCAGGAATTCACTGCTCTGCTGCACAGATAATATCCATAACTATAAAATTATAAAACCCCGCACGGGGGGGGGTAAAAGTCAAGAGGAATTTCTAAAATGAAGGAAAAAAAAGAATTAGACAGGTTTGCGACAACGTACAAAAAGGACATGCAGATTCAGACAAAGCTTTTGTTCATGATTGCAGGTTCTATTTTGCTTTCATGTCTGCTGGTGTCCGCGGTTTCGCTCTTTGTTTTCAAGCATGAAGTTGAGCTGAACACACGGAACGGTCTTGAAGCCACGTCTGACGGTGTAATGCGCACCTTGTACGACTGGAAGTCCTGCATTGGCGGCTATTCCGCGATTTACGCGCGCGACAAAGACATCATGAATGCCGTTGAAAACGCGGATCATGCGACGCTCCGTAAATTGATGGAAGAGCGGCTTTCTGACACAGACACGGATTTCTATGCTATCACGGATACAAGCGGAAACATGGTGTGGACACACGGGGTAAAATCCGTCAATGTCGCTTCCTCCTCGGCAGTAAAAAAGGCGCTTTCGGGATTCAAGACGTATTCTTACGAGGAATTCTCCGACATTCCCTATGCGATGGTTGCTGCGGCTCCGATGATTGACAACGGACATATTGTGGGAACCGTTATCCTCGGCTACAGCCTGACGAACAATCTGCTGGTAGAGCAGGTGGCAAAAAGCTACGGCACTGAATGCACGGTGTTCCGCGGTGATTTGCGTGTGGACACATCGCTTATTGACGGAAACGGTAAGAAATTAACCGGAACGAAGCTTACGAATCAGGCTATTGTTGACCAAGTTCTGCGGCGTTCACAGCAGTTTATCGGACAGAATGTAATCGCCGGAAAGAAATATGTTTCCGTATACATTCCGCTTGCAGCTGACGATAAGAACGTGACAGGAATGCTGTTTGTGGCAAAATCACTTGAGTCTATTACAGAAATCATCAAGGCAGCCACTATGCTTATTGTTCCGTTCGCACTCGTTCTGGCAGTTGTTCTGGCGCTCGTCAGCTTTATGTTCGTGCGCTGGCTCATGTGGCGGATCAAGAATGTTACGGATTCGCTCAAGGAAATGGCTACCGGCGAGGCCGACCTGACAAAGCGGTGCAAGCTGTTCATCCGCGATGAAATCGGATTCCTCATTATCCAATTTGATGCGTTCTGTGACAAGCTCCAGAAAATCGTCAGCGAAATCAAGGGGACAAAGGGCGACCTTCTGAGCTATGGCGACCGTCTCGGCGAGATGGTGCAGGAAAACACAACGTTTGTTGATCAGATGATCGGAAATATCCGCAGCGTTGAGACAGAAATTGATAGCCAGAATATGCTGATTAAGAATACATCCGGCTCCGTTGATGCAATTTCAAATTCCGTGCAGCAGCTGCGTGAGCTGCTTGTAACGCAGAACGACGGAATGCAGAACGCTTCAAGCGCGGTTACGCAGATGATTGGAAACATTGGCTCCGTTTCACGCTCCATTGAAAAGATGGCGGAGGAATTCCACGTGCTTCAGGACGATGTCCACAACGGAATCCTGCGCCAGCGCGAGGTGAACGAGCAGATTCAGAAGATTGAGCAGCAGTCCAAGATGCTCAACGACGCGAACGATGTCATTTCATCGATTGCAGACCAGACGAGTTTGCTTGCCATGAACGCGGCAATCGAGGCGGCGCACGCCGGAGACGCGGGCAAAGGTTTTGCGGTTGTCGCGGACGAAATCAGAAAGCTCTCAGAAAATTCATCGGCGCAGTCAAAGAACATCGGCGACCAGCTGACGACAATCCTCAACTCAATTTCAAACGTCGTTGAGGCATCGGACATTTCAGACAAGATGTTCACGCGCGTCTCTGATAAAATTCAGGGCACGGGCGATTTGGTGAGCCAGATTAAGCTTTCGATGGACGAGCAGTCGGAAGGCTCCAAGCAAATCAGCGAGGCGCTCGGCTACATGAACGATGCCGCCGGCAAGGTAAAGGACGCGTCGGACGATGTGGACAACGCGCGCGGAGAAATCATCGATGACGTTGAAAAGCTGCGCCACTCATCAGAAGTTGTGGGCCAATCGCTCAAGGCGATTGAGAACGGCGTAAAGACAATCGAGGAAGGCGATGATTCGCTGATGAACATCGCGACTTCGATTTCCGGCTCAATCTACCGCATCACAAGCCAGATCGACCAGTTCAAGGTCTGACACGCTTTTGCGGGGCAGAAAGCCGCCGTCCTTCCGGGCGGCGGCTTTTTTTGTCCGCGGAACATGCGGCTGCTGTTTCAGTTCCTTTAAATCAGCTGTGAACATAAAACTTCAATACAGCTTCCATGCGTTTTTTCTATGTTTCCTTATAAAAAACAAGCATTGGACATCATGCGCGCTGTACACTATTATATGCGCGGAGTGTAAGATAAAAACCGCTAAGATGGCGCGGCTTTTTATAGGAGGCTTGCTAATGAAGAGGCTGTTTGTCTGTTTTGCCGCGGCTTGCTGTGCAGTGTGTGCGGCTGCCAGTTCTGTTCCGTTTCCGCCGCTCGAGCCTGCATTCGAGATTTCATCTGCCAGCTCAAAATCACTTTCCCCTTCAGAACTGATCCGTGCGGCACTGCTGTTCTCCGGCTGCACAGAAGATTCCGCTGGCTTTTCAGAATCATTTTCCGTGTACCAGAAACTGGAGGCGGCTGTTTCTTCCAGCCAGTTTATGTCCCTGGATGAAGAGGAGCGCGCAGAAGCAGTGCTTTCGCTGATGTATGAGCAGGTTCTTGTGCGGTACAGAGAAAATGCCAGCCGCATGGATGAAATGCTTTGCTCGGGAATATATAACTGCGTTTCGTCAAGCGTGCTGTATTACGCGCTTGCTACGGCGGCGGGCATTTCTGTTGCGGCGCAAAGAACTCCAGAACATTCGTTCTGCACAGCAGTTCTTTCCAACGGTACCCGCATCGATGTGGAAACAACGAATCCGATGGGTTTTAGTCCGGGAAAACGCCGTCCTGTCAGCAGCAGTTCGTACTATGTTGTTCCGAAGAAAAAGTACAGCGGGCGGCATGAAATTTCTGGACGGCAGCTCGCCGGACTTATTGCACGCAACCGCTGCTCGCTCGCGATGACCAGAAATGACTATGAGACAGCTGTCCCGCTTGCGGCTGTACGGATGCGCTTTATGGAAGAAGATGAAAGCAAAACTGCTGACGATTCGCGCGCTGACTTTTTTCTTGTCTGCTCAAATTATTCTGCCTATTTGCAGGGGCAAAGCAAATTTGAAGATGCTGTGATTTGGCTTGAGCAGGCGGCAAACCGCTGGAACGGACATGAGCTGCTTCAGAAGCAGTATGACGGAGCTTTGTTCAATGCTGCGGCAGTGAAGTGCAATGCCGGTCAGTATAAAGAGGCCGCGGAATTTTACGAGCCGCGCAAAGACAGCGTTTCTCTATCGGCACAGAAGAACATCGAGGCGGCAATTTTCATGGCAACTGTCCAAGGCGAATCGCGCAAAATGGACGATGACAGCGCAATTTCCTATCTGGCGGAAAAGCTTGCTTCTATGAAGAGCGGAACGAAAGATTACCGGCAGGTGCATTCTCTGCTTGAAGTCCGATGGCATTCCAAGATAACTGCTGCGGCACAGGAGTTCGGATGGCTGGAAGCTGCCGGGCTGTGCAAGGATGCGGTTCAGTCTCTTCCGTCAAGCTCCCGGCTTAAGACGCTGCATGCGCAATGCCTCAGGAACTATGACGCGCAGGTTCACAATGAATTCGCCATGCTTGCAAACAGCGGCAGAACAGAAGAAGCACGTGCTGTTCTTGAAAAAGGACTTTCCGCCAATCCTTCAAGCAGAATTCTTGCACGTGACTTGCAGTCGCTTGTTCAATAAAAAACTATTCACCTTGCCTTCAAAATTTTCTCACATTTTAGTTGTAACTATTGACATTACATTAAAGGTGTATTATATTTTTAGTTGTAATGATAAATATTACAACTAAACAACACTTTTGGAGGAACAGTATGAACAAGAATGCGTTTGAGACGGTTCGGCTTGCAAAGGGCGAGGTGAATGTCTTTGATTTTGGCGGTGTGAAGCTGCACGCCTACAAGACGAACGACCCGATCAGCGACGAGGTGTTTGTCGTGGAGAAAAATGGAGCGGCGGTTGTCATTGAGCTGCCGTGCTTTTTCGACAACATCAAGGAACTTTCCGACTATCTGGGCGGAATGAACGTTGCCGGCGTGTTCGTTGCGTACCACGGTGCGGGCGGCTCGTTTCTGCCCGGCGTTCCGAAGTATGCCACGGAAAATGCGGCTGCCTATTCCAAAAACGGCGGCGGAAAGGCTTTGATTGACAAGTTTGCGGCGGCGTTCGGCGGTGCGTTCGACAATTCGGTCTGCACAATCACGGACATCATCGGCGAAGGAAAAATCGAGGTCGGCGGAATCGGATTTGTCATCAAAAAGACGCAGGAGGCATTCGACATTGAGATTCCGGAAATCAACGCGGTCTACACGCACATGATGGGGCACGACTGCCATTCGATTGTCGCCGGGGCGGCACACGCGGACGCAATCATCGCCCAGCTTGAGTCGTTCAAGGCGAAGGGCTTTGATTTGATTCTCACGTCGCACTATACGCCGGAGGACTTGAAGGACGCCGAGACAAAAATCGCCTATCTGAAGGAGCTGAAGGAAATCGCGTCGCACTGCAAAACGGCGGACGAGTTCAAGGCGGAAGCGGGCAGACGCTTCCCGGGCTACAGCGGCGAAAACTACCTTGACATGACGGCGGGAATGTTCTTTGCGTGACGACAGCGGAAGGAACATGCGGCGGATTGGGCGTGCTTCGGTAGAAAGCAGAAGTGTTTGTTGTAATCATTTGTATTACACATAATTGCGTTTCGTTTTTGGTTGTAATGACAAACATTATAACTAGAAACACTTTTTGGAGGTTTTAAAATGAAAAAGATTGCGGTTATTTGTGCGGCCGGAAAACAGGGAAGACTTTTGGTGGACGAGGCGGTATCACGCGGATACGAGGTAACGGGTTTTGTCCGCGGCGGCAAGACGGTTGCCAACGCAAAGGCGAAAACGGTTGTCAAGGATTTGTTCGATTTGACGAAGGAAGATCTCGCGGGATTTGATGTCGTCATCGACGCGTTCGGGGCGTGGACGGCCGATACGGTGGACGGCATTCACCGGGCGGCAAAGCATTTGTGCGATGTGCTGAGCGGGACTTCGGTTCGTCTGCTTGTTGTGGGCGGTGCGGGAAGCCTGTATGTGAATCCTGAGCATACTGCGGTCGTTGCAGATTTGCCCGACTTCCCCGACATTTTCAAGCCGGTGGCGGCGGCTCACGACAAAGCGTTGAAGCATCTTCGCACTCGCGGCGATGTGAAATGGACGTACCTTTCTCCGGTGGGCAATTTTGTTGCGGACGGAGCGAGGACAGGCGAATATGTTCTCGGCGGCGAAGAATATTTTGTCAACGAAAAGGGCGTGAGCGAAATCAGCTATGCCGACTACGCAATCGCGATGATTGACGAAATCGAGAACGCGGACAATGTTCAAAAACGGTTTTCGGTAATCGGAAAATAACGGCACGGCTGAGCGGCGAGTTTGGCGTGCGTTCCTTTGTCGGGCGGAACGGCTTTGGGCGGTGGACTGCGGCAAGGATTGATGTTAGAATGCGTCGCTGAAATAGCGCGCCGCATTCTAACTATAGTTTGCAGAGCAAACTATGTATCCACTGTTCGCGACGCAACAAGTTGCTTGCCGCGAACAAATCGCACGATGAAAAAATTGAAATTCTTTTCATCGTGCGATTTTAAGGAAGCGGCTGCCGCAGGCAGTCCCGGAGTGAGCAACCGCAGGGATGAGCTGCGGTTAGTCGGAAAAATTTACGCCGCGAGTTTTTCAGAGAAAAACTCGGTAAGCAAATCGAAGATTTGCGACGAAAGCCTGGTTTTGCGAAGTGCAACGGAGCAAAAGCCGCCCAGAAATTCTGACTGATTTTTTATTTATCTTTTATGGAGGAAAAAATGAAGGCGAGATTGTTTTTTTTGATGGTGATTTGCATGGTGTCCGTGCGGGCGTTTGCTGCGGACGGGCGGAAGCCTGCCGGCGAGGAGAAGAGGCTTTCGGCGGGAACGGTTACGGTGTACGACTTCGGGAAGGTGCGTCTGCACGCCTACAATACCGGGGATGCGATGGCGGACGCTGCGTTTCTTGTGGAAGGAAAAAAGGCGGTCGTGGGAATTGAGCTTCCGTCGTTCGATGTGAACCTTGCGGAATGGAAGGCGTATGCGGATTCGCTGGGAAAGCCGATGAACGACGTCATCATCAGCGACCATGCGGCGGGCGGCGCGTATGTGCGTGATGTGCGCGTGTGGGGAACAGACGGCGCGCGGAAGTCGGTGGAGTCCGGCGCGGCGAACGGAATTACGGCGCAGCTGTTTCAGGTGTACGGCCCGGAATTCCGCGGCGAGGAGCTTGCCCGGATTGCGAACATTCTGCACGGCGGAAAGAACAAAGTCGCCGGGATTGATTTTGTGGTGTTCGACCGCGGCTCTTCGTTCGATGTGGCGATTCCTGCGGCGAATGCAATCTACACGCACATGCTCGGAAAATATGTCCATTCGATTATCGGCTCACGGGCGGACGCTTCGTCCCTGCTTGAAACGCTGCGCTCGTACCAGAATGGCGGCTACCGCTTCATCCTGTCTTCCCATGCTGGCGTCGAAGGGCAGGACGCGGTGAGCGAGAAGATTGCCTACGTGGAAAAACTGATGGAGCTTGCCGGGGCTACTGAAAGCCGGGCGGAATTCGTGCAGGCGGCAGAGGCGGCGTTCCCCGGGTATGAGGGAAAGAATTACCTTGAAATGACAGCCGCCGCTTTTTTTCCGGAGTAAGGCGCGTCGGTTCGGGCGGTACTTCCGCATGGGCATTGCCCGTGCGGAAGATTCTGCGGGTTTGGGAGACGCGCGGCGGGTTGGACGGTGGACTGCGGCAAGGATTGGAGGGGAGCCGTAGGCTGCCACTGGACTGAACGAGCGTGAGCGAGTGAGGGAAGCGGCTGGAGCGACAGCGGAACCCCGGAAAGCCTGATTTTTGTGGAGTGAGCAACCGCAGGTTGCGACCGGAATAAAAAGCCGCCCGGAAAAGAAAACCGTACTTCTCCCCGTCTTGAGGCAAGCTGCTTTGTTCTTAATCTTGATTATTTCCGATAAAACTGTTATTTTTGTAGTAATGCTACAAACAAGAGGTGTTTATGCTTGTTGAAATGAGATTTTCAAATTTTTTCTCTATTAAGGATGAAGTTTGCATTGATTTCAAGGCGGGCAGCATCAACACGGCAAAATCTAAAGAATTAACGGACAATATATTTTCAGCAAATGATGAAACCTTGCTTAAAGTTCAGGGGCTTTTCGGGCCGAATGCGTCCGGCAAGTCGAGCATATTAAAAGCGGCACTGTTTTGCAGACAGTTGATACTTGACTCGCATCAGAACAACGAAGGGGCGGTTTTTAATTTTATGCCTTTTAAATTCGACGGATATATGCAAAAACCGAGTTCTTTTTTTATCGATTTTATAGCGAACGGCACAGAATATGAATATTCATTTACGCTTACAAGAAATAAAATATTGAGCGAAGAATTATATTACTATCCGGGAAAACGGAAGGCGAAAATTTTTACAAGAAAAGAAGGTACGGGGCTTTCAAAATCAGAAATCTACAGTTTCAGCGAAGGGCATTTTATAAAGCCGATGGATGTTGCGCAAAGCGTCGGACGCAACACGCTTTTTATCAGCCGGGCGAGCCAGATGGACAGAGAGCTGGCAAAAAAAATCTACAACTATTTCAGAACGGAACTTTTTATCGGATTGCCGCAGCTTTCGGGAAAATACGCGGTTGAACTTTTTAGACAGAATAAAGAGTTGATTTTAAAAGCACTGAAAATGGCGGACAGCGATATTACAGACATAAATGTAAGAATCGAAAGAACGCCGCTGTTTTCGGTTGTTCCGCATATAACAAGAAACGGTATTCCGGTTCAGTCGAATACGGTTACGCAAGTTGCAGAAGTAATCAATTTCTATACGACACACAAACGAAATCCTGACGTTCAGTTCCATCTTGAAGGAGAAGAGTCTGCCGGAACAATTCAAATTTTTAATCTGCTGCTTCTGCTGCTCGATGTCTGCAAAAACGGAAAGGCGCTTATCCTTGACGAATTCGATGCCAGCTTGCATACAGAACTGGCACAGTTTGTTCTTGATATGGTGAACGCTTCCGCCTCAGCACAAATTTTGTTTACAAGCCACAACACAAATCTTTTGGACATAAAAAAAATGAGAAGAGACCAGATTCTTTTTACAAACAAGAAGGATGACGGCTCTACGGAAGTTTATTCTCTGTTCGATTTTAAGGATTTTAGAGAGAATATGGACGCCGAAAAATGCTATCTGCAAGGAAGATTTGACGCCGTTCCGTATATCAACTCTTCTGTTTCGACCATTAAAAATCTTCTCGGGGAATAAATATGGCGAGGGAACGAAAATCAAATCCAAGAAAAATGCGTCCGCAGTTCCTTGTCCTGTGCGAAGGCGAAACAGAAGAAAGCTATGTGAATTTCCTGCGGCAGAATTACAGGCTTCCGATAAAAATTGTTCCTAAAATCATCGGAAGTAAAATTTCTCAGAAAATCATTGACCGGTATAAAAATGAACTCGGCGGTTCTGAAAGCTCAATCACGACATTTCTTTTGTATGACGGAGATGTGCCGGACGTTTTAGAAAACGTGGGCAACTGCGATGGAATCCGGCTGATAAGCAATCCGTGCATTGAGATTTGGTTTATTTCTCATTATAAAAAGCCGGAAGAAACAGAACTTTCAGGTGATTTGTGCGTAAAGGAACTGAAAAAAATGCCTGACTGGGAAAACTACAGAAAAGGAACATTTACACAGGCACAAGAATCCGCTCTGTGGAACAAGCGGCTGGAAGCGGTTGCGAATATGGAATCCAAGAAAGAGAATTCAAAAAATTACAGTTCTGTTTTTACATTCATAAAAACACTGGAAGAAGTCAGAAAAGATAAATAATCCGCTTTTGGATAAAGTATTTGTCGGGCGGTGCGGAAGCGTAGCAGCAAGCCGCCCGGAAAAAATCGGAGTGACTGAAAATCGCGGAGGATATATTTTATGGAAGGAAACGACGTGCTTTTGTTTTTGCAGGAAAAAATCCACACGGTTGTGATGGCGGTGAACGATGAGGCCGGACGGCCGGCGACGTGTGCGGTTGACATTATGGACTGCGATGAGGGCGGGCTGTACTTTCTGACTGCTCGCGGAAAAAGTTTGTACCGGCGGCTTGCGGCGGGCGGGTTCGTTTCGCTTACGGGAATTACGGGCGGACACACGATGTCATGCGTTGCTGTTTCGGTGCGGGGCGTGGCGAAGGAAGTCGGAACGGATCGGCTCGGGCGGCTGCTTGAAAAAAATCCGTATATGTATGAAATTTATCCGACGGAAGAGTCGCGTTCGGCACTGACGGTTTTCTGTATCTGCGAGGGAAGCGGCGAATGGTTTGACCTTTCCAAAAAGCCGGTCGAGTGTTAAAGCAAGCCGTTAAAATAGCACGGCTTACTTTAACTGACAGTTTCTTGCGAAACTGTCTTATTTACGTGTGTGCGTTGCAACAAGTTGCTTTCGCACACGGGAATTGCAATCCTCGGAAATTGAAATTTCCTGCGGTGTGCAATTTTAAGGAATGTTTTTTGTTTTCGTTCGGCGGAGGTACGGACACGCCTGCCGGATATTGGATAACGGAACGATGTACGGGCTGCGGTGCGTGCCTTTCGGTGTGTCCGCAGAACTGTATCGGGCGGAAGCCGGACGGTGCGGCACTCATTCAGCAGGAACACTGCCTGCGGTGCGGAAACTGTGCGGAAGTCTGCCCGGCAAGGGCGGTGGAGCGGAGATAGGGGAAGTTTTTATCATCGGCCAGAGCAGGCGGCGCACAAAGTCATTGTACTTTTTCCCCTCCCCGTTCAGCTTTCCGCCGAATTTCCAATGCACTTTTCGAGAAGGAACGTTCCGTCCGTGAAGTGCAGCTCTCCGTTTTTGTGCTCGTAGCCTAACTTGCGGTAGAACGGGATTGCGGATAGTGCGGAATATATAACGATTTTCCTTGCCCGCGTCGCATACTCGTCATTTTCTAAAAATTCTATAAGCTGCCTGCCGACGCCTTGCCTTTCGTGCGCAGGCTCGACAAAGATGGTATGTATGCGGCTTTCTGCGAGGCTCCCTGAATACGGGCTGATGCCGCCGCAGCCGATTATCGCTCCGTTTTCTTTCACGACGTACAAATGGCCGCTTTCCGCTTTGTCCGCAATATCGCGTTTAAGCTCGTCCGCTGTAATTGTAAGATGCTCCGACTGCGGAGGATAGTATTCTGCCAAAACAGAATTTCTTCGCGCCCGCAAAATCATTCCGCTCGTTTCGTCCGTTTCACTTTCCTTTATGCGCTCAATAGTCATATCAGAACCTCAATTTGCGATGTATTATCCGAGCAGCGGAAGGCTGCCCGTCAGCCTGTTTATTTTCTTTTTGTTTCCGCACAGTGCTATGCCGAAATAAGCGAGGTCGCCTTCAAATGTATCTGCCATTTTGCTGATATATTCCGCATACGTTTTACAGCCCTGCGCCAGGCCGGAAAAATCGACCGTCGTTATACCGCTGAAATCCGGGCCGGACAGTTTTTGCCGCAGTGCCTTTATGCATTCTTTGCTGCCCGTAAGAATGGGAACGGGAAATTCGATAATTCCCAGATGCTCGATCCCGTCCTTGTCCGTTACGTTCCGCCCGACCGCCTGCGGCATGAGTTTGCCCACGGTGATGCCCATGATGGCGGCGGCGTTCGCTATGATTCCGCGCGGCAAAGTTCCGTCCATCACCATTACGCATTTTATGTTTTCGCTTTCCATTGCTGTTTGCTCCCGATTAGGTTTTTGATTTGAAAATGTCTTTGTATTGCTTCGGAGTTAAGCCGATGTAGTTCCTGAAGAAATTGGTGAAGTGCGCCTGATCCGAAAATCCCGTCGAGAACGCCGCGTCGGCGGGCGACGCTCCTTGCTCCAAGCGTTTCTTCGCCTCGCCGAGCCGTATGTTTTCCAAGTAGCGGTACGGGGTTATTCCTTTTGACTTTGCAAAGGCACGGATGAGCGTCGCCTTGCTCAATGACGTTGCTTCGCATATTGTGCCGAGGGAAATATGTTCCGCAAAATGCTGCTGCATGTAGGAACACGCTTTTTCGATTTCGGCGTTATATTCCGCGACGGAATTGTCAAACGGCTCGCCGCATTCCTGAATAAGCTGCTCAACGGCAAGCAAAAGCAGTTCGCTTTTTTCAAATTCTGTGCTTCCGGACATCACCATTTCGTGCAGCCTGCGCAACGACAAAAACAGTCCGGCATCGCGGATTACGTTCTTATGAAATCTCACAGCGAACTGCCGGCCTGTAATTTCTTTTGCAAGCCTGCCCATTACTTCAGGCTTGATGTTGAATGAACGGTAGTCAAGCGTTCCGCCGTCGGCTTGCGTGCAGGCATGATTGTCCTGCGGATTGAACACCAGCACGTCGCCCGCCCCGACGGAACAGCCGGCGTTCCCGCACGTCAGATAACGGCCGCCGCTTTCGACAAAGCCGATGACATAATAGCTGTGGAAATGAACAGGAAACGGCTGCATGATTCCCTCGAAACGACATGCCTCGACCTGCAAATCCTCGTCATAACACATTTTCCGTGTTTCGTTTTTCATACCGACTGTATACCATCTGCCGGATTTAAAGTCTTGTAAAATATAATCAAAGTGTTTTGGTGGTGGGGAGGAATAAATTTGACTTGTCATTGCTAAAACGTCATACTAAAAAAAGATGATAGGTTTAGAACGTGGTAAAGTAACTTTACATACTCAAAGATATTTTGGGGAATGTTGCAATAGAAATAGAACACGTCGGAAGTACTTCAATAAAGAGCATAAAGACAAAACCGATAATTGATATTGCCGTTGCTGTTGCCGATTTTTCCGATATTTTATGCTTTAACCGTGAGTTTGAAGGACACGGTTTTTATTACCGTTATGCTATGGACGATAAGGATAATATCTTGCGCGGTGAAATTGATTTTACTGCAATAGACGTTCGGCAACTTCTCTACGCCTGCGGTGGGTATTATGACGGAACGAGCAAACTTCAAACACATTTTATTCACGTTGTCAAAGCAGAAAGTACAGAATGGCGAAACTATATAAAATTTCGTGATTATCTTAATTCACATCCGCTTGTAGCAAAAGAGTATGAAAATCTGAAAACAAAGCTATACAAAGAATATGCCGACCGCCGGGAAGAATACACAGCACACAAACATAATTTTATTCAACACGCACTAAAACATTAGTAAACTTTATCATTGCTATTATGATGTTTTTTTGTATATTTTACATGACTGTCTGGTATTTGATTTGTCCGGTGGAATCTATACAGAAGTTCAAAAGGCTTATGAATGTTATTTGAAATACTATGGACTTTCAGATGAAAGCAAAGAAGCCTTGACCCGCAATAAGTTTGTACGCTTGTTAAAACGTGATTATCGCGAAATTGACTACCGCCAGAAGAAGATAAACAACTACCCGGAACTTGTTTTCTTCAATGTAAAATTGTCTGAACAGGGCTTGCAAACTTTGAATGAAACCGCGCCAACCCAGCAGCAGAATGACGGCACTTTGTTTGGTGATAGCGCAGAAAAAACGCAGACAAACGGCCCCGCAACACAATTTAAGCAGCGACCGCCAACCTACACACAGCCGCCGGAAGAACCAGATTGGGATTCAGACCTAGATGATTCAAACGGTGAAATGGATATATTTTAATTTTTAGGAGCAAATAAAATGACTAGAGAAGAAGTCAACCAAAAAACAAGCCTGTGTTTTTTGTTAAATCCAAATATTTCTGAAGACGAAAAAAAATGCGTAATTGAAAAAGTGATGGCTACTAGAGCAACAATCGTATCGAAAGCTGCTCTTTGCAACATAATAACTTACATTCTGAAGCAAAACGCAAAACTAAAAAAACAGGTTGAAAATCGAAATTGCTCTAATTGTCGTCGAAGCAAAACAGGATGCCCTAATGATGGCAGTTGTCATAATTTTAGTTTATGGCAACCGTTCAAAAATCCAGAACTGTAAAAAAAAGGAAGAGGAAAAGTGAGGTATTACAAACTAAATAAAATATATGTGGAGTATGACGAATTGCGTGGAAATTTTTATCATTGGAACCTTATCACTAGAATAGGAAAGAAAGATAAAATTTCTGAACGAACAGCAAGAAAGCTAAATGTATATCAAATTCATTTTGAAAATTTAAGAAACTATAGAGGTGAAAAATGATTTTATCCAACGGCGAACCTATTGGATGCACTCACAGCGAACCACTTGCAATTTATATCAGTGGCGGAATTACAGGCGTAAAAAATTGGCAGGACATTTTTATGGCAGCCGAACAAGATTTAAAGCTGCATTTACACGCTCGATTTTTTATATTTAATCCTGTAAAAATCGCAAAAGATTTAGAACGTTCTTTCAAAGTGAATATAGGCAAAATGCCGGGTTATACTGATTATATGAGAGAAGATATAAAAATTCTTGCAAGGTGTAATGCTATCTGTATGCTTCCCGGCTGGAAACGCTCAAAAGGCGCACGGCTTGAATATCGCATTGCAAAAATCTTGAATATGCAGATTCTGGAGTTTCAGCCGGAATAATGACCTATGTTTCAACTTTGCCAATCGTGCAAAAAAGAGATGAATCTAAAAACGGCTCGCAAATAATACTTACAATTTATGCAGCGCAAAACGGTTTTGTTTACAGTATAAATTGCAAACTGCGCCGTTTCATTCGTTCTTATTATCCCACCGAAAAAGAAACAAAATATCCGACTGAAAAAGACGCGCAGCGCGCTGCGGTCTGTAGGATTCGCTCATGGATAGAAAACAGCAGCAAACTGAACGCCTTGCTTTCGGAATTTGAGCTTGCAAATTATCAGCAGCCTTCATTGTTTGATGACTTGGATTTGGTATAGCGACAATTTAAAATTGTGCTATCCTAAGAATATGGCTACAAAAATATTTAATTCAATGAAGGAAGTTACAAACGATGTTCACCGCCGCTTCATCAAAGCCGGAATAAGCACTGTGAATATCGTTGCGGCAAGTGCCAGGAATAACGCAAAAAGGGAAATTGAAAACAAATTTACCCTGCGTAATAATTTCACTGCAAATCAATTAAGATTCACGCCATGCGGAAACAGCGTCCAAAGCCTTAGCCAGATTAAAAGTGAAACTGGTATTATGGAAAAAGCCGGGTATATGGCAAGGCAGGAACAAGGAGGAACTCATCGCAATAAAAACGGCGGAAATCTGGTTATTCCTACAACAAAAGCACGTGGCGGCTCAAATGAAAAGAAGGTAAGACGGTCTTATTATTACAGCGCAATTAAAGACAGGGTAATTCGCGGTTCAACTAATTTTTCAAGCCATAAAGCCGCATTGGTTGCACGTGCTTTTGTCGCCGCAAAGATCCAGGGTTTTATCCGCATGAACAATTCCATCTTTAAGGTTTCTTCTTTTCGTAAAGCAGGGAAAAATATTTCCTTCAAATCTACTCACATTTTAAACTTAAAGCACCAGTCAACCCACACACCTAAAAAAGAATGGCTTGAACCAGCTTCAGAACGTGCCGCCCAGATGATGCAGGATGTTTTTAATCAACAAATGGACAAACTGAAATAAAAAAACAAATATTTTTTTGAAAATGCTTGACAAAATCAAAATAATATAATATTGTTAAATCATGAGGAGGTAAGCATGGCTGAAAAAAAAGAAAAGCCGAGTTGGATTGACCTTGCAAATCTAATCATTAACTTCGGCTTGCTGCTAGTTGCAGTGCTGGCTCTGATTTTTAAGTAAATCAGAATTAACCCAGAAAACAAGCAAGGCTCACCACCTTGCTTGTTTTCTACATTTTACGATAATAAAAAGAGGTTTGTCAATGATTACAAAGAAAGCTGTAAATATATTATCAAATATATTTCGCCTAGCAGCTCTTGTGCTGTTTGTTGTTTTTTTGATTGTAAAATAGTTGTTCACGGCGGTTTTTACAAGCGAAAAACCGCCGCTTTTTTTTGTGAGGTTTTTATGAAAGAAGTTATAACTAAAGGTCGTGGCGGAAAACGCGAAAACGCCGGGCGAAAAGAAAAATACGAGGGCGGACGGCAACAGCTCGCCATTAGTTGCAGTATCACACAAAAAAAAGCGATACAGGAAGCTGCAAAGAAAGAAGGGCTTACAACGGCGCAGTATGTTCTTAAAATGTGTGGCGTTTAATCTTCCGCCCTGTCTATCAGCGCAAACTTCAACGCTTTTAATAAATATTCGCAGTACCATTTATAACTGGCCGTACCCTGGCAATGTCCTACACGGCTTGCCGTACTCCGATAAAAGGATAAATCATCAACTTTGCCGTCCTTCCATGATTTTAATGTTTCTGCGCTTCTATCTAAGGCTGTTTTCCGTATGATTTTATAATCCTTAAAAATCCTATAACCCACAAATTCAAATCCTTGTGAAGTCGCGCCAATAAAAGTTTTATCATTCAGCTTTAAGAATAATTTTTCTTCCAGGAACCGCGCTATTTCAGCCCAGCAAAACTTCAGATATTCCACATCATTACTGAAGATTATAAAATCATCCATGTATCGAACATACGCCTTTGCTTTAAGTGTATGCCGGATAAAATGGTCTAATTCATTTAAATAAACATTTGCTGAAAGCTGGCTTGTTCTGCATCCTTTCTTTATGCCTACGCCGTTACAATCTTTCATAAAGATTGTATGCAGCAGCCACATTATTTCAGAATCATCTACAAAGCGTTTTAAATATACTTCTTCAAGCGGCAAAACTGGAATACTGTCAAAGAATCCCTTAATGTCAAAATATACAAAATGAGAATATTTGTTTGCATAAAGCCCGGCTCTATTCGCTGCATCCAGCGCGCCTTTTCCTTTTCTACAAGCATAAGAATCGTAATCCAGACGCGGTTCAATATATCTTTCAATCACCCTGCAAACAGCAGTATGAACAATTCTGTCTCTAAGTTCTGGAGCGCAAATCAACCGCTTTTTCGGATCATAAACCCAAAAATAGTAATAGTCGCCAGGAATGTATGAATGCCAGATTAGTTCATTTTGCAATTTAATCAACTCTTCTTCAAGGTTGCTTGCAAATTGTAATTCTTCTGGATAATACTTTTTATCCTGTATAGTTTCATAAGCTGCACAATACAAATTCTCAAAATCGTAAACTTCACTAAATATAGGTTTATCCATCATTATTCACTTAAAAAATAACCAGAAAAGCGCGTAGCCTTTCTGGTCTAAGACTTTAGCACAACAAATGCCGTGCAAAGGCAGCCGAACTGACGTTAAAAATAAATCGTCACTACGCCGTAACCGTAATTAACAGCGTATGCCTTTTTCTTAACAATTTACATTCGTCACAGGCAAGCCGCGCCCCGATGTTCGTGTTGACGTTCCACGGGTAGTTGTTCGCGTTCACAGTGCGAGGGCCACAGTGAACACCGTTGTTCCAGTTGTTACCGCAAATCAGCGCAGACAAACCGTTTGCAAACGGCAAATATGCCAATTTTGTTTCAGCTGCCTTTTCGTAAAAAAATGTTAGTTTTTACGATTGATAAGACCGCCTAGAATCTTACCTATCTCTGCAAGACGCTTTACTGCCGTTTCATAAGTTCGGGTTGAGAGATATTTCTTTTGACGCATACGCCGGATATAGATTTTAAGCAGCTCTAAATTAGTGTCTACTTTATACCAACCCGGCATTTTGTCACGGGCTTTGTTTGTTATCAAAATCAGTTTTATCGTGTCTATCAAAGTGTTTTTAATTTGAGCGCACCAAGCCGATTTTTCAAACGCTGGAAAACGTTCTATAATCGGCTCAAAGTACACATCAAAATCGTAGAATTTCTGAAAAAGCAACAGATTCCACACACTCCCGGCAGGGTGTTTCTCTTGCGAAAAATCCATTTGTTACCTCACAAAGAAAACCAGATATTCAGATAAACAGGAAACAGAACGCGGCTAAGCCGCGTCACAGGCAAGCCGCGCCCCGATGCTCGCGTTGACGTGCCACGGGAAGTTGCCCGCGTTCACAGTGCGAGGGCCACAGTGAACACCGACGTTCCAGTTGTAACCGCAAATCAGCGCAGACAAACCGTAGGCAAACGGCAAATAAGCCTGGCCCATCCCTGCCCCTAAAACATTCTGCCAGTTCCAGCTTGTAGAATCCTGGCGAATTGAATAGTCGCTAGTCCATTCTGCAATATTTCCGGCGCAATCGTGCAAATTGTAAGCACTTATTGCATAAGGTTTAACGCCGTTTGCAGTATCGCGCTTGCCTGTTGATGTGTTTACGCCTACGCCTGTATAAGTTCTGCCTGTATTGGTTGTTTTAGTCCAACCATAATTATTTGAACCGTCTTCACCTTGCGGGCTGCCAAAAGCTCCAGCAAGCCATTCTGCATAACGCGGCAAACGCAAGCCCTGTTTGTGCGCAATTTCGTTGAATGTAAACTGATTCATTCCTTCGCTTCCAGTAACAGGGATTGCACCATATTTTGTAGCAAGTTTTCCGCTCTTTATATGCAAGCCGTTTGTGCCGCCCATAAAGGAAAAGGCTTCTTCTGCGCTTGCCTGGAATGCACCCATCCAAATGCCGTTTACTTCGACAAGTCCAGGATGTGAAATTTTAGGCTTGTGTTTCAAATCCCAAATTGAATTAGGAACAATGCCGACTGTTACATTGTCCTGCCATTTTGTGCCACTTGATCCAAACTTATTTCCGGCTGAATCAATCGGAATCCAAAGTCCGTCATTTGAAACCTTGCGGATAGAACCATAATAAAAATGCCCAATCTTGCGTGAAGTCAAGGCTGTTGAACCGTCCGGAAAGCTCTCGTTTTTAGAAACGACAATTTCCGGGCTTCCGCCGTCCATGCAGATATAAACCCAGTAATCAACACCAAATTCAAGCTCATTGCCTGTATCAAGCAAACTTGCAGGGTCAAAAGTGAATTCTTCACGGTTAATTGTCTGAATCCATGTTTCACCGTTCCAGATTGGAATTCCTACACCTTCAGCAAACTTTAAAATGTCTGCATCGTATTCAAAAGGATTTTGCTTTTCCAAAAAAGCGCCCTTTACAGATTTAACATTTCCGCTTTCTGGAATGCAAGCAACTGAACAATCGTCAACAAGGTCTTTGTATAAAGTCAAACTCATTTAAGGGCCTCCATCATGTTTTTAATTTCTTCGTCTGTAATTCCAATCCTGTATTTTTCAGCAGCCGGATTGTCTACAGGTTCGTAGTCTTCCGGGGTCTGCTCTTCAACAGGCTTTTCTTTGCTTTCTTTTTTCAAAACATTCATGTAGTGATCGTCACGCAAATGTTGCAAACGACTGTACAATTCTGTTTTGCCTGTATTATGCTTAACCGCATAATCAACAGCATTTTGCCAGTCTCTCTTTGTCTGACAATACTTCGGTATTCCTACCATGCTTAAACTCCTTTTTTGCGGTAAGCCGCAATTTATTTTTTTATGATTCAACTTTTGCAAACTGCAAGTTTACGCGCATTGAATCGTAATCGTTCCATTTTCCAACGCCCCATTTTCTTGTTCCCCATTTTTTATGCCGTGTTCCAGAAACAATTTTTCCGTTAATCAAACGGCGGGGGTAAATGTGTAAGCCGTCTGATTTGCATTCAGTTCCAAACGGTAAAAACTCTTCATAATTTCCGGCTGGCGTAACAATCGCGGCATAAGTTTTTTCCGCATCGTATTCAATGTTTAAGTCGTGCCATGGAATAAGCGCGTCTGTGCCGGATATTTCAAAACTGAATAACCTTGAAGAAAAGGCATTTTGAATAAGCTGCAAAATAGCATCTAAAGTATCAGATTCTTCGATGTTATCCGGCTTGTTGGAAGGCGTGCGTTCTGTGCCGCCAAATGCCTTTTTAAAAATTGCCTGGCGCGCACCGTGTAAGTCGTTAAACAGCATAACGCGCCACGGCGTACCATCTGTACTGTTTGGCGTACTTGCAGCAACGGCTTTTCCATACGGGTATTTTTCGTCGGTGTCATCCCTAAAGTCTGTGTAGTTGCCGTCAATCTTAATCATTGTTTTGCTCCTCTATCCATTCCACAGCCATTACCGCAACAGTATGCACAGGCTTAATGCGTAGAATCAGATATTCAATGTAGTTTTTATAAAGAATTGGAATTTGCAGTTTTTCGATATAAAGAATTTCATTGCGTGAATTTCTTACAACTCTTTTGCATACATAAAAGCAGAATGCCCAGTAATCCGCGTCATTCGGGATTGAATACGGGCTTGCAGTGTCGTTGCGCAAAATTGTAGGAATAAAAGTTTCATCACCTTCGCGGTAATCACAGCAGGCTTTTGAGTTTCCGCAAACCATAACCGAATTGTCGCAAACGCAAAAATAAGCAATGTTTGCCTGTCTAGGATTTGCGCACGGGATATTTTCTTCTACAATGATTTCTGGGAAAATTCCTTGTAAAACCGATTGTAAAAAATCTTTGCTCTGTCCGCCCTGGTTCATACTCCAAAGCAAAGACAAAACTTTCCTGCGCTGCTCTAATTCTGCTTTCGTAAAAATTACAGTAAAAACATCTTCCCATTTCTTCAGCTCGCGTGTAGAGTCGGCAAAATAGTCCATATAAACATTTTCAATTTCTTTACGCAATTCTTCCGGCAAAACCGCAATGGCTTCAAACAATCGCCGTAAATCGGTTTTATTTGTAATATTCCATGCAGGGCCGCTAGGAAGAAGGTGTTTAATCGCATCTAAAAAACTAGCCCTCATAAATCACCCCGTTAATATAAAGGTCGCCTAATGCTGCAAGTTCACCTTTTCCAAGTGTGTATTCAGCTGTTACAGGGCCGTTGGTATTCATTGTTACAGTGTCAAAAGTTGCTTTCATACTTAAAGCAATGCTGTTTACTGTTGCAATAAGAGAATTGCGCAGAATAGAATCTGTGCGGTTATTATCATTGCTTAAACCTCTGATATAAGGTTCTCTGTTGTTAAAATAAGTCTCCAGTTCTGATTTAAGCAATTCGCCAAAATCTTGAGCTGTAACGCCTGTAAGCCCTGTTACATACACATTAAAATGCGTGATATGAACGGCTTTAACATTCGGGTAAGTTTCATTTCCTTGCGGATCCAGAATAGCAGTCAACGGCTTTCTGTTTGCAGCTCCAGTGTCCGGGTCATAAGTACACGCTTTGCCAACCGCAATTAAAAGCGCAGAATCTGGTACGCGTGTAGGGTATAAATCTGTAGTTCCGGCAACATAAATAATTACGCCGCCCGGTGAATTTTCGTCATTATACGGATATGTTTGTAAAACGCCCGCAACATCGTAAGCCCAGATTCTGTAATCTGCCAAAGCTCCGCCTTGTGGCTGTGTGCTGTATCTGTTCACAACGCGCCGCCTGTAGCTTTCTTCAGTTTCATCGTCTGTGCCTGTTACTGTTGTTTCTGCAACTTCTGCATTCTTTTCTGCGTAATCAATTGGATTAACAAAAGTAAGAATGTCACCGTCTGCAAGGTTTCCGTCAATTCCGCTTTCAGTGCAATAAACTTCAACTCGCTTTTCCTCTTCGTCAAGTTCCACGCTTTCGGAAACACAATAAATAAACCCTGTAATATCGCTTTTTAATTGAGTACCAAGCGCAATAACCTTGTTTTCTGCAAGCCTTTTAACAATTATAACACCCTGCCACGCATTACCTTCCATCGGGCGTTGAACTCCGAACTGGTCGCCAAGTTTAACAAGCGGTCTGATTGTATGCCCTAAAACATTCACTTTGCTATAGCTTGCAGTGTCCGGGAAAATCTGAAGCAAAAACCATCCGCACAATTTGAATGGAATTATATAAATAGCAGACAAAACTTTTGCAAGCACAATAAGAAATGCTTTTGGCAAAAGCCTAAGCCTGTTATTAAACTTTTCCTGCAAGGAAGTAAGTATTAAGTTATAAACATAATCAACAGTTTTATTTTCGTAAGCCATCTATTGCCCCCTGCCATTGAAAGCCGTATGTATCTTTAAGAACGTCTGCGCCATTCTTTGTTATATGAACTATAAGTTCCACTTTTTTTGCGTTTGTTGCAAAAATTGCAGTCTCAATTTCATCTGCAATTCCTTCTTCAAGCATCCAACCTAAATCATCTTTTGCAGCTGCTACCGCCTTTTTTATGTTGTTTGAATTAAGCGGCAAGCCGTTTACAATCGCATAAAAAGAAGAAACTAGCTTTTCATTTTTCTTTGTTCCTGGAACAAGGTTGCCCCACCATGTATCATTTTCACGCCCTGCGCTGTCTCTTGCGTTTCCGCCAAATAAAGACAAATAAACAGCCGTAGAAAAATTACGGCAGTCTTTAACAAGTCCGTCTTCTATAACAATGTTTCCTATGCCGTCTACACCGCTTAAAAGTACATCTCCGGCAAATTCTGTTTTGCTCAAATCCATTTATTCTATCTCGCTTTGAATAGGCGACGGGTTCTTTGTTCCCGTTGCTTGTCCTACAACAGCAATAACAACTTGCCCGCTAGGAATTGTTATTTCCGCATCGCTTTTAATGTCATCAAAAATCTTTGTTACAATTTTCTGCCACAGTTTTTCACAGCTTTCTTCGTCTGAAACTTTCGTTGCTTTTATCAAGTTGTAAACCGCGCTTCCTGTTTTATTCCCGTCTAATGCCATAAAATCCCCTTATGTTCCGCTTACGTCCGTGCCACATTGCGGCGCACCTGTAAAAGGGCAAACAGGAATTGCACAGAACGGGCCTTGTCCGCTAGGTGTTGCAGTTCCCTTGCATTTAAGCATTCCGCCTGTAAGCTCCATTTGCTGCGCTTTCAGTGTCATTTTTTGCGACGCTGAAACCTCAATATTTGCCTTGCTTTCAGTTTTCAAATCCTTTTCAGTTGCAACGCTCACTTCTTCCGGCGTTTCAAGTTTCACTTTGCCGTCGTTCAAAAGTGACAAAACTGCCTGTACTTCGCCGTCTTCATTTCTTGAATACAAAATCTTTTCACCGGGTTTTGCTCCCTGTGAAGCTGTTAAAACGCCAACGGCGGCAAACTTTCCGTTTCCGTCTATGCTTACAAGAATAATTCTATCGTCTTTAATTGGCGGTGAATCATCACCACTAGGGGCAAAGGTTAAAGCGGTCTGTTTGTAGTTCAAGCGTGTTTCAATCACCTGTTCAATGTATTTGTCAATTTCAGCTTTAAGGTGTTTTCCTATTCTTCCCATGCAAAACCTCCGTTTAATTCGCCCGTTCTGCTTCCAGGAATAACCAAAGAAAAAACGGTTTGTTCGCCTTCGCTTTCGCTCCGTTTCAGCTGCACTTCATCAACTTGCAGCTTTGTTTCTTTATAAATTTCTGCGTCTGGCGCAAGCACACTGACCATCATATTTTTGCGGTACAGTTTGCCGTTTTTATCCCTATGGCCCGCAACAGTAAGTGTGTATTTAACCGCACTGGCAAACATACGCCCGGCCATTGCTTTAACTGCATTTTCAAGTCCGCCAGCTTCAACATCCTGCATAACTTTTGAATAACAGCGCAAAACGCCGTGCTTAATCAAATAATCGTTTTCAAATGTGTATTTTTCAGAATCATTATCTGCATCAACCTTCGTAAAGCCTGTTACATGGCTGTACATTTTCTGCCCGTCCAAAGTCGGAACGCAGGAAATAAAAGGTTGTTCACCTTCCTTAAAAGTTGCGCTTACTTCTTCCTGTTCCGGCTTCCAGATAAGCAAAGAACCATCCTGTGCATTGGAAAGAAAAACACCGCGTTGTTCGGCAAGTTTTGTAAGAAAACTTAAAATCTTGTCTTCCGGCGCAATTTCCACGCTTTTGAAACTGTCTCCTACATCAACTTTAGCCTGTACATTTACACTGAATGCACCAGCAATATTTTCTGCTATCTGCTTTAGATCCAAATCGTTGTATTCCGGCGGATAAAGAGAATCTGGCAAAGTTGAATCATTAAGAACACCACAAAGCGGATAACCTTGCACAGTTATAGTCTTTGAATCCGGCGAAACATTCGGAACCGCTGGCAAAAGCCGCCCCTTAAAAATCAAATCGCCGTCAAAATAAACTTCACATTCCTTATAAGTAAATGGTCTGAATAATTCCCGCAAATCCTTGTTTGTGGAATCCCAGGTAGAAGAAAAAGAAAAAGCGTCAAAAGTATCAACCGAACAAACAACCGTGTATCCTGTAAAGCCAGTAAACTTTTTTCCATCGCAAAAAATAGCAAGGTCTTTTTTTGCCTTTTCATCCAGAACAATAGTCTGTTTTGCTTGTATAGGGGCTTTATTCTCTTTTGGCTCCAGTGTATCGGGAATAATGAGATTGTCGCCAATACGGATGATTGGCGAACCGTCTGAAGCTGTTTTTCTGCCTTTAAGCTGTGGATTTGCGTTTACAATGTCCGTCCACTTTCCAGGAATCCCATAATATTTAACGCTGATTTTCCACAGCAAATCACCACTTGCAACAGTATGAACTTTAGGCATAATAGCGCACCTCTCTACCCATAGGGATTAGAACAATTTCATCTGCTGTAAGTTTGTTGTCGTTTATAAACTGATCCTGCCTGTTAAATCCGTCTTTTCCGTACAATTCTGTTAAAAGCTCAAAAAGTTGTCTGTCACGGTCAAGCGTTATAATTCTTGTTACAGGCAAATTGAACGCTGTTTCTTCCAGTGACCGCAAGGAATAAGTAACAACATTCAAAAGTTTTTCGTAAGTTTCGCCCGTGTCAACAAAAGCGTTTTTCTTATTTTGAGAATCAATATATGCGCTATATTCGGCAAAAGTTGCTGCAATCTGTGCCGCAGTTTCCAGAACATCCGCACGGCTTTTGAATCCGCCGTTTGAATCATTGTCTGAAAAATCAAAATCATCATCGCTGGAACTTGCAGTATTTTCAGAACTGCTTGCGCTGGCCGACTGATTTATGCTCTGTTCTGCCGCTGTTTTTGCAACTCCATAACTTAAAGCTGCAACCATACTTCCCCATGCAAGTGTAGTAGCTGCCCATTGATTTGTAACGGCTTTTGTTCCGAATGGGTCTGCTTTTACATTGTTTGCAATGTCTTTAATCATCAGCTGATAGCCAGTAAGTTTTGAAAGTGCGTCTGTTGCAATTTTTGAAGGATAGCGAATCATTTTAATCATTGTTCGCGCAACTTCATTAGCGTATGTTCCGATTTTATCAATGTTATCAATAATGCTGTTTATGAATTTTTTTGCAGAATTAAACCATTGCAAAAGGCTTCCGCGTTTTTTATTTTTAGGGGCGTTCTTTGTCATTTTTTCAACACCCTTAAAAGTTGAATCCGCATTGGCTTTCATAACGGATTGAAGCTGCATTTTATCTTCAATCGAATCTGTATAAATGTTATTTGCAAAATCGGCTACAGCTGCATCCTCGTATTCGTCCATTGCAGCGTCCAGTTTGTCCGCTGTTGCGACCTCACTTGTAGATTCATCTTTATCAACAAGAGTTTCAGAAAATGTAACTTCAACGCTGCTTTCGTTTGCACCGTTTACAAGATTGTCTGTTCGCTTAATTTTCCCAGTTGGAACAACATTTATTTTGCCATATACAGGATGTTCAAGAATTCCGTGTCCGCGCTCTTCCAGCAGCTTTTCAAAACTATCAGCTTCTTTATTGCAGTTTGCGCCGGAAAAAATACACTTTAAAGGAAAAGTTCTGCCGCCAAGCCCTAAAGATTGAATTAAGGCCCCGTCAAGTTCTGGAAAAACAAAAGAAGCTGTTTTTAAATCGGTTTCACGGCTGACATTCTCATAAAGGAAAGTCTGCCGTTTTCCGCTAGGTGAGTTATACGCCGCTTCTTGAATTTCATCGCTCCAAGCCATGATTCAATGATATTTGTGCTTGCACAAACTCGCTATACCGATTTAGAACGCGCCGGATGATGTTTTTTGTAATGTAACGCCCGGCGAAATGCTGCCATAAGCATTTGCGCTTAATTTGTCATCAAGAGTAATATTTACATTAGAAGTTGTTTTTGATTCCTCACGTGAGTAGTTATTTACAGCTCTTTCGGCTGGAGAAATAGGGGCTATTGGTTGCTGGTTGCTTTCAAAACTTGCGCTTTCCTCAAAACCGCTGCGCATATCAGCTATCTTGTCTGCCCAGCTTCCTATTGTACCACCAATGCCAGGAATCCAGTCTAACGCTCTAAGCATTTTTTCTATAGGTGTAAGAACCCAGCCTAAAATTGCCGAACCAATGCGCTTGAAAACGCCTACAATTCCTTCCGCCTGGAATACTGACGTAACATTCTGCCACATTGTCGCAACGCCATTAAAAAGCCCATGGATCCAGTCAAAAAGTGGCTGCAATTTTCCTTTTATTGTTTCAACCCAGCCGCTTAAAGTTTCACCTATGCCAGTGAAAAATCCTGTTATCTTTTCCCAGATTCCTCCAAAAAAAGAAGAAATCCCCTCTGTCGCTGTTGCAAAAGCAGTTGTTGTCCGTTCCCAGATTCCTCCAAAAAATGTGCCTATGTTTTCGCCGATTGTGACAAAGAATGCGGTTGTATGTTCCCAGACGCTGCCAAAGAATGCAGTTATCTTTTCCCATAACCCCGCAAAAAATGCGCCTACCTTTTCAAACATTTGCGCAATAAATTCTTCAACAGCAGGGGCGTTTTCACCAAACAAAAAAGTCATAAAACGTTGGTATAAATTTGTGAAAAATCCTGTTATCGCTTCCCATGCTGAAGAAGCAAATTCTGCAATCCGTGTGCCAACACCGCTAAAAAAGTTTATGATAGAATTCCATGCTTCTACAGCAAAATTTGCAATGCTTGTTCCAAGCCACACAAACCAGTCACCGACACGCTTTAACGCTGCGCTTATTGAATCCCAGTGTTTAACACAAAGAACAATAACCCCTATCAGTGCCATTATACCTAAAACAATCCAACCAATAGGTGTAGCAACAAAAAGAGTATTTAAAACACCTACTGCGCTGCTCATAAGTCCTGTAGCAAAAGCTGCACCTTTCATAACGATTGTAAAAATAGCAGTTGCAATTTTTGTTCCAGTCGTAGCAAAAGCAAGTGCGCTTTGTGCAGCCGTTGAACCTTTTATAACTGAAGCGTAGGCAATCTGTGCGCCTGTTGCAACAGTTGTAATTACATTATGCGCTTTTTGTGCAATCACAATAGCGTCTGTAACCAATCGCCATGTAGTCATGGCGGCAACAACAGCAATTATTACCCCTCTAAAAGTCCATGCTGTTTGAACAATCTTTGTAATTACATTAAGCGCAGTTGTAAGACCATTTACAAGCGGCGTAACATCAAAATTAGAAATTGATTCTGTAAGCTCTGTAATGAAATTACCGCCTTTTCCTGCAAAAGCGTCTACAAACTGAAAGCCTTTTTCTGTTAATGCGCTTTTTAAAACATTAAGTTTATTAAGCAAAGAACCGCGTAGGGCTTCAGCTTTCTGCATGGCCGCATCTGTAGAGTTTGCTGCCGTTGCCGCGTAACCCTCTAGCGCATTCGCTCCAGTATTAAGCAGGGCGTTAAAAGCTGCAATGTTTTGTTTTCCAAAAATAGCATAAAGGTTTGCATTTCGTTCTGCGTCACCCATGCCAACCATTGCTTTGTTAAACTGTCCGACAATATTAGAAAGACTTAAAAGGTTGCCGCTGGAATCTGTTGTAGCAATTCCCATTGATTTTAACGCCTCCGCTGCTTTATCAGTAGGGGCGGAAAGATTGGTCATAATATTGCGCAAATGCGTTCCTGCTTCAGCTCCAACAATAGAGTTATTAGCAAGGGCTGTTAAACTTGCGCTAAACATATTTAAATTATTGTTTGCAGTCTTAAAGAACGCACCCCCGGCGGTTATAGCTTCGCTTACATCCGTTAAGCTCATGTTTGCACTATCTGCTGTGTAAGCCATAACATCGCTAAGGTGTTTCATATTTTGGGCTAGTATTTCCGGGTTGTCGCTCATCATACCCATTACATTTAAGCCGCCGACCGCCATTCCTACAGCTTCATTCATTTCAACACAAGCTGCGGTTGCAAGATCTGCAACACCTGGAAGAAGGGCTATAGCATTTGAACTGTCAACACCAGCGCGGGCCAGTGTAGCCATAGCATCAGCGGTTTGTTTTGCGTCAAACTCTGTTGCAGCCGCAACAGCTCTTGCGCTTAAACCTATTTCATACAGCCGTTCTTCAAAATCAGCTGCTGAAGAATCAACATCGCTAAAAGCCGCTCCAGCTCCATGTAAAGCGGTATCAAAATCTGCGTATTGTTTTGTAGCAATAACAAGCCCTGTGCCAGCCGCCGCAACGCCCATTCCAATAAGCATTTTTCCTGCGGCTTTTGCAGTTTCGCCAAAGGCAGTAACCCGCTCTTGCGCTTTCAACAGACTTGCATTTAAACGACCAGAAACAGCGTCTCCGCTCGCCCCTATGCTTTTAAGTGCGGCAGAAGCGCGGTCTACTAATGCAAATGTTGTTGAAACTTCATAACGGCTTGCCATTTCTCTTTTTCTTGATTTCCTTTTGTGTTTGTGTTAATTCCGGTATTAAAGGTTTGTACCAGAATAGAATTTCCCTAACAGTCATGTCATAGGGCGGAATCGGCAAATGATATTCAACATATATTTGCCGTATCATGTCCGGCACTCCATCATAAGCCGGAACTTTTTTTTCACTTCCACCTCGTGCGACAGGAACGGTTAGGCACTCATAAAAAGCTGTGCAATACCTGTAAATACTTTGTAGTCGGTATTGTAGAGATTTGAGAACCAACCAATGTCTTTTCCTGTCATTGCGCTGCAAATAGCAACAATTTTATGGTTCATCTGCTGTGTTTTATAGTTATCAATTCCCATATAAGCGCGGCCATTTGGCGGCACAATTTCAACGCTTGTTCCGGCAAATCCAGCAGGGCTTTTCTGCGAAACTGTATAAACAAAGTTTCCTTTGTCGTTTATGCTTAAAAAACCACGCTGCATTGATTTTACAAGGCGTTCTTTTGTCATTGTCAAAGCAAGTTTGTCTGTATCGCTAAAACCTGCGCCTACAATATCAATGTCGTTGTCTTCAGCCCATCTTGCAATTTCCTGTTCTGCAAGTTCTGCGCTCATAGTTTCGCCTGTTATCTTTTTTTCGTCTGCCATTTGTTCACCTCAAAAAAAAATAATCTGGCAGGGGTTTGTTTTCCCCTGCCTTAAAAATTATAACTTTTCAACATCGCCATTCAGCGTAACTTCTGCCGTACTTTCTTTTGTTGAAAGTTTCACAGCGTCTGTTATCTGCATTGTACCGTTGTAAACTACGCCGTTTACAAGCGTACACTGTACAGGCACAAACTCGCACTTGTTCTGCAAATCCTGCAAGAATTCAAGGTCGCCCGCCTGTTCATCAATAGTAATGTTCAAGCCTTCAATGCTTCCAACGTGCCAGCTTTTAACAAGGCGTGTTGTGCCGTCTCCGTTCTGCTTCACTTCGTTGTTAAAGCCTTTAGGGGTAATAGAAACATCGTCTTCACTATCACAGACAAAGTTTCTGCCGTTTATAGTAATGCTCTCTACAGGGCCGCCAACTGCTGCCATAAATTCACCTCTCTTTTACAAGTTTTTATCCAAGATAAAAACCAAAATAAATATCACCGCTGATAACTTCCACATTGCCGGAAAGTTTGCACGGGAAAACATAATTAAGCCGTTTTGGATTTTCGCTATTGATTCCAACCTGCAAATTTTCTTTTGTAAATTTTGCGTCGCTGATGATTGCATTTTTTGCAAGTGAATCAGCAAGAGTTGCAAACCAGCCTTTAACAGTCTTTGGCTTGATTGCCTTCGGATTAGTTGTAACCTGTGCGTCTGGCACAAGTGGCGCACCCTTAACATCATCGCTTTCTGTGATAAGGCGGCAGTTATAAACAATGTTCATAAGTTTAACCGCGTCTACAACATAGCGACGGCCAGGATATTTGCCTTCTGAATCCGGGTGATAGAAAGTAACAATGTCGTTCAGTTCTGCAACATTTCCGCTCTTAATATTGTTTGACGCACCTTTATGAATGGACTGATTGCGGATCTGTGGTGTTTCCTGTGCATCGTCGCTTCCGGCTTTAAGCCCTCTAAGCTGGCCTTTGTAATTCTGCGGCGGGTTTGAATCTGCTGTTGTGATAATATCGTCAAGCAAACCTTTTGCAGCAACAACAAAAGGCAATTCCGGCGAACCAACGCTAGGAACCAAAAAGTTAATGTAATCATTTTTGCGCTCGTCTGAAATTGCTGTGCGTGTTGTATAGTTATCTGTACAACCGTGCGCAACAATACAAGGCATTTTCTGCAAAACGCTCCAGCGTCCTTCACCCCATGCCTGGTATGTATCAAGAATGCTTCCTGCTTTGTAATCAAAAGTAGAAAGCACAAATGTAATCCATTTTTGACCGATTTTTTCAAGTGCGCTTGTAACATCGGGTGTTCCTGCTCCGTCTGCAAATGCGGTAATTGCCACTGTCAAGCCTGGTAAGTCGGCATCCATAACAATAGTAATACTATTTCCAAGTACACCGCTCCATTTTGCAGTCAAAGTGATATGCTCCGGCACATCTCCAGAAACTTCCGTAACAGCAGCAGCCGCCGGCATTTCAAGCACGGCGTTAATTGCAGCAACAATGGCAGCCATAGTTTCAGAAGCTGTTGCGCCTTTCGCAACGCTGAATTCAGCATCTACACCGCCAACGCTAACAGTACCGCTTCCGGCTTTTGTTGTGGCGTCTCCAGTAATAAAGATTTCGCCCTGTGCCTTAGTCCACTGCGCACCTTTTGCAACAGGCAAAATGTAAACCGGGAATGTGGCCATTGCTCCAGCTTTCGGAAAAAGCTGTAAAGCCGCAAGGTGAAGAGGGCTTCCGTAGCCGTACTTCTGTGCGACTGCATCTGCGCTTCCCTCGATTTCGTACTTGTCAAGAGAATAGACGGCATCGTCATTTCCCTGTCCAATAATTGCAAGCTGTTGTGGCAGCATTGCAGCATTTCCGGTGTTAAAGTTTTTGTAATGTGTTTCAAGACCTGTAATTCTTGAAACCGTGCTAGGACTTACACCCATTTTCTTTGCTCCTTTTATATTAGAATTCGACAAGCACTCTGCCGTCTTTGTCGCTAATTTTAGCGTCAACCAGCTCTAAGCCTTCTCCCTCGCTGATTGCCACACCCTCTATATAATCCACATTCAAAGTAATGCGTACAATTTTCACTTTTACAGCCGCGTTTGTGTTTGCCGGATTTCCAGCTTCAAACTTCACAATGTCGCGACCGTCAACAATTCCACGCATTTTTAAATATGCGTAGTTTTCAGCGCATAAAACATTTCTTAAAATACGCGCTGTTTTCCAAGCCTTTAGGCTTGCCCGCATTCCGGCATCTTCACCGCTCTCTGCGTTTCCTGTAGCATAAACATCAAGCAAGAATGTTGCACTCATTCTGTGCTTGTTAAAGTTTGTACTTCCGCTTGTTTTTTCAGAACCAACCAAAGTAAGATTCACAAGTGGAAACGGATTTGCCCCACCGTCAACATATTGCAGGGGGTCGTCGTTCTCAATGTAAACAGCAATGTTGTAGTCACGGGCGTTAGGGTCGGCTGCTTCCTGTGCAAACGCAAACTGATTGGCAAGTTCTACGCTCAAAATAGCTCCAATCTGATCGCGGATATATTCGATATTATCCGGCTCACTTAAAAGCTCTTTGCACTCACATTCAATCATCATTTACCGCCTGTTCCGTTCCGCTCATATCCAAGCTAAGATAAACCCGAACAACTCCAATCGTTCTGTCCGGCTCTGCAAAAACAACATTGCTTTCCTGCATTTCCCCTTCAAGGTTCCTGTAAACAAGTTTCCATCCGGGCGCAGGTGTTACAGTTTTGCCGTTTATTTTTACACGGCTTGCAAGAAAACTTGCGCACACTGTCCTTCCTGCAACGCGGTTTCCCTCTGTATCAACAGAATAGCCGATGTCTCCCACAAACCCGGTTATCTCCCACGAATGCCCGGCTTTGTCGCTAAGAGTAAAAACAGTGTTTCCGGCTTGCTTGCCCTCAATCGTTTGGGCCGCATCCTTCTGCGCAAGTTCCCTTAAACCCATTTTTACTGTGCATCTCCGGCATCATCGCCTGCGTCACCGTCTTTGTCTGAATCGTCTTTGGAATCAGATTTAGGGTTTGTGTCCTCTGCTTCAGCATCTACAGCACCTGTAGAGGAAGTAGGGTTTGAAGCGGCTTTGCCAGTGCTTGCAGGTTTCTTGCCAGTGCTTGTAACCTGTACAATTTTCTTTGCTTTTACAAGTTCGTTAAAAACTTCTTCAGAAAGAAAATCGTCTTTTGTAACTTCCTGTCCTTCAACAAGAATTACGCCCTTTGATGTAATGGCTGTGCCATCAGCAATTTCATAAACTTTAGTCGCTGCCATGTTTTACCTCTTAAAGTGTGGTTGTCAAACAACCGAATTTATCAATGGAAACTGGAATTGCCAAAGCGCGCATCTTGCTTTCACCTGTGTATGTATCGCCGTTTTCGTCATACCAGACGCGGTTGTGAATGCGTGCAAAACCGTCATAAGTAACTTCTGCTGGAACAATGGATGCAAAAGGTTCTTTCATGCCAGCCGTTGGCACTCCGCCGAATACAATTCTAAAGTCCAAATCTTCAATAGCAGCTGTAACAATAACCTTGTCTGCATTCATAAACTTTGTAAGGGTTGAACCTTTGAAAGATTCGTAACTGTCGTTATAAACCCAAAGTTCAAGGCGGTAAGAACCAATATCAACATAACCCATGTAACGGCCACCACGATTTTTCAAAGCTGGTGAAAGCTGACCAAGATTCATGCCGTCTTTTTTTACAGCATCTTTGAACTCTGTGTTTTTAAGCGCGTTGTTCCATGCGTTGCGTCCGAAAATTGCAGTTGCAGGATCGCTTTTTCCGTCATCGTTTATGGCATCGCAAAGTGCTTCCAAATCCGCAAGAGGAGTAGCATTTGAAGAACTCCATGCAACAGAAACTGTAGGCTTGTGGCTTGACTTCATCTTGAAGTCAAGGTCATAAACGATATTTCCGTTTTCGTCTGAAAGCTGAACAATACCTGTCTGCATAATCTGTGCGCACTGCAATTCAATCTGTTCTTTGAACATACGATGGAATTTAGAAAGTGCCTTCTTGATTTTTGCAACAAGGCGGGCAAACCATGAACCAATAGTTGCGTCATCGTCTCTTTCGCCCGGCTGACGCTGCATAAGATCCATGAGCGGGACAGGCTGCTTCAAACAAGAATAAGGCGGCTTAAACCGCTTTTCTGTAAAAATGTCGTCATCAACAATAACGCCGCCTGTTCTGTGGTCTTTCAGAACTGGCGCAACTTTGTTTCCGCTGCGTTCAATGTCGATTTCGACAAATTCTGCATTTGTATAATCTTCTTCAGTTGTCTTGAAGAAGGTTGTAAAGAATCCGCGTTTCTGCATTCGCGCGTCATCTGTGAACATTTTCAAAACTCTTTTCAAAAAGTCCATTGTTTTTCTCCTGTTGGTAAGAACAACCGTTTACTGGTTGTCCTGTTTTCCGATATTTGTAACATCAAGGGCAAGAATTCCGCTTGCTCTCAAAGCGTCTGCCTGCGCAGCAGTCAAAGCAGTTCCAGCAACAGTTATACCGCTTTTCTTAACTTTTCCAGCAATACAAACACGAACATAAAAGTCCATTGCAGCACCACCGCTTGTGTTTACAAGGTCGTCGCGTGTAGCAAGAACGAAACACTGGCCGCTTACATCGTTTGCAAGTTCAAGTTTTCCGCTCATATTGTTGCGTACAAGAACATAACCGTCTTTTGCAGTAGTAGCAGCCGCAAGAGAAAGAACTTCACTTGCAAACTCATTGTCGCCAATGAACAAGTCATCCGGCCCGTGGTTAATGATCTGGCTATTGCCTGTGATATTTCCCATTACAGTTGTCCTCCCAATTCTTTTTCAAATGCAGCCATTACAGCGGCATTGTCCCTCTGTGTGTTGTCTTTTGGTGGCACAACTTCTGGAATGTTTTTTTCATCTTCCTTTTGTGCGGCAACAACCTGTGCGGCAACCTTTTTATCCATGAATGCGTCAATAACTGCCGAATCAGTAGGATTGGCGTTATTCTTGATACATTCAAGGGCGTAATCAGTGCAACCGCATTTTTCACCCATAGCTAAAAGACGGCTTGCGCGTTCGCGTTCATCGCTTGCGCCTTTAGCTTCGCCTTCTGCAACAATCGCCGCATAAACATCGGGATTGCTCTTTTTAAGTTCTTCAGCTGTCATTTTGCAGCCCCCCATATTATTTTTGTCGGGCCTGCTGTTTGCGCCGCCCGCGCTTTCCGCTTTCAAACAGGCAGCAATCTTTGCGTTTGCTCCCTGCATTTTATCCGCATTTTTTTTCATTGCGTTTTGAGTTTCCAAAACATAAGCCTGCGCTTTTACGATAAAGCTATTTTTTGCCGCAATAAAATCTTCCGGCTTTTCTTCGCTCTTATTTTCAATCACTTCGTCCGCAAATCCAGCTTCAACAATTTCTTTGCCAAAATACCAGCTTTCAGCGTCCATCAGATTTTTCATTTCATAAACTTTCTTTCCTGTTCTGCCGCTGTAAACAGCCGCCATCAAATCGTCTGTACGCTCCATAGCGTCTGCGCTGGTTCGCAAATCGTTTCTGTCACCAATTACAACGCTCCAGCCGTTGTGAATCATGTAAATTGAGTTATCTTCAACAATGATTTTATTCTTAGAAGAAACGGAATGGGCGGCCAATGCAATAACGCTTGCTGCGCTTGCCGCCATTCCCTGTATGTAGGTTGTAATTTGAATATCGCTGTGGTTTCTTGCAAAGTCGCGGATAACATTGTAGATGGCGATACAATCCCACAAATCACCGCCCGGCGAATTGATTGTAATGCGTACATCCTCGCCAGCTCCAACTTTTGCAAGCTCGCTTCTTACATAATCTGGAGTAATGCCACTTGTGAAAAATCCTTCACCAATCTGCTTGTCTATCAACAGTTCAAACATAGTTTAATTTTCCTTGTGTTTAAATAAACTCGCTATACCGAAAAAAATATTTTTTTATGCTTGTTAAACACAAAAAGCCGCCCCTAAAAGGAACGGCTTTGCATAAAAACAAAATCATTCAATCTGCTTTGCGTTCTTTGACTGAATGGCAGCAATAATAAGTCCGGCAATAATTCCCACAAGTCCAAAAATCATAGTAATTACAGTTGTCATTGTTTCCTTGCTGAATCCGCCGAATCCAAGCAGGTATGCACCAACGCCCACCAAGCTGACCGCAAGAACTGCAAGCCATGTTTTCTGTGTCTTGTCGCGTTTCTGCCAAAGCTGTGAAGTGGCAATTCCTGCGCCAAACATTGTAACTGCAAAACCTGTCATGTCGGCAAGCTCAAACTTTGCAAAGTACGCAATAGCGACACCTGTAACAACCATCAGTAAACCAATGATAAGAAAAATATTCTTTTTCATTTTTACCCCCTGCCCATTTAGGGCATTTTTTATTATTTACAGGCAACGCCCGCAATTTACTTGTACAAACCGCCCAAAAGATTTTCACGGCTTCTGAATGCCAGCTTGCAGCCGTCCTGTTTGAACCCGTCTTGTTCCAGAACAATAAAATATTTTGTGTTGTAGATTGAAACAAGAATGGCAACATGGCCGTATTGGTTAGTTCTGCTTGCACCCCAAATAAGAACATCACCGCTGGAATAATCAGCAAGCGCATCTTCTTTAATAACTTTCAGATTGCCAGGATTTTTAATAATATCTTTTGCCCCCTCAACAGGCGGAAACTGTGGAATATCCAGAACTTCGCTGTAATACTGTCGTGCGAGATCTACGCACTGTGGCCCGAATTTTCCGTCAAAATCAACTTTTGTTCCAAGATACTTTTTAATAAACTGTGTTAAACTGATTGCCATTTTTTTTCACCTCACTTTATTTTGCTTTTTCTTCAGAATTATCTTCATACAACGCTTTCAAATCGTTGTAATCGTTTTCTGTTTCTTCATAATGAATCTGAAATTCCCTAAGCTGTATAATCCATTCACCCGGCACGGTAACTGTATCATCCGGATTTCTTACATCGCCATACAATTCTGGGAAAAAAGGAAAGTTCAGTTCCGGCAAATAAGGCTTTTCGATGTACTCAATTTTTGTGCTTGTGCAGCCCATTAAGAGCATTGCCAAGAGCATCGCCGTAATGCAAATTGTTAATTTTTTCATCCGCTTCCTTCCTGTTTTTTCTTAAAATCTGAATAGTGCTTTCAAGTTTTGCCTGTTCAGCAATAGCCCTTGCAAGTTCCTTGTTTGTGCTTTCAAGTTTGCCCTGTGTTTCTTTTCGCTTTGTCTTTTCAGACCGCCACAAAAAGAAAAGTAACAAAATCCCAACGAAAAGCACCGCCGTTAAAATAAAAAAAAACTTAATCATTTCCCTTTTTCCTTCTTGACCTTCTTCTTTCGTGTTCTTTGTAATTTAGCACCATTGCGCCAATCGCAAAGAAGCAAAAAAAAACACAAAGAATAATTCCTAGAATAGTTCCAATCATCGTTCTTCATTGCTTGAAGGTTTATTTGCAATGGCATCACTTACTGCAAAACCGATTTTTTGCCCGGCATTTACACCAAGATACAAAAGTGAGATGTAAAAAAAATCCTGTATTACAGCTGTTAAAAGCTCAATCGCAGTTTTTGCTTCCAAAATGTTTTTTATGCAGCAAATAATAACAACGGCAGCAACAACAAAAGTAATCACACCCCAGACAATCCAGACAAGAAATTTTCTGCTTTGAAATTTGCTTGCTTTCTCTTTTCCGCCAGTTCCGCTTTCTTTTCCTTCACACATTTTTTCACCTCACTTTTAAAAGATTTAAACTACTCACGTGAGTAGTTGAGATTCACTTGTACACCTCGCGTATTTTTACAAGATGTTCTATAAGTTCCTGTGTCCAGTTTTGCATCCTGTGTTTAAATTCCGCCGTCTTGAACTCTTCTTTCACGCCCAGGCCGTAAACCAGAGAACAGATTTCTTCCTGTTTAATTTCGATGTAGGCGTTTTTTATGTTCAAATGATTAAAGGTTATCCATTCCACAACCTTGTCATAACACCGTTCAAGAATATATTTTGTTAAATATCCGTTGTACTCACTTTCGTCTGTTATGATTTTTGACCGCAAGCTCATAATAAATAAGTGCGCCCATTCCACTTGTTGCCTTATAATTTCCCGCTCTTTTTGATCCTCACCAATCTTTACAGCTTTAGTGTGAATTGTTATCAGTCCGACTTTTGCAAGAAAAGCAATCAACGCAATAAGCACGGCTAAAAACACAAGTACCATCCATGTATTTTTACTTGTCAAAACTGTACTTATTGCTTCCCACATTGTTTAACCTCTTTGTCTAAATTTTTCTTCACGTAATGCGGTAAATGCTGCCACACCATCGCATTAACTTTTTCATGCTTTTCAGTCCGCCAGTTTTCGCCGTCATAAAAAGCCGGAACTTCAACGCCGCCTTCAGAACAAACCCACTTCATAGAACTGTCATTCGGCGGCGTAACCTTTGCATCGCGCCATTCCTTCTGTAGCCGCTCATTCGTTATCATCCAGTCAAAATGTGCAAGCGTGTAGTAACCGTTTCTGTAACGCTCGCTGTTTTTCTTTTCCAGCTCCAAAAGTCCGCGCATCCTGTTAAGCTCTTTTTGCTGGTCAATAATCACGCTTACAAGCTGTTGTTTTTCCATCGATTCAAGCGCCTTGTCTTCCGGCTCTTTTACAATCAAATCTTCCATACCGTTCATTCTTTGCCCCCTGTGCCGCCTTCTGAAGAAGGACTTGAACTTCCGTTCAACTCGCTTTCATCGTTTATTGCTTCCGCGTCAATGTCCGTATAAACTGGCTTTCCGTTGTTGTCTTCGTCCACGTGCGGAATAAAGCCTGTGCGTTTCATCAAAGCCCGTTCTTTTTTCTGCTGCTGCAAAACTTGTTTTAGTGTCATGCCGCTATTGCGTAACGCTTCTTTGTCAAAAGTAGAAAAGCCGTTATCAACTGCAAGTTGACTGGCTCTGATTTCTTTTTCACGGTCAACGCTAGGGCGGCTAAGTCCAAGCCATGTGCATTGAAGCCATGCAGAAACAACCCGCCATTTTGTAACATCGCCGTAAGCCTGTAAGAATCCCGGCGCGTCAAGCTGACCTTGTAAAATTGCCTGTGTAATAAAAGCGTTGTAGATGTTCTGACAAAAAGCATCTGCATTTTTTTTAATCTGACGGCTAAGGTAAACTTCAAATTCATTGTTTGCTTGTCTTGAAGCTGAATAGTTGTTGCCAAATTTCAGCATCAAGATTTCCGGCGGAATTCCGTGCGTCCATGCAAGCCCGGAAATAATAGCTTCTTCAAAAATGCGGTAATTCACATTAGGGCGGTTTGTTGCAGGGCTTACAATCTTCTGGCCTGGATCTAAATCATCAAAGAAGGTTCCCGGCTTCATTTCCCGCAAATCATCGCCAATTTTTTTATCTGGAAATGGGTTATAGTCTTTTGGTTCGGCAGGTGTAGTTCCAACCGTAGGGCGTAACCGTGCCAGACCGTCGCTAGGTCTTGCACCTTTTGCGCTTTCCTGTGAACGCTCCACAAAGAAGGCAAGCATAGCGTTAATAACCGCAGCGCGTGTTTCAGCGTCGCGGTAGCGGTCAAGCTCTTTAAGCATATAAAGTGTATCAGCCAAAAACGGTTCGCCCCTGGTATCGTCGAGCAGAGTTTCGCTTCCATAAACCATCCAGCTTATAAGCCGCCCCGATTTTTCGCCCCTTGTCGGTACACGCTCAAAATGAACATCGCCGTTAATTTCAGTACGAATATGAAAAGCAACCTTTTTTCCGTATTTGTCAAACTCTACACCGTGTTTAATCCAGTTACCGCCCTTTGGTGTGTAATTATCCGGCGTTCTTATGTTATCGCCGTTTACCCACTGCCAGCGCGGTAAACCTGTTTTATTGTCAATGCGTGAAATAATGATGCCGTCGCCGCATACAAGACTTTCAAAGCGAACTTGTTCCTGGAACGCTCCAAAATTCTGTTTTTTCCCCCAGTCAAAAACAGCCGGGGTAGAAGCGTATAAATCAAACTCTGTGGAAAATTTTTCTGCGTAATCAGTGGCTTTTTCTTCCTGTTCGTCTTCGCTCTTTTTTGACCAGATAACAGAACCAACAGGCATAGGGGCTGCAACAAGCCCTGTATGAATCTCATTCCAAATTAAACGGCGGATAATGCCTTTTGCATACAAGTTTTCTTTGAACAAGCGCAAAGACCGCTTTCTAAGCGTCCAGTAATCAACAAAAGTATAATCGGTAATCGACCCGAAACTTCCTTCAAACTTTGAACCGTTCCAGGCATCCTGCGCTAAATCCATTAAATACAGGTTGTAATTATCAAGTGTCTTTTCAATCATTTAAAACCCCGGAACAATACGCCGTGCCGCGCATCCGTTCATACCCAGCGATCGTTCAAGCTGTGCAATCTCTGCAATCAGCTTTGACCGCCAGCTCATTAAATTGCTAATATCAGTTCTTTTCACCGTCTGCCTGTCCTGCCCGGTGTCAATCGTGTATTCGGCAATTCCGTCCGCGCCTTCCGGCGAATTAAAATAAGCAATGGCCGCGTCAATCTCGCCCAGAATCAGCCTGTCGTTTGCAAGCTGTTCAGTCCATAAATCGCGGCTGTCTTTGTTAAGGTATTTTTCTGCGCCCGGTAATAACATACTTTAAGCGTAATTGCTGCCGTAGAAATTCGCTATACCGAAAAAAGAAAAGGGCTACTACTCACGTGAGTAATAACCCTTCAAAAAAGTTTGATTTGTCCACGGCTTAAAACATCTGAATACCACCGTTTAGTTAAGTTTTCAACAAATAATCAACAGTCAAAAAACTATCTTACTTTTTCCATGACCGCATTTTTACAGAATTTCGCCGTAGCAATTCCGCTTTCGCTTGCTGCTTTTTTAATCAGCTCCATTTCTTCCGAACTTACCCGGATTTGGATTTTAAGCGACCCTGTAGGTTTTCTTCCTGCTCCAGGTCTTGCCCCGCCGCGCCCGCTCTTCTTAGTCTTTTCGCCATCTGTCTTTGTCATGCCTTTATTCTATCCATAACTAGAAAAGTGTCAATCATTTTTCATTTATTCAGTACGTCCTTACCCCGTGATAATGCAGTACAAACTTTTCGCCGTCCAGACTGAACGCTTCCACGTACAAAAAGCCCTTAATCCAGTAATCACGTGCCATGTCAACGGCGGATTTATAATCATCAAATTCCCTGCCAACCATCAAACCGTTTCTGTCTATTGCCCTTAAAGCTATTTTGTCCGATTGTTTTTCAATAAAATCAGCGCGTTCTTTTGCCATTGCATTTTCCATCTGGTGAACATTCGGAATGAAAGATAATTCTGTCTTCATGTTTTGAACCTCTGCATAAATGTTATTATTACGGCTAAACTATCGCTATACCGATAAATAAAACTTTTTAGCGGTAAAACAATCTGGTAACACCTTTGATTTTTTTTTCGCAAAGCCGCACGGCAGGGCAGCCGCCCTGCCTGTTTTTTTTAGGCCGCTTCTTTTATTCCGTACAGAATATAATCAACGGCCTTTTCTGCCTTGCTTGCCGCACTTACAATCATGCGTGGGTCGTTTTTAAGAACCCTAAGCCAGCTCTGCAAGTAGGCAACTGAATTGTTGAAAGTCTTTTCCGTGTTCAGTCCGGCAACGCTTGAAAGGATTGCGCTTCCGATTTCTGCAACAAGTTCTTCTTTGCTGTAATCCTCGTTGCCGAAAAAAGCAGTGCTTGAAAGGCGGTCAAGTCTGATTGCCGCACCTGTTGAATGTGTCATTTCGTGAAACAAGGTTGAATAAAATTCATCGCTGTTTTCAAACTGATTCAGTTCCGGCACGTGAACTTCATCAAAAGAAGGGCTGTAGTATGCGCGGTCTGATTTCTCCACGAAAAGGCGGCAGCTTTCACGCTCAAAATAAGTGTTCTTTACGTCTTCTGCGCTTTCAACTTCCATGTTGGCAAAGTTGATGTTTTCAAGAGGTTCAACGCCCTCGACTTGTGAAATGTGAAAAACAGTGTAATAGCGAAGAATCGGAAAAGATTTTACTTTTTCGCTTCCGTCTTCCTGGTTTTCAGTCTTGTTGATGAAATTCCAGTAAGTAACAATGTTTCCCTTTTCCCCTGCCTTAACCTTGCCGCCAAGCTCATTCCACTGTTTGAGCGTTGCATATTCGCCGTCAAAAGGCAAAAGAAGCTGGTTCAAAACGGAATAGCCCTTTTTGCTTACACGGTTGAATTTTGCCATTCCACCATGCCACGGTTTGTGCCACGGAATAATTCCCTTTTCCATCTGCTTGATGATTCTGTCTGTTACGATTTCATAAACTGTCATATTCATACCCCTTTAATTAGTGTTTTCCGCTTTGTTTCATTTGATAATTTAATATTACATTATTACGTTTAATCTGTCAATGTAAAATTAAATTATTTTATGTAATTTTTGTAATTTTTATTGATTTATTTAATTTTTTTGTTTACTATTTGGATTATGGATATAGCAAAGTATATTAGAATGTGTTGCATAGAACGAAATAATATGCAAATGAAGGAACTTTCCGAAAAAACGGAACAGACGCAGCAGAATCTTACAAATAAAATGCGCAACAACAATTTTAAGACTTCCGAACTTGAAAAAATTGCCGCCGCTTTGGATTCTCACCTTGAAATAAAGTTTATCGACAACGCAACTGGCCAGCCGATTATTTAGCTTTTTTCCGACTACTCACGTGAGTAGTCTTTTTTTTTGCAGATATTTTTGTTTTTCTCTTGACAATACGCATAATGCGTATTATATTATAACTATGAAAGACAAAGAGCTTTTAAGTCTTTTGCAAAAGAATGGCTGGTTGCTAGACCGAATAAACGGCAGCCACTACATCTTGATAAAAGACAAACAGACAATATCCCTGCCGATTCACGGCAAGGATATGAAAAAAGGGTTAGAAACCGCAATCCTAAAGAAAGCGGGTCTAAAGTAAAAGCAAATGCGGGCGCAAGCCCGCAAGGAGTATAGATTTATGAATATTGTTTATCCGGCAATCTGTCACTTTGAAGACGGCGGCTATTGGTGTGAATTTCCAGATTTGGACGGTTGTTTCTCGCAGGGTGATACAGAATTAGAGATTGTGGAAAACGCAAAAGAAGCCCTTGAAGGTTATGTCATTTCAGTTCTTGAAAAAGGCGGTAATCTTCCAGAAGCAAGCGCAATCACAAGTATTCATGTAAAAGAAGGCAATTTTTCAACTTACATTTCCTGCGATATATCAAACAATGGCAAGTTTGTAAGAAAAAATGTAACTCTTCCAGAATGGCTTTCTGTTCGTGCTGAAAAAGCAGCAATCAATTTTAGTCAAACTTTGCAGGAATCCTTGTATAAAAAACTTGGTATTACCGCAATCGTAACCGCATAAAACATTGAACATGGCAACTACTCACGTGAGTAGTTGCCCCTTTTCTTTAGAATAACACTGGCTGGCCGCCGTCCATTTCAAAAAGGCTTTGCTTCGCAATCCAGTTTTTGAATCGTTTTTCCTGCAAAAGGAAATATTCAGCGTCCTTTTCGCATCCTACAAAATCGTAGCCCATTTCGTGCGCCGCAATCCTGCTTGAACCGCTGCCTAAGTGTGTATCTAAAATCTTGTCGCCAGGCTTTGCGAACCTGTGCAAAATCCATGTATATAACGCAATCGGTTTTTGTGTAGGGTGAATTCTTGTTCCGTCTTCAGCTCCATTTGAACCGCATTCAAAATAGGCTGCATTTTCGTTTAAACTCGTCCATGCAAGTTCAACAGGCGCAAGCGAAAAACCTTCTGCCGGAATATTGCTTTTTCTCCATACCAAATAACAACGGCTTGCACCCAGGTTAAAATAATTTCCACCCCAGATAATCTGCCTTTTGCTTACTCTGAAAAGCTCTTTAAAATATTCGTCATCCGGCGCAATATCCCATTGCGCAACTTTGCTTCCGTATTTTGCAGCCCATGTTCCGCCCGTGCGTCCAACTTTGATTTCTTCAGCGTTGCTAAAGATGCCCCCTGTATGGTGTGGCTTCTGCCTTTTGCTTTTTTGGCTCGTATCGGTCAAACCGTCCACCGCAAGCGGCATGTACCCCCCCCATAGGGCGGGTCTACAATCGCCAAATCAAATTCATTGTCCGGCAGCATTTTCATTAAGTCCATGCAATCCATGTTATAAGCAATCTGTCTTCTCATTTTTTTTACTTTTCCCCCGGAACAAGATTCTGTTTTGCATATCTCCAGAAAACGCCCATATCCAAAGCCTTTAGTCCGATTTCGTTTCTGCAAATGTCATCCGCCAGAATCTCCAAAGCTGCCAAAGTGTAGACGTAGGTATCAAAGCCGTGGTTTGCAGCTCCAAATTTAGCCCGCCAGATTGTCTTCAGCCATTGCCCTGTATTCTTGTCTATAACCTCAACTTTCTCTTCCGCTTCAAACATCTTAAAATAATCATCCCTAAAGTTTTCCGGGAAGTTCGGGAACCACGCTGGCTGCATTTCGCCTTCGTTCCATCTCAATACGTTCATGCTGTTTGAAATTCGGTCTTTAAGTTTTCCCGTGTTTACATGGTATGCAAGCGGCAAGCCTATTCTGTCAAGCGTTGCCCGGCTAAAAAGCTGGTAAGTTTCACCGCCCTTAATCCAGTCCATACCTTTTGAAGCGTAAACGCCAGCTGTAAACCGTGCCACAAAGGAATAAACCCAATCCGTATAATGGCCGGAATCAACAAGCGTCATTGCAATGCGGTAGTTTAAGCCGTCTTCGTCGGTAAAAATGCCGTTTTCAATAATCTGTTCCAGCTCATCCCACGGGCCGCCGAATTGCTCCGTTGCTCCCTCAATAAACTTAAAGTCAATCGTGTATGTAACGCCGTTTATTGCAAAGCCTTTTATGTCAACATACAAACCGTTTTTCTGAACATCGACCGCACACACAAGAATAAGAATCGGGCTTCCGGCTTCTTCTCGCGCCATTCTGTTTGGAATCGTGCCGCGCGCAAAACCAAAACGCCTGTGCAAGACAGCCTTTTCGTATTTGATTTGCTCGTTTTGCTCCTGAAATGTAAGCCCTTGTTTAAGGTTGCGGAAAACTCTGTAGCGTTCTTTGTCTCGCACTTTGTTTGCCTTAATATCCCAGCAGCCCGCCCACTGGCTTACATAGTCTTCCCAGGAAAACATTCCCGGCGGATTATACAAAGCTGTAATGTGATAACTTTCCGTGTTCGGCTGAATCGGCTTTTGACTTACCCGCCATTCACCTTTAGGAACAACGGCTGCCTTGTCGTAATTTTTCATAATGCCGCCACAATACGGACATTTATAGCCGACTGTCTCTAAAATCGGCTCAAAGTTTTCGTTGTTTTCCCAGACAATGCCGCCTATCTGCTCTGTTTTATCTTCGTTCCATACCGCCCATTCAAGTTTCTGCATTTCGCCGCAAAACTTGCACGGAACGTAAAAGTATTTCATTGTTCCGTTTCTGAAAAGTTTTGCAATTAAGCTGCTTTTTTCTTCTGTTGGTGTTGAACCAATAAAAAGTTTGCTGCTCGTAGGGTAGGCATCCAGACGTGCAACCGCCAAATCATAAATCGAACCTTCGCCTTTTACTTTTGCCTGCATTCCGTCCGCTTCGTCCACAAGTTCAATTTTGTAAGAAAAGTTTCTGAAACGGTTTCCGCTTCCAGCTCCCACGGCGTGCAAATATCCGCCCGGATATTCCTTTTTTAATCCTGTATCACCTGTATTCTTTGCGCCAACCGCTTTTCTTGTCTGGCTGAAAATAAGGTTTCTTAATCCACAGTTATCAATAGTCGGGTCAATCTTTGTGTTTACGGCATCACGCGCCATCATTTCATCCGGCAGAACATAAAGCTGTGGCGCAGGATTTTCGCCAATGTAATACATCATTATGCTTTCAAGTAGTCCTGTTGTAGCTCCAACCTGGTTTCCCTTCATAACATAAACACGCCTTGTCGGACAATCCGGCGCAAACTGATCTACAATTTCCCTAAAATACGGAAACTTGTCATAACTGAATTTACCCGGAAAAGGTGAAAGCGCACGGTCAATGTAACGCACACTTTCAATGTATTCGCTCGGCTTCCTGTAGCTGCGCTGTGCCGTTAATCGTGAGAACTGCTCAATTAAAAAATCCACATCGTCAAAATTGATTTTAACTTGTGCCATAACCGCCGTTACTACTCACGTGAGTAGTTAAGAATTCATTGCATCCAGAACAAGCAGGGAGTTTTTAAGCTCACGCCCGGCCTTGAAAGCTGCTACATAATGCGGCGGGATGTTTTTTGTTTCGCCTGTCTTTGGATTTCGTGCATTTTTGCGTCCGTTCCGTTTTTTTGCGTATAGCGTTCCAAATCCTCGCAGCTCTATTGTGTTGCCGTCTGCAACTTCGTTTTTCATTTTCAAAATGATATGGTCAATAATTCTGGCCGCTTCTTCACGCCCGAATTTATCACTATATGAGTTATACAAATCTTCAGCCAAATCGGCCCTAACAATTTTCTTGTTCATATTTGCCGTCCTTGTAATCCTGTTCAATTTCTGCAACGTCTCTTGAAAAAATATCAAGCTCGTTTTTCAAATCTGCAATCTGTCTTTGCAGATTATTCAAATCAACTCCCGGCAAGGAAGAATCAACAAACAGTTTTTGAGACTTTCCCTGCAATCCTCTGTTACACAATGCTTGTATAACAGCGTTTGTTTTTCTCTGATCAATAATCATAAATCCCCTTTTATTACGTGCCATGCAAACCACAGGCGCATAATGAAATTCTTTTTATTGATGTAATCGCAAAATCCCCTGTAATGCCGGATTGCATCCCGTCTATTTCTTCTGTACATTTTCTTGTTCTGGTTTTGGCTCATTCTTGAACGCTCCTTATTTATCAATTTTATTTCAAACCTCACAAAATCATTCCGCCATCAAAAGAAAACAGACTACCTTGTGCCGTGTATTCCTTAAACCGTTTTTCCTGTTCCAAAAAGTAAAATTCATCTTTTTCAACGCCTGTAAAATCAAATCCTAAATTATAGGCCGCAATTCTGCTTGAACCGCTGCCTAAGTGTGTATCTAAAATCTTGTCGCCAGGCTTTGCGTAGTTGCTCAAAATCCATTCATAAAGTTTCACTGGTTTTTGATTTGGGTGTATGCGCTCTTCTTTGTGCTTCATATCACCCTGCAACATACCTTGCCATTTAAAAGCAAATTTTCGCACAGCCGTTTTGAAACTTGTATAAGCAAGCTCGCAATCAGCAAAATTGTTTTCGCCGTTTTCTTTATCCCATACAAGCCAGCAGGAAGAATCAGCGTTTATTTTTGTTGTCATATAATTTGCGCCAAAAATAATTTGATTCTTGCTTATTCTTTTTAGTTCGTCAAAATAAACTTTTTCCGGGCTTGCCTTGTCCGCTCCAGAATAAACTTTATAATTTTTATTCTTTGCTAAAACATCGCCACCCATTGCCCCCCCCAGCTCCGATTCCATACGGCGGATCTACAATGGCAAGGTCAAATGCTTTATCTGGCAGTAGCTTCATAAAATCCATGCAGTCCATGCAATACGCAATTTGTCGCCGCATTATTTGCCCCCTTGCTGTTGCAGTAGTTCCAGCTTGTCGTTCAAATCTGCAATAACTGCCGCAGATTCATCTTCTGTTTTGTCGTATTTACCTTTTAAGCCGTTTAGTTCAGAAATAATGTGTTCTTTGCATCCAGCAATGCAGCGTGTTAAATTGTCGCTTAAAACATTTATAACTTCCTGCCGCCTTGTTCCTTCGTCGCTGGAGAGTGCAAGAGCTATAACCTGGTCACTTACAGCTTCCGGCACGTCCAGTAGTTTGTTCATAAGCTGGTCTACAAAGCTGAAAAGCCGTGCTACAACAAAGTCTTTTGGTATTTGCAGCATTCGTCTTTCTTGTGTTTTTTGTTCGCGCTCGTCGGCGGCTGTTAAATCTCGCAAAATTTTTGCGTAGTCACCAATGCCCTTTACATCGCCGTAGTGTTTAATCAAATCGCCAATCGTCATATTCAGCATGGATGCAGCTTTGTTTTGCGCTGGCACTTGTTTTAAGTCTTCTTTTGTGGTTCGCTCCGGCAAAGGAAGGGCTGTTGTAGGGCTGTTTTGGATTTCTTCTGTTTCCTGGTTTAAAGTTCGCTCTAGTTCTTTTGCTTGCAGGGCCGCTTTTTGTTTTTCTCTATGTTTATCTAAATACGCACGGTTCAGCGGGTTATCAGTGTCCAGTTTGCCGCCGCTGTTTAGTATGAGAGTACCATTTTTTATTTTTCCGCTTATGGCCATACGCGAAACGCCAGCCATCCGCGCAAATTCTGCCGCTTTTACTTCCATTACAAAAATTGTAAATGTTGACAATATAACTCGCTATACCACTGTAAACTTTTTGTAAACCTACCACGGAACCTAGCACACAAAAAACGAAACGCACCCGCCGCCGAATAATTGCGGACGGATACGGGGGCTTCCCAGTACCTTTGAACTGATTTTCTTTTTATTGTGGGTTGGTAAATATTGGTAAAACAATTAAATATTTTGACGGTAAAGTGGTAAAAGATTTTTGGTAAGAGTTTTTAAAGTTTTTTCTGGAATAAAATTTTTTATTCACTAAAATTTTTATTCTTAAAAAACTTTTACAAAGTAATATAAATTACTTTACCACTTTACTATAAAAAATATTGTAAAGTCTTATATTATAACAAATTAAAAAGTAAAGTTATTTGTAAAGTGTTGAAGTAAAAAAAAATGAAAAAAGATTGCAAAGATTGATTTTTGATTTTTCTTTTTTCGGTAAAATTATTTTTTACCGAAATCAACAGCCTACGCGCCGCAATGTTGCCGTTAGATGAAAAAATTTCCTTTACCCGAAAGCGTAACGTTGTACCCGTGTGGATTTCAACAAATACCGTTCAATCAAATCTTTTTCAACCTGCGGCATTGGGTCGCCAACGCAGTCTGTAAGCGGTTCTGCCAGGGTAACGGGGTAATATTTGCCGTCCATAAACGCCCAGATTCCTGTTTTTTCGGAAAGGCAAAGTGTAAAATCTCGACAAGCGGCTCTAGGGGATTCAAGGTGAAATAAAAAGCCGTGGAAAATAAACTCTCCATTCCATCGTGTTTTCTTCTGGAACTTCACGGAAAGTAAATATTCAAGCTCATTTTCTGTCATGTTTGCGGGTTTGTAGTGTGATTTTTCATTCTGCGGGGGAACAGCAAAGCGTTCTTTGTACATTTTTATGTAGGTTGGCATGAATTCATTTGCTTTTTCAATCGTATTTATGCCTAAAAATCTGAATAACTGCGGCAAACGTCCCTGCAAAGTCTCCCAAAATCGTTCAATTCTGCCTTTTGCTTCTGCGGACAGGGCTAAAATAATTTTCGTATTCAATTCGTTGCAAATTTCCGTCCAGTGCGTTTCTTCTTCCTTGCTGTATTCAAGCCGCTCTTCCAGTGTTTTGTCTTTTTTCCGTGCATTTTTCACAAAAGCCGCGTGCCTGTCGATGTACACAGCTTCTGGTTTTCCTTGTGATGTAAGAGTTTGTCTTAAAACTTCGCTATAACCCAATCTGCATTCATTCCGGCAGAAGTAAAGTCCTGTTGGTTCATGTGTAGCGTCATCCACGGCCCCATGAAGCGTTATTTTTTCGCCGTTCATAAGCCAGTCATGTTCAGAAGCGTCTAATTGCAGTAATTCTCCAGTACAGGGGCGTTCTTTTCGTGGTAAATGTTTCTTTTTCTTGCCTTTTGAATGTGCTTTTGGTGATTTTATGCCGTCTGATTGTAGAATTTCTGTAAGTGTAATAATTCCGATTTTGATATTGTGATAGGTTGTAAGGCGATCTTTGAATGCACTGAAATTTGTATCTGGCCAATAGTTGCGATATATTCTGCATATTTCTTTTCGTAAATCGTCACTATATTTTTTTTTCTGATAAGACTTTCCCTTGTGTCCATTAATGAATATTGAATCACCATATAGTCGATAACGGCGTTTTAAGACAGATACTGAATTTGGTGTAATACCAATTCTTTTAGATGCTTGAGAAATAGAGCATTTCCCAATACACGCAAGTGGAATCCATTTCCGCTTGCGTTCCTGTAATGCAAGGTATTCTTGAGACATGGGCAACCCCTAAAAATGTTTTCCGCATTACGATTTTCGGTTAGAAACATGTAAAAATTGAGTTTATCGGCATTTTTTTTGAAAAAAACATCTATTTTTAAAAAAAATAACTTGACAGGCCGAAAGATACGTTTTAAAAAGCAATAAAATCAGGTGCCAATCGGCAAGTTTTTTTGATGATTTCAAGGAATTTGTGGCAAATTATCAGTGAGTTTTATAGAAAAAGTCACTAAGTTTTTAAAAATTCTCACTGACTTTTGAAAAATTCTCAGTAAGAATTTGGCATGTCTGAAAAGAGTAAAAATTTAAGAAAAGATATAGAAGGAATTAAGCATCTTTCTTTTTTTTGCTTTTTTGAAAATTATAGTTGCATCCTTAAAAGAACTTGCTGTTTTTTTTGATAAGAATTCCAATTCAATTCTTCCGGCCGTTTTTTGATTGGTAAAATACTCCCCGGAAAAAGTCTTCCTATTCTCTCCTATTGTTAAAATTGTTATTCCGCTATGTTGAGGATTAGTTTCTGGGGATTTTACCGATTTTTTTGCATCGTAAGTATATATCAAGCGTTCAGTTCCTTTTTCTTTGTCAATAAATGCAATTTCACTAAAACTCTTACGAGACTTTGTGTATAAATGACAATCATCAGTACAAGATTTGCCATTGATTTTCTTGGTATTTGGGAGCAGATAAATAATCCTCATTTTAATGTTACGGAATTCAGTAACATTAGATTTAATGCAGGAAGCAATGGTTATGTTCTTTCTGCTAAACAGTGGATAGAAAAAACAAACGCAATCGGAATTATTTCAAGTGCCGGACGATATGGCGGAACGTATGCTCATAAGAATATTGCATTTGAATTCGGGTCTTGGTTAAGTCCCGAATTTAAGTATTATCTTATTAGAGAATATCAAAGATTAAAAGATGAAGAACAGTCAAAAATTGGATGGAATGCAAAGCGTGAACTTGCAAAAATCAATTATCGAATTCATACTGATGCAATAAAACAGAATCTTATTGTTGAGGATAATAAATGAGCGAATGGAAAAAAAATCTATTCCCAAAAAATGCGTATTTACGCAAAATTCAGTAATAACGAGTATCATGTACTAAAATTCCTAAAATTTGTACACGTTCATTTTATGCGTACCAAAATTATAAAAAACAGTACATATTCCTTGTATTATGTACCAAAGTGTTGTATAATTGGGACATGACTGAATTACAAAAGCTCCCGATAGATTCTTCAATAACGGAGACAATTAAGATTCTCAAAGCAGAAAATAAAGCTGTAAAAATGCTTGCTGAATTAAAAGGCTGTGCAAATCTTATTCCAAATCAATCTATCCTTATAAATGCCGTTGTACTTCAGGAATCAAAAGACAGTTCTGAAATCGAAAATATAATCACAACAAAAGACGAACTTTATAAAGCGGTATCAGAAACAGCAAAGAAAATCGATGCAGCCACAAAAGAAGTTATGTTCTACCGCGAAGCTTTATGCACAGGTTTTAATCAGCTTAAAGAACATGATTTTATTTCTATAAATGACATTGTTCTGATTCAAAAAGTTCTTGTTCAAAATAATGCAGGAATCCGAACCTTGCCCGGAACAAAACTTGTAAATGACACTACAAATGAAGTTGTTTATACACCGCCTCAGACAAAAGAAGAAATAGATGAACTTTTAAAGAATTTTACTGAATATCTGAATAACGATGATGACAGTCTTGCTAAGCTTGCCATTCTGCATTATCAATTTGAAAGTATTCATCCGTTTTATGACGGCAACGTAAGAACAGGCCGCATTGTAAATATCCTCTATCTGATTTTAAAGCATCATCTTGATGTTCCGATTTTATATCTCAGTTCATATATCATAAAAAATAAAACCGGTTATTATAAACTTTTGCAAAATGTTCGTTCACAAAATGCATGGGAAGACTGGATTATTTTTATTTTAAAAGGAATTGAAGAAACTGCTGCCGATACAATCCAGAAAGTAAAAGCAATAAAAAAACTTCTGGAAGATACAGCAGAAAAAGTAAAAACCGACGCTCCAAAAATATATTCAAAAGAGCTTGTCGAAACACTTTTTGAAAATCCATATTGTAAAGTTGAATTCATTGTAAAATCTCTCGGAGTAGAACGCAAAGCCGCTTCAAGATATTTGCACCGGCTGGAAGATATCGGAATCCTAAAATGCATAAAGGTCGGCAAAGATAATCTGTTCATAAATATCGGTCTGATGGATTTGTTGAAGGAATAACAAATGAGCGAATGGAAAAAAGTAAAAATAGGAGATTTTCTCACAGAACGCGAAGGCCGATACAAGCCCGATGACAAATTAATCTTAAAATATCAGCGTTTGGATAAAATAGATTTCTCTGGAACAATACATATTTCAAATAAGCCAACAAAAACAGATATGATTTTAGTCTATCCGGGCGACTTAGTAATTTCAGGCATAAATGTTGCAAAAGGTGCGATAACAGTTTATCAAGGAAATGAGCCTGTTTGTGCAACAATCCATTATTCAGCCTATACCTTTGATGATTCAAAAGTTGATTTGGATTACTTTAAGCTTTTTGTAAAAAGACCTGCTTTTGTTGAAACACTCAAACAGCAAGTAAAAGGCGGCATAAAAACAGAAATCAAACCCAAACATCTTCTGCCGTTGGAGATTTCAATCCCGGAATTATCCGCTCAAAAACAAATAGCAAAGACACTTTCAACAAAACTTGCAAATGCCCAAAATCTTTCGTCAGAAATAGAAAAGCAAAAATCTTATGCAAAGCAACTCCGCCAAAATATTCTGCAGGATGCAATCGAAGGGAAACTCACCTCAGATTTTCGTCAAAAGAATCAACATAATACAAAAACAGTTACTTCTAACCAGAAGAATCATGATAAAAAACTAAATTCTTTGCATCCCATTAGTAGAGAAGAAATTCCTTTCAATATACCTGATATATGGGAATGGGTGCGATTAGGAATGATAATAGAATCGGCTCCCCGAAATGGATATTCTCCAAAAGCAGTTGATTTTGAAACTCCAATAAAAACATTAAAACTAGGTGCGGTAACTTCAGGCATTTTTGATTCAACAGAGTGTAAATATATAAATGAAGAAATCCCACAAGATGCATATTATTGGCTAAAAAATGGTGATATTCTTATTGAACGAAGCAATTCTCTTGAATATGTAGGAATGAGTGCAATTTATACTGGAAACGATAATGAGTTTATATATCCAGATTTGCTAATGCGGTTTCGTGTTTCAAATGAAACTTTAACAGAATATGTTCATAAAGCATTGATTGCACCATTTAATCGTTCATACTTCATGTCAAAGGCAAAAGGTGATCAAAAATCAATGCCAAAGATAAATCAAGAATGCGTTATAAACACCTTGATTCCTCTTCCGCCTATTGCCGAACAAAAAGAAATTATTCAGCTAGTAAAGAAATATCTAACAAGTATAGATTTATTGGACTCAGAAATCCAAGAACGAAAAACATACACAAAACAATTAATGCAAAGCATATTAAAAGATGCTTTTGAGGAGGAATAATTATGAATAAACAACTGCAACTAAATGTCCTGACAATTGATCAAAATGATTTTCACTTTAAAGTTTATTCAAAACAATTTGAAAAATTCGAAAAGGATACAACTGTATATTTCTCAAAAAACAATGGTAATATATTTGGACATTCCCTACATCCGCGTGAAAATTTTGAATTAACGGACTATCGTTCAAATGAGAACACAGAACTAACAAAATGGTATTTATATAATCAAATAATTAATAATTGTAATAAGGCCAATTTTAACTTTAAAACTTATGATAAATTTCAAAGAACAATCGATTTTATTTTAAAAGAAGATAATTATGGACAAGAAGTAATTACAATTATACCGATATATTTAAATTCTCAAAAAAAGTTTGGCTTTATATTGAATTATAGATTTTTAAAATCTAAATCAGTGGCCTTTTCTCGAGAAATTCAGAAAAAAAGTCTATCGTTAGATGTTTACGGAAATGAAAATAAAAATTTCTATATTGATAAGTTCAATAAAATTAAAGATTTTAAAAATAAGTATCTTTCAGACATTTTTTCTATTAATGGAATTTCTGTATCTAATATATTTCAAACCATTTATTCAGATACATTGGAAATGAAGAATTATCAATTTGGAAATAATGGTATTGAAACTTCTCAATTTCAAGGTATAAAAAAACATGGACCATATCTAACTGTTGATACGATTAATAGAAATTGCAAAATTTGCTTTGTTTATAAAAAAGAAGAAAAAAATTATTCATATAAATTGTATCGTGCTTTAGAAGGAAAATTATTTCCAACTTTTTCAGGAATGAATACAATGTTTCATTTTCCATTAAACAGTAATACTGTTATAGGTGAAGAAATAAATGATTATTCAGAAACTGCAGTTAATGAATTAATTGAGAAAATAAATGTTAGATGTAAAAATGAATTTGTAGTTCCAATATTTATTGTTCCATGGGCAAAAGAGAATGCTACGAGTGAACAGGAAGAGATTTATTATAAACTAAAACATTTATTTTTGTTAAAAAATATGGCATGCCAGTTTATTAGTATTGAGAAAATCAAGAATGATAATATTTTAAAATGGTCTATTTCAAGTTTAGCAATACAAATTTTTTCTAAATTAGGCGGTAGTCCATGGATTGTTATTCCAAAATCTAAAAAATGTTTGATAATTGGATTAGGACAATCACATTTAAAAGATGAAAATGGTCATATAAATAAGTTTTTTTCATACTCCATTTTAACAGAAGCAAGTGGCTTATTTAGGGGAATTAGGATATTAGCAAAGTCAAACAATATTGAGGATTATGCAAAAAATTTATCTGAATCATTGAAATCTATAATAAATGAATATTCAAATCTTTATGACTCTTTTGTTATACATACTTCATTTCGAATTAAAAATCGAGACATAGAAACAATAAAATCAGTATTAGATGAAATCCAAAAAGATAAAGATGTTAGATTGGCAGTATTACGATTTGATGATAATCATGATTATATGGGCTTTGATAGTGGATTTAATAGTTTAGTTCCTTTGGAAAGTTCTAAAGTATGTTTATCGTATAATAAATTTTTGATATGGTTTGAAGGGCAGCAATATGGAAAATTTGCAATAAAACATAGAATTGGTGCTCCTGTAAAAGTTACAATTGATTATCCAAATAAAATAAGTGATTCTGAAAAAGAAGAATATTTACAAGATGCTATAAATCTTTCCGGTGCAAATTGGAGGGGGTTTAATGCTAAATCTATTCCTGTGTCACTTCTATATGCAGAGTTAATAAGTCATTTTATTTCTGCTTTTAGCAAATACAAATTAAGTGAGATTAACATAGAAAATCTCACTCCATGGTTTTTATAGGAGATACTATGTTAGAATCTGATAGTTTTATTTTTTTGTTGGGTGCTGGGGCAAGTTTAGATGCTAATATACCAATATCATCTGGAATGATTGATAGAGTAGAAACATTAATTAAATCAGATGATACATGGAAAAAATATAAAGATTTATATTATTGCATAAAGAGTGGAATAATAAATGCAGCGGGAATAACAGGTAATTTCTCCAGTAATGTTGTAAATATTGAAACATTAGTAAATACGATGGAAGAATTATTAAAAAGTAATTTGCATCCACTTTATCCATTTATAGGGTCTTGGATTCCGAGACTAAATGAAGTATGTGGTTATAAATTTGATATGATAGGAGAACTGAAAAAACTTATTGTTGAAAAACTATGTACAGATTGGACTAAATGTGCACATGCAGAAAACTATAAATATTATTCAAATTTTTTAAGATTACAGAATGACTATAATTATTCATTACCTATTTTTACTCTAAATTATGATTTATGTGTAGAAAATGCTGTTGGAAAGGAAAACGTACAAAGAGGTTTTGATAAAAATCATATTTGGAGTTGGGAAAATTTAGAGGAAGATAGTTATATAACTGAAGATATTAAGTTATATAAATTACATGGATCAATGGACTGGAAGAAATTAGAAACAGGAGAGGTTGAAGAATCTGATAATGTATCTCCAAATGATACTGCAATTATTTTTGGAACAGCTTATAAATTACAATATGTCGATCCTTTTCTTTATCTTGTAAATGTTTTTAGAAAGAAAACATTGGCGGGCAATACAAAAGTTATTATATGTATAGGATATAGCTTTAATGATGAACATATAAATGGCATAATGTCGCAGTCATTAGAGAAGAACAAAAAACAAAAAATCATATCAATAGCTCCTGTTACAACAGATATTGAACAAGAAAGAAAAAGAATTGTTGAACAATTAAAAGTTAATTCAAATCTTGATGATAGAATAATAATAGAAAATAAAACAGCACAGAGTTGGTTAGAAACTGTTACTTGCAAAGTAATTGAAGATTATATCGGAGTAAATGAAGAACCTTTCTAATTAATTTTCGGGGCGTTGCGGGGTGTCCCCGCTAGAAGGAGTAGGTCGTTCGCTACGCGAACTTACTGAGTTTTCTGCGAAAACTCGCGGCAAGGGGTATTCGCAACGAGCACGAAAGTGCGAAGTTTCAAGCGAGACTTTCCCCTCCTAGTTTATAAAAAACAGGAGATGACATTTTATGGAAAAAACTGAATCTCAGATGACGGAATATAAAGAATCTTGGCGTGATGAGTATCTTAAGTGGATTTGCGGTTTTGCGAATGCACAAGGTGGCAGGCTTTATATCGGCGTCGATGACAGGGGAAATGTTGTAGGTGTTAAGGACTGCAAGAAGCTTTTGGAAGATATTCCGAATAAGATTCAGTCTGCTCTTGGACTCGTGGCACAAGTAAATAAAAAGACTGAGAAGGCATTGGAATATATTGAGATTGTGGTTAAGCCAAGTTCGTATCCTGTGAGTTATCATGGGGAGTTTCATTACAGAAGCGGCAGCACAAAACAGCTACTGACGGGTATGGCACTTTCGGAATTTATCATGCGAAAAACGGGCGTACGTTGGGAAGATGTAACGGTTGACAATATTGGCGTTGAAGATTTGGACGATGAAAGTTTCAAGATTTTCCGCCGCGAAGCTCTCAGGCGTAAGCGAATGAGCGAAGATGAACTTAATATTTCAAACAAGGAATTGCTGGATAAACTTCATCTTCTTTCTCCAGACGGAAAGTTGAAGCGTTCGGCTGTTCTGTTGTTTTATCGCGACCCGTCGGTTGTTCAGAACGGCAGTTTTGTTCAGATTGGAAAATTTGGCAAGGGGTCGGATTTACAGTATCAAGATCTTCTTGAAGGTTCTTTGATTACAACGGCTGACAAGATTGTTGATTTAATTTACTTGAAATATCTAAAAGCAAAGGTTACTTTTGAGCATGACAGACGGCTTGAAACATACCCTTTTGCACGTGATGCTGTACGAGAGGCTGTGTTTAATGCAATTGTTCACAACTGCTATATGTATGGAATCCAGATTCAAATCCGCATCAATGATGATTCTATGATTATCAGTAATACTTGTATTTTGCCTGAGAATTGGACTGTAGAAACTTTTATGCAGGCTCATAATTCCAGGCCGTATAATCCGGATATTGCAGGCGTTTTCTATCGGGCAGGTTACATTGAACGCTGGGGACGTGGCATTGAAAAAATCTGTAATGCCTGCAAGGAACTCGGAGCGGAACTTCCGGTGTACGAGCTTTTGGGTAACACACTGAGGGTCCATTTTAAGGCGTTGCCGGAAACAATTATTGATGATGTCGGTGAAAATGAAAAATTAAATACCAAAAATGTCGGTATAAATGTCGGTATAAATGTCGGTATAAATGTCGGTATAAATGTCGGTATAAACGAACAGAAAATACTGGAACTAATTGCAGATACTCCTGAGATAACGGCAACTACAGTTGCGGAAAAATTAGGACTTGGTCAAAGACAAACAGAACGATTATTTTCACGACTAAAGGACAAAGGCTTAATCGAGAGAATTGGAGCCAGAAAAAACGGCTATTGGAAGATAAAGGAAAACTAAGGAAAGCAACAAAAATGCCAAAAAAGACAGATAAAAAAGAAATCCCAATCCGTAGTTCTGCCGCGGAGTATCTTACTTTTATTGCTGCTACAGGAGACGACAAGAACAGTGTTGAAGTTCGCTACGAAGATGAAAATATATGGATTACTCAGAAAATGCTTGCGACTCTGTATGAAGTAGATGTTGCAGGTATAAACTATCATATAAAAAAGATTTATGAAGATTCTGAACTGACAGAAGCGGCAACTATTAAAAATTTTTTAATAGTTCAAAATGAGGGAGAACGCACAGTTTCTCGCGAAGTAAAACATTACAATCTTCAGATGATTATCGCTGTCGGCTTTAAGGTGAACTCTGAACGTGCTGTTCAGTTCAGAAAATGGGTGAATCAGATTGCAAAGGATTACACAATAAAAGGCTGGGTTCTTGACAGCGACAGGCTTAAAAACGGCGGTTCGATTTTAACAAAAGAATATTTCAGTCGCTTGCTCGAAGAAATTCGTGAAATCCGGCTTTCTGAGCGGCAGTTTTATCAAAAAATTACAGACTTGTATGCAACGGCTATTGATTATGACAAGAATGCAAAAACGACAAAGGATTTTTTTGCAAAGGTTCAAAACAAGCTGCATTGGGCTATTCATAGACACACCGCTGCAGAATTGATTTACGACCGTGCTGACAGTACAAAAGAAAACATGGTGCTTACGACATGGGAAGGAAGCCCGAACGCAAAAATTAGGAAAAGTGATGTTTCTATTGCAAAAAACTATTTGAGCAAAGATGAGTTTCATGCACTGGAACTTATTGTTTCCGGTTATCTTGATTTTGCCGAGATGCAGGCAAACCGCAATATTCCTATGACAATGGAAGACTGGGCAAAGCATCTTGACCGAATTTTAACGGCAACCGAACATGAAATTTTGACAAACGCTGGTAAAATCAGCATGAAAGTTGCAAAAGAACACGCAGAAACAGAATGGGAAAAATACCGCATAATACAAGATAGAATTTATCAAAGTGATTTTGATTTATTCTTGGAAAATGTGAAGAAATTAGAAGAAATAGGAGACAAACAAAAATGCCAAACATATCAGGAATCATAAAATCTTTTCAGAATATCATGCGGAAAGACCATGGCGTTTGCAAGTTTGCTTTGCAAAACTCGTGACGAAAAATGCTTTGCATTTCTCGCGTATTGGGAACACAAGTTGCCTGAAGGTCAGAAATCTTATTCAAAAACAAAGCCGATTCAGAAAAGTGAATTTGCTTCTCTAAAAGAATGGTGGAGCAATCGTACTGAAAACGACCTGTCTGCCGACAAGGCAGGGCAGGCATGGAAAGTTTCTGTTGAGTACATTGCAGAAAGCGGCTGGAATCTTGATATTAAAAATCCGTTTGTTAAGGAAGAACAGCAGAAGAACTGAACCGCCGCTTGACTTTTTTCAGGAAATCATTTGTAATAAAAGAATCTAGATTACGGTTGGGAACCTTTTCCGCACACAAGGAACTTGTGTGCGGATTTTTTTTTGCAAAGAGGGTAAGATAAAAGCCGCTGAAATGTCGCGTTTTTTATCTACTTTTTATGGGAGACTGTTATGAAAAAAGAGCTTTTCGCAGAATTCAGCAAATATGTTTCGCTGAATATTCTGGCGATGATAGCGTACTCGTGCTACACGCTTGCCGACACTTTTTTTGTTTCCGCGGATTTGGGAGCGGACGGGCTTGCCGCGCTCAATCTTGCGTTTCCCGCGCTGTGTATTATCAACGGCACGGGACTTCTGCTCGGAATGGGCGGAGGCACACGGTACGCAATCGCAAAGAGCCGAAGCGAGCACGAACATGCGGACAAGATTTTTACAAACGCGATTTACCTCGTTGTACTTTTTTCAGTTACATTCGTTTTGGTAGGCGTGTTTTTGTCAAAACCTATTGTTCGCTTGCTCGGCGCGGACGAAACGATTTTCGATATGACAAACACCTATTTGCAAACAATGCTGTTTTTTGCACCCGCATTTTTGCTCAACTATTTTTTGCAATGCTTTGTGCGCAACGACGGCAGGCCTTCGCTGTCGATGGCGGCGATGATTACGGGCAGCCTTTCAAATGTGCTGCTCGACTGGGTGTTTATTTTTCCGCTGAAAATGGGAATATTCGGTGCGATTCTGGCGACAGGGCTTGCGCCGATTATCAGCATTTTCGTTATTGCGCCGTACCTCATCATGAAGAAAAACTCGTTTGCGTTTGCAAAATGCGCGCCGAGCGGAAGGAGCATCGTGCAGGTGCTGTCAAGCGGCGTTCCGTCGTTCGTTACGGAAGCGTCGTCGGGCGTTGTCATGCTCGTGTTCAACTGTATCATTTTGCGCCTTGCGGGCACTGTGGGCGTTGCCGCTTACGGTGTGGTTGCCGCCGTTTCGCTTGTCGTCATTGCAATCTACAACGGACTGTCGCAAGGCGTTCAGCCGGTGTTAAGCAGAAAATACGGCGAGAACAATCCGTCCGATGTGCAGTCGGTGTTCAGGTACGCGCTGGCTGCAATGGCAATCATTTCGGTCATTCTCTATGCGGTTCTGGCACTGTGCGCGCCTTCCATCGTCTCAGTTTTCAACGGAGCGGACAACGCCGTTTTGCAGGAAATCGCCGTAGGCGGCTACAGAATTTATTTTGCCGCCTGCCCGTTCGCCGGATTCACCATTGTGCTGGCGACTTATTTCACGTCAACGGGCAAGCCGCTTCCCGCACAAATCATTTCGCTTCTGCGCGGAATCATTGTCATTGTGCCGATGGCGTTTCTCCTGTCATCATTGTTCAAAATGACCGGCGTGTGGCTCGCCTTTCCCGCAACGGAATTATTAACGGCAATTATCGGGCTGATTCTTTTTCTTAAAGTAAATGCACAATATCACTATTGACGCAACAGATCCCAACGGAGAGGCAAGTCCCATAGGAGGCATTGTTGCCGGGAACGTTTTACTTAACGCGTATGCAGCCGGAATACGGACAAGGAAAATTGAAATTACATTATGCGCGAACGTAATATTTGATTTTCCTTGCCCGCACAAATAACCGTTGATACAAAATGTAATTGCAACTAAAATGCAATCAATAGAATACGTTTTCAGATATTCGTTTGCTTCTGCAATTACTTGCGTGTCTTTTGAGAAAATGCCCGTTAAAATTTGAGGACAAATCCACGACAATGCGCACATAATTACCCCGAATATTGCCGTAATCAACATGCCGAATTTCGTTGCCGACAATGCACGCTCTGGCTTTTTCGCGCCGATATTTTGCGCGGTAAACGCCGATATTGCCGAAAGCATTGACGACGGAACAAGGAACATAAATAAAATCAGTTTTTCAACAACGCCGACGGCAGATGAACTTATCAAACTGCGAAGATTCGCTATTACAGTCAAGATGATAAACGAAATATTTATCAGCGTATCTTGCAGTGCTATCGGCAGACCGACTTTCAGTATGTTCCTGCATTCTTCTTTGTCGGGATGCAAATCTTTTTTACAGAAGGCAAACGGGAATTTACGTTTCAGCATAAGAATAACGCCGACCAAAGAACTTATCAGCTGTGCGGACGAAGTCGCTATCGCAACGCCGAGAACGCCCATTTTCAGCAAACCCGTCAGCAAAAAATCGCCGCCGACATTTATTACGCACGCTATCGCAACAATTATCATAGGCGTTTTGCTGTCGCCCATGCCGCGCAGAATGGCTGCCGTTACGTTAAAAATGATTATAAACGGAATACCGATTGCACAAACCGCGACATACGTTGTAGCTTCCGACAACGCCTCGCCCGGCGTTTGCATTAGTCTTACGATGCAAGGGGCAAGCCCTATCATAACCGGCGTAATTACAACGGCAAACACGGCAAAAAGTAAAACAGTGCTTCCGAAAACTTTCGCCGAACGCCCGCCTTCATTTTCACCTATGTATTTCCCTGTCATTACGGTACAGCCCATAGAGCAGCCGATTACAAAACTTGTTATTATCTGCATAATCTGGCTGCCGATATTGACAGCGGAAATTGCAGACGGCGTATTGTATCTTCCTACGACAAACAAGTCTGTCGCACCGTACAATGCCTGCAATACATTTGCGGCAAGATACGGCAAGGCAAAAAACAGCAAAATCCTCCTTACATTTCCTTGCGTCAGATTATACTTTTTCATAATTGCCTCCTAAACAAAAAAAAGTGGGATAAAACCGGGCATGGTCTTATCCCACTTGAATAATCAAAAGATTATAAGTCCTCTGACAAGTATTCTTATTTTAGAATGAATAATTTATTAGGTCAAGCAGTTGCGCGGAAAGCGCGGTGCGTTCGATTTCCGCCCCGAACGTCTCTCCGCCGCCGGTGATTTTCACTTTCTCAGTCTCCGCCGAGAGCAGAAACTATTGCAGAAATCTACTGCTTCACCGTCCGCCCGCTCGATGCGGATTGTTCCGCCGCCCGAAACTACGCCAAGCTTTTCCACGTCATCAGGTTCAACCCGCCCGATTCTGACAAAGCCGTTTCTGTATTCTTTCGGCGAGCAGCCTGTCCGTTCCCTGAAACATTTTCCGAAATGGCTTGCACTCGAAAAACCTATCAGAGCGGGAATATTTTTTATCGGCTCGTCGGTTTCTTTCAACAATGCTGCCGCTTTTTGTAGGCGTAATTCAGTTATGTATTTGTAAGGCGTTGTTTGCATACACAGTTTGAAGTCCCGCAGCACTTCCGACACGCTCACGTTCGCGGATTTTGCCACATCATCAAGCGACAGCGGTTCAGCGAAATGCCCATGTATATATTCCAAAAACAGTTTCATACGCACGCTTGCAATGCTTTCACGCCTGCGTTCGGGCAGGGAAATATGCTCCAGCAAAATCAGCCACAGAGATGAAAGCACGCACAGCACGCGGTACGGATACAGTTCGTCCTTTTTCTGCTCCAAAGCGGAAAGGAATTTCAGATTCCGCAAAACCGACCTGTGCCACTTCAGCGAAGGCGAGAAAATGCAAATCGGAAGCTCGCCGCGTCCTACAATCCTGTTCACCAAATGTTCCGCGGGCGAGCCGAAATAGAATTTCAGAAAGCAATCGGGAAAAACAAAGCTGTTGTAGCGGCCGCCGTCCGAATCAATAAAATGCACGACATTTTTATTGATGAAAATGCCCTCGCCTTTTTTGAGCGTTATGCTGCTTTCCATCGTTTTCACGGCGACCATTCCGCCAAGCACAAAGACAAACTGAACGTCCTCGTGCCAGTGCACGGTTTTAAACCCTGCGTTGCGCGGATAACTGTTTCTGCCCATCACATTCAAAACGAGATACGGAAAGTCCGTGTCCGAATAGAGATTTACGGAATTGATGATTTTCCTGTCTTTCACATTTTTCATTTTGACGATATTACGATATAAACTGACAATAAATTGCTATTATTCTGGCTCAAAATTGTGATATAATTATAACAGCTGACAAAGGAGAAGTCAAACGAAATGGCGGACTGCTTTGCATACGGAAATAAAGAAATCGAATATTTGAAATCGCGAGATACACGCCTTGCCGAATGTATAGAAAAAATCGGACATATCGAGCGAGAAACAGATCCCGATTTATTTTCTTCCGTCGTCCACCATATTATCGGGCAGCAAATTTCTACAAAAGCGCAAGCAACGATTTGGCAAAGAATGAAAACGGCGTTCGGCACGGTGGACGCTTATTCTATTGCTAACGCAAGTATAGAACATTTGCAATCGTTTGGAATGACTTTCAAAAAAGCCGAGTATATACAAGATTTTGCCCGTAAAGTCGAAAGCGGCGAATTTGATTTGGCGGCTGTTGAAAAAATGTCCGATGAACAAGCAATCAAAGAACTTGCCGCATTAAAGGGTATCGGTGTTTGGACTGCCGAAATGATATTGCTGTTTTGTCTGCAACGTCCCGATATATTCAGTTACGGCGATTTGGCAATTTTACGCGGACTTCGTATGGTTTACCATCACCGAAAAATCGACAGAAAATTATTCGAGAAATATCGCCGTAAATTCTCGCCCTATTGTAGTGTTGCAAGTTTGTATTTATGGGCGGTTGCAGGCGGCGCAATACCCGAATTGAAAGACTGCGCACCGAAAAATAAGGGGGTAAGATATGACCGAAAAAGAAAAGATAAACGCAATTATAACTCGTAATGCCGAGTATGACGGAAAATTTTATTACGGCGTAAAAACTACGAGAATCGTTTGCAATCCGTCTTGCCGTGCAAGAGTGCCGAAAACGGAAAACATACTATTTTTCGATAGCATAGACGAAGCAATTAAAAACAGTTTTAGACCGTGTAAAATCTGTATGAAAAACAAATCGGAGGTAAAGTAAAATGGCAAATGTAATTGTTTTGTTTGAGGTAACAATTAAAGACGGAAAGCACGACGATTATTTATCGAAAGCCGCCGAACTTAAAGACAGTCTGCAAAATGCCGACGGGTTTATTTGTTCGGAACGGTTTTCGTCCCTTTCGGTTAAAGGAAAGTTATTGAGTAAATCGGAATGGGTTGACGAACAAAGCGTTGAGAAATGGCGCAATAACGAATTGCACCGTTTATGCCAAAAGCACGGCAGAGAGAGTGATTTTGTCGATTATAAAATAACCGTCGTTACGCCTGTACGCTCTTATACAATGACGGAACGCACATACGCGCCAACCGACAGCAATCAATATTTCGGGGGTTGAAATATGTTTTATATAAGCAAATACAATTCGCCTATCGGTGGCATAACGCTTGCAAGCAACGGAACGGAACTTACGGGGCTTTGGTTTGACGGACAAAAATATTTTGCCGATACGTTGCCCGAAGAATACGAAGAAAAAGATTTACCCGTATTCGGACAAACGAAACAATGGCTCGACACTTATTTTTCGGGTAAAGCCCCCGATTTTACGCCACCACTCGCATTTGTCGGAATATCGCCGTTTCGCAAACGTGTTTGGGAAATAATGATTGCCATTCCGTTCGGGCATACTTCAACTTACGGGAATATAGCAAAACAAATCGGTGCGGAAACGGGCAAAAAAGTATCGGCGCAAGCCGTAGGCGGAGCTGTCGGTCATAATTCCATATCGCTCATTATTCCCTGCCATAGAGTTGTGGGAACGAACGGCAGTTTTACGGGCTATGCGGGCGGAATCAGCAAGAAAATAGAACTATTAAAAATGGAAGGCGTCGATATTTCAAAACTTACCGTGCCGAAAAAAGGTACTGCGTTATGAACGAAAATTTAGATTTAATCAAAACGGAATTTACAAAGCAAGTTCCGCTGTTCAACGCATATCAGGAAACGAACGTAAAGCAGTCAGAGCGCGGTTGAAATGATTCTGTTCATATTTTCTTCCGTTCCGCTACAGCGCGCCGACGACTTTGTGCGGCAGATAGTGCTGCTCCAGCGCGGCGATGTCCGCTTCCGTTAGTGTTATGCCGGATGCCTTTGCCGCGTCGTCCAGATACTCGGGCTTTGTCGCGCCGATTATGGGCGAGGCGACGCCTTTTGCATACTGCCACGCGATGGCAACCTGCGACATCGTGGCTCCGTGCCGTTCCGCGACTTCATGAACACTCCGCACGATTTCAGAGTCCTGCGCTTCCGTTCCGTCGTACTTGGAGCGCGCCGTCCTGTCAGTCCGGCTTCGCTTTGTGCCTGCCGTCCATTCCATGCGGGAAAGCCGTCCTGCGGCAAGCGGAGAATACGGCGTGAGCGACACGTTGTACTGCCTGCACACGGGAATCAGCTCGCGCTCGTCCTCGCGGTACAGCAGGTTGTAGTGGTTCTGCATGGAAACGAACTGCGTGAATCCGTTCTGCTCCGCGCACATCTGCATATTGTGGAACTGGTAGCCGTACATTGCCGAAGCTCCGAGCGCGCGCACTTTTCCGCTCTTTACAAGGCTGTCGAGAGCCTCCATCGTCTCCTCGATGGGCGTGGTGCTGTCGAAGCGGTGAATGATGTACAAATCGATGTAGTCAGTGCCGAGCCGCCTCAGCGACTGCTCAGCCTCGCGCGCGATTGCCTCCCGGCTCAGATGCCCCTCGTTGAAATACACTTTCGTTGCAATCGCAACGTCCTCGCGCTTTGCGTGCTTTTTCAGCGCAGCCCCAAGGTACTCCTCGCTCGTGCCGTGAGAATAGACGTTCGCCGTGTCAAAAAAATTGATTCCCAATCCGAGCGCGCGGACAACCATCTGCTCCGTCTCCTCCGGCTCGAGCGTCCACTCGTGAAAATCCGCCGACGGCCTCCCGAAACTCATTCCGCCCACGCAGATGCGCGATACACTCAAATCCGAATTGCCAAGCGTTACATAGTCCATATATCCTCCTTTTTTTCGGGCGCATTTTTGCTGACGCAAAAACCGGGCTTTGCGTGGTTCCGCTTCCGCTCCATTCCCGCGCTCCGCGCGTGAACGGCTGACGCCGCCACTCCAATCCCTTGCGCGGGATTCTCCGTTATAACCTACGGTTGCGTCGCAAATCGTAGATTTGCTTACCGAGTTTTTCTTTCAGAAAAATTCGTGACATCTGGCTTTCCGCACTTCGCCGACTAACCGCGGCTCATCCCTCCACTCCCTTTCGGTCGCTTCGGGACTGCCTGCGGCAGGTGCTCCAATCCCTAACGCAGATTTTCCGCACCAGCAAAAATCACTCGTCCAGATTCACAAACCGGTAGTTCCGTTTTCCGCAGCCGATTTGCTCCGCGTAGTCAAGCACATCCGCCTGATGAGCCGTTTCCCACGCCGTTCGTGCCGCCGCGTCGGAAGCAGTCTGTGAAAGTTCCAAGTCGAGTGAACAGCGGTCGGCTGCGACAACATCACGCGAGGCGATGATTCCAATCGGGCGGACGGCTTTTGTTCCGTGGCACGCATCCTCAGGCTTGAATCCGTCGAGAACGTTGATGAACGCCCAGTTCTTCTTGTAGTCAAGCGCGGCCTTTGCGGCGTCGGCGAACGATTTCGCAAGAACGTCGGGTGCAGTCGAATGATAGTGCTTTTCGTCAGTTCCGCCCGAATGAATGATACATTTTCCCGAGCGGTTTCCGAGGCACAGCGAAATGTTCTTGATGTTTCCGCCGAGCGCGGGAAGCGAGTGCAACTTAAAGCGGTGGACGGCAATGATTGTGTCGTATTCGGCAAAGCGGCTTCCCGTCCGAGCGTACTTCAAAAGATGACCGTTTTTTACCGGCATATCGAGGTGCGCGTTTTCGTCCTCGTCTAGCATCTGGACGTTCCCGACCGCCGCAAATCCGTTCGCCTTGGCAAGCGCGAGGTTCAGAGCCGCCGTCCACCTGTTTCCCGAAAGCCCGTTGCAGTCAACCATCGTTCCGTCCGTCTTTTTTATCAAATCAGAAAGCAGCCTCGCGTCAAGCACCTGCTCGTCCGTCCCGCCGAAACTGACCTTGATTGCGACTTTTTTGCCGATGTCCTGATTCAACGCGTTGTACACCTTCATCAGCCCCGCCGCGGAAATGTCCGAAGTAAAATACACGGCAGGAGCATCTTTGTCGTCCGTGCGGTGCGCGAGCGTTCGGAAATCCTGCGCGAACAGCGCGCTGCCCGCCATGAGCGCACATGCCAGTGATAAAATCAGTTTCATACGTTCCCATTCCTTCCGTTCAGTTTTTAAAAGTATACGGCAGCGCACGAAAGATGTAAAATACTTATTTTTTATTGTGATGTATGCGTTTTGGATATGAAATGTGCGGCTGTTTTTATATGTCCAAATTGTACAGCAAAGACAATGCTTTTCGTATGAGAGAATCGCTGAGACGAATGTTGCTGTTTTTCAATTGTTCAAGGTACATTTTTATTTCATCTGAAGAAATCATGTTTTCAGCGTGGGCTTGAATCATAATGCCGATTGTGCCTGTAATCTGTATGCCCAGTTTTTGAGCGACTTTCCTGCCTTTTCGCTCATCAATGATGAGTGCGTCGGAATGCAGTTCATCGGCAAGAATAATCGCTTCGCTTTCTCCGTCGTCTAAACCGCCGGCCGCCTGCAAAACTTCCAGCGCCTTCTGATTTTGAACAGACGATGTTTTCAGAAAATCAGAGGCTTTTACTATGTCAGCTTCATTCTTAAAGGCAACGTTTGCCGTAAGCTCCCTGTAGACCGCTTCGGGAATACATATTTCTCCAAACAACTTTTGAAGCAAATCCAAGCGATTTATCTTTATGAGCGAAATAATCGGAGTTGTATCAGAAACTACGGTCATGCAGGACAATTCCGAAGATTCCTTATAACGGCTATGTCATTTTCCAGTTCTTCTTTTGTCTGGTCAAGACATGGAATTCCCAGCGTGCCATACAGAGACAGTAAATCCAGCTTGCTTATTCCAAGAATCTGCGCCGCCTTGCCGTGTGAAATCGTTTCATTTTGAATATAGGGGAACAAAATCATCGCATTACGCACAAGCTCTTCGTCTTTATTCTGGACTGCCGTGTATTCAACCATTGAGTCAGGAATTTTTATAGAAACATCTTGCATAGCCGTAATGCAGCCTCCATTTCTTATAGTATATCATGTTTTTAGGAAAAAATCACCTTGATTTTGGGCGAACATCCTGGTGATTTTCCAAGTATAGGAATTCTCACCCTCATACTTTTAGGAAATTATTTCTTCTTGTTACAGTCCGCAAAACTCGCACACTGTGCTGTTCGGGCCACAGCATCCTACTCAAGAAACGCCTCCGCTTCGGAGACCGAAACTATCGGCGCAGACACCGGCTCTTCTGCATACTTTGTCGGCGTTGCCGCATAAAATATGCTGACTTCAGAAACGGTCGGAACGATTGAATCTGTTATGTCCTGCGCATCAACGTACAAAAATGAAACGCGGTAAAATTTCACGGCATAATTTCTATTACATTACCTTGCTGCTTCTCAAGCAATTTCTTCTTTTGTTCATCGAATTCTTCTTTGGATAGAATTCCTTTTTCCATAAGGGAAGAAAGCCGCTCATTTTAATGACATAAATGTAAATTCAGTTTTCCGATATATTTCTTCAGAATATTACATCATCGCTTTTTTTCATCATTGATGTTAAAAATTCCTTTTCAGGATAATATTTGCATAAATCAATAAGTTTATTGTACTCATTTACAAGATAATTTAACTTAGCAAGCACATGGAAATTTTTTTGATCGATTGTTTCACGATATTTATCCAAGCATTCTTTATACTGCTTCAACTGAATAGTAAATGATTCTTTATAATCTTCCAGTCGCTCCTCAAACGCCCATCCATTATTTTTACGAATATAGAAATCGTATGTTTCTTCGTCACAAAATACTGCAATTTCCAGAATTTGAATAAATGGACGAATGACAAAGTAGCCATCGAAATCTTTCTCAATAATATCATCAGGAAACAAAATTTCTGTGTTATCCTTATTTTTTACCAAATCAACCAATTTCTGTTCGATAATAATTCGTGGATAAACAGCTTCCTTTTCAATTTCATGAGCTTTTATAAAAGCAGGCGATATTAAGTTTTCGTTTCTAAAAAAGTGCTTTCCGCTTACTATGCAGCCTCTTGAAAGAAAGCCACCTTCCAAAAAAAGTCCGCATCTTATATTTTCAAGCACTGTAATTACTTTTTTTGCAGAAGCCACTGTAATCTCATCCGAATACACAATAAAAGTGTCTGAAAGCATATAAAAATGCAATCCTTCAAAATTAATTGAATTATTTATAAATTGTTCCCACGCCATTGATTTTTGTAATTTTTTTAGGGATTCTTCGTCTTCATTTTTCACAGCTTCTTTAAAGCCGAGAATATCAAGAATCCCGACGATAGAATCTTCATATTTTATATTCGTCAGCTCATCGTGAAATTTTTTGAATTTTTCTATGATGTCATTTTCCTCGTTTGCACTCATTTTTTTTCCTTCAGCGAATTGATTTTTTCAGGCGGTCGAAATTGCATTTTCGGCCACCTGAAATTACATCTTTAACTACTTGGAATACTTGTTAAAAGAACCCATTTATCTTCTGTGTCCTTCTGAAGCAAAAATAATTTCCGTAATCTCGGTAGTAGAATTGCTCATTTTTCTTATATTATTCATCAGAAGAAAGAAAACTTCCCTTATATCCCAAATCTCTTAAACGTTTTTGCGTTATAAGCGGAAGATTGGAAGTTCCTTCAAAGTTTTTCTGATCAGGATCCCAGTTTGTTGAATCATTACCATATTGATCTATAAATATAAGTTTAGTTAAGTTTTCGGGAATTATGAGTTCTGTTAAGTTTTTGCAATATCTGAACGCATCCTGGTCTATAACTTCCAATGATTACGGCAAATTTACAGAGCGCAAAGTTTTTCGGCTGTCATCGCCAATCAAATATCTGTCGATTTTTTTCAAAGAATTGGGCAACCTCAAAACTTCAAGATTATCTATATCACCGAAAACGTCTAATTCAGTTACCGAATCAGGAATTATAAATTCTGTAATATGTGTTCCTGTAAAGGCATTGCGTTCTATTTTTTTAACCGATTTAGGAATTTCAATTGATTCTAAACTGCTACAACACCAAAAACAATTTTCTCCAATTTCTTTGAGATTCTGTGGCAGTTTTATTTCTGATATGCCAGAGTTACCAAAACACTGATACTCCAATTTTTCAACTCTGCTTGGTAACTCAATAGTTTTTAGCGCGTCGCAGTATGAAAACATTCCTCCAGGGATAAAAGTCATAGTATCCGGCAGTTTCACGGAAGATAATTTTTCACAGAATTCGAATATTCTCCAACCAAAGTTTACTACGCTTTCCGGAATTTGTATGGAAGTTAAACCCGAATCCGCAAATGCTTTATTTCCTATTGTTGTTACAGATTCCGGTATCTGAAAATTCTTCAGTGATTCGCAGCCTCGAAACATTTGGGGCGTAATTACAGGACAGTTTTTAGAAAGTTTTGCGTAATTTAAATAACCGCACTGATCAAAAAGACCATACGAATGTTCGACAGCTATTATTGTTGTAACAGAATCTGGGATAAATACTTGGGAAACATCAATTATAGTATCTTCTTCCGAATAATAATGGTCTTTTCTATAACCACTCCTATAAACATCGGGAATAAAGTCATCGCTTATTTCCAATACCGACAGCCCTTCAATTTGTGATGGAATGGAAATAACCGGGTTTGTACCTTTATATTTTTTTATGCGAACACCGTTATTGTCGTCTGTTAATTCGTATTCAAAGTCGCTTGCGGGATTTGGCTCCGGCACATCCACTTGACTTTCATCGTCAAAGGTATAATTTGCTGCAACGTTCCCGTCCTCAATAAGTTGATCAAGGTCTAAATCTTCCAAATTTACATACCCTTCCGATACGCCTTCCGGCTCTGGCACAATACTATCATCCTCTTCTGTAGTCCCGATAAATCCGAGCAACAGAATAAGAATCAGCGCACACACTGCCGTAATAATAATCCGTTTCTTTGTAAAAAATGTACCTTTCATTTTCAATCCACCTATAAAATTGTATCTTTTTACTTTTTACTCGTCCAAAGCCCAAGCTGCCATATCAAATCTATCGAAGAAGATAATAGCAGGAACACATAACCCGATTAGAAAGCCTACGACTTGAGGTCCATATAATGCAAACAGTTTTGCAAAAAACAAATCGCCGTAGCTCTTTGTAGCCACAAAATATTCACCCATAAAATTTTTAACAGCCGATCCAATTTTAAACCCGATAAAGCTTGTAAAAATGCTTATCACGTAAATTAAAAATCCGCTGCCGAATCCTCCGAAGTATCCAACTAAAATACCAGGCAAAAGTGCCAATACACCAGAAACTAAAATCATACTTACTCCTCCTATTTATTCTGTTTTGGATTCACTATGTCAGATAAAATATTCAATTCAATGTCTCCAGCCTCATTACAGGACAAGAAAAAAAGAGAAAGATTTCCTTTATAATTCTTCACGATACAGTCTTTTTCAAAGAGTTCTATCTTCTTTTCCGTTTTACTGATTTCTTTAGTAATAAAGACATACTTCTCACCTCTCTTTTCTACAGAAAAATCTTCCCTGCTTGGGCCTGCTGATTCAGGACTCCCTTCTTTATTCTTTCTTAAAAAAAAGCGATTGGTTTCAATATAGCCACCATTCTCAAGATCATATTTCTTAATAAAATCCTCAAAAGTCATTTTTTGCCTCCATTTGAATTATTTTTTTCCGGGGTCAAGTTCTAAAGAAAAATCTGATTTTTTTAACTTTACCTTGTACCCTTTGTCGATAGCTTTTCTTAACACATCTAAGGCTATAGCCCCCAGCCCCAGTGTTACAACAGCGTCCAAGACCATCCTTGTTACGTCAACATTTGGACTCCTTTGCGGAACAACTCTCCTTAATTCATCGTTCAGTTTTTGATCGGTTACAACAATGTGTTCTTTACCGGCATCGATTTCTCGCTCAAGTTCATCTTTATTTTTTGCAACAGACTCTGTGCTGTTCATCTTTTTCCTCCTAAAACCAAAAGCCGGCTTCCGCGTTCGTCAGCTTCCTTACAAGCACTGACAAACAGCGGCGGCACAAAGTGAGCGCGCCCGCTTTCACTCATTATAAATGAGACTTATTTTCGATAATATACTCATTCACACTTTGTGTCAACAAAATCGAGGCTCATTTATAATGAGAATATGATTGATTACCAGCAGTGCTTTATTGACAACATGAAATTCTACCGAAGAAAAAAAAGAATCTCTCAGTCGCAGCTGGCGGAGGCGTGCAATGTCTCAAACGGAACAATCGGGAACATTGAGTGCGGAATCACAAAGCCGTCGTTCGACCTGATTCTGCTGATTGCGGACAGGCTCGGCGTGAAACCCGAGCTGCTTTTCTATTCTGACGAGCAGGCGTCATTCGATCTTGAGCTTTCTGCCCCGGTTTTCACAAAGCAGCAGATTCAAAAAATAAAAAAGACGCTTTCCGCCGCAGTTTCAGGCGCATTAAAAAAACTCGAATCCGCCGAATAAAACTCCGGACGCTTCAATTCTGAAAATCAACACAAGCAGCTTTCCGCGCCACCTGCCATGCACACAATCCCAACGGACAGAAACAGAACTCCTTGGAAAATCACCTTGATGTATACCAAAAATCACCGTGGTTTACACTGAAAATCAAGGTGATTTGTATCGAACATCACCTTGCTGTATATCGAACATCACCGTGATGTTCACTTGAAATCAAGGTTTATCGACGTATTCGCTTTGCACGCACAAATTCAACATAAGTGTAAATGTGCTGCTCGCCTCCTGCATTTTGATACATTTTTGTTCAGGCTTTCAAAATCGAAGTATGCAGAAAGTCTTTTTAGGCAGATTTTATTTATCAGCAACTACAGGAGTTCAAAACAGATATATACTGGACTTGGATTTTAAGCTTTCTCATCAGCAGCTCGATGAGAATAACATAGCAAAAACTATAAATGAAATAATTTCTTTTCAGGCAGACGATGGAATTTTTTTTACATTGCATTCAGTTTCTAAAATCCGGGATTGAAATTTTAGTACATTTTTTGATATATTTCTTAAACCAAGGTCATACATTTTCGATATATATACTTATTGCAGCTTTTACAGTCTGCCAAAAATCTGACAGACCTAAAAATAGATGAGAGCATTTTTCCCACTTGATTGTGTACCCATAAGTGTGGCGGTAAAAATGGCGGAAGCCCATATATTCTGTAAGCAGAAGCCGCAAATCAGACGGCAGAAAATGTGGCTGTTCAAACATACAGTCAATAAGATTTCTGTGCCACTTCGGAGAATATTTAAAGTCAAAATCCAAGGTTTTTCCAATAAGTACAAAAATATTTTCAATTCCGTTATAAAAAGAGTGAAGGATTCCGCCGATAGCAGTAATCTCAATAAAGTCAGGCTCTTTGTTTTTTACCAGCGAAAGAAGAACCTGCGATTTGTCAATCAATTCATCTATTTGGGAAATGTCATAATTGATTTTAGTTTTTACGGCGTTATCCAATTTTTCTTAATTCTCCCAAATCTTGCAAAAGGGCAAAAAACTGGGGTTTTTCATCAAAATCTATTAAGTCAACGGTTTTTCCTGTCGCATCTTCAAGCATAGAGTGGGTGGCAAAAAATTTCTGAGGAGGCAAACCTTTTATGCCGATGTCGATGTCGGAATATTCGTCAGCATTGCCATTGACCTGCGAACCAAAAATATAGCTTTCGGTACAACCCATGTCAGAAAGAATGGCTGTAATTCTTGTTGTCATTTCCTGTGTCAGCATACTTCGACCTCCTTTTTTTCTAAAGATGTTTTATTATATCACGAATATTAGTTTTTTTTGTGAATTATTTTAAGGAAAATATTGAAAAGAAGAAAGAAAATTGTATAGCAAATTACGAAGCAATTTACCTTCCACCGGGGGATTTTAAGGGGGCGGAAGCTCCCTTAGGCGAAGGAGTAGTCCGCAACAGAGTGCGGGCGTAAGGGGAAAATTCCCCACCTTGTTCTACTTCAAATTCTTTGCAAAGAACTCTTCCAGCTTATCCCATGGAATGAAGCTGCCTTTGCCACCGACAATTCTGTAACAGACACCTTATGAGAACGCCCCTGCCACCCACCCGGCGGTTTCGCCGAGATTCGTTCGTTATAATGCGGCATAAACATAAACAGCCTTTCAAAAACGGCGGACATTCACTCCGCAAGCATAAACGTAACCGTCTCCCGCGCGGCAAAGTCCGCAAAAACCGACAAGTCGGACGTTACTTTTCCAATCGGAATGACTTCAACCGAAAGGTTCGGATGTTCCGTCTGCGCGTAAAAAATCGCCATGTTGTGATGCGCCTCGCAGTACGTGATGTCGCCGTCCGCGAACGTCCTCCTGCCGCCGACAAGATGCTCCGGCGACGGATAAAAATCCACTCCGCCGTAATACTCCCGCCCGGCAAAGTCGCTCATGGAAACGGCAAGCGGAAAACGGCTTTTGATTTCCGCCGCAAGCGCAGTGCCGTACAGAACGCCGCTCACAGTCGCGCTTCCGATTTTTATCGTAATCAGAACGTGCGAATCCGCCGCGTCCGCTGTCTGCGCGCGCCCGGCTTCCGAACGCCGCGCCTGTGCAAAACCAAAAACGCACGAAACAATCAAAACGAGCGCAAAAAAATACCTTTTCATCGTCCCCGCCTGCTCCAACACTCCGTCAAATTTTTCATTATTCGGGCGTTCGGTGCAGCCTGCGGCTGCACCGTCGGGCTTTCCGTGGTTCCGCTTCCGCTCCATTCCCGCGCTCCGCGCGTGAACGGCTGACGCCGCCACTCCAATCCCTAACGCATTCCCCGACACTTACTTCAGCGCGCCGTCGAAAAACCGTTTTACTTCTGCCTGCGATGCCGACGAATTGAACCGCGTTCCGTTCCGCCAGTCCGCCGTTTTTGAGCCGACATTCCGCAAATCGCCGAGCGTCCGTCCCAGTCCGCTTCCGCCGCTCGTACAAATCGGAACGACTTTTTTTCCGCTCAAATCGACGCTTTCCACAAATGTGTAGATGATTTTCGGTGTGTTGTACCACCAAATGGGAAACGCGATAATCACCGTGTCGTAGCCGCTCACGTCAACCGTGCTTTTCATCGCCGGGCGGGACTTTGTGTCGTTGCATTCCACCGTCGAACGGCTTTTTTTGTTCGTCCAGTCCAGGTCGGCATCCGAATACGGAACGGCAGGAACAATCTCCGCAATGTCCGCGTCAAGCGCCGCCGCCGTCGTTTTTGCCAGACGCTCCGTGTTTCCCGTCGCACTGAAATACGCCACAAGCGTTTTTGCGCTGACATTCGCCATAATAAAACCTCCGATTAAAAATGCTGTAAGAATTTTTTTCATTGTAAACCTCCAGTCGCCGTCAATTCACTTTCGGCTTATACAAACATAATACAAACTGCCCGCCGCCATGTCTAATACTTCTTTTTTATACGAAAGTATGCGTTTTTGGTATAAACAGTTTGAATAAAATCGGCAGCCGCGACGCAAAACGTCTACATGCTTTCCTTCAGAATCTGAATAACGTCGTCCTTTGAAAGTGTTTTGTAGCCGCCGTCCATGATGAACGTTGCCGACGCAATTCCGTCGAACATATCGGGCGTAACGCCGAGTTCCTTCAGGCTGAGCGTTACTCCGATTTCCTGCATCCATTTTTTCATCTCGTCAAGGCCTTCGTGCGCAATCTGCATATCGCTCTTGGCTTTTCCGCCGACCTCGCCCGGAACGTCAAACACATTTTTTGCAAAGCGTACGAATTTTGAAAGCCCCGCTTCCATCTGCGTTTTGTAGTACGCAAGGCTCACCGCACTCAGCGTCATTCCGTGCGTCGCGTCGGTGTATGCTCCCACCGCCTGACCAATCATGTGAACCATCCAGTCCGTCGTTTTTCCTTTCGCAATGAGCGTGTTCAAAGCCCACGTCGCAGTCCACATCAAGTTTGAGCGGGCCTCGTAGTCGTTCGGATTCTGCACGGCGATTTTTGAAGAATGAACAACCGATTTCAGAAGCCCTTCGCTGATGTAGTCGCTCGTGTTGTCGTCGTTTCCGCTGAAATACTGCTCGCAGATGTGATTGAAAATGTCGTAAACGCCGGCGACCATCTGCCGCTTCGGAACGCTGAACGTAAATTCGGGATTGAGAATCGCAAATTTCGGAAAAACCTCCTCGCCGAACACATGGCCGATTTTCAGTTTCTGCTCGTGATTTGTGATGACCGAGCCGCCGTTCATCTCGCTTCCCGTCCCGACCATCGTAAGCACCGCACCAACCGGAATCAGCGGATTTGCAGGCTCTTCCATTTTCAGATAATAGTTTTCCCACGGATCTCCGTCGTACAACGCTCCCACCGAAACGCCCTTCGCGTAGTCAATCACAGAACCGCCGCCCACCGCCAAAATAAAATCGACCTTCTCCGCCCGTGCAAGATTGCAGCCTTCAACCAGTTTTTCGCTCGTAGGATTCGGCATGACACCGCCCAACTCAACAATCTCCTTGCCGCCGCTTTTCAGCACAGAAACCACCGCATCATAAATTCCGTTCCGCTTTATCGAGCCGCCGCCGTACACAAAAAGGATTTTCTTTCCGTACTTCGCAAGTTCGTCCTTCAAGTGACAAAGCGAATTTGTACCGAAATACAGTTTCGTCGGATTGCAAAATGAAAAATCACCTAACATAGTAAACTCCTTGAGAAAAATATAAGAAACGTATTGTTACTTACATGTATTGTACGCACGCTTTAGTTACTTGTCAACAGTAAAATCATATTTTACCAACATCACGTCGCTTATTGTACACTTTGTCATAATGCTTTTTCAAAGAAAATATTGTATAATGGAAAGTATATTTTATAAAAAAGGATTTTTTAATGAAAGTAATCAGTTTGTTCAGCGGCTGCGGCGGATTGGATTTGGGTTTTGAAAAAGCCGGATTTAAAATTCCGATTGCGAATGAATTTGATTCTACGATTTGGGCGACATTTGAAAAAAATCATCCGAACACAAAACTTATCCGCGGCGACATAAGAAACATAAAGGAAGCAGATTTTCCCGATGAAGTTGACGGGATAATCGGCGGTCATAAGACCGAAAGAAAATCCATTATGAAAACATTTTAGGGCTTCCGGCAAATTTTTTGGCTTGTCGGGAGTCCTTTTTTTTGAGCATGAAAAATTTTACTTGTGCGCATTTGGCGAGTGTTGATGATTCACGATAAAGAAGTTAATCAAGTTTTTGCGGAATCTGCGAAAAATATTTTTGTCTGAACTCATCTAATACATTTGGATTCTTATCCAGCATGATAAAGACCTTTTCCTTGTAATCTTTCTCGATTTCACAAGGAATCAAGGCTATCAGTCCTTTGTTGTTGTATGATTTTATTCCAAGGTCGTAATCTTTATTGTCCAAAATCTTTTGTAATAATATCTTCCTTTCTTCTATCAAGTGGTCTACATTTAGTTCAGAAGATTGTATAAGTTCGTTCAAACTGTTTTTTAAAGAACTTGCATCTTTTTGCTTTTTCAGCATATTGGACATAAAATATATATTGATTCTTTGAGTCGCGTATTCGACACATTGTTTTTCAAAATCGCTCTGTAGTTTTGAAAAAAGTTTTCCCTTGGCGTTGTCTACAGTTTTTTCGTCGCAACAAAATTGTGCTTTCGCACATTGAAGCAAAAGGTCGTCGCACAAAAGGTTTTCGATTTCCTGCGCTTCAATGCAGTAAATTTTATCAGAAAGCCATTTCTTTTTTTCATCTTCGGTATGATAATCGCCGTCAATGATTCCGATTGCTGAATTGTTGTGAATTTTGTATGAAGAATTAAAGGCTCTTGTATAACTGATAACTTGTAAATGACCTTCTACCGCTATGACCGTATAGTTTGGAAACAGTCGCCTATATAAATTTATATCAAGGCTAGCGTTTGTTCCCTCGCAGAATAAAATTGGTTTTCTACTTCCCAATAATTCCATGTACAAAACTTGTGGCAAATCTTCATTTTCAGGAATCTGTTGCAATGTCCAGTTTGCAGGCGGCTCAAAAGAACGCATCCATAGTTTTTGGGAATTGCTTCTTGTATTCGCAAAATCAAGATTATGCGTGAGATAAATAAACTGACAGTCTTCTCTCATTCGCTCAAGCGTATCCCATATTTTTGAGACCAAAGCCAAATGCAAATGATTTTCCGGCTCATCGACTATTATATAACTATCTTTTTTCGCCAAAAGTATATGAGCAATGTAATAGAACACAGCCTTTTCGCCGTCGCTCAAATCCATAAAAGGATATTTTTCATTTTGGTCGGTGAATATGTTAAGTTCGCCATTTTCATAGTCCATTTTGCGGTGAATAAGCATGGAATTCCAAAGTTCCATAACTTTTTCAAGTGTCGTTATTTTTCTTTCTGTTTTTACAGAATTGTTTTTGTTTTCTTTGAAATATGCATTGGCACACTCATTATAATCTTCAACCAACGATTCGTAAACATTTTCCAAATCCTGCGTCAATTGTCCGTTGAAATTATTTTGTTTATACAACTTGTCTTCTTGCTGAAATTTCCAAACTTTTTCTCTGTGTGACTTTCCAATACTAACAGATGTTATCTTTTCTAAATAAAAAACCTTTTGTGCTGAAATAATTACAATGTTCTTACCAAGGATCTTTTTTGTGGATCTAGCAAAAGAACTTTTTCCAGAACCGTTTGCGCCTATTATGACATAATTCGTTTTTGGTTTATTAAAATAATCGAATGCATCAAGTTGAGAAAGTTTTGTTAGTTCTGACTCAGCAAAAGTTTTTAAATTGCCGATTGTCACAAGAAATCCTGCAAAATTGCTTTTGGCTTGAAAATTCAGTTCGTTATTTAAGATGTTGTTTAAAGAGTCTTCAATTATTGGAATCCAATTTTTTAAATTTCTAATTTCATTATCAGAGTTCAATATATCATATAGCAACTTTAGATAGTTAATTGAAAATTCGTTTTGATTATCAAGTTTTTCAAGTATTGACTTGTATTTTGATTCTATTACTGGGAATAAATTTACATTTTTTTTATACGCTTCTAACATTTCTTCAAAATAGTTATCGTACAAATGTTGTTGCACTTGATAAAAATATGTTTTTGTCAAATCTTTATTCGGTACTATTTTTTCCGAAAATAAATTCTCATACGATTTAAAAATGCCAATACGCTCGTCAATAAGCTTTTTTAGTTTTTCTTTTAATTCGCTTTCATTTGCATTGTCCATACGTTATACTCCTTAAATCTCATATTCCGTGTTGCGGATTCCGTCCGCAAACTCCATCATCGACATCTCGCCGCTTTTTATTTTTTCGGCGACAAGTAAGGCAGTAGTGATTGGCATCGCAGTTCCATCCACCTTGTGAACCATCGCGATTTTTTTTAGTTTTTCCGATATGCCGCCTTTGAAACTTCCCGAAACGAACATAAAATAAAATGTGTCTAAATTATCGGGAAAAATTTTCCACCACTCATTTTGATTTTGCTTTTTGTCGCGGAGAAGATTTTCGCGAATGTAACGCAACATTTCATCGCGCTGGCTGACCGGCAAATCGTAGCCTTTTGAATATGCTTTTGTGTCAATGATAATACCATAATTTCCTTCGTACACATCCGTATACAATGCGCCGTCGGGCTTGCTTGCTCCGCCCAAATGGTTGCCCGAAAAATTGCATTCGTACAAAAACAGTTCCATACATTTCATCTCGAAAAGGCGGTTTTGCTGGCTGTCGAATGCGATGTCCATAAGCGAAAGGTATTCATGCGAAATGTTTTTTAGTTGCGCGCGCACGATTTCTTTTTCCGCCGAAAGTTCTGATTTTTCTGACAAATCTTTATAGTGCGGAATAGGAAAATCGCATATTGAATCTTTCAGTTCCGCTCCGTTCTCGTCTGTGTGAATTTCAAGACCGATATTTATAAATCCGTTCACGTCATCACTGATTGTTTCCGAGATTTCATTCAATCCGTAAGAAGCGAGGAATTTTCCGATTTCGTCAAAAGCGCATTTTCCTTTTTTGCTGGAAAGAAATTTCAGAATCAATGAACGGCGGAAACGCAAGTATTCCCTGTCTTTTCCTTTTGTGGCGAACATTTCGTATGAAACAACTTTTGCCACTTTTTTGTGCCGGCTGTTTCCGCTTACATTGCGCAAATAGCGTTCGCCGACCGGAGTGATTTTAAATCCGCTCAAAGTATCGCTGACAAATTTATTCCCATATTGGATAGACACTTCTTTGTCTGCGTTTTCCAAAAGTCCAAGTTTTACAAGCCATTGGCAGATTGTCCGCGCGTATTTGTCCGAAGAGCTTTCCCAATTGCTGCGAATGTCGTTGCGTTCTTTTTGCGTTTCGGCGGAATTCAACGCAGCGATTATGCTTGCCAAAGGATATGATATGAATCCGTCCTCTCCTGTGAATCCCAGTTTTTCTCCAAGTTCAAATTTCGTCAAAATTGCATTTGGATTTTTTAAAAGCGACAAAACCCTGTATGCCGGCGGATAAGAAAGTACGGCTTGGATCAGGATTTCATTTTTATTTTCTGATTTTATCAAAGTCTTTCCAAATTCAGTGATCGAAAAAGAGTCGTTGTCATAGTTATAGGAAATAAAACCGAACGCCTGTGCCCAGCGCACAAAATTGTCCGCCGGCCAGTCTCCGATATATTCCCGCTTTTGTCCTTTTATTGCCGCCTGCACGATTCCGTCGCAAGGTGAGGCACTTCTTGGAGTTGCGTGTCCGCCAATGAGTAATTTATAATTCAACGCAATGCGGTTTTCATCCAACGCGCGCAGCATTTCGTTCCTGCCGTTTTCAGGACTTACAAGAGCCGGAATTAGTGTCGCCTTTAGCCGCTTGTGAAAGTCGCTCATATTGTCAAAGAGTGCGACAACATTGCAGAGAGAATCAAAGTTGCTCGAATCTTGTACCCAACCGAATGTGCGTGTCTTCTTTAAATTGATTTCGATTATGTTGAACATTGTTTCTTATCCTTGTTAATAGTTCGTAATCAAAACTTCGTCGCTTCCAATCCTGTTCGTGTTGTAACAGGAATTCGAGTAGTCATTTTTTAGATGATGCGTATTGTAATTCTTTGACCATTCTATAAGTGTGTCGTTCGTTTCGCCTTTGTGCGAGAAAACATTAGAAAGCGCGAACCGTATTTTGCGCTCGTTCAATGTATCGAGCAAAGCGAACAATTTTTTGTCCGATTCCTTTGTCCAATTTTTGAAGCCTCGGTTTCCATCGTTGTAAGTTCCTGTCGTAATCAAATACGGCGGATCGCAATAGACAAAATCTTTTTCGCCAATGTTTTCAAATGGAAACTCGATGAAATCTATTGAAGTAAATTTCACTTTAGAACTGTGAATTTTTGAAACGAAGTGTATGAGATTTTCCCGCATCGTATCCGAAAACTGGCTTCTTTTTTTTCCGAACGGATTGTTGTACTCGTGCGCATTGTTGAAACGGAGTTGATAATTGAATGAATAGCAAGACAAAACGTAAAGGTCAATCGGATTGCGGGTCTTGTTGTAATGCTTGCGGAATTGCAAAAACGCCTCCTCGTTCGTCATGGAAAGATTCCATCGGGAAATTGTATCTTCAATTTTCGCAAGCAAATCATTCAAGTCCATTGTATTAAATGCGGAAAACAATTCCATCAATATCGAATTCATGTCATTGAAAATGATTTTCTTGCAATTTGCATTCACGCCCACATTGCCGCCTCCGCAAAACAAATCGACGAATGTTTCTGTGCTTTGGGGGAACAAAGGAATCAACTGCGGAAGCAATTTGTATTTTCCGCCAATATAGTTTAGCGGACTTTTTATGTATTTCCTTGCGCTTGGTTTGTATGAAAGGTTCGGCGTGGCAACTATAAGTTTTTTTTCTTTTGAAAACGCATATATTGCGCTTTGCGTTTTCTTCTGAATGTAAAAAAGGTATTCACAAACTCCACTCTCATTGTAGATTTTACTTTTGTATTTTCGGTATGGGATTTTTTGCAAGGCATAAGTTGAGGCAATGCCGTTGTCTTTCAATACTTTTTCGATAAAATTCTCCTTCATCAATCCCGAAGAATTGTAGCTCATGATTATGTGCGAAAAATCTGCGCTCGCTATCAGCTGGTGAAACGCCTCGTTCACTTCTGACTTTGAACAGAATGCTGATTTTTGCTCATCGTAGGAGCGCATTCCCGTTATGCCCGAAAGCTCAGGATTGTCATAGCGCGCGATTGTTTCAAGAACATGATAGTTCGGCGCGTACTGACGGGAATTGTACGGCGGGTCAATATACAAAATATCACCTGAAATTCGTTTTATGAGTCTTAGCGAATCTTCGTTGTACGACTTGTTTTTCATTCCATTTGAAAATACTTCATCTTGATATAGCTTCAATTTTTTGAACGCGCGCTTGTCCCATTTTTTTAAGTATGCTCCGTAAGTTCCTGTAATGTTGGAAACAGACGGCACTGCTTCAATCAAGCTCGCGAGTAAATAAAGATATTCATTTTCGGTCAGACGATGCTCGTTTCTCCATTTTTCGACTGTTGCACGAATAAAATCAATTCTCCTTGCGTTTTCTTCTGTAAAATACATTCGTCCGTCTTTTCCCGCGGGAGAATAATTCTGCGTAACGAAATCGTTTTCAAAATTCCCATAATTCTCGTTTTCCAAAAACAAAAATGGATTGTTGACACAGTTTTTCAATTTTGAAAATTTTAGAATCGAGTTGTTCTCAACATAAGCTTTTTGAATGACATAGGAAAAATACAATGAATCATTTGAAATAATCTGGTATTGAGATTTGAAATGCCTTGCCACAACCGCCGTTCCACTGAAAATATCGCAAAACACTTCCTGCTTCGTATGAATGTTTTCAGCAATGAACATTTCGATGTTTTTCAATAAATTGGCTTTACTTCCAATATAGCGCATCTTCACATCCCTTTGCATCCTAGTATGTGGTGAGGTTATGAAAATGTCAATAGGGTGGGGCCGCATATCATTTTGAATGTGAGATGCGTGGAAAAAACTAGAATTCAAAATACAGCAGTTGAGATTAGAAGCGCTGCCGACAAAAATCGTTGCCTTTGACTTTCGGACAAATTCAACAAACACCTTTGAGATGCACCTTGATAACGGCCGGCAGTTCAGCTTCAGAATTCACAATGCTTAAACAAAAGCGGAGGCAAGCCTGAAATTTGACATTCAGATTATCGGTATGCCGGCAAGCATTATAACCATCAACAGTTTTTGGATATAACACCTATTTTACCAACATCACGTCGCTTATTGTGCACTTTTTCATAATGATGTATAATAAAATCATGGCAGAATTCATACGGGCGCGGAGCGATACGCAAAAAGAAGAGCGGCTTTCTCAGATAAAAGAAGCGGCAACGGCTTTGTTTGCAGCCGTTCCGTACAGCACAATCACGCTCACGACAATCGCAGAAAAACTCGGCTGGTCGCGGGCAAACCTTTATAAATACGTAACCACAAAGGAAGAAATTTTTCTGGAAGCCGTGTCGGACAAAATGGCGGCATACTACACGTCGCTTCTGGCGGCATTTCCGCAGGGAAACCAGTTTTCCGCCGCGGTGATTTCGGAAGTGTGGGCGGGAATTTTAAACGCCAACCAAGAATATCTTATGTACGTCTCCTATCTGAACACAATTATTGAGACAAACGTTACCGTTGACCGCCTCGCCGCCTTCAAAAAGAAATACTACGATTTTGCGTACACCGTAAGCGGCCGCCTGTGCGAAATGCTTCACCTGACAAAAGAAGCCGCCTACAAATTGCAGCTTGACATCCTTTTTTTCGCCAGCTCAAACGCAAGCACCTGCTGCAAAAATCCGCTCGTTCAGGAAGCACTGAAAAAAATTCGCATCACACCGCCGCCCGCCGATTTCTACGCCGATATGAAAGATTTTGTCCTGATGCGAATCGAATGGGAAACGGGACGCGGGAAAGGGGTGTAAGCCGGTTCGGAATTGATTACTTTGAATTGCGAATTTAAATCGCATTATCATTCTTTCTTCCTATTAAAAACCAGCGTGAGAACGTCGCTCGAATTTCGTCTGTCGGACAAAATGCATGGTAAGCTATGCCAGCCAGTTTAAGGCTTTTTCCAAAATTGCATTATACCAGTCCTGCTCGCTTTTGCTTTTTGCAGCGACCGCTTTTGAATATTCAAAAAAATCTTTTACTTGCTCAGGATGGGGAATATACGAGGCTTTAAAGGAATCCTCCAGCATTTTCCTAAAGATATGCAGCGGCAATGGCACAATTACCGATTTACCGCCGTAATATGAAATGTTCAGATTGTGCAGTCCGTAAAAATGTGCAATGCACGCTTCGTTAATTGCAGGAGCAACGAAAAGACAATATGCATCTTTTCCGATTTCTTTTTTGAATTTTGCCAGATGCCGTGAAACAGGCTCTCCTTCCATTTCATACTGTTTTTGTCCGCTTGCCATGGTAACTTCAACCGTCAGCCCGAATGTATCATAATCGCACACAATATCAGCCATATTTCCTTGTGCGGTGGACATTGGCTTTCCAAAGTCATCAAACTTTAAATTCGCCTGTATTTTACCGCCGTCAAGCATTGTCATGCCGCGCCATACATTCCATTCCAAAAGCAGCGATGTGTCATAGACATCATTTTTTTCAATCAGCATAAATGTATTTTGAATGTCATCATATTCTTTATATGTTTTGATTGTTTCGATTTGAGCTTGAATAATTTTCTCTTTCTTTAAAAGAAGCAGCTCGTCAAGCTTTTCTTTTAGCTCAGGAATTGACTCGGATTCGCTTATTTGTGCTTCCGGTTTTTCCGTTTTTATTTTTTGAAGCAGAACCGCTTTATCGTCGTCCAACAACTTCGGAAGCAAGGGATTTCCAAGATAGCCAATATACGCTTCTTTATCATCGACAAAAACAGGTTCGCGCGGAACAGTATTTAAAATAAATTCAACATCGTTTTTCTTTTCGGAAAGAATAGAAAGAGAATGCCCGATGTGAGAAATTGAAACAAGTCCTGTTGCGCGCAAATAACGGATGCAGGCATCCGCATAGTCATGCATATTGCTTGCTTTTGTCTGCAAAAATTTTTTTACAGTTGCGCTGCGGCTTTCTCGTGTCGCCGTATTGCCTTCTGTAATTTCTGATTTATATATTTCTTGCAGCTCATTTATATGGCAGTAATACTTAAATTCCCGATAGTTCTTTGCAGTTTTTTCCCGCGCAATCCTAAATGCCTCAATTTTTTTCACGATTTTTTCAAAAGTGCGGTAATCGGTAAGCTGCAATCCGAAAATCATAAGCTCATCAAATTTGAGAGTGCCAAGCGTATAAATCAAACGCAAAATTTCAAGATATGGCTTTACATAAAACGGTGCAGCCTTTTTGCTGGGCGTATGATACGGCGAAGGAATTTGAAATTTCAACAGCTGCCGCAAAAAAACGTCTTCTTTCCGTTTTGCAGAAATCAATGATTTTCCTGCATCTGTCAGTTTTATGTTTGGCTCAAGCAGAACAAATCCCAATGCTTTTGGAGCGCGATTTATTCTGTCCCGTGCGCTAAAAGCAGGGTCGTTGCTGCCGGAACCATTGAAAAAATTCTCGTTACGAAGCAATTCCATAAATGAAATTTGAGTTTCTGAATTCCACTTTTTTCCTTCAAAATTTTTATTTAAAAGGTCAATTTCAGGAATCATCTTTTCCGGCGTTCTCGGAGATGTTGTAATGAACAAGATTTTGCTGTCTATAGATTTTGCCATTCCTATTCCTTGTAATTTGCAACGAGAATATGATGTGCCGCCGCCTGAAAACGATTGCGGATGTTTACCGCATATTTTTTTGGATATTCTCCGATTATCATATTTCCGTACAGTTCTTCTGTCAGTTTTGTTTTTCCGATTACCATCAGCGTTTTGCAGCCAAGATTCCTGAAGTCCGCGGCAAGTTTTCTGTGGGAATCATCGCTAAATCCGTCTTTATATTCCCTGTTGCCGTAATCAGAAAAAACGCAGTCATAGGGCGGGTCAAGGAACATGAAGTCATCGTTTTTTGTCATATCAAAAATATCTTTGTAATCTTTATTGTAGATTTGTGAATTCGATAACAGCGCCGAATGTTCTTGCGAAACCAGCGTCGTATTTAAATGTTGATACCTGCCGAACGGTACATTAAATTCCCCTTTTGAATTGTAGCGTATCATTCCCGAATAGGCTGTTTTATTGATGAAAAAATAGAGTAAAGCATCTGAATACGTTTTTTCTTTCAACCCGTTGTACATATCTCGAATTGAATAATAAAGCGCTTCATTTTTATCTTCTACGCGTTCTGCGGGATGCATTTTTTTTGCTGAATCAAAAAGCACACGGTTGACTTCATACATTTTTTCAATTTCCGTCAATTCTCTGCGCAGATTCGGATAATCATTTTTTACGCCGTTATAAAAGTCAATGAGCTTGGAATTTATATCGCTGATTATTGCTTTTTGCGGTTCTAAATAAAAATAGAGAGCGCCGCCTCCCAAAAAAGGCTCAATATATCTGCCGTTAAATTGAGGAATATACTTTTCGATATTCGGAATTTCTCTCGATTTTCCGCCGCGATACTTTATTAAGGGTTTCATTTCGCTCCAAGAATATACATCTCCCCATTATATTAAAAAAAAGTAAAAGTGAAAAGGATTTTATTCGTGCGGAGAATTCACACTCCGATATTTGCGTTGGGTTGTCGTTTGTCAAACGTCTGCATTCATTTCTCCGAAAAACGCGCAAGGATTGGAGATGCGCGAAGTGTATTTTTGTGTAATTCACGCCGCGAGTTTTTCGTAGAAAAACTCGATAAGCAAATCGAAGATTTGCGCCGAACGCCCGAATGCTCTACTTGAGCTTTGAGTACACGTCGTCGGTTACCGGCTCGAGCCATTCGTTCGAGGTGTTCTCGCCGGGAAGCTCGAACGCAAGGTGGCTGAACCACGAGTCCGCCGCCGCGCCGTGCCAGTGCTTGACGCCTGCCGGGAAGTACGCGATGTCGCCCGCCTTCATGCTCACCGCCGGCTGACCTTCAAGTTGGTACCAGCCGCTGCCCGCCGTGCAGATGATGACTTGTCCGCCGCCTTTTGTCGCGTGGTGGACGTGCCAGTTGTTGCGGCAGCCCGGCTCGAATGTTACGTTTGCGATGCTGACCGGGCTTTCGCCGCCGCCGATTTTGAGCGGATTGAGGAACGAGTTCCCGATGAAGTACTGCGCGTAGGCGGTGTTCGGCTGCCCCTGCCCGAAAGTGTTTGCGGCATCGAATTCCGCTTTGTCCGCGATTTTTCCTTCCGTTTGTTTCATTTGTGCCTCCTTTGCCTGTGCGGCGCGTTTTGGTTTTGCTGCCAGTGATGTTGCGGCGACCGCCAGAATCAGCGCGCCAATCAGAATGCGTTTCATTTTGTTTTCTCCAATCAACAACCTCGATGCAAGCATCGAGGTTGTTGTTCTCATAAGGTATCGCAGTCGGGTTTCATACCTTTCATTGCGACGCAAGCATCGTGGTATGAAACCCTCCGCACGAATCAATCCAATAAAATTGTAAAGTTCGCGACGCGAACTGCCTCAGCGTGCCCGTCTGCGCGGACGGAACTGCACCCGAAAACTGACGTTTTTCCGTTGTGCAATTCTGAGGAAAGTATACGCCGCGCCGGGCGGTATGTCTAATACTTCTTTTTTATTGGAAAGTATGCGTGAAAGGTATGAAAAACATACTACTGCTCAAAATAATCGCTGTCGATGCGTTTTATATAGATGTCCCGCTCAACAGACACACCCAAATTGTACTGAATCATCAGCTCCGTCAGCTTTTTTCCATCAATGAGAACTATATCTGAATGGGGATAGTTTTTTGCAAACTCTATTGCAGCTTGAGAAAAATAAGAAGTGGTAATGAACGCGCCCCTTGAAACAGCTCCCAGCGCCCCTGCAAAACCCTGTATTTCTGGCCGTCCCACACAATGGTCTGCCGCATACCGTTTTGCCTGAATCAGAATTGGATTGAATCCCAACGGATCTGTCTTTATAATGCCGTCTATTCCTCCGTCATTTGAAGCAGATGTTACCGAGCCTTTTCCATATCCCATTTTTTCCAGCAAATCAGTTACAATCCGTTCAAAAAAAGAATCTCCCGCCCGGCCTTCGACAGACAGTATCGCGTTCATAATTTCATTTGACAACTGGCTATGCATTTCGTTCACTATAACGTCCAGTCGCTCCATCGGACTGGTGTCGCTTATTGTATCTTCTTGTTCAGCACTTTGCCCGCTTTCTTTTTGGGCTTGATTGTTTCTTCCTGCATGAACTCTCTTTGCAAATTCACTGGTATTTAAATGCTCCCGCAAGATTTGTTTGCCACCTTCGGTAATGACATACATTCCCCTGCCTACTCTGGCAATGTATCCGGCATCGCACAGCCATGAGACTGCCCACCCGGTGCGGCTCTCATATATCGGCACTTCGCTGCTTGTTTTCTGGCTCCGCTCTTCTGCGGAAAGATTTAGTTTTTGGCACACTGCATCTTTCGCCTGCCGTCTGGAAAACTGCGGATATTCTGCTACTGTTTCGAGAACAAATTTATACATCTCCGTTTGCGATGGTATTGCCATTTTAGTATCTCCTGACCGAATTCAAAATGCTTTTCCGCTCAACCGTATCATTTGTTCAGCCATTCCTACAATACAGACCTTCATATAATACTGCTGTCTGCTCCGCACAGTTCCATGGGCAAGTCAATGTTTTCCTGCATGTCGGTGATGAACGGGATGAAATAATCCGCTAGAAGTTGCTTCCGTTCCAGCCCCAGTTTTTGTAGCCGGCGTAGGTGATGTAGATTGCGTCCGCGGGAATTCCAAGCTCCCGGGTAAAGATCGAGCAAATTTCAGCTGTCATCTTGGCGCATGCATCCGGGTTTTCGCCGCCGAACAGCTCTACGGAGACAAACGCGCCCTTTTCAAGCTTGCGCCCGCCGAAGTACAGGTCGTAGCAATCTTCAAATCCGAGCATAAGATAGCTTTCAGGTTTGCCCAGAATCGAAACCGCCTTGCCGAGCGCCGCCTTCAGCACATCACGCTTTTCCTGCGGCAATTTTACTGTTGTTCTTGAAGTAATCATCGGCATAAGTGCATCCCCCCCCAATTTTTTTTCAGCTAGAAATATGCGTATAGTATAGCACGGATATCCGCATAAGTAAATGTTCTTATGCAAAACAGGCAGGCTTTTCCAGATGATTTTACTGAAATACAGCCGCGTCTATGCTATTTCAAAATTCCGAATAGTATGATACACTGTATGCATGCAGATAATTCCCATAGCGAGCGGCAAAGGCGGCGTTGGAAAAAGCCTCTTAAGCGCGAATCTGGCAGTTGCCCTGGGCCAAGCAGAAAAAAAAGTGCTTCTCATCGACTTGGATTTGGGCGCTTCCAATCTTCACCTTGTCATAGGACAGCCGAATTCCAAGACAGGAATAGGAACGTTTCTGTCAGGCGAATCGAAATTTGAAGACATTATTTCTTCCACTGACTATAAGAATGTTTCGTTTATTGCAGGCGACTCTGAAATTCCGGGGCTTACTTCGCTGAAAGTCAGCCAGAAAAACGATCTGATAAAAAATTTCACCAGGATGGAGCCGGAATTTGACTACCTGATTCTGGATCTGGGCGCGGGAACGCATCTGACAATTCTTGACATGTTTTTGCTTTCTCCGCAGGGAATTGTTGTTACAGCTCCGACCGTCACCGCCACCTTGAACGGCTATCTGTTCCTTAAAAATGTAATGTTCCGCATGATGTACAACACGTTTAAAAAAGGAACGAAGGCTTACAGCTACCTTGAGTCGCTGAAAAAGGATTCGGCACAGCTTCAGCGCCTGTATATTCCCAAGCTGATTGAAATTCTTGAAAAAGAAGATCCTGCGTCTACAGAGCTTTTAAAGAAAAGGATAAAGGAATTTCATCCGCGGCTTGTCTTAAATATGATAGATGATCCCAAGGATGCCGACCGCGCCCAAAGAATCCGCCGTTCCTGCCAGCAGTATCTCGGGCTGGATCTTGAGCATCTGGGAGTTGTATACCGCGACACGCTCCAGGACAAGGCGCTTGCTTCGCGGCTTCCTGTCATTGTCTACAAGCCTCAGTCAATCGTCGGCCAGGCAGTTTTCCGCATCGCAGAAAAAATCATTCAGTCCGAGACGCTTAAATTTGACGACGGATATGACATGACACAGGCTTCGGACAGTTCGTTTGAAATCGCTTCAGATGAAGCAAATGACGACTTCAGCCAGAAGATGGCATATATTGAAGAGCTTGCAGGAACGGGCGCCTTGACTCCGGGAGAGCTTGCCGAAACATTACGTCAGCAGCAGTATGAAATAACAAGCCTCAAGAATGAAAATATTCTGCTCAAGAAAAAGCTTCTTGATGCCGCGGCTCAGGGCTTTAAGGTGTAAGAGATGGCAAGCTGTCTTCTATATATTAACTATCCGTCATGGATTCACCCTGAAATTTTTCCCGGCATTCCGTTTCTGAGCCTTTTGCGCTGGTACGGGCTCATGTACATTTTTGCGTTTGCAACTGCGTATGGAGTTTTGCGCAGAGAACGGCGGGAAGGAATGCTTGACACCCCGGAAAAAAAAGCTTCAGATGACGATATATTCAGCTTTCTTGCCTGCGGCATTGTTTTTTTGCTTATCGGCGCGCGGATTTTTTCAACGCTTGTCTATGATACTTCCGGCTTGTACTGGAAAAAGCCGTGGCTCATTTTCTGGCCGTTCGACACTGTCACAAAGCGGTTCACAGGGCTTGCAGGAATGTCATATCACGGCGGATTTATCGGCGGACTGGCGGGAATGATTTTGTGGTGCCGCCTGCACAAAAAGCCGTTCTTTAAATGGGCGGACGCTCTGTGTGTGGCAATTCCGCTGGGCTACACGTTCGGAAGAATCGGCAATTTTTTGAACGGCGAGCTGTACGGACGCATTACCACTGTTCCGTGGGGCGTGATATTTCCGCGGGCAGAGCGCTTTTCTGCAAGCCTTGAATGGGTTCAGGAATTCGCGTCATCGGCTGGAATTTCCCTTGACGGCTCAAAGCTTGTGAATTTGCCGCGCCATCCCAGCCAGCTGTATGAATCGCTGTTTGAAGGCATTTTTCTGTTTGCTGTTTTATGGAGCCTCCGCAAGAAAAAGCCGTTTGACGGATTCCTCGCAGGCTGCTATACAACAGGCTACGGAATCGTACGTTTCTTTATTGAATATTTCCGCGAGCCGGACGCAGACATCGGCTACCGGATTGCAAAGGACACAAGCGCCGCCATTTACACCAATTCTTCGCTGCTGAACATCAGCACGGGACAAATTTTATGCTTCCTTATGATTGCAGGAGGAATTTCCCTGACCGCAGTTCTTGCCGTCCTGAACAGAAAGCGAAATGACACCGCTGGAACTTCACTACAGTAGGCACAAGGAGGAAAACCGGCTTTCCACCCGTCACGGAACAGTGGAATTTGCCGTCTCCATGAAGTTCATTCATGAATACCTTCCTCAGGAGCAGAAAAACCAGTGCAGGATTGCGGACATAGGAGCCGGAACCGGGCGGTATTCTGTCGCGCTTGCACGGGAGGGATACGATGTGACTGCTGTGGAGCTTGTGCCGCGGAACCTGAAAATAATTGAAGCGCAGCATGAGCACGTAAAATGCTGGCCGGGAAACGCACTTGACCTTCATTTTCTGCCGGACAATCAGTTTGACATGACGCTTCTGTTCGGGCCGCTGTACCACTTGCATGCTGCCAAAGAAAAAACTGCTGCGCTCAAAGAAGCCATGCGGATTACAAAAAAGGGCGGAATCATCATGGCGGCATATCTTTTAAACGATTACAGCATCATTTCCTACTGTTTCGCTGAAGACAGAATCTGCGCTCTGATGGCAGACGGAAAGGTTTCCGCTGATTTTCATGTTCAGCCGGAAAAAGATGAACTGTACGATTATGTCCGGCTTGAAGACATTGATGCGCTGAACGCTTGTGCCGGGATAAAAAGGCTGAAACTATTTTCTCCAGACGGCCCGGCAGACTTTATCAGAAAGCAGCTGAATTCCATGAGCGAAGCAACATTCCAGAAATTCATTCAGTATCAGATGCAGAATGCTGCCCGCCCGGAGCTTTTGGGAGCAGGCTCGCATCTCGTGGACGTGCTGAAAAATCCCTGAAGAAATCCTGCGCATAAAAAAGTGAAACCAGCAGCACCGTTTTTTGTTTTTAAATCATAACTTTGTGCGACACTGCTCGCAACGAAGTTTCCAGCGGAGCATCGGGGTACTGCTTGCAGCCCCGCAGGGATGAAACTCTCCGCACGAATCATAACTGTATACGAGGCTGTATCATGACAAAAAAAATAGCTGCGCTGATTCTGGCGTTCCCGGCAGTTCCGCTGTTTGCCGGCGGACGTTTCTTCAAGATGAATATGAAGAACAGCAGTGACTCTTCGGTAATAAAGCTTGCCCAGGTTTCCGAAACATCTCAGATTGTCGGAAATGTGCGGCAGACTACAGTCAATCTGATTCTGACAAATTCGTCTGCGCGTATTCTTGAAGGCGAATTTGAATTTCCGCTGAACGAGCATGAAAGCGTGACTGGATTTGCGCTGGATATAAACGGAACGCTCAGGCAGGGAGTTGCGGTCGAAAAAGAAAAAGGACGGCAGGTTTTTGAAGATGTCGTGCGGAAATCCGTGGATCCTGCTCTTTTGGAAATGACTGCCGGAAACAACTTCAAGGCGCGCATTTATCCGATTCCGGCAAACGGCTTCCGCGAAATTCAGGTTTCGTACCAGGAGCTGCTTCCTGCGGATTCTGCCGAAGCAAAAAAAGAAACTCCGTTCACTCAGACAATCGGCAAGGAAACATATTTTTATTATGTTCCTGATTTGAAGAAGCTCGGCATTCCGTCTGGAAAACCGCTGGCATCGCCGAAGACAGTTTCCGTTTATTTTGATGTTTCTTCTTCCGCGCAGAACCGGGACATTCAGAAAGAGACCGAGCTGCTTGAACGCTATCTAAAAACCTGCGGAACCCCGGACATTTCTGTCACCACATTCAGCAGCCGCATTCACGAAAAAAAATCGTTTTCAGATTCTGCCGAAGCAATTTCATTTTTGCGGAAGCAGCAGCTTGACGGCGGAACAAACATAGGCCTCAGCCTGGCAAAAGACACGGCAGACAGAATCCTGATTTTTTCAGACGGAATTCATACGTTCGGCGCGGAAGCTGTCCCGGACTCTGGCAGCGGCGCATTCCGGCAGAACCGCGCGGTTGCTGTCTGCTCCGGCAGCTCAGCAGATTTTGGCGCGCTCCGGCGGCTGTGCGGCGACTGCATAAACCTTTCGTCTGTTTCTGTGGAACAGGCGCTTGACCGCATGACGCACCAGAGCCTCAGGCTTTTAAAAGCTGAATTTGATCCGAAGTCAGTTTCACAGCTGGAGCCTCAGCCCGGAACTGCGGCAGACAGCCAGTTTTGCGTGGCAGGAATTTTAAACAGGAAAAGCGGAACTGTTACGCTTGAATTCGGCTATGATGAAAGGACTGAAAAAACTGTTTCATTTTTTGTGAGCGCGGCAGACGGAGGCTCCTGTGTTCCGGCGGAAACAGCGGCGCGGCTATGGGCTGAAAAGAAAATTGCAGCTTTAAGCGAAAGCTACAGCGCAAACAAAGCTCAAATTATTTCCCTTGCCAAGAAATTCACAGTTGTAACGCCGGACACTTCGCTGCTCGTGCTTGAGACAGCGGGCGACTATGCGCGCTACGGAATCACGCCGCCAAAAGAGCTGAAGGCTGAATATGACAAAATCATTGCGCGGCAGCCCGGAAGCAAGGCGCAGGCTCAGGACGGAATTCCGCAGGCTGTCTACCAAAAATTTAAAGAATACAAATCATGGTGGAACAAAACGAGCGAGGACTTTAAAAATATACCAAAGCCAGAAAAAAATGAAGCCTCATATGATGATATAACAATCTTCCACGGATCTGCGGAAGTTCGGAATGCTATGCAATCTGATTCGGCAGCAGAAGAAATGGAACTGGCGGAAACTGCTGTTGTTCAGCGGCAGATGTATTCGGCGAATGCGTGCCCGCTTGCCTCTGCAAAACTTATGGCGGACAGTTCCGCTTTGTCTGGCGGACACATCAGCCAGTCCGCGGCAGTAATACTTCAGCCGTGGAGCTCCAATGCGGAATATCTTTCAGTCCTGAAAAAAGCTCCCAAAGAAAAAATGTATGAAACGTATCTGGAGCTGAAAAAGGATTTTAAAAATTCTCCGGCATTTTATATTGAAGCTTCAGATTATTTCCTCGAAGAAAATTTGAATGATGAGTCGCTGCGGATTCTGTCGAATCTTGCGGAACTGAATCTTGAAAATTCCGATATCCTGCGCGCATTAGGTTATAAGCTTTCAGAGCGCGGAGAATATGAGCTTGCTGCCGGTGTTTTTGAAAAGCTTACAAAAATCAGAAGCGAAGTGCCGCAGTTCTACCGTGACCTTGCGCTCGCGTACAGCATGGCGGGCGAACAGCAGAAAGCAGCTGACTCGCTCTGGCATATTGCAAGCAGAAACTGGGATTCCCGCTACAGCGAAATTCAGCAGACTGCGCTCAATGACCTGAATGCAATCATTGCTTTGTCGCCGAATAAAATTGACACAAGTGCATTTGACAAAAAGCTGCTTGAGAATTTTGATGTTGACATCCGCATTGTCCTGACATGGAATACGGACGACTGTGACATTGACTTGTGGGTAACTGATCCTGACGGTGAAAAATGCTTTTACGGCCATAAGCTTACACGGGCAGGCGGAAGGATGTCCCGGGACTTTACACAGGGCTACGGTCCTGAAGAATTTGCGCTGAAATCGGCGCCCGGCGGCTCATACAAAATTCAGGCGAATTACTTCGGAAATCATCAGCAGAAGCTTTTGCAGCCGGTGACTGTTCAGGCGGAAGTATATACTAATTTCGGACGGCCGGAGCAGACGCGCCAAGTGCTTACTTTGCAGCTGAACGATGTCAAGCAGACATTTGATATCGGCGAAATTGTGTTTTAAAATAGGAGGAAAAAATGGCATCACCGAAGAAAACATTTTACGAGCGGCAGGCTGAATCAATCATCAAAAAGATGGAGGCACGCAAGATGGAAGGCTTCTACTGCGAGGACACGGCGCATGCACGGGAAAAGTTTCTGGAGCTTTTGGGCGGCGGAAGGAAGTCCGTGGCATACGGCGGCTCCATGACGATTGACGAAAACGGATTCAAGGAGGCGGCTGCTTCTGCCGGACACGAGCTGATTGTCCGCGAGAACTGCAAAACGCCGGAAGAGCTGAAGGAATGTAAGGCGCGGCAGATTAACGCGGACTTCTTCCTGATGAGCGCGAACGCAATTACGCTTGACGGCGAGCTTGTCAACATCGACGGCCGGGGAAACCGCGTCTGCTACCTGATGTACGGCCCGGAAACTGTCATCATCATCGCCGGCATGAACAAGATTGTCTCCGATGTTGCGGACGGAATCCGGCGCGTGCGGAATTTTGCATCCCCGCCGAACTGTGTGCGCCTCGGCTGCGATACGCCGTGCGCCAAAACCGGGAAATGCGGCGACTGCCTTTCCGCCAGCATTTGCAGCCAGATTGTCATCACGCGCACGTCAATGGTTCCCGGAAGAATCAAGGTCATCCTTGTGGGCGAAGAGCTTGGATACTGACTTGATGAGCGGGCGGGCTGCGAAAAAAAATGATGTGAAATCCGCACAGAGCAAGTCCGCTCTATAGCCGCAGGCGCAAAAATAGTATATACTGAAAAAATATGCAGATTTCGAGCAGATTTACCATCGCCGTACATATACTGATTTTCATCAATACGTTTGAAGAAACGCGCAAAGTGACAAGCGACTTTATCGCCAGCAGCGTCAACGTGAACCCGGTCATCGTCCGCAGGCTTCTTTTGCAGCTCAAGGCGGCGGGAATCGTTACTGTCGCGCGGGGAAGCGGCGGCGCGTCGATTGCCCGTCCGCTCGGAAAGATAACGCTCCTCGATGTGTACAACGCCGTAGAATGCGTGGGCGGCGGAACGCTGTTTCATTTCCACGAAAATCCAAATCCGGCATGTCCCGTGGGGCGGAGCATCCATCAGATTCTCGATGGAAGCCTTGCGCAGGTGCAGAGCGCGATGGAAGGCGAGCTGAAGAAGATAACGCTCGCAAGCCTCGCTAGAACCGCGCGCCCGCTCGTTCAGCCTGAAAAATAAACGCGGCACAACGTCTTTTATTTTCCTTCCCGGAAGCACTGCTTGCAAAAACGTGCATTTTCAAAGTCTGCCTCGCCGATATAATCGGCAAGCACTGCCCGCAAACAAAAAAGCGGCCGCCTGATTTCTCAAGACGACCGCAAGTCGGGCTAACCGAATTCGAATCGGTGACCCCAAGTCCCCCAGACTTGTACGCTAACCAGCTGCGCTATAGCCCGATGTATGCATTCCATTATATCACAAATCAAAAAAAAGTAAAATACCTCCATGCGCGTTTCAAGAAAAATACTTGAAAATATCTATTGCAGACACCAGCACAAAAAAACCGCCGGGGAAGCAGGGCGTTTTGTCCTGCTTCCCCGGCGGGAGTGCGGCCGCGGACGGCTGCACTGCGTGTGTGGTTGCAAAGGTGCTACTGCAAGTCGAATGTGAGCGTCTGGCTCATGCCTGTGGCATTCGATGTGTCGGCTATGACGCGGACTTGAATCTTTCCTGTCGAGTAATCGTTAAGCACGAGCTTGCATGAATTAGTGCTTGCTCCGTCGAAAGGAAGGATAGTTTGGCTGCCGTTGTATGTCAGCTCAAACTTGATGTTCGTATAGCCGGTTCCGCCCAAGGTGATTTTTAGATTTGTGGCTTCAGCTGGTGTTCCTGTTGTTTTGGGAACAATGTATGTACCGTTTGCAGATAACGTTATTGTATTTGCCGTTGGAGATGCTGCTGTTCCATAGGTTACTGTTATGTCGCTTAACTCAACATCTTTTGTTGCATCGGGCCCACTGACGCTGCTAGTTACAGAAGAGCCGAAGCTTGCCGTTACCGAAAGATTCTGATAGTCTGACTCAGTTACCTCAGTTCCTGTTGCCCCCACCCATTTTTGGAACCGACTTCCGCCTTTTTTGAGCTGGTTGGCACTTGGATCATCGTTGTCAATTTTAAGAAGAGCAATATCAGTTCCCGCCCAGTTTTTGTATTCGGTGTAATTGCCAGTCTTTGTGTTTGAAGCACCGCCTCCCGCAAGTATGAGTGTTCCGCCGTTCAAAAGGTACTCAACTTTCATGCGGTTGATTTTTTCCGTTCCGTACGGAGTAAATCCTGTCGCGGCTGCGGCGGCACTGCGGTCTGCCCAGTCTGAAGTTCCTACGTAGTTTCTGGCACGGATTCTCATCTCGTACACAACGCCGAGTTTGAGTTTAAAGTATGCCTCGGTGTCGCCGTAGGTCATTGCACCGCCTTTGCCTGCCCAGACAGGAGAGCCTTGAAAATCAACGACTCCTGCCGGCGCAGCACCCTTATCCATAAATATCCGCAAAGAAGCATCAGCCGCTTTCTGCGTCTGTTTACGATTTTTTGCTTTTTATGGCAGAATTTTTCTGCGGTAGGGATTGGAGTGCCGCCGCAGGCGTTCCGAAGCGACCGAATGGGAGCGGAGGAATGGAGCGACAGCGGAAGCACGCAAAGCCCGACCAAAAGGGAGCAGCCGCAGGCTGCGACCGGCGGGGACCGCCCTAAAAGTGAAAAAACATAAAATATTTTGTGCGATTACCCGTTGCGAGTTTTTCTGAAAAAAAACTCGTGAAGTGAGCATAGTGAACGGCGACCGCCCGAGAAAATAAAAATATATCACTTCATTTATTCTTTCCGCATCTGCTCCGTGTGTTTGCAGTACGGATAGTTTGTGCAGCCGATGAAGCGGTGGCCGTTTTTGCCTTTCCGTTTGACGAGGAAGCCGCCGCACTCGGGGCATCTTTTGGGGTTGAGCAAAAGCGTCGCGTCATTCATTGTGAAGCGGCATCTGGGGAAATGCGAGCAGCCCACAAAATAGTTTCCGTTGTGGTTGACTTTGTAAAGCGAGCCTGTCTTGCAAAGCGGGCAGGTTGTTTGGGAGTCTGGCTCGGTTTTTTTAATATTCACAAAGCATACAGAACGCGATTCGGAAAATTCCTTGAAAAACGGAGACGGATTCTTGTTGTCCGTCAGAACAAATGTCCGGTTTTTCGTGCGTGTGATTGCGACATAAAAAAGGCGGCGTTCTTCGGCAAATTTGAAATTTTCCGCGTTTGTAAGAACCAGATTGAGAACTTCGTCGTCGGCAATTTGGTTTGGAAATCCGAGTTTGTCATTTTTGAAATTCAGCAGAATCACATTGTCGGCTTCAAGTCCTTTTGATTTGTGAACCGAAAGAAATTCAATCTGCAATTCTGGGATTGGAATGTAGTGCAGTTGCTCCCTGCGGTTTTTCTGCACGGTTTTGAAAAGCCCCGTTTTCTTTACAAGTTCGATGTCGTAATTGGTGCGTCCCAAAAGCAGAATGGAAGCATTGACTCCGAATTCCGACACAATCTTGTTGATTGCATATTGAAGCGGCGTTTTGATTTCGTCATCGCAGCCCCAGAACACGAGCGGATAATCCAGTTTTTTGTCCGATTTCAATTCTTTTTTCAGCTGCCGCGGATTCTTCAAAATAAACCGGAAAGCATCGTCAATCAGATTTTGAGAATTTCTGTATGTCTTTTCGATTTTCAGGATTTTTGTGCAGCCGAAGTGCTTTTCAAATTCGGTGAACAGGGAAATGTCGCTTCCTGCAAAACGGTAAATTGACTGCCAGTCATCGCCTACGCAAAACAACTTTGCCTTTGTCTTTTCAACAATCGCCTTGAGAAAATGAAACCGTGATTTTGAAATGTCCTGATATTCGTCCACAATCACATACTTGTACGGTTTTAATTCGCATCCCGAAATTATTTTTTGCGTAGCGTCGGTAATCATATCGGAAAAATCAATCGCATTGTTTTGGGAAAGATAATTCTGATATTCGGTAAGAATGATTTTGATGATGTCCAAAAATAAGGAAGTCCGCTCGCGTAAAAAACAGTTCGGCTCATTTTTGCAATATGATTCCTTCAGCGTTTCAATGTGTTCCGGCTCGTAGTCATTCGACTTGAAGAGCGTTATGAACGTGCCGCACAGTGTTATGAATTCTGAAAAATACTTGTTGCTTTTGCTTGCGTAAACCGTGTTGAATACATCGGTAAAATTCCGCGATTCCAGTTTGACGCCGTTTTCTGTCAAAAGTTCTTCAAGTTTTTTCAGCAGCACGCCTTCCGAACTGTAGTACGAATATGTTTCGAGCAATGTCGTTTTGTTTTCTGCATGGAACGCACGTTTCCATTTGATGCCGTCCAGATATTTTTTCTCTTCGACTTTTGAAAGCCACGGAACGCCGCCGTCTTTTGAAATGCCGAAATGCTCTAGATAGATGTCGTAATCGGTAAGATAAAAGTCCGGGCAGTACGCCTTCCGATTTGGGTCGCTGCCTTCAAACGGATAGAGCCGTTCGTATTCGTAGCGGACATTGTGCATAAAAAGGAAGTTTGCAATCTTTGTTTCTTCAAGGCTTTTTACCTGCTCGTTGTTCAGCGTTTTGTAGGCTTTCGCACGTTCCGCTCCCGTTTGTCTGATATATGTTTCCCTGTCGTACTTTGATTTCAGCGTTTCAAGGTCGGCATTTTTTTCTTCCTCGTACAGTTCGCCGAGAGAATCATACTGTTCCATATTGTCGGGAATTTCAAGAAAGTAGGCAAAATATTCGGTAAGTGCCTTTACCATGTCAGGATGATTTACAATCTGATTTTCAAAAAAATCGTGGATGAACTTGGCAAGGGCGTTTTCATCGGCAACATCGGGACGCCTGCCGTCCGCCGTTTTGATGATTTCAAGCCCGAGTTTGTGAAACGTTGTTGCCTCGCACGGAATGGAAAGTTTTTCCTGAATCCGTTCCGTCATTTCCTGTGCGGATTTTTTTGTAAAGGAAATCAAAAGGATTTCATTCGGATGTACGTTTTTTACTTCGCACAGATATTTCACTTTTGCGGCGATGGTGAGCGTTTTTCCGCTTCCGGCTCCTGCAAGCACAAGGATTCTGTCTTCGTCTGTTATTACGGCAGTTCGCTGCTGTTCGTCCAAAGATTTTCCGTCGATGTTTGAAAATAAGGAATCATACCGAATCGATTCGTTTTGAATGAACTGTGCGTTTGCTGTTTCAAAATAGCCGCCGAGAGAATTGAAGACGGTTTTAAATCGCTCAATCTCAGAGAACTGCGAATCTTCCGTGCGGATGTCAGCGGCGGATATTTTTTGCGAAAGACCGTTCCATTTTTTTGCAAAGAACATTTCAGCGGAATGAGTTACATAGCCGGACGACAGTTCAGAAAGTTCCGTGAAAAAGCGGACGGTTTGCTCGGAAAGGTTTTTGACTTCCTCTTTCCGTCTGATTTCCGCGTTTGAATCGGAAATGATTGTATGAAGGTTCGCGTAGGTTTTTCTAAACTGCTTTATTTCGTCAAGGGTGGCGTGCTTTTTTGGAATGCGGCACTTTGAAACTTCCGCATACAACTGCCGCCATTGTGCCGAAAATTCGGCTTCTTTTTCTTCCGTAACAAAATGCTTCAAAATCCCTGCATATTCGGTGGAAAAAAGATGTATCTGCCCTTGCAGTAATTTGATTTTTTCTTCACGCTCTCCGGCACATTTTTTTTGATGCTTTATGCAGAGAATTATTATAAGGACAAGAACCGCGGCCGCGGCAAATGCAACAAGGTAAATCATAGTAATGTAAAAGCAAATCCAAAAATCAGCAGGCAAAACAGTTTTTTCATTTTTACCTCGATATTACAGTATAAAAGTATATTATAACACGATTTTTGATTTTATTTAAGATGCTTTTTCTTTACGTTGCGACGAACGCGGTAGGGATAGTAAGGGCGGCGTCAGCCGTTCCGAAGCGTAGCATAGGAATGAAGCGACAGCGAAACCATGAATAGCCCGCCCCGGAGCGACGCTTGCGGAGCGTAGGAAACCGCCCCAAAGCAAAAATCCTGTTTTTACTTCGTCTGCTTTTGCGGACGGTTTTGGATTGCATCCGTGCGACTGCACACAATTCAGGCAAGTTACGAAAGTTCCTGCTCAAATAACAGTATGGAAACAATGTGGCTGATGACCGCAGAAATCAGTCTCTTGCCGTGCCAAAAAACGCCGCCTGACTGCATTCTCTCCGGAATGAATATGAAACTGTATACCGCATGGTATACCATAGAATCACGGAATTAGAAGAAAAAGGCTACTTTATGCGGTGCATAAATAGTTTATCCGTTTCAACACAGCGTCAGATTAATACATTGAAATCAACCTGACGCCCCTTTTCATTTTTCGAGCAGTCAAAATCTTCTGAAAATTATATTAAGTGTATTATTTGTAAATCCAATTCTTCTTTAACAAAATTTCTCTTTTTGTTAATGCTCCGTCATAAAAAAATGGAAAAAATTCTGAAACCAACGGCATAGAGTAATACTCATCTTCCTCTTTATGAACAACATTTAATAAATCTTTTAGTATTCCGTATAAATAATATACGGAATACTTTTGTACAGTTTCAACCGTTCTGCTTACATAAAAAAAAATTTCTGGCATTATCTATCAAATTTCCATTTAAATCATGATACAGGAAGGACACGTTCTCTTGCATAAGTTCAATCATTTTATTTTCTGTTAGTGAAAATTTTTTGTCTTTATAATGTCTTTTGATTATTTCCTCAGCTATTTTATTCCACATTACCAATGGGTCTTTTTCTTTAGGAAGAGTACCTGTAATTGAATCTAAATTATAATAACGAGTCTTTTTTGCAAATTCTGAAAGAAAACAGATAATAGCATCAGCGATATTGTCTTTTTCAATAAACTCAGTTTTATTATTTTTTACGACTTCATGTATTAGACTGCATATTTCATGTGAAAACTTTCTTATATATTCATTAGTCGGAAAAGCATCTGAATTGTTTTTTTGATACCTTTTTATCAGTATGATTTTACATAAACGCTCTATTCCAATTGTTAACTCAAAAAAGGCACTTCCAAAATGTGCTTTTTGCATAAAATGTACTTTTCGGATATTGGTTAAACCTACACCAATAAGATAAGCACATATTCCGGTTTCATTAAACAATGCTTGTGTTTTTACGTCTTCAATGTCATTCATAATTTTATGTCCTGTTTCTTGTATCATAGTGAATAACCGCGTTTCCTGCACGTAAAAAAAGATATTTATATGTAAAACGCGGTAGATGCCCCAATTCCTACCGCAAACTCCTTCCCCTACAATTCCTCCGGCAAAAGTCCTTGATGTGCACGGATTCTCTTCCGTCTTTTACAATCTGTCTTTTATCAATTTTTCTATTTGTTCAACCGATAACATTCTGCCCATAGCGACAACTTTTCCGTCAATTACAAGCGCAGGCGTTGACATAACGCCGTACTTCATAATTTCCATTGTGTCGCCGATATTGACAGGTTCGTCAACACCGCAATTCTTTGCCGCAATTACGGCGTTTTCGTGGTTCTGCTTTGACTTTTTGCAACAGTTCCCAAGTATAATAATTTTCATATATACCTCCAAAATTTTATACAAATAAGAAATTTAACGCGTTAAAGATAAATCCGACAGCGATAATACCGACAACGACGATAAAGATAAACCAAAACAATAATTTAGGCTTAACAGCTTTTGACAACATTATGAGCGACGGCAAAGATAAGGCGGTAACGCTCATCATAAATGAAAGTATAGTTCCAACGCCGACGCCTTTTGCAAACAACGCTTCCGCAACGGGTATCGTGCCGAATATGTCAGCATACATAGGCACACCGACAAAACTTGCCACAAAAACGGAATACCATTTACCCTCGCCAAGTACCATTTGTATCCATTCCGTAGGAATAAAGTTATGAATTACCGCACCTATACCAACGCCGACAAAAATATATATCCATACTTTTTTAAGCGTTCCGAGCATTTGGTCTTTTGCATAAATCAGCCTGTCTTTTCTCGTGAGTTCTACGCCCTCGACCTCTGCGATTTCGCCTTCAAGTATAAAGTCCCGAACGTGTTTACCAACGCCCGTTTTCTCAATAATCGTTCCGCCTAATATTGCAAGCACCAAACCGACGACCACATATACGATAGCAATAGGAAAGCCGAATACGCTTGCAAGTAATATAAACGCGCCCAAGTCTACTAACGGGCTTGAAATAAGAAAGCTGAACGTAACGCCGCTCGAAAGTCCCGCCCTCGTAAAGCCCATAAAGATAGGTATAGACGAACAAGAGCAAAACGGCGTAACAGTACCGAGCAACGCTCCGACAGCGTTTGCGCCTATACCGTGAAACTTGCCGAGAATTTTTTTCGTTCTTTCGGGCGGAAAATAACTTTGAATATACGATATAAGAAAGATTAAAAGGCACAAAAGCACCATTATTTTAATTGTATCGTAAATAAAAAACTGTATCGCTCCGCCCCAACGGGTAGCCATAAACTCCTCGCCGAACATACCCGTAAACGCCATTCCTAAAAGCATATTCAGCCATTTCATACCAAGTATTTGGTCGGTTATAAAATCGCCCAGCACTTTTATACCGTTTACACCGTCCACAATAGCGGCAATGCCTATTGCAAGACCTATTGCAAGGATAACGCTTATCAGAATCACCCATTTTTTATGCCGCACAAAAAAATTCTTTTTCTTTTCAGGCTGCATTTCTTTCGGAACTTCTGCCGCATTTTCCGACTGTTCCGCCTGTTCATTTTCAGCCGCTTTAATTTCTGTCTGTTCTGTCTTTTTATTGCAACAGCACTTACATTCCATAATGAGCCTCATCAAATTGATTTTTATTTATATCAATAATCATCTATATGACAGCCAAAAAATAAAATCGCCTAATCACACTTATTTTTTTTGCATTTGCGGGTTGCTCTGCCGTTGCATTTTGTATCACCCAAATAAGCCAGCAGTTCATTCAACTTGTCGCAGTTTATGGAATAGTACGTCCATTTCCAGTCTTTTTCGGCAATCACAATTCCGCAGTCGCACAGTATTTTCAAATGGTGGGAAAGCGTAGGCTGCGTTATATTGAACTTATCAAGTATATTGCACGCACACAACTTGCCGTTCCGCAGCATATCGAATATCTGAATACGCGTGTCTTCGCCCAACGCCTTTAAAATTTTAGTACATTCCAACGCGTTCATAACGACCTCTCATATTTATAACTGTCTATATTATACATATCACATAGACGATTGTCAATACATTTTATGAAAAATCGCAAACTCCTTCCCCTACAATTCCTCCAGCAAAAAGTCCTTGATGTGCACGATTTTTATTCCGTCCTCTATTCCGCAGACGGAGGAATCCATCGTCACAACGTATTTCGGGTATGAATCCTTTACGGCTTTCAGATTGCCGATTTCACGGTCGGAATGTTCCGGCAGCGTCCGGCAGACCTGAACATAGATTTTTCTGTCCTGCTGTGCCGCCACAAAATCAATTTCCCTGTCCGCGAATTTTCCGATGCAGACCGAATAGCCGCGTCTGCGGAGTTCCAAATACACAATGTTCTCAAGCACCGCCGCGACCGACTTCGGCGAATATCCGAACTGGCTGTATTTAAAGCTGATGTCGGAAAGATAATATTTTTCTTGCGTTTTCAGAATTTCCCTGCCCTGAATGTCGTAGCGGCTGCAACGGTAAATGATGAACGCCTCCTCAAGCCACGCAAGGTAGTTGTAAATCGTTTCTATTGAAACAGAACGCTGCCGGCTCTTGAAAAAATCAAAAATCGTCTTTGCACTGAAATTTTTCCCGAGGTTCTCAAGGACAAAACGCACGACCCGGTTGAACATATCAAGGTTGGAAATCGTGTGCCGCCGCGAAATGTCGCGTGTAACGACCGTCGCATAAATGCCGTCCACAATCTGATAGTTTTCCTCCTGCGTGTGGTTCGTTTTCGCGATGAACGGAAATCCGCCCGATTTCAAGTACAAGTCGAAGTACTCGTCGGCGGAGGCGTTCTTCAGTTCCGGGACGAACGTTTTTTTGAACTCGATGAATTCCGCGAACGAAAGCGTATAAACGGGAATCAGAACAAACCGCCCCGTAAGATACGTCGAGATTTCCGACGAAAGCAGTTTTGAATTCGAGCCGGTTACGTAGATGTCAACGTTCCGCGTTTCAAAAAGCGTGTTCACGCATTTTTCCCAGTCCGCAATCTCCTGAACTTCGTCCAAAAGCAGATAGACTTTTTTGCCTTTGTCCGCACGTTCGATTGCACGCAGCAAATCCTTGTACATGGCGTCGGCATCAAAATCCCGCGGATATTCCATCGAAGAATACAGACGCTCCACAATATTCGCCCGCGGCGTGCCGTCCGCCAGAAGCGTGTTTTTGAACGTCTTGAGAATAGTAGACTTGCCGCACCGGCGGACACCGCAGAGAATCTTGATGATTTTTTCGTCCTTAAAACTGCCCAGATTCCTGACAAACACCGGCCTGAAAATGTCTATCTCGTCTTCATTTTCCGTTTCCATAGTTTCGATTATAACTGAAAAACCCGGCAAAAACAAGAAGTTTTTCAGTCTAAAACTGAAAAAGTATGAAAAATAAGTAAGTTTTTACGTTTCAGACTGAAAAAATTGAAAAATTAGCAAAGTTTTTTATCCGCAGACTGAAAAACTTTGCTGTTCTTCTGCCTTCCGCCACCGCTCTGAGCACATCGCAAAAATTCATTCGCCGGAATCCTCCAAAACGCGTACAAACAGTCCCGTCCTGCCGGATGTGCGTCCGGCATCCGTGATGGTGCGGACAGTCTTGCCGTTGATTTGCAGAATGAGGTTGTCCGCCTCAAAATACGCCTTCAGCACATTTTCTGCACCGAATCCCTCCCGGACGGCAGCATCTTCGTCCCCGGCAATTTTGCTGATAGAGCCGTCCTTGTCCGAGCGGAAGACTGCGTATTCGCCCGTGCTGTTGACTCCGAAAAAGCAGCTTTCGTAATTCCGTCTTTCTGAAGCGGGCGTGGCAGGAAAATAAATTCCGCAGAAACCGGGACTTCCGGCAATGAACGTTACGGACGCCTCAACGCCGCGAAGCGCAGTTCCCAGGCTTGTGTCGAAAAACCAGTTCGTGATGACAGACGGCGAAGTGTCCTTTGAAAGCGTGAACAAAAACGAGCCGCCGTCCTCCGCAGAAAACCGCTTGTCCTGTCCCGCCCCGTACCGAAGCAAATCCGCTCCCGAAACATCGTTCCAGCCGGTTCCGTTGAATGTCTGCAAAAAATGATACCGCACCTTCAAGTCAGACAGCTCCGGCCTTTCAGAAGAAAATGAGCATCCGAGCATAAAAACGGCTGCCGCCAAAACAAAAGAAGCGGACAAGAGTTTCATTTCCCCTAAAAATATCACGGAAATAAAAGATTGTCAAAAGTGCGAGGATAAAAAAAGATGGAAGCCAAACAGGTTTCCGTCCATGCGACATATATTAGGCTTGTTTCTGAAACTCAGTGTACAAACGAAAAACTGTTGCCAGAAACAATGATTGACTCTCGGCCATCTTCTTCAAATATAAGCTCAACCGTTCCTCCGTTTTCTAGCTTTCCTTTATATGTTCCTTTCTCTGTGTAACTGTCATCATCTTCTTTATATGTACATTTGTAAAGAAATGTGCCGTCATCATAGAAAGTCAGTTCAATTTCCTCGTGAGAATTACTACTTCTTGTAAGAACCTTGACAACCTCAGGATCGTTATCTTCATCATCGTCATCACTGCATCCTGTAACAAAGAAAACGGACAGAAGCAGCGCGCAGAGCACCGCTGAAATTTTCGCGAACTTTTTCATAAAAACCTCCTTGATGAAAAGTCAAGTCATTCTACCCCCCCCCGCCATCTTGTCAAGCCGTTTTCTGTTTTTTCTAAATATAACGAAGTACAATGTACCAAAATCCCTTCTCCCGTCCTTGACGCATTTTATCAAACCGTGTTAAATTATTATTGTTCAGAAAGCGCGTCTCGAACGTGCTTATCAATTGCGCTTCCCCGTCGCACTGCGGAAGCGCATAAAAAGTCAAGTCAAAAATTTCAGCTTTCGATTTGATTCTTTACAGGAGAAGCCATGCGGAAGACGAACACTGAAATCGTGCCGCTCATCAAGAAAAAGGCGCTGGAACTGCTCATGAAGCGCAACCCCGATGCAATCGGGATGCGGGACATCGCGCGCGAATGCAGCATCACCGCGGCGAACATCTACCATTACTACACCGACAAGGACAAGCTCTTCCAGGAGATTTCCCTCGACTGCCTGCACGAACTGAACGCCGGGTTGCTTGAAGCGGCGGCAGGGGCAGAACACCCGAAGGAAAAAATCGTGCGCACAATCAACGCCTACCGCTCGTGGTGCTTTGAAAATCCGCGCAAGGCGCTCCTCGTCATGCAGGGCATCAAGTCCGCCGACGACGCGCCGCCGGAAATCGTCCGCGAGTACTACGTCTGCAACCGCACCGGCATCGCGCTCCTCGAAGAATGCACCGCGCTCGGCATCGCCCGCTCCGCCGACCCCGCGCTCGACGTGGGCATCCTCGTAACCGGGCTGTGGGGCTGCATCGAATCCGTCCTCCTCAAAAAATGCGACGTAGAATACTGGAACAACGGCACCGCCTACACCGACCGCTTCATCGCACTGTGGATGAACGGAATCTTCGGCTGATTTTTACATAAGGAGGGGAATGCCTTCCGCCAAGCAGGCTTGTCATTTGCGTAATATGGAGTTATAAACGACTGCTCCGACGGATGGCAATAAACGATGAATGCTTTCTTCTTCTCGACCGTCTCCTTGCAGTGTGATGTTTATCATCGTTTAGGGCACGGCTTCCTTGTTTCTTTTGATTGCGGCGGCGGTTGCCAAAAGGATGCTCATCTCGTTTTCAGTGAAATCTTTTGTCAGTGATTGCAGTCTCAGCCTGGAGGGGGAAGCGGCTGCGGTTCGTTCCTGCTCCCCGGCGAGAAACGCGATGCTCACGTCCAGTGCCCGCGCGATTTTCACCGCCTTGCTGAGCGTCGGCTCGGCAGACTGCTCCTTTATGTAGGACTTTATGGTGTTCTCGCTGATTCCTGTCCGCGCAGAAAGCTCTTTTGTCTGCATATCCTTGTATTCCATCAGGTAGCGAACCGTGTTCTTGAAGTCCATCATTTCACAATAATAGTAATTTTTTACCTGATTTTCTTTAACATGGATAATAAATTATGTTAAAGTGTGCTTCGAGGGTATTTTATTACTCAAAAATTATGGTTAAGGATAACGATATGAAACAAAAACGCAAAAGCCGCGGCAGGGTATTTTTGTCCCTGATTGCCGGTGCGCTTCTTCTTTGCCTTGCGTCATGCTCGGACGACTGGACGAAGACAGAATCAACATGGACGTTTGAACATTACGCAGCAGGAGTTAATTACATTGATGTTACGCCGAGAGGCGATGCTGATTGTGATACATTCAGATTGTATTTCGGACAGACAAAGAAAGTTACTTGGGAAGACGAAGGAGATAATTACTATAGCTATGAAGCATCGCCAAGTAACGGCTCAATACGTGCTGAAAAATATGATTCTCTTCGGGAAATCGTCTTTTATGCAAAATGATGAAACTACGTCAGCTGAACGGTGAGGAAAAACCGGCTGGCAAAAAAAGCAAAGGAGTTTTTTATGAAAAAGAATGTATTGGGAATTGCGGCGGCGGTTTTGCCCGCGCTTTTCTGTTCGGGGCTGCTGGCTTCATGTGTGTCGACAAATGTGGATTATGCGAATTCCGGCGACGAGATGGTTATTCAGCAGGACAGTTCCCTTTCGGAAAAAACATTTGCACCGGAAGAAATCAAAAAATGGAACGTTCTGGTGCTGGATACAGAAAATACAAGCCGCACGGAAAAAATGCTTGGGGAACTCCACACATTTTTTGTAAAGCAGCTTGGAGCTGACGACAGAATCAGAGCCGATACGGACTACGAAACGATTCACGCAAAGCTGAACAAGAGCCTTGAAAAATGCTTCAACAAAGTTTCGTATGAAGGCGTTTCCAGCGAAAGCTACGACTTGATATTGCTCCGCGACTTTCAGGCGGTGCCAGGTTCAAAAAGCGGCAAAACTACCACAGTGCAGCTCACCTATTATTTTGTCTATGCAACGGTAGGCACGGAATACGAAGGCAGCTGCCAGTTCCTGTACCGTGGCGGCTTGATTTCGGAAGGCTCGGGCGTGCTTCCGTATCCGCCAAGTTCCTACCGTCTGCATGATTCCGTTGATGCTGCACTCGGAGTGTTTGAAGAAAGTTTCTCGACCGAAGGACTCACGTTGTGCTGCTCGGACACCATCAGCCTTCCGCAGCAATTCACCGGCGTTGCCAGCACCTCGTGGGTTCCGGCGGAAAATCCGGGGCAGAAAAGCAGGCTCGTTTCCGACGACGGAACTGTTTCCGTTGATTTGCTCAGAAAAAAGCTTCAGCGGCAAAAGTAATTCGGCGGAGAGAATTCTATGAAATTTTTGAACTACGTTCTTCCGCTCGGATGCGCGGCGGCTTTGTTCTGCTCATGCCAAAGCACGAGGGTGTACACGCAAAGCAGCGAGGAACTGTATGAGGACGATATGCTGATAGCGGAAAGCAGCACCGTCGTGCGGCACGACTATGCGGACGAGCAGTGCGAGCAGTTCCAGGGAAATAAAGTCATTCAGGACAGCACAAAGCGGTACTTCGACTTTTCCGAGGACTATACGGTCGTCTCGAATACGGACGAAAAAACGACGCTCCACCTTTTTACGGCGGAAAGCGTCCGGGAGCAGTCCGATGAATACGAGAACTTCACATTTTCGCTGGTCGAGGCTGAAATCATCAAGAAAAGCGACGACGTGAATTCTTCCGTAATCGGCACGCGGGAATTCCGCATGAAGGACGGAGCAATTGTTCCGTTCGGCGGAGGCTCCCGCTTCAAGGGCGGCTCGTTCAGCGAGGAAGACGAAAAGCTGTTCGCCGCAGACGTGGAGAAGCTCCTGGCATCGCTTGCGGACGGCGCGGATTCTTCCGATGTGAAAAAGTCGCGCTCGCAGACATCGAAAATCTCCTCGGAAAAAGTGCAGGTGGTGAGCGTTCCGAACAAAAAGTACATTGCCTATTCGATTCTGGGAAAGCCGTTCGTGATTCTCGGCACATCGTGCTGGCAAATCCTCAAGTGCTGCGGCTATGCGTTCATCAATTTTTCCGGCGGATACAGCACGGCGACGGGCGGCGATGCGTTTTGGAAAATGCCGAGCTACTCAAAGTCCAAGCAGAAAGCCCAGGAGGCAAAGGCGGCGAATGCAGTTCAGCAGTACCCTGAGTACCATCTGCCGTTTACGGACAATAAAATAACCGTCGAAACATACGACAGGAACATAAACGTCGTTTCGCTGGAAGATGAGTCCGAGCTTATTGTTCCGATTGAAAAGTACGAGTACGACAACACAATGTCCGTTTCGCGTGCGGCAAAGGCGGATGCGGCTTCCACCGCGGCGACGGCAGGACTGATTGGCACAATCATAACGATTCCGGTTTCTGGCCTTACGTGGGTGCTCGGAGCCGTATTCGGAGCGTTCTACGGAAACAAATAAAACAGATTTTTTACCATACATGAGGAGGTATATGTCATGGTTATAAAGAAGATTGCAGGTGCGGGAGCGTTGGCTCTTGCTGTTATGCTTGCGGCAGGGTGTGCGTCAACGCCTACAGGAAGTGCGGCGGACACTGCGGCGTATCAGCAGGCTGTGGAAGAAGGACTTCCTACATGGGTAAGAGCCGGCGGATTTCCATCAAAGGAAAATAAAAACGGAGAACGCTGGAAAGGACCTGTTGCAGAAGACGGTTGGTTTTATACTGGAAGCGGAAACCAAGGTAGCGTGAAACTTTCAACAAAGTCCGCCGAATTGGACGGAAAAGGAGCAATTGCCACTTATGTAAAATCTGCCATAGTAGATGCCAGTGCAGGAAAGCTTGATACTGAAGAGTTTCAGGCATTTCAAAAGAGTGTAGGTGCAGCAATAATTTCTGGAATCAGACGGGTTGATATGTATATTGCAAAAGACGGAACTGTATACGCTTTGATGTTTGTTCCGGCAGATGAAGTGGACAAAGCCATGAAAGCGTCTACTCCAGAGAAATTCCATGCTCTCGTTGATTCGATTTTATCTATGTAGAAAATGAATAAACCTTTCCTTCCGTTACTTTGTGCGATTTTTCTCCTTTTCGGCTGTGCGAGCGTCCGGCAGGAAGAAGGCGCACTGTACCGGGCGGACGGCGTTCCTGTGTGGGTCGGAAAGACGTTTTCCGATCCGAGCGGGCTGTGGAGCGGTCCTGTCAGTGAAAAAGGCTACTACGCTTACGGCGAGGCACGGTATGACAATGAAAAAATCGCCGCTTCCGCCGCCGCCCTGGATGCAAAAGTGCGGCTCCTGCTTTACGTCAATTCAGAACTGCCGCGACGAAAAAAATCCGTGCTGACCGGCGTTCGCTGCGTAGACAGATTCGTTTCGGAAGATGGAACGGTCTATGTGCTGTTTTTTGTTTCCAGAAAAAACGCGCGGTAAGCAGTGGAATGTTTACAATCAGCAACTGAAATGGCGTTGCTGATTGTAACTCGTTTTTTTTGCAAAAAACTCGCGTGTCGCATTCAAACAATCCACTGTCCGCGTCGTAACAAACTGTTCATACGAACCAATTCATCTGTTCCAAAATCTGAAAGTTTTCATCCACTGTTGTAATTTTTCCCAAAACCCGCTTGACACTTTTATTAAACTATGTTAAATTATCATTGTTTAGTAAAAATCACTAGGAGCGAAGAGAAACGAAAATGAGCGTTCTGATTATAAACGGTTCGCCGCGAGCGGACGGAACTGTCGCGCGGATTCTGCACATCATTGAGGCGGAGGCAGAAAACGCGGCTGCACGGCGTCGTTCATCGATGTTGCAAGCAGTGCCGATTCTCTCCGCTTTGTTGCTTGTCCGCTCCCCCTTCTGCGGGGGACACCCCCGCAACGCCCCCGGTTTAAGTTGCCTTCCGCCCGTCAAGAAACGGCGCTGGAGCACCCCCCCCCAAAAAAAAAAAAATCACAAATGCCGAAGGTGCGTGCGGTAGCGGCGCAGGGTTTCTTCTCCGGCTTCCTGAATGATTGCGTCAACTGCCGCAAGAAGCTCCGTCTTGTCCCGCGGAAGAACTCCGTACAGCTTGAAGGCGTTCGACGCGCCCATCGCCGCAAACGCAAGCGGAACCGTCAATTCCTCAATCAGCGTCCTGATTTCCGTGTATTTTTCAGTTTCGCTTTCTTCCGTCCACGCGCCGTCTGCAATTTCCCGGTGCAGCTCCGACTCAGGATATACGGTCAGCATATTCGCGCCGATGAGCCTTGGATGAAGCCGGTTGCACACTTCCGCCGTCAGCCGTGCGCCGGTTTCCCCGCGGCCGCTCCCGGAAATTCCTGCAAGATAAAAAAATGAATAGCCGATTCCCGCCGCGTCAAGCCTCCTGCACTGCGCAACGATGTCTGCGGCGCAGTAGCCTTTGTTCATAAAGCGCAGCGCCTCGTCATCGCCGGTTTCAATTCCGATTGTCAGCCCGTCATATCCCGCCTTCCGCAATGCCGAAAGCTCCTCGTCCGATTTCAGCGCCGCATCCGTAACGCGCGCAAAGCAGCCGATTGTCTCGTTCTCGGGAAAATAGCGGCGAACCATTTCCGCGATGCCCATCAGCTTTTCAAACGAAAGCACGAACGGATTCGCCCCGGTCAAAAACACGCGCCGGATTTTTTTTGGCGAAGGCAGGCCGCTCAGCCTGCGCTTCATTTCCGAAACAGGATCATAAAGCGACATCTGAGCCTCGAGCAGGTCGCTTTCAATGTCCTTCACCGGAGAAAGGCGGAACGCAAACGGCAGGTCCTCATACAGCGTGCAGAATTTGCATTTGTGGTGAGTGCATCCGGCTGTAACTTCCAGCAGCAGCGACTCCGCTTCATACGGCGGCCTCCAGATTGTTCCTGTGTAATGCATAAAAAACTCCTCTTACTTATTATTGTTCATCATTATATCACTGTACAATTACAATGAAAATACAGTATTTTTTTGAAGTACTATTTGAAATTATTGTACAAATAGTTTATACTGAACAAAGATTTACGGGAGGAAATGAAGATGCGGAAAACTGAATCGGCCGTGCAGCGGTGCAAAACAATGTCCTTGATTCAAAAAATTCTGGGCGGAAAATGGAAGCTTGAGATTCTCTATTATGTCGGCATGGAAGACGTGCGGAGGTTCGGCGCGCTCCGGCGGCATCTCGGAGAAATCACGGAATCTTCCCTGACAAAGCAGCTGCGCGAGCTGGAAGCGGACGGATTTTTGAACCGCCGCGATTTTCAGGAAGTTCCGCCGAAAGTGGAATACACGCTGACCGAACTTGGAAAAAGTTTCCTCGCCGTCCTCCGCACAATGAAAAAATGGGGCGAAAAAAACTTAGGTGAAACTGAAAAAGAGTGACGGCACAGGAAAACGGAAAGCCCGCTTTTCTTCAACCTGACGATTCAGACAATTCAGCCGATCGCTTCTTTCATCCAGCTGTCCAAAAAGGCAAGCTGCTCGTCCGTGTGAAACCAATGCTCGCCGTCTTCCATTACGGTAAGGCGCGCGTTGTGGCTGCTGACAAATGCATCTACCGTCTGCCGGGACACGAGGCTGTCGCTTCCCGCATACAGGATTTCCGTGGGAACGCTCCATGTTATCGGATGTTCCCTGACAAAGCGCAGATAGTTCCACGACAGCGTTTCCCCGAAGTCCGTGGCGATTTCTCCCCGAACGCACAGGTCGCTTTCCGAAACGTGCGCCCGGCTCATCATGTCCAGTATGAGGCGCTCCATGTCGAGCACCGGCGATATGAACAATGCCTTCTTAAGCTCGCAGTTCTGCAACGAGTGCATCGCAAAATACGCGCCTATGCTGTTCGCAATTATAGAAATCGAATCGTAGTTTTCGCGCGCCTTGTCATAGGCGGCCTGAATGCGGCTCTGCACAATCCACGGAAGATAGTCGTTGTACTCGACTCCGGCAATGTCAAATTCGCGGCAGTTTTGCTTGTACCGCTCCGCTTCCCGATGGCTTCCGCCTTTTCCGTGAATATAGAGAATCAGCTTTTTCAAACCGGCACCCCGCGCATTCCTCACGCTGTTTTGCAGACATCAATCCATTGTATAAAACCGGAATATGCTTCCAGTTCTTGCAGCGAAAGCTCAATCGCGCTGTTGGAGCTGCCGCACGCAGGGAATACGGTGCTGAACCGTTTGAGAGAGACATCTAAATAGATGTCTACGCCTTCGTTTACGGCAAAGGGGCAGACGCCGCCGACGGCATGTCCGACCAAAAGCTCTGCTTCATCGAAAGACAGCATTTTTGCTTTCGTTCCGAACTGGGATTTATACTTTGCATTGTCAATCTTGGCATCGCCCGCCGCGACAATCAGTATCACTTTTTCCTTCAGGTGGAATGACAGCGTTTTTGCGATGCGGCCTTCCTCGCACTGCAATGCCTTGGCGGCAAGCGGCACAGTCGCGCTCGAAATTTCAAATTCCTGTATTCTTCCGTCAATTCCCTTTGTTTTGAAATAGGCTCTTACTTTTTCAATAGACATCTGATTTCCTCCGGGTTATGAGATGTTCAGTCGCAACCTGCGGTTGCTTACCGAGTTTTTCTACGAAAAACTCGCAGTAGACAGGGTACAAGATACGCGTTTATTTTTCCAGCATCTGGGCGGCTTTTTGTCTACAGCGATTCCACCAGCGCAATTATTTCTTTCTTGATGTCGGCCTTGGTTTTCTGCGGAAATGTCTCCGGGAAAAATTCGCGCGGATTTATGTCCAGGGCTTTCGCAATCCTGATGATTGTCATGACCGACGGCTTTTTCTTGCCGCTTTCGACGTTCGCTAAAAAGCTCTGGGAAAAATTCGCCCGCACCGCCAGCTCGAACTGCGACACCTTTTTTTCAATCCGTATGCTGCGAATCCGCTCTATCACCTTGTTCAGGTCGTCGTCATATTCCATAAAGAATTTGTATTACTCTTTAGAGTATCTTTCTATTCTTTACAGGATATAATAATTGATATTTTATACTCTTTAGAGTATACAGAGCCTTGCTGGCGTGTCCGCGAGTAGAAGTTCAAGCGGAAATTCTTCCGAAATCGCGCCTTCTCCTGCACCTTTCACAAATCCTCAGAACAGCTCCTTTCCTTTTTCGTATGCGGTTTTCAGGTATGCGTCCCGGTTTTCTGTCCGCGAGGGGTTTTCCAACTGTTCATTTTATCGCGACAATCACAGAAAATTTCTGGCAGGAATAGACGCATTTTACCGTCTTAAATCCGCTTTCTTTCAGTGCGGCCGTTTCCTGCTCGACGGAACATTCTCTGTCCAATTTTCTGCGTTCTTTCCACAGTTCTCTGTCCCTTGCCGTCAGTCCGCTTTTTGCCAGCTGGCTTTCCCAAAACGAATCGAACCAGCGGTTCAGTTCCGGCTCTCCGGCACAAAACTGGTCGTAGTTTACGAACAAGCCGCCGCCGGGCAGGCGGTCATACAGTTTTGCGAACAGGCTGCGTTTTTCGGCTTCCTCCAAATGATGAACCGACAAAGCCGAAATAACCGCGTCAAACGGAACGTCCGGGAGCGTGTGAATGTAATTTTCGACCGAATACGATATAGTTTCAGCGCCTTCAAACCGTTTTCGGGCAACATTCAGCATTTCATCAGCACTGTCCACAAGCACAAACCGGGAAGTGCGGCAGTGCCGATGCCAAAAATACGTCAGAAGCCCTGTTCCCGCACCCAAGTCAACGACAATCCCCGGCTCTTTTATGTTTGAAACAATGCATTCCGTCGTGCTTCCGTAAAAATCATCAAAGCACGGAATAAATTTTCTTCGGCTGCCGTCATATTCTTTTGCAATCAGATTGAACTGACTTTCTATGCTCATTTTATCTTACACTCCTTGCTATGTGATGTTCATCGCTGTTCAGGGCGGCATTATCGGTGTCGCCGACGAGCGGGCTGTTCAGGATGCGGAATTTGCGTTCGGTTTCCCACAGGCGGTGCAGGGCGTAGAAATTCTCATCGGGGGAAAGCATAAGTTGTGCAAGGCTGTCCAGTTCGGAAAGTTGTGCTTCGGTGAGCCGCTCGAATTTGCCGTCGGTGTAGCAGGGCTGGAACGCGTAGGAAATTTCGTTGTTCATAAGCGCGTGAAAGTCGTAGAAGAGGCAGCGGACGGCGGCTTTGAGCGAGCAGGTGCCTTTTCCGTCAGCATAGACGAACCGTGTGCCGCTTTCCGTTCCCCGGCGGATGGCAAGCCACGTTTTTGCCGCCCAGTCAAATTCATCGTCCTGCATATCGTACTGATGAACCGGCAGCGAAAGCCCGTCATACAGTCCGTCGGCATCGAACGTAATCCAGCGTCCGTCCGCTTCGCTCCACACCTGATTTATCCAGTGGTCCGCGGAAACGCCTGGCCAAAAATACGGGGCAAATCCCGCACGGCTTCGGCAGGGAATCCCTTTTGCCTTGTAGATTGCACAGACAAGCACGGAAACGTATCGGCAGGTCAGAATCAGCTTGTTTTCGACGGCACGGTCAGGCACAAAGCCGCGTCCGTCCAGCCGGAACAACTCTGCGGCGATGGCAGGTGCGGTCAGAAAAATGTCGTCATCGCAGCGGTGTCGGTGCCAGGGAAAGCGGTTCATATCGCCGTAACGCAAGTCGGCGTTTGCATTGGTGTTGCCTTCACGCAGCGTAACGCGGTGGACAATCTGATGCGAAATCAGGTCGCCCAATTCCTTCGGCTCGTCCGGCAGGCTCTGAAAATAATCGCGGTACAGCCCCGCATTCGTGTAGGCACTCGTCCGCAAAAAATGTTCCCTCAAAATCGGTTCCATAAAATCCTCCCATAAAAAGTCAATGAGGAAAGTCGGAAGTAAACTTCCTTACTCAGTTTCCGATTTGACTTTTTACGCAACTTCGCAACGCAGTGTACTTGCAACGCAAGTTTCCGGCGGAAGTTGCAGTCGATAAAAAAGTTTGCAACGCAAACTTTGGGTAGATAAAAACTGCGCCATTTCAGCAGTTTTTATCTTACACTCCTATGGATTGAAAAACATCATACCGCAGACGGATTTCCGCGTCTTGTCTTTTCCTGCTGATTTTTGTCCGGCGCGTGGGCGGGGCATCTCCGCTGGTTTCACCGAAACGTCCGCCGCCTACAGTTTCCGTGCGAACACTTCCTGTACTTCCCGGCGGATGTCTTCCTTGAGCCGCTGGTGCAAGTCTGCGGTGATTCTTTCTATATATTTGTCCGCGTTAAACTGCATGGCGGTTTCCGGGCTGCCGTCCTCCATAAACAGCTGGTGTGCCTTTATTCCGAGCGCAGTGGCAATCCGCTCGATAACGTCCGGCGGCGGAAAGCATTTTTTCTGCTCCACGCCGTTTATGTAGTTGTAACTCTTGTCGATGCTGAGCGTCAGCTCGTTCTGCGTCAGACCTTTCTGCTTCCGATAGAATTTCAGATTATGAATGAAGATTTCTTGCAGCGTCATGCCGTAACTATGGTGGTAATGGCGCAAATAAAAACAGTATATTAAGCTGTTTATTACTGTTTAAACTTGATTTAAAAGCTGAATCAGCTGTATAATCAACATCGTAAAATACTGTTTTTAGCAAAAATATAGTGATTTTACAGCAGATTGAATTGTACGGGCAGTCCGCGGCAAAGCGGAATCCGCTGTCCGCAGCTATTTCTGCATACGGATGTGCGTCCTGCGCTTTTCGTGCGGCACACAAAAGACTTTTATTTTTTTGAGGAGAAATCAATGAAACTGATTGAACGGAAATTCGCGCTCGTCCTGCTTGCAGGTGCGGCACTTTCTGTGGGCATCTTCGCCGGATGCAGCGATGGCAGCAGCGGAGGAGATGATGATCCAGTTACAGCTGACAAGTCAAATGACAGTAAGCATGATGAAGCTAACCTTTCCACTGTTACGGCAGAGGAACTTTCATTCCAGTCTGGAGTATACAACTATACCATGACAATAAAATTTCCTGAGGAAGAAGGTGTCCTTAAAATAACAGCCGATTCTGAAATACAGTATAAAGGAACAGAATCGCACACAACGAAAGGAACGCTTACGTTTGGTTCAAGTCCGAAAACGTCTCCGGTAAAAATGAAGTATCAGGAAGAAAGCCACACCCTTATCTTTTCGTCAAAAGAATACTACGATGCTTTCTATGCTCAAAAAGATGCAGCGGAAGCAAACATGAAGTACAATCTTACGCATAACGGCTGGAATATTGCTGACATTAAGTGCAGCTGGGACGAAAAGAACCGCAGCGTGACCGTAACAGGAAAAGACCTTGACGAGTCCGAAGAAGAGTCGATGAGCTATGATGAATTTTTTGAAATATTTGAGCTTGACGAAGATGAAGACGGTGACGTAACCTACACCGACAGGAAAATACAGCAGAATGCAAGCGGAACGGTAATCGTTGTGTCATGCACTGAAAACGATGGCGGCGACATATCATATTGGACTGTCCGCATAGAAAAGCAGTAGGGCGGCAGCTATGAAGAAACTGTTTGCACGTATTATACTTATTTCAGGCGCGTTTCTGCTCGCGTCATGCTCACACGGCGGAAGCTCCAGCGGGAATGATGATGCGGAACATTCCGCGCCCGGTGTTACCACGGAAAAAGCCGTTGACTCGTCGGGAAACGAAATCAGCATTGAAAAAAGCGGCGGCACACGGATTATTACGTCCGGGACGCAGGCGACGTACACGTTTACGCTTGACACAATGAAATCAGGGCCGTATGCAGTAACGTTCACGGGAACCGCGCAGAACGCATCCGGCGCGCACATCTACCTGCTCGCCGACGGAAGCAAAAAAGCCAGCGTCTGTCCGTTTGACTGGAGCGCGGAAGCCAAGGCGTACTCATTCATTCTGAGTGTGCCGTTCAGCTACAGCGGAGAATCTGTTTCGTTCAACATCGAAATTCCCGCAGGCACAACGCAGATTGATGACTTGAAAATTGACAACCTGTGGGAACTGAACTATGACGGCGCTACACACTGGAACATATGGACAGAAAGCACTTGGCGGGAAGATGCGTACACAAAGGACTTCTCCAAAACGGATTCAGGTATGTCCGGAACGTTCAAGATTCCGAGAAGCACTGATGACGGAAAAATGTATGACTGGTGCGGAGCTCTCATGTATTGTTTTAGCGAAGGACTCTACGCTGTGTCGTTTGAAATTGAATCCGGGGAGGCTCTGTTTGAAGGAGCCGCATGGCACAAGAACAAAGACGGCACGGAAAATTATCCTTCTGTGTTTTCAAGCAGAACTGTCAGCAAAGGAACGTATTTCGGCGTATTTCCGGTTTTGACGGATTACAAAGGTTCACAGTATGAAATGCGGTTCAAGACGCTCAATGATACAAGCATCACCATCAAGAACCTGAAGCTTGAGCCGTACCGCGGCCAGACGTTTGAAGGCACTGAGATGTTCTGCTATACAACCTATGAGTACGGCGGAAGCGACGCGTGGGACATCAACATAATGGATATAAAAGATTCTTCCGCGCTGCCCGTCATCAAATCTTACACAGAAGACTCGATAACGATCGTCCTGCCGAAGGATTTGGAAGAAGATGCAGCCTGCATGGAAGTGTTCCATTCGGTGAAATTCCCGATTTCATCATCTACTGATTTTATGCGCACAGTTGAAGCAATGGTTTCCGGCCCTGATGGAGCTCCTGCCCGTGTGTATATGATAGCTTGGTATGACAACGGATATGCAACTGTACGAAAAGATGATAATATTGCTTTGTTGCAAACTGAACCGAAAAAAATAGTGTATAGCAAGGATATCTACAATCCGCAATCATGGAAGGATATTGACGGAAACATCACTTCCTCCGCCAGCATGACCGGCTGGGGCGGCATCCGCTTTGGATTCTGGAAGGCCGGCACATACACAATCAGCAGTCCGAAAGGCTATTGAACAGAAGATAATACATCAGCGTTCTAAAGCTGCCTTCTGACTGGCATGTCCGTCTTCCTCAAAGGAGGACGGACTTTCTTTCGCTTGTTGATTTTTTCTGGCAATAGGTGAAGCCGAATCCCATGTTTTTGCACGCTGCGCTCTATTGCTTGCCGCTGATTTTCGTCCGGCGGGGCTTGCGCTCGGGAAGCTCTGGGAGCATGGCGCGAACCATTTCCTGAAGCCGCTCCCGGTCTTCCAGAATCGTGACGGGAAGCATGGGTTTTGCGCCGCTGTAGGGAGGATCCGGCTCGCTGTCCGGCATTGCTGCTCTAGCGGCCGCTGTGTTTTTCACCATGAAGCCCGGTTCGTAGATTCCGCCGAAAATCTTTTCCTGACAGTAAAAAATCCAGCCGCCCATCATAGGAATCTTCCGAATGCCGTCCAGCCCGCTCAGCTGATCCTCCACGAATTCCGCAAGCTCTTTGCTGTTCATCATGCTTCTCCTCGTTTTCTCACTGCTTGCATCGGAGCATTTTGATTCGTTCCGCGATATTCCGCTCAAATTCCTCGTCCGAAAAAGACGGGTCGCGCGTCTTCCGCCAGATTCCGCAGGGAAGTTTCGCGCAGCGCCCGCAGTCAGAAAGATTCCGCCGGTTTTTCACGCAGTCATAGACAGGACAGAAGCCGCCGTCCGCATGGAACACTTTTCCGCCGCTTGCGTTGCAGCCGCCGCACTGTTTTCCGAGAAAGGCGCATACGGTGCAGTCGGTTCCGCAGACGCTTATGTCGTGTGCTGTTTTTGATGACGTTTCAGTTTCATCCATAGTTTTATTATACCATCCGTCCGCAGGCGCGTCTTGGATAAATGCGACAATTCTGTATTTTTCTTCCGGTCGAGCTGCATTCGGCAAGCCGTGCGCAAACAAAACGAACGATACCACAACGCTTGCACCGGGGAAACAGTTATATTTTGAACTGCTCTATCTGGCTGTTAATGCGGTAAATAGAGCCGCTGATAGAAGTTGAAAGCTTCAGCAGCGAATTGTCATCTTTCTCAATCCGCTCCACGCCCTGTTTCATCTTTTCGAGGGAACTGCGCACAACCCCGGATGACTGGCGCAGGCTTTCCACATTTGCGGTAATTCCGCCGCGCGCCCTGTCTACATTGTCAGCGGCAGTGCGGACGTGTCCTGTCGCTTCGTTCATGTGACCGAGAGAGTCGCTTATCTGCTTGGATCCTTCGGACTGCTCATTCATCGCCTGCTTGATTTCCCGCACAAGATTTCCTGTCGCATTGATTTTTTCAGAGACGCCGGAAAACACATGGTCTGACAGATCCGATGCGTCCACAGCAAGGGCGATTGCATCTGTAATGGACGTGAGCTGGTTGCCAATGTTTTTTGACTGTGCTGAAGAATTTTCAGAAAGCTTTCTGATTTCATCTGCAACGACTGCAAATCCCTTTCCTGCCTCGCCTGCATGCGCCGCTTCAATCGCCGCGTTCATGGCCAGAAGATTTGTCTGCTCTGCAATTGAAGAAATCACAGCGTTTGCTTCAGTGAGCATTCTTGACTGCTCTTCAATCTGCTGAATTCTGCCGTTCACTTCGCGCTGCCGCTCAATTCCGTTTCCGACATCCTTGTACAGGACAGAAAATTCCTGCGCCATATTTTCAACGGAACGGGAAACCGACTCTATGCTGCCAATCATTTCGGTAACTGCGCTTGAGGCGGTCTGCACGCTCTGTTCCTGGGTTTCAAGCAGCGAGCGCAGCTGCGACACCGCGAGGGAAATATCTTCCACGGACTGCACTGCGCTTTCAACCTTTTCGTCCTGCCCGGTGACTTCCCTGCTCACATTGCCGATATTTAAAACCATCTGCTCCACAAACGCTGCATTTTCCTGCACCATTGAAGCAAGGCGGCTGCCATAAGCAGAAAGATCACTTTTTGTGCCTTTTATTTCAGTCACCATCTGCTGAAGCCGCCCGATAAATGCATTGAATTTGTCCCGGATCAGCTTCATTTCATTGCTTGAATCGCGGATGTCAAGCCGCTGCGTCAAGTCTCCCTGTCCTGAGGCAATGCCTGAAAGCGCGCGGGCGGTAACGGAAAGCGGACGCGCAATATGAGCGATATTGATGCCGACCAGTGCAAGCACAAGAACTGAAAGAAACGCAAACGACACCATAAGCAAAAGGGACATCTGCTTTGAAAATGCGAACACCTGCGGAACAGGCTCGCCAACAGCAAGAATCCAGCCGGTGTCTCCGATTTTTGTCGAGTTGAAGAAAAATTCGCTTCCCGAAACATCAGCCCGCACAAACTGTGCATTGCCTGTCATCAGTTCTGCCGCAGCTGAAGCATACTTTCCGCCTTCCACTTCGCTTATTTTTTCATCACCAGAATAACTGCTGCTCACGGCGAAATGTCCGTCTTCGGTCAGAATAAAAATCCGCTCATTTTTTCCGCGCAGACGTTCTACCGCTTCTGCTACTGTGTCAAGCGGATAGTCGAGCGCAATGACTCCCAGTTTTTTCCCTGTGCTGTCTATAACAGACATCGAGATGCTGACGACTGTTGCACCTGTCATATCATCAACATACACATCAGAAAATACAACGTGACCGGGATTCTTTTCCGCGGCTGTATACCACGGGCGCGAGCTTGGAATCCAGTCCCTGTCGGGAACCCAGCCTGTGCCGTCATAATAAATTCCGTCAAGCTCGCCGTAAAAGCCCGTGCTGTCAGGATAAAGCGTAGTGAAATTTTCAAACACTTCGAGAGTATCTTTTGAGCTGCCAAATTTTCCACGGTAAAAAACTGCGCCCAAAGCCTGAAGGACATTGCGGATAGAATTCAGCTCCTGCGCAATCTGTCCGCTGTAGTTCTGGATTTTGTTATCGAACAGTTCCTGCGTATGACGCATTGTCTGCACATTTGAAAGATGCTTTGCCACAAAGACTGTAGGGACAAAAATAACAGCCACAGGAATCAAAATCAGTATCATTGAACGTTTTAGCAGTACCATAGTAAGTAGAGTATATCAAAAAACAATTAAATGTAAACAATGCTTCTGAACTGACACAGCAGAAATACCGTAATGATTGGCGGAAGCGCGCTTTTCCGTCGTTCATGGAAAAAGCAGGAAAAGTATGATACAATGCTGAACAGATTCAAAATGCTGAGGAAACAAAACATGACCATTCTGAAAATCGCGCTGCTTCAGATTCTGCCGGGCGGCTCGCTGGAAGAGAATCTGCGCACGGGCGTTGAAGCCTGCCGCACGGCGAAGTCGCTCGGGGCGGACATCGCGCTGTTCCCGGAGATGTGGAGCAACGGCTACCGCATCAGCGGGCGGCCTGCGGAAGAGTGGACGGCGGAGGCGGTTCCTGCTGACGGCGGATTTACGGGCGCGTTCAAGTCGCTTGCGGCGGAGCTTGGCATGGCAATCGGCATCACGTTCCTTGAGAAAACGGACGGGCTTCCGCGCAACTCGCTTTCGCTTTTTGACCGGCACGGCGTTCTGCAATTCCGCTACTCGAAAGTCCACACCTGCGCGTTCGATGCCGAGCGGAACCTGCTTCCCGGCGACGGATTCCACGTGGCGGCCCTCGACACCGCCTGCGGCACGGTGAACGTCGGCGCGATGATATGCTTTGACAGGGAGTTCCCGGAAAGCGCGCGGATTCTGATGCTCAAGGGCGCGGAAGTCATCCTTGCTCCGAACGCCTGCCCGATGGAAATCAACCGGCTTTCCGCGCTCCGCTCCCGCGCGTACGAGAACATGACCGCCGTCGCCACCTGCAACTATCCCGCAGGACAGCCCGACTGCAACGGCCGCTCGACGGTCTTTGACGGCGTTGCCTGGCTCCGGGACGAACCCGGCTCGCGCGATATGTGCGTCCTCGAGGCGCCGGAAGAAGCGAGCATCTTCCTTGCCGAAATCGACCTCGACCAGCTGCGCGAATACCGCACGCACGAAGTGATGGGAAACGCATACCGCCGCCCGGAACAGTACGCGCTCCTGTGCGGCGGGGAGATTTCCCACGAGCGGCGTTCCTTGTTTTGAGGAAATGCGATTTTTTCATGGGCGACATTCCTTATTTTAAGGAAACGTGTTTTTTCTTCGGGCGACGTTCCTTATCATGAGGAAGCGCGATTTTTCTCTGGGGAGCGTTCCTTATCATGAGGAAGTGCGTTTTTTCCTTGGGCGACGTTCCTTATTTTAAGGAAGCGCGATTTTCTTTGGGGCATATTTCCTTATCATAAGGAAACGTGATTTCCTTTTGGGGGAGCGTTCCTTACCATGAGGAAACACGATTTTTCTTCAGGCGGTGTTCCTTATTTTAAGGAAGTACATCCCCGGAACGATGTTCCCTTATTCCATCGGCCGCAGGTTTCTGCTGAGCCTGTCCACGAGCCACGCGAGCCGCTTCTGTCTGCCCACGTCCGTCTTGGCGGAGAAGTAGGCACGGGCATAGGTTTTCTGCGCGGAGGGCGGCATGGCGTGGAAATTCGTGCGGGCGGTTTCGTGTTCCGAAAGTAGCGCGGAAAGGGCGGAGACGGCTTTTGCTCCGAGCGACATCAGGTCGGGCGCGTCCCAGCGGCCGTTCCGTTTGGCTTCCTCAATCTTCTGTCTGCCGAAATCAGTCATAAGCCCGCGTTCCTCAAGGCTGTGCGCGAGCGACTTGTTCTTGCCCGACCACGTGCTGCTCGTCCGGCGCGGCGCAAAATACTTTTTGTACGACTTGTCGTCAATGCGCTGCATCTGCCCGTCAATCCAGCCGAAGCAGAGGGCTTCTTCCAGCGCTTCCGCCGCAGAGAGCGTTTGCGGGCCGCCATTCTTTCCGAACAAAAGCCACACGCCGCCGCTTGACGCGCAGTGTTCGCCGAGCCACGCGCGGAATTCGTTTCTGTCTGCAAATGCAAGCAAATCGTCCATGGGTTTCCTTTTATGAATACACACGTAAATGCATTCCGTCCTTACAGCGTATTCTAACACATTTTAAGGTTTTAGAAAGGTTTTCCCTATAAAAGAAAAAGGCTGCCCCGCTACTGTAGATTCAGAAAAACAGCATGGATGAGTGTACTATCCGTGGCTCGCCGCTGACGCGGTGTTTTTATAGGAGTGTGATAAAAATGGTGCCGAAAATGTCGTCTGCCGGTAAACGTGGCTGTGTCTTTTTTACAGTCATAGCGGCTTTTTTTGTTTTGTCCTGCAACGGAAAGAGCGGGGCAAGCCAGGATGCGCCGGAGCCGGAAAATCAGACGGTTTCCGTACAGTCGGAGCTGATTCAGGAATCTTCTATCACCAAATATCTTCTTGCGAACGGAAACGTGGAGGCAAAAAATACGGTCGATGTTTTTCCGTCGGTTCAGGGAAAGGTGATACGGGCATATAAAGAGCTTGGCTCTGCGGTGCAGCAGGGAGAGGCAATCGCTTCCGTCGATCCTTCCACGCCAGGGAATTTTTTTCTGCCGAGTACGGTTCTCTCTCCAATCAGCGGGAATATCATTTCCGTTCCGCTGAAAACGGGAACACAGGTAACGGCCGCGAGCGTCATTGCGACGGTGGGAGACTTGTCCGGCCTGAAAATACGTACCCAGATTCCCGAGCGGTATTATGCGCTGCTCAAGAACGGACTGAAAGCCGACTTTTATGCCGAGGCGTATCCCGGCGAGATATTCCATGCAGAGGTAAGCGAAGTTTCCCCGGTCATAGATTCCGTCAGCCGGACATCGGAAGTCATCCTGTCGGTTTCAAAAAGCAGCGCGCGCATTACCGCAGGCATGTTTGTAAAAATCAAGCTGTACCTGTACTCAAAGGAAGCTGTTCTTACCGTTCCCGAAAGCGCCGTCATAGCAAGAGGCGAAGAAAAAATCGTGTATGTTTTGCAAGAAAACACCGCCCGTGTCAGGACAGTCTCAGCCGGGATTGCTTCCGACGGACGCGTGGAAATAACGTCCGGCATTGCGGGCGGCGAGCGCGTCATAACAGACGGAATAGATTCGCTTGTCGAAGGAAGCGCGGTCCTTGATATTTCGGAGGACGCAGAATGAACATTTCGCAGAAGACGCTTTCCAACCCGGTTCTTGTAATCGTTGTTTTTGCCCTTCTGGGAATCACCGGGCTTTTTATGTTCAGAAGAATCGAAGTGAGCCTGATGCCGAACATTACAGAGCCGTACCTGATGATTTTTGCATCATATCCGAACGCGGGGCCTGAATCTGTGGAAAAGGCAGTTACCAAAGTAATTGAGGACGGACTGGTGAGCATCAACAAGCTCAAAAAAATGACTTCGGTTTCGTCAGACGGAATGTGCACAATCGGGCTTGAATTCTACTACGGAACGAACCTTGATATCGCAACGAATGAAGTCCGCGATGCGATTGACCTGGTGCGCGACGAGCTTCCGAAAACGGTGAAGACACCGAGCATTATGAAAATGAACATGAACTCAATTCCGATTATGGAAATTTCCATTAAAGGAAACCGCTCAAGTGATGAGCTGAAGCGCATTGCCAAAAACCAAGTGAAGGGAATCCTGCTGCAAGGCGACGGCGTTGCCCAGGTGTACATCAACGGCGGCAGAAACAAAATTGTATGCGTCGAGCTTTCCCAGAACAGGCTTGCGGCGTTTGACCTTACCGTTACGGAAGTCGCTTCCCGCCTGTCGCTTGAAAACCTTGACCTCGGCGGCGGAAAAATCACGCAGGACAAAAAGGACTTTGTCATCCGCACGGCAGGCGAATATAAAAGCATCGAGGAAATCAATGAAACCGTGATAGAAGAAAAGAACGGCTATAATGTGCGGCTGTGCGATGTCGGGCGGGCGTACTTCGGCTTTGAGAAAATGACGCAGAATGTCTTTATTGACGGAGAGAACGGAATCTATCTTTCGGTAACAAAGCAGTCCGGCACGAATTCGGTAAAGGTCGCCGACAGCCTGTATGCAAAGCTTGAAGAGCTGAAGGAACTGCTTCCCGCGGATGTTACGCTTTCCATCATTTCCGATGATTCGGTTTCTATCCGCGAAACGCTGCGCACGCTTTTTGAAAGCGCATGGCAGGGAATTGTGCTTGCGGTGATTGTGCTGTTTGTTTTCCTGAAGAACATAAAAAGCACGTTTATCATTTCGATTTCAATTCCGTTTTCCATCATCATCACACTGCTTTTGATGTACTGCTCGGGAATCACGCTGAACATCATGACGCTTACAGGTCTTATCCTCGGAGTGGGAATGGTTGTGGACGCGTCAATCGTCATGATAGACAACATCTATTCGTACCGGGAGCGCGGAACAAAAGCGAATGTCGCGGCAATACTCGGCACGCAGGAAATGATTTCTTCCGTTCTTTCCGGGAACCTTACCACAATCGTCGTTTTCGTTCCGTTCCTTTTGTATATGAAGGACTTGGGATTTATGGGGCAGATGGCAAAGGATATGATTTTCACCGTCGTCATGGCAATCGTAGCAAGCCTGTTTGTGGCGGTTTTTCTGGTTCCCGTTCTGGCAGGGCATTTCCTTCCGCTTTCCAACAGAAAAGAAAATCCCGTGAGAAATCCGTTTCTGGTAAAGCTCTACGCCGCCTTGGATGCGATTTTGAACAAAGCCACTGATTTTTACAAGTCGGTGCTGCACGCCGCCGTCCTCCGCCCAAAGTCAACTGCCGCCGTCTGCACCGGCATTCTGCTTTTGTCGTTTGCCTTGGTTCCGTTTCTGCACTTTAAGCTTATGCCGGAATCCGACACCAATGCCGCCACAATAAACATAACGCTTCCGGCAGGCTCGTCAATCGAAAATTCCACTGATGTAATCAGAAGGTTGGAGGCGGTTGTCATAAAGGAAGTGAAAGGCTACAAAACCATCATCACGACAGTCGGAATATCCGACGGCGGAGACGGAGAAGCCGCGTCAAACAAAGGCTCAATCGGAATCATTCTTCCCGAGCTGAAAAAGCAGATTGACACAACGTCCGACATCAAAAAAAAGCTTCTGCCGTACTTCAAGGACTTTGCCGGATGCCAGATAACGTTTTCTGCCGGCGACATGGAAAGCGTAAGCGGCTCTGACATCGACATTGTGATTAAAAGCGCAAGCCTTGCAAAAGCGTCCGATGTCGCGCACCAGATTATCGGCTGCATGTCGCATGTGGAAGATACGGCAAATATCAAAATAGACTTGCAGGAAAGCCTTCCGCAGGCGGAGATTGTGATTGACCGAAAGCGCGCCGCCGAGCTCGGCATAAGCGTGGAGGCGATCGCCGTCGAAATAAACAACAGTATTGCGGGCGTTACCGCCACAAAATACCGGCTTGACGGAGACGAATACAACATTGTCGTTTCGTATCAGGACAGCGACAAAAAGAACATAATCGACTTGGAGAATATCGTAGTCCGCGGAAAAAACAATTCCCTGGTAAGCGTCTCAAACTGCGCGTATGTCAAGAAAACGACCGGACCTGTTGCAATCAACCGCCTGAACAGGACGCGCACAATCCACATCACCGCGTCGATTGTAACGGACGAAAACGCGCCCGCCGTGGAAAGCAAAATCAAATCGCTTATAGCAAAAAACATCATCGTTCCGTCCGATGTTTTTGTAACGTTTGAAGGCGCGTGGAAAAATATGCAGACGCAGGGAAAGGCGTTCAGCTCGATACTGATTCTTGCCGTCCTGCTTGTGTTCGGAGTGATGGCAGGAACATACGGAAGCTTTAAAGCGCCCGTTATCAACCTTACGACAATACCGTTTATGTGTATCGGTGTCATTGTGCTGTACGCCGTCCGCGGGCAGCCGATTTCCATAATGACAATGCTCGGGCTTGTTATGCTTGTGGGCATCGTTGTGAACAACGGAATTATTCTCGTTGACTACACAAACCTTTTGGTTGAGCGCGGAAAAGAACTGAAGGAAGCGTGCGTTGCCGCCGGTGCAAGCCGGTTCCGCCCCGTGCTGGTGACAACCTGCACAACAATCCTCGGAATGCTTCCGATGAGCTTTACGACTTCCGGCTCCGCGTCGCTGGTGCAGCCGATCGGACTGTGCGTTCTCGGCGGATTGACTTCAAGCACGTTCGTAACGCTTCTGTTCATTCCGGTTCTGTACTCGCTCATAATGAAGCAGCCCGCGCAGAAAAACAGTCCGCCGCAAAAAAATCTTCCGCCGTCCGCGGAACAAAATGCTTCCACGGAGAATGTGAACAGCTACAACGGAAAAAAAGCCTTGTACCGAGCCGAGATTATCGCAAACCAGTCCGTGCAGGAAGAGCTCTGCGCAGAACTGGAAGCCGCGCTGGAAGATTTTCAGTACACTCTGGCTGAGCAGATAAGCGGCCGCGGACTTTCCAACCGCAAGCTCGGAAATTCTGTCTGGCCGGAGAAAAACTTTGTCCTCATCGCCTACGTAACCGCCGAAGAAATTCTCATTATGCAGGAAACGGTGGAAACTGTGCGCCAAAGATTTTTCAGCGAGGGAATACAGCTGTTTGCGGTGAAGACGGGCATAAAAGGAAACTGCGAATGAAGACAGCAACAAACGTGATTTCGGTGTATAATGAAAGCAGTATGGCAGGTACAATTCTCATTGCAGATGACGAGGCGGAAGTCATAGAAATGCTCCGCCTGTATCTTGAGAAAGACGGATTCGCTGTTGTCGGTGCGAACGACGGAATGAGCGCCTTTGGAATCGCCAGCTCGGAAACGCTGGACTGCATCCTGCTCGATGTCATGATGCCGGAGCTGAACGGCTTTCAGCTTGTAAAACGAATCCGGGCGAAAAACAAAGCGGTTCCAATCATTCTGCTCACTGCCCGCGTAAGCCAGGCGGACAAAGTGCTCGGACTCGACATCGGCGCTGATGACTATGTTACAAAGCCGTTTGACCCGCTGGAAGTGTGCGCGCGCATAAAGGCGAATATCAGACGGTTTCGGAATCAGAATGCGGAATGTCCGCCAGAATACAAGGCAGGAAACTGCACGCTGAATACCGGGCAGTGCGTTCTGTACAAGGACGGCGTTTCGGTGGAACTGACTTCAACTGAATACAAAGTGCTGTCCCTGTTCTTCGCCGCACCAAAAAGAATCTTTACAAAAGAGCAGATTAAAAACGCCGCATGGAACGGAAGTCAGTTTGTTGATGACAACAGCATAATGGTTGTCCTGAGCAAGCTGCGCGCAAAGCTGGGAGAACAAATCTGCATCAAAAATATACGCGGCCTTGGATACAGGATGGAGATTCAGGAAGATGAAACCTAAAAAAATAAAATTCCAGCTGTTTGCCTTTATTGCAGCCGACGTGCTTTTGTGGTTTTTGGCGACCCTCGTTTTGTTTGAAGTTTCATACAGAGTGTGGGGAGAAACTGTGGTAGAAACAAGGCTGTTTTCGTTTTTGGAGACAGTTTTTTGCGCAGTTCTGCTTGTCATTTTTATCATTCCGCTTCTGCACTACCTTGTAAAAAAAATCGACAGGCCGGTTCAGTACTTGATAGTCGGACTTACCGAAATTTCTTCCGGGAACTACAGCTGCCGCCTTACGCAGAAAACGCAGAACGAATTTGACTCGATTTATTCGGCGTTCAATTCCATGAGCGAAAAACTACAGGAAGCCGAAATCAGGACGGAACAGAATACAAAAGAGCGGACATTGCTTTTTGCGAATATGGCGCACGACCTGAAAACGCCGATTACCGTCATCCAAGGATATTCTCAGGCTATGCTGGACGGAATCGTTTCGGAGCAAAACAAGCTGGCCGAATATGCCGAGGCAATCCAGAGAAAGGCAGTCCACATGAACCGCCTTGTGGACAGGCTGTTTGAGTACGCAAAGCTGGAAAGCCCGGAAAATATTCTGCATTGCGAAGTCGCCGACCTGACCGAAGTGCTCAGAACTGCAATCGCAAGCCTGTATACGGAATTTGAAGAGCGCAAGATAGAAATGGCGATTGCGATTCCCGATGAAAAAATCATGCGCGCTGTTGACAAACTGGAGACCACGCGCGCAATCACCAACCTGCTGGCAAACGTCCTTGCCCACAATCCGCCGGGAATACAAGTTCTGGTAACGCTTGATGTTGGCGGGCAGATTACAATTGCAGACAGCGGAAATCCGATTCCGCCAAAAATCGCAGAGCATTTGTTCTGCCCCTTTATTTCCGGCGATGAATCCCGCCTGACCAAAAACGGCAGCGGCCTCGGACTCGCCATTGCACAAAAAATAATGGAAAAACAAAACGGAAAACTGACATATCTGCCCGATTACCCGGGCTGCACAAAAGCATTCAGGCTGGAGTTTGCGTGATTTGTGGGGAGGAGCAATTTCTGCGGGGCGGCACGGAAGAAGCATTTCCGCACCGATGCCGTTTATTTACCAAAATCTTTGTATTTATCCCTATTTTTCACGTTTAATTACCATATTTTTGTGTTTTATCTTTATTATTTTTTGAGCGTGTGCTATACTGTTTCCGATGGAAATCAATAGAGGCGCACATAATGCGGACATTCTCGCTGAGCTTGGAAACAGGATTAAGGCCTGCCGCATACGAAAAGCGTACACGCAGGCGGAATTTGCAAAGGCTTGCGGCATATCAAAAGGAACTGTCGCGCACATTGAAAGCGGAAAGAGCGTTCAGTTTGAGAACGTGCTCAAGGTTCTCCGGGAGCTTGACTGCCTTGCTTCCCTTGAAACGCTGCTTCCTTCCTCGGAAAGCACTCCTATGGAGCTGGTTCAGGAAAAATCTGAAAAAAAACGGCAGCGCGTCCGGAAGACGGCAAAAAGCCAAAGCCCGGACAGGCAGGCCTTTGTGTGGGGAGAAGATAAATGAAAACTGCCGCGGAAATAAAGCTGTGGGGCACAGTCATAGGGGCGGTATCGGTAGACTCGGACGACAAGACGGCAGATTTTGAATACAATCCTTCGTTCATACAAAGCGGAATTCAGCTTTCGCCGGTCATGATGCCGCTCAAATCCGGGGTGTACCGCTTTCCCGGTTTGCCTTACGGAACATACCACGGACTTCCGGGGCTGGTATCGGACTCACTTCCTGACAAATTCGGAAATGACATCATAAGCCTCTGGCTTGCACGGCAAGGCCGCCTCCCGGAAAGCTTCAACGCAGTCGAACGGCTGTGCTACACGGGAAAACGCGGAATGGGTGCGCTGGAATATTATCCGGTCATCGCCACCGGCTCTGTTGATGAAACGCTCAATGTGTCAGAACTGGTAGAGCTTGCTTCAATCGTATTGCAGAACAGAAGCAACGTGCAGGCAGTCCTTGATGAATGTGACAAAGCAAAAATGAATGCCGCCCTTTCGCAGATTATCAACATCGGAACGTCCGCAGGAGGAGCGAGGGCAAAAGCCGTCATTGCATGGAATCCCGGGACAAAAGAAGTCCGCTCCGGGCAGACCGAATCCTCCAAAGGATTTGAGCACTGGCTCATAAAATTCAGCGGCGTCAGCGGAAACAAGGATAAAGAGGACGAGGACCGCGAGGATTTTGGAATCATAGAATATGCCTATTACCTTATGGCGAAAGAGGCCGGAATCAACATGAGCGAGTGCCGGATTTTGGACGACGGAAAGAACTGCCACTTCATGACAAAGCGTTTTGACCGCGACAATAACGGAAACAAATTCCACATGCAGACGCTATGCGCTCTGGCTCACATGGATTTTAATCAGGCCGGCATGTACAGCTACGAGCAGCTGTTTTCTGTCCTGAATCAAATCGGCGCGCATCATCAGGATTCTGTAGAGGCATTTAGAAGGATGCTGTTCAATATCTTTTCATTCAATTGTGACGATCATACAAAAAACACTTCGTTCCTCATGGACAAAACCGGACAATGGAAACTTTCACCGGCTTACGATGTTTCTTTCGCGTTCAATCCGAACGGATTCTGGACGGCAAGCCACCAGATGACTGTCAACGGAAAACGAAAAAACATCGTGGAATCAGATTTTGAAACCTGCGCGAAAATCGGCAGCCTTTCCTCAAAAGAAGTAAAAAATGCGTTCCTCGACGTAAAATCAGCCGTCTCAAAATGGAAAACCATCGCAAAAAATACCGCGCTTTCAGAAAAACGCATCAACGAAATCTGGGAGATTATAAAAATTTGAAGGGCGGCACTGCCGCTATCAAGCGATAAATTTGTTTGGGATTATCAGATGCAAAAAACAGTTTGTTCAGATACATGAAGGCGGTACTTTCTATCGTACAGAAACACCTGCCCGTCTACAGCACTTTCAGCGCGTCATCAAGGCTGGATTCAAGGCCTCGCATGACCTCCTGCTTGATGCGGCTCCTGAGGGCGGACGCGCGCGCATCGGTTTGGGCGCAGCTGTCGGCTGATTCGGCAAAAATTGCCTGAACGGGGACATTCAGCGCCTCCGCAATCCGCTCGATAGTTGAAAGCTTAGGAACGTTCTTGTACGTTTCCATCAGCCCGATGTAGCTTGCCGATGTGCCGCAGTATTCCGCCAGCCGTTCCTGCGTAATTCCTTTTTCCTTCCTGATTCGGCGGATGTTGTCGATGACTAAATGCTCCAGACTCATACTATCAATATTGATATAAAAACTGATTTACTTTTATTGACAAAACAGATAGCTTATCTATATACTAAATTTGATAGTATAACTGCATTTCAAAATGGAGACGTGAACATGAAGAACGCGCCGCTCATTCCGGCTTTCTGCCTTCTGCTTGCATCCTGCGCTACAGCGCGGCTTGTTTCCAATTCGGAAGGATATGACTACAAGACGAATCCGAACGCGCAGCTGAAAAAGCAGCCGGACTGGATAAAAATTCCCACAGAAGAAAAGCGGTCGGACGGCACTGTGTTTCACTTCATCGGGCAGCACCTCGCCACAGAAAACGACTTCGACAGCGGCAGGATTGAAGCGGTACGGACAAAGGCTGCGGCGGATGCGCGCAGACAGGTTTCCGAATATCTCAGCAGCGAAATCAAGACAACCGTGCATGACCGCGTAAAAGAGTCAAATATGCTTGCAGAAACCGAATCTGCCGGCGCGGTTCAGTCAGTCCGGCTCACTGATGTGCAGGATGAGATGTACATCGAATCATACTTCAAGTCATCGTCATCGTTCAGCGGGCTTATCAGGCGCGATGAGTTCTATGAGTGCCATGAAGCTGCAAAAACGGGAAAGCTGTACTACAAATGCTGGGTTCACTATACCATCAGCCGCGCGGACATTGAAAAGGCGAAGGCGGACATCGAGCGAAAGGAATCGGTTTCTGCGAAGGAGCGCAGGCTGTTCACGCGGTTGAAAGAGCAATGCGAGGATACTGCCCGGCTGCTCAAGAACACGGACTTCCTCCAAAATGAAGGCGACTACAAGAGCTTTTACTTTGAACTGTGCGAACTGAATTCCACGCTGAAAGGACTTTCCTATTACAGTGCGCTTGACCTTGCGGACGAAGAGCGGCGGGAATACAGCGAGGTTCTGGAAAAAAACGCCGCCATCCTTGATGAATACGATCCGACTGACATTCAAAAGCAGACATATCTGTACGTCATCAGACAGCAGGAATCAGCATTGCAGGAGCAGTCCGGCGAAATTGAACGCCTGAAGTCTGAAATCGACGGGCTGAAAAATGACAAGGACGGAATAATCAGAACGTTGGAACGGAAAATCGCAATCAAAGAGCAGGAAGCCGAAGCGACGCAGAATCTGGCGGACACACTGAGCATGAGGATTTCCGAACTGCAAAAAAGCGGAATCCGCCTTGTGTCCACGAATGTCTTTGCCGTCTATCCGTCCAAGCCTGAATTCACGTTTTCTAGCGACGGCGTTTCGTTCAGCCCGGCGGCAGTCACAAACCGGGAATTCATCTCATACCTGACGCTCACCGGAAGCCCGGACTATTCGCGCGCCGAGGACGGACTTGACAGCCCGGCTGCCGTTTCGTTCCTTGACAGCGTGCGCTACTGCAACTGGCTCAGCCGCCTGTACGGGCTTCCCGAATTCTACACGATTGAAGATGAAAGTGTCCGCTGCAACGGAAATTCCGGCTACCGGCTTCCGTTTGAAAAAGAGCTTTCGGCGGCGCAGGAGCAGGGATTTCCGTTCGGCGCGGAAAATATGAACGGCTGCTGCTTTTGGGCATACGCGGACTCGGAATTGGAGGAACAGCATGGAATGAATGCGGCACTCTTTTATATAGAAGAAAGCGGGGCAAAAATCAGAAATGCATCGGACAGCGGCGATGACGGAACTGCGGCAGGATTCTTCATTTCACGGACAGTGCCATGAATCGCCGGGCTTTGGTTTTTCCGTTCATTATCCTGCTGCCGGCTTTATGCGCACGGGCGCAGTGCGAGGCGCAGTCTGCCGTTGTCCGGCAATTTCTGAGCGCGAACATTTCCGGCTACGCGCAGTATAGTTCTGCCGGGGAATTTTCAGAACTCCGTCTGATGCAGGATGCGCTCCTGTACTGCGAGCAAAACGGAGAGGAAGCAATTTCCAAGGAGATTGCCGCGCAGTACGAAGAAAAGTGCCTTGCCGTCAAGGAGCAGGCAGATGCACGGTTTTCCGCACGGATTGCGGACGCGCGGCGGAAGCTCGGCGTTCTGAAAACATCCACGGAAGCGGAACGCCTTGATGTCGAACTTTCACGGCTTGAACGCACATTTTTATCTATGCGCATCATTCCGCCGGACAGCAAGGTTCTGCGGGACATTGAGCGACAGTATTCGTCCGCAGTTGCACGGAGCAATTCCGGCGGCACGAAAACGTATACCGTGCAGGACGGCGACTGCCTTGTCAGCATCGCGGAAGCGCAGTGCGGCACATACAGAAAGTGGCGCGCGCTGTACGAAGCGAACAGAAACGCGCTTCCCGTGCCGGACAATCCTGCGCTGATATATCCGGGACTGGTGCTTGTCATTCCGCAGCAGGCGGACTGAAATCGGCAACAAGCGCACTGCGCTTCTGCATATATTTTATCATTCTTTTTCAGGAGGAATTATCATGAAAAAAATCCGTACTGTCTGCGGCGCAGCATTGGTTGCCGCCGCACTCTCGCTCGCCGCAGGATGCGCATCCACGCCAAGCAGCTCCGAGCCGACCGTCCAGGCTCCCACCCGGATTGTCGGAGCGGAAGGCGTTCCGATGCCGGAATGGGTGCGCAATATTCCGAAAGCAGAAGACGTAATGTACTTTGTCGGCGAAGGACGCGGAGGAAAGACACCTACAGCAAAAAAGAACAGCGCCCTTCAGGATGCGGCGCGGCAGATCGGAGACTGGAAGTCATCAACTATCAAAAGCGCGATAAAGGACTACGTGCAGGAAGCAGGAGAAACAGGAAACACGCAGTCGCTTGAACTGCTCGAAACAACATCGATTGCGCGGGCAAACGCTGATACAAGCGGAATGCTTCAAAAGCTGACATGGGTCAATCAGGACGGAAACTATGTCATTCTGGTGGAATATCCGAAGTCCGATTTGAAGAACAGCTTCAAGTCTTCCCTCAATGAATTCGTCAGGAATGAATCTGCGGCGTATGCGGAATTCAAAGCGGATGAGGCGTTCCGTATTCTTGAAGCGGAAATGGACAAGCAGTAGGCACGGTGCGGACGGAACAAAAATTCTGTCCGTGCAGGAGCGGCATGACTATGAGGCGATGTCTTCTTGCAACTGCGCTGGCTTTCCTGTTTTTCAGCTGCCGCAGCGCGCCGCAAAAAGCCGGTTACGGGGCAGGCGCGGAACATGACAGCGAAAGCCAGAGGCTTGCAGAAATCAGCGAAATCAACTCGCTCCTGAACACAGCGGACTACGGACGCTTTGCGTATATCGGCATCGCGCCGCGCATGGAGACGCGCGCCAAGGAAATTGAGCGGGCGAAGCTTCATATCGCAAACCAGATTGCCATGAACAGCGCCTGCACGGTGGACGCGGGAATTGTCTCCACATACAACAATGATTTTTTCCGCGACAGCCGGGATTCAAACATCGACTACCGCGACGAAACGACGGCGCAGCTGTGCGAGACGCTGGAAATCATATTCTGCCGCCATTTTTCACAGCTGACGGTTGTCGCCGCACGGCATTCGGAAGCGGCGGTGCAGGCTGCTATTTCCGTGCCGAAGAACGAAGGCGGACGCCCCGGATGGATTCGGAACGTGCCGAAAATAGACGGATGCCGCGTCGCCGTAGGAATTTCGGGAGCGTATTCCGTCCCGTACCGTTCCATGCTCGTTGCCGATGTGAATGCCGCCCAGCAGCTTGCCATTGAACAGAATGCGCATATCAGAACATACACATTCGACAAGGCAACAGAACTGAACAGAAACGGCGCGAACACCGCGTCGGCAAAACTGGTTCTCGGCGACGTGCTTCTGTCGCAGGCAGACTTGCACGGCTTTTACATTATCAGCCGCTGGATAGAAGCCGACGGCTCATGCTTCTATTCGCTCGCTGTTGCACGGAAGGAATAAAAACAATTCGGAGGAAACATGAAAAAGCAATTTCTGGCTGCCGTCCTGTTTGTGGCGGCGGCTTTTCTGCACGCGGAAGATGACGCGGTGTATAAGGCGCGGATTCTGCATCGGATTGCGGAACGTGAGATGGACGGCGTACTGTCGCTGTGGATTACAGACTGCGACACAGGGAAGCCGGTAGAAGGCGCGCTCGTGGCAATCGAGGGAGCCGGCAGCACAAAGTCGGACAAAGACGGAATCGCATCGTTTCCCGTTGTGGAAGACGGCACGTATCATTTCATCATTCAGCATGAAGATTATGTATTGACAAAGGATTCGTTCGACGTGTTCGGCGGCGCGATTTTCTTCTGCAAATATTCCATTCCAAAAAAAGTCGCATACCAATGCATCAAGATGGTTTTGGACTGGGGAAAAACGCCTGCCGACCTTGACGCGCATTTGGTGAAATCGAACGCGTATCATATTTCATTCCGGGACACCGTGCGGAGTGACGACGGAACGGTATGGCTTGACCGCGACGACAGAGACAGCTTCGGACCTGAGACAGTTACCATCACGCAGCTCGACACGGCGGCGGCCTACTGCTATTTCGTTTTCAACTGGACCGGGCGGAACGAACAGGAAGGCACAGGGCTTTCGCAGTCGGGCGCACGTGTCCGCGTCTATGCCGACAATGCACTCAAAGGCTCGTGGAAAATTTCCGCACCGCAGCGCGGAACAACATGGAACGTATTCAAAATCGAAGGAGGAAATATCATTTCAGTGAATTCTGTTGAGTAAAAAAAACGTGCGGACAGCCGAAGCCTTATGCTCAAAGACAACGCTGTGAACAGCGTCCGCAGCAGCAAATACAGCAGATGTTTTCAGCAGCGGCAAGAAAAAGCCGCCGGCCGTGACAATCATCAGAATCGCAAAGGCTTTGGATATAAATCCGCGTGAATTTTTTCCGGAGACGTTTCCGTAAAAAACGAAAGCGGACATCAGAAAAGAAATAATCGCACCGGTGGAGTTGCTATAGACAAAAAGGCGTTTTTGCGGTTTACTTATATGATAAGGCGTTTTTGCAAAATCTTTTGTGCGGAAAAATAACAGAGCGGGATTTATGTTTTCTGCGGCAGGGATAGTAAGGGCGGCGTTAGCCGGCCACTGGACTGAACGAACGCCAGTGAGTGAGGGAAGCGGCTGGAGCGATAGCGAAACCCTGAATAGCCCGGTTTTTGCGGAGTGCAACGGAGCAAAAAGCCGCCCGAAAAATAAAAAAACACAACGCTGCTGTTCCCGAAAGAAAAGTATGATGCAAATAATTGAAAAAGAAATTCCTGCAAAAGAGTTGATTACAAAATCCAATCTGCCGGCAAGCGATTACGTGATAAATCCGTATATCGGCTGTCCTCACGCGTGCAAATACTGTTATGCCCGTTTTATGAAGCGGGTTACCGGGCATACGGAAGAATGGGGAAATTTTATCGATGTAAAGCGGTGCGAAAAACCGATTGATGTGAAAAAGGTGGCCCGCAAATCCGTGTTTATTTCTTCTGTAACGGACTGCTATAATCCTTTTGAAGCAAAATATCAGATAACAAGAAGCGTTTTGGAGCAATTGAGGCAGGCGGATTGTTTTATTACGGTTTCTACAAAATCAGATTTGGTGCTGAGGGACATTGATATATTAAAAGAGTTGAAGCATTTGACGGTTGCGATTTCCGTAAACACTTTGGACGACGGTTTTCAAAGCGATATGGATAACGCAAAAAGCATTTCGCAGCGGATTGCAGCATTAAAAGAATTGCGAAGGCAGGGCATTTACACCGTTTTATTTATGTCGCCCATATTTCCGTACATAACAGATTTTAAAAAAATCATTGAAGCGACGAAAGACTTTGTCTGCGAATACTGGTTTGAAAATCTGAATCTCCGCGGAAACTACAGGCAGGAAATCCTGCACTATATCCGTGAAAAATATCCTCACTGTTTTGACGGTTACCGCGAAATATATATCAACAAAAATACGGAATACTGGAAACTTCTCTCCGCCGAAATAGACAAGTATTGCACCGAAAGAAACATCACGTACAAAAACTACTTTTATCACAATCTGCTTGTCGCAAAAAAAAAGTCAAACGCAAAAGGAAATTAAAAGGGTGATGATTTACATTCCGGCGGATTTTTGGATCGGAGATGTTGATTTTTGTATTAGGCAAAGGAAGTTTGTTCAGCTTTTCAAGATATTCAGGACTGAACAAATCAAAATTGATATTCTTTCCGACTTAGAAAAGTTCTTCTATGCCGTCAGATTTGAATTCCAGAACGACTAGCGTAATGCCGTTTGCATAAACAATTCCGTCTGGAATACGAAGCTGCCCTCTGCCCCTGAACTTCAAGCTGATTTACAATTTGAAAAATATTGTTTTCGAGATTTTCAAAATCAACAACCTCGCTGCAAGCGTCGGGGTACAGCTTGCAGCCCCGCAGGGATGAAACTCTCCGCACGAATAAATCAGCTGAATAAGACAGTATTAATTTCATTTTCTGTAATAGTTTCGCCTGCGCAGCGGAACAAAATAAAATTGCGAAGCACATCAACCAAAGGGACTTCAGTTTTTTCGTGGTGAATTTCACTTCCGGTTATATGCGCATAACCCTGATTCTCAAACAGTTCCATTATAGAAAGTTCAAGGCTATGCTCGGTGAAATAGCATGATATGCTCTCCTAATTTTCTGACTTTTATACTCTTCTGCAACAGCCGAAGGCCCGTCCCACCATAGTTTTGTTGCATCATCATAAAGCATCTCAGCAGTATTAGACTTCATAAAATCAAGAAGAACGTTTTCTTGTGGCTCATTTGTTTCCTGAGCAATTTGTTCAACTGTCATCATAGCATTCAAGTCCATTGCAAACAAAGTTTTATCATTTGGTTTATCACTCATACTCTACTCCAAAACAACCTTTTTGCTTTTCAAGAACTGAAAAACAGAAATTGCCTTATCACTTCTAAAACAGAACTGGTCTTTCAAACGCTCAGGGAGCAAAAGACTTTCACACATTTTATCTGCCTGCTCACTTCTCATAGCACCAAACACATTTCCCATATATGCAAGAATCGTAGCGTTGGTATCATCATTTGCAATTTTGCCGGAAATTACATCATAATTTTTCATGGAATCTTTTATTTCAGAAAATACTCCGCTTTTTCTATGGGATACAATACAATGAAGCCAAACTGCATCAGCTTCTTCAAAATTAAAAATTTTTAAAGTGCCAAGTTCACCTATTTCGAAAGAAGTTATATAGGCAAACTTTTCTGAATTTGCAATTAACCCTTTTGACTTAGCCTTAGTCGCAGAAATCTTTGAAAATGATTCTGCCTGTTCTTTTGAAGTTGTAAGATAAAAACCTTGCCCAAAATCCTTATACATAGCACACTTTCTTAAATCTGGATTTTCAACAACACAATAGCTTCCGTGATAAAGAACCATCCCTTTTTCCAGCTTTTTCATAAATCAGCTCCTTTGGTATGTAGATACGACTTTACTTCTTCAAAAACAGCATCATCACCTTCAACATGAAAAATACCGAAACCTTCGCGAATAAAGGCGAGCACATTATACTGCCCGAAAATCTCCGCTGCCTGTTTTAAAGAAAGGGAATATTTTTCTGCCATCATGCGTAAAATCCTAATCTGCATAAACAAAATCTGCTGACTCTCGTTCATAATTTGTTCTCATCGTTATTATACCACAGTTTTATTATTTTTTCTTTTGGTTATTCTCGATTGTCTGTCCGTTTTCTGTTCGATAAATCATAATTTCGCCAGTTTTATTTTCTGCCATGTTTTTTAACCTCTAAAATCATTCTCATCTTCAAAGTTTTGAATATATTTCAATTCATTCCCATCAAAACTCATTAAAATCCTTTTATTGTGTAAACTGCTATTCCATCCTCCTTCAGATGGCACATACATTTTTTCTTTATAAATTCGAAATATTAATTTCATTTTAATAGTACTAATGATTTTTTTTACAAAGTCTTTTCTCATAAATAAACAAATGTGCTCTTTGAACATTTGGGAAAATAAAACAAGATTATTCTTTTCGTCAATCCAGCCTGAATCACCATCCCAAACAAGATTAAGATTTTCAATTATCATTCTTGAAGGTTCTAATAAATTAATTGATTCATAGCTGCAATCGTATTCCCATTCTGCTCCACGTAGAAGTTCACAAGATGTAGGATATATTTTTATATCATCATTTCTGTATTCTATTTCTGAAATATAATCTCGCTCTGTATATTCTTGATAACTTCGTGATTTTGTATATTCACCTAAATATATTCTATAATCTTTGGTAATATTATCAAAAACATTTCCATTTACTAATTTTCGCAATTCGGTTTCTGACAAATTATCAAAATCAGCATTAGAAATAAATGAAGAAGATAATAATATACATGTATCTCGATATGGGTATTCAGCAGTTTCATCTTCTGTTGTTTTTATTTTTTGGATATAATTCAAAGGAATCCATTCAATATCATTTTCATCTTTTAAATTAAAAATAATTGCCTGTTCATCAAAAAAATCATTATCATCTGTTATCCAATCTATGGGAGTTTTTTCAATATTTATTTTGGTAGAATTTTCATGAATACTTGGATAAATAATTTTTGAGTTGAACCTTTGATCAGATAAATCAATGTCCCTTAAAGGAATACTATATAATAAAGGAAGAGTAGATTCTCTTTCATCCTCATATTTATTTGATTTTAGTTCGCAGGAGTTACTTAAAAGTCCAATTAATTTATGTAACAATATCCAATAATATTTTTTTGACAATCTTTCGATATAAACTGGTTTACCACGACCGTTACCATATTTTCCTTTTAAATAATTATCAAAATAAAACGCTCTATCATCAAAGCCTGGATAACCTAAATTATGCAGACTAACAACAAACCATTTATAGATATCCTCATTTGAAATGTCTGCGGCTTTTAAATCAAAGATATCAATTTTATTACCCAATATATATCTTTGAAAATCTGTATACCAGCGTCCAACAAAATTGATATTATAATCATTGAATACTTCATTCTGAATTAATTTGTTATACACTGCTTCATCTACTTTTTCAAATTTAGAATTTGATTTTATTGAAACAATCTTTTTATATTCATCTACGTCTAGAAAATTTGAATTTTCTATGTATGCAAATTCAACTATTAATCTAAGAGAATCGTGTATAATTACATTATCATATTTTTCTAGTAAATTATTGCTTTTGATAAAATTTGCAATTGATTCAATATCTTTATAACTTCTTGTCAATAAGAGACTTGAATATACAGATTGGAGAATTCTTTCTAAAATATATTCATCATCGGAGTCAGAAAAAAAATCATACAATCTAATACATAATGATGGGGATTTGTATAAAATTCGAGTTAATCCTTTACTACTTTGATCACGAATTCTTCTATCTGAAGCAGAACAAAACCAACTCAAAATAATGCACCACAAGAATAAGGTATCATCTGTATAATTATCTAATTCAGAAAAGCATGCTCGATTTATGAGTTGCCATGCTGAATTTTTTAATTCATAATCGTTTATCAAATAAAATGTAAAAAAACAATCTCTATTACACATTGAATTTTCGGATAATAAATTATGAATAAAATATGCATTTAGCCTACTATTTGGTGTTATGGCTATACTAAGAAGTGAATTCATTATTTTTGAAAAAAAATCTTTATGACTTAATAATTTTCGAACATAAAAAACTGTTTTATCTGTTATTGTTTCTGCTTTTCTCCATAAAAGTCCAGATATAAAGGATTCATAAAAAAATGATTTAGTAGAAAAATCTAAAATTTCAATACCATTTTTATTTTCAGGTATAAGAATAGATAGCATTTCTATAACAGAGAGATTTGATTCCACAAAAGTTTCATCAGTTAAATAATTTTCATAGTTTTCTGATAGAATATTTTTTGCAATATAGAAATCTGTTAATCTATCATAAGAAAATCTAACTCTAATTTCATCTTGAGTTTTAAATTTTACAATGACAGATTCCTTCTCTAATATATTAACCAAAGACTTAGAAAAGAAAATGGTAGGTTGCACAGAAGAGGTAATTTCTTTGAATTCAGAATAAAGTAGATATCTTTTTTTTGTCACTAACATTTTTTCAGAAATTAATTTAAATATTCTTGTCAATATATTTTCTTCTGTATCAATGTCACAGAGTCTTGATATATTTCTATTCTTCATTCTTATAAAATCATTAAAAACCGATATTAATCCAAGTTGTCCTTTGGGAAAGGTTTTGTTAGATGTATTTGATATTGTCTCACATAGCAAATGCAAAAACAGGGGATTACCGAATTCTGAATTAAAAATTGGATATGAAGGTGGAAGTATTTTATAATAATTACAGAACGAATTAATCGCTAAATATTCATTACCAACAAATCCGTTATGTTCAAAAATGAAAAAATTTGAAAAATCATCATCAAACTCACTTAAATATGTATCCCTACAAGAAAGGCAAAGTTTTAAATTTGGATAATATGAAATATCATTGATTAACACTGGTAACCATGAATGCCATTTATTTATATCAGCACTTTCATTTATTGCATCAATAAATATAATTCCGATACTATGTTTTGCTTCTGCATTTGCGGAGAAAATTTGATATAATTCATCTTTGGAGATTGTGCTAGGAAAACCTAATTTATCACGAAAAACAGTCCATGGTTCTTGTGTTGAAAAATCTTCTCCAAAAAACACAAAATCGGTATTTAATTTATCATTTCTTATGTAATCTACGATACTATGTGTTTTTCCAATACCTGCAGGTCCTGTAATCACCAAGATTTTTGAAAAATAAGACTTTATATTGTCACTATTTATAAATTCTTTTATTGACCTTAAATCATCTTCAAATTCTCTTGTTTCATCTAATAAAGCACATGGAAATTCACACATATATTCAGCCATAAATTGTCTAAACTGTGGACCATCATGAAATTTTTCTCCATATTTCTTTTTTAAATCTACCAGAGCTTTTTTTTCTTCTTCAGAAACATATTGTAATAAACATTCCAAAATTTTATTTATATCAGTAATAAGCTCATAACGATTCTTATAAAACAAGAAATTTAATTGTTCAATTATTTTTAATACTCCATCTCTTATTTTATTATAAAAAGTTCCATCTCTTTCTTCAAAAATCGAATTTTTATTATATTTATATATAAGATTATTTATATTATTAAAATCCTTATGCAACTCATCGTTCTCAGAAAAATACTTTAATATATTATATAATGGAACTTGAACATTAAGTTCAGGAGTATATCTTTTTCCTGCTTGTGCTATGATAGACTTTGAATATCTAATATAGTTTTCTTGAGATAAACAATTGCTATCAAACCAATAACTATATAATCCACCAGAAACATCATGTTTATGTAACAAATCAGAAAGAGATGTAGCATCCCAAAGAATTATTTTAGTTTTGTATTTCGCTTCACAATCATTTTTCCAAGACTTAAATTTCTCTGTTTGACTCTTTCCTCTTTTTCCTTCAGCGACAACTCCAGTCAGATTAAAAGGAATAGAAATATAATAGATTTTAAGATTTGGATGATTATTAATAGCTGTTTCTAATGATTTTGATAATTGAGTTATCTCGGAAGTACCAAAAGAATTGTTTTCCCAGTATTTTGTTTGTAGTCCTATTTCAGATAAATCTTCATTGATAAAAACAGCTTCTACGCCTCCATCTCCACCATCACCTCTATAACGCTGAAAAGTATTACTTTTAACAGATAACTCTCTATGGAATATTTGACATGATAACTCTTCAAAGCTATCTCTTTTCCCTTTGAGACCAGATTTTATATCATAAAAATTTTCCATAACTTCTCCATTTTACATTCCCGAAATGCGGGAAATTATCATCTGTTTTACATTTTTAAGTTTTCAATTTCATTCTTTATTTCTATACGATTTTCATACACCCAAACTTTTGAAAATGCAACCCATTCACGCGTCCGCTCATATTGATAATTATCTTTTGACATCTCAGCTATAACTTTGTCCATACGCCACAGCAATTTGTGTGCAAAATCATACAGCGTTTCACTGTCCGCGCCATAAGCGCGTAACGATTTTTTCATCTGTCCGAATATATCGATGTGCTTGCGGTTATGGCTTCCGATATTTATCCACAGCCAGACAATATATGTCAAATCTTCCCAACGCTCGCCGGCGGCGGCACCGTCCCAATCGATAATTGCCACGGGCTGTTTTCTGCAAACACCGTATTGCACGGCGACAAATCGTTATGGCAAATAACGCTGCTGCCGTTTGTAAAATCCGTCGAAATGTCGTGAAACGCTCTGACTATTTTCATAAACCGGCACAGCTGATTTATAGTTGTCTCACCAATTTCAACAGGAACGTCGCCCTTGATATATCTATACATATCCTGCCCTGAATCATCGCGTCCCAAATAACGCTGCGAATACGGACAGCCCTGCGCCTCAAGAAATTGCAAGAACACATTGGCAAAATCACGTTCGGGTTTGTGCGGCCGATACACAACATCATCTCTTTTAACAACGCCGGCAGTTGAACGACCGCCGAATAATTTTTGCTCTTTCATAAATTCTCAGACTTCACCCCTCGCAAAAATATCTCTGCAAGCTTTCTGCGAACCGGCCGATGTGCAGTCCGTCCACAAAGGAGTGGTGCGCCTGCACGGAAATTGGAATCATGATTCTTCCGTCTTTTTCGTAGTATTTTCCCCAGTCGAAAAGCGGCGTCGCGTTGTCCTTCTTCCCGGAAATTGTGTGCGACACATGGGTGTATGCAACCCACGGAAGCGGCGAACACTGAAAGACGTCATTTCCGAGCGGGCCGGTAAAGTATTCCTTCTGCCCGTCCGCCGTCCTCGCCGCCAGCTCGCAGTATTCCTTCAAATCATCCTTCATCGGAACATTCACGACCTTGAACAAACCGGTTTCCTTGTTCAGATACGTAAAGGCGGTATCGATTCTGTCGTACAGAACCACCTGCCCGTCCACAAACCGATAGCGGAAGGCTTCGATTTTGTTTGCGCAATTGCAGACCGCATACACCATCGCCAGCGTGAACGACAGCCCCTGCGATTTGACCATCCGCCTAAAATGCGTAATGTCCGCCTCAAACGTTACGCAAAACGACGGCTCGACGCAGTTTCTGAAAACCGCACAATGCACCGCCCGCTCCCACTTTTTTTCATCGATTATGTGATATGAGTTCGCCATGTTTTGATTTTATTCGCTTTTGGGGGAATGCTCAAGCAGGCGGAAAACGCACGAACTCCGCAGAAAGTCGTCCGGGAAATAAATTCCGAATACTGCAACTCATCCACATGAGCGGACTGCCGACAATGCAGCATAATTTCGGCTTCTGATTTGAACCGCCACCGAAAGTTCTAGCCAACAAATAAAATGTTGACTATATCGCGCCTTTGCTGTATATTTTAATCAGATGAAACAGAATTTTTACGAAAGCAAGTCTGCTTCTAGCTTTCCTGCGGCGGGCGATTTTTCGGGAGGCTTTTATGTGCAGAACATCAATTTATGAGGCACGGAATAATTTTTCCAATCTGGTCAAACTGGCGGAAAGCGGCGAGCCTGTCGAGCTGACCCGCTACGACAAGCCGGTGGCTGTCATCATCAGTTATGAAGAGTATGAAAAAAGGGAAGAAAAACCGTCGCTCATCGAAAAACTGGAACTGCTGAAAAAAGAATATGCCGACGTTTTGGATAACGAGGGGATTCCTCTGCCCAAAAAAGTATACCCCGATCCGAACCGCGTCATTTTTGAAGAATAACTGTATCGCACAATGGGAGTGCCGCAATGAACAAAGTATATCTTCTTGATACAAATGTTGTATCCGAATTCTCAAAAGAGCGTCCCGATGAAACTGTCATCTCGCTTTATAAGCAGCGGAAGGATTTGTGTGCGATTTCTGCAATCACCTGGCAGGAACTTGCATACGGCGTGTCGAAAATGACGGACGGAAAACGAAAATCTTATATAGAAAAGTGCCTTGACACCTACAAAGAGAGCCTGCCGATCATCGCTTATGATGACTTTGCCGCCGACATTTGCGGCAAGCTTCTCGGAACAAGCGAAACGCAGGGAAAAACGCTGCCGTACTGCGACACCCAGATTGCCGCAACCGCAATTGCAAACGGAATGGTTCTGGTAACCCGGAACGTGTCTGATTTTGCGGCCGTAGCGGAACGATCATTTTTAAAGGTGGAAAACTGGTTTTCGGAATAGATGTACGGATATGTGTTTTTTATCCTTCCGCATTCCCATTCACCCGATTACCATCTCCGCCGCTTGACGCGCAGTGTTCGCCGAGCCACGCGCGGAATTCGTTTCTGTCTGCGAATGCAAGCAAATCGTCCATGGGGTTATTTCTCATCGTATTCACAGCCGTTCCAATCGTTTTGCGGCTTATCGAAAAGGACGCTTTTTTCTTTCAGCGATATTTTCTTAACGATAAAGCCGTAATCCGCCGCTTCTTTTTTATACGACAAAAAAGAATGGTCTATCGAAAATCCGAGAACGGAACAGATATCGTCGAAACTCATTTGCAACGGGAATGTATTTGTTTGTGCCACATATTCCCATAAAGACTGATATTTGCTCATTTTAATCTTCTCCGTCCGCATATTTTACTTTTTCTGCACCGCCCGGCGCGCGGAAAGAATCCTTCTCACTTTATGCACGAAAAATACGCAATGGAGCCGTCCGTGTGGAAATCCGTCTGCCGGTACGTTTTTTCCAGAAACTCTTTCAGCCGGCTTTGCGTTTGGAACGGCGGAGTGAACCAGCCTTTTTTTGCAAGGACGTTCTTCACAAGCCAGTCCGTGATGCGTGATTCCCCGGCGATGTAAAAGCAGGCGATGAACGTGCCGCCCGGCTTCAGAACGCGGTATGTTTCGCGGAACGCCTGCGGCTTGTCCGGGAAGACATGGAATCCGTTCATGCTCAGGACGATGTCAACGGATTCCGTTTCCAGCGGAAGATGCCCGACATCTCCCTGCACGCACGAAACATGGGTGCAGTCCGCAAGGCGGGATTTCGCCTGTGCAATCATGTCCTCGCTGTAGTCAAGGCACGTGATGGAAGCGTTTGCAAGGCTTCTCCATTTTTCCTGCGTGAAGACCGCAGTTCCCGCCGGCACGTCCAGCACAGTTCCGCGGAAATCGTCGGGAATGCAGGCGAGCATTTTCCGTGCGATTTCGGTGTCGTCCGTTCCGCCCCAGAACAATTTGTTGTAGAGCCTGCTGAAAACCGTGCTTTGCGTCAAGACGGCATCATATATTTTCTGCGAGGTGCGGTATGCACTTTTGATTTTGTCTGCCATTTTTTCCTCCCATACTCTTCTCCATTCCACCAGAAATCTCTGCCAATTCTTATTCGTTCTATCATTAGCAAAAAATTTATTTCATGGAGCAGCCCAGATTAAATGCCTCCTCCAATGCTTTTGTTTCCTTAACGTCTCCAATATCCTTAACCCCTCTTACCAGAACCATTCCCGCATCTTCCAAATGGAAAAAATTTAGCACAAGCTGATACTGCAATTTAATTGCGTCAAACAATTCCGGTACTGTTGCTGCTCCCGCCAGCAGCAATGCCAGCTTTTTTATCTGAAATTCATTCCTGATGGGCGTGTGTAATCTATCAATAATCGCTTTTAATTCTGCACTAATCCCATAAAAATAAACGGGAGATGCAATTACCAGCACGTCTGCCATTTTCAGTTTTTTATAAATTTCTGCCATATCGTCTTTCTGAAAACACTGGTTTCCTTCCCTTGTAAAACATGAATTACAGCCAATACAGGGATTTACCTTGTAATCAGCAACAGAAACTATCTCCACTGTATTATTTTTGCCCGCTCCCTCTGCGAATGCCTGTGCAAGCAAATCTGTATTTCCGCCCTTCCGCATACTGCCGACTAAAACAACAATTCTGCTCATTCTGTCATCCCTCCAGTACATTCATTTTTTCATCAAATAAAAACAACTATATATGTGCGATTGCTCTTAATCTTCGATAATCGGCAACCCATTCTTCCCCATTCCATAAAGTTGCTCTTGTCAATCCTTCCACTTTCTCAAAAACCATAGCTTGTATATGTTCTGGCATTGCTTCCAATTCAGGGGCAAAGAATTGTCTCATCCAATTCACCAATCCCTGCTCTCCGTCCTTTAATACAGTTGGTCGGTCATATTCATAAATCCTGTCAATAACAAATCCATTCTTTCTAAGCAATTTACCAAAATCCTCTGCTGTAGAAAAATTAAATTTAGCCTCATAGCCATATCCCAGACTGTTACAAGCCTCTGCAAAAGCATTTTCAATCGTTGCGATATTCCCACTTGCACCAAACTCACACACCAATACTCCCTGTGCTTTCAAAGCCTTATGTATATTTTTCAGCAAAACATCGTGGTCACTGATCCAGTGAAATACAGCATTGGAAAAAACAACATCAAATTCCTTTTCAAAAGGCAAAGCAAGTGCATCACATACCTTAAATTCTATATTGCTAAATTCTTTTTTCGCTTTATCTATCATGTTCTGCGAACCATCAACACCTACAACTTTATTACACAATTCGGCTAATTGCGCAGTCAAGGTACCTGTTCCACAGCCCAAATCCAGTATAGTCTGTTTCCCATTTTGGGGAACAAATTCTAATAAACCCTTTCCATATTCCGCTACAAAGTCATGTTTTTTATCATATAATAATGAATTCCACTCCATGTACATCTATTCCTAAAAATTCGTTTTCTGCGCTGCACACGGTTAGTATACTACATTTTTCATCGATGTCCCAGCGGGCTTGCCTTTTATGCCGGTTTCGCCGATACTTTTAGATATGGGTTTGATTCAATATTCGGATAAAATCGATGATTATGCAAAGCGCGACGGCGTTGTTGATTTCGACAATCTGGCGGTTGCACGGCGGGCGGACGAACTGTACAAAGCCGCGCCGGACGAGCTGGCGTTCATACAGGCGGCGTATGAATTTGTGAGGGATAAAATCCCGCATTCGGCGGACATAAACGCGGACGCGCTTTGGTGCAGCGCATCGGAAGTGCTGGAAGCGGGACATGGGATTTGTTTCGCAAAATCACACTTGCTGGCGGCGTTGTTGCGTTGTAAAGGTGTGCCCGCGGGGTTTTGCTATCAGAAGATTATTTTGGACGACGAAACCGCTCCGATTCTCGTCTATCACGGACTGAATGGCGTGTATGTAAACGGCCTTGGAAAGTGGATACGGCTTGACGCTCGCGGCAACAAAGCAGGCGTGGATGCGCAGTTTTCGGTTGATACGGAGCGGCTCGCGTTTGCGATACGGGCGGAAAAGGGCGAAGAGGACGGATTCATGATCTACCCCGACCCCGACAAAAAAATTGTGGAGCTGTTAAGAAGCTGCAAGACACGGACAGAACTGTGGAACAATTTGCCCACCGAACTCAATTATACGAATTGACGGGCAGAGAAATGAAGACTGTTACTATTTGCGGCAGTATGCGTTTTGCCGACGACATGATGAAGATTGCCACACGGCTCGAAGCGGAACGCGGCTTTTGCGTATTGCAGCCCGTAACCGAGGAAATCGCGTACGCCAAAGGGCGCGGAAAGGAAATGGTATTTCACGAGCCTATTTGAAATGCTTTTCGATGTAGCCGAAATAGGTTTTCTGCTTTACCGCCGACTTGTGTTCCTTGTACCATGCGTAGGCTCGCCGCAAGCCGGTTTCAAGCGGAAGCAAATCGAGCAGCAGTGCGTTTTGTGCCGTGGTGTCGAGGACATAGTCGTAGTCGTAAAAGGGGAAATAATTACGCTGTTCCGTGCCGTCCGTAACGCTTATGAATTCGGGCGTTTTGCCGATGGCGGCGTAGCACGCTTCCACCCACTCCTTGACCGTAACGGGCGCGTTGCCAATGTTGAAGATTTTCTGCCCGGGACGCAACGCAATCAGCGTTTCGATAAAGCGGCACAAGTCCTCCACGTGGAAAAATTGCAGCGGCATACTTCCGTCTTTGGGAAGATAGAAGGGCGCATTCCGTTCGGCACAGTCGAACACGAACGCCTCGCGGTACACGTTGTTGTACTCGCCGTACAGGTAGGGCGGGCGAAGGATATACGCCGCGGGAACGCGCTGCAAAAGGGCGTCTTCGGCGGCTATTTTGTTCGTGCCGTACTCGCCCCAGAACGCATTCGCCCCACGCTCATCATTCTCTTTGAAAGGAACTGCAAGCGTTTCGGGATAGACCGCGCTCGAGCTAATCAAAATGTAACTGCCGAATTCCGCAAGTCCGTCGAGCAATAGGTTCACGTCCGCGGCGGTGTACGCCGTTACGTCGATGACCGCGTCGAAGCGGCGGCTTTTCAGCCGCGAGCCGGGAGCGTGCCTGTCGCATTCGATAAGGTGAACGCCGTCAGCCTGCGGCTTTGTGTTGCGGTTCAGAACGTAGACTTCATGCCCGCGCTTTGCAAAATATTCCGCAACGAATCTGCTTACGAAAACCGTTCCGCCTGTTACCAAAATGTTCATTTTTTCAGGCATAATTTCCTCCTGCGGCTTGGCGTTTTTTCATTTTGCTCCACTGAATGAATCCGTAGCTGTCCAACACAAGGAACGCGGCGAAGCAAAGCACCATGGGCAGATACGTTCTGTTCTCCCGGCTTGCCATGCTCCACAGAATGATGAGCACGATGTCGTTCGCGCCGTATCCGACTGCGTAGAACCGGCTCCGGCGGGCTGTCAGGTACGCGGCCGCAAATGAAGTGAATACGGAGACGGTGCTGACGAATATGTTCGCGGTGCCGAGCGATTTCAGTATGATGTAGAACGCAGCCGTAACTGCCGCCGATGCAAGCAGGAACAGCGCCCATTCCGCGCGGGAAAGCGAGTTGACGGCAACTTCGCTTTTGTTTCCGTTGAAGGGATGTTTCAGCCACGAGACGAACGCCCACAGCGCAATCGGCGCGCTCATGCCGAGGTACGTTATCATTTCGCCGTAGTAGCGGAACGAATACGAGATGATTCCGTAGAACACGCTGAACACGATGGTGAGGAACTGCCCGGCAGGATTTCCTTTTGAGACAAGAATCAGGGCCGTTGTGCCAATCAGCGAGCCGACAAGATACATATACTGCGTGTTTCCGAAGGCAAAAAAACAGACGGTGATTGCCGCCGCGCTTGCGCCCCATATCAGCCGCTCAGCCGGAGAGATATGCTTCAGGAACTTCATGTTTCCTCCATAAAAAAACGGCATTCCGCTTATATCTTCCAAGACCTGACGATATAAGCAAAATGCCGTTCGCATTCGCAGATACCCGGTGGCACCTGCTGACCAATCTGTTTTGAGTATACACAAAGGAACTGAAAAAAGCAAGCGCTGCTTGAAATTGCGGAACAACGGGAACACCCGCACGCAAATCTGCTTACGAAAACTGAGCGGCTGATTTTAAACCTTCATTTTTTCTTCCTGTCAAATTTTTCTGCGGCGTAGGCGTGCGCTTCGGCGATGAGCGGTTAAAACCGCAAGAGAAAAAAACTGGACCAAACACTTTCTTTGTGTTCGATTAACTGGGATTCGGAGATAACATTTTCTCCAATTATATTTTGAGTAGCATTATGTAAATCCTGAATATATACAGGACAGTTTTCGCATTCTTGCATTTCAAAAAAATATTTATTCTTTTTTACTCCAACATAAGGAATGTTTCTTTCTTTACAAATATTAATGAGTTCTTTTCGCTTATATGCTAGCATTCGATTTCCTAAAAATACTTTTGTGATAGGAAAAAATTTCACTTCTCATTTATTATTGTCACAATAATTTTTCATTTTTACATTTTCTATTTCATCACTCTTTCCATCAAATCCTTATAGCTGGTAACTACATCATATTTTATTTTATCAGAGTTCAAGGCTTCAAAATGTTTTCGTGCACATTGAATCTTTGCATCTTCAATTCCACGAAGTTGAAGTGCTGATAAAGACCCTTTTGTTTCTGCAACAAAGTAAATGTGTTTTACTTTACCTTCATAGAATGCTATAGCCCAGTCAGGATTATAATGTCCCATTGGAGTCGGAATAAAGAAACTTTTAGGAAGTTTTACATAAACAGCAACTTCTTCACTTGTATCCAAGTCTACTGCAAAATCTTTTTCCTTCAATGAATCAAATACTAAATGGTCATATAAATGTTTTTTTGTCTTAATCACATTAACATCAAGTTTTCCTTTGATTTTTGCTTCTGCAAAGATTTCTTGCATATCATAAGTTTCATCAAGAACATTGTAAGTAATATGCTGAACAACAGCAGTAGCTTTTTCTTCGTTTATTAAATTACCTGCTTTAATAATGAATTCTTCTGGATTATCCTTAAACTGATTAAAAGTTGAAGGTAAAATTCCCTTAAGGATGCCAACGATTGTTTTTCTTGTAAGGCTTGTTTCTTCAACTAATTTTCCAATTAAATTATATTTTACAGATTTATTCAGGCTAATTTGTGCGCCTTCTGTTGAATGTGATTCCATAACAAAAGAAGAACCGGCCGCAAGTTTTGATTTTGATTGGATTTCTTCGATGCTTCCGGTTTTAATTGTGTAAGTAACTTTTGCGACTTTTAAGTGAGTATCAAGCGTGGCAATTGCTTTATTTATCAATTCATCAGTATCAAAATCAACAGCATAAATAGCTTTATGATTGATTCTAGACCACAATTCCTTAAACTCTTTTGAAGCGGCCTGTTTGTCATTTAAAGAAAGAGTTACATTATTCTTTCTTGTATCCTCTGGAGCAAGCAGTGCAGGATTATAAACAGAATCAAGAATGGCAATGATTGCATCTGCATATTCTTTTGCTTTCTCTGCAACTTCCACAGTGCCATTAGCCTTATCAGCATAGTATTTTTCTGTGAGAACACCTTTTTTATCTATATATTGGTTCATAACAAGGTCGTAGAAAACTGCATCTGAAAGTTCTTTATCAATTACCTTTTTATTACCGTCTTTATCAATAAGTTCACGACCCTTGAACAGTTCTGCTGTAACTTTTACAGGTCTGTCCCCAACAGCTTCTGCCAACTCAGTCTGAAGTTCTTTTGCAAAATGTTCATAGCTTTCGCTTGCGATAATTGTAAGGCAGTTAATGTTATGAACATCATTGCCGAGAACGCTTTCGTCCATTCGCTCGCCATTTTCGTTTATGCAAAGGCGCAGACCTCGTCCAACTTCCTGCCGTTTGCGGATATCACTGCCGCTTTGTTTTAACGTACAAATCTGGAAAACATTCGGGTTATCCCAACCCTCGCGTAGAGCTGAGTGACTAAAAATAAAACGAACTGGGGATTTTTTCGGATCTCGGTCAAGGAGAAGTTCCTTGTCCTTCATGATAAGGTCATAAGCATCAACATCGTCAGAAATTTTTTCTTTTTTGTCGCTGAGTTTGGATTCTGTAAAATGACCTTTTTTATCCTGACTGAAATATCCAGCATGAGTTTTTTTTGCATCTATAGAATCAAGGTAAGACAGATATTCTGGATAAAAGGCTAATTCCTTCTTAGCTTCTTCAACAGCCTCTGCATATTGTTCCTCGAAAATATCGGCATATTTACCATTGCTATATTCGCTGCCACTTCCATAAACACGATAATTTGCAACTTCATCAATAAAGAACAATGAAAGGACTTTTATACCCTTATAGAATAACTGGCGTTCACGTTCCAAATGAACTTCAATTGTTTCCCGAATCTGAATTGCTCGTATATTGTCTTCATTCTCTTTTCCAGTAACTTCACCGGCAAAGAGTTTAATTCCATTCATAAACTCAATTAAGTTATCTCGGCCATCAATACGCGTAACTATAAAGTTGTTCTTATATTCTTCACGGCCATTGGAATTATCATAAAGGTTATAACCTTCATTAATGGTGCGGGTTATTTTTTTAGTACCGGTGGCTGTATTAAAATTAAATTCAATAGTTGCAGTTGGATTCCCAGAACTAAGATTTATTCCGGCTAAATAAATATAACTGTCTGTGGAAGATGTTTCGTTCTGTGTAATGCCGGTAACCCGAATCTTTTTTACAAGCCGCTTGTTATATGCATCCATCGCATCCAAACGGTAAATCATATTGTAATTTTCACGGTGAGTAGCAGAATAACGCAAAGTCATCAAAGGATTAAACTCCTTAAGACGCTCTTTTGTTTTTTCTCCTTCAACAGATTGCGGTTCGTCAATAATCAGAATAGGATTTGTTTTTGCAATAACATCAATCGGACGACGGCTGCGAAATTCATCAAGCTTCATGTAAATACGACGAGCATCTTTTCCTGTAGCATTGAATGCCTGACTGTTGATAATCATTACGTTAATTGAACTATCTGAAGCAAAGTGTTCTATATCTGTAAGTCTTGTTGAATTGTATATAAAATAGCGAATCTTCTTTTGATAATTCAAGGCAAAATAATCTTCAGTTGTTTGGAACGTTTTATAAACGCCCTCACGAATGGCAATTGAAGGAACGACTATAATAAATTTACACCAGCCGTAAGCCTTGTTCAGTTCATACATAGTTTTGATGTAAGTAAAAGTCTTTCCAACACCAGTTTCCATCTCAATGGTCAGATTATATTTGCCGAATAAGCGGTCATCCGGCTTGAGCTGATTTTTACGCTGGATTTCATTTATTTTATCCAGAATTTTCTGGCCAGATAAATCCTGAATAATCGGGTTATTATTCCATCCTGTAAATTCAAGTCCATGCATTACTTGTCCAGAATCCATGATATAAGAATTCGAGACATACGGCTGTCCACTAAAAACATCTACAACGGCTTTTGCTGCATCTGTCTGGAAATTTTGGTTTTTATATTGAATTTTCATTTTACAAACAATCCTTAAAGTTTTTTTTGTTTATCTGATTTTTATTCCAGATTTTTCTATTTTTATATGTCCGAGTTTATTCTCATGTAAAAATTCTTTTAATCCGATTTCTGCCAACTCAGACTTGTTGTACGGACTAATCATTATTTCTTCAACAATTTTATCAAACGAAAAATTCTGAAATTCCATATATGGATATAAGACTCCATTTTTATTCATAAAAACCTTTTTTGCATTTTCTTTATTTATTTCAGAATTGTCCATTTCATCTACAAAACAAAATCCCAATCTATATTCTTTTTCACTACGAAAGGCTTCATCTTTAATGAATGCAATGTATTTAAAAATCGACCCAGATTGTAATAAATCAGGATTATTTTCATTAAAATTAAAAATAAGAACTTGTTTAAGAAATTGTTTTATATCTTCACCGTAAAAAACTTGCATTCTGTGTTCTGAAGAAAAAATAAATCCTTTATTCAAAAATGAATCACGAATAGTATAAAAATATTTCATTAATTCATTTCCATTAATTTTAATTCTATATCCAGGATTATTTCCTGAATACATATTCCACATGTCTTTATTATCACCTAATGTCGTTAATGAGAGTAAATAATAATGAAAATTTTCACTTTCTATACAATTAATTGCACTGTTTTCAGCAGGAGATACTGGTTTTAAGTATTTTATCTTTCCTTGTTCTATGGATTTTAACTCTTCTTCCCATTGAGAAATATATTCTGAATATTGAGGTGTTTCTTTTTTCAGTTCTTCAAGGACTTGCTTGAAAACTTTCTTTCCATATTCAATTTCATCAACATCGTTTAGAAATCGATAATCACTAAAACGTATTGCTTTATTTTCTATAATGCTTTTTAGACCATCTGCTGAGGTATAATGATATAAAGTTGCAAAATCGCCCATTCCATAATCTTTTATTTCTGTCATACTATATTACCTTCACGCTTGTCTCAGGACTAATCATCTTGAAAATCTCAAAGACATTGATTTTACTTGCGCTGTTGCTGAAAGAACTGTCACGGAACACTGCTCTTAATGGCTTCTTGCGGGCAATTTCTTTTACAACGTCTTCTGAAACATCTTCATTAAAGCAGGCAATCAAATCACCGTTGTTATATGTGTGAACGGTAAACTTGCCAATACTTTCTGATGTATATGGAAGTGAAAGCGGAAGTCCCCAATCCAAAAGGCAACCGAAAAGAAGATCCAAATCGTTTCTGTCTCCCTTGATGTTGCTTTCAAGTCCGTCAAGTTTTCCTTGGTCATATTCTGAAGGAGCATAGTAAACGTCCTTCATGTTAGTGTCGTCAACTTTGAGAACACGGAAACCGGTGTCTAGTGGACAATGAATAGTAGTTAGTGGTGAGTTGTCAGTTTTGCTTTCATCGTATAAAGCATTTTGCTTTCCTCTTGCAACAAGTTCATCACTGGTTGAATTTCCTCTTCCGTCAGATATCCGATTTCCTTGCAAAGAATAAGCTGTGTTTCTAGTTCCGCCTTTGAGCCGTTCGTTATCGACAGGAAGTGAATGAACTCCTTCGTTGAATTCCTTGACTGCCCCTCCGCTATGTTTGACGGAATCGACACTGCTGCCCGCCTCATTTGGTCGGATAGAGCATAAATCTCTTCCTTGGGAAGTTTCTTCACCAGTGAATAAATCTCCTTCGCAATCTGCATTCCCTTCTGCCATATCAGCAATTCCTTGTAACTTTGAACAGCCATTCTTGCCTCCTTTTTTCTGTCCACTGTCAACTAACCACTGTTCACTAATCTTCTTTCCTGCACGGCGGATGCGTTCTTTGCCAATTTCGCAGATTGTTTTGTAGCCTGCTTTGTAGGCTTCAGATTTTTCGTCACATTTTTCTGGCATCTGAACAAGAATAAATTTACAGTGTTTTTTGTTTTCTTCATTAAATGAGCAAACAGCATGACCTGTTGAACCTGAACCCGAAAAAAAATCCAAAATGAGTGAATCGTCATTCAGATTTGCAAGAGTCAAAAGTCGTTTCATTAGACGTTGTGGCTTCGGACCGCTAAAAAATCCCCCATCAAGAATTGCAGCAACCTCTTTTGCACCCTCTTGGCTATGACCAACATCTTTATAAAATAGAATTGATGTCGGAGCCATTCCATCGAACTTTAATTCAGTAAGAAATCTTTTTATACATGGAACACTAGCACCATCTGACCCAAACCAAATTCTGTTATCTTGGAGGCTCTACTACACGCCCCGAGGGCGTCGTAATAGGATAATCACATTCAGAATTATAAGTTTTAACTGACATATCACTGGGTTTCCAAATTCCTCGCGGGTCATTATCTGGATTTGAATACCTCGCATTTGCTTCTTCTGTTCTTGGCAATCTTCCTATAGTGAAATTATCAATGCTTTTTGCAAACATCAAAACATAGTCATGACTATTTGATATGTATTTTGCGTCATTCTTGGGAGAATATGCCCTTTCCCAAATCAACTGTGCAATAAAATTACTTTCCCCAAACACTTCATCACAAATCTTCTTCAAATTATCCTGTTCATTATCATCAATTGAAATAAAAATCACGCCGTCATCAGAAAGTAAATTGCGCGCAAGCAACAAACGGCTGTAAATCATTGAACACCAGTCGCTATGAAATCTTCCATTTGTATCAGTATTCTTAAACATCCGATTTCCTTCATCATCAAAAGTTCCTGCTTCTTCTTCGTATTCTTCCCTGCTTGAAGTAAAATCATCTCTATAAATAAAATCATTTCCTGTGTTATACGGCGGGTCAATATAAATCATCTTTACTTTTCCAAGATAACTTTCTTGCAAAAGCTTAAGAACTTCAAGGTTGTCCCCTTCAATATAAAGATTCTCTGTGGTGTCCCAATCGACAGATTCTTCCTTGCAAGGGCGCAGAGTTTTTCTAATAGGCTTATTTGCTTCAACAATCGCGGCATTTTTGCCTACCCAAGTAAATTCGTATGCTTCATCTTTATCTGCAATATCACACTTGAGCATCTGCTACAAAAGTTCAAAGTTTACAGCCTTCTTACGTTTTCCGTTTTCATCTTTTGATTCTGTAATACAGTTTGGAAACAACTGTGCAATTTTTTCTATATTTTTCTGAGTCATATCCGGTGTTTCAAATTTTGGTTTGGTCATAGTGTGTTCTCCTGTTTATTTGGTGTCTTTACCTGATACTCTCTGTATTCGCCTTCCGCTTTTTCCATTTCACCAGTGTTTTTTCATCATTCTTCATTTTATCATTCTCTCCCCAAAAAATTTCGTCTTTACAAAAAAAATGGAATACTGTTGTCAGGAATCCGTTTTATCTTCTTCATTTTATCGTATTACTACTTGCTTGTGAGTATTTTATCATGTCTCTTCACCATCTTTTCCGCCTCTTCCAGCATTTTCATATCTGCCTCATCTTCGCGGTCGGCTTCCTGTGCTTCATAAGCCTTGCGGCGTTTATCGAATTCAATATACATTTCTTCTACTTTTGATTCCATCTGCTTGTTAGAACAATGCCCTTTATCTTCCAGCAATGGCAAATCGTGGTCGGCTATGAGTTTGTCTACATTTTCTTCCCAGTAATGCATTGTTATGTCTTTTCGCATTTTTGCGCGCAACTCTGCACTTTCCAAAAAAATTGTTACGATTCGGTTTAAAGAATCAAGTTCATCTTCTGTCAAATAATTTTTGCTTGTGTAAATATCCTGCTTACGGACTATTTTTCCTTTCCAGCTTGTAAGGTTCATATTCGGTTTGGAGCTGTCAGCGCGGGATAAAATGAGTTCTGCGGCAGTTTGACGAGTAACGGCATAAATCAGTTTGTTTTGTGTAGCTGCAAAAAACATCTGTGTTGCCTTGTCCGTAGAATCATAATCAGAAGAAAGAGCAAACAAATCCCGGACTTTCTGATAAAAGCGTTTTTCACTTGCACGGATGTCCCGGATTCGCTCAAGAAGCTCGTCAAAGTAATCAGGACGGCCGTCCGGATTTTTAAGGCGTTCATCATCCATTACAAAACCTTTCTGCAAAAATTCTGTAAGGTTTTTGTTCGCCCACTTTCTGAACTGAGTTCCGCGTACGCTCCGAACACGGAATCCCACCGCAAGCACCATCGGAAGCGCGTAGTATGTCACATTGTAATTTTTGCCGTCAGCGGCAGTTGTTAAGTAATCCTTAATAACTGAATTTTCATCTAATTCGTTATCTTGCAACACATTGGAAATGTGCATACTTATATTTGGCTTGGAGGTGTCAAAAAGCAGCGCCATCTGCTGCTGGTTCATCCAGATTACGCCGTCTTTGGAATACAGGCGAACATCAGCCTTGCCGTCGTCAGTATTGTAAATTATCATTTCACCGTTTGCTGCTTCCATTGTTGCCCTCTGTTTTATAATGTACGTTCATCTTTCCGGCGGTTACAGTCTGCAATAAAGCCTGCTATAATCTACTTGCATAATATATAGGATAGTATAACACACTTTCTTCATTTTTTCTTCCGATTAAATTTTTCCTTTGCGTAGGTGTGCGCTTCGGCGATGAGCGGCTTGAGCGCTTCAAATGTTTTGTCCGACGGATTGAGGCAGCACAGCCAGCCCATCCATGCGTACACGGGATGCGGCATGATTGTATCGGTCTGCGTAAAATCAACATCCATGGAGACAACGCCGCCTTTGTGCGGACGCGCGGGAATCGTTCCGAACAGACGCACAAAAGTCTGCTTCCGCACGCCCACATTCACGCGGAACATTCCCTCGCGGTCAAGGCAGGAGGAGCGGTCGTTCTCGCCGTCCTTTTCCTTTACGGTCAGGACATACACGCCGCGCTTGAGCCGTCCGCCGGGATTGTAGAAAATTCCGCGCTCGCCCCAGCTGTTCACTAGAACAACGCCGTCAAGGTTTTCAAGGCACCAGCTTATTGTTTCGTCTGCGGTCATTCTGCCGCCTCCTTCCGCGCGGAATTTTGTCTTCTGTATGCTCGCCGATAGCCCTGAATAATTCAAAACCGGCGGCGACTGCATTATTTCGCCATCTTGTCAAACACGGAGACGACGTATTCGGCAATGGCGCAGTCCTGTTCTTCCGTGCCGCCGCCCACGCCGATTCCGCCCGCAATTTTTCTGTCCGCAAACAGCGGATAGCCGCCGGCGACGAGCGTGATTTTCGGGTCGTTCGTCTGGATTGCCATGAGCGGGCCGCCTTCCTTCGCGCACGCGGCAACGTCTTTCGTCCTGCACTGCGTAACGGCGGCGGTGTACGCCTTTCCCGGCACAAGCGTGATGCTCAGAACCAGCGCGTCCCCGTAACGCCGGAATGCCCGGGGCAGGCCGTTTTCATCGCTGATGGCAAAGCTGATGTCGATTCCGATTTCCTTGCTTTTTTCCCGTGCGGCGGCACACAACGCATCGCACAGTTCGTCTGTTAGAATCATAGAAAACTCCTATAAAAAGTCAATAAAGTTTGCAACGCAAACTTGAGGAAATTGTACCAAACGGAATTTTGTTTCGCTTGCCCGATTCTCCTTATTTTTTGTCTGTTCCTGCAAACCGCGCGCGCAGGTTCTTTACGTCGTCTTTGGGCGGGCAGCCGAACATTTTTTTGTAGTCGCGGATGAACTGGGACACACTTTCGTAGCCGACTTCCATCGCCGCGTCCGTTACGTTCAGTTCGCCGTTCAGCATCAGCCGCCGCGCCTCGGAAAGCCGCAGCCGCTTCTGGCATTGCAGCAGTCCCATTCCGATTGCGCCCTTGAACTTTTTGTGCAGCGCCGACACGCTCATGTTGTTCCGCCTCGCGATGTCTTCGACCGTCCAGCTTTCCTTGAAATTCCGCTTTATCCACGAATTGATGCCGAAGATTTCGCCGTCCTGATTCGTTCCGATGAGGCTCTGCAAGAATCTGCTTCCGCACGGGCCGCACAGCACGTTGAAAAGGATTTCCCGCTTGAGGTGTTCCGCCATGAACGCAAGCGACCGTCCGTCGTCCAGCAGCGCCGCAAGCCGGGCAAGGCAGTCCGCTACGTTTCTGTCCGCCCGCTCCACAAACGCCGCCGGAAGCTTTCCGCGCGCGATTTCCTTGGCAAGATTTCCTTCGAGCGACATCAGAACGGAAAACACGTCGTCCGCCGAAAATGCGACCGACAGCGCGACGAAATCGCCATGCTCGGACAGCTCCACGATTTCCCCGCGGAACGGCATATCAATAGTAGAAACCGAATACTGCCCCGCAACGTAGTCGAGGATTCCCGACGGCGTGTGCAACCGCGCCGAGCCGTCGGCGACAAAGAAGATGTACGGCGCAGTTCCTTCGGGCAGGGCAAAATCGCCGCCGCCCAGACGGAGCGAGCGCAGGCTGTGGTTCAGTTGTTCTTGTGCGTCTTGCATCATGCAATCAGTATAGCATACTGCGCGCTTTCATTCTTTTGCATCTGGCATTCTCCGTGCAATTTCGTTGCGGCTTTTGTCGCAAGCCTCGCGGCTTGCATCGCAAACCACAGGTTTGCTTCCGAGTTTTTCTGAAAGAAAAACTCGCAAACGTTTTTCCCCAAAACGCTTTGCATTTTCTCAAATTGATAACGCTTCGAGTCTGCTTCTTATTTCAAATCGGTTCGGTTATAATTTGGACTTTTGAAAAATTTCAAACTTTCAAAACTCCAATTTTTTCTGCGTTGGCGACTTATTTCTGAATTTATTTCCGCAAATAAATTTCAGTTTCTGAAAAAAATGAAAACGTTGCTCGTTTGCGGCGCAAATTGTAGTTTGAATGCGCCGCGCCGTCGTCATTTGCGCAGTATAGCATATTTTCTGCATATCAACCAGTAACATCTTTTCCTAATGACTGGGCAAAACTTTTAGCTTCACTCAATAATTTTCTATACACTAACTTATTATTTCCATCGACATTTTCGGATTTAAACCAACTTTTTTCTCTTTTAAAAACTCCATTTACCTTATCTTTAGTTGCAGATTCGCCAAAAATATCCGTCATAAGGCAAAGAACATCAGTTGTTGTAAACCACTCTCCCTTGCCTTCGTTTGTAATGATATAAAGAATAAGCATCATTTTTTCTTTGAAATCACTTAAGGATTTTATTGATGGGTATGAATCCAAATTTAATTCATCACAGTTAATATCAGCATATACTGACTTTACCTTTGCCCGTTGTTTATGGGGTTTATTCGATGATTTCTTTTCTTTGACATCTTTTGGAGTATAAGTTCTTATATATTCAAATCCTTTACTTGAAATTCGATATGGCTTAGGAAGCTTTTGCTCAACATCTGTTGCATCTATTATGAACTTCTTTCGAGCCAGGTTAGTTAAACACATACTCATATTTGTGGGTTTTGACCTTCTTGCATCGTCGTAGTATTTTTCAATTTCATTTTTAGTGAAATAACTTGCGTGATTCTTTTTTTCATCAAAATATGCTGAAAAAAGTACAAAATCTTGTTCTGACAGTGAACCATACTTTTTAATAAAAGATGCAAGAGTTGTAAGCGATAAATCTGTATTTGAATCCAAAGTAGCACTTTCAGACAACATACTACTTGATGTAGCCAAAAGAGATTGTTGCGTATCTTGACCTTCTGAGTATTGAACGCTTTGTACCATACCACGAGTGCGTACTATTGCATCAATTGCAGCCGGCAAAAGAGTATTATTGAAAATGCTTCTTTCTCTTTCAACCAAATCCGCCGACCCTTCGGCTTCGAATTTGATTTCACCAATTTCAAATTTTACACGAATTTCTGATTTTTCTCCCATTATGTTGTTAACCCCGCTTTATTATATAATTCTTCGAGCATAACCCGATAATTTAGTTTAATATCATCTATGTCTTTTTTTCCAGCTGTATATGTAATGTTGTGCGCAGAAAAATTGCCAACCTTACGAAATGTGTCAAACTCATTTTTAATTCGTGAAAGTCTTAATATTTGGTTATTTTTAGCATTCTTAACTATGCCTTCAAGCATAATATATCCAGTTCCAGTGGAATCTTTTATTTGATTATCTATTTTGAGTTTTTGATACGACAGAACAAGCAAAACCTCAAACAATCTCCGCATCAAAACCGCCGCAGCATCATAGCAATTATTTGCATAGGAATGATTTATTTGACGGATTAACTGATCTAAATAATTTCGTTTTCCCATAAATTTTTGTTCATCAATTATTTCACTACTTGATTCGATAGAAATATAATCTTGCCATAACTTTGCATAATTTCTTTCAATGTCTTGCAAAATTGCAGGAATAAATTCTATCATAGCACTTTTTTCTTTGGAAAGAACAAACGCTTTTTCTTTTCCCTTAGTTAATTTATTTTTTAATCTCGAACTGTTAGGTACATTGAAGCCACATTGCACAAATAAATCAGAAATGAGCGACATAGAAAATACCTGCTCAAAGCTTTCTTTAATAATGAAAATAGCAAAGAAGTTTTGCTTTTTCATATTCGCTCTTTCCAGTCAATTCTGTTTTTTCAATAAAATCAAGTATCCTCATTCTAAAAAATTCCTTTGCTCTATTATCTCGGACCTAAAAATTTGTCTCCATTCAAATGAATCATGTGATCCGGCATATCCGCAATCCAAACCTCGGTTTCCCAAGCCAGCGATTCCGAAAACTTCTTGAACGTTTTGAAATCAAGGAACGCAGTAACATAAATCTTTCCTGCTGAAACGCCTGCGGTCATTTCTTCAATTTCTTTTATCCGTTTCGGTTCCATCGGTCCGACAGACGTAACGGATTCGATAAAATACAGCCATTTCTTTTCTTCGGAATAGAGGACGACATCGGGCATTTTATCATGAAGCGTGATTGCAAATCCAAGCTCCTGCAGTTTTTCCGTATTTTTTACCAAGTCCTTTTCCGTGGTGTCGCCGACATACAGGCACTCGGAATTCGGCGCAAAGCGAGGAGCGAATTCTTCTATGATTGCTTTTTGCAGTTCATTGTGTTTACCCGGTGAAAAGGTAAAATGCTCACCGTTAATCTGGACGGGTATTTTTTGCATTGACCGCTTGGACGCATAGAGGGAAATCAGCGTTTCATGAGCGTTCAAAAAATGCTGCTTTTCTGATTCCCAGCTGGCTGTTCCGTATTTTTGTATGAGAGAAAGCATTTCGCCCGTCAGACGGTAGCGGTAATTCGGACTGTTGGTCGCTTTTCCGTTGTCTTCGATAAATGCAGCGTTTCTAAAATGATGCATGGCCTGCTTTCGGAACGTTTCCCGGCTGTTTTCTGCATATACAATGTCATAGTTTTCCTTCGTATACGCAATAACATCATGAATGCGAATCCATCTGTTCGTTGCGTCAGTCCACAAATCAGTTTCCTTTATGTTTGCCATAGCAAGAAGAACAAGGCAGCACAAATCTGCCTGCTGTTTAGCTGGCACTTGCAATTCTTTCAGTATCTCTTTCGCTTCTTCGATTTTGCTCATAAATGAAATTCCTTAAAATTGTATCACAACTTGATTCCGTCATATCCTTTGATTCTATCAATTCTTTGCCCATCAGTTCTATGATTTCTAACGGCGGAACGGGCATGGAATTGATTTCCGTGGAATTGACTTGGGTGGAGCCGTTCAATATCCTGTAGTAGCTGTCGTAAAGGGTGGAATTGAACAATACATACAATCCGTAAACAATGCACTCCGGCAAATCGTTCAGACCGCCGATAAAGTTGATTTTATTCTGCGTGCTGATTTGTGAATAGGCAGGATATTTTTTTGCCACATACACGCCGCACTGCAGGCGCCGGTGTTCTTCCTTGGCAGTAAATCGTTTTACAAACAGATAGTTCACGTTTGGCTGCAGCAATCCTTCCCGCTTTGTAACGATATATTCATGCTCTTTTCCAATTGGGAAAACGACATTTCCATTTTGTATATGCTGTGAATAGAAAAGAGGAACTGCCTGGCTTTCTGCTGCATTGCACAAAGCCTCTCTGTTTCTAAAGTCAACCGTCAGTCCTGTTTTCATCTTCAGTCCGATATCCGGCAATGTGTCCGTCCATCTGTTGAGCAGCTCAAGCGTTTCCACGTCCTGCTCATTTGTAACCAAATGTACATAAGCGTCTTTGCCGGAAACAACGGTGGAGTATGGAGCTTCAAAAACAGTTTTATTTGTGAAGTCTTTGTTGCTTTGCGTTGTAGTGATTGTTACAGAAGAAGGAATGTCCGTTGATTTTCTTGCCTTGATTATGATTGTTTCCTGCAGCACGCTTTCATTCTCAAACACTTTATCACGGCTGACAAACAGATGAATATGTTCTAAAACTCCTTCGCTCAAAAACGCCTGCCGAAATCTTTTGAAGTACGCTCCCGATGTCCATGAGCGGGGAATGATATATACCAGTTCGCCGCCTGAAGCAAGGTTGAACATTCCCATGGCAGCAAACAGAAAGTACAAATTCGGCGCGCCGTAGCAAATGTCAGGCATTGCCCTGGCTTCTGGAGCATCCTTTGCAATCTTCATATACGGCGGATTTCCGATCACCATATCATATTTCAGCGGATTCGGCTCGCAGCCAATCATGCCGTTATAGTCCGTCATCTGGCTGAGGATGTAGTTATCTTCCCGAATCTCGTAATCCACATGAAGCGCAGATTCCCGGCAAGCCAGCTCAAGATTCATTTTCAGCAGTTCGATTATGTTGTGGTCGTTTTCATAACAGACCAAGTGGATGTGCCGAAGCTGCGGCAGCGACTGCAGTCTTTCAATCAGCGCAACGGACAGCACGCCAGAACCTGCGCCCGCGTCAAGAATGTTCAATTGCACTTTTCCGGCCGGAACAGCAAACAAGCGGGCCATGAATTCAGCAGTTTCTTTGCTCGTAAAGAATTGACCGTACCTTTTTCGCTGGGATTTCGGCATTTCTTCAATATAACTCTTTGTCGTTTGAATCACAGAATCAAGCAGGCTCATTTTCGATAGACTCCATTATATCACTGATGCTGCAAGCGGAAGCAGAGCGAATCTTGCAAACGTTCTCTACATATTCAAATTCTAGCCGTGTGTTATATCTATTTTTTATTGTAGCATATTTTTTGCCGTATGTCAGTGCATCTCACAGATACAAAAGAGCGTTTTGATAACAAGGACATGAACCAACAGCGTTCCGAAAGCAGCACACAATGACAAGGTTTTTCTCCGCGCTGTTTGAACGGGCGGTGCTTTTCGTTTTCTCTTCAATGTGATAATTTGAAATTCACCATTCACGCCATTCTTCGGTAATATCTCCCGCAGGAGAACTCAATCCGCATTCAACGGCACTGTCTTGAATTATCTGCCAGATCTCTTCACGCTCACCTGTTTCAATCAAACTGCAATCCGTTTCATCATTCAATGTATTTAAAGCAAGAACTACGTCTTTAACTTGTGCCATGATTGATTCATCAGTTGGATTTGCAAGATTGTCCAATTTATCAAGATATTCTAAAAGCAGGCTTTCGCACTTTTGAACATCCTTTTTTGAATAATCACAATCTTCATCTTCGGACATATAATCGAGCATAGCGGCCACAACGTTTTCCTTTACTTGCTTTTTATACAATTCAGTTTTCATAGAACTTTATCACTCCGTCAAATTACTGGTTACCATTTTATCATGGTATAAACTGTTTTCCAAGACTACTTTTGTAGTAAAGATTGCTTTTCGTAACGATGCTTCCGGCCTGCGTTTCCCTGATTGTCATTTGATTTCTCCATTGAACAGTTCCGGCTGCTGCGATGCCGGTTTCAGAAGCGACTTCTGGTTTCCCTGCGTTACTTCGTCCGTGGGCAGAAGCTCTCCCAGAAGCAGCGGCGAGGCGGGGTTGTGCAGCCTGAAGTTGTCCCGCGCCTTCTGCGGGCTTTTGTTGGCGTAGCAGTACTTGCAGCCGTTCAGGCAGGTGTCGTATGCGCCGATGTCGCGGCTTTCGATGCAGTGGCAGCCCGCGCGCAGTCCCTTGTGCTTCAGCTCCTTGAACTCGCAGCCGTTCGCCGCGCCCAGAATCGAAAGCGTCGCGCAGCCCGAGCTGTGGATGCCGAAGCGCGAGTAGTCGCCGTTCGTGCCGCACGTCTGGATGTGGATGCCGTATTTTTTCGCGATGCCGCCAAGGATTTCCGCGATGCGGTTCTTGTCGTCCTCGGAAAGCGGAATCAATTCCGGCATATTCACCTCGAGCTTTTTGTACATCTCCACGAACGAAAAAATGCAGCGGTCTATGTGCGGCGCAAGCCGTTCCGCCATGTACTCGAATGTCCGTGCGTGAACGTCGATTGTGTACGTGTCCGTCAGAAGCACGGGGTCATACCGCCACGAGACGCGCTGCCGCCCGACCTGCTTTGAAAGCGCGATGAGCGTCCGAATGCTTTCGTCAATCGGCGGAACAAGCGGCTCAACGTCCGTGCCGTAGGCGGTGATGGTGTAGTGGAAGTAGGTGCGGTAGAAATCCGTTATTTCGTGCAGGCGCGGAAGAATCGGCGCGTAGTTTTTCGAGCAGAACATGACAAGATCGATTTTGTCAGGCGAAAGCTCGTAGCGCGTAACCTTGTTCGGAAACAGCGGATTGCGCGCATAGACAAAGCCTTCCGCGAACCGCCGCAGAAGCCACTCGGAATAAAACGACACGGTATCCGTCCGCGCGCCGGTGTTCAGAATCATTTTTTACTCCTCTTTTGTTTTTCAAAAACCATTCACCAGTTTCCGAAATGAATTTTCTGCTCCGCGCTGTATTCATGCTGCTCAAGTTCCGGCGCGCTGTCCGACGGATAGCCTATGCCGATGTAGCACGGCATGATGTAATCGTCCGGGGCTTTTACGGCTTTGGACACGGCATTCCCTTCCTCGCCGACGGGAATGCGCATGGAACAGCCCAGCCCTTCCGCCGTCGCTGAAAGAAAGATGTTCTCGATGACGCACCAGATGGACGCAAAGGCATTCAGTCCGTTCACGTATTCAGCCTTGAATATGCCGCCGTTCGATTTGAAAAACGGAATGACAACGCAGGGCGCGGTGTCGAGCATACGGAATTGCCTTGGCACGGCATACGCATACATGGCGCGCATGGGCGAAGAAGATGTTGCAATCTCGTTCGCGCTGTGCGACTGCGCCCATTCTTTCACGTAATGAAGCGCGGCATCTTTTTCACTGCCGTTTTTCAGCACGACAAATTCCCAGTTCCGCAAATGGTCATGCGTGGGAGCTTTCAGTCCTGCACCGATGATTCTCTTTATCGTTTCGCCGCTGACATCTTTTTCGAGCCACTCCCTGCTCGTTCTTCTTTTGCTGATTGCTTCGTACAGTTCCATTTTTCACTCCTTTATTTCGGCAAAACGCCGTTCCATATATTCCGTAAAGTCCGCGGTGAGCTTTACGAGCCTGCGCGCTTCGGCAGCCGTCATGTCCGCCATGGCGAGATTTTCCGCGTCGGCGGCGGGCGGGATGATTTTCCGTGCGTAGGCTTTTCCTTTTCTGGTCAGGGCGATGCGCTTACTGCGCCGGTCCTCCGCGTCCTCCGTGCATGAGACGTAGCCCTGCCTGCAAAAGCGCGCGATGACGGCGTTCACCGTCTGCTTGTTCGCCGAAAGCCGTCCGCAGATTTCCGTCTGCGTGCATCCGCCTTCCGAAAACCACAGGATGTCCAGAATGAACAGCTCGTTCACGGTCAGCCCGTGCGTTTTGGCGCACCGTGCATAGACGGCGGTCTGCCTGTCCCGCAGCTTGCAGTACGCATTCACAAGCCTGTTTATTTCCCTGCCCGCAATCATTGCACGCTCCTTTTCCAGCGGATTCAAAAAAGTCCAATATCATACTAATTATAGCGGAAGCCGGTTCGCTGTGCAAGAGATATGTGCAGACGCTTGACAAAACAACGGGGGGGGTAGAATACACCATCTTTTTTATCGGGAGAAAAATATGAAGAAGATTTTGAACCTTGTTGCGGCTTTGGTACTTGCAGCTGCTGCTCCAGCTGCATTCGCGGAAATGAACCTTGCAGTCAATGTTGCGGCTCCACACGGAAATTTTGTGTGCGATGATGTCGGCGAGAACATGAGCGAAGTGCTGTGGGGTCTTACCGCAATGAAAATCACGGACAGCAATATTGCGCTGCGGTGGTATATTGCCGGCGGAACGGCACGCAGCGATGCTCAGAGCGACGGCGGTGCGTTCACATTTACCTTCGGCGTGGGAAAAGCGTTTGTTCATACGGAGCATATTGTTTCCGCAATGACAGGCATGATTGGTCTGGACTATATTTTCTTAGATTCCGACACCGCCTATACTGTTGGGAATGCAGTCGGAAAGCAGGAAATTTCTGATGATATTTTTGGATTCCGCATGGGCGCTGACTGGACGACAATTTTAAAATTCAACAGGTGGATCGGTCTGTACACAAACCTCGGATTTTACTACACAGTCGGAAGCAAATCGAGGGACGTTGATTTTGAAGTAAAAGATGAAGAGGGGAAAAAAATTCGTATTGACAATGATCCCTTTGAGTTTGACAAGACATTCTCCGGCTTTTCATTTGTTCCGTCCGTCGGAATTAACATTTCACTCGGAAGCTGACACAGTTCGTCCGTTGCGAGTTCAATAGTCGAGCAGCCGCCCGTTGTCGTTCCATTCGCCGAACATCACGTTCCTGCGCGTGTTCTCTATGAATTTTTCGAGGCGGCTTTTGAACAGCTCGGGCTGCTTCCGCTTAATTTGGATGGTGTCGATTCTGACGCGCTGGTAGAGCGGCGGAAAGCGCTGGAAGTTTTCCCAGACGGTTTGGTCGGCCTGCAATGCGCGCAGTATGTCGCTGTCGATTGCAAAGCCGGAGGGCGACATATCGGGAAGGACTGCGCGTCCTGCGTCGGTCATGAGACCGAGCTTTTCCAGACGGCGGCAGCGTTCCTTGTTCAGCTCGCTCCATGCGGAATGCGGCCTGCGCGGCGCGAAACGGTTCGCGGCAACGCCGCTTTCAAGACGCTTTACGGTGCTGTCAATCCAGCCGAAGCAGAGCGCCTCTTCCACCGCGTCGATGTACCAGAACGTGCCGTCATCCTGCGGCCGCCCGCGCTTTACGGCGACCCAGCATTCGCCCGCGCTGTCATGATGTTCGGAAAGCCAAAGCCGCAGCTCGATTCGGTTTTGGGCGCACAGGTGTATTGATTCGGTTTTCATTCCCTCGCCAGTATAGCACAAAAGCGCCCTAGGCGAAACCTGCCGCGCATGGTATAATTCCGCCATGGAACTTGTCATACGCGCCCTCAGCCCGGAACTTTCGGCTGACTATCTCGGCTTTTTTGACACCCGGGCGTTTTCGGACGGCTCGCCGTACTTTCCGTGCTACTGCACTGCATTCAACATGAGCGCGGAGCAAATCCGCTCGGAATTTTTCTGCAAGTCCCGGAAGCTCGGAGGCGGCGCAGAAGGATGGAAGCAAGCGCTGCGGGAGACGGCGGAACGGATGGTCAGGCGCGGCGAAGTCAAGGGCTACCTTGCGTATGACGGAGCGACGTCGGTCGGCTGGTGCAACGCGAACGACAGGCAAAGCTACTGGCGCACCGGCGAATTCAGCCTCGACGATGAAATCCGGGACGACCGCGCCTCATGCAAGGCGGGAACAGTCAAGTCGATCGTCTGCTTTGAAATCGCGCCCGGCTGGAGAGGAAGAGGAATCGCCTCGGCGCTGCTTGCGCGGGTTCTGGACGACGCGCGGCAGGACGGCTACGAGCGCGCCGAAGCGTATCCCGTACAGCGGACGGAGACATCGGAACTGGACTTCACCGGCCCCATGCGCCTCTACGAAAAATTCGGCTTTGTTCCGAAAGCTCGGCGCGGAAAGACACTCATCATGCAGAAGGTGCTGCGCTGATGTCATGGAAGCCAGAAAAATGAATCACCGCTGACTGTATTGGCTGATTTTTGTGCTCCATTCCTTTTTTGCATAGCATTCTATGCTTCATACGTATTTGCTCTTTTTACGGCTGAAAGTCGTTACCGGCACTGTTTCCGCCGGTCGATTTGGGCTTTGGTTTCGGGTCAACAACAGGTTTTACTGCTCCGGCTAATGTACCGATACCTAAATTTTTCAAATCAATTCCCGGCTGTTCGCCTGCGATTAAGCTGTCAGCCTCTGTTTTTATAAGAATCGGATTTTGTTCCGTATCTGCAAGTGCCGCTGCTGCCGCTGTACCCGGTTTTTCGCCGTTAATTAGATTTTCATGTTCCGTTTCTATAAAAATCGGATTTTCTTCCATATCTTCAAATGCCAGAGCTGCTGCTGGCACATCCGCTATGTCCGGTTCTCTGTCAATAATCGGAACAATCGGTTGTTTTATAACAATCGGCGGAACTTTTTTATTTTTATTTCCCATATCCTTTCCTCATTTAAAATAAACGAACGTTATGATAGCGGCTGCCAGAAACACCCAGCATATTGCAACAATCACCAGAATGTTGGCGACGTTTACAAGCCGCACCATATATGTATTGTCGTTTGAAAGGCTTTCATACATTGCACTGAATTCATCGATTTTGAATTCTTCTTTTGCAAGGTCTTTTAAGAATTCGTCATAGTTTTCAAGAGCACAATCTTTCAGTTTTTTTGGCGAAGGAAAATAACTCAGCGTTCTTCTGTGCTGTGCGATGCCGACAAGAATCAGAGCCGCAATCTGAATGCCGAACGCAACAAAGTAAAACAGTATCGTCAGGCACCGCATATATTCCCCTGATTTTGCAATGGCAGAAAACAACGGCTGGACAAGCGAAAGCAAAGCGACCGACACAATCGAAAATACCGTCTGTATTGTCCGCGACTGGTCGAGAATCTGTGATTTCCGCGTCATTTCACTTTTAAGCGCCACTTCCGAAAATGAATGCACAAACCTGTACAACTCAAGTTTTTCTGCATCGTCTTTTTTAGGCTTTGTTTCATCTGCTTTTTTTGGCTCGGTTTCTTCGTTTTTCTTTTCTTCTTCCATACATTTTCCTTTGCAGTTTTGTGCCGGAAAACCGGCACAGGGGAATTTATTTTCCGATGATTTTTACATCAACGCCTGACTCCCCGATTTTTTCTTCAGTCCATTTTGCTTTTTCAGCTGCGTCTATCACGTAGATGTTTTTCAACTTCCGGCAAGAGGTGAACACTTTGTCATCTATTTCCTTCGTGTTGCCGAGGATTGTTACGCTCGTCAGGCTTGTACAATTCCAGAACGCATAGCCGCCGATTTTTGTTACACTTGCGGGAATTGTCACGCTTGTAAGGCTTTTGCAACCTTCGAACGCAATATTTTCAATTTCTGTCACGCCGTCACATATCGTTACGTTCGTAAGAGCATCACACGCCGAAAACGCACTGTTAGCGATCTTTTTTACGCTGCCAGAAATTGTTACGCTTTTCAAACTCTTACAATAACAGAATGCGTAATCACCGATTTCTGTCACGCTGTTTGGAATTGTTATGCTCGTCAGGCTATCGCAACTGGAGAACGCAGATTTGCCGATTTTTGTTACGCTGTCGGGAATCGTTATGCTCGTCAGGCTTTCGCAGGAGAGAAACGCATTGTAGCCGATTTCTGTCACGCTGTCAGGAATCGTTACGCTCTTCAGGCTTTCGCAAATGGAGAACGTGTTGTCGCTGATTTCTGTCACGCTGTTTGGAATTGTTATGCTCGTCAGGCCGCACCTAGAGAACGCTCCTTGGCCGATTTTCGTCACGGTGTCGGGAATCGTTATGTCAGTTAAACTTTCGCACCATTGAAACGCATACTCGCCGATTTCTGTTACGCTGTTGGGGATTGTCACGCTTCCTGATGCAGACGGATAAGCAAGCAGCTTCGTTTTATTCTTATTGTAAAGAATTCCGTTATCGGAAGAATAGACCGTATTGTTCTCATCCACTGTTATCTTCAGCTTGCTGCATTTAACGAATACATCTCCAGGGATTTTTAGATCAGAACCACCAGTCCGAAAATCCCCTATCAGCGTTACACTTGCAGGGATTGTCACGCTCGTCAGGCTTGAGCAATCCTTGAAAGCCCCCCTATAAATATTTTTTACGCCCTCCGGGATTATTACACTTTCCATGCTCGTGCATCCCTTGAATGCGCTCTCGCTAATCGTCGTCACGCCCTCCGGGATTTCAATAGTCCCAGTTGCACTCGGATCGCACTTTGTTACAATTCCATTTTCTACCGTCAGCATACCATCACAATACGTTCCGTCGGCTATTGTCGGTTTTTCTGTTCCGCCTCCCGTCTCGCCGCCAGAAGTTCCGCCCGAATCATCGCCGCCGGAGCTTCCGCCGTCCGAGCAGCCTGTGCAGACGAGGCTTACCGAAATCAGCACCGCAATTGCCGCGGCCGCCGCTTTTTTTCCAAAAATTCGTTTCATCGTTTCCTCCTAAAAACCGGGCATTCCGCCCTGCCAGCACGCCGTTCTTTGCGGGAAGGCGGCTGATAAAAAATCATCAGCACATTTTTATATGCTTATTGCTAATATTTTATAGCATACCGCTCATTATTTCAAGTTTTATTAGCATATAGAATATAAAATATGAACTTACAGGACATTTTTACAAACAATTTGAAGCGGCTCCGCCGTGAAAAGCACATAACGCAGGAGCAACTCGCGGAACGCTGCGGAACAGACACCGCATACATCGGGCAAATCGAAACGAAAAAAAGGTTTCCGTCCATCAGTTTTATCGAGCGGATTGCCGCCGCACTGGAAATCGACTCGTACACGCTGTTTTCTGCCGAGGGGACGGACTGCACGAAAATAGACACCGCCGAACTTGCCGAAAAAATCACTGCGGTCATCCTGCCGGAAATCAGGCAGGAAATACGAAGCGCGCTTGATGAAAAGCAGCCGCTGAAAGCGCGCAGCTGTTTGTAACGTGCAGTTCATAGTCCCGTGCCAAAAAGTTGGCACAGGCGGATTACTGCTTGAGTATCACTTTGCTTGAATCAATACCCCAGTTCCATGTTTTCTGTTCCGGGGTGCTTACCGTAAGGGTCAATTTAGGGAAGATATAAAAAGGAACTTGCGGAGGCGGTGGGAATAAACGCAAGCAATTTTGACAAGGGAAAGGCGCGAAACGGCATTCCGTCCGCAGACAAGGCGCTGCGGATTGCCGAATTTTTAGGTGTTCCGCTCGAAAATCTTCTGGGACTCCGCCGTTCCGCTCTGCCGCAAAAAACGGACGGCCGCCATTGCATCTGCGAGCTCGAAAAAACGCTGAGCAACCTGAGCGAAGAGGACGCAGCGCACCTTTTGTATCTTGCCAAACGTCTGGAACAAAAAAATCAGAAAAATTATTTTTGAAAAAAAGAAAAAATCAAGAGGCTGATTCCGCCCCGCTCTTCTCCCCGCAGAACATTTGACAGATTCCCCGGACAGTGCATACAATTGTATGCATGAACACATTCACAAAAGACAGTGCAGACATTCTGCACAGCACACAGACGGCGGACAGAAAACGGATTGCCCGCTGGCTTTGCGAGCATGATATCGTGCTTGAGCAGAGCTTTGCAGGGAGGCTCCGCGCGCTCGCGGCCTCGCATAAAAAAACAGCGGCGTCCTGATCCGCGACACCTACGCGCGCCTCGGCTGCTCCCGCCAGCTCGTCTGCTACTGGGAGTCCCGCCCGTACTCCCTCCTGACGCGCCGCTCCATTCTTGCGGCAGTCGAAAAATCCCGCACCGTCCTGAGCCTTTCCGAAGCGGACTGCGAAGACCTTGCCCGCTCGGCAGGAATTTCCCTCCGCCCCCGCGGCGACCTCTATGAAAAAATCCGTGAGCATTACAGCGGAACGTGGCGCAATTTCTGCTCGGTGTGCATGATAAGCGAGCGGATGCTCCGCACCTACCGGCGCACCGGCGCGACAAAGCAGGCGCTCCTTGCCGCATGCATCTTCCTTTCGTTCGGGAAGGAGGAGGCGGACGCGTTTCTTTCGGACTTGGGCTGGCGGCTCTCGCCGTCGCTTGCGCAGGACTGCATCACCGCATGGTTTCTCGAACACCGCCGCTCACACGCATTCAGGCAGGACGTCCTTGACGAGCTGAACGGACTGTTTGCAGAGCTTGGTATTCCCCGCCTGATGACGCAGGCGGGGAATTTTTTTTCCGCTTGCGAGCCTTAAAAAAATGCTCCGCTCATACAGATTTTGTATGAATGGAGCCTAAAAGAATCAGCATGTCCAGGAAATGAGTTTTCAGTTCTGTTGTGTTCCGCCTGTTTTCGTTCCGCGCACATCTGCGGACTGAAGGCGGAAATCAGCTTCCGCTAGAAACGCGAAAATTCCTCGCGGATAATGCCCATGATGGAATCGGAAAGACGGCGTTCAAGCAATGACAAATTCCGGGCGGGCGGCGCGTCCGGCTCCGGCTCGTCAAAAAGCCGGCAGTAGGGAACGCCAAGCGCAGCGGCAATACCCTGTATGACTTCGAGGGAGGCGGACTTTCGCCCCAGCTCAATCTGCGTCATAAACGGAACGGAAATCCCCGCCTTTTCCGCAAGGAACTGCTGCGTCCACCCGAATTCCTTCCTGAATTTGCGGATATTTCCCCCTAAAACCAAAAGAATATCTGTCATTATTTGAATAATATTGCCATCAGCAATACTTGAACATTATCTTGTAGCAATGTATACTATTGCCTATGGCAACACTAACGGAAGCCAAACCGGCACGTTACGCAATCCTCATCGGGGCGGCGGAGCTTTCCTGCGGAATGCAGCGGAGCCTCGTGGAATTCAAGGACTTTCTCACAAGCGCGGCGGGCGGAAGCTGGCAGGAAGGCGAAATCATGATATGCGGACCGATGGACTGGCAGCTCGTGCAGCTGCTTTTGGCGCGGCTTTCGGAGTACGACTTTGTGCTTGTCTACCAGTGCCGGTTTTCGCACGGCGCGCCGGATGCGGACTGGAGCGGGAAGCTTCGCAGCATAACGGACGGCAAAAAGCAGCAGCACCGCCCCGAACGCGACAAGCCGGATGTTGTAGATGAAATGCAGCGATGGCTTCTTGTTCCCCGGAACGTTCATTGTCTGCGTTAGGTGGCTGTAGTCCTTGTACGCCGGAGTCAAAAGAAACGGAAGAACCAGCTCCGCCGCCAAAAGAACGGGCAACGTGCTTTCAATGCTCATAAAATATCTCCACAGTTTGTGGTGCAGTGATAACGGAACACACACGCTAGAATAGTTGGTACAGTGTTTTTTTTTGACGGTGCAAATGAACTTGACATCTTTTGCAAGGATAGAGTATATTTTATGTATCTCATCTGCTTATGCAGAAGGAGTTTTCGGGGACGTTATCAAAAGATGGCGTTCCCTGTTTTATACCGCCCATATTTTTTCAATTCTCTTTCCAGTGCGTGCGGGTAATCAAAGTAGAATGCAGTGATGAGCAAATAGAAGCGTTTTCTATCTTCAACAACAACCATATATTTTTCTTCTTCAAAGAGAAAATGAATTCTATCCTTACTATGGTACGGTTCTTTCCAAACTTTTATTCCTGAACAGTCGGCAGTGCATTCTTTCTTGCAGTCATAATGCTCAAGGAACGCACGAACCCATTTTATGCGCTCACAACGGCGTAAATCTGGATCCCTGTTTTTTGTGCCGTCATAATTTTTGCACGTTATATGGATATAGGATTCTTCATATTCATGAATTTTCGGATAATGCTTTACAGTAACCGTTTTGCCATGCAGGACGGGTTTGGAATCAATGAAATCTTGCTTATATATTGAATATATCTGTGCATCATATTCTTCCCAACCAGAATTGCCGTCATATTCAATAATAGAGGGCAGCCAGCATTCATTACCTCTCATCCCTGGCTCTCCATACAAAAAGATTGCACTTGTTTTCTCTGTACAGGGTGGATTTTTCAAGTGAGTACCCGGATTTTTCTTGTATCAGCCTTACAATCTCTTGTTTTGTCCTGCTCCGTGGCAAAGAATCACAAAAAGTTCTGTTGTGATAGGCAAAGGCACCAACAAAAACATCTGTAATCTGCATTATTTCAACCTCATCAGAACGTATCGGCTGAACTTTTTTTATAATCTTGGCTGAAAAATCATATTTTGAATTGCACAGAACCGTATGCAAGCGGGCAGCTTTTTCCGCGGAATGAGTGTCTTTTATGTCAATGTATACATTGTAAGAATTCTGGGGTTCTAAAACGGTTTTCAGCATATCAAAGTACATCTTGTAATAAAAATCATCATGTGTTTGATTGAACTGTTTATGCCGCAGCTTCGATTTCTCAGGAACAAGCAGCGCCCTGAAATGCAGATTTTCCTCAGAAAAAAAATAATTTACAAGTTCTATATAGACATCTCTTTTGCAATTACCTATTCTCGTCCATTTCAATTCATTGGAAGATAAAATTCCATGTCCTTTTTTTATTTTACGAATTTCATCATTAATAGCACGAGCTTTTTCCTGCGGGCAATATACCGTCCCAATGACCATATCATTGATGCCGTCATGCTCCAAATGGCAGCTTTCATCGCAATACATATTATATTCTGTCATAGAACAACTACCTGAATAAAAGTCATACTCTAAAAATATATCGTATCATGCGGACAGTTTCAATAATGGAAATTTTCTTACCTGTAACTATCGAAATACAAAAAAACAGCGGGTTGTTCTGAAACTCTAATAGATACTGGACTCATAAAGCCAATTTTTCTTTCAGCCCTCAAAAAAATAATGGGACTTTATTGTGCGGAATGCTTCTTCCAGTTCGTCTGAAAACGATTGTATGGTCGGGTTGGCCGAGGGCTTGTGTCCTTCCGAGCTTGCATGGAACGGCCGTGCAAAGGAACATGGATGCTTACATACAAGTGCGTTCGGAAACAGTGCCGATGCCCGTGCGGAGGAAGCATCCAAGCGCGTGGGAAGGGAGCATCCAACCGTGCTGGAAGCCAGCATCCAAGTAAGGTTGGATGGAAAGGAATTTTCCAGAATGTTTTCAGCCGTTCTGTTCTGAAAAACTGCCCATGCACCGCTGAATGTCATCGGCGATAGAAAGCAGCAGATTCCGCTGGGGTTCCGGCAGGGAGGAATAGATGTGCAGAAGCCGCCGTCCGTTTTCCTTTGCCTTGGCGGACTGGGCGGCGGCAGATTCGCCGGTAACAAGATACTCAACGCTCGTGTTCAGCGTTTTTGCAAGGCGCACGGCGACATCTGCGGACGGCATACACGACTGGCTGCTGACATAGCTGTCTAGGGCGCGCTTTGTGATTTCCGCCCGCGCCGCCACTTCCTTGTTCGACAGCCCTGAAAATGCAATCTCCTCTCTTAATCGCGACCGAAAATCCATATTATTTGTACCGTATCAAAATACTGTCATTTTGTGCTTGAATTTTACAGTTAACTGCTATATAGTGTAAAAAGTTGACAGTATACTGTTATGAAAAATGCGTGTTATCACAGAATTTGGAGCAGTGTTCGATACTGTGTGTGCATCGGGCGAAAAGGATTTTAGCTGAATGACCCGTTACGCAATCCTCATCGGGGCGGCGGAGCTTTCCTGCGGAATGCAGCGGAGCCTCGTGGAATTCAAGGACTTTCTCACAAGCGCGGCGGGCGGAAGCTGGCACGAGGGCGAAATCATAATATGCGGACCGATGGACTGGCAGTTCGTGCAGCTGCTTTTGGCGCGGCTTTCGGAGTACGACTTTGTGCTTGTCTACCAGTGCCGGTTTTCGTGGGGCGCGCCGGAAGCGGACTGGAGCGGAAAGCTGCGGAGCATAACGGACGGCAGGCGCGGCGTGTTCATCAGCGATGTGTGCGATGAAGTGATTGGCGCGGAG